>NZ_BJMM01000003.1 GCF_006539165.1 Streptomyces cacaoi | reverse complement strand
CGCCAGCACCATCTTGATGACCCCGGCGACACCGGCGGCGGCCTGGGTGTGCCCGAGGTTCGACTTGACCGATCCGAGGAACAGCGGCTGTTCGCGGTCGTTGCCGTAGGAGGCGAGGAGCGCGTTGGCCTCGATGGGGTCGCCGAGTCCGGTGCCGGTGCCGTGTGCCTCGACCGCGTCGATGTCGGCCGGGGTGAGGCCGCCGTCGGCGAGGGCCTGGCGGATCACCTGCTGCTGTGCGCGGCCGTTGGGGGCGGTGAGGCCGTTGGAGGCGCCGTCCTGGTTGACGGCCGTGCCGCCGATGACGGCCAGCACCCGGTGCCCGTTGCGGCGCGCGTCGGAGAGGCGTTCCAGTGCGAGGACGCCGACGCCCTCCGACCAGCCGGTGCCGTCGGCGGCGTCCGCGAACGCCTTGCAGCGGCCGTCCGCCGCCAGCCCGCCCTGGACGGTGAACTCCGTGAAGGCGTCCGGGCTGGACATCACGGAGACGCCGCCCGCGAGCGCGAGCGTGCACTCGCCCTGGCGCAGGGAGCGGGCGGCCAGATGGAGGGCCACGAGGGACGAGGAGCAGGCGGTGTCGACGGTGACGGCAGGGCCTTCGAGCCCGAGGGCGTAGGAGAGCCGGCCGGACATGACGCTGGCCGTGTTGCCGGTGGCGACGTGCCCGCGCACATCGGCGGTGCCGCCGCGCAGCAGGGTGACGTAGTCCTGGCCGTTGGTGCCGACGAAGACACCGGTCCGGCTGCCGCGCAGCGCGTGGGCGTCGATGCCGGCGCGTTCCAGTACCTCCCAGGAGGTCTCCAGCAGCAGCCGCTGCTGCGGGTCCATGGCCAGCGCCTCGCGGGGCGAGATCCCGAAGAAGGCGGCGTCGAAGAGGCCGACACCGTCGAGGAAGCCGCCTTCCAGGGTGGCGGATCCGCCGTGGGCGAGGCGGTCGAGGTCCCAGCCGCGGTCGGTGGGGAAGCCGGAGATGGCGTCCTCGCCGCGGGTGAGCAGGTCCCACAGGTCCTCGGGGGTGGTGATGCCGCCGGGGAAACGGCAGCTCATCCCGACGACGGCGATGCGGTCGTCCTCGGCGGGACGGTCGGCGGCGGCCGTGCCGGCGGTCCGTGCCGTGCCGTCCTCGGTCAGGGAGCCGGTGAGCTCGGTGAGGAGGAAGCGGGCGAGGGCACGCGGGGTGGGGTGGTCGTAGACGAGGGTGGCGGGCAGCTTCAGGCCCGTCGTGGCGGACAGCGCGTTGCGCAGTTCGACGGTGGTGAGCGAGTCGAAGCCGAGGCCCAGGAAGGTCTGTTCGGGGTCGAGGCGGTCGCCGCCCGCGTGGCCGAGGACGGCGGCGGCGTGGCCGCGCACCAGGTCGAGGACGAGCCGGGCGCGGCCCGACGCGGGGAGCGGGGCGAGCTTGCCGAGCAGTTCGGGCGCCTGCTGTCCGGGGGTGCCGGGGCCGGTCAGGGTGGCGGAGGACACCACGGCGCCGGCGCGGCGCAGTGCGGGCAGGTCGGCGACGAGCGGGTTCGGCCGCACGGTGGTGAAGGCGGCGGCGAAGCGTTCCCAGTCGATGTCGGCGACGGTGACGGCCTCGTCGTCGTGCTCGATGGCGTGGTGCAGGGCGGCCAGTGCCCGGTCGGGGGCCATCGGGGTGTAGCCGCCGCGGCGCACGCGCTGTTCCACCCCGGCGCCGTCGACGGCCATACCGGCGCCGGCCCACGGGCCCCAGGCGACGGAGGTCGCGGGCAGGCCCTGGGCGCGGCGTACGGCGGCGAAGGCGTCGAGGAAGGCGTTGGCGGCCGCGTAGTTGCCCTGCCCGGCGGCGCCCAGGGTGCCGGCGGTGGAGGAGAACAGTACGAACGCGTCGAGGTCCAGGGCGCGGGTGAGGTCGTGCAGATGGAGCGTGGCGGTGACCTTGGCACGCTGGACGGCGGCGAACTTCTCCGGCGTCAGGGCGTCGACGAGGGCGTCCTCGACGACACCGGCCGTGTGGAAGACCGCGGTGAGCGGCGTCTCGTCCGGTACGGCCGCGAGGACGGCGCGGAGCGCGTCGCGGTCGGCGGTGTCGCAGGCGGCGAGGGTGACCCGGGCGCCCGTCTCCTCCAGTTCGGCGCGCAGCGCGTCGGCGCCCGGCGCTTCGGGGCCCCGGCGGCTGACGAGCAGCAGGTGTGCGGCGCCGTCGCGGGCGAGGCGGCGTGCCACATGGCTGCCGAGCCCGCCGGTGCCGCCGGTGACGAGGACCGTGCCGGTGGGCCGGTAGGGGCGCACGGCGGGGTCGCCGCCGACGGGGTGGTGGGCGAGGCGCCGGGCGAAGACGGCGGTGGAGCGGACGGCGAGCTGGTCCTCGTCGCCGGCGGCGGTGAGGGCTCCGGGCAGCCGCCGGAGTGTGGCTGCGTCCGGCGCTGCGGGCAGGTCGACGAGGCCGCCCCAGCGGGTCGGGGGTTCGAGGGCGACGGCGCGGCCCAGCCCCCAGACGGCGGCCTGGGCGGGGTCGGCCGGCGGTTCGGAGCGGCCGGTGCGGACGGCGGCCCGGGTGAGGCACCACAGGGGTGCGTCGATACCGGCATCGCCCAGCGCCTGCACGGCCGTTGCCGTGAAGAGCGGCCCCGCCGGGGTGTCCGCCGGGCCGGTGGGCTCGTCGTGGCCGGTGGGCTCGTCGTGGAGGGAGAGCAGGGACAGCACTCCGCTGAACACGGTCCCGTCCGCGACGGACGCGCGCAGGCGTGCCGCGAGGGCGTCCCGGTCGGCTTCGGTGACGTCGAGGCGCACGGTGCCGGTGCCGAGCGCGGCGGCCACGGTGTCGCTCCAGTCGTCCGCGCCGGTGGTGCCGGGGGCGAGGATCAGCCAGGTGCCGTCGGGGTGTTCGGCCCGTGTCCCGGTCAGCGGCTTCCAGGTGACGCGGTAGCGCCAGCCGTCGACGGTCGTCTCCTCGCGGCGCTTGCGGCGCCAGGAGGACAGTGCGGGAACGAGGGCGGTCAGGGTCTCGCCGTCCAGGTCGAGCCGGTCGCCGAGACCGGTCACGTCGCCGCGTTCGACGGCCGACCAGAACTCGGCGTCCACCGGGTCCGCGGGGGCCGAGGCGTCCACGGGCCCGGGGAGGGCCGGGGTGTCGGGCCAGTAGCGGGAGCGCTGGAACGGGTAGGTGGGCAGGTCGATGTGGCCGGTGCCGGGGAGCACGGCGTTCCAGTCGGGCCGTACGCCGTGCAGGTGGAGCGCGGCGAGGGCCGTGGCGACGGCGTGGGGTTCGTCCCTGTCGCGGCGCAGCAGGGGCACGGCGGCCGGGGTGGTACGGCCCTCGGTGTCCGCGACGCCTCCGAGGTGGGTGGTGCCGACGGTGTCGGCTGCGGCGGCGGTGTCCGCGGCGTGGGCGGCGTCGGCCGTATCGCCCGCAACGCTTGTGTCGGCTGTGCCGGCTGTGCCTGCTGCGTCGGCTGCGTCCGCTCCGTCGGCGGCATCTGCTGCGGCCGCGGCATCTGCTGCGGCGGCGATGTCGCGGACGGCGCCGGAGAGGGTGCCGTCGGGGCCGAGTTCGAGGCAGCAGGTCACCCCGGCGTCGGCCAGGCGCCGCACCGCGTCGGCGAAGCGCACCGCGTGCCGGGTCTGCCCGGCCCAGTAGGCGCCCGTGCCGAGGTCCTCGGCGCCGAGCAGTTCACCGGTGACGGCGGAGACGAACGGGATCTCCGGCGGCCGGTGGGTGACGCCCGCCGCGATACGGGTGAACTCCTCCAGCACCGGGTCCATGTGGTGCGAGTGGAAGGCGTGGCTCACCGTCAGCCTGCGGGTCCTGCGGCCCTGTGCGGCGAAGTGTTCCTCGATCGCCCGCACCGCGTCCTCGTCGCCGGAGACGACCAGTGAGCGCGGGGTGTTGACGGCGGCGACGGACGCACGGCCGTCCGGCCTGTCCAGCAGCGGCAGCACCTCGTCCTCGGCCGCCTGGAGCGCGCACATGGCGCCGCCCTGTGGGAGCGCGGCCATGAGCCGGCCGCGTGCGGCGACGAGCGTGCAGGCGTCGTCGAGGGTGAGGACGCCCGCCGCGTGCGCTGCCGCGTACTCGCCGATGGAGTGCCCGGCGACGTAGTCGGGGCGCAGGCCCCAGGACTCGGCGAGCCGGAACAGCGCCACTTCGAGGGCGAAGAGCGCGGGCTGGGTCCAGGCGGTGTCGTCCAGCAGCGCGGCCTCGGGGGTGCCGGGCTCGGCGAAGAGGATGTCGCGCAGCGGCCGGTCGAGTTCCTGGTCGAGGCGGGTGAGGACGGCGTCGAGGGCGTCGGCGAACACCGGGTGGCGCTCGTACAGTTCCCGGCCGGTGCCGGGGCGCTGGCTGCCCTGGCCGGTGAACAGGAAGGCGAGCCGGCCGGACGCGGGGCGGCCGGTGCTCAGCACGCTGTCCGGGGTGCCCTCGTGCAGCGCGGTGAGCCCGCGGAGGAGGGTGTCCCGGTCGGCGGCCACGACGGCCGCGCGGTGGTCGAGCGCCGTGCGGGTGGTGGCGAGCGCGCGTGCCAGTGCGGCGGGCGGCACCTCGGGCCGCTGCTCGACGAGGTCGCGCAACTGTGCGGCGCGGGCGCGCAGTCCGGCCTCGGTGCGGCCGGAGAGCAGCACGGGCACGGGCCCGGCGACGGCGGCCGTGTCCCGGGTCTCCCCTGCCGCCGCGACCGCCCCGTCGGCCGTGTCCGTTCCGGCGGTCCGGTCGGTTCCGTCGGCTCCGCCGGTCTCGTCGGTTCCGTCGGTCCCGGCCGGTGCGGCGTCGTCCTGCGGCAGTTCGAGGACGGTGTGCACGTTGGTGCCGCTCAGCCCGAACGACGAGACGGCGGCACGGCGCGGCCCCGGGGTGTCCGGCCACCGCTCTTCCTCGGTGAGCAGCCGGATGGCGCCGGAGGACCAGTCGACGTGCGTGGAGGGCTCGTCGACGTGCAGGGTGCGGGGCGCGGTGCCGTGGCGCATCGCCATGACCATCTTGATGACGCCCGCCACGCCCGAAGCCATCTGCGTATGGCCGATGTTGGACTTCACCGAGCCCAGCAGCAGCGGCTGTCCGGCGTCCCGGTCCTGGCCGTAGGTGGCCAGCAGCGCCTGCGCCTCGATGGGGTCGCCGAGCCTGGTGCCGGTGCCGTGGCCCTCGACGACGTCCACCTCGGCGGGGGTCAGGCCGGCGTCGGCGAGGGCGTCGCGGATGACGCGCTGCTGCGACGGCCCGTTGGGCGCGGTCAGCCCGTTGGAGGCGCCGTCCTGGTTGACGGCGGAGCCGCGGATGACGGCGAGGACCCGGTGGCCGTTGCGGCGTGCGTCGGAGAGCCGCTCGACGACGACGAGGCCGAGGCCCTCGGCCAGGCTCATGCCGTCGGCGGCATCGGCGTACGCCTTGCACCGGCCGTCGGCGGCCATGGCCCGCTGCCGGCTGAAGCCGACGAACGCGCTGGGGGTCGCCATGACGCTGACGCCGCCGGCCAGGGCGAGGGAGCTCTCCCCGTTGCGCAGCGACTGGCAGGCCAGGTGCAGTGCCACCAGCGACGACGAGCAGGCGGTGTCCAGGGTGACGGCCGGGCCCTCGAAGCCGAAGCTGTAGGCGAGCCGCCCGGACAGCACGCTGGAGATGCTGCCGGTGATCAGGTGCCCCTCGTTGCCCTCGGGCGCGGCGCCGCCGGCGGTGTAGTCCTGGTAGCTGGCGCCGATGAAGGTGCCGGTGCGGCTGCCGCGCAGGGTGGCGGCGTCGATGCCGGCGCGCTCCACGGCCTCCCAGGCGCTCTCCAGCAGGAGCCGCTGCTGCGGGTCCATGGCCAGCGCCTCGCGTGGGGAGATGCCGAAGAACCCGGCGTCGAAGTCGGCGACGTCGTGCAGGAAGCCGCCGCGGGTGGAGTAGGTGTGCCCGGGGCTGTCGGGGTCCGGGTCGTAGAGGCCCTCGGTGTCCCAGCCGCGGTCCTCGGGGAAGGCGCCGATGGCGTCGCCGCCGGAGGCGATGAGCTCCCACAGCTCCTCCGGGGAGCCGACGCCGCCGGGGTAGCGGCAGCTCATGCCGACGATGGCGAGCGGCTCGTCGACGGAGCCGCCGGCGGGAGCGGGCGGGGCAGCGGCGGCGTCGGTGGTGCCGGTGCCGGCGAGCCGGGTGCGCAGGAACGCGACGAGCGCGGACGGCGTCGGGTAGTCGAACACCATGGTGCTCGGCAGGGTGAGGCCGGTGACGCCGTTCAGCCGGTTGCGCAGATCGACGGCGGTGAGGGAGTCGAAGCCGACGTCGCGGAAGGCGCGCTGTTCGGAGAGGACATCGGGCGAGGCGTGGCCGAGGACCGTCGCGGCCTCGCCGCGGACGAGGTCGAGGAGGACCCGGTCCTGTTCGACGGGGGGCAGCGCGCGGATCCTGGTGGCGAACTCGCTGCCGCCCTCGGTGGCGGTGCCGTCCTCCGCGAGCTGCTGGACCTCGGGCAGCTCCGCGAAGAGGGCGGTGTCCCGGCCGGACGTGAAGACCGGGTGGTAGCGCTGCCAGTCGATGTCGGCGACGCAGAGCACGGTCTCGTCGGCGTCGAGGGCCTGCCGCAGCCCGGTGAGGGCCAGTTGGGGCTCCATGAAGGCGAGTCCGCTGCGGCGGATCTCGCCGGGGTCGACGCGGCCGAGTTCGATGTCGTCGGACCAGATGCCCCAGGACAGGGAGGTCGCGGTGGCGCCGCGGGCCCTGCGGTGCTCGGCGAGCGCGTTGAGGCAGGCGTTGGCCGCGACGTAGGCGGCGTGCCGGCCGCTGCCCCACATTCCGGCGGTCGAGGAGTACAGCACGAACGCGTCGAGTGCGTCGTCGTCGAGGAGTTCGTCGAGGTGGCGGGCGCCGGCGACCTTGGCGTGCACGACCCGGGCGAAGGAGTCGAGGTCGGTCTCCTCCAGGGAGAGCAGTTCGATGACGGCGGCCGTGTGGACGACGGTGCGCACGGTGCGTCCTTCGGCGCTGAGCCCGTCCAGCAGTGCGGCGACCGCGGCGCGGTCGGTCAGGTCGCAGGCGGCGACGGTGACCTCGCAGCCGGACCGGCCGAGTTCCTCGACGAGTTCGGCGGCGCCGGGCGCGTCCATGCCGCGGCGGCTGGTGAGCACGAGGTGCTCCGCGCCCTGCTCGGCGAGCCAGCGGGCCAGGTGGGGGCCGAGGGTGCCGGTGCCGCCGGTGACGAGGACGGTTCCGCGCGGTGTCCAGGGGCGGGCCGGCTCGGCGGGCGGGGCGGGTGCGTGCACGACGCGGCGGGCGAGGACGCCGGAGGGGCGGATGGCGAGCTGGTCCTCGCCGGTGCGTCCGGTGAGGACGGCGGCGAGCCGTTCGGCCGCGCGCCGGTCGAGCCGCTCGGGCAGATCGGCCACGCCGCCCCAGCGCTGCGGGTGTTCGAGCGCGGCGGTCCAGCCGAGGCCGAGGATCTGGGCCTGCGCCGGGCGGGTCAGCCGGTCGGAGCGGCCGGTGGAGACGGCGCCCCGGGTCAGGCACCACAGGGGCGCGTCCACGGCGGCGTCGCCGAGGGCCTGGATGAGGACGACGGACAGGGCGAGGCCGAGGGTGAGCGCGGGCCGCTGCTCGTCGGGTTGCTCGGCCGCGGCCAACAGCGAGACGACGCCGGTGAGTTCGGCGAGGTCCTCGCGTGCCGCCAGCCGGGCGGTGAGGGCGGCGCGGTCGGTGTCGGCCTCGTCCAGGACGAGGGTGCGCACCCGTGCTCCGTGTGCGGCGAGGGCGTCTTCGACCTCGGAGACCGCGGCAGCGGAGGCCGCGTCGGAGGCCGTGTCGGAGGCGGCATCGGCGGTGGTGACGAGCAGCCAGGTGCCGGACAGGGCGGCTGCGGGCAGTCCGGTGAGCGGCTTCCAGGTGGCGCGGTAGCGCCAGGAGTCGACGGTGGACAGCTGGCGGCGCCGGCGGCGCCAGTCGGCGAGCGCCGGCAGCACGGGGGCGAGGGCCGCGCCGTCGACGCGGAGCCCGGCGGCGAGGGCGTCGACGTCGGCGTCCTCGACCGCGCTCCAGAACTCCGTCTCGGCGGCGTCGGCGGCACCGGCCGCCCGGCCCTGCTGCCGGTCCTGCGCCGTGGGGAGCGCCCACAGGTGTTCGCGCTGGAAGGCGTAGGTGGGCAGCGGCACGGGCCGGGCCCCGGTGTCCGCGAAGACGGGGTTCCAGTCGACGCGGACGCCCCGGACGAACGCCTCGGCGAGGGAGGTCAGGAAGCGTTCGACGCCGCCCTGGTGGCGGCGCAGGGTGCCGGTCACGACGGCCCCGGTCGCGGTGCCGCCCGCGGTCTCGTCCGCTGCCTCGTCCACGGTGTCGCCGACCGCCATCGTCAGCACCGGGTGGGAGCTGACCTCGATGAACGTCGTGTGTCCGGCGTCGAGCAGGGCGCGGACGGCCGGTTCGAAGCGCACGGTGTGCCGCAGGTTGCGGTACCAGTAGTCGGCGTCGAGGGGGGCGTCCTCCGCCGCGCGGTCGCCGGTGACGGTGGAGTGGAACGGCACCTGCGCCGGGCGGGGCCGTACCGGGGCGAGGGCGTCGAGGAGTTCGTCCCGGAGGAGTTCGACCTGCTCGGAGTGCGAGGCGTAGTCGACGGCGATGCGCCGGGCACGGACATCGGCGGCGGTCAGTTCGGCGAGGAAGGCGTCGACCGCCGTCACGGTGCCGGAGACGACGACGGAGGCGGGCCCGTTGACGGCGGCGACGGACAGGGCGTCGCCGTACGCGGTGAGGCGCCGCTCGACGTCGGAGACGGGCAGCGGCACGGACATCATCCCGCCGGAGCCGGCCAGGACGCGGGCGATGGCCCGGCTGCGCAGGGCCACGACGCGGGCGGCGTCCTCCAGGGTGAGGGCGCCGGCGACGGTCGCGGCGGCGATCTCGCCCTGGGAGTGGCCGACGACGGCGTCGGGCGTGACGCCGTGGCTGCGCCACAGTTCGGCCAGCGACACCATGACCGCCCAGGAGGCGGGCTGGACGACGTCGACGCGGTCCAGCCCGGGCGCGCCCTCGGCCTGGTGGAGGACGTCGAGGAGGGACCAGTCGGTGAACGGGGCCAGGGCTGCGGCGCAGGCGTGCATCCGTTCGGCGAACGCCGGTGACTCCGCCAGGAGTTGGGCGCCCATACCGGCCCACTGGGAGCCCTGGCCGGGGAAGACGAAGACGGTCCGGCCGTCGGCGTCGGCGGTGCCCTGCACGACGGCGCGCGAGGAGCGGCCCTCGGCCAGCGCGGTGAGGGCGTCCAGCGGGTCGGTCACCTCGGCGTCCGCGCCGGTGTCGATGTCGGTTCCGGCGGTGTCAGCGGCGGTCTCGCCCGCGCTGTCGTCGGACGCTCCTGCGCCCGTGGTGGTGAGGACGACGGCCCGGTGCTCGAAGAGGGTGCGGGAGGTCAGCAGGGTGTGGCCGACGTCGAGACGGCACGGTGCGTCGTCCTCCGTGAGGCGCCCGGCCAGCCGGGCCGCCTGGGAGCGCAGCGCCGCGGGGGTGCGCGCGGACAGCAGCCAGGGGACGACGCCGCCGGCGGGCGCGACGGGCTCCGCCGCACCGGCGGGCCCGGACTCCTCGTCGCGGGGCGCCTCTTCGAGGACGGCGTGCGCGTTGGTGCCGCTGATGCCGAAGGAGGACACGGCGCACCGGCGGGCCCGCTCACCGCGCGGCCAGTCGGCCGGCTCGGTCAGCAGCGAGACCGTGCCCGGGCTCCAGTCGATGCGGCCGGAGGGCTGCTCGGCGTGCAGGGTGGGCGGCAGCGCGCCGTTCCGCAGCGCCAGCACCATCTTGATGACACCGGCGACGCCGGCGGCGGACTGGGTGTGGCCGATGTTGGACTTCACCGACCCGAGCAGCAGCGGACGTTCCGCGTCCCGCGCCCGGCCGTAGGTGGCCAGCAGCGCCTGCGCCTCGATGGGGTCACCGAGTGAGGTGCCGGTGCCGTGCGCCTCCACCGCGTCGATCTCGCCGGGGCCCAGCCCGGCGTTGGCGAGGGCCTGCCGGATGACGCGCTGCTGCGACGGCCCGTTGGGCGCGGTGAGCCCGTTGGAGGCGCCGTCCTGGTTGATGGCCGAGCCCCGGACGACGGCCAGCACCTCGTGGCCGTTGCGGCGCGCGTCGGAGAGCCGCTCCAGGACCAGCACGCCGACGCCCTCGGCGAGGGTCATGCCGTCGGCGCCCTCGGAGAAGGACTTGCACCGCCCGTCGCCGGCCAGCGCCCGCTGCTTGCTGAAGGCGATGAACGGCGCCGGGGTCGTCATGACGGTGGCGCCGCCGGCCAGGGCGAGGGAGCTCTCCCCGTTGCGCAGCGACTGGCAGGCCAGATGCAGGGCCACCAGCGACGACGAGCAGGCCGTGTCGACGGTGACGGCCGGGCCCTCCAGGCCGAAGGCGTAGGCGAGCCGCCCGGACAGCACGCTGGGGCTGGTGCCGGTGACGGCGTGCCCGGCGCCGGCCGCGTCGTCGAGGCCGAGCCCGTACTCCTGGTAGCTGGAGCCGATGAAGGTGCCGGTGACGCTGCCGTGCACGGTGGCGGGGTCGATCCCGGCCTGCTCGAACGCCTCCCAGGTCGTCTCCAGCAGCAGCCGCTGCTGGGGGTCCATGGACAGCGCCTCGCGGGGCGAGATGCCGAAGAACCCGGCGTCGAACTCCCCCGCGTCGTGCAGGAAGCCGCCGCGGGTGGAGTAGGTGGTGCCGGGGTGGTCGGGGTCGGGGTGGTGGAGGCCGTCGCCGTCCCAGCCGCGGTCGACGGGGAAGTCGGTGATGGCGTCGGTCCCCTCGGAGACCATCCGCCAGAACTCCTGCGGGGAGCGCACGCCGCCGGGGAAGCGGCAGCCCATGCCGACGACGGCGACGGGCTCGTCGAAGCCGCCGGTGGTGACGGCGGCCGGTGCCGCGGGGGTGCCGGCCGTCGACGGGCCGTCGGCGCCGAGGAGTTCGCCGTGCAGGAACCGGGCGAGCCCGACGGGCGTGGGGTAGTCGAAGACGAGCGTGGCGGGCAGGTCGAGCCCGGTGCCGAGGGCGAGGCGTTTGCGCAGTTCGACGGCGGTGAGCGAGTCGAAGCCCGCGTCGCGGAAGGCGCGGCGCGGCTCGACGGCCTCGGCCGAGGCGTGCCCCAGGACGGCGGCGGCCTCGCCGCGTACCAGGTCGACCAGGTGCTGCTCCTGCTCGTCCCGGGTGAGCCCGGTGAGCCGTCCGGCGAGCGGGGTGCGGCCGGGCGCCTCGGTGTCGTCGGCGTGTGCGAGGGCGCGTACGTCGTCGAGTGCGCCGAAGAGCGTGCTGGGCCGGGACGAGGTGAACACCGGGTGGTAGCGCGCCCAGTCGACGTCGGCGACGGTGAGGGCCACGTCCTGCTGGGCGAGGGCGCGGCGCAGTTCGGCGAGGGCGCTGCGCGGGTCGAGGAAGCGCAGTCCGGTGCGTTCCAGCCGGTCGGCCATGGCGTCGTGGGTGGCCATGCCCGCTTCGGCCCACGGGCCCCAGGCGAGGGAGGTGGCGGGCAGGCCGCGCGCCCAGCGGTTCTCGGCGAGGGCGTCCAGGTAGGCGTTGGCCGCACCGTAGGCGCTCTGCCCGGCGCTTCCCCATACGCCGGCGACGGAGGAGAAGAGGACGAAGAAGTCGAGGTCCGCGTCGTCGTCGAGCAGCGCGTCGAGGTGTGCGGCGCCGAGCATCTTGGCGGACGCGGTGGCCGCCGCGTCGTCGAGGGAGGTGTCGGCCAGGGCGGAGACCTGGCCGACACCGGCGGCGTGTACGACGCCGGTCAGCGGGTGCTCGTCGGGGATGCCGGCGAGCACCCGGGCGAGCGCGTCGCGGTCGGCGGTGTCGCAGGCGGCGAGGGTGACGCGGGCGCCGAGGTCCTCCAGTTCGCCGCGCAGCCGGTCGGCGCCGGGCGCCTCGGGTCCGCTGCGGCTGGTGAGCAGCAGGTGCGTGGCGCCTTCCCGGGCGAGGAAGCGGGCGACCTCGGCGCCGAGCGCGCCGGTGCCGCCGGTGACGAGCACGGTGCCGGTGAGGGAGAAGGCGCCGGGGGGCGGTGCCTCGGCGGGCTGGCGTACCAGCCGGCGTGCGAACGTGCCGACGGGGCGCAGCGCGAGCTGGTCCTCGGCGGGGC
Source organism: Streptomyces cacaoi (assembly GCF_006539165.1). GTDB lineage: Bacteria > Actinomycetota > Actinomycetes > Streptomycetales > Streptomycetaceae > Streptomyces > Streptomyces cacaoi. The sequence goes on along the minus strand of NZ_BJMM01000003.1, from coordinate 488,238 downwards.
CGGTGTGTCCCGTGCCGGTGGCGGCGAGGGCGGAGACGAACTGCTGGACGACGGCGGGGTCGAGGTGGGGCGGCAGGTCGACGAGTCCGTGCGGGCGTTCGGGGTGTTCCAGCGCCGCGACGCGTGCCAGGCCCCAGACGGCGGCCTGGACGGGGTTGTGGAGCGGGTCGGCGGAGCCGGCGGTGGAGACGGCGCCGCGGGTCACCGTCCACAGGGCCGCGGTGGTGCCCGCGTCGGCGAGGGCCTGGAGGAGGGTGAAGCTGCGGCGCAGCCCGGGCGGCAGGCCGGCGGCGGGCGGAACGCCGGGGCGGTCGGCCAGCGGCAGCACGGAGAGGATCCCGTGCGCTTCGGGGTGTGCAGCCAGACGGGCGGCCATGGCGGCCCGGTCGTCCTCGTGCGGGGCCAGGAGCAGCTCTTCGAGGAGGGCGCCGTGGCCGCGCAGCGCGTCGAGGAGTTCCGCTGCCTCGTCCCGGGTGTCCTCGGTGGTGACGACGAGCCAGGTGCCGTCCAGCACGGGTGCGGCCGACGGCTGGACGGGGGTCCACTCCACCCGGTAGCGCAGGGCGTCCAGGCGGGCCTGTTCCTGCCGCTGCTGGCGCCAGGAGGACAGGGCGGGCAGCAGGGTGTAGAGGGAGGCGTGCTGTTCGTCGCGGAGTCCGAGGAGCGTGGCGAGTTCGCCGGCGTCGCCGCGGTCGACGGCGTCCCACAGCTCGGAGTCGGCCGTGTCGGTGGGCGGTTGGGCCGCCGGTGGGCCGGTCCGCTCCCCGGGCTCGGGCCAGTACCGCTCGTGCTGGAAGGGGTAGGTCGGCAGGTCGACGGGGGTGCGGGCGGCCGTGCCGAACCAGGCGGCCCAGTCGACGGGGGTGCCGTGCGTGTGCAGGCGGGCGAGCGCGGTGGCGAGGGTGCGCTCCTCGCTCCGGTCGGTGCGCAGCGCGGCGACGAGGTCGGTGCCCGGGTCGTCGCCGAGCACGTCCTGGGCGAGGGCGGTCAGGGTGCCGTCGGGGCCGAGTTCGAGGAAGGCGGTGGCTCCGGCGGCGCGTGCCGCGCTGACGCCGTCGGCGAAGCGGACGGTGGCGCGGACGTGGTCGACCCAGTGGTCGGGTGAGCACAGTTCGTCGGCGGTGGCGACGCGTCCGGTGAGGTCGGAGACGACGGTGACGGACGGTGCGTGGTAGGTGAGTTCGGCGGCGACGCGGCGGAAGTCCTCCAGCGCGGGTTCCATCAGCGGGGAGTGGAAGGCGTGGCTGACCCGCAGCCGCCGGGTCTTCCGGCCGAGTCCGGCGATGTGCTCGCGGATCTCCTCGGCGGCGCGCTCCTCCCCCGCGACGACGACGGCCCGCGGGCCGTTGACGGCGGCGAGGGACACCTCGTGCTCGCGCCCGGCGAGCAGCGGGGCGACCTCGTCCTCGGTGGCCTGGAGGGAGATCATGGCGCCGCCGGCGGGCAGCGCGTCCATGAGCCGGGCGCGGGCGGTGACGAGCCGGGCGGCGTCGGGCAGCGAGAGGACGCCGGCCACGTGGGCGGCGGCGATCTCGCCCACCGAGTGGCCGAGGAGGACGTCGGGGCGTACGCCCCAGGAGTGCAGCAGGCGGTGGAGGGCGACTTCGAGGGCGAAGAGGGCGGGCTGGGCCCAGCCGGTGCGGTCCAGCAGCGCGGCTTCGGGGCTGCCGTCCTCGGCGAACAGGACCTCGCGCAGGGGCCGTTCCAGGTGCGGGTCGAGCGCGGCGCACACCTCGTCGAGGGCCTGCGCGAACGCCGGGTGGGCGGCGTGGAGTTCGCGTCCTGCTCCGGGGCGCTGGCTGCCCTGCCCGGCGAAGAGCAGTGCGAGGGTGCCGGTGCCGGCCTCTCCCTCGACGAGCGCGGGGTCGGGGCGGTCGTCGGCCAGGGCGCCGAGGGCGCGCAGGAGTTCGTCGCGGTCGCCGAGCGCGACGGCGCGCCGGTCGAAGGCGGAGCGGGTGGTGGCGAGCGCGCGTCCGGTGGCGGCGAGGTCGAGGTCCGGCTGCTCGGCGGCGCGGGCGCGCAGCCGCGCGGCCTGGTCGCGGAGGGCGGCCCGGGTCCTGGCCGACAGGGTCCAGGGCACGACGGCGGGTGCGGCGGCGGGTGCGGGCTCCTGCGGGGCGGCGGGCGCCTCTTCGAGGATGACGTGGGCGTTGGTGCCGCTGATGCCGAAGGAGGACACGCCGGTGCGGCGCGGCCGGCCGGTGCCGGGCCAGGGCGTCTCCTGCCGCAGCAGCCGGACGGCTCCCTCGTCCCAGTCGACGTGGCTGGACGGCCGGTCGGCGTGCAGGGTGCGGGGCAGCACTCCGTGCCGCATCGCCTGGACCATCTTGATGACGCCGGCGACCCCGGCGGCGGCCTGGGTGTGGCCGATGTTGGACTTCACCGAGCCGAGCAGCAGCGGGCGGTCGGCGTCCCGGTCCTGGCCGTAGGTGGCGAGCAGTGCCTGGGCCTCGATGGGGTCGCCGAGTGAGGTGCCGGTGCCGTGTGCTTCGACGGCATCGATGTCCCGGGGGGTGAGCCCGGCGGCCCCGAGTGCCTGGCGGATGACGCGCTGCTGCGACGGCCCGTTGGGCGCGGTCAGCCCGTTGGAGGCGCCGTCCTGGTTGATGGCCGAGCCGCGGACGACGGCGAGGACCCGGTGGCCGTTGCGGCGTGCGTCGGAGAGCCGTTCCAGGACGAGGACGCCGACGCCCTCGGCCCAGCCGACGCCGTCGGCGTCGTCGGAGAACGCCTTGCACCGGCCGTCGGGGGACAGTCCGCGCTGGCGGGCGAACTCGATGAGGGAGGTCGGTGTGGACATCACGGTGACGCCGCCGGCCAGGGCCAGCGAGCACTCCCCCGCGCGCAGCGCGTGCATCGCCCAGTGCATGCCGACGAGGGAGGAGGAGCAGGCCGTGTCGACGGTGACGGCCGGGCCCTCCAGGCCGAGGGTGTAGGCGACGCGTCCGGAGGCGATGCTGGGCGAGGTGCCGCTGCCCTGGAAGCCCTCGAACCGCTCGTCGGTGAGGGTCGCGGCGTAGTCGTTGTACATGACGCCGGCGAAGACTCCGGTCCTGCTGCCGCGCAGCGACACCGGGTCGATGCCGGCGCGTTCGACGGCTTCCCAGGAGGCTTCGAGCAGCAGCCGCTGCTGCGCGTCGGTGGCGAGGGCCTCGCGGGGGCTCATGCCGAAGAAGGCGGGGTCGAACTCGGCCGCGTCGTGCAGGAATCCGCCGTAGCGGGTGTAGGTGGTGCCGGGGTGGTCGGGGTCGGGGTGGTACAGGTTCTCCAGGTCCCAGCCGCGGTCGGTGGGCAGTCCGGAGATGGCGTCGGTGCCCTCGCCGACCAGCCGCCACAGGTCCTCGGGCGAGGTGACGCCGCCGGGGTAGCGGCAGCTCATGCCGACGATGACGACGGGGTCGTCGTCGGCCGCCGCACGCGGTGCGCTCCCGCCGTCCCGGGCGTGTGTGCCGTCCGTCGTGTCGGCGCCGAGGAGTTCGGCGAGTACGTACCGGGCGAGCGCCGTGACGTTCGGGTGGTCGAAGACGACGGTGGCGGGGATGCGCAGTCCGGTGACGGAGCCGAGCCGGTTGCGCAGCTCGACGGCGCTGAGCGAGTCGAAGCCCAGTTCCTGGAAGGGGCGTGCCGCCTCGACCTCGGCCGGGTCGGTGTGGCCGAGTACGGCGGCGACCTGGGTGCGGACGAGGTCGAACACGGCGCGGGAGCGGGCCTGTTCGTCCAGCCGGGTCAGCCGCTGGACGAGGCCGACGGCGGTCTCGGAGGCGGAGACGGCCGTCCGGCGCGCGGGGGTGCGCACGAGGCCGCGCAGCAGCGGCGGCACCTCGTCCTGGAGGCGCAGCACGGAGGTGTCGAGCCGGGCCGGCAGCAGTACGGGGGTGCGGGCACCGAGGGCCGCGTCGAAGAGTGCGAGGCCCTGTTCCTCGGTGAGCGGCGGTGTGCCCCGGCGGGCGAGGCGCTCGGTCTCGGCTCCGGTGAGGCCGCCGGTCATGCCCGCGTTGAGCTGCCACGGGCCCCAGGCCAGGGAGAGTGCGGGCAGCCCGGAGGCGTGCCGCAGTTGGGCGACGGCGTCCACGAAGGCGTTGGCTGCGGCGTAGTTGCCCTGTCCGGCGGCGCCGACGGTGCCGGAGAGGGAGGAGAAGACCACGAACGCGGCCAGGTCCAGGTCGCGGGTGGCCTCGTGCAGGTGCCACACGGCGTCGGCCTTGGGCCGCAGCACGGCGCTGACCCGCTCCGGCGTCAGGGACGTGAGGACTCCGTCGTCGAGGACGCCGGCGCTGTGCACGACGGCCGTCAGCGGGTGCGCTTCGGGCACGCCGGCCAGCAGTCGGCCGACGGCCTCGCGGTCGGCGAGATCGCAGGCTTCGAGGGCGACCTCGGCGCCCAACGCGGCCAGCTCGTCGGCGAGTTCGCGGGCGCCGTCGGCGGCCGGGCCGCGCCGCCCGGCGAGCAGGAGGTGGCGTACGCCGTGGTGGGTGACGAGGTGGCGGGCGAAGATCCGGCCGAGGCTGCCGGTGGCGCCGGTGAGGAGCACGGTGCCGTCCGGGTTCCACGCGGTCGCGTCGGCGGTGGCGCCGGTACGGGCGCGGGCCATGCGGGCGCCGAGCAGCCGGCCGTCGCGAACGGCGGTCTGCGGCTCGGTGGTGGTCAGGGCGGCGTCGGGCAGTGCGGTGCCGGCCTCGGCGGGGTCGAGGTCCAGCAGCCGGATGCGGTCGGGGTGTTCGCTCTGTGCCGAGCGGACGAGCCCGAGGACGGCGGCGGCCGCGGGGTCGGTGAGGTCGGTGAGGTCGCCTCCCCCGGCGGCGGTGGCGCCCCGGGTGACGACGACGAGCCGGGAGGCGGCGTGCCGCTCGTCCGTGAGCCAGCTGTGAAGCCGTTCCAGGACGGTGGCGGTGAGGGTGTGCGCGCGGGCGGCGGGGTCCTCGGGGCCGCCGCAGACGGGCAGGAGGACGATCGGGGCCGGCCGGCCCTCGGGGGAGCCGGGGAGCAGGCGGGTGCCGAGTGCGTCGGCGAGGCCGAGGGTGTCGTCGCCGAGCACGGCGACGGCCTCGGGTGCGGTGGCCGTGTGTTCCCGCAGCGGCGTCCAGCGCAGCTCGAACAGGGCGTCGCGGACGATCGGGGCGGCGGTGCCGGCTCCGTGCTCGGGTGCGGCCCGCAGGGCGAGGCTTCCGACGGAGGCGACGGGTGCGCCGGAGGCGTCGGCGACGGCGAGGGACACCGTGTCGTCACCGGCCCAGGAGAGCCGCACCCGCAGGGTGGTGGCGCCGGTCGCGTGCAGGCTGACGTCCTGCCAGGAGAAGGGCAGCCCGGCGGCCGGCCGCTCGCCGGGCCCGGCGAGGAGGGGGGCGGCGTGCAGGGCGCCGTCGAGCAGCGCGGGGTGGAGTGCGAAGGCGCCGCTGTCCCCGGCGCCTTCCTGTGGGAGCGCCACCTCGGTGCAGAGGTCGTCTCCGGCGCGCCAGGCGGCCCGCAGTCCCCGGAAGAGGGGGCCGTAGGCGAAGCCGGCGTCGGCGAGGCGGTCGTAGAAGCCGTCGAGGTCGACGGGCCGGGCGCCGGCCGGCGGCCATGCGGTGGCGTCGAACGGGGCACGGTGTTCCCCGGTGGCGAGGACGCCGGTGGCGTGCCGGGTCCAGGGCCGGTCCTCGGCGCCGTCGGGGCGGGAGTGCACGCTCACGTCCCTGCGGCCGGAGCCGTCGGGGCTGCCGACCCACACCTGCACCTGTACGGCGGTGTCCTCGGGCAGGGCGAGCGGCTCGGTGAGGGTCAGCTCCTCGACGCGGTCGCAGCCGGCCTCGTCCCCGGCCCTTACGGCCAGTTCCAGGAAGGCGGTGCCGGGCAGCACGACGCTGCCGTGCACGGCGTGTTCGGCCAGCCAGGGGTGGGTGTGCCGGGAGAGCCGGCCGGTGAGCAGCACACCGTCGGAGTTGGCGAGGGAGACGGCGGCGGCGAGCAGCGGGTGGCGGGCGGCGCCCAGGCCCGCGGAGCCCACGTCGCCGGTCTGTGTGATGCCCTTGGGCCAGTAGTGGCGGCGCTGGAAGGCGTAGGTGGGCAGGTCGGTGCGGCCCGCGCCGGTGTGCGCGAACCAGCCGTCCCAGCGGACGGGCACGCCGTGCAGATGGAGTCCGGCCAGTGCGGCGGTGGCGGTCGCCTCCTCGTCGCGGCCGGGGCGCAGCAGGGGCAGGGCGGTGGCGGCGGGGCCGTCTTCGGTGGCTTCGGCGGCTTCAGCGGCTGCGGTGGCCTCGGTGCTGTCGGCGGCCGCGGTGGCTCCGGGTCCGCCGGGGTCCTCGGTGGTGCCGCGGGCGTCGAGGCAGGTGCGGGTGAGGGCGGTCAGCACGCCGTCCGGGCCGATTTCGAGGAAGGCGCCGGCTCCGTGGTCGTCCAGCCAGGAGACGGCGTCGGCGAACCGGACGGCCGCACGCGCGTGCTCCACCCAGTAGGCGGGAGAGGTGAGTTCCTCGACGGTGGCGAGAGTGCCGGTGACGGTGGAGACGAGCGGCACGGCGGGCGCCCGGGGCATCAGACGTTCCGCGACGGCGCGGAACTCCTCCAGCATCGGCTCCATGAGCGCCGAGTGGAAGGCGTGCGAGACACGCAGCCGCCGGGTTCTGCGGCCCTGCGCGGTGAAGTGGTCGGCGACGGCGGTGACGGCCTCGTCGGTGCCGGAGACGACGACGGCCCGGGGGCCGTTGACGGCGGCGATCGAGACGCCTTCCCGGTGCGGTGCGACCAGCGGCAGCACCTCGTCCTCGGTGGCCTCCAGCGCGATCATGGCGCCGCCGGCGGGGAGTTCCTGCATCAGCCGGCCGCGGGCGAGCACGAGCGAGGCGGCGTCGGGCAGGGAGAGCACTCCGGCCACATGGGCGGCGGCGATCTCGCCGACGGAGTGGCCGGCGAGGTGGTCGGGCCGCACGCCCCAGGACTCCACGAGGCGGTGGAGCGCGACTTCGAGGGCGAACAGTGCGGGCTGCGCGTAGTCCGTGCGGTGCAGCAGTTCCGCCTCGGTGCTGCCCTCGGCGGCGAACAGGACGTCCCGCAGGGGGCGTTCGAGGCGGGACGAGGGATGGTCGTCGAGCTGGGCGAGGACCTCGTCGAGCGCGTCGGCGAACACCGGGAACCGGGCGTGGAGTTCCCGCCCGGCGCCGGGCCGCTGGGAGCCCTGCCCGGCGAAGAGGAAGGCCGTCTTGGTGCGGCCCTGTGCCCTGCCCCTCAGCAGGCCGGGGTGCGGCTCGCCGGCGGCGAGCGCGGCGAGCGCCGCCTCGCGTTCGGCCGGGTCGTGGGCGAGCACCACGGCCCGGTGCTCGAAGCCGGCGCGGGCGGTGGCCAGGGAGCGGGCCACGTCCAGGGGGTCGAGAGGACGGGCGGCGCCGGCGTCGGATTCCCCGCGGGCGGCGGAGTCGTCGGAGTCGTCGGAGTGGGGCCCCGGTCGTCCGGCGACGAACTCCCGCAGGCGCGCGGCCTGGGCGCGCAGGGCCTCGCGGGTGCGTCCGGAGACGAGCCAGGGCAGGGTGCCGGGGGTGACGCGCCGCTCGTCGGCTTCCTCGGGCGCGGGCTGCGGGGGCGCCTCCTCGATGATGGTGTGCGCGTTGGTGCCACTGAGCCCGAAGGAGGAGACGCCCGCCCGGCGGGGCCGCTCACCGCGCGGCCACGGGGCGGGCTCGGTGAGCAGGCGCACCGCTCCCGAGGACCAGTCGACGTGCGAGGACGGGGCGTCGACGTGCAGCGTCCGCGGCAGCACACCGTGCCGCAGGGCGAGGACCATCTTGATGACGCCCGCCATGCCCGCCGCCGCCTGTGTGTGGCTGAGGTTGGACTTGACCGAGCCCAGCAGCAGCGGGCGGTCCTCGGGCCGGTTGCGGCCGTAGGTGGCCAGCAGCGCCTGCGCCTCCACCGGGTCGCCCAGTGAGGTGCCGGTGCCGTGTGCCTCGACGGCGTCGATCTCGTCCGTGGAGAGGCGGGCGTTGAGCAGCGCCTCCTCGATGACGCGCTGCTGCGAAGGGCCGTTGGGCGCGGTCAGCCCGTTGGACGCGCCGTCCTGGTTGACGGCCGAGCCGCGCACGACGGCGAGGACCTGGTGCCCGTTGCGGCGCGCCTCGGAGAGCCGTTCCAGGACGAGGACGCCGACGCCCTCGGCCCAGCCGGTGCCGTTCGCGGAGTCGGCGAAGGAGCGGCAGCGCCCGTCGGCGGCCAGCCCGCCCTGCCGGCTGAACTCGGTGAAGGTGGTGGGGCTGGACATCACGGTGACGCCGGCGGCCAGGGCGAGGGAGCACTCGCCCTGGCGCAGGGAGTGGGCCGCCAGGTGCAGGGCCACCAGGGACGAGGAGCACGCGGTGTCGACGGTCACGGCCGGGCCGACGGCACCGAAGAAGTAGGACAGCCGTCCGGACAGGACGCTGGTGGCGTTGCCGGTCAGGGTGAAGCCCTGGACGTCGTCGTCGGGTCCGATGCGGTAGTCCTGGGGCATCGCTCCGACGAACATGCCGGTGCGGCTGCCGCGCAGGGAGCCGGGGTCGATCCCGGCCCGCTCGAACGCCTCCCACGAGGTCTCCAGCAGCACCCGCTGCTGGGGGTCCATGGCCAGCGCCTCGCGGGGCGAGATGCCGAAGAAGCCCGCGTCGAACCGGGTGGCGTCGTGCAGGAAACCGCCGGCGAACTCCTCGGACCCGTCCGTGAGCAGTTCCCAGCCGCGGTCGCCGGGGAGCCCGGTGATGCCGTCCGCACCGGCCGAGAGCAGCTCCCACAGTTCCTCCGGGTTGCCGACGTCGCCGGGGAACCGGCAGGTCATGCCCACGATGGCAATGGGTTCCCGGGCGGCGGCCTCCAGTTCGCCGACCCGCTGCCGGCTGCGCTTGAGGTCGGCGCTCGCCCGCCGCAGGTAGTCCCGGAGCTTCTGTTCCATGTCCATTGTCAACTCAACCCATCTCAAGACCGGCGGACGGCAGAGGATTCGATGTGGGCATCCGGCACTCGGAACGGCTGATCCACAGCGACTGAGTCGTCCGCGCACCCCGCTGGAGGGCGCTGCCCCGTTGCAGGGCGCTGCCCGGCTTCCCGCACGCCACGCGCTCAGTGTCGGCGGGCCACGACGTGGAAATCCCTAGTGATGCCGCGGGCTACCAGCTCGCCGCGGTGAGGAGCTTGCCGTGATCGCGGGTCTGTCCGGCCATCCGGAGGTCGGACTCGACCATCATCTGGATCAGTTCGGGGAATTCGACGGTCTGTTCCCAGCCGAGGACCTCACGGGCCTTGCCGCAGTCCGCGCAGAGGGTCTCGACCTCGGCGGGGCGCACCAGCGCCGGGTCGACGACGACGTGCTGCTCCCAGTCCAGCCCCACGCACTCGAAGGCGATGCGGGCGGCCTCCCGCACGGAGTGCATCCGGCCGGTGCCGATGACGTAGTCGGCGGGGCTGTCCTGACTCAGCATCAGGTGCATGGCGCGCACATAGTCCCCCGCGAAGCCCCAGTCGCGTACGGCGTCGAGGTTGCCCAGCGCCAGCTTGTCCTGGAGCCCGAGCTTGATCTGGGCCACCGCGAGGGAGATCTTGCGCGTGACGAACTCGGCGCCGCGGCGCGGCGATTCGTGGTTGAACAGGATGCCGGAGACGCCGTACATGCCGAACGACTCGCGGTAGTTCTGGGTGATGTAGTGGCCGTACGCCTTGGCGACGCCGTAGGGGCTGCGGGGGTGGAAGGAGGTCAGCTCGCTCTGCGGGCTCTCCACGACCTGGCCGAACATCTCCGAGGACGACGCCTGGTAGAAGCGGATCTGCCCGGACGGGTCCCGCCCGGCCGACCTGCCGAACCCGCTCACCATCCGGACCGCCTCCAGCATCCGCAGCACGCCGGTGCCGTTGACCTCGGTGACGAGTTCGGCCTGCTGCCAGGACATGGGGACGAAGGAGATGGCACCGAGGTTGTAGATCTCGTCGGGCTGTACGACGTCCACGGCCGCCACGAGGCTGCCCTGGTCCATCAGGTCCCCGCTGACGAATTGCAGTTCCGGGATCAGTCTGCTCACCCGGTCCTTGCGGGGGTTGGCCTGCCCCCGGGTCAAGCCCCACACCTGGTACCCCTGCTGCAACAGGTGCTCGGCCAGGTAGGAACCGTCCTGACCGGTGATTCCGGTGATCAGCGCGCGCTTGGACATCCCGTCCCCTTTCACAGTGCTGGGCGCGCTCACCGAATCACGCAACGGGCTAAGGAATTTCCGAGACTTCGGCCCGGAGCACCGCGGCCCCGCCCCCTCGGCGGGCGGGGCGGGGCCGGTGTTCCGGGAGGGACGGCCGTGGTGCCGCCCCGTCCGCTCACTCCCGGGGCAGCCGTCCGGAACGGGCGAGCCGCGCGTACCAACGGGCGCTCGCCTTGGGTGTGCGCGCCTGGGTCGCGAAGTCCACATGGACCATGCCGAAGCGCTTGGCGTAGCCGTACGCCCACTCGAAGTTGTCCAGCAGCGACCACAGGAAGTAGCCCCGCACATCGGCGCCCGCCGCCAGCGCCCGGTGCACGGCGGCCACGTGCCGGCGCACATAGGCGATGCGCTGCGGATCGTGGAACCGGCCGGCGGCGTCCGGGACATCGGGGCAGGCGGCCCCGTTCTCGGTGATGTACAGCGGCAGCCCGGGGGCTTCGCCGTGGAAGCGCAGCAGCAGTTCGGTGAGGCCCTCCGGGTCGATGCTCCAGCCCATCTCGGTGCGCTCGCCCGGGGGTTGGTGGAAGGAGACGTGGTCGGCGCCCGGCCAGGGAGAGTGCGGGCTCGCGCCGTGGCCGTCGTGCCGTTCGGTGGCGGTGCCCTCCGGTGCCGCCGAGACGACGGTGGGCGTGTAGTAGTTGAGGCAGAGGCCGTCCAGCCGCTGGTGTGCGAGCGCGGTGTCGCCGTCGTGGACGAAGGACCAGTCGGTGAGGGCCGCCGTGTCGGTGAACAGGTCCTCGGGGTAGGCGCCGTGCAGCATGGGCCCGGTGAAGACCCGGGTGGCGAGCGCGTCGATACGGCGGGCGGCGTCGAGGTCGGCGGGCGTCTCGCTGCGGGCCCGCACCACGGCCGGGTTGAGGCCGACGGTGACCCGGGCGTGCGAGGGCAGGGCGGCGCGCAGTGCCTGGGTGGCCAGTCCGTGTGCGAGGTTGAGGTGGTGTGCGGCGCGCAGCGCGGCCACGGGGTCGGTGCGCCCGGGAGCGTGCACGCCCGAGCCGTAGCCGAGGAAGGCGCTGCACCACGGTTCGTTGAGCGTCGTCCACAGCGGGACGCGGTCCCCCAGCGCTTCGGCGACGATCCCGGCGTAGTCGGCGAACCGCTCGGCGGTCCTGCGCACGGGCCAGCCTCCGGCGTCCTCCAGTTCCTGGGGCAGGTCCCAGTGGTACAGCGTGAGGACCGGGGTGATGCCGGCGGCCAGCAGTTCGTCGACGAGGGCGCGGTAGAAGTCGAGCCCGCGCTGTACGGCGGGCCCGCGTCCCGTGGGCTGGACGCGCGGCCAGGAGACGGAGAACCGGTAGGCGCCCAGGCCGAGTTCGGACATCAGGGCGACATCGTCCCGGTAGCGGTGGTAGTGGTCGCAGGCGACGTCGCCGGTGTCACCCGCCGCGGTTCTGCCGGGGGTGTGGGAGAAGGTGTCCCAGATGGACGGGGTGCGCCCGTCCTCCCGTGCGGCGCCCTCGATCTGGTACGCGCTGGTGGCCGCTCCCCACAGGAAGCCGGCCGGGAAGTGCGTGTCCGTGCCGGGGTCGGCGGTGGCCCCGGGGGCTGTCCCGGGGAGCTGTGTCGTCTCGGAGAATGAGGTCATCGGAGCGCTCCCATCATGGCGCCGGTGGTCAACCGGCCCGATTCGGACGGTCGTTGGTGTGCGGTGGTGACGGCCGGTACCGGGGCCGTGGGACGGCACGCCGTCCGGTACGGCACGCCGTGGGACGGCGTTGCCCGGTGCGGCGCGCCGGGCCGTGTGCGCGGAGGCGGTCCGCCTCCGCGCACACGGCCCGGTCCGGCCGTCGGGTCGTCAGCCCTTCACGGCTCCCTGCATCACCCCGCCGACGATCTGCTTGCCGAACAGCGTGAACGCCAGCAGCAGCGGCAGGGTCCCCAGCAGGGCTCCGGCCATGATCACGGACTCGTCGGGGATGTAGCCCCGGCCCAGCCCCGTGAGCGCCACCTGCACGGTCGGGTTGTCCTGGGTGAGGGCGATGATCGGCCAGAAGAACTCGTTCCAGGCCAGCACGAAGGTGAGCATGCCCAGCACCGCCATCGCCGGACGGGCGACCGGGAAGACGACGTGCCACACCACACGCAGGCTGTGGGCGCCGTCCACCCGGGCCGCCTCGATCAGTTCGGTGGGCAGCGCGTTCACCAGGTACTGCCGCATGAAGAACACACCGAAGGCGCTGACCAGCATCGGCAGGACGACGGCCTGGAGCTGGTTGGTCCACTCCAGTTCGGCGACGGCCATGAACAGCGGGACGACACTCAGCTGGGGCGGCACCATCATCGTGCCGATCACCGTCAGCAGCAGCGCGTTCTTCGCCCGGAACCGTAGCTTGGCGAAGGCGTATCCGGCGAGGGTGGCGAACAGGACGGTGCTCAGCGCGATCGTGCCCGCCACGAAGACGGTGTTCAGCAGCGCCTTGCCCATGTTGGCGTCCACCCAGGCCGTCCGCAGGTTCGCGAACAGGTTGCCGCCGAACCAGAACGGCGGCGGTGTCTCGGCCAGCCGCTGGTTGGTGCGGGAGGCTGCGACGGCCGTCCAGACCAGCGGGAAGAGCGAGCCCAGGGTGAACACGGTCAGCACGGCGTACGTGATCCGCCCGGCGTGCAGATGGCGGCCCGCGCTCCCGGCTCTCCGCTCCCGCCGGCTGCGGCGCCGTCCGGCGGGTAACCGGCCGGACGGTCTGCCCGGCCCGGAAGCGGCACCGGCCCGCGGGTCGTCGCGGTCGTGGCGGTCGGCGGGGTCGTGCGTGTGCGGGGTACGGCGCCGGGCCGTGGTCGGCAGCATGGTCCGCCCCCTCATCGGCGTGTGTGCAGTCGTCGGGAGATCAGCCAGTTGACCAGGCCGATCACGATCAGGATCAGGAACATCGCCCAGGCGATGGCGGAGGCCCGGCCCAGCTGGAAGTTGAACCAGCCCTGTTCGTAGAGGTAGAGACCGAGCGTCTGGTACTGGTGCGAGCCGCCGCCGGTCTGCGAACCGCCGAACAGCAGCGGCTCGCCGAACAGTTGGGTGGCACCGATGGTCGAGACGACGACGGTGAACAGGATCGTCGGTCGCAGCGCGGGGACCGTCACATGCCAGAACTGCTGCCGGCGGGACGCGCCGTCGAGCGCCGCGGACTCGTACAGGTCGTCGGGGACGGCCTGCATGGCGGCGAGGTAGATCAGCGCGTTGTAGCCCGTCCACCGCCAGATGACGATGGCGGAGACGGCGAGCTGGGAGGTCCAGGTGCCGTTCTCCCAGTCGACATGGTCGAAACCCACCAGCTCCAGACCCCAGTTGATCATCCCGTAGTCACGGCCGAACAGCATGGCGAACACCAGGGTGGCGGCGGCGACGGAGGTCGCGTACGGGGTGAGCAGCGCGACACGGAAGAACGTCGAGCCGCGCAGCCTGTAGTGCAGCAGATGGGCCAGGCCCAGCGCCATCACCAGCTGCGGCACCGTGGAGAGCACCCCGATGGTGAAGGTGTTGCGCAGGGCGTTCCAGAAGAAGTCGTCCTCCAGCAGCCGGGAGAAGTTCTCCAGCCCCACCCACTCCATGTGCCCCGGATCGTGCAGGGAGACCTTGTGCAGCGAGGCCCAGCCCGTGTACAGCAGCGGGAAGAGGCCGAAGGCCGCGAAGAACAGGAAGAACGGCGCGATGAAGGCGTAGGGGCTCCACTTGGCGTCCCACCGGTGCCGCCGCCGGGCCCGCCGCCCGGCGCGTTCCGGGTGTGCGCCGGGCGCCGGGGCGGACGAGGGTGCGCGCCGGGCCGTCGCCGCGTCAGTCGTCGACGACGTCATCGATCTTCTTCGTCGCCGCGTCCCAGCCCTCCTCGGGCGACTTGCCCTGCTGCTCGACCTGGAGGATGCCGATGTCCGTGAACGTCGTCTTGATGATCTGGTCCTTCGGCCCCAGCGGTGTGGTGGGGATGCCCTCGGCCGCCGCGGAGAAGATCTTTCCGATGGGAGCGCCGCCGAAGTAGGAGTGCCGAGCCTTGCCGACCTCGGGCAGCTTGTAGGCCGCCTGCGCGCTGGGGAAGCTGGCCTGTTCACGGAAGAGCTTGGCCTGCTGCTCGGGCGCGGTCAGCCAGGTGGCCAGCTCGACGGCTTCCTCGCGGTGCTTGCCGTTCCTGGGCACCGTCAGGAACGAGCCGCCCCAGTTGGCGGGCTTCGGCGCTGCGGCCACGTCCCACTTGCCCTTGCCGTTGTCGCCGGCCTTCTCCTTGATGTACCCGAGCATCCAGGGCGGGCAGATCACGCTGGCGAAGGCGCCGTTGGCGTACGCCTGGTCCCACTCCTTGTCGAACTGCTTGAGCTTGCTGGTCAGTCCGGCGTCGACGGCCCGCATGGCCAGATCCCAGGACTCGCGCACGGCGCGGCTCTTCTTGTAGACGAGGGTGCCGTCGGCCGCGTAGTTCTTGATCGGGTAGCCGGCGACGGAGCCGTTGAACAGACCGGCCGCGCTGTCGGTGAAGGCGGTGCCCTTCGGCGCCGACTTCTTGTACTTCTCGCCGGCCTCGACGTACTTCGACCAGTCGCCCTTCCAGAGCTTGCCGACCTCCTCCCGCTCGGTCGGCAGCCCGGCCTTGCGGAAGAGGTCCTTGCGGTAGCAGACGCCCATGGGGCCGATGTCGGTGCCCAGCCCGACGACCTGGCCGCTCTTCGCCTTGGCCTGGTTCCACTTCCAGCCGAGCCAGTCGGCCTTGTCCACGCCCTTCACCTTCGCCATGTCGACGAACTTGTCGGCGTGCAGCTGTGCAATCTCGCTGATGTTGTCGACTTCGACGGCCTGGATGTCGCTCAGTCCGCTGCCGGCCGACAGATGGTTGAGCAGCGCCGGGTAGTAGTCCTCGTTGCGCTCGGTGGAGTTCTCCTTGATCCGGATGTCCGGGTGGAGCTTCTCGTACTCGTCGTAGAGCCCGGCCTGTTTGTAGCCGAAGACCCCGAACACCCCGACCGACAGGGTCGTCCTCCCCCCGGAGTCGGCGCTCGATCCCCCGCCGTCCTCGGCGCATCCGGCCAGCAGACCGGCGCCCAGTACGGCCACGAGGCCGCAGGCGGCGGCGCGGTGCCGCCGGGCGCGGCCCGTTGTCCGGTGTGCTCTCTTCCTGGCTGTGCGCATGGCTGTGCCATCCCCTCCGAGCCGTGAAAGCGGCAGCGCTTCTTCCCCGCGTCAACTGTGGGAGCGCTCCCAGTAGTTGTTGCAGGATGTGCGCTGCGCCGCCCGTCGTCAATAGGGTTGGCGGGTGGAGCGCTCCCGTCACGACCCGGTACGCCGTCGTGCGGTGCCGTGCGGTGTAGTTCAATGAGCAGCGTCAGCGGCGCCACCGGGCCCGCGGAAGGGGGAGACGTCCATGGCAGCAGGCCGCGCGGAAGGCACCGGCAGGTCCGGGCCGACCCTGGAACAGGTCGCGGCGCGTGCGGGCGTCGGCCGGGGAACGGCGTCCCGGGTCATCAACGGCTCGCCCCGGGTCAGCCCCCGCGCACGCGCCGCGGTCGAGGCCGCCGTCGCCGAGCTCGGCTACGTGCCGCACCGGGCCGCCCGTGCGCTGGCCGCCGGGAGCGCGGACACCCTCGCGCTGGTCGTGCCCGAGCAGGAGAACCGGCTGTTCGCCGAGCCGTACTTCTCCGAGATCCTGCGCGGGGTGAGCAGCGAACTCGCCGACACCGACATGCAGTTGCTGCTGACCCTGATCCGGGACGAGCGCAGCCGGGACCGGTTCGCGCGGTACGCGGCCGCCCGCCGGGTGGACGGCGTCCTGCTCGTCTCGGTGCACGGCGACGACCCGCTGCCGGAGCTGCTGCGCGACGCCGGGGTGCCGGCGGTCCTGAGCGGACGCCGCTCGGCGGACGAGCGGGTGCCCCATGTCGACTCCGACAACGTCGTCGGCGCCCAGATCGCCGTCGAGCACCTGCTGGGGCGGGGCCGCCGGAAGGTCGCCACGATCACCGGGCCGCCGGACATGTACGCGGCGCGCTGTCGGCTGGAGGGCTACCGTGAGGCCCTGCGCGCCGCGACCCGCACCGAGGGCGGGCCGGACGAACGCCTCATCGCGCAGGGCGACTTCACCGAGGAGGGCGGACGCCGCGCGATGCTGCGGCTGCTGGAGCGGGACCCCTGGGTCGACGCCGTCTTCTGCGCCTCCGACGTGATGGCGGCCGGTGCGCGGCTGGCGCTGCGCGAGGCCGGCCGGAAGGTGCCCGAGGACGTGGCGCTCGTCGGGTTCGACGACTCAGCCGTCGCCCGCCACATGGATCCGCCGCTGACGACCGTGCGGCAGCCGATCGAGGAGATGGGCCGGGCCATGGTCAGGATGCTGCGGCGGCTGATGCCGGGCGAGGACGGGCCGCCGGACGGCGCCCGTGCGAAGGGCCGGGCCAAGGGCGGCGGGGCGGACGCCGCCGACGAGGACGGCACGCGGCTGGTGCTGCCGACCGAGCTGATCCGGCGCAGCTCCTCCTGACCGGCCGGCGTCCGCCCGGCGGTGGCGGAAGCCGGTCCCGTGGGAGCGATCCCACCGGTCCCGGTCCCGCCGCGTCGACCGCCGGGACCCGGCGTCCCGCTGTCAGGCCACGCCGGGTCGGTGGTGGCCGAACGTCTCGTCGGCCACCACCTCCTCGCGGGGGCGGCGCCGGGACGCCTCCGGCTGATCGGCGGCCGGGTATCCGACGGGCACCACCAACACCGGCTCCAGGTGCGTCGGAAGGCGCAGCAGGCGGTGCACGGGAGCCGGCTGGAAGCTGTGCACGGGGCAGGCGCCCAGCCCCTGCGCGTGAGCGGCCAGCAGGAAGTTCTCCACGGCCATGGCCACACACAGCCGGTGGGCGCCCCGGGACACGGGGTGCTCCGGCACCCGGCTGTGGTCCACACAGGCCGCGAGCACCATCGCCGGTGTGCCGAAGATGCCCGGTGCGAACGCCCGCAGGGCACGGATCCCGCGTTCGGAGCGCACCGTGACGAACGCCCACGCCTGACGGTTCGCACCCGACGGCGCAGCGAGCATCGACGTCACCAGGGAGTCGACCACCTCGTCGGGGATCGGCTGCGACGCGTAGGAACGCACCACCCGGCGCGTCACGACGACGTCGAAGAAGGAAGCGGTGGCCGAACCACCCTGAGCGGGAACGAGACTTGTCACCCCGAGGGCATTGCCGCGTCTCCTCGCCGCCACACCGCAGGACGTCGCGGGCCCGGCCGGTTCACACGCAGGGCCCCTTCCGCCGCGTACACCGGATCCGGCGTCGCCCGCCAGTTCGCCACCAGCCGCCCGGCTTGTCGGCGGTCCGGATGAGCGCCGGCCCCGCCCCGCATGGGACGCCCCGTACCGACGCAGGGAGAAGGTGCTCCGCACCGTCCCCTCCAGCCGAACGAGAGGCCGTCAGCCATGGAACACACGGACCGCCAGCTGCCTGCGCGTCTGCGGGAGGACCTCGTCCTGTTGACCGCCTACCTGCTCAGCACGGGCCACGGGCTCCTCCACGAGCCGGCCGCCTACGCGCCGGCACGCGCCGTGGACGCCGCGCGCCGGACTCTCGGGCTCCTCGCCGAACACGACGGCCCCGACCGCCGCCTCGACGAGGTGCGCGCCCGTATCGACGAGTTCTTCACCGATCCGCACGACGGGGAGCCGCTCGCCGAACTGCTCGACGAGTTGTGCGTGCGGATGGCCGAGGTGGTCGACGCTTTCCAGGAGGACGCGTCCCCCGCCGAGACGCAGCCCCGGTGAGGAAGCCCGGCGGACCCGCCGTCACGGGTGTGCGTCATGGTCGACGAGCCGGTAGAGCCGGTGTTCGACGTGCAGGTCCGGCTCGGCTGCTCCGGTGGCGACGAGGCGCACCGCCCAGCCGTACTCGGCGGCGATGTTCTCCAGCGCGCGCAGATCGCCGATGTTGCCCAGCCCGACATGGGCACTGCCCCCGTGCGCGAGGAAGTCCCGCACGCCGGAGAGGTAGGCGCGGGAGCCCTGGTGCTCGATGTCGAAAACGGCTCTGCTGAGGGGCGAGGTGTGCACGTAGTCGGCCGCCAGGCTGACGTAGGGAATGTTCCAGAACACCCCGTCGAAGACGCCTTCGCCGCGCAGCCCCGCGAACACGTCGGCGACGCGTGTGCGCACGGCCGTTGCCCCGTGACGGGCGGCGTTGAGCCGCGCGTTGGCCACCGCCCGGGGATTGATGTCGACCGCGAGCACGTCCTCGCAGCCGGCCAGGGCCGCCTGCACCGCGGTGACCCCGGCGCCGCAGCCGATCTCCAGAAAGCGGCCACCGGCCGGGAAAGGCACGGCTCTGCTGTAGAAGACGGTGCCGTAGCTGAGCACGGGGGAGAAGACGCCCGACAGCAGCTTCCACTCACGTCCCAGCATCCGGAAGGTGCGTTCGCCGTCCTGTTCCGCGCGAGCGATCAGGGACAGTCCCTCGGCGACTCCCGCGTCGGGCGGGGGCGAACCGTCCTGTTGCCGATCCGGCATCCGCGGCTCCTTTCTCATGTGTGTGCGCTCACCAGCGCACCGGAAGCGTCTCGGGCATGCGCAGCTGCTCGTCGGGACGCCAGGAGATCTCCGCGGGCTCGACAGCGAGCCGGAGCCGGGGAAAGCGGAGCAACAGCGGTGTCAGGGTTCCGCGGACGACCGTGCGGGCCACGGCGCTTCCCGGACAGTGGTTGGTGCCGAGGCCGAAGGCCAGATGGGGGTTGGGCGACCTCGTCAGATCCAGGGTGTCCGGCCCGGTGAAGACGCGCGGGTCGCGATTCGCCGCGTCCACGCAGGTCAGAACCAGGTCCCCCGCCCGGATCCGCACGCCGGCCATCTCCATGTCCTCGGTGGCGATGCGGGGCAGCGCGTCGTGGATCCACAGGGCGTGACGCAGCAGTTCTTCCAAGGCGGCGGAGGGGACCTCCGGGGTCCGGCTGACCTGTTCCCACGCTCCCGGCGTGCTGAGCAGCGTGGCCAGGCTCAAGGCCAGCACGGAGACGGTGGTCATGTGGGAGGCCATGAACAACCCGCCCATGACGTCGGCCAGTTCGGCGGGTTCCAGGCGGTCGTCCCGGGGCAGCGCGTCGTTGGCCGTGGTCAGGCGTTCCACGACGGAACCGGCGGTGTCCTGCCTGCGGTCTCCCGAGACCGCGGCCTCGATCAGGTGCAGCACGTGGGCCCGGTACTCGTTCCAGTTGTCCTCCAGCTGCCGCGGCGAGTGGACGCTCATGCTCAGCGCGACCTGCGACCACCGCAGATACCGGGCGTCCTTGACCGGGGGAAAACCGAACTGCCGGCAGGCGACGAAATGCGGCAGCGGGTACAGGTACTCCTTCAGCAGATCGGCAGGAGGGTCCACCGCGCTCATGTCCCGCAGCAGTTCGTCCGCCAGCTGCGCCATACAGGGCCGGATCCAGTCGCAGCGTGACGGTGAGATCGCCCGCATGAATTCCGCGAAGAGGCCGGAGTCCTCCAGACGTTTCATCGAATTGGCCACGGTGGCGGGAATGGGCGGCACATCCAGTTTCGGAACGTCGGGGTGCGTGGTGAGGCTGTGACTCAGCCGGTCGTCCGTGAGCACATGGCGGGCCGCTTCATATCCGGTGACGAGCCAGGCGTGGTCACCCGTGTTGGTGCGCACACGCGCCACCGGGGAAACACGTTGCCATTCCCGGCACCGCGGATCCGGCCGGCTTCCGTTTGAGGAGAAGGGATAGGGCGGCGGCCCGTGCGGCCCGTCCGCTTCAGGGTTCATCGCGTTCCTTCCGTCGAATGCCGTCTTCAGGATTCGTCCACCGGCGCGACGACCGCGAAAGCCTGCCCGGGCGCAGCGCGCAGACCGGCTCCGGGCCGGCGCAGGGCCCGCCAGACCTGCGCCTCCATGTGGTAGCAGCTCACCGAGGACGGGACCCCCAGCAGGGCGGGGGTGTCCACGAGGAACGGCATCTCGGCCCGTACGTAACTGAGCCCGGCTTCGATCTGTTCGGCCGTCAACTCCCCCTCTCCGCCCGGCTGTCCGGACAGGAAGCTGCGCACCATGTCGTGGCAGGCCGTGGACAGGCCGTCCTCCTCGGCCAGGGCGCGGTCGACGCGGGCCCCGAGGGCTTTGTACACGGGAGAGTCCGCGAAGTCGGACAGCGCGTGGGCGCGGAACTCGGTCGGCGAGTCCTCCACCGCCGACAGCGCCTGGCGCACCCTTCGGCGTACCTGGGAGACTCTCTTCTTCGCCCGTCGGCGCGCCTCCGACTCCTCACAGCCAAGGGCGATGAGAGAGGTGTCGATATGCATGTCGGCATAGACGACATCGACCGCGGAGAAGTGGTTCTGGAGCCATTCGAGAAGTCGCGTCAAACGCACCCGGTTGAAGTATCCGTTGCCGGTGCTGACGCCGACCAGAATATGTTCTCCGCGTTCCCAGATATCCTTGCACCGGGCTGTGATCGGGCTTACCGAGAAATGGGCACCGCTCGTCGGTCCGGGCACATCGGCGCCCTCGCACATGTCCCCCACCATCCCATGTCGGCACCTTGGCGCTCCGCAAAGTTCGCTACAAAGTGTGGATACCCGTCACCTTTCGGAGAGGAACCGGATACACCCAAAAGTGTGACCAGCGGAATTCGTTGCCCAAAGAAATAAGAAAAGGGGAGGCGGGAGAACTCGGAAGGGAATTCCGGTACGGCTGCCGGTAGCATGCACCCACTGTTTGCCATGAGTTCGGCACGGTACTCTGCGGCGAGGTACGGGTAGAATTTCCCGAGTGCCGGGTGTGTGTTTTCCGGATGGCCCGGGGCACACGTGTCCCCCGGCTTCCGCCCTGTCCGCCGCGACACCGGTCCCGGTCGTCGCCGTGGCCCGTCCGCACATCGAGCAGGGGCCGGGAGTCGCTCTTAGGAGTGACGAGGTGTCCGGCGGGAGCGCATAGTGTCGGCCGGATGAGAGTGCTTGAGGGCAGGTGGCCCCGCGGTGCCGCCGACGCCGGTCTGGTCGCTCTGACGGTCCTGCCGCCGCTGCTGTCGCAGCCGCATGTCGACACGTCGGGGGTGGCGTGGGCGGCGCTCGCCGCTTACGAGACGGTGGCCGCGCTGCTGCTGGTGCTGCGCCGTCACCGGCCGGCGACGGCGTTCGTCACGGCGTTCGGTGCGCTCGTCGCGGCGCTGGTGGGCAGCGCGAGCGAGGGGGCGAAGCTGACCCCGCTGGTGTTCGTGCCGCTCGCGGTGCTGCTGTACAACCTCGGCAGCCACGGCACGAGCGGCAGGCGCACGGGGGCGGCGCTGGCCGGCGCCGCCGTACTGGCCGTGCTGGGCCTGGCGGGGAACCGGATGACGACCGGATCCGCCGAGTACCGGGGCGGCCTGGACGTCCTCGCCGTCCTGGCTCCCCTGCCGCTGGCGTGGGCGATGGGCTTCGCGGCGCGTTCCCGGCGGGCGCTGCTGGCCGCCGCCGAGCAGCGTGCGGCCGAGGCGGGCCGGGCGCGGCGGCTGGAGGCGGCGCAGGCCGCACAGCGGGAGCGGGCCCGGATCGCCCGCGAGATGCACGACGTGGTCGCGCACTCGCTGACCCTGCTCGTCGTGCACGCGGAGGCGCTGCGGGCCCGTGGCGGCGAGCTGCCCGAGTGGGCGAGGCCCCGGGTCGACGATCTGGCGGCGGCGGGCCGGCAGAGCAGCGGTGAGCTGCGGGATCTGCTGCGTATGCTGCGCGACCCGGCGGAGGCCGCGCCCCTGCAACCGCTGCCGGGGCTCGGGGAGTTGGCCGAACTGCTGGACAGTCATCGATCCGCGGGAGGAACGGTCGAGGTGCGGATGGGAACGACGGGGAGCGCGCTGGAGTCGGTGCCCGCCCCGGTGCAGACGGCGGGGTACCGCGTCGTACAGGAGGCGCTGGCCAACGCACGCCGGCACGCTCCGGGGGCGCCGGTGCGGCTCACCGTGGACGGTGGGGCCGGCCGGCTGCGGTGCGAGGTGGAGAACAGCCGCGGCGAGCGGCGCGGCGCGGCCGGCGCGGGGACGGGGCTCGGCCTGGTCAGCATGCGGGAGCGGGTGGGCGCGGTGGGCGGTGAGCTGACCGCCGAGCCGACCGGTGACGGCGGCTTCCGTGTCGTCGCGACGCTGCCGTGGGAGCCGTGGGTGAAGGCCGGTGCCTGAACAGATCAGTGTGCTCGTGGTGGACGACGAGCCGGTCATCCGGGCCGGGTTGAGCGCGATCCTGGACAGCCAGGCCGATCTGGCCGTGGCGGGCGTGGCGGGTGACGGCGAGACGGCCGTCGAGGAGTGTGCGCGGCTGAGCCCGGCCGTGGTGCTGCTGGACATCCGTATGCCGCGCCGGAACGGGCTGTGGACGCTGGCCGAGCTGGGCCGCCGACGGCTGCTCGGCCCCGGCCGGAGCCGGGTGCTGATGCTGACGACGTTCGACCTGGACGAGTACGTCGACGAGGCGCTGGCGGCGGGGGCGTCCGGGTTCCTGCTCAAGAACAGTTCCTACGAGGAGCTGACCGGGGCGGTGCGGGCGCCGGCGGCCGGGCACAGCGCGCTGAGCCCGGCGGTGACCCGCCGCATCATCGAAAGGCATCTGAGCGCCCGGCCCAGACCCAGTGACCAGGAGTTGGCCCGGCTGCGGGATCTCACGGACCGGGAGCGGGACGTGCTGCGGCTGGTCGCGGACGGATTGAGCAACACGGAGATCGCGGATCGGCTGGTGGTGAGTCTGCACACGGTGAAGACGCACGTCAGCCGCATGCTCACGAAGACCGGCTGCCAGAGCCGGGCACAGGCCGCGGTGCTGGCCAGGAACACGCTGGTCTGACGGCCGGGGGGGGCGGCGTGGGGCGTGCGCCGCAGCGTCGGCCGGTGCGGGGCCGTGCGAGGCCGTGCGAGGCGGTGTCACTCCTTGGAATGACCTGGGGCCTGCCGAAGGCCCGCCATCGAGCGATGTGCCGGGCCGTCGGCTGCGGCTGAATGGTCGCTGTGCGCGGGGCAGTTGTCCGGCCGGGCGACCCAACGGCGTCCGGGAGGCCCGGGCCCGGGACCCGGCGCACGAAGCAACTGTCCTGCGCCGAAGGGAATTCCCGTGTCCGCTGTGCCTTCCACGTCCTCCGAGTCCCCCGATTCCACTGTGTGCCCCGCGTGCCCCGCGTACCCCGCGTACCCCGACTCCCCCGGACACCCCGGGTCCGTACGCACCGCGTCCCGCGTCGCCTCGCGCTCCGCGTCCCGCCGCCGGCTCCTGCGCGGTGCGCTGACGGTGGCGCTGGCGACCGGGATGGCCGGTGCGCTCGTGGGGTGTTCGGACGCGGAGCCCGGCGCGGCGAAGGCCTCGGTCGAGCAGGGCGGGGGCGCGCCGTCGGACAAGGCGCTGGCCGGGCTCGTGCAGAAGGCGGCCGACGGTGGCTCGCTGGGCGTGATCGTCCGGGTGGACCGCGGCGAGGGAAAGCCCGTGGAGATCGCCCGCCAGGCCGACTGGACGAAGGACGACCACCGCATCGCCCCCGACGACCGGTTCAGAGTCGGGTCCAACACCAAGACCATGACGGCGACGCTCGTCCTCCAGCAGGTGGCGGAGAAGAAGATCGGGCTGGACGACCCGGTGGAGAAGTGGCTGCCCGGGAAGGTCGAGGGCGGCGCTGACATCACCGTGCGGATGCTGCTCAACCACACCAGCGGTCTGGGGGACTTCCTGCTGACGCCGGAGTTCCTGCCGTCCCTCACGGGTCAGGAGAAACGCACCTGGAAGCCGGAGGAGCTGCTCGCCGTCACTCCCGAGCAGGACCCGCCGGCCGGGCCGGGTGAGAAGTACTCGTACAGCAACGCCAACTACCTCGCTCTGGGGCTGATCCTGGAGAAGGCCACGGGCAGCACCGTGGCGCAGCTGATCGAGCAGAAGATCACCGGGCCGCTGGGGATGAAGCACTCGTTCCTGGCCACGGACGCGTCCTGGAAGGACGAGAAGCGGCATGTGAACGGCTACGAGCCGGACGCGGCGCGGCTGAAGAAGATTCTCTCGGGGACGGTGGAGGTGCCCGACGGTGTCGGCTTCGCCGGGCCCCGGCGGCCCGGGCACAACGTCGGTACCACGGACATCGATCCGAGCTGGGCCTGGGCGGCGGGCGGCATGGTGTCGACCGCGCAGGACTGGCAGCGGTTCATGACGGCGCTGATGTCCGGCAAGCTGCTGCCGAAGGCGCAGATGAAGCAGATGCGCACCACCGTGCCGGCGCCCGAGGAGGGCGGCGCCTACGGGCTCGGGCTGATCAAGGTGGACACCGCCTGCGGCACCGTCTGGGGCCACACCGGCGGGCTGCCCGGGTACTCCAGCGAGATCTACACCGACGGGCACGGCCGGCGCAGCGTCGCGGTGCTGACGAGCACGAACTTCGGCGTCAAGGAGAAGGCCGCCGCGACCGCGAACAAGGCGGTCGTGGAGGGCGCGGTCTGCCGCATGCTGGGGCAGCCGATCCCCTCGAAGAGCCCCGGCAAGTGACGGCTGTCCGCGCGCCGGGGGCCGGGCCGCCGCCGTGGCCCGGTCAGGCGCTGCGGTGTTCCCCGGCCGGGTCCGTGCGGCCGGGCGCCGGCCCCGCGGGCCGCGCGGAGGCGGTGCCGCCGAGGAGTTCGCTGATCTCCTCGGCGGCCCGCCGGGCCCGGGTGCCGAGTTCGGCGAAGCGTGACCGGGGGACCCGGTCGCTGGGGCCCCACACGCTGACCACGGCCACGGGACGCCGCCAGGAGTCGAGCACGGGCGCCGCGACGCCGTACAGCTGCTGTTCGAGTTCGCCGACGCTGACGCTGTAGCCCTGGGCGCGGATCTCGGCGAGTTCGGCGTGCAGGCTCTCCCGGTCGGTGCGGGTGGTCTCGGTGAACTCCGCCAGCGGGCCGGACAGCATGGCCTCGACCTCGTCGGCCGGGAGCCATGCCAGCAGGGCCTTGCCCGCCGAGGTGGCGTGGATGGGGACCTGCCGGCCCAGCCAGCGTGCCGTGAGGACGACGGGCGGTGTCACCTCGTCCACGTAGGTCAGTCCCAGGCGCTGGGCCACGGCGAGGTTGGCCGTCTCGCCGGTCTCGTGGCACAGCTGTTCAAGTACGGGGTGGGCGCGGCGGATGAGGCCCTCGGTGCCTGCCGTCGCGGCCATCGTCGTGATGGCGGAGCCGATGGTGTAGCGGTTGGTCAGCGGGTCGCGGTCGACCATCGCGTGGTGTTCCAGGGTGGCGAGCAGCCGCCAGGCGGTGGCCCGGTTGAGGCCGCACTCGACGGCGAGTTCCGCCACGGGCCGTCCCTTCGGCGCGCTGGCCGCGACGGCGTTGAGCAGGGCGATGGCCCGCTCCAGCGCCTGCACCCGCCCGCCCGCCGGCTGTGCCTGTTGCTGTTCTCCGGGGGCGTGTGCCGCTGCCATCCGATGCCTCCTGCCGCGTTCCTGGTGCTCCGGGCAGCGTAATGGGCCCGCACGCGGCGCCCGGCACGGGCCGTGTGCGGGGCCGCGGCCGCGGTCCGGCGCTGCCCTTGACGGGAGCGTCACCCTCTCCGTACGTTCATCATGCGAGCGCGCGCCGCACATTATGAACACGTGAGGAACGGAGCCGACGCATGAGGACGGCCGGATGAACGCGGCGGACGACAGGCAACCCGACCGGGTGGTGACGCCCTACGAGGGCACGGGGCACCGGGCCTGGGACGACGAGCGGGAGATCCCCGTCCCGCTGCGGCTGCACAGGACGCCGGTGCGGCCCCAATGGGTCGACTACAACGGGCACATGAGCGAGTCGTGCTACTTGCTCGTCTTCGGCGACAACTCGGACGCCTTCTTCCGGTACCTCGGCATCGGCGAGGAGTACCGGGCCGGCGGGCGGTCGCTGTACACGGTCGAGTCGCACCTGCACAACAAGCGGGAGGCGGCCGAGGGCGAACCGCTCGAACTCGGCCTGCGGCTGCTGGACTTCGACGCCAAGCGGATCCATCTCTTCCATGAGATGCGGCACGGCGCCGACGGCACCCTGCTCGCCACGGCCGAGCAGATGCTCGTGCACGTGGACGCCGCCCAGGGGCGCTCCTGCCCCCTGCCCGAGGAACTCCAGCGGCGGCTGGGGGCGATCCTCGCCGCCCATTCCCGCGCCCCGGTGCCCGACGTGGTCGGCAGGCCGATGGGCATTCGACGCGACCGGAACACGTGAGGAGAGCCAGGGAAATGCACTTCGCGCTCACGGACGAGCAGCGGATGATCGTGGACACGGTCCGCCGGTTCGTCACCACGGAACTCGACCCGCACGCCGACGAGGTGGAGCAGAAGGACGAGGTGCCGCCCGAACTGGCGCGGCGCATCCGCGAGAAGGCGCTCGACGCAGGGCTGTACGCCGCGAACATGCCGGTGGAGCTGGGCGGCGCCGGGCTCGACGCGGTGAGCATGACGCTCGTCGAGCGGGAACTCGGAGCGACCAGCTACGCGTTGCAGATGCTCGTCGCCCGCCCCAGCAACATTCTCCAGGCGTGCCGCGGCGAGCAGCGGGAGCGGTATCTCCTCCCGGCCGTCCGGGGCGAACGGCACGACTGCCTCGCCATGACGGAGCCGGGCGCCGGGTCGGACGTCCGCGGCATGACGACACGCGCCGAACGCTCCGGCGACGGCTATGTCCTCAACGGCACCAAGCACTTCATCAGCCATGCCGACGCCGCCGATTTCGCCGTGCTGTTCGCCGCGACCGGCACCGAGCAGACGGCCCGCGGCACCAAGAGCCTGATCACCGCGTTCCTCGTGGATCTCGACGCGCCCGGCGTCGAGGTGCGGCGCGGCTCCTCCTGCGTCTCGCACCGCGGATACCACCAGTGCGAACTCTCCTTCACCGACGTCCGCCTGCCCGAGACGCAGCGGCTCGGCGAGGAAGGCAAGGGCTTCGAGCTGATGGGCGAATGGCTGGGCGCCAGCCGGCTGTCGGTCGCGGCCACCAGCGTGGGACGGGCCCGCCGCGTGCTGGAGATGACCACCCGGTGGGCGGCCGAGCGCGAGCAGTTCGGGCAGCCCATCGGCCGGTTCCAGGGCGTGGGCTTTCCGCTCGCCGACATGGCCACCGAGCTGGAGGCGGCCGAGCTGCTGACGCTGCGCGCCGCCTGGAAGCAGGACCAGGGCACCATGACCGACCGGGACGTGGCCATGGCGAAGCTGTACGCCACCGAGGCGCTGGCCCGCATCACCGACCGGGCGGTGCAGATCTTCGGCGGGATGGGACTGATGGCGGAACTGCCCGTCGAGCGGTACTGGCGTGACGCACGGGTCGAGCGCATCTGGGACGGCACCAGCGAGATCCAGCGCCACATCATCTCCCGCTCCCTGCTGCGCCCCCTGGGGTCCTGATGGGTGCGGGCAGCGACCGCGGCCGGCGCACACCGGGCGGCGCGGCAGCGCACACCGGACGCCGGGGCCACGGGGACGGGCTGCGACGGCTGCTGCGGCCCCGGCACATCGCAGTGTTCGGCGGGGAGAGCGCGGCCGAGGCGATCCGGCAGTGCCGCGCCATCGGCTTCACCGGCGAGGTGTGGCCCGTGCACCCGCACCGCGACAGCATCGAGGGGCTCCCCTGCCGGCGCAGCGTCGGCGAACTGCCGCAGGCGCCGGACGCCGCGCTCGTCGCGGTGCCGAGGGAGGCGTCGATCCCGGTGCTCGCCGAGCTGTCCGCGCACGGCGCCGGCGGCGCGGTGTGCTACGCGGCCGGGTTCGCGGAGGACGGCGCGGACGGCGCCCGCCTCCAGGAGCGGCTGCGGGAGGCGGCCGGTGCCATGCCGGTCGTCGGGCCGAACTGCATCGGGGTGCTCAACTACCTGGACGGCAGCGCACTGTGGGCCGATCAGCACGGCGGCACCCGGGTGGCGCGGGGCGTGGCCGTCATCACGCAGAGCGGGAACATCGCCCAGAACATGACGATGCAGCGCCGTTCCGTCCCGCTCGGCTATGTGATCACCGCGGGGAACGGCGCGGTGACGGGCGTACCGCAGCTCATGGAGGGGCTGCTCGACGACCCGCGGGTGACGGCGATCGGGCTGCACCTGGAGGGGATCGACGACGTGCCGGCCTTCTCGCGTGCCGCGCTGAAGGCGCTGGCCGCCGGGGTGCCCGTGGTGGCACTCAAGACCGGCAGCTCCGAGCTGGGGGCGCGGGCCAACCTCAGCCACACCAGCTCCCTCGCCGGGTCCGACGTGCTGTGCGACGCGCTGTTCCGGCGGCTCGGCATCGCCCGGGTGCACGAGGTCGGCACGTTCCTGGAGACGCTCAAACTCCTGCATGTGCACGGGCCGCAGGACGGCACCCGGATCACCTCGGCCAGCTGCTCCGGCGGCGAGGCCGCACTGATCGCCGACGTCGCCCAGCGGCACGGCGCCGAACTGCCCGAGCTGCCCGCCGAGGTGGCCGCGCGGCTGCGGCGGGTGCTGGGCGAGCGGGTGCACGTGGCCAACCCGCTCGACTACCACACCTACATCTGGGGCGACGCCGAGGCACAGCGGGACTGCTTCACCGCGCTGCTCGGTGCGGGGTTCGACATGAACCTGCTGCTGCTCGACGTGCCCCGCGCCGACCGCTGCGCACCCGAGCTGTGGACGACGACGCTGGAGGCGTACACGGCGGCGGCCCGCGCGAGCGGCGCACCGGCGTGCGTGGTCAGCTCGCTGCCCGAGGGGCTGCCGGAGGAGACGGGCAGCCGGCTGCTGGCCGAGGGCATCGCGCCCATGCACGGCATGGCCGACTGCGTACGCGCCCTCGCCGCCGCGGCGTCGATCGGCGCGGCCCGGAGGCGGCACGCCGGCACCGGCACCCTCCCGCCCGGCCCCTCGGGGCCGGCTCCGGAAGGCCCGGCTCCGGCCCGACGGGGCGGCCCGGGCGGCGCGTTGGACGAGTACGAGGCCAAACAGGCGCTGTCGGCGCACGGGGTGCCCACCCCGCGCGGCGCCGCCACCGGGCAGGGCGGCGACGGGGCGGCCGACGAGGCAGCCGCCCTCGCCGCCACGCTGGGTTTCCCCGTCGTCGTCAAGGCGCTCTCCCCCGGGCTCGCGCACAAGAGCGAGGTGGGCGGGGTGCGGACCGGACTCGCGGACGAGGGCGCGGTGCGCGAGGCCGTCGCGGCCATGGCACCGCTCGCCGACCGCTTCCTGATCGAGCGGATGGTGCCCGGCGCGGTGGCCGAACTGGTCGTCGGCGTACGGCACGATCCCCGGTTCGGCCGGGCCCTCACGCTCGGCTCCGGCGGTGTGCTGGTCGAACTGGTGCGGGACACGGCGACGTTGCTGCTGCCCGCGTCCCGGGCCGAGATCGAGGAGACGCTCGGCTCGCTGCGGGCCTGGCCGGTGCTGCGGGGCTTCCGGGCGGGCCCGGCGGGCGATGTCGCCGCGGCCGTCGAGGCCGTGTCAGCGGTGGCCGCGTACGCCCAGCGCGAGGACGTGACCGAGGTCGAGGTGAACCCGCTGCTGGTGCTGCCCGAGGGGCACGGTGCGGTGGCCGTCGACGCGGTCGTCCGGTACGCGGGGCACGAACACACAGACGAAAACGAAGAGGTGACACATGGGTGAGGCGGCCGAGGAGTACGGAGCCCGGTCGGAGGCGGTCCGGCTGGAGGACCGGGACGGCATCCTGCTGATCACGCTGGACCGGCCCAAGGCGAACGCGATCGACGTGGCCACCAGCCGCGCGCTGTACGCGGCCTTCGACCGGCTGCGCCGAGAGGACGGGCTGCGTGCCGCCGTGCTCACCGGTGCGGGCGAGCGGTTCTTCTCGGCCGGCTGGGATCTGAAGGCCGCGGCCGCCGGCGGCGAGGGCATCGAGGCCGACCACGGGCCCGGCGGATTCGCCGGACTCACGGAACTGTTCGACCTGGACAAGCCGGTGATCGCCGCGGTGAACGGGCTCGCCGTGGGCGGCGGCTTCGAACTGGCCCTCGCGGCCGATCTGATCGTCGCCGAGGAGCACGCCGAGTTCGCGCTGCCGGAGGTCGGCATCGGCATGATCCCCGACTCGGGCGGTGTGCTGCGCCTCCCCAAGCGGCTGCCCCGCGCCGTCGCCAGTGAACTGCTGCTCACCGGGCGGCGGATGAGCGCCGGTGAGGCCGCGCGCTGGGGACTCGTCAACGAGGTCACGACCGGGCCGGGCAGCGCCGTCGAGAGCGCCCTGGCGCTGGGCCGGCGCATCGCCGAGGGGGCGCCGCTGGCCGTCGCCGCGGTGCAGGAGGTGCTGCGCGCGACCGAGCCGCTCGGCGTCGCCGACGGCTACGCACGCATGCGCGGCGGCGCCCTGCCGCGCTACCGCGCCATGCTCGACTCCGCCGACGCACAGGAGGGCCCACGCGCCTTCGCCGAGAAGCGGGCGCCGCGCTGGCAGGGGCGTTAGGACGCGCCCGACTGCCTTGCATGTCGGGCCGGTCGGCCTCCTCCAGAGCGCTGCCGTAGCCGACCGGAGCGCTGATCAGCGTCTCGCGCCTTTGTCTTGGTCAGCCGCTTCGCGGCGGTTGCTCGCCGTTCCCGGGGAGCACGCGGCTCGATGCCGGTGCGCTTGACGACCTTCGGGTGCCGCTGACGAGCGGCGAGCCAGGTGCCGGACAACCCGCCAGCAGACTTCGGATCGAAGGAGGCGAACTCACCGTACGTTCTCGGGCTCGGCCTGCGGGCCCGGGAACTCGTCGCCCTCCGGACCGACAGCGGTTCCCGAGCCCCGCACCGGTGCCAGGTGCGAGGCGACAGGCCGACGTCATACCTCTCTGCTCAGGCGGAGGTCCGCAGGTGTTCGTGCGCCCACTCTTCGAAGCTGGTCAGGTCGATGCCCAGCGCGCGAGCGAACTGTGGCCGGGCCGGTTGTCCGACCACATCCATGAACTCGTGCGTGGCACCCATGTCTCCCATGCCGGCGGCGCGCGCCTGTGCCTCGGTCATGTCCGGGGCCGTCAGTGGGACGCCCAGGGCGCGGGAGAGGATCTCGGCGATTTCGGTCATGGTCAGGTAATCGCTGGCGAGCTCCAGTTCCACTCGGTGGAACTCGGCGGGGGCGGACAGGGCAGCCACCGCGGCTCGGCCCACGTCTTTGGCTGCTACGAGTGCCAGGTGCGTGCTCGGTTTGACGACGGTGACCAGACCCCCTTCGACGCCGCGGGGGAAGTAGAACCGCATGGACGGCTCGAAGTTCTCCATGAAGAACGACGGCTTGAGCAACGTCCAATAAGGAAAGTCGAGTTCGCGCAGCCGGTCCTGGATCGCAGCCTTCGTGCCAAGCGGGGCTTCCATCACCGCCCACCGCCCTTCGGCCCAGCCCGGAGCCTCGACGTGCTGTCCCACGCCGCTGGTGGAGGACTGGACGAACTGCTCCACACCGGCGGCCCGTGCAGTCGTCATGAGGTTGTCCGCCTGGCTGACCTCGCCGGCGAAGTCGAACCCCTGCTCGGTGTATGCGGGCATCTGCACGGAGAAGACGGCCCGCACGCCGTCCATGGCCGCCTCCAGTGTCCCGGGTGCGGTGAGATCGCCCACGAACAGGCTGGCGCCGAGTTCTTCGAGAGCCCGTGCACGCGGCGTGCTCGGGTCGCGTACCAGGGCGCGTACCGGTGTTCCCTGCGCGAGCAGGGCGCGGGCGGTGGCGCCGCCTTGGCGGCCAGTGGCACCGGCGACGAGAACCGGTGTTGCGGCAGTGGTCATGTGTACATCTCCTCAGTAGCCACGCACCCACAAACGGCGGGGCCCGCCGTTTCGTGTTCGCTACGATATGGCGGGGCCCGCCACTTATCAATGTTGGAGCGACCATGACCGGCCAGCGCTCGGACGCCCGCCGCAACTACACGCACATCCTCGCCGTGGCCGAGGCCGAGGTGGCGGCCCAGGGAGCCCAGGCATCCCTGGAGCGGATCGCCCGCATCGCAGGCGTCGGATCAGCCACCGTGCGGCGCCACTTCCCCACCCGCAAAGCCTTGCTCGAAGCCGTCTTCAAGCAGCGCATCCATGCCCTGTGTGATCGCGCCCATACGCTCAGCGGCGAGTACGACAGCCGCTCCGCGCTGGTGGAATGGCTGCGCGAGTTGCTCGCCTACGCACTCGCGGCACGCGGTCTGGCAGACGTGCTCTCCTACCAGCCACTCCAGGACGAGGCCGCCCAGGACTCGTGTGCGGCAGCCATCGGTGCCGCCGGCGACTTGCTGCTACGCAGGGCCCTCGACGACCGGACTGTCCGGGCGGACCTCACCATCGACGATCTACTCACAGTGATCGTCGGAATCGCCCTGGCCACCGAGAACTACACCGACCCGGCGATGCAGGCCGACCGCGCTTTCCGGCTCACGGTCGCGGGGCTCGGGGCCAACGGCACCTGAGCACTCGTGCGCGGCACCGTCACAGCCCCGGCTCAGTACGGCAATCCGCCCACGCAGCTGGTCCCCGACCCGGGTCCGACAGCGGGTCGCCGACCTCATGCCCGAGCACACTGCCGCCGACGCCAAGGACGCCCCGGTCGAGCTGCCGGCCATCCTCGACATGCCCGACAGGGCCGCCGACTTCCTCCGGCTCCCCGATATCAGCGCCGAGCCGGACGCCGACGGGCGGGCCGCGCTCGCCGCCGGCCCGACGGTGCGCCGCGGCCAGGGCTACATCCTGCGCGTCAGCACTACCCCGGCTGTCCACCGCGGGCTCCTCGTCCGCTGCCAGTCCCTCGACGGCGCCAATGCGGTTCCGGCTCAGCGAAAGGCGCGCCGCGAGTACGAGAACCGCGTCGCCGCGCTCCCCGTTGCAGGGGCCTGATCTACGTCGGCAAGCGGAGGCTCAACTACCGCTGATTCCCGTTCCGATGCTCCCCGAGGACCTTGACCGGCTCTCCGGCGCGCCTCCCCGTGTCCGGTCGGATGCGCCACTGCCGCCGACCGGACACGCGGTACCAGGTGGGCACATCAGCCCCGGGGCGCCTTCCCCGTCACAGCACCGGACCGTCTGCGGCCCGCGCCGACTCCCCGCCCTGCGCGGCCGGTCGGCCGCTGCCATAACAGCGGTGTTATGGAAAGGTGCTATTGGCCGAACCGGTCCGCTTCCGGAATTCTGACTTCTGGTAGTTCCCTGTCCTTCACGCGCGCGGCACCGCGCGTCTCCGGAAGCGAGGAACCTTGCGACTCACCAGGATTCCGGCCGCGATAGTGGCGGCCCTGATGGCCACGCTCACCTTCAGCACCGCCGCAGGAGCCACCGACCGCTCCCCCACCGACGAAGGACCTGCCGCAGCCTCCGTGCAGACCGCCCCCGGCCGGGGGCAGGAGCGGATCATCGGTGGCGGTTACGCCGACAGCGGCCCGTGGGCCGCACGGCTGTTCTCCGGCGGCAGACAGACGTGCACGTCGACGATCATCTCCCCCACCTGGATCCTCACCGCCAAGCACTGCGTCAGCGGCGGTCAGCTCTCGTTCCGTATCGGCAGCCTCGACCAGACGACGGGCGGCACCACCGCCAACGGCACCCAGGTCCAGACGCACCCGACGGCGGACCTGGCGCTGGTGCGCCTCGACCGGTCCGTGCAGGCCACCTACTCCCCGCTCGGCAGCCCCGGTTCGGTCTCCGTCGGCCAGACCGTGCAGGTGTACGGCTGGGGGGCCACCTCGCAGTGCGGCTCGGAGATCAACTGCCAGTCGCGGCTGCTGAAGGTCGCGAACGTCGTGGTGTCCGGGGGCTGTTCGGACGCCTACGGCGGCTCGGCGATCTGCGCGCGGCGCGGTGACGGCATCACCGCGGGCGGCGACTCGGGCGGCCCGATGATGGCGGGCGGCAAGCAGGTCGGTGTGGCCTCCACCAGCGACCGGCAGACCACCACCGCCTACACGAACGTGACGCAGTACCGCTCCTGGATCCAGTCCGTCGCCGGAGTCTGAGCCGGCGGCACCGACCGGCGGGCCACACCCACCGCACGACCGCGCCGGGCCGTCTCCAGGCCGCCGTGTCCCGGCCGGTTCCGTGCCGTCCGTGTGGCCGCCGCCCCGCCGTTCCCCGTCCGCGCCCGGCCGCGGACGGGGAACGGTGCGCCAGGACATCAGCCGCGAGCGGGTGTGTCCCGGCCGGCGAGCAGCCGTTCCCGCTGGGCGCTGTCGGCCGCGGCGTCGGCGGCGGTGAGCGCCGGCGCGGTCGCGCCGTCCAGCACCGCGCGGTCCCCCGCCGGGCCGGCGGCGTGCGCGGCGAACTCCTTCTGGTGGTCGACGGCGGGCAGCGAGCCGATGCCCGGACAGGGGTGGGTGGCGGGCACGGTCTGCGAGACGTTGCCCATGTCCGTGGAGGCCCGGTTCATCCGCGCCGCCGGGTCCCCGGGTTCCGCGAACGTGCGGCCCAGCGCACCGGCGTTGCGCCGGTAGGCCGCCAGCAGAGCGTGCTCGTTGCGGAACTCGGCGTAGGGCGGGCTCTCCTGCTCGATGGTGAGGGCGCGCCCGGTGGCGTGCGCGCCCGCCGCGAAACAGCGCTCCACCCGCTGTTTCAGCTCCGCCGGCTCGCCGAGCGTACCGGCGGCCCCGGGTGTGCTCGGGGATGGCGTTGGGCGCCTGGCCGCCGGACGTCATCACACCGTGCACCCGTACCCCGGACGGCAGTTGCCGGCGCAGCAGCCCGATCGCGACCTGCGCGACCGTGAAGGCGTCGGCGGCGTTCCGGCCCTGTTCGGGGTGGGCGGCGGCGTGCGCGGCCCTGCCCCGGTGGTCGACGGCGCAGTGTGCGACGGCGAACGGGTCGGCCTCGGCGACGTCCACGGGGCCGGGGTGGCACATCATCGCGAGGTGCACCCCGTCGAAGACGCCGCGCTCCAGCGGATGGATCCTGCCGCCGCCGCCCTCCTCCGCCGGGGTGCCGAACACCGTGACGCGCAGGCCGAGTTCGTCGGCGACCGGGGCCGGTCCGGCGGCGGCGCCGACGGCGCTCGCGGCGATCACGTCGTGCCCGCAGGCGTGGCCGAGCCCGGGCAGCGCGTCGTACTCGGCGCACACGCCCACGTGCAGCGGGCCCGTGTTGAGGGTGGCGGTGAACGCGGTGGGCAGCCCGCCGGCGCCGGGGACGAGCGTGTGGCCGAGGGCGTCCAGTGCCTGGCCCGTCCAGCGTGCGGCCTTCTCCTCCTGCCAGGCGGTCTCCGGGCGGGCGTGGATCGGGTGGGCGTGGATGCGGTGGCTCAGCGCCAGCAGGTCCTCGGTGCGGCGGGCGACCGCCGCCCGACGGCCTCCCGCACGCCCGCCGGCGCGGCACCGGGCCCGACCGGGCCGGACGGGCCCGACGGCCCGGCGGTGTCCGGGAGTCCGGAGGCGTCCGGTGGTCCCGGGGAGCCGGCGGCCCCGGCGCGGGAGGGCGCGTCCGGAAGGCCACAGGAGCGGCCGGTCATGCGCTGCCCCGCTCGTCGCCGGGTACGCCGTAGCCGGGCGAATCGGCCGGGTCGAGGGCGCGCCGCAGATAGTCCTCCTCCTGCGGCTGCCAGCGCTCCCACAGCGCCCCCAGCTCGGCGACCGGATCGCCGTCGCTCCAGTCCACCCGCAGGTCCGTGACCGGCCAGCCCACCCCGCCCGGGCCGTCGCTGACCAGCAGCCCCGCCGAGTGGACGGGCCCGGACTCGCCGCCGGCGGCCTGCCCGGCGGCGAGCGCCTCCACCAGCCGGCGGCCGAGCGGTGCGGCGGGCCGGGCGGCGAAGGCGGCCAGCATGGCGTCCGGCACTCCGCGGTCGGCGAGCAGATTGCCCGCTGCCACGGCGTGCGGGGCGCGTGCCTCGGCGTGGGTACCCAGGGTGTGTGCCCCGGAGTGCACGGCGGTCCTGCCCTCCGCGTCGACGGCGGTCAACTGCCGCCAGGGCGCGTGCGGTTCGTCCCGTACCAGCCGGGTCATGGCCTCGTACGGGTCGTGTCCTTCGGCCAGGGCGTCCAGCAGCCGGCCGCCCAGGCGCGGGTCGGTGATGTTCTGCGAGCACGCGGCGCCGGTACCTGCGCGGACGAACGCGCAGCGGGCGGCGACGGCGGGCGACGAGGAAGTCACCACCACGCCGAAGCGTCCGGTGCGCGGGCAGTGCGCGGCCAGTGAGAAGGTCACAGGTTCTCCCCTCGTTCGGCGGCCCGGGCGGCGCGCCGCTCCCGGGCCTCGTCGGCGCGGTCGGCCGGGACGACCGCGGTGGCGTCGATCTCCACCTGCCACTCGGACCGGGTGAGCGCGGAGACGACCAGCCCGGCGGAGACGTAGGGCACGCCCTCCGGCCGGCGGCCCATTGTCCGGTGGACCGGCTCCCGGTACCGGAATCCCGTCAGACAGACGGTGGTCTTGACGATCCCCTCCAGCCGGCTGCCGCACTCGTCCAGCAGCATCGCGATGTCGGCCATCGCCTGCTCGGCCTGCGCGGCGACGTCCCCGACGCCGACGCTCTCCCCGGTGTCCAGGTCCTGGCCGATCCGGCCGCGCGGACAGCCGGTCCCCGGCGACGACGGCCTGTGCGAGGTCGTTGCTGAGGTTCTGTTCGGGGTAGGCGCGCGCCGTGTTGAAGCGGCGGATCCGCTCGTGAGTGCTCACCGGTTCCCCCGAGGGTGCCCAGCACCTGGTCGGAGAGGCCGGCGGAGTCCCCGGCCCTCTCCAGCGGCCCGTCCCAGCCGAAGTTGCGGTGGACGGCGGTGAGCACGCTCACCGCGAGGACGCCGTTGCCCCGCGCGGCAGCGGGCTGCGTACGGTGACGCAGACGAGCAGCGCGGGCGGATCGGCGGAGACCGAGCACATGGCGCTGACGGTCTGCCCGTAGCGGCCGTGCGGTCCGTCGGTGGTCACGACCGTCACGCCGGTGGCGGCGTTCCCCATCGCGGCGACGAACTCCTCGCGGGCGACGGGCTCCTGCCGGCCGGCGCGGGGGCCGGCCTGGTCCTGCGGGCACTGGGTGGGATGCTCATGTTCCCCTCCTGACAGCGGCGGGCCGGGGTGGTGCTGCCACTATGGGGCGGAGAACGTCGATCGGTACAACAGATCTTTTCCGGGAACTGCATCTGCCCGGCAGATGGCGGGCGGTGTGGCCCGGCCGGGCGTCAACTCCGGTACGTCTCCCGGCAGACGGAGGCGAAGGCACGGGCCCGCGAGGTGAGCCGGCTGCCGCGCATCCGGGCCAGCACCACGCGCAGGGCCGGCAGCGGATCGGTGAGCGCGAGCGCGACGGCACGGCCGCCGTCGTAGGTGGTCGCGTGCACCGGACGCTGGTTGAGGAGCGACCAGCCGTGCCCCGCACCGACCATCGCGCGCACCGTCTCGTAGCTCGTGCTGCGGTGCCGGACCTGCGGGGTCAGCCCGGCCCGGGCGAGCAGCGAGGTGAAGTAGTCCCGGCTCAGCGGCAGATCCAGCAGGATCATCGGTTCCTCGGCCAGTTCGGCGAGGCGTGCCTGGCCGCGCCCGGCCAGCCGGTGGCCGTCCGGCACAAGAGCGTACGGCGGGGCCGAACCCAGCACCTCGCCCTCGATGTCGGAGTCCAGCCCCAGGTCGTACATGAGCGCCAGCTCGCAGGCGCCGGTGCGCAGCGCCTCCTGGAGGAACTGCATCTCCCCCTCGACGACGCTCACGCCGACCGCGGGATAGCGCTGTGCCATGTCCCGCAGCAGCCGCGGCAGGCTGAAGGGCGCCAGCGTGGTGAAGCAGCCGACGGACAGCTCGCCGACGGGGTCGCGGCCGAGGCTGCGCGCGGACTCCGTCAGCTCCTCGGCTCTGGCCAGGAACTCGCGCACCTCGTGCACGAACCGCTCCCCCGAGGCGGTCAGCGCCAGCCCCTTGGCGTGCCGGCGTATCAGCAGCTGGACCCCCAGCTCCCGCTCCAGGTGGGTGACTGCCGTGGAGACGGCGGACTGCGAGACGTTCACCTGCGCGGCCGCCGCGGTCATGCTGCCCAGCTCGGCAGCCGCCAGGAAGTACCGCAGCTGGACGAGGGTGAAGTTGGCATCGGTCCTCATACGCGCCATCCTGCACGCGGACCGGGCCCCCGCGTCCATCGGTGAACCCGATGCAATTCCCCGGAATTCCGTGTTTGACTGCTGCCCTCCGGCGCGCGGAGACTCCCGTCCAACCGGCTTCCCGGCTCGGCACCCCGCGCCGCGCGGCCGGTTTCCGCCCGTGCCCGCCGGCCGTGCGGCACGGGTCCGCACCATCCGCAGCAGCCCGCCCGCCGCCTGCCGGGCCCCGACCGTCCGGTTCCGCCCCCACTCCGTCCGGCCGCTCCCGCGCCGCAGCGCGCGGGCGGTCCGTCGTTCGCTCCCGTCGTCCGGCCTCCGCCTCCCTCCCGCCTCCGCACGGCTCCGCCGCGCCGGTGGGTGGGGGCGGCGCACGGTGCGGCGGCACGGCGGGCACCCAACCCCGCGCCCAGGAGGTCCCGTGACCCGCAACCACGGCACGCCGAGCACAGGAAGCACCGCAGACGGCCCGGGCGGCAGCTCACCTCCCCCGGCCTCCGGCGCCGGCCCGGCGGGCCCGGGAACGGACCCGGCGGGGGAAGCGGTCGAGCGGCACACCATCGACCGCGTGCCCGAGACGGAGCGGCACGGCCGGGTGCGGGACCTGTTCACCATGTGGTTCGGCACCAACATCGCGCCGCTGCCGCTGGTCACCGGCGCGATGGCGGTGCAGGTCTTCCACCAGTCGTTCTGGTCCGCCGTGCTGGCGGTGATCGTCGGTCAGCTGGCCGGCGGGGTGTTCATGGCCCTGCACTCGGCGCAGGGACCGCAGTTGGGCATACCGCAGATGATCCAGAGCCGCGCCCAGTTCGGGACGGTGGGCGCCCTGGTCATCGTGGTCGTCGCGGCGGGCATGTACATCGCCTTCTTCGCCTCGAACATTGTGCTGGCCGGCCAGTCGCTGCACGGGCTCGCCCCCGCGGTGCCCACCAACGGCGGGATCGTCCTCGGCGCCCTGGGCTCGGCCTTCATCTGTCTGGTCGGCTACCGGCTCATCCACAGCCTCAACAAGCTGGCGACCGTGGTGCTCGGCGTGGGTGTCGTCGCCGGGCTCGGCGTCGTCGTGGTGAACGGCCTGCCCGGGGACTTCTTCACCCGCGGCGGGTTCACCTTCGCCGGCTGGCTGGCGTCCGTCTCGCTCAGCGCCCTGTGGCAACTCGCCTTCGCGCCCTATGTGTCGGACTACTCGCGGTACCTGCCGGCGACCGTGCCCACGGCCCGTACGTTCTGGGCCACCTACTGGGGCTCCTGCCTCGGCTCGTCGCTGTCCTTCCTGGCCGGCACGGTGGTGGCGCT
This sequence comes from Streptomyces cacaoi, assembly GCF_006539165.1. Taxonomy (GTDB): domain Bacteria; phylum Actinomycetota; class Actinomycetes; order Streptomycetales; family Streptomycetaceae; genus Streptomyces; species Streptomyces cacaoi. Next base: position 448,908 of record NZ_BJMM01000003.1, on the reverse strand, counting down.
CGCCGCCCCGGTCGAGGACGCGCAGGCCAGCTTCGCCTCGGCGGCGGGCGGCTTCGGACCGGTCCTGCTGGGACTGTTCCTGTTCAGCGTGGTCAACCACAACGCCCTGAACCTCTACGGCGCGTCCCTCTCGCTGATCACCATCTGGCAGACGTTCCGGGTCGGCTGGACGCCCCGGCTGGCCGCGCGCGTCGCGGTCTCCGGCCTCGTCCTGGCCGGTGCCATGGCCATCGCGCTGGGCATGTCCCGGGACTTCGTCGCCAACTTCGTCAACCTGGTGAACATGCTGCTGATCGTGCTCGTCCCGTGGACGGCGATCAATCTCATCGACTTCTACCTGGTGCACCGCGGCCGCTACCACCTCGGCGACCTCTTCCGCGCCGACGGTGGCCGCTACGGCCGGTTCAACCGGGTGGCGCTGAGCGTCTACGCGCTCGGCATCCTCGTCCAGGTGCCGTTCGTCAGCACCGAGTTGTACACCGGCCCGCTGGTGGCCCGGCTCGGCGGCGCCGACCTGTCCTGGCTGATCGGCCTCGCCGTGACGGCCCCGCTGTACTACCTGTGGGCACGCCGTTCCGGGACGGAGCAGACCGCCACCGCCCCGGCCGGACACCCGGCGCCCCGGCCGGCGACGGCCCCCGGCACGCCCGTCGCACCCGGCTCCCCCGAAGCCGCCGCCCACGGGAGCGGCCTGCCCGATCCGGCCGGCCACACCCCCGCGGGGCAGTCCTGAGACCCGGACCCCGCCGGCCCGGGCCCCAGGGCCGCCGCTTCACCCCGTGGAGCTGTGCCGCTGCAACAGGGCACGCGCCTCCTTCTCGGTGCGGCCGAGCGCCGTCGCCATCCGGTGCGCCGGAATGCCCTGGGCCCGGACGATGGTGGCGGCGTCCCGGCCGACGAGCTGCGCCACCCGCTCCAGGACCGTGACGGCCTTCAGCGCCGCCGTCGGCGCCTGGACGGTGAGCGACTCCAGCTTCTCCTCCAACGCCTGCATGAGCCCCTCCAGTTCGAGCGGCAGCGGCACCGTGCGCGCCTCGACCTGCTGGATGTGGTCGGCCCAGTCCTGGTACACGCCGGAGAGATCCGTCGCGCGGGGGTCACCGTCGGCGTCCCGGGTGATCGGGTACGCGTCGGCGCCCCGCCAGCCGCAGGCGCAGGCGGCACGCACCCGCGTCGCCCGGGACGCACCGGCCCGGCCGTCACAGATCCGCCAGTCGCCCGGCCCGGGCACGGCTCCCCCGCCGTCCCCGTCCGGGCGGGCCGGCGGCGGCTCGCTCCCGTCCTCCAGCACGGCGGCCGGCCTGCCCTCGTGCGACTCCCCGTACACCCGCGTCTGCCAGCCCATCACACACTCTCCCGCCGCGCCGCCGGTGCGGCGCCTCAAGCGCCTCGATCGCCTCGTCGGCGTCATCGGCGTCCCTGGCGTCATCGGCGTCCTCGGCATCCTCGGCGTCGGTTGAGCGGATCCGTCCACTCCCCTGCGGCGCAGGACCGCCGCACGACCCGCTCCCACGGCCGGTGGCCGCTCCCCTGCTCCCGCGGCCGGACGGACCCGGCACGCCGCCCCGGGCCGTGCGTGCCGGGGCGCTCCCCGTCGGAACGCTCCCCGTCGGAACGCGCCTCGTCCGGTGCGTCCCGCGCCGGTTGCCCCCGGCGGTACGGGGGCGCCTGGGCCGCGCCGGGGGTGGCGAGCGCGGCCGGGCCGGGGGTTGCCGCCCCCGGGCCGGCCCCGGCCGCGATGGGCGGAACGGAACGCCTCGGCATACTCATGTGGTTCCTCCCGGTGGGGTGTGACCGCCGCCCCCAAGGAAGACCGTGCCGCGCCCGCCGCACAAGGAGTGTGCGCCCCCACCACCCGGAAGAGGGGGCGCACTTGAGCCGGTGTCGCCACCGCGGGCGTGCCCCGGCGGGACGCCCGTGCCCGGGTCAGCCCGGGGCGGTGCCCGCGGTCGGCTGCTCGCCGGGCCCGGCCCGGCGCAGCGACCGCACCGCGAGGAGGCCGCCGATGCCGGGGACGAGCGCGAGCACCCTGGCGACGGGCGCGGCCCGGGCGAGCCGCCAGGTGGCCACGACGACCACGAGGTACGCGCAGCCGTGCGCCGGCCCCAGCAGCGAGGAGGCGGCCCGCGCGTGCACGGTGGCGAGGTTGGCCAGCATGAGGACGAGCGAGACGAGTTCGCCGTGTGCGGCGATACGCAGATGACGCAGGTCCACGGTCACGCTCCGGTGGTGGAGCCGGGGCGGACGATCATCAGCACGGTGACCGTCGCCCACAGCAGATTGAAGACGCCGGTGGCCATGGCGAGCCGGCCCGCCGCACGCGCCACGCTCTCCGCACCCGTGGCGACACCGGCACCCGCGCCCGTACCGGTGCCGGCTCCCTCGACGAGAGCGCTCAACTCCCGCCCCTGGGCAGGCACGACGAGCAGGGTGAGCACCGCGGCGGCCCCGGCGGTGAGGATCACCGAGACGATCAGCCAGGTGTCGCCGAGCACCCCGAGGCTGCCGGCCGTGGCGAACCCGAAGACAGGGACGGCCAGGCCGAGGGCGGCATAGACACGGCATATCCGGTGCAGCAGCCGCAGGGTGCCGAGGACGTCCCCGCCGCCGGACCCGCCGTGGGCCCGGCGCAGTGCCGAGGGGAACATGCTGGCGGCCACGGTGACCGGTCCGACGGCGAGGATCGCGGCGAGGACGTGCAGCGAGAGGAACAGTTTCGTCACGGCTGCTGCTCCGTACCCGGCAGCGCACGGCGGCGTCCGCTGACCTTGGAGGCGGGCAGCCGCCCGGCCTTGGAGGTACCGGCCAGGGTGTCGCCGTCGACCGTCACGGCGAAGGCCAGGTTGAGCCGCAGGGGCTTGGTGATGGCCTGCTTCCAGGTGAGCAGGTCCCCGTCGAGCGAGAGGTCGGTGAGGGGCGTCTCCTCACCGGCGCCGTGTGCGGTTCCGGTCAGGACGCCGTTGTGGTGGCCGAGTTCGACCACGGCTTCGATGCGGCCGATGGGCGTGGCCATGGACAGATCCCAGGTGCCGTCGACGGACATGTCGTGCTGCTTCCTCGTGTTCCTCGTGGTGCGTACGGATCTCGTGGTGCGGGTGCGAAGGTGCCGGTCCAAGGCGCCGGCGGGGGCGGGCCCGGCCGGCCGGAGTGTCACGGCTGTGCGGGGACGGGCCCCTCGGCACGCCAGACGATGCCGCGCCGCTCGTGCTCGAACAGTTCCTCGACGGCGTGGGCGATACGGGGCCCCATCCAGCGCTCCAGCAGATGGAGGCCCAGATCGAGCCCGGAGGTGACCCCGGCGCCGGTCACCAGGTCGCCGTCGTCGACGACCCGGGCCCGCACGGCGTGCACACCGGAGGCGTCGAGCAGGTCCATGCCCCTGTGGTGCGTGGTCGCGTGCCGGCCCTCCAGGAGCCCGGCCATGGCCAGCAGGACGGAGCCGCCGCACACGGTGGCCATGGTCGTCTCCCGGCGCTCCATGGCCGCCTTCAGCAGCCCGGGCAGTTCGGTGGTCAGGGCCCGGGCCAACAGCACGGGAATGAGCTCGCCTCCGTGCCCGCCGTCTGCCGCGGCGCCGTCCCCCGCGGTGCTCTGCCCCGGGCTGTCCTCGGCGTGCCCGGCGGGTTCCTCGGGCACCTCGCCGGGCTCGCCGATACGGCCCGCCGCGCCGGGGACGACGACGAGGTCGGCCCGTGCCGGGTCGAGGGCCGCGGTGGCGGGCAGCGACAGCCCTCCGACTCCGCTGACGACCTCGCGCGGCCCCTCGGCGGTCACCAGCTCCACGGTCACGGCTCCGCAGGTGAACGTGGAGCCCGCGGACAGCACTTCGTAGGGGGCGAGGGCGTCGAGGGGGTCGAATCCGTCGAACAGAACGATCTGGGCGTGCATGGAATGTCCTTCACATGGGGTGGCGACCGGTGTGTGTCCCGGCCCGGCCACGACGCTAGGCAGCCGCCCCCTCGGGCCCCAGTGGCAGGAGTGACAGCTTTCAACGGAAAACTGCCGGTCCGGGGTGCGCCCCGGCGGGCTCGCGCGGGACGGGTGCCGCGGCCCGGGTGGCCGCTGGCACCCCTGTGACCCGTCACACCACTGTGCAAGTTCGGCGTGCGGGGACGCCGGAGCCGACACCTCCGCTCGAAAACCCGTACGGCTCAGTCCCCAAATCCGGTGACGGCGGCCGGTGTTCCCCCGCCAGGCCGGACAGCTCGGCCGAGCTCGACGGAGATCGCGCATGCACGATCGTGTCCGTCCGTGACATCAAACGCCCGCCAACGGGCATCACTTGACCACGCACACCGGCACCTTCCCCCCTCCGACCCCTTGCACGCACAGGAATTCGAAAGGGGTGCCCATCGTCACGTACAGATGCAATTCCCGATGAATTTGCATGCCGCAGGCAATCGTGGCGACCGCAACAGAAAGCCGTGTAGCTTCCGGGACAGACGGCACAGCGCCGGGTCGATCCCCGGCCGGCCTCCCGACGACCCACCAAACAGGCGGAGTTGATGATGCCCGACCTTCTCAGGACAGAAAATCGCGCATTCCCCCGCAGGGCCGTCCCGGAGAACTCCCGCAGCATCCCCTCTCCCCTGCCGGGCAGCCCGTGCTTCCCCCCGCGGTGACACCCTGCCGACAGCCCGGCACGGACAGCCGCACCGAGGACGGACAGCACTCCCCGCGTTCCGACGAACCGTCCGGAGAAGCCCGGAATTCACCGCCGCCGACGGCAGCACGGAAATCCACGACAGGCGGCCCGGCCGGACAGAGGCCCGGCACAGCGGAAACCCCCGTCCGTGACGACACCGGAAAGGAATCCCGCACCACGGAGAAACCCGCGCCCACGACACCCCCGCCCCGGCCAACACCCCGTTCCCCCACCACGGAACCGGCGGGCACAAAAGGACCGGCCGACACGGCGACCCCCTCCGGCGCGACGGCGCCTCCCCGCACGGGCCGGCCCTCCCCCGCCGGCCCGGCCGGCCCCGTCCCGGTCGACTACTCCGCCTTCTGCGCGCTCTACCGCGGCCACTACCTCACCTATGTGCAGACCCGCCTCCACGACGCCCGGTTCTCACACGTCGTGGTGGGGCTGACCCTCTCCGACCTGGCCCAGCAGTGGCCCCAGGCCCTCCGCAGCCGCTGCACCCGCACCTACGCCTGGGACCTGCTCACCACCCGCGTGGAACACGCGCTCAGCAACGGGGCGACCGAGGCGGCACGGTGCTCGGAGATGTACGGGGCGCTGCCCGGCCGCCGGGCGGACGCCGTCGTCCTGCACCATCTGCTGGACCTCCCCGTCGCCGACGCGGCGGAACTCATGGGCATCACGACCGGGGATCTGCGCGGCGAACTCCGTATGGCCACCCGCAGCCTGCCGCATCTGCGGCCCGGGGATTCCCCGGATACGACAGGATCCGCCCGGTCCACCGGCGCGACCGGCTCCGCGGGAACGACGGGTCCGGCCGATTCCGGTGGCCCCACCGGCTGAGCGAGGCGACAGGCCCGCACTCCGGGGGAAATCACTCAATCGCCAGTTTCACACCATATGCACCATCTGTGAAGCTGGTGAAACTCATGGTGAACGTCCCCTACATCAGGAGTATCCGGTGATTCTCTCGATCTCAGGCGTCGTGCTGCTCGGCCTGATCGTCTTCCTGTTCTTCCGGAAGGACGGCCTCAAGCTCTCCCACGCGCTGGTCTGCGCGCTCTTCGGCTTCTATCTGGCGGGCACCGCCATCGCCCCCGGAATCAAGGCCGGCGGGGAAAGCCTCGCCAGCCTGCTGGGCGGGCTCAAGCTCTAGCCGGAACGGCCCGGCGCGGAAGGAGCGGATGTGAGCCGGTGGGCACCTGTGTCGTGGTGGTCGGCGCGGGACGCGGTGCGGGTGGGAGCCGGCGGAGTGCTCGACGTCCTGCATCCGCTGCTGGTCATGGCCCGGGGCCTGGGCAGACTGGCGGCGCTGGGCAGGGCGTGGTGGGCACGTACCCCGAGGGAGCGCAAGGGTCCGGGCCTGCTCGCCGTCGCGGCGTGCGGGGTCGGGGTGTGGCTGCTGCCGTACGGGCCGGCGCTGGCGGGGCTGGCCCTGGCGGGGGCGGCCGCCTGGTACGGGAGGGAGCGGGGCGGGGCGGTGCAGGAGGAGACGCTCGGCGGGGACGAGGTCGAGCGGCTGCACACGGTGTACGAGGCGCTGGTGCCCTACTTCGCCCGCGAGGCGGATCCGGCCGGTGAACCGCTGTACGCCTACGACGGGACCTGGGAGCGGGCGGTGGTGGACCACGCCTTCCGTGCGGGGCGGCTGAGCCGGCTGCTGGTGCGCTATCCGGCGTTCTTCCCGGACGGCGAGCCCGGGGAGCGGCTGCGCATCGAGCGGGTGCTGGCGGCCAAGGCGGGGCGGGGCCGGGAGTACCGCTTCGAGTGGGACGAGGAACGCAATCTGCTGGAGATGACGGCGCTGGAGCCGCTGCCGACGGGGATTCCCGCGCAGCCGTTCGTCACCGGGCCCGGGGAGACGGTGCTGGGGTTCACGGACGGAGCCGCGGTACGGCGGACGGTGCCGGTGCTCACGGGGGACGCGCGAGAGGCAGGGGGCGCGGGGGGCGCGGGGGAACTGTGCGATGTCCCGCCGGTGGTGTGGCGCACCGGGCCGCGCTCGACGGAGCCGCACCTGCTGGTGGTGGGGACGGCGGGCGCGGGCGCGAGTTCGCTGGTGCGGTCGGTGGCGCTCCAGGCGCTGCGCCGCGGGGAGGTCGTGGTGGTGGACGGGGACGGGGGCGGCGGCTTCTCCTGTCTGGCCGGGCGCCGAGGTGTGCTGGGCGTGGAGTCGTCGCTGACGGGCGCGCTGGCCTCGCTGGAGTGGGTGGTGCGGGAGACGGAGCGCAGGCTGCTGGCGGCGAGCCGGGCGCGGCAGCACGGCGCCGAGGTGCCGCAGGACGCACGCTCGCCGCTGTGGGTGCTGCTGGACCGTCCGGCGGTGCTGAGTCATCTGGCGCGGGCCGAGGGCAGGCCCGATCCGCAGGAGCTGCTGCGGGTGCCGCTGCGGCACGGCAGGGCGGCCGGGGTGACGGTGGTGGTGGCCGAACAGTTCGAGGCCGCAGAGGAGTTGACGGACGCCGTGCTGGCGTACCCCCGGGCCAGGGTGGTCCTGGGGGCCACGACCGGGGAGCAGGTCTTCAGCGTGCTCGGGGCGTCGGCGCCGACGGGACCGGTCCCGGAGACACCGGCCGGCCGGGGGTTCGCGCGGCTGGGCACGGGCCCGGTGCTGCGGCTCCAGGTGCCGGCCACCCCGGACCCCTCGGACGAGACGGCGCGGGAGAGCGAACGGGCCGCCGTCCGGGCGCTGTTGCCGGAGCCGGTGCGGGCGCCGGGCGCGGGTCAGGCGACGTAGGAGCGCGGGAGGTCGGGCACCGCGGGGCTGCCGGAGCGGACGAGTTCGGCGGCCTTCGCGAGCCGGGAGACGGCCTCCCTGGCGAGGGGCTCGTGGAGGGTGAAGGGCAGCCGGACGTAGCCCTCGAAGGCGCCGTCGACGCCGAAGCGGGGGCCGGAGGGGACGCGTACGCCGAGGTGTTCGCCGGCCTCGGCGATACGGGAGCCGGACAGTCCGCCGGTGCGTACCCACAGGGTGAGCCCGCCGTGCGGGACGGTGAACTCCCAGTCGGGCAGGCGTTCGCGCAGCGCGGCGGTGAGGGCGTCGCGGTTGTCCCGCGCGCGGGCGCGGCGCACGGACAGGGCCTGCTCCCAGGCGTCGCCCGTCATCAGTTCGTGGACGGCGAGCTGTTCGACGACGGGGCTGCCGAGGTCGGCGTAGGCGCGGGCGGCGGTCAGCCGGCGGATGACCTCGGGGGCCGCGCGCACCCAGCCGATGCGCAGACCGGCCCAGATGGACTTGCTGACGGAACCGACGGTGACGACCGTGCCGCCTCCGGGGTCGAACGAGGCCATCAGGGGCGGCAGTCCCGCGGTGTCCGGCGGTTCCTGGCTGCCGGGCGGGCCGAGCGGCAGATCGGTCATGGTCTCGTCCGCGATGAGGACGGTGCCCGAGGCGCGGGCAGCGGAGACGAGTTCGCGGCGCTGCTCCTCGTCGGCGAGGACGCCGGTGGGGTTGTGGAAGTCGGCGACCACATAGGCGAGCCGGGGCGCGGCCTCGCGCAGCACACGCCGCCACATCGGCAGGTCCCAGCCGGCCGGCCCGTCCCGCATCGGCACGGGCACGAGGCGGGCACCGGCCTCCCGCAGGAGCTGGAGGACGTTGGCGTAGGAGGGGTGTTCGACGGCGACGCGCTCACCGGCCGGGGCCAGCAGCCGGGCGAGGGCGGCGACTCCGCCCATGGCGCCGGTGGTGACCATGATCTGCTGCGGCATCGTCGGCACGCCCTGGGCGGTGTAGCGGTCGGCGATGGCCTGCCGGAGCACGGGCAGGCCCGCCGGATAGTCCCCGTGGGTGTGCGTGTAGGGCGGGAGTTGGCCGAGCGCCGCCTGGAAGGCCCGGCTGAGGTGCGGCTCGGGGGCGGGCAGTGCCGCGGTACCGAGGTCGATCATGGCGTCGTCGGAGTCCGGCGGCAGCGGTTCGAGCCCCCGGGTGGGCAGCGGGTTGCCGGCCGGGACGGTGGTCCAGCTGCCGGCGCCGCGCCGGGATTCGAGGAAGCCGTCGGAGCGCAGCGCCTCGTAGGCGGCGGCCACGGTGGTGCGGCTGACCCGCAGCACAGCGGCCAGCTCGCGCTCGGCGGGCAGCCGGGTGCCGACGGGGACGCGGCCCTCCAGGACGAGGAGGCGCAGCCCGTCGGCGAGCGCGCGGTAGGCGGGCACCTTGCGCGCCGCGGCACCCCGGGGGCCGGGCCGCCCGAGAACACCGGACACCGTGCTCCCGGCGTCCCCGACCTTCTCGGCGCTCCCGCCGTTCCCACCGTTCCCGGCGTTCTCAGCCTTCCCGGTGCGCCCGGCGCTCCCGGGATCACCGGCGTCACCGGCGCGTTGGGAGCCGAGGAGCCGCGCGAGGTGGGTCGCGCCCACCGCAGAGGTCCAGTGCGCCATCGATTCAGGCCACCTCTCCGTGATTGGCCATGGATTCCGCCGCTTCCGGGATCCAGAGTGCCACGTGTCCGCGAAGTGGAATGAAACGGGGTGGATTCTTGACTGGTTCGGAGAGCGACGCGGGGAGTCCCCGCCGGTACCTCGGCCGACGGCTCGTACAGCTCTACGTCGGGCTGCTGCTGTACGGCGCCAGCTCGGCTCTGATGGTGCGGGCGGGACTGGGACTGGACCCCTGGGACGTCTTCCACCAGGGCGTCTCCGGGCTGACGGGGCTGTCGATGGGAACGGTCACGATCGCGACCGGGGCCGTGGTCCTGCTGCTGTGGTGGCCACTGCGGGAGCGTCCGGGCCTGGGCACCGTCTCCAACGTCGTGCTGATCGGGCTGGCGATGGACGCGACGCTGTGGCTGACGCCCGTACCGCACGCCCTGGCCGTGCGGGTGCCGCTGCTGGTCGGCGGTGTGCTGCTGAACGGCGTGGCGACGGGGATGTACATCAGCGCCCGCTTCGGCCCGGGGCCGCGGGACGGGTTGATGACGGGGCTGCACGCGGTCACCGGCCGCTCGGTCCGCCTGGTGCGTACGGGGATCGAGATCGCGGTGCTGATCACCGGGGTGCTGCTGGGAGGTTCGGCGGGGGTCGGGACGGTGCTGTACGCGCTGGCGATCGGCCCGCTGGCGCAGTTCTTCCTGCGGTTCTTCGCCGTGCCCGGCGGTCAGCGGGACGGGCGACGCGACGAGGGGAGCCGTACCCCTTCCGAACAGGCGTTGTGACGTCTCCGCCACACGGACCCCGCCGACACGGCCGACATCGACGGGATTCAGCCGGCTGATGCCGCGCTCGCAGCCGACGTGCTGCCGTCACAGCCGTGTGGCCGTGCGGATCAGTCCGGCGAGGGCGAGGGAGCGGCTGTGCGCGGGCCAGGCGATGTGGGTGACGACGGGGGGTGCGTCGGTCAGGGGGACGGCGGTGTGTTCGGCCCACAGCCAGGCGCGTGCGGAGTCGGGGAAGACGGCCACGGTGCGTCCGAGGGCGATCAGTTGGGCCAGCTGCGTCTGGTCGTGGATCTCGGGGCCCGGGCCGGGTGGGTACGTGCCGTGGCGGGCCCAACGGGCGAGTGGGAGATCGGGGATGTCGCTCACGTCGGCCAGGGTCAGGGTCTTCTGCGCGGCGAGGGGGTGCGAGGCTGGCAGGATGGCGATCTGCCCCTCGGTCATCAGTTCCTGGCTGTCGAACCCGGTGAGGGAGTTGAACGGCGCGTGCATGAGCGCCACATCGGCGCGGCCGTCGCGCAGCATCCCTTCCTGCTCGCACGTGCCGCTCGGCAGCACCTCGACCACGGCGGCGTCCGGCTCGGCCGCGTAGGCGTCGAGGAGCTTGTGCAGCAGCTCGTGGGACGCGCCGGCCTTCACCGCCAGCACCAGGCGGTTACGGGGGCCGCCCGGGCCGTCGGCGTCTCCGGCGCGACGGGTGCGGCGAGCGGCGGCGGTGGTCGCGTCGAGGGCCGCGCGGCCTTCGTGCAGCAGCATCTCTCCGGCGCCGGTCAGGGAGACGCCGCGGCGGTCGCGTTCCAGCAGCCGGACGCCGAGGCGCCGCTCCAGCTGCTGGATCGCCCGGGTCAGCGGCGGCTGGGCCATGCCGAGGCGTTCGGCGGCGCGGCCGAAGTGCAGTTCCTCCGCGACGGCCACGAAGTACCTCAGCTCGCGGGTCTCCAGGGTGTCCATGGGCCACAGCGTACGTGTGATACCCGCCGGGTATCACAGGCCACCGTATCGGTATTGGATGCGCCGCTCGCCCGCGAGCGAGCATCGGCGGCATGAGCGAAACCGAGAACACACCCTCCACTTCACTGCCCGGCGGCACCTGGGCCCTGGGCGATCTGACCGTCCCCCGCTTCGGCTACGGCGCCATGCAGCTCGCCGGCCCCGGGGTCATGGGCCCGCCCGCCGACCACGACGGCGCGCTCGCCGTCCTGCGCGAGGCCGCCGCCCTCGGGATCACCCACATCGACACCGCCGGCGCCTACGGGCCACGCGTCACCAACCGGCTGATCCGCGAAGCGCTCCACCCCTATCCCGCCTCACTGCACCTCGTGACCAAGGTCGGCGCGGTCCGCGATCAGCAGGGTGGCTGGCCGCCTGCCCGGGAGCCCGAGGACCTGCGCCGCGCCGTCCACGAGAACCTGGAGGACCTCGGCCTCGATGCGCTCGACGTGGTCAACCTCCGGCTCGGCGACGCTCAAGGCCCCCGGCCCGGCTCGCTCGCCGCACCCTTCGAGGCCCTCGTCGAACTCCAGCAGCAGGGCCTGATCCGGCACCTGGGAGTGAGCAACGCGACGGCGGAGCAGGTCGCCGAGGCACAGACGATCGCGCCGATCGTGTGCGTGCAGAACGCGTACAACCTCGCCCACCGCCAGGACGACGAGCTGATCGACGAACTCGCCGGCAAGGGCATCGCCTACGTGCCCTTCTTCCCGCTCGGCGGCTTCACCCCGTTGCAGTCCACAGCGCTTTCCGCCGTGGCCACCCGGCTGGACGCGACGCCGATGTCGGTCGCCCTGGCCTGGCTGCTGCGGCGGTCGCCGAACGTCCTGCTCATCCCCGGCACCTCGTCGGTGGCACACCTGCGCGAGAACGTCGCCGGGGCGGGACTCCCGCTCTCCGACGAGGACCTCGCCGAGCTGGACAGAATCGGCGACGGCTAGCGGACACAGCCCGTCGCCCGAGCCGGAAGAAGGGGCAGAGGCAGTGGACGCGGGCCTCAACGTCGGTGCAGGAAGGGCGCGTTCGCCCGCGTCGGTGGCGTCCCTCAGACGCGCGGCCGAAGGGGTTGAGGTACGGCGCCGCCTGTACACGGCCGGCCGGCGACCGCCCGAGGGCGCAACCGGTGATGCGTGAGGGAAAAAGGAGGCACGCGATACTGCGGCGGTGACGTTTCCACGACCCATCAGCTCGGCCCCCCGCGCCGCCCGCATACCGCACCCGTTCCTCTCCCACCGCGGCCCGCTCGCCTTCGCCCACCGGGGCGGCGCGGCGAACGGCGCGGAGAACACGCACGCCGCGTTCGCCCGCGCCGTCGACGCCGGTTACCGCTACATGGAGACCGATGTGCACACCACGGCCGACGGCCGGCTCGTCGCCTTCCACGACGCGACGCTGGACCGCACGACCGACCGCAGCGGTCCCATCGCCCGGCTGTCCTGGCAGGAGGTCCGCCGGGCGCGGGTGGCCGGCAGCGAACCGGTGCCGCTCTTCGAGGATCTGCTGCGCGCCTTCCCCGGCGTCCGCTGGAACGTGGACGTCAAGGCGGAGTCCGCGCTCCGGCCGTTGCTGGAGGTCCTGGACGCACGCGAGGCGTGGGGCCGGGTGTGCGTGGGTTCGTTCGACGAGCGCCGGGTCGCGCGGGCTCGGCTGCTGGGCGGCAGACGGCTGTTGACGTCGATGGGCACCGGCGGCGTGGTGGGCCTGCGGCTGCGCTCGCTCGGGATGCCGTGGCGGCTCCCGGAGGGCGCGGGCTGTGTCCAGGTGCCCGAACGGCAGGGCGGAGTACGGGTGGTGGACCGCGCGTTCGTACGGGCGGCGCACGCGCGCGGGCTCCAGGTGCACGTGTGGACGGTGAACGAGCGCTCCCGGATGGAGGCACTGCTGGAGCTGGGCGTGGACGGGATCATGACGGACCGCCTGGAGGTGCTGCGGGACGTGCTGACGGCGCGCGGGGCCTGGCCCACGGGCTGAGGCCGGTGCGTCCGCTGTACGGCGGGGCCGGGCTCAGCCGGGTGTGCGGTCGAGGAAACCGCCGACGGCCTCGGCGAAACCTTCCGGGTCGTCCTCGTACAGCCAGTGTCCGCAGCCGGGGAATTCGCGCAGTTCGGTGCGCGGGCGCCGGGCGGCCATGGTGCGCGCGGTGTGCGGTGTGAGCATGAAGCTGTGTTCGGCGCGCATCAGCAGGGCCGGGCAGCGGGAGGCGGTCCAGTGCGCGGAGAGGTCTGCGGCGAAGGCGTGCTGTGAGGCCATCATGGCGTCGGTGTCGAACAACAGGCCCCAGCCGTCGTCGAATTCCGCGGCGCTGTCGAGGAAGTACGAGGCGTCCGGGATGCCGTGGGCCTCGATGGCGGAGCGGAGCGCGGCGAGGGTGGGGGCGCGCCGCGGCCAGCCGGAGCAGTCGAGCACCGGCTGGACCTCGGGCTGCCGGTTGAGCACCGTCATGTCGGCGACGAGCAGGGCGTCGACGCGCTCGGGGTGCCGGGCCGCCAGGACGAACGCGACGGCGCCGCCCATGGAGTGGCCGAGCACGGCGGCGCTGTCGATGCCCAGCGCGGAGAGGAAGCGGGCGGCCTCGTCCGCGTAGGCGGCGGGCGTGAGGTCGTCGGCCGGGTCGGACAGGCCGTGTGCGCGCTGGTCCGGCGCGAGGACGCGGTAGCGCCCGGCGAGGGCCCGGGCGAGCGGCGCGAAGATCCGGCCGCGGCCGAAGTGCCCGTGCAGCGCGAGGAGTACGGGCCCGGGGCCCGCGGAGTCGAGGTAGGCGATGCGCCGCCCGTCGACGGTCACGAACCGCTCCTCGCCCGCGGCGCCGAGCGGGCCGGCCCATCCGGCGGAACTGGTGGACATCGGCGGGCTCCTCGGCGGCGGGACGGGCGGGACCGCGTCAGCCTGCCAGCCGGACGGCCGCCGCGCATCCGGGTTTTCGGGATGTCGTACCGGCCGGACGGTAGTCTCCCCGGAACGCTTTCGAAGATCGTTCAGGGCCGGTCGGCCGGCACGGGGAGGACGGGCACGGGGATGGACACGGTGGCACGGGAAGGGCCCGCGGAACCCCCGGAGGGGACGGGCACGGAGCCCGCGAACAGCGCCGGGGGCAGCGGGAGTTCGCCGGAGGCCGAGGCGGCGGAGAGGCGGGAGCGGCGCCGGGAGCAGCGCGGCTGGTACGTCTACGACTGGGCGAACTCGGTGTTCGCGACCAGCGTCCTCACGGTCTTCCTCGGGCCGTATCTGACGCAGGTGACGGAGGCGGCGGCCGGGCCGGACGGCTATGTGCACCCGCTGGGCATCCCGGTGCGCGCGGGCTCGTTCTTCCCGTACGCGGTCTCGGCCTCGGTGCTGCTGTCGGTCCTGGTGATGCCGCTGGCGGCGGCGGTGGCGGACCGCACGGGGCGCAAGAAGCCGCTGCTGGGCGCCGCCGCCTACCTGGGCGCGGCGGCGACCACGGGCATGTTCTTCCTCGACGGCGACCGCTATCTGCTGGGCGGGGCGCTGCTGATCGTCGCGAACGTGTCCTTCGCCGTCTCCTCCGTGCTGTACAACGCGTTCCTGCCGCAGATCGCCGGCCCCGAGGAGCGCGACGCGGTCTCCTCACGCGGCTGGGCCGCCGGATACGCCGCGGGCGCGCTGGTGCTCGTCGTCGATCTCGGGCTGTTCCTGGGGCACGACGCGCTGGGGCTGACCCAGGGCACAGCTGTGCGCATCTGCCTGGCGGGAGCCGGGCTGTGGTGGGGGCTGTTCACCGTCGTGCCGCTGCTGCGGCTGCGGGAGCGGCCGGTGGCGGGAGCGGCGGCGCGGGACGCCGCGGCCCCGATGCGGGTGACCGAGGGATTCCGGCAGTTGACCACGACACTGCGGGAGTTGCGGCGCTATCCGCTGACGCTGCTGTTCCTGGTGGCGTATCTGCTCTACAACGACGGTGTCCAGACGGTCATCACACAGGCGTCGGTGTTCGGTTCGAAGGCCCTGGGGCTGGATCAGACGACGCTGATCGGCGCCGTCCTGCTGGTGCAGGTGCTCGCGGTTGCCGGGGCGCTGCTCCTGGGACGGCTGGCGGACCGGTACGGGGCGCGGCGTACGATCCTCGGCTCGCTCGTGGCGTGGACGGCGACGGTCGCGGCCGGGTACGTGCTGCCGCACGGGGAACCCGTCTGGTTCTATGCGCTGGCGGCGGCGATCGGCCTGGTCCTGGGCGGCAGTCAGGCGCTGTCGCGCTCGCTGTTCTCCCGTCTCGTGCCAGCGGGCAAGGAGGCGGAGTACTTCGCGCTGTACGAGGTGAGCGACCGGGGCACGAGCTGGCTGGGCCCGCTGCTGTTCGGCGCCGCGTACCAGCTCACCGGCGACTACCGGCATGCGATCGGCTCGCTGGTGGTCTTCTTCGTGCTGGGATTCGTCCTGCTGCTGCGGGTACCCGTCGAGCGTGCGGCAGCGGCGGCCGGCAATCCGGCCGGGGCCGCCGGGACCACCGGCGACGGAGAGGACGGGCCCGCCCCGGTACGGATGTCCGGCTCGATTTAGTCCCGGGCGGTTCGGGGCGGTAGTGTACGCCTTTGGCTCACCGGATGGACCGTTACTGCACGGCGAAGAGGTGCGAACAGTGGGTGACATCTCCTGCCGGCAGTGACAAACCGGTCACCGGGGGGTACGCAGATTCAACGCAGCACGGTGAGTGACGGGCCCATGTCCCGATACGGGAATCTTCACCGCCGACCGGACGTTGACCGGATGACGACGACAGCGACACCTGTCCTGTGGGCGACCAGCCCGGGAGGCACGAATTCATGAGTGAGCGAGCTCTTCGCGGCACGCGACTCGTGGTGACCAGCTACGAGACCGACCGCGGTATCGACCTGGCTCCGCGCCAGGCCGTGGAGTACGCATGCCAGAACGGACATCGCTTCGAGATGCCGTTCTCGGTAGAGGCCGAGATTCCATCCGAATGGGAGTGCAAGGTGTGCGGTGCACAAGCACTCCTGGTCGACGGCGACGGTCCCGAGGAGAAGAAGGGCAAGCCGGCGCGTACGCACTGGGACATGCTGATGGAGCGGCGGACCCGCGAGGAGCTGGAGGAGGTCCTCGCCGAGCGGCTCGCCGTCCTGCGCTCCGGCACGATGAACATCGCGGTGCATCCCCGCGACGACAACAACGGCGGCAACAACAAGCGCAAGTCCGCCTGAGCCGGATCACGCGCCTGCTGCGCGCACGAGGAGGGCCCGGAACCGTCAGTCGGTTCCGGGCCCTCTCGCATGCGCCCGCGGCCTCAGTCGCGGGGCGGCGCGCTCCCGTCGTCGTCCCGGACGACCTCGCCCTGGACGACCTTGCCGTCGGGGCGGTGCATCCGCATCTGGTTCTCGGCGGTGCGGGCCTGGTGGTAGGCGTCCCCGAGGCTGCCGGAGCCCAGGCCGCTGCGGCGCTCCAGGGAGCGCTCGGTGGTGCGGCGCAGCAGTGCGGCCGTGGGCGGGAAGAGGCACAGCAGGCCCGCCACATCGGTGAGCAGCCCGGGGATCATCAGCAGCAGGCCGCCGAGCATGGCCGTGCCGTTGCCGCTCGACTGCTGCTCGGGCGGCTGCGGCTCGGCCCCCGCGCGGGCCTGTTCCTGGGCCCGCTGCACGGTCTCGGCGAGGTTGCGCCAGGCACGGCGCCCGGCGCGCTTGATGACGGCGGAGCCGATCAGGAAACCGGCCACGACCAGGATGAGGACCGTCAGCCCGCCCGCCGCGTCGGCGACGAGGGTCAGCAGCCAGATCTCCAGCACCACCCACGCGGCGACGGCCAGCGGCAGCAGGGTGCGGCCCTTGGAGCGCGGGCGCCGCGGCGGGCGGTTGCCGGGGCCCTCACCTCCCGGCCCGCTCTGCGATCCGGAGGGCTCGTACGGGAAAGGTGCGCGCGTCGTCATGCTTCAAGTGTGCCGGTTCACTTCTCCTTGCGGCCCAGCGCCTTCTTGACCCGGTCCTCCACACCCCAGGCGGCGATCCGCCACAGGGCCTCGGCCACGATGTCCCGGCTCATCTTGGAGTCGCCGCGCTCGCGTTCCACGAAGGTGATGGGCACCTCCACGACGTGGTACCCGGAGTGCACGCTGCGTCGGGTGAGGTCGACCTGGAAGCAGTAGCCCTGGGAGGCGATGCTCTCCATGTCGATGCCCTCCAGGGTCTCCCTGCGGAAGGCCCGGAAGCCGGCGGTCACGTCCCGGACGGGCACGTCCAGCAGCAGGCGGGAGTAGGTGCTGGCGCCGCGGGAGAGGTACTCGCGGGACTTGGGCCAGTTGACGATGCGGCCGCCCGGCACCCAGCGGGAGCCGATCACAAGGTCGGCGCCGCCGAGCGCGGTGAGCAGCCGGGGCAGCTCCTCGGGCGGGTGCGAGCCGTCGGCGTCCATCTCGATCAGCACGCCGTAGCCGTTGTCCAGGCCCCAGCGGAAGCCGGCGAGGTAGGCGGCGCCGAGCCCTTCCTTGCCCTTCCGGTGCAGCACGTGCACCTGCTCGTCCCCGGCGGCCAGCTCGTCGGCGATCTTGCCGGTGCCGTCCGGGCTGTTGTCGTCCGCGATCAGGATGTGCGCCTCGGGAGCCGCGGCGCGTACCCGGGCGACGACGGGCTTGATGTTGTCGGCCTCGTTGTAGGTCGGGATGATGACCAGGGCCGTGCCGAGCGGGCCGTACCGCCGCTGTCCGCCGTCCGTCACTGGTGCCCCTCCGGTCGCGCTTGTGCTGGGTGCTGGTGTGTGTGGTGGTCGTCCCGGACGCCGTCGTTCCGGCGGCCGTTCCCCCGGACGGTGCCGTGCCTGCGGCCGAGGATCCAGGCCCCGGCGCAGGAGAGGAGCCCCACGATAGCGAGCGCCCATTCCGGCGCCGCACCCACGCGGTCGGCCACGGTGAGGCCGTCCCGCAGCGGGAGCCGCGCGGTCAGCACGTCCTGGGTGAACTCCTCGGTGCGCTGTTCGATCGTGCCGTCCGGCGCGACGACCGCGCTGATTCCGCTGGGCGCCGCGGTGACCACGGCCCGGCCGTGCTCGATCGCCCGCAGTTTGGACATCACCAGCTGCTGCTCGGGCTGGCCGGTGTTGCCGTAGGTGGCGTTGTTGGTCTGCACGACGAGGGCGCGGGCGCCGTCCTTGACGGTGTCGCGCGGGATCTCGTCGTAGGCCACCTCGAAGCAGATGACGTCGCCGAGGCGGGCGGGCCCGGTTTGCAGGACGCCGGTGTGGTCGCCGGGCCAGAAGTCGCGGGGGACGCGCTGGAGCCGGGTGATGACCTTGCTCAGCTGGTCGCGGAAGGGGACGTACTCGCCGAACGGCACCGGGTGCTGCTTGGTGTACGAGGCGCCGGGCCCCTTCTTCGGGTCCCACACGATGCCCTGGTTCTCGACGTAGCCCTCCTTGGTCGGATGGTCGACGAGCGCGCCGACCAGGACGGGCACACCGATGGCCTTGACGGCCTCGTCGATCCGGTTGCCGGCCTCGGGGAACTTGTACGGGTCGAGGTCGGAGGAGTTCTCCGGCCAGATGACCAGGTCGGGCTTGGGTTCCTTGCCCTGCTCGACCCGGCGGGCGAGATCGAGCGTGGCCTCGACATGGTTGTTGAGGATCTTCATCGGTCGGCCGAGGAAGTCCATGCCGGGCTGCTGGACGTTGCCCTGGACGACGGCGATGCGCACCGAGTCGTCGGCCGCCGTGGGCACCGGCACCGCGAGGCCGGCCGCGCCGACGGCCGCCGCCAGGACGAGCGCGCCGGCGCCGGTGGCCCAGGCACGGGCGGTGCGGCCGGCCCGGCCGGCGGCGGGGCGCAGCCGCCAGGCGGCCAGCGCGGCGGCGGCCAGCAGCGTGCCGGCCAGCGCGACGGCAAAGGTGACCAGCGGCGCCCCGCCGAGCGCGGCGAGCGGAGTGAAGGGCGAACCGGTGTTGGCGAAGGCGAGCCGCCCCCACGGGAACCCCCCGAACGGGAAGCGGTCGCGCAGGAACTCCTCCCCCACCCACAGGCAGGCGCCCCACAGCGGCCAGGCGGGCAGCCGGGAGACGAGGGCGAGCGCGGAGCCGAGCAGGGCGAGGAACAGCCCCTGGAGGAAGGCGAGTCCGATGACGGCGTCCCAGCCGACGACGTGCAGCCACTTCAGCAGGACGACGAAGAACGGCCATCCGAAGGCCAGCCCGAGCCAGGCGCCCTGACGGCCGGTGCGGCCGCGGGTGAGCAGCGCGAGAGCGGCGACCGCGACCAGCGAGAGCGGCCACAGCCCGTACGGCGGGAAGGCCAGCCCGAGGGCGCAGCCCGCCACCGCGGCGAGAGCCGTGCGCAGGGCCTCCCGCCGGGCCAGGGCGCCGAGCCGGCGCAGCCGTCCCGGCCCGGCCGGCTCGCCACGTCCGGCGCCGGGGGCGTGCGCGTCACTCGCCTCGTCACCGGGCCGGGGGCCGTCCGCGGCAGGGGCCGTCTCCGCACCGGGCGTCCGGCGTGCGCCCTCGTCCGGAGCGTCGCCGGGCGTGGTCGGTGCCGCCTGCGGGTCCCGGGGGGAGCCCGGGCCGGCGGAGGCGGGAGTGGTGTCGGGGCCCGATGCCAAGGTCGCGGCCTTCCTTGCAGGTCGTTGCGGTGGTGAGGTGACCGTACAACGCGTCGGCTGCCCCGCGGGCCGGGGGATGGGAAAGCAGGCGAAAACAACGGAAGGGGCCGCAAGGCGGCGGAGCGTCCCATTGGCCGGGCTCGTCCCGGCGCCGGAAAGCGGGAGAACCGGACAGCCGGGGCGGCGGGGAGAACCGGCGGAAGCGGCGGAGGTGCCGCGCCGTGGCGTGCCGTGCCGTGCCGGTGCGGTTCTGCGGGTCGGGGCCCGGTGCCCTTCGGGCCGACCTGGGGCCCGCTGGCTGCGGACCGTCCGAAAGCCGTTGTCTACTGAGCGTCCGGGCCCCGTCCCGGGTCACACCTGCCGGCCCGTCGGTCCCAGCCCGCCCGCGTGCCGCGGGCGCTGGACCTGGCTTCGAGGTGGTGGTGTGCCGGTGCGGCGCACCACACGTGGCCCAGCGGCGTTCGACGACTGCGCGGGGAGGTTCCCGGCCGGACGTCCTGTGGTGGACCCGGCCGAACCTACCCGTGCACCGACGTTTTCTGTCAACAGCCCGCCGGCCTGCGGGTTTTACGGAAACCGGCAGGTCAGTGCGGAGAACGGGGCGCTGCCGCGACAGGCCGGGCCGTCCTCGTTCGGCCGTATGGCCGCGGTCGCGTCACTCGTCCGGCCGGGTGTACACCGTCTCCCCGCCGACCACGGTGCGCAGACAGACCGGAAGGTCGGCGCCGGGCGTCAGGTCGGGCAGGCCGGGGGTGCCGGAGCGCGGGTCGGTGGACCAGTTGGCGACGCGGGTGTCCGGGGTCTGCACGATGAGGGCCCCGGTGCGCCAGACCGCGTAGTCGGCGGGGGCGCCGGGCGCGAGGACACCGGCATCGTCCTGGCCGATGGCGCGCCATCCGCCGCGGGTGTGCGCGGTGAACGCGCCGCGCACCGAGATGCGGTGCTCGGGGGTGTGGTGGAAGGCGGCGGCGCGAACGGTCTCCCAGGGGCCGAGCGGGGTGACGGGGCTGTCGGAGCCGAGAGCGAGGGGCACCCCGGCGCGCAGGAGCGCGGCGTACGGGTTGAGGGTGCGGGCGCGCTCGGTGCCCAGGCGGCGGGCGTACATGCCGTGTTCGCCGCCCCAGGTCTCGTCGAAGCGCGGCTGCACGGAGGCGGTGAGGGCGAGTTCGGCGAAGGCGGCGATGGTCTCCTCGGTGAGCATCTCGGCGTGCTCGACGCGGTGCCGGGCGGCTCGGACGCGGTCCGTGCCGACCTTCTCGGCGGCGCGGCGCATGCCGTCGGTGACGGCCCGGACGGCGGCGTCGCCGATGGCGTGGAACCCGGCCTGGAGGCCGGCCTCGGTGCAGGCGACGACGTGTGCGGTGATGTCGTCGGCGTCGAGGTGCGCCGTGCCGGTGCTGTGCGGGGCGTCGGCGTACGGGGAGCACAGGTGTGCGGTGTGGGAGCCGAGGGAGCCGTCGGCGAACAGGTCTCCGGCCGCACCGAGGGCTCCGAGTTCGCGGATGCGATCGGCGTCCTTTGCGGAGCTGACCGGTTCGGCCCAGTACCCGTGCACACGGGGTCCCGGCTCGGCCGCGGCCAGGTCGAGCAGCTGGCGCAGATCGTCCTCGCTGGAGATCTCCGGCCCGGCGCACTCGTGCAGCGCGCCGATGCCGAGGGAGGCGGCGTGGGCGCGGGCGACCCGCTGGGCCTCGGCACGACGGCGCGGGGAGAGAGTGGCGTGCGCGGCTTCCCGGACGGCGTGGTGCGCATCGCCGGTGAGCGGACCCTCGCCGTAGCCGTCGCGGGCCGTGACGCCGGGGGTGAGGTCGAGCATCGCCGTGCTGGCGAGGGCGGAGTGGACGTCGATACGGGTCAGATAGAGGGGCCTGCCGCCGGTGGCCTCGTCCAGCTCGGCGCGCCTGGGGGGCCGCTGCTCGGGCCAGGCCGCGGCGTCCCAGCCGGTGCCGAGCAGGACCTCGTCGTGCGGGCGTGCCGCGGCGTACGCGCGGATCCGGGCGAGGGCCTCGCCGAGGGTGGGGGCGCCGGAGAGGTCGAGCCCGGTGAGTGCGAGACCGGTGGCCGTGGTGTGCACGTGTGCGTCGGTGAACGCCGGGGTGACGAGGGCGCCGTCGAGGTGCACGACCTCGTCGACGCCGTCGGCGAAGGAGTCGGCTGCCCCCTCCGTGCCGATCCACGCGATGCGGTCGCCCTCGATCACCATCGCGGTGGCGAAGGGGTCGGCGGGGCTGTGGACCTCGCCGCCGCGCAGCAGGACGGTGCGGGACCGGGAGGGGGCGGTGCTGTCGCTCATGGGGACAGTCTCCCGCCCGGCGGGGGTGGTGCGGCGCCCGGGGTGCCGGCCGCGGACCGCCGCCGGCGCTCACACCCGGGGCGGCCGGGCCTCGTAGGGGGTGGAGAGGACGACGGTGGTGCGGGTGGAGACACCGGAGAGGGTGCGGATGCGGGCCAGCAGGTGCTCCAGCTCGATGGGCGTGGCCACGCGCACCTTGAGGATGTAGTTCTCGTCGCCGGCGACGCTGTGGCACGCCTCGATCTCGGGGACCTCGGCGAGCCGGTCCGCGATGTCGTCCGGGGCGCTGGGGTCGAACGGTTTGACGGAGATGAACGCGGTCAGCGGGAGGCCGACGGCCTCCGGGTCGACGAGCGCGGCGTAACCGCGGATGATGCCGCGCTGTTCGAGGCGGCGTACCCGCTGGTGCACGGCCGAGGTGGACAGGCCGGTGGCCTTGCCCAGGTCGGTGTAGCTCATCCGCCCGTCCTCGACGAGCAGTTCCACGATCTGACGGTCCAGTTCCTCCACAGCGGTTCACCGTACTGTGCCGCGGGCCGGAGGGCACACCGGTGGTGGCCGGATCCGCTCGGTGGCGCGGCGGTGCTGAGAGCGCCGGTGGCACGCCCGCACACAACCGTGTGAGCAAGGCCACACCCGCGCAACCGTGTCCCGCGAGGCGTCGCGATTATGCGCCTGGCACGACGGGAATTGCTTGCTGTGGCCGGAGCCCAGCCCGGCCGGGTCCACCCGAGGGGGATTTGCATGCGCACGATGAAGTCGCTCAAGGCTGTTCGCAGGGACGCGGCGGCAGCGACTGCCGAGACTGGTCAGGACGCCGATCAGGAGGGCGCCGAACCCGGCGAACTCGACGGCGGGACCTACGAGAGCTACCGCGTCGACTGCCCGGACTGCCGGCAGTCGATCGCGCTGCTGGCCGAGGAGGAGACGCTGCCCCGGCACGCGCTGTGCGCGTCGCCCTGGGATCCGTTCGGCCTGACGGTCTGCCAGGGGTCGGGGCGGCCCGTGGCGGACGCCGCTCCGTCCGGGGGCGACGAGGGCGAGGCCCGGGAGCGCGGCCTCGGTGAACTGCTCACGCTGCCCGAGGGGTTGGACTGGCGCATGCAGCCCTTCTCCCACGTCGGGGGTCCGGGCTCGCGGCCCGTGCGGCGCGCGCGGGTGCCCGCGCTGCGCTGAGCCGACGCCCGTCGAGCAGACGCCCGGAGCCGGAGCACGGCGCCGGGCGGACGGAGACCCCGGGGCCACCGGCCGGGCCGGCAACCGGCAGGCCGGACACAGCGGTTCACCCTCGGCCCCGGCCCGTCGCACCGGCACCGCTGCTCAGGGCCGGCCCCGCTCGTCACGGCCGGCCCCGGTGCGTCAGCGCCGCCGGTGGGCGCCGTGACGGCCGTCGGCGCGAAACCGTCGAAGACGATGTTGCCGATGCGTACGTCGCCCCAGCACAGCACCGTTTCGCCCCGTCCTCGGGCCAGTTGGCCGCCGACCGGTCGAATCCGCGCTCGATGACGGGTGAGCGCGGACGACCGGAGACGACCCAGGTGCAGTAGGCGCGCCGTGCCGCGACATGGCGGCGCAGCGGGGTGCCGCCCGTACCCGGCACGGCGAGGAAGTCCGCCTGCTCCACCGGCGCTTGGCCGTGGAGACGGGCCAGTACGCCCTGGGTGCCCTCTTCGAGCCGGGCGCGTTCGGCGGCGGTGGCCGCGTGGAGCCGGTTGCCCCCGTCGGCGCAGGGCATGACGTCCGGCGGCGCGCTTCCTCACGAAGAACGGGGCGCCCGGGTGCCGTTCGTCCTCCTCCAGCCAGAGCGTGCGGGCACGGGCACATCGGTGTGACGGACACCCCTCACAGGTCGAGGGTGTCGGCCAGGTCGCGTAGGCATTCCTCGAAGACGGGTTCCAGGTCGGAGTAGGCGAAGTCCAGTTGGTGCAGCACCTCCATGCACAGCAGCCCGTAGAGCCTGGTCCAGCAGGACAGGAAGACGTGCGCGGCCTCGGGTGGCAGGCGCCCGTCGATGGCGGCGGAGTACGCGGTCAGCTGCTCGCGCAGTGACTCGGGGAGGTCGGCCAGGTCGGGCACCGGAAAGGGGCGCGTCCTCCACAACTCGACCGTCAGGTCCAGCAGGACGTGCTCGAAACGCTGCCCGGCCTGGTGGCGTACCGAGTCCGGCCGCCGGTTGGACGGGGTGATCGGGCTGGCGAAGATCCAGCCGAACTCGGCGGGGTGGGTGCTCGCCCAGGCGCGCAGGGCTCGGCAGACCGCGAGGATGCGCTCGCCGACCGGCGCGTCGGCGCGGGCGTCACGGGCGCCTTCCATGGCGGTGGCCAACTCGTGGAAGAAGTCCGCTGTCACCGCGCCGACCAACTCGTCGTGGCTGGCGTAGTAGTGGTACAGAGCCGGGCCGCTCATGCCCACCTGCCTGGCGACGGCGTTGATGGTCACGGCGGCCGATCCCTGCTCGACCAGAAGCCTGCGCGCCGCCGTGTGGATCTCCTCAAGTGTCGCCCGGCGCAGCCTCTCCCGCCTGCTGCTGGTCCCTGCGGCCATCTCGCCCCTCTTGTCGCTCCCTTGGCCTGCCGGCCGTTGGCTGTTGACACCCTATGACACCTATGGTTACTTACTACCCCTAAGCCAGCCTAGTAGGTCTAAGGAGTGAGCGTGGAGCACTGGCGGTGGGTCTTTTCCGGAGCGTTAGTGCTCGTCACAGCCGTGTGGTGGAGGTTGTCCAGGTCCGCCCATGTCCGCCGCGGCCCGTCCCGGCCCCGGCAGTCGACGACCACACGGGAGGCTCGGCGATGAAGGTGCTCATCGTGGGAGGTGGCATAGGCGGGCTGACCGCGGCCGTCGCCTTCCACCAACGCGGCCGGCAGGTGGAGGTTCTCGAACGTGCCCCCGCATTCACCGAGATCGGTGCGGGCATATCACTTCAGCCCAACGGTCTGCGCGCGCTGGACACGCTGGGCCTCGGCGCTCACCTGCGTTCCGGCCCGCCGGCCGATCCACCGGCGGGCATCCGCCGCGCGAACGGGCGTTGGCTGATCCGCAACGACGTCGACGACCTCAAACGCCGCTTCGGTCAGTGGGTGACCGTGCACCGGGCCGCCCTGGTCGACCTCCTGCGCGCGGCCGTGCCCGCACAGGCGCTGCGGCCCGGCACCGAGGTGCACGAGGTGCGGCCCGACGGCACGGTGCACCACAACGGCGGCACCTCCACCGCGGATCTCGTGGTGGGTGCCGACGGCGTGCACAGCACGACACGGCGTTCCCTCTGGCCCCACGCTCCCGGGCCGCGCTACGTCGGATACACCACCTGGCGCTTCCTCACGCCGCCCCAGCCCGTCGCCGGAAGTGTGGAAACGTGGGGCCGAGGTGAACGATTCGGGCACGTGCCGATGCCCGACGGCCGCGTCTACTGCTACGCGCTCGCCGACGCCCCGATCGGCACCCGTACCCGCCTCGACCGGCTACGCGAACGCTTCGCGCACTGGCACAGCCCCATCCCCCGGCTCTTGAACACCGCGGACGAGGACGCGGTGTTGCAGCACGACACGTACGAGCTGCCCGAGTTGCCCACCTACGTCTCGGGAAACGTGGCGGTGATCGGAGACGCCGCGCACGCCATGGCCCCCAACCTGGGACAGGGCGCCTGCCAAGCACTCGAGGACGCGGTCACCCTCGCCGCGGCCGTGGACACACTCGACGTGTCCGCGGGGCTGGAGGAATACGACCGCGTCCGCAGACCGCGCACCCAGATGATCGCCCGCCGCTCCCGACAGGCCGGCGCTCCCGCGCACTGGACGTCCCCGCCCCTGATCACCCTGCGGGATGCGGCTCTCCCCCTCCTGCCCCGCGCCCTCTTCAGCCGCTCGGTCACCGACGCCTACACCTGGACCCCCTGACACCCGCCCCGGGGAGACCCCCTCCGCACGACTCCGCGGAAACGCGTCGTCCCCGGGAGCCAACGAACCCCGAGAGGCCAACCCTCATGCCCCTCCCGCGCCTTCTGATCGCCCTCGTCGGAGCCGTCACCACAGTCAGCGCCGTGCTCGCCGATCTGGTCGTCCCCGACCTGGCGGCCCAGCACGCCTTCAACCCCGGCTGGCCGCCCCACGCCAAGTTCCACGACGCCCAGTACATGCTGATGACGGTGCTCCTCGGCGTCATCGGCCTGACCCTCTCCCTGCGCCAGGGCCGCAACCCCCGCGGCCGGCTGTTGTGCGCCGCCGCGATCCTGGCCACCCCCTGGCTCAGCATGATCGGCGCACTGCTGTTCCCCGGCACCGCCGCCTACGACCCGGAGTTCGCCCCCCAGACCCTCTTCGTCCTCGGGATGCACGGCCAGGTCTTCATGGCCGTCGTCCTCACCCTGGCCCTGCTCGCCGCGACAGCGGCAACACTTCGCACGCCCACGCGCCGCGCCACCGGACGACGCACCGTCACCTGAACCGTCTTCGACGAGGCCGTGGACGGACCAGGAGACCGGCCGTGTGCGGTGCGGACGGACCGGCGGCCGATGGTCATCGACCGCGAGGTGCACTCCTCGTACGTGGCGAGCGCAGGCCCCGGCCCGAAGCCCATTTGCATTTCCCTGCGGTCGGGTTGACGGCACGTCAGCTTTCGGGAGGGGCCAGAGCGGTAAGCCGCTCGTCCGCCCCGCGTGGCCGCTGAGCGTGCACGGACGGTGACACGGGATCATCTGCGCCGAACCCCGCGTGGATCGCCGCCGGACGGGGACCCGGGGACGGAGAAGGGAGGGACCCCATGGCTACGACACGTGGCAGGAGCGGCAGCGGCACCAAGAGCCGCGACACCGGAAAGCGCCGCACGAAGACCACCGCATCGGGTCCGGGCCGGACGAAGCAGACGCAGCGGTCGACGCCGGTGCGCAGCCGCCGGACGACCAGCGGCGGCACCCGGGGCGGCACGGCCCGGCAGCGCGCGATCGTGCGCGCGTTGCTGGAGCGGCACGGCGAGACCTACGCGGCGGAGGCAGGGATCACGCTGCGTGACACCCCGTCCCCGCTGTACCGGCTGCTCGTCCTGGCGATGCTGCTGAGCGCTCGGATCCGCTCGGACATCGCGGTCGCCAGCGCAAGGGCCCTGTCCGACGCGAAGATGCGGGACGCACGGCGGATGGCGGACGCGACCTGGCAGCAGCGGGTGGACGCGCTCGGTGAGGGCGGCTACCGGCGCTACGACGAGCGCACCGCGACGATGCTGGGCCAGGGTGCCGCACTCCTGCTCTCCGAGTACGGCGGCGATCTGCGCAAGCTGCGCGAGCGCGACGACCCGGCGGCGGCGCTGCGGGAGATCCCGGGCTTCGGGCCCGTCGGCGTGGACATCTTTCTGCGGGAAGCGCAGGCGGTGTGGCCGGAGTTCCGTCCGTACCTGGACAAGAAGGCGCTCCAGGGCGCGGGCAGGCTGGGGCTGCCGGACTCGGCGCGGAAGCTGGCGCAGTTGGTGGATCAGGACGATCTGGCGGGGCTCGCGGCCGGGCTGGTGCGTGCGTCGCTCAGCTCGAAGGTGGCCGACGAGGTGCTGGAGGCGGCCGGGTCCACCAAGTCCAAGTCTTCGTAAACCGCTGCTTGCCGGCGCCGGACGGGCGCCTCGGGTATGTGCCGTACCGCGTGTGCCGTACGGCACATACCCGATAGCGCCCTGCCTTACGGCAAGTGTCCTAGGTGAGCCGACGTAGGAGCGGCGGCTTCCGGTGCCCGCGCTCCCGGTCACAGCTCCAGCAGGGCCTGCACCGGCAGATGGTCGCTGGGGAAGCGGCCGTCGCGGGAGTAGGTGTTGATCTCGGCGTGGCGGACCCGGACCCCGGGCGAGGCGAGGATCCAGTCGATGCGGTCCCCGTCGGGAACGAGGGGTCCGTACCCGTGGAAGGTCGCGTACAGCTTGCCGCGCCGTTCGGCCACCTCCCAGGTGTCGGTCAGCCCCGCGCCGGTGAGCAGCGCGTCGTAGACGGGGTTGCCGTGCGCCGGGACGTTGAAGTCGCCGGTGACCAGCCGGGGCAGGCCCGCGTCCAGGCCGCGCAGGCGCTCGCCGATGAGGTCCGCCGAGCGTTCGCGCGAGTGCTGGCTCTGGTGGTCGAGGTGCGTGTTGAGGTGGAAGAACTCCGTGCCGGTGGCCAGATCGCGGAAGCGTACCCAGGTGACCATCCGGATCACGGTGTTGCCCCAGGTCGCCGAGCCGATCAGCTCGGGCCGGTCGGAGAGCCAGAAGTGGTCGTAGGCGAGCGGGGCCAGCCGCCGGGTGTCGTAGAAGACCGCCATGAACTCGTCGCGGCTGCCGCCGGCCCGGCCCGTGCCGATCCAGTCGTAGCGGGGTCTGCCGAGGTCCTCGGCGATGTCTCTGAGCTGCGCGTAGAGCCCCTCCTGGGTGCCGATGAGATGCGGTCGCTCGCGGCGCAGCAGCGCGCGGGTGACGGGCCTGCGCTCGGGCCAGCTGTGCGGCGGGGTGTCCGAGGCGTAGCGGAGGTTGAAGGTCATGGTCCGCAGGGCCCGGCCGTCCTGGGCGTCGTCCGTCGCGGGCGCGGGGGCAGCGTGCGCGGTCACGGCGTGCGCTGCCAGGGGAAGGGCGAGCGCTGCGGCAGCTGCCGTACGCAGGCCGGAGCGGCGGGAGAGGCGTACGGTGCGCGCCGAGTGCGCGGTGCGTGGCGGGATCACGGTGCTCCTTTCGTGGATGTACCGAGCCCGGTGGGCGCGGGGCGACGCGGTGGGCCGGTCACTCCGGTCCGTCGAGGCGCTTGACGAAGTGGAAGGCGGCGATCCCCATCTGCTCGCGGTGGTAGAACCGGTGCGCCCCGGTCCGCTGGGTGCCCGAATCGAGCGTCAGGGCACGGCAGTCGAGGTCGCGGGCGCGCTGTTCGAGGTGGCCGAGGAGTGCCCGGCCCACGCCCCGGGAGCGTGCGGCGGACGTGGTGACCAGATCCTCGACGTGCAGCGTGCGCAGCATGTTGGTGTTGACCAGGAGGCGCCAGCCGGCCACTCCCAGACACGCCGCTCCCGTTCTGCCGCCCGCCGCGTCACCGGCGCCGCCGTCCGCCCTGTCGTGGGCCCCGTGGCCACCCGTCGCGTCGTCGTCCGTCGCGTCGTCGTCCGTTCCGTCGTCGAACACGCCGGTGAAGCGCAGCCCTTGTGCGTGGCCCTCCTCGTAGACCGAGCGGAAGAGCTCGGGTGTGAGGTGCGGGCGCAGCTGGCGCAGTACGGGGAAGAGGGCGGGAAGGCGCGGGTCCGCGGGCCCGACATCGGTCGTCTTCACGGCGTTCCACCCTAGTGAGCGGCCGACGGGCTGTCAGCAATGCCGGAACCGGTCGCCGCGCGGCCCCACCGGCACGTCACAGGGCGGGCGGGGCCGGGCCACGGCGATCGGGGTCGGGATCGGCGATCAGCGGTAGGCGGTCACCGGCCGACGATCAGCGGTCGGCGTCAGCGGCCGGATTCCGGGCCGGCCAGCCGGCGGGCGATGACCATCCGCTGGATCTGGTTGGTGCCCTCCACGATTTGCAGCACCTTGGCCTCGCGCATGTACCGCTCCGCGGGGAAGTCCGCCGTGTAGCCGTATCCGCCCAGGAGTTGGACGGCGTCGGTGGTGGTCTGCATGGCGGCGTCGGTGCAGAAGAGCTTGGCCATGGCCGCCTGCTGGGTGAACGGCAGGCCCGCGTCGCGGCGCCGTGCGGCGGCCAGGTAGAGCGAGCGGCCGGCCTCGATGCGGGTGGCCATGTCGGCGAGCATGAAGCGCAGCCCCTGGAAGTCGGCCACCGGATGGCCGAACTGCTCGCGTCCGAGGGTGTAGGCCAGCGCCTCGTCGAGCGCGGCCTGGGCGACACCGACCGCGCAGGCGGCGATCCCCAGCCGGCCGGAGTCCAGAGCGGACAGCGCGACGGCGAAGCCCTGGCCCTCGTCCCCGAGGCGGCGCTCGTCGGGAACGCGGACGCCGTCGAAGTGCAGTTGGGCGGTGGGCGAGCCGTTCAGGCCCATCTTGTGCTCGGGCGGCGCGGCGGTGAGCCCCTCCGCGTCGCCGGGGACGAGGAAGGCGGTGATGCCGTGGGCGCCGTCCTCGGCGGTGCGGGCCAGGACGGTGTAGAAGTCGGCGATGCCGGCGTGGGTGATCCACGCCTTGGTGCCGGTGAGCACCCAGTCGTCGCCGTCGCGCTCGGCGCGGGTGCGCAGCGCGGCGGCGTCGGACCCGGCCGAGGGCTCGGAGAGGCAGTAGGCGCCGAGGAGGCCGCCGCCGAGCATGTCCGGCAGATGCTCGGTGCGCTGCTCCTTGCTGCCGAAGCCGGCCAGGCCGTGGCAGGCGAGGGAGTGCACGCTGGTGCCGAGGCCCACGGTGAGGCGTGCGGCGGCGAGTTCCTCGACGACCTGGAGGTAGACCTCGTAGGGCTGGCCGCCTCCGCCGTACTCCTCGGGGTAGGGCAGGCCGAGCAGGCCGGAGCGGGACATCAGCCGGAAGGTCTCCCGTGGGAAGGTGCCCGCGCGCTCCTCCTCCGCGGCGGTGGGCGCGATCTCGCGCTGGATCAGCTCGCGTACGAGGGTCAGCAGGTCCCGTGCCTCGTCGGTGGGCAGGTCCCGTTCCACGGGCTGCGGACCGTACTGGGACATGGCGCGCTCTCCTTCGGTCAGGAACGTCGGCGACGCCGCCTGGGTCGGCGGTGCGCCGGGGGCCGCCGGCCCGCACGCGGGCCGGTCGCTGGCCGCCTGCCGCCGATCGTGCACCGTCGGATCGCGAGCGCTGCTGATCAGCGGCTGCGGCGAGTGGGAGTATGCCCGATCGAGTGGCGGCCGTCACCGGAGCACGGTGACGAGACGGCGCCGATTCCCTTACGGGGCACGGGAATTGGTCCGAACCATTGACGGACTGGTCTAGTCCTTCTACATTCCCGGGGCAATGAACGAGTACGGACGTACCCGTGTCGTACATGCCCGGCGTACCGGTACTCACCGGTTTCCGCCGGACGCGTCGGCAGCCGGGCACGGCACGGTCGCAGCACACCCCCCGCTCCCCCCACCGCGAGGAGAATCATGCTCGGACCGGAAAGACGACGTTCACTCACCGCACGGCCCCCGGGGCGCCGCAGGCGTCTGACGGCGCTCCTCGGCGCCGTGTGCGCGGCGGTGCTCGCCGCAACTGTGCTCACGTCGACCGCTTCGGCGGGCGCACAGGAGTCGCAGCAGGACAGGCCCGCCGCTTCCCGCGCCGCGGCCGGAAAGACCGTCGGCTACTTCACCAACTGGGGCGTGTACCAGCGCAATTACCACGTCAAGAACGTCGAGACCTCGGGCTCGGCGGACAAGCTCACCCACATCAACTACGCCTTCGGCAATGTGCAGGGCGGCAAGTGCGCCATCGGTGACGGCTACGCCGACTACGAGAAGGCGTACACCGCCGACCAGAGCGTGGACGGCAAGGCCGACACCTGGGACCAGCCGCTGCGCGGCAACTTCAACCAGCTGCTGAAGCTCAAGAAGCTGCACCCGGACCTGAAGATCCTGTGGTCCTTCGGCGGCTGGACCTGGTCCGGCGGCTTCGGTGAGGCGGCGAAGAACCCGGCCGCGTTCGCCGAGTCCTGCTACAACCTCGTCAACGACGAGCGCTGGAAGGGCCTGTTCGACGGCATCGACATCGACTGGGAGTACCCGAACGCCTGCGGGCTCACCTGCGACGAGAGCGGTCCCGACGCCTTCCCGAACCTGATGAAGGCGCTCCGCGACAAGTTCGACGGCCAGCTGGTGACGGCCGCGATCAGCGCCGACGCCTCCGACGGCGGCAAGCTGGAGGCCGCCGACTACAAGACGGCGGCGCAGTACGTCGACTGGTATCTGCCCATGACCTACGACTACTTCGGCGCGTGGGACGCCCAGGGGCCGACGGCACCGCACTCCCCGCTGACCTCCTACGAGGGCATCCCGAAGGACGGGTTCAACACCGAGGCGACCATCACCAAGCTCAAGGAGATGGGCGTCCCCGGGGACAAGCTGCTCTACGGGCTGGGCTTCTACGGCCGCGGCTGGAACGGCGTCAGCCAGGCCGAGCCGGGCGGCACGGCCACCGGTCCGGCGCCGGGCACCTACGAGCAGGGCATCGAGGACTACAAGGTCCTCAAGGACCGCTGCCCGCCCACCGGGAAGGTGGCCGGAACGGCGTATGCGCACTGCGGCAACCAGTGGTGGAGCTACGACACCCCCGAGACCATCTCCGCCAAGGGCGACTGGGCGGCGCAGCAGGGCCTCGGCGGCAGCTTCTTCTGGGAGCTGAGCGGGGACACGGCGAACGGTGAGCTGATCAAGGCCATCCGGTAAGGCCCCGCGGGGTCCGCGCCGGACGACCGGAGGAAAACCGTGCACCCGGTGCGACACCGGGACGGTGGTACGGGCAGCGCGGCCCGTACCACCGCACAGCAGGAGCCCGGGCGGCCCGCCCGGGCTCCTCGCGTTCCGGCGCCCGTACGGCCGCGGGCGCGGGCCCCGGCCCCCGGGGCCCGCTGCTCAGCGGCGGCGCCCCGCCTTGGCCCGCTCCAGGGCGCCGACGCCGAGGGCGGCGAGGACGACCTGGATGGCCAGCTCGATCCAGTCGATGCCCCTCGTGTCCGCGACGCCCAGCGCACCGGCCACCGCCGTACCGACGAGGGCCGCGACGACGCCGACGAGCAGCGTCCACAGCAGGCCGATCCGCTGCCTTCCGGGCAGCACCAGCCGCCCGAGCGCACCGATGACGAGGCCGATCACGATGGCGCTGATGACGCCGGACACGTCCATGGCGCCCCCTTCCTCCGGACGGGAGAGTTCCTCGTTCCGGGTGTCCAGAAGGCCGGCGATCATGCCTGCCCGGCACCGGCCGGGCACCGGAGGCGCCCCGGAGCACCCGGCGCGGCCACGGGCGCTCCGGGCGCGCGGACTCAGACCCCGACGGGCGGTTCCGGCAGCTCCGGCTCGAACTCCATGATCACCTCGACGGTGCCGCGCAGCGTGCGGACCAGCAGCTCGCGCACCACCTCGCGGGACAGCTCCTGGCGGCCGAGCCAGTCCAGGGTCACGCCCTCGACCGAGGACAGCCACCCCACCAGCGCCGCCCGCGCGAGCGGCGGGATCTCCTCACGCCCCCACGCGCCCTCCGCGATGGCCGCGAGCAGCCGCTCACGCACCTGGTCGCGGATCGCCAGGACCTCGGTGTCGTGGCCCACTCCCCCGGTGACGATCGTGCGGTAGGCCGCCTGGTTGTGCTGGGCGTAGCGCAGATACCCCTCGATGGTGCGCTGGACGCGCTCGACGGGCGGGAGCCCGGCGCTGCTGTCGGCGCGCTCGACCAGCTCGGCGACGGCGTCCTCGATGATCGCCAGGTAGTAGCCGCGCTTGTTGGTGAAGTAGTAGTAGACCAACCCCTTGGCGACCCCCGCCTGCCGCGCGATGTCGTCCATGGACAGCGCGTCGTAGGAGGTGTGGGCGAACAACTTGCGGCCCGCTTCGATGAGTTCGGCCCTGCGGGCCTGGGAACGTCCGTTGCCGCGGGGTGCCGGGACGGCGCCCCGCCCCCGTTGCTGACTGTTATCCAAAACCGGTCCTGGTCTCCAAGTGCCGTGCGGTGTCGGCAGTATGACAGCCCTTCAGGTACTCGATCGCCGCTTTCGGCACTGCGCCGGCTCGCGCGCCCCCGCCCTCGCCCTGGCCCGCACCCCCGCCCGGGCGCGGATCCTCCCGCCGCACCTTCGGCACGGACGCGTGCACCGGCAGCGGGCTGCGGCGGCCCGGCACGGGTACCCGCGCGGGGCGGCGCCCCGGGTTACGGCGGTTTCCGCCCGTGGAATACCCCCCTGGGTATGAATGTTACGGTGGACAGCAGATACCCCCCGGGGTATACCGTCCGAGAGGAGTCGTCAGCCGTGTTCTTCGTGGACACCCTGGAATTCGAGGGCCTGGGAAACCGCAGCTATCTGGCCGGCGGACCCGAGGCCGCGGTGGTCGTCGACCCGCCGCGCGACATCGACCAGGTCATCACCGCAGCGGCCCGCCGCGGAGTGCGGATCGCCTTCGTGGCCGAGACCCATGTGCACAACGACTACATCACCGGGGGCCTCGAACTGGCCCGTGTCACCGGCGCCAGGTACCTGGTGCCGGCCGGTGCGCACGTGTCGTTCGCCCGCACCCCCGTCGCCGACGGCGACACGGTGCCGGTGGACGACGGCCTGACGCTGCGCGCGATCGCCACTCCCGGACACACCCCGCACCACACCTCCTACGTCCTGACCGAGGACGGGCGCGGTGTCGCGGCGTTCACCGGCGGCTCGCTGCTGATCGGCACCGTGGGCCGGCCCGACCTGGTCGAGCCCCGGCTGACCGAGCAGCTGGCCCGCGCCCAGCACGCCTCCGCCCACCGGCTGGCCGAGGAGCTGGACGACGCGGTGCAGGTGCTGCCCACGCACGGGTTCGGCAGCTTCTGCTCCTCGTCCCAGGCCGAGGGGGACGCGACCACGATCGGCCGGGAGCGCAGGTCCAACGACGCGCTGACCCTGGACGTGGACACCTTCGTCGCGCGCATGCTGGCCGGGCTGGACGACGTGCCCGCCTACTACACGCACATGGGCCCGGCCAACGCCGCGGGGCCCGCGCCCGTCGACCTCACCCCGCCGCGGCGGGCGGACAGCGAGGAGATCGCCTCCCGGCTGGCCGCGGGCGAGTGGGTGGTCGATCTGCGCAGCCGGATGGCCTTCGCCGAGGGACATGTGGCCGGATCGTTCAACTTCGAGGGCGAGGGCAAGCTGTCCACCTATCTGGCCTGGCTGATCCCGTGGGGCAAGCCCGTCACCCTGCTCGCCGACACCCCCGAGCGGATCCACGACGCACAGCGGGAGCTCGCCCGGGTGGGCATCGACCGGCCGGCGGCCGCCGCGACCGGCGACCCGGCCGACTGGGTCCGCGCCGGCGAACAGCTCGCCTCCTTCCCGCGCGCCCGCTTCGCCGACCTCGCCGAGGTCCGCCGGCGCGGCGACGACGTGGTCGTGCTGGACGTACGGCGGAACACGGAGCGTGCGGGCGGTTACATCGCGGGCTCGGTCCACATCCCGATCCACGAGCTGCACGGACGTACCGGTGAGGTACCGGACGGGACGGTGTGGGTGCACTGCGCCGGCGGGATGCGCGCGGCGATCGCCGCCTCCCTGCTGGACGCCGTCGGCCGGGACGTGGTCGCCGTCGACGACGGCTTCGACGCCGCCCCCGACGCCGGACTGACGCTCGTACACCCCGACGGGTCCGAGAACCCCGCCGGCACCGACTGACGCTCCCGCACCCTCCGCACGAAAGCGCACGCTCATGTTCCCGCCCTTCGCACGCCTGTCCCGCGGCCCCGGCCGCCGCACCCCGCAGCAGGCCCACCGGCTGACCGGCGACGGCACGGCCGTCCTGCTGGATGTCCGTGAGACCCCCGAGTGGGAGGCGGGGCACGCGCCCGGCGCGCTGCATCTGCCGCTCTCCCGCCTGGTGGCGGGTGCACCGCTCCCGGCCGCCGCGCAGGGCAGGACGGTGCTGGCGATCTGCCGCTCGGGGCACCGCTCCCGGCAGGCCGCCCGGCTGCTGGCCGGACGCGGCGTCCGGGCGGCGGACGTGACCGGGGGCATGACCGCGTGGGCCCGTGCGGGGCTGCCGGTCACCGGCCGGGGCGGCAGCGGCGGTGTCGTGGCGTGAGCACGCTGCTCCTGGCCCTGGCCGCCGGGGGCGTGGTCGGCCTCGCGCTCGGGGCGCTCGGCGGAGGCGGCAGCGTCCTGGCGGTGCCCGCGCTGATCTATCTGCTCGGCTTCACCCCGGCCGCGGCCACCACCGCGGCCCTGATCATCGTCACCGCCACCTCGCTCACCGCGCTGTACACGCACGCCCGCGCCGGACACGTCCAGTGGCGGGCCGGCGCCCTCTTCGCCGCCGCCGGGCTGCTGCCGGCCGCCGCGGCCGGAGCCGTCACGGGCCGGCTGCCGCAGCCGGTGCTGACCGCCGCGTTCGCGGTCGTCGCCGCTCTCGCCGCCGTCAGCATGCTGCGCTCCGGCGGGGCCGGCACCGGTACGGCGGACGGCCGGGCGCGGCCGGTCAGGGCGGCCGGCACGGGCGCGGGGCTGGGCGCGCTGACCGGGCTCCTCGGCGTCGGCGGGGGCTTCCTCGCCGTGCCCGCGCTGGTGACGGTGCTGGCGTTCGAGATGCAGGCGGCCGTCGGCACGAGCCTGCTGGTCATCTCGGCGAACTCGCTGGCGTCGCTGGCCACTCGGGGCGCCACCACCGCCGGGATCGACTGGGCGGTGGTCGCCCCCTTCGCCGGGGCGGCGATCCTGGGCGCCTGGGACGGCAGACGGCTGGCCGCCAAGGTCACCGGCACCGTGCTGCGGCGCACCTTCGCCGTGGCGCTGCTGGCCGTGGCCGCCCTCATGCTGATCGACGCCCTCCGATGACGGCCCGGACCGGCGAGCGGCCGCACCCGCGGGCTCAGGCCAGGGAGAGGAACAGCTTCTCCAGCCGGGCGCGCATCTCCTCGCGGTCACCGGAGGCGGCCGCTTCCTCATCGGCCAGGCAGTGTTGCAGGCCGGTGGCGATGATCGAGAAGCCCGCCCGGTCCAGGGCCCGGGACGCGGCCGCGAGCTGGGTCACCACGTCCTCGCAGTCCCGCCCCTCCTCCATCATCTTGATCACCCCGGCGATCTGGCCCTGCGCCCGGCGCAGCCGGTTGACCGCCGCCTTCAACTCCTCGGCCGCCACGGCACCTTCCACGATCCACACTCCTTCCGGATACCCCCCTGGGTATCCTACCGGAGGGGTGACCCCGACAAGCAAAGGAAAATTCCCCATGACCACCGCAGCCGCCCTCACCGTCGACCAGGCGCACGCCCGCCTGCACGAGCTGACCGTCATCGACGTCCGCGCCCCCGGTGAGTACGCCGCCGGCCATCTGCCCGGCGCCCACAACATCCCCCTCGACCACCTCGACACCGCCCTGCCCGCCCTGCGGACCGCCGCAGGGCGCGGCGAGCTCCTCGTCGTGTGCGCCTCCGGCGCCCGCTCCGCCGAAGCCTGCCGGCGCCTGGCCGGCCACGGCATCCCCGCCAGCGGCCTCACCGGCGGCACCAACGCCTGGCGGGAGCACGGCCACACCACGCACGGCGACACCGGCACACGCGCCCGCTGGGCCATGGAGCGCCAGGTCCGGCTCGCCGCCGGGTCCCTCGTCCTGACCGGTCTGCTCGCCGGGCAGCGCTGGGGCGCGGCCCGCTGGCTGTCCGCCGGGGTCGCGGGCGGACTGGTCTTCTCCGCCCTCACCGACACCTGCGGCATGGCCAGGATCCTCGCCAAGCTCCCGCACAACCGGCCCGAGGCCACCGCGCTGGACGCCACCCTCGCCGCGCTGGCCGGCTGACACTCGGGCCTCCGGCGACCGGGCCCGGCTGTCGGAGGGCGGTGCGAGACTCCCCCGTATGAGCGACTCAGGTGCCGGGGACGGCCGGAGCGCCCCCTCGGCACCGGAGGGCGCACTCCGGTGGGCCCTCGCGCCCGCGGGCGGCGGCCGGGTGCGGGTGTGCCCGCTGGACGCGCACGGGCGGGCGTGCGGCCCCGTACGGACGGAGGCGTCGGCAGCGGCGGCGGTGGCGTCCCGGGCGCCGGGGGCGCCGAAGGCACCGCGGCACGGCGCCGGCACGCCGGTGCGCTGGGTGTGGCGTGCGACGGCCGCCGTGCAGCCCGAGCTGCTGGCCGCGGGCGTACGGGCGGAGCGGTGCTACGACGTGGAGGCGGCCGAGGCGCTGCTGCTGGCCTACGAGGGCCGGTACGGGGAGCCCTCGTCGCTCCCGGCCGCACTGGCGCGGCTGCGCGGACTGCCCGTACCGGACGAGCACGTCCACGCGGCGCACGGCCCCGAGCAGCAGCCCTCGCTGTTCGACACCGAGCCGGCGCCGCTGCCGGGCGGAGCGGATCCCCTGGAGGCGCTGCTGGAGGTGTACGCGGCGCAGCTGGAGCGTACGGAGCGCTGTGCGCACCCGGCGCGGATGCGGCTGCTGCTGGCCGGCGAGTCCGCCGGTGCGCTGGTGGCGGCCGAGCTGACCCGGGCGGGGGTGCCGTGGAGCGAGCGGGAGCATCTGCGGCTGCTGGAGGAGATGCTGGGCGAGCGGTACGCGGGCAGCGGTCCGCCCCGGCGGCTGGTGCAGCTGGAGGAGGAGATCTCCCGGGCGTTCGGCGGTGCCCGGGTGCGGCCGGACCTGCCGGCGGAGGTGGTGGCGGCCTTCGCCCGGGACGGCGTGCGGCTGTCCTCGACCCGGGCCTGGGAGCTGCGCAAGCTCGACCATCCCGCGGTGGAGCCGCTGCTGGCCTACAAAAAGCTCTACCGGCTGTACACGACGCACGGCTGGAGCTGGCTGCGCCAGTGGGTGCACGGGGGCCGGTTCCGCACCACGTATGTGCCCAGCGGTGCGGCCTCCGGGCGGTGGACGAGCAACGGCGGCGGCGCGCTCCAGATCCCGAAGGTGGTGCGGCGCGCGGTGGTCGCCGATCCGGGCTGGCGGCTCGTGGTGGCCGACGTGGCGCAGATGGAGCCGCGCGTGCTCGCGGCCGTCTCGCGCGACCCGGGCCTGATGGCGGTGGCCTCCACCGGCCGGGATCTGTACACCGAGCTGTCGGAGCTGGCGTTCTCGGGCGACCGGGAGCAGGCCAAGCTGGCGCTGCTGGGCGCCGTCTACGGGCAGACCAGCGGTGACGGGCTGCGGAACCTGGCGGCGCTGCGCCGCAGGTTCCCGGCCGCGGTCGACCACGTCGACGAGGCGGCACGGGCCGGGGAGGAGGGCCGTCTGGTGCGCACACATCTGGGCCGTACGTGTCCCCCGGCGGGCCGGCCGGGTGCCGGGGACGGCAGCGGGCCGGAGGCCGGGGAGGCGGTGGACGAGCCGCGGCCCGGCGGCGCCGCCGCGGGGGCGGCGGCGCGGGCGCGCGGCCGGTTCACGAGGAACTTCGTGGTGCAGGGCAGCGCGGCGGACTGGGCGGTGCTGATGCTGGCGGCACTGCGTCAACGGCTCGGCGGCACCGCTGCCGAGCTGGTGTTCTTCCAGCACGACGAGGTGATCGTGCACTGCCCGGCCGAGGAGGCGGAGTGGGTGGAGCAGGCCGTCCGCGAGGCGGGTGAGGTGGCGGGGCGTGCGGCCTTCGGCCCGACCCCGGTGCGCTTCGCCTTCTCGGTCGCGGTCGTCGAGTGCTACGCCGACGCCAAGTGAGCGGCGCCCGGGGCCGGGCGCGGGCGCGGGCCGTACGGGGGGCCGGTGGTGTGCGCCGTCGCGAGGTGGCGGCGGTGGAGCGGTGCCCGGCCGGCGCGCGGTGTGTGCCCGGGTGCGCGACCATCAGAGGGCGGGCGGCGCCGGGCGTACCGGCGTGCGTGCGGCGCGTGCCGGGACGGCGGCCCGCCGCCCGCGTGGGACAGGCATCGGGAAGACGGGCGGCTTCCGGGCCGCCCGGGTCTCCCGGACAGCGGCATCGGGGAAGGCGGGATCATGAGCGAGACGGCCCGGATCGGTGTGACGGGGCTGGCCGTCATGGGGCGCAATCTGGCGCGGAACCTGGCACGCAACGGCTGTCCCGTCGCCGTGCACAACAGGACGTACGCCCGGACGCAGGCTCTGCTGGACGAGCACGGCGACGAGGGCACGTTCGTGCCGGCCGGTTCCGCCGAGGAGTTGGTGGCCTCGCTGGAACGTCCGCGCAAGCTGCTCCTCATGGTGAAGGCGGGGGCGCCGACGGACGCGGTCGTCGAGGAGTTCGCGGCGCTGCTGGAGCCCGGCGACATCCTCGTCGACGGGGGCAACGCGCACTTCGAGGACACCCGCAGAAGGGAGGCGGCGCTGCGGGAGCGCGGCCTGCACTTCGTCGGGACGGGGATCTCCGGTGGCGAGGAGGGCGCGCTGCACGGGCCGAGCCTGATGCCGGGCGGTACGGCCGAGGCGTACCGGGAGTTGGCCCCCCTGCTGGAGCGGATCGCCGCACGCGCGCCGGACGGCGCCCCGTGCACCACGCACGTGGGCACGGACGGTGCGGGGCACTTCGTGAAGATGGTGCACAACGGCATCGAGTACGCCGACATGCAGTTGATCGGTGAGGCGTACGACCTGCTGCGCCGGGTGGCCGGCTGGTCGTCGGCGCGCATCGCGGAGACCTTCCGGTCATGGAACCGGGGCCGGCTCGACTCGTACCTCATCGAGATCACGGCCGAGGTGCTCACCCATACCGACACCCGCACGGGCGAGCCGTTCGTGGACGTGGTGGCGGACCAGGCGGAGCAGAAGGGCACGGGCCGCTGGACGGTGCAGCACGCGCTCGGGCTGGGGGTGCCGGTGCCGGGCATCGCGGACGCCGTCTTCGCCCGCTCGCAGTCGGGCAACACCCGGCTGCGGTCGGCCGCCGCGCCCCTGGCGGGGCCACGGGACGCGGCGCCGCTGGAGCCGCACGAGGCGGAGGAGTTCGCCGGTCTGGTCGAACAGGCCCTGTACGCCTCGAAGGTGATCGCGTACGCGCAGGGCTGGGATCTGATCCGCGCGGGCGGCGAGGAGTACGGCTGGGACATCGATCCCGGTGCCATGGCGGCGATCTGGCGGGCCGGCTGCATCATCAGGGCGGCGTTCCTGGACCGTATCCGGGCGGCGTACGCGCAGACGCCCCGGCTGCCGACGCTGCTGGCCGACCCGGAGTTCGGCCGGGAGCTGGGCGCCGCGCAGGACGCCTGGCGGACCACCGTGTCCGAGGCGGTGCGGCGCGGTGTGCCGGTGCCGGGGATGGCGGGCGCGCTGGCCTACTACGACGGGCTGCGGGCCGACCGGCTCCCGGCGGCGCTGACCCAGGCGCAGCGCGACTTCTTCGGTGCGCACACCTATCGCCGGGTGGATCGCGCCGGGGTCTTCCACACCCGGTGGGACGCCGACCGCACCGAGGTGGAGGAGGACTGAAGCGGGCGCGCGGGAGCTGTCACGGCCCGTCGCCCGGGTGTGGCGCGTGCCGGGGTGACCGGTGACGGCCGGGCGACGGGCGGGGGTTCACAGCCAGCGGACCGGTGACGACATGGGGACGCAGACCTTGTTGTGCCGCTCCCAGTAGGTGCCGGTGGGGCAGGACTTGGCCGGTGCGGCGTATGCGGGGACGGCCGGGGGTGCGGCCTGGGCGGGAGCGGCGGCGCCGGTGAGCGCGGCGACGGCGAGCAGGCCGGGGGCGAGTGCGCGCAGCAGACGGGCGGTTGCGCCGTGGGGTGCGGGGGGCCGGGTGCGGTGGTGACCGGTGCGCTGGTTCATGTGCGCATGCGTACCGGTTCCGCCGGAGGGTGTGCGGGCGGTTCCCGGGGCTTTCACCCGACCGGGAAGGAAGCGGAGTGTCCCCATCCGGTCACGGCCCTGTTCCGGGCCCGTTCCACCGGTACCCGCCGGTCATCCCCGGCAGCCGAAACGGCGTCCTTCAGCCCGGAACGATCACACCGTACGAAGGGGGAACCCCCAATGGCTTCCGGCTGCCGCGACTGCTCGACCTGCACCAAGTCCGGCCTGGGCAAACTGGTGTTGAAGGCCGGCACCGGGCTGCTGTACCTGTGCACGCTCGGCATCGCCTACGTCGTCAAACGGGCCTTCCGGCGCCACTGCCCCCAGTGCGAGCACCTGCTGTCCCGGCACGCACGCCGCGCCGACGGCTCCTTCCGCGACTGAGCGGACATCCGGCCGACTGCCCCTGCCCGGTGGGCCGGTGGGTCCACCACCGGGCAGTT
This sequence comes from Streptomyces cacaoi, assembly GCF_006539165.1. Classification (GTDB taxonomy): domain Bacteria; phylum Actinomycetota; class Actinomycetes; order Streptomycetales; family Streptomycetaceae; genus Streptomyces; species Streptomyces cacaoi. The sequence continues at coordinate 407,538 of NZ_BJMM01000003.1, read as the reverse complement.
GCCGGCAGGCGGTCAGAGCCGGTGCTTGACCTGGTAGTGCGGGTCGTCCGGGGCCCGTTCGTCGCCCGTCGCGGTCAACAGGCGGCGCCGGCTGACCAGATCGTGCAGCAGGGCCCGGGTCTCGTCCGCCGGCACACCGGCCGTCGCGGCCACCTCGTCCAGCGAGGCGGGCTCGCCCGGGTGCCGCTGCTCGCACACCGCGACGGCCTCGAAGACCCGCTCGTGCTGTGCCGTGTAGCCCGGATCGCCGCGCCCCGTGAACGACGGTTCGGACGGCGGCGCCTCCTGCGGCGGATGCCCCGTGGTCTGCGAGTGGGCCTCGTTGACGCGTTCCGTCTCGTGCTGTTGCTGCTTGCCCCGGTGGATCGGCGCGGTCTTGTCCTCGTGGGTCAGCGTCGAGCGGTGCGAGACATGGTGGCGCTGCTTGGACGCGCCCGTCGTCTCACCGCGTTCGCTCGGCCGCTCCCCTTCGCGTTCGGCCTCCAGCGCCGCCGCACGCCGCTGGTCCTCGTCGCCTTCCATCTTCTTGCGCACCATGTCTTCCGCCTCCTTCGCGCGGACGGGCCGTCGTGTGCCGCCGGGCCGGACGGTCAGTCGCTCAGGTCGGCCTTGCCGAACAGCGCGGCGTAGCCGGTCGGCAACTGGCCGAGCACCTGGTTGACCTCGCCGTGGGAGACGGTGGAGGCGACCGTGCTGAGCACCGCGCCCGCGTCCCACTGCGCGGTGCGCGGCCGCGCCCCGGTCTGGTCCGCCACGCGCCGGCAGAACTCGTGCACGCCGAACCTCTCGGCGCCGCGCTCGCCGTCCGTCTCCAGTGCCTCGCCCAGCGTGCCCGGCAGCTGGGCCGCCAGATCCTTCGCCTCCCCGGGCCGGATACGCCGCGAGAGCACCCCCAGCACGGCGACGCTGACCTCCAGCGCCTCCTCCTGGTCGGCGTACTCCCCGCGGTCCCTCACCTCGGCCAGGAACTCGTCCTGCCGCATAGTGCGCCTCCCGTCCGTGCGACGGAGTCCCGTGTCATGCCCCGCCGCTGTCGTGCCTGTGATGGCTGCCACGGCTGCGGTGGCCGCCGTCGTGTGTGCGGCTGTCCCCCACCGCGTAACCAGCGGGGCGCGCGGTCACACCCGAGGGCCCCGGGCCGGCGGGGTCCGGCTGCCGGGCCGGGCGGGCGCGCCGGGCCGCGGCCGCGACGCTGAGGGTGTTGGCCGCCGCGATGGCGGCGATGGCGCACCACTCCACGGGGGCCGGCCGCTGGCCGAGCGCCGCCCAGCCGACCAGCGCGGCGTACACCGGGTTGACGCTCATGAACAGCCCGAAGAAGGCGGCCGGCACGCGCCGCAGGGCCAGCAGGTCGGCCAGGAACGGCACGGCCGAGGAGAGCACCCCGGCCGCGACGGCGCAGCCGAGCACCCCGGCCGACGGCGTCCGCTGGGCCAGCACCACCGCGCCGACGGGCAGATACAGCACGGCCGAGACGGCAGCGGCGGCGGCCGAGCCCTCGGCGCCCGGGACGCGGCGCCCCACCGTCCGGTTCAGCAGGATGTAGCCGGCCCAGCACCCGGCGGCCAGCAGGCCCAGCGCGATCCCCCAGCCGTCCCCGCCGGGCCGCGGCCGGGTGAGCACGACGACGGCGGCGCCCGCGCACACCGCGCACAGCGCGTCCGTCCGGCGCCGGGAGGACAGGAGCGCGACGCTCAGCGGCCCGAGGAACTCCAGGGTGACCGCGAGGCCGAGCCCGATGCGTGCGATGGCGGCGTACAGCGACAGGTTCATCGTGGCGAAGACGGCCGCCAGCGCGAGCACGGGCCCCCACTGCCGTGCGGTCAGCGCACGCGGCCGGGGCCGGGCCACCGCCAGCAGGACGAGCGCCGCCACCCACTGGCGGACCGCCACCACCCCGGCGGGCCCGAGCGCCGGGAAGGCCAGGGCCGCGACGGCCGCGCCCGTCTGGTTCGACAGGCCGCTGCCGAGCATCAGCAGCACTCCGGCCGCACGGCCGGTTCCCTGCCGGTGGCCGCGCGTCCCCGTGCTCCCGCCTCGCCTCGTCATGCCACGAGGGTCGGCGTCCGGTACGGAGGCACAAAATGCGGGCGGCGGGCCGTCCATACGCCCGCGTCATGGACCGCGCCGGGCGGGCGGGGGCCGTGCCACCCTGCGGTCATGGAACTCGAACTGCGCCATCTGCGCTGCCTGGTGGCGATCGTGGACACGGGCAGCTTCACCGACGCCGCGATCGAGCTGGGCGTCTCGCAGGCCGCCGTCTCGCGTGGTCTGCTCGCGCTGGAGAGGGTGCTCGGGGTCCGGGTGCTGCACCGCACCAGCCGTGCCGTCGCACCCACCGCGGCCGGCGTCCGCGTCCTGGCCAGGGCACGGCACCTGCTGGCCGAGGCCGAGGATCTGGTACGGGAGGCCGCCGCCGGCCCCACCCGGCTGCGGCTGGGCCACGCGTGGGGCGCGCTGGGCCGGCACACCACCGCCTTCCAGCGCGGCTGGGCGGAGCGGTACCCGGGCACGGAGCTGGAGTTGATCCGCACCAACTCCTCCACGGCCGGGCTGGCCGAGGGCGTCTGCGATCTGGCCGTCGTCCGCACCGCCGTGGACACCCGGCGGTACGCGCACGCCGCGGTGGGCACCGAGCGCCGCTACTGCGCCATGGCCTCGGACGACGTCTGGGCGCGGCGCAGGACGGTGGGGCTGGCCATGATCCGGGAGCGCACCCTCGTGGTGGACCGGCGCACCGGCAGCACGACGGCCGGGCTGTGGTCCGCCGGGGAGCGGCCCCGGGTCGAGTACACCCGGGACATCGAGGACTGGCTGGCCGCCGTCGCCACCGGACGCTGTGTCGGGATCACGCCGGAGAGCACGGTCGCGCAGTACCGCAGGGACGGCATCGTCTTCCGCCGGGTCCGGGACGCCGAGCCGGTCACCGTCCGGCTCATCTGGCACCGGCACGCGCCGCACCCGGCCACACGGGACGCCGTCGCCCTGCTCACCCGGCTGTGGACGGCGCCGTCCCCCGGGAGCCCGGGGGACGCGCGGGCTCCGGTGCCCGTGGGCCGCCGTGCGGGCGCCGGCCGCACAGCAGGTCCGGGTGGGGCGGGGTGAGCCGGGGGTGGACGGTGTGGACGGTGCCGTCGTCGAAGGTGAACTCGTGGGAGAGGCGGGAGAGGGCCGTCTCCAGGGTGCGCACCATGGCGTCGTGGTCAGCGGCCGTCCCCCACAGCAGGTCGAGGTGTGCGGTGCCGGTGCCGCCGGGCAGCCGGCCGCCGGGGCGCACATAGGGGCGGTGGCCGGTCACGCCGTCGACGGCGCGTGCCGCGCGGGCGCCGTGCACGGCGGTGAGGGTGCAGGGCGCGACCGGTGCGAGGGAGTTGTACTGGAAGTGCACCGCGCGCGGCGGGGGCAGCGGGCCGGGCAGCTCCTCGCCGAGGGCGAGCCGGCCGGCCCAGCCGACCAGGTCGACTCCGCAGGCGCGGCGCGCCAGTTCGTTCAGGTGCCCGCCGAGCCGGCCGTTGACCTCGATGAGGCGGGGGCCCGCCGGGGTGAGCTTGATCTCGGTGTGGCACAGCCCGGTGGTCACGCCGAGCGCGCGGACGGCGGCCACGGCCAGGTCGCACACCTCCCGCTCCTCGGCGGCGGACAGCGCGGCGGGCCAGAACTGGCCGGTCTCCCGGAACGGGGGCACCAGCGGGTGCTTGCCGGTCACGGCCAGCGGCACCGTCCCGGCGGGCGTGCTGGCCGTCTCCACGGACACGTAGTCCCCGTGCGGAAGGCCCGGGCGGCCCTCCAGGTGCTCCTCGACGACCCAGCCGTCCGCGTCGGGCAGCAGTTCCTTGGCCAGCGCGACCGCCTGACCGTGGGTGGTCACCTTGTGTACGGCCCGACTGCCCTGCCCCCGGGGCGGTTTGACGACGACGGGCAGACCGAGCCCGTCCAGCGCCGCCGCCCAGCCGGCCGCGTCGTGCACCCGGTGGCTGCGCACCCGGTCCAGGCCGGCCCGGTGCAGCCGGGCGCGCTGCTCGGCCTTGTCGGTGAGCGCGGCGGCGGTGTGCGGGGTGTGGAACGGCAGGGAGAGCCGGGCGGCCAGCTCGGCGGTGGCGCGCAGCTCGCTCTCCGCGAAGGTCAGCAGCGCCCGCGGCCGCAGCCGGGCCAGCGCCCGCGCGTCGGCCTCCGGGTCCTCGGTCAGCCGGAGCGTACGGCCGGACTGCCGGAGCACCTGCTCGGTGCGGGCGCTGTGTTCGGAGGCGCGGACGAGGAAGACCAGCGGGGCCGACGCGGCCAGCCCGACGGCGAGTTCGCCCGCCGAGGCCGAGCCGTGGTCGTAGACGACGGCCAGCGGTCGCTGCGCAGCGCTCACCGGGGGCCTCCCGCCGGGTCGGGGGCCTGCCCGTGCGGTGCGCGCGCGGCGGAGCGCAGGCCCGCCTCGACGAGCTGGAGGAGTGCGCGCGCCCGGTCCTCGGGGACGGCGGCGGCGTCGTGGGTGACCAGAAGGCCGGTGCCGAAGCCGGGGAAGTCGAGGGTGTAGTCGCAGGAGACGGGGTGGCTGGCCTTGTCGGCGTGCCACCACTCGTCGACGCGGACGGCGCGCAGCGCCTCCAGGTTCCGGTAGACGCGGAAGTCGGTGAAGTTGAACGCGACGTCGAACGGCGGGCGGCCGAGCTTCTCCTCGATCCTGGCGAGCGGGTAGCGCCGGTGCGGGACGGCGGCGGTCTCGGTGTCGCGTGCCGTGCGGGCGAGTTCGGCCCAGGTGCCGTGCGCGGGCAGCCGGAACGGCACGGTGTTGAGGAAGAGCCCCACCGTGAGGTCGGTGTCGGGCTGTTCGGGCCGACCGCTGAGGACCACCCCGGTGGCCATGCCGCCGGGTGTGCCGCTCCAGTGGGCCAGCGCCCAGGAGTGGACGGCCAGCAGCAGGCTCTTGAGCGGGGCGCCGGCCTCGGCGGCGGCGGCCCGCAGCCCGGCGAGCAGCTCGTCCTCGAACGGCAGGCTCAGCCGGGCGGAGGCGTCGCCGGGTGCGGCACTGCGGTCGCGGTCCGGCAGCAGGTGGGGGCCCTCGGCGTGCTGCTGCCAGAAGGCGGCGGCCTCGGCGGAGGCGGCGGCCTCGCGCTCGGCGGCGACGAACAGTTCGTGTCCGCCGGGCGGTGGCGCGGGCAGGGCCGTGGCGAGATCGGCACCGTCGGCGCCGCCGAGCGCGGCGTCGTAGAGCCGGACGAGGTCGGTGACGACGGTGGCGAAGCTCCAGCCGTCCATCAGCGCGTGGTGCATGGCCACGGTGAGCCGGAAGCCGCCGCCGTCGCGGGGCGCCGCGGTGGCGTCGGCTGTGTCGGCTGGGTCGGCTGGGTCGGCTGGGTCAGCTGGGTCGGCTGGGTCGGTGGGTGCGGCGACGTGGCAGCGAAGGAGGGGCGGTGTCTCCCAGTCGAAGGCTGTGGCCAGTTGGCGGGCCCGCCACCGGGCGGCGGCCGTGTGGCAGGCGGCGTCGGCGTCCGGGCCGGGCGGTGCGGGCCGGTCGATGTCCAGGGGCAACGGCAGCGCGGGGTGGACGAGTTGGACGGGCTCCGGGTCGGCCGCCAGATCGAAGGAGCTGCGCAGCGCCGGGTGGCGGGCCAGCAGGGCGGTCAGTGCCGCGCGGAAGCGGTCCTCGTCGAACGGGCCGCGCACACGCACTCCGATGAGGTCGTTGTACAGGCTCGGGTCGTCGCTCATCTCGCACTGGTAGACGAGGCCGATCTGGAGGTCGGAGGCGGGGCGGGGCACCGGCTCCCCCGGTTCCCCGGGCCCCCCGCCGGCGTCGGCGGCGAGCGGTTCCGGGGGCAGCGGCGGGGCGTCGGCGCGGGTGGGGTCCGCGGCGTAGCTCTCGGCCAGTTCGCCTGCCGAGGGGTGGGTGAGCAGATCGAGCAGCCGGATGCCGATGCCCAGCTCGCCCGCGCGGGCGACGACCCGGACGGCGATGAGCGAGTCGCCGCCGACGGCGTAGAAGTCGTCGTCCTCCTCGATGCCCTCGTCCCCGAGTTCCTCGCGTATCAGGGTGAGGAGGGTGCGCGCGATCTCCTCGGCGTCGGGCGGGGCGGCGTCACCGGGGGCGGTCTGCGGCATGGTGTCCCCTTTCCTGATGCGGTGTACGGGGCGGTTCGGGTGTCCGGGACGCCGGCGCGGGCGGCAGGCCGGTGGTCAGTGCCTCGTGGACGGCCCGCAGCACCTGCCGGGTGTGCTGGTGGAGGTAGAAGTGGCCGCCGGGGAACAGCCGTACCCGGCACTCCCGCGCGGTGTGCGCCGACCAGTCGGCCAGCTCGTCCGCCGTGACGGTGTCGTCCCGGCCGCCGCAGGCCAGCACCGGTACGGGCAGCTCCCGTTCGCCGTAGCCGCGCCGGTAGGCGTGCCCCAGGCGCAGATCGTCGCGCACGGTCGTCAGGAGGAGCTCGCGCAGCTGCGGGTCGGCGAGGGCCTCGGGGGCCGTGCCGCCCATCTCCCGCAGGGCGCCCAGGAGTTCCTCGTCGGTGCAGTCGGGGCCGAGCGGTCCCGGCCCGGGGTGCCGGCGGGCGCCGCCGCGGTGGGCGGAGACGACCAGCAGTTCGGGGACGCGGGCGCCGCCCCGGTGCAGCCAGGCGACGAGTTCGGCGGCGAGGAAGGCGCCCATGCTGTGCCCGAACAGGACGGTGGGACCGGTGGCGCGCTCGGCCAGCTCGGCGCCGAGGAGCGGCACCAGCTCCTCGGCCGAGGCCGCCGCCGGCATGCCCATCAGGCCCTCCCGGCCGGGCAGTTGGACGGGCTGCACATCGAGCCGGGGGTCGGCGCCGATCCAGCCGCGGTAGCCGGAGGCGCCGCCTCCGGTGTGCGGCAGACAGAAGACGGTGGCGTCGGCGGCGGGCCGGCGCGCCGACCAGAACGGCAGGAAGCGCGGTTCCCCGGGCATGCCTAGCCGTATCTGCGCATCGTCGCGGCGACCTCGCGGGCACGCTCCTCGGTGCTGCCGGCGAGCGCCGAACCCACCCGGTCGCGGATGTCGTCCGGCTTCTCCTGGCTGAGCTTGAACATGCCCTCGGCCGCGGTCACCCGGAAGAGGAACGCGCCGACGCCGGGCACGATCTTCTCGAAGTACGGGAGGGATGCGGTCATGTCCCAGCCGGTGCCGATGTGTTCCTCGTAGGTCCGCACCGTGCTGCGGATGACCTCCATCGTCGGCTCGCCGCTCTCCAGCGGGTGGATGGTGCCGTGTGCGTGCACGGAGACGAAGTTCCAGGTGGGCGACGCCGGGCTGACCCCGTAGTGGGTGGGGCTGATGTAGGTGTTGGGCCCGGCGAAGACCAGCAGGGCGCGGTCGCCCTCGCGCAGCGCAGACCAGTGCGGGTTGCTCCGGTTGAGGTGTCCGGCCAGTACCGTGCCGACCAGCCCGGTCTCCCCGGTGCCGGACTCCAGGTCGCTCCACGGGATGACGGGACAGTGTGTGGCCAGCGGTCCGTCGGCGCCGTTGCCGGCGAGCAGGGCGAGGCCCTGGCCTCGGACGACGTCGCGGGCCCAGCGGGGGTCGCCGGGCCGGTAGGCGTCGGGTACGAACATGGTGGACGGCTCCTGGATCAGGGGGGGGGGAACGCTGCGGTGGGGGGCGGGCGTCGCTCAGGGGATCTGCCGAACGCCGGCGGCGAGCGAGGTGACGATCTCGCCGGCGCGTACGGCGATGTTGGACAGCAGCGAGGCGGAGATCCCGTGCGTGTGCTCGATACCGCCCTGGAGGTAGATGCCCGCCGTGACATCGGCCGAGGTCTCCACGCGGTACTCGCGGCTGACGCGCAGCCGTCCGGCGCTGTCGCGCTTGCACAGTTCGGCCGCCGGGCCGAGCAGCGAGGCGGCGTCCATGGGGTGGTATCCGGTCGCGAACACCGCTATTCCCGCGTCGAGTTCGGTGCTGCGGTCCTCCAGCAGCCGGTTGACGCGCAGCCGTACGCCGTCCGGGCCGCTGTCGGCGCCCTCGACCCGGCACATCGGCCAGAAGTGCAGCCGCCGGGTGCCGCGCACCGACTCCTGGTAGGAGCGCCGGTACAGCTCGTTGATCAGGTCGAGGTCGACGACGGCGTAGTTGGTGTTGCCGTGCTGCTCGTAGAAGCGCTCCCGGACGGCGGGCACGGCGTCGTAGAAGTGGTCGACGGCCTCCGGGTCGAAGACCCGGTTGGCGAACGGCGAGTCGTCCGAGGGGCTGTAGCCGTAGCTGGGCAGCAGCGCGTCGATCCGGCTGTCGGGGAAGCGGCTGTGCAGATGGGCGGCGACCTCGGCCGCGCTCTGCCCCGCGCCGACGACCGCGAACGAGGCCGGCGGCGGTCCTGTCAACTCCTCGATGCGCGGCAGCAGTTCCTCGCTGTGCCACACCCGCTCCGAGCGCGCGACGCCCTCGGGCATCCGCGGCACCAGGCCGGTGCCGAGCACGATGTTGCGGGCGCGTTCGGTGCGTTCGCCGCCGTCGGCCTCGCGGGTGACGACGTCGAAGGCGACGACGGTCTGCGCCTCGGTGACCGGCCGGACGGCGACGGCCGCCGTGTCGTAGCGCACCCGGTGGGCGACGTGCCCCGCGGCCCAGTCCAGGTAGTCGTGGAACTCCACCCGGGAGGGGAAGAACTCCTTGTGGTTGATGAAGTCGACCAGCCGTCCGCGGTCGTGCAGATAGGACAGGAAGCTGAAGGCGCTGCGCGGGTTGCGCAGCGTCGCCAGGTCCTTGAGGAAGCTGACCTGCATGGTGGCGTCCTCCAGGAGCATTCCCGGATGCCAGGCCAGCCGCGGGCGTTTCTCCAGGAACAGCGCGTCCAGCGGTGGGCCCTCGTGCTCCTCCAGGGCCACGGCGAGCGCCAGGTTCGCCGGTCCGAAGCCCACTCCCACCAGGTCGCGCACCCCGGTTGCGGTGCCGTTCGTCGAAGTCACGCTCGCTCCCCTCGGTTTCGGCTCGCGGGGGTGTGGGTGCGAGCCGTGCTGCATGGGCTTGCCGTCGTGGCGGCCTGGGTGTCGTGCGGGGCCGCGGTCATCCGCCGGCCACGGCCCAGCCGTCGAGCAGTTCGGTGAGCTGGTCCCCGGACAGGATCGGGACGCGGGAGAGCCGCTGTTCCGGGTCGTCCGCCACCGCGTGCAGGAAGTGTGTGTAGTAGGAGCAGAAGGACTCGGCGGTGCCCTGTTCGAACAGGTCGCGGGCGTAGAGCAGCCGCCCGGTGACGGAGCCGTCCGCGCCGGTGCCCAGGTGGAGTTCGGCGTCGAAGCGGGTCCTGGCGCGGCCCTCGCCGAAGTAGGCGGTCTCGACGCCGGTCAGCTCCAGCGGGGGCGCGGTGCCGCCAGGGCCGCCGTCCGCGAGATCGAACCACACCTGCACGAGCGGGTTGCGGCTGAGGTCGCGGGGCGGGTCGACGGCCTTGACGATGCGGTCGAAGGGCACGTCCTGGTCGTCGTACGCGGCGAGGGTGGCCTCGCGGGTGCGGTCGACGAGCCGGGTGAAGGCGGGGTCGCCGGTCAGATCGCCCACGACGGGCAGGGAGTTGGCGAAGAAGCCGATCAGCCCCTCGTGGGCGACCCGGGTGCGGCCGTTGAACGGGCAGCCGACGACGAGCGACTCCTCGGCGGTCAGCCGGCCCAGCAGGCCCTGGAACGCGGCGAGGAAGACGACGAAGGGTGTGGTGCCCCGCTCCCGGCTCAGGGCGCGCAGCTTCTCGGCGGCGTCGGCCGGCAGGTGTACCGGGGCCTCGCCCGCCCGGTAGCTGGGGCGGGCGGGACGCTCGTGGTCGCCGGGCAGTTCGAGCACCGGAGGGACACCGCGCAGCCGCTCGCGCCAGGCCGCGGTCCGCCGTGCGAGGTCCGGGGCGTCGGCCGCCGCGGCCTGCTCCCGCGCGAAGTCCGCGTACTGGGCGGGGAGCGGGGGCAGCGGGGAGGCCGACTCCGGGCCCTCCGGAGTGCCGGTCTCCCCGGCGAAAGCGGCGTACGCGGTGGACAGTTCGCGGCTGAAGATGTCGAGCGAGTCCCGGTCGAAGAGGATGTGGTGCACGGTGAGGCCGAGGATGTGCCGGTGCTCGCCCAGCCGTGCCAGCCAGGGCTTCAGCAGGGGCCCGGCGGCCAGGTCGAAGGCGGTGTCGGCGTAGCGTTCGGCGAGCCGGGCCGCCGCGGCCTCTGCGTCCTCTGCGTCCTGCGTGTTCGTCAGATCGTGCACGGCGGGCGGGATGTCGGCGGCGGAGAAGGCCGTCCGCAGCAGCGGTTCGCCCTCGGCGGTGGTGGTGACCCGGCTGCGCAGGATCTCGTGCCGCTCGACGACGAGGGCGAGGGCCCGCTCCAGGGCGGCGGTGTCCAGCGGGCCGTCGAGCCGGTAGGCGGCCGAGACGTTGTAGGCCAGATTGCCGGCGCCGAGCCGGTCGATGAACCACAGCCGGTGCTGGGCGGGGGCGAGCGGCACCGGGCCCGTGGCGGGCTGCGCCGATGCGGCCGGGCCGGTGGCGCCTGCGGTGGCCCGGGCAGTCGCCGCCCGGGCCGCGAGGCGCCTTCTGAGAAGTTCCCGCCCGGCGTCGGACAAGTTCTCAGCGGAAGCGTCCACCACAGCCAGAAACCCCCCGGTAAAGAGGACACGAAGGAGTACCGCTCAGGTATCGGCACTCCCGGTACGGCCAAAAAACTACTACGTTCGACGAAGCCCGGGCAAGGGCTTGAACAGGGGGTCGACCACGACGCGGTGAATGGTTATGCTCCTGCCTTCGGAGGTGGTCGGAATGGATATACCGGAGGAGCGCGAAAAGGATGGCGCGCCGGCTTTCCAGGTCGTCGTCAACCACGAGGAACAGTACTCGATCTGGCCCGTCGGGCGGGACGTTCCCGCAGGCTGGAGCGGTGTCGGCGTCGAGGGGGACAAGGAGTCCTGCCTGGCGCACATCGAGCGGGTGTGGACGGACATCACCCCGCTGAGCGTCCGCCGGCAGCTTTCGGAAAGCGCGTCCTAATTCGCCGCGCGGGCACGAATTCTTCACCGGAGAGCCCTCGGGCAATCCCCGGAAAAACCCTCCGGGGGCCGCCGTGCACCGCACGGCGGCCCTCCTTTTGTGAACATCCGGTGACCCGTCGGCCGGGAACCCGCACTAATTGTTCAGTTCGCGCGCGATTTCCTCCTCGGTCATTTCGGCAATCTCGGCGGCCGCCTGCCGCTCGATTTCGGCGCACTGGTCGGCGACGGTCCGGTGGTCGAAGACCGCGCGGACCGGGAAGGCGACACCGAGGGACTCCCTGACCCGGGCGGCGAGCCGGGAGGCCGTCATGGAGGTACCGCCCGCGGTGAAGAAGTCGGTGCTCACGCCGAGCGGCACGCCGGGGAAGACCTCCTGCCACAGCAGGAGCACCTCCTTCTCCAGGGGCCCGCGCGGCGCGAGCGGCGCCGCCGCGGTCTCCTGCGGGGCGGGCAGCCGGGCCCGGTCGACCTTTCCGCTGGCGGTCAGCGGCAGCGCGTCGAGCACCACGAAGGCCGCGGGCACCAGAGGGGACGGCAGCCGGGCACGCAGCTCGTCGCGCAGACCGTCCGCCGTGGGCGCCTGCCCGGCGGGCACGACGTACCCGGCGAGCAGGGCGCCGCCGGCCGGGCTGCGCGCCACCGTGACGACGGCCTCCCGTACGCCGTGGCAGCGCAGCAGCGCCTGCTCCACCTCGCCGGGTTCGATGCGGTAGCCGTTCACCTTGAGCTGGGCGTCCCGCCGGCCCAGGAAGTCGAGGGTGCCGTCGTCCCGCCGGCGGACGAGGTCGCCCGTGCGGTACATCCGCTCGCCGGGGTGCGGGGCGAACGGGTCCGGCACGAAGTGACCGGCCGTGAGCGCGGGCCGGCCGGCGTAGCCGCGGGCGAGGCCCGCACCGGCCAGCCACAGTTCGCCGGGGGCGCCGGGCGGCACCAACTGGAGGCCGTCGTCGAGCACATAGGCGCGGACACCGTCGATCGGACGGCCGATGGTGTTGTCGTGCCAGGGCGGGCCCAGGGCGTCGGTCGCGGTCGCCACCACGGTGTTCTCGGTCGGCCCGTAGTGGTTGTGCACCCCGATGCCGGGGGCGTCGTCCGGCCGGGGCCGGAAGAGGTCGCCGCCGGTCAGCAGCGCGGTCAGCGCGGTCCGGGTGCCCAGCGGGTGCCGGATCAGCTGCTCGGCGAGCGGCGTCGGCGCGAAGGCGGCGTCGGCCCCCGTGTCCGCGAGGTGCCGCACCAGCGCCTCGGGGTCGCGCACCACCGCGTCGGGGCAGATCTCCAGCCGGGCGCCGCCGGCCAGCGCCGGCCAGATCTCCCAGGCCGCGGCGTCGAACGAGACCCCGGCGACCTGGGCCACGACGGAGGCCCCCGGGCGCACCGGGTACCGCCGGTGGTGCCAGGCGGTCAGATGCGCGAGCCCGGCGTGCGTGACGGCGACCGCCTTGGGCCTGCCGGTGGACCCCGAGGTGTAGACGAGGTAGGCGAGATGCCCGGGCGCCGGGCCGGGAGGCGCCGGCTGCGTCCCGGCCGTCGCGGCCCCCTCCGCCACGGCCGTGGCGACGTCCAGCACCGGGGGCACCGCGCCGTCCCCCGGTACCGGCCGGCCGTCGGCGCCGGGCAGCCGTGGCCGGGTCGCGGCGTCGGTCAGGACGAGGCGGGCGCCGGAGTCGTCGAGCAGATAGGCGAGGCGCTCCGGCGGCTGCTCGGGGTCGATCAGCAGATAGCAGGATCCGGCCAGGACGGCGCCCAGCGCGGCGCACACCAGTTCCGCGCCGCGCGGCAGGCACACGGCGACGACGTCCTCCGGACCGCAGCCGCGCGCGGCCAGCAGCCGGGCCACCGCGCCCGCACGCTCGGCGAGCCGGGCGTAGGTCAGCCGCGTCACCCCGTCGGTGACGGCAGGGGCCGTGGGGTGTTCGGCGGCCCGGCGGGCGAAGAGCGCGGCCACGGTTCCCGCGGCGCCCGCGGCCTCCTGGGCCGGTCCCGTGCCCTGCCGGAGCACGGCCGCCTGTTCCGGCCCGTCGAGCAGCGGCAGCGCGGCCAGCGGGGTGTCCGGGGAGCGGGCGGCGGAGCCGAGCAACTGCGCGTAGTGGCGCAGGAACGTCCGCATCCGGGCCTCGTCGAACAGGTCGGTCGCGTACAGCAGCCGGCCGTGCAACTCCTCGCCCGCGGGCCGCAGATGCAGCTCCGTGTCGAAGCGGGTGACGGTCTCCGGGTACTCCACGGGCGCCACGTCGGCCCCGTCGAGGCGCAGCGGGCGCTCCGCCAGCGTCTCGTCGGTGATGTCGAACCAGTGCTGGACCAGCGGGGTGCGATCGAGGCCGCGGGCAGCCCCCAGCGCTTCGACGAGCATGTCGAAGGGCAGCTCCTGGTGGTCCATGGCGTCCCACACCTCGTCCCGGACGCGCTCGGTGAGTTCGCCGAGGGTGGGCCGGCCGCGCAGGTCGCCGGGGAGCGCGACGGTGTGGGTGAAGAAGCCGATGGCCTCCTCGGTGCCCGGCTCCGTGCGGCCGGCGAACGGCACCCCGCACAGCATCCGCCGGGTGCCCGCGTACCGTCCGAGCAGCTCCTGGTACCCGGCGAGCGCGACGGCGAACAGCGAGGCCCGGCGCTCCGCGGCGAGACGGCGCAGCGCCTCGGTGGTGGCGGCCGGGAGGGTGAAGTCGAGCTGGGCGCCCCGGCCCGTCGGCTGGGCGGGGCGGGGCCGGTCGGACGGCAGGGAGAGCACGGTGGGCACGTCGGCGAGCCGGCCGAGCCAGTGTTCCAGCAGCCGGTCGCGCTCCGGTCCGCGCAGTGCAGCGCGCTCTTCCCCGATGTATCCGAAGGGGTCGGCCGGCGGCTCGGGGAGCGCCGCGGGCCGCGCGTGGAGCCGGGCGGTGTAGGCCGCCGACAGCTCGCGCTCGAACACCGGCCGGGACAGCCCGTCGAAGGCCACATGGTGCACATGGACGTGGAGGAGCCAGGCGGCCGGGGCGAGCCGCAGCAGCACGGCACGCAGCGGCGGTCCGGCGGCCAGGTCGAGCGGGGTGCCGAGCAGGGTGCGCACCGACTCCTGTGCGGCGCGCTCGGGTTCGGGCCCGCCGGACAGATCGCGCCGCTCCAGGCGTAGGGCGTCGGCGGGTCCGACGACGGCGTAGGGCTCCCCGCCGTCGGAGCCGAACCGGCAGCGCAGCACGGGGTGGCGCCGTGCGACCTCGCGGAGCGCCGCTTCCAGGGCGGCGCCGTCCAGCTCGCCGGTGATCCGGTAGGTGAGCGGAGTGAGGTAGCCGACCTGTCCCGGCAGCAACTGGTCGAGGAACCACAGGCGTTCCTGGGCGAAGGAGAGCGGATGCCGCTGCCCGTGCTCCTCGGTCATGCCCGGCCCTCCCCCGCGCCGTCGCCCGCGCGCGCCGCGCGGACCGCGCGTACCTCCTCGGCCAGTTGGGCGGGCGTGGCGCGTTCGAAGACGGCCCGCAGCGGCAGTTGGACGCCGCAGGCGGTGCGCAGCCGGTGCACGAGCTGGGTGATCAGCAGGGAGTGGCCGCCCAGCCGGAAGAAGCTGTCCTCGACGCCGACCTTCTCCTTGCCGAGCACGTCGCAGAAGACCTCGGCGATGGCGGCCTCGTCCTCGTCCCGCGGGGCGAGGAAGCGCGGGCGCGCGGTGTCCACGGCGGGCAGCCGCTTGCGGTCGACCTTGCCGGTGGAGGTGAGCGGCAGTTCCGGCAGCGGGACGTACGCCTGCGGAACCATGTACGGGGGCAGCAGCCGGGCGAGGTGGTCGCGCAGCTCGTCGGCCTGCGGCGGGGTGCCGCCCGCGCTGGCCGTGTAGGCGGCGAGCATCGCCTCCTCCCCCTCCCCCGTCTTGAGGACGACGGCCTGGGAGATGTCCTCGCGTGCCCGCAGCAGCGACTCGATCTCGCCGGGTTCGATGCGGTAGCCGTGCAGCTTGATCTGGAAGTCGGCGCGGCCGAGGTACTCCAGGACGCCGTCGGTGCGCCACCGTCCGCGGTCGCCGGTGCGGTACATCCGGCTGCCGGGTGCCTTGGTGTACGGGTCGGGCAGGAAGGCGCGGGCGGTCTGCGCGGGGTCGCCGAGGTAGCCGCGGGCCGGCGGGCCGCCGCCCACGTAGATCTCGCCGGGCACGCCGGGCGGCACCGGCCGCAGACCGGCGTCCAGCACATAGATCCGCGCGTCGACGACGGGCCGGCCCACCGGGGGCCGCTCGGGCCACTCCTGTACGGGGGCCGTCAGCCGGGGCGCGGTGACGACGTTCAGCTCCGTCGAGCCGTAGTGGTTGTCCAGCAGGACGCCGGGCAGCCGGTCGCACAGCGCCCGGACGGCGGGGGTGACGACCTGCTGGTCGCCGGTGGTGATCAGCTCCCGCAACGTGCCGCAGCTGCCCGGGTGTTCGGCGGCGTGCGCCGCGAGCCGGTCCAGCGCGAGCACCGGCAGCAGGACCTTGTCGACCCGGTGCCGGTCGACGACCTCGGCGAGTGCGGGGATGTCGTGCCGCTGGTGCTCGGTGGCGACGACCGCGCAGCCGCCCAGCCACCAGGTGGACAGCAGCTCCAGGAAGCCGACGTCGGAGTTGAGCGGGAAGAACTGGAGGGCGACGGGGCGTTCGGCGTACCGGTCGCGGCACCAGTCGAGCAGGGTGATCTGTGGCCCGGCGTGCATGGCGATGCCCTTGGGGCGGCCGGTGGAGCCGGAGGTGTACAGCACGTACATCAGGTTGTGCGGCCCCGAGCCCGGCGCCGGTCCCGCGTCCGGACCGGCCGTGGTTCCGGCCGGGGCCTCCGGCCCGGTGGCGCCGTCCGCCGTGCCGGGCCCGCTGTCGGCCGGGGTGTCGGCCATGCCGGTCTCGGCGGGCAGCGCGTCGACGCCCGGCCCCCAGCCGTCCTCCGGCAGCGTGTCCTGGACGGACTTCTCCGTCACCACCAGCCGCACACCGGCGTCGGCGAGCAGTGCGCGGGTGCGCTCCAGCGGCTGGTCGGGGTCGACGGGCAGACAGGCGGCGCCCGCCTTGAGCACCCCGAGCACGGCGACGGACTGGGTGACCGAGCGCCGCAGCGCGATACCGACGAGCGTCTCGGGGCCGGCCCCGGCCGCGCGCAGCCGGTGCGCCAGCCGGCCGGCCGCCCGGTCGAGCTGCCGGTAGCTGAGGCTCCGCGGCCCGCAGACGACGGCGGGGGCCTCGGGGGTGCGGGCGGCCCACTCGGTGAACCCGTCCACGGGGGTGCGCGACGGGCCGACGGGTGCGGTGGCTGCGTCCTGAGCAGGGGTCATGCGTGGTCTCCGCGGGGTCGGGTGGGCGGACGGTGAGGGCCGGGTACGGCCGGCGGCGGCCTGGCCGGCACGGTGTTCAGTGCGCCGGGCGGAAGGTGACGGGAAGAGCGCGCGGGCCGCGCAGTGTGGGGCCGTAGGTCCACACGACGCGGTCGGCGGGAACGGCGAGGGTCAGATCCCGCAGCCGGGCGAAGAGTGCGGGCAGCGCGACCTCTCCCTCCAGCCGGGCCAGATGGGCGCCCAGGCACAGATGGGCGCCGTGTCCGAAGGCGAGGTTCGAGCGCACCGGACGGTCCACCCGGAACTCCTCCGGCTCGGGGACGAACTCCGGGTCGCGGTTGGCGGCGGCCAGGGACAGCACCACCGTGTCGCCCCGGGCGATGTGCTCGCCGGCCAGCTCCAGGTCCTCGGTGGCGTAGCGGTGGACGGAGCTCTGCACGGGCGAGTCGTAACGCAGGATCTCGTTGACGACACCGGCCCAGGCGACCTCGCCGGCGAGCACGGCCCGCAGCTGGCCGGGATGCTGGAGCAGCCGGTGGACGGCGGCGCCGAGGAACTGCACGGTCGTCATGTGGCCGGCGCCGAGCACGGAGAGGATCATCGCGGCCAGCTCGTCCTCGTCCCGCAGCTGTCCCGTCTCCAGACCCCGCACCAGGGTGGCGCCGACGGCCTCGGGGTGGCGGCGCATACGGACGGCCAACCGCCGGGTGTAGTCCAGCAGTTCCCCGAGCGCGCCGAGGTCGGGCGGGTCGGTGAGGCTGGCCTTGTGGAACAGCTCCACACAGCGGGCGGGCGCTTCGCGTTCGTCCTCCGGTATGCCGAGCACCTCGTGGATGACGGCGACGGGGACGGGCAGCGAGAACGACTCCACCAGGTCGCAGCGGCCCTCCCCGGCGACCGCCTCCAGCGCCTCGTCGGTGACGCGCTCGACCATGGGCCGCATGGCGCTCACCGCTCCCGCGCTGAACGCGCCGGCCACCAGACGGCGCAGCCGGGTGTGTTCGGGCCGGTCGAGGTCGAGCAGCCCGCGTGCCGGGTCCCACTGTCCGCTGCCGAAGGGCGCCGGCGGATCGGCCGAGTTGCGGTCGTCGTTGCTCAGCCGGGCGTCGGCCAGCCCCGCCCGCACCAGCGGGTAGGACGTCACCAGCCAGGTGCGGCCCGAGCGGTGCGGCGCGTAGATCTCGCTGACGGGCGCGTTCTCGCGCAGCCAGGCGTAGTTGGCGTACGGGTCGGGGTCCCCGGCGTCGTCGGGGTGGGGGGACGCGTGGGCGAGGCTGTCGGCGCCGCTGCCGCCGGCGGTCGTCATGCGTGCTCCTCGATACCGGCCGCCGGGTTCGGCGCGGCCTCCGGTTGTTCGGTCATGGTGCCGGCGAGGGCCGTGCGCAGCGCCTCGGGCGCCTGGAGGAAGGCGAAGTGGCCGCCCGGCAGCAGGCTGGTGCGGAAGCGGCCGGGGGCGGCATAGGCGTCCCAGCCGGTCATCTGCTCGGGGCGGATCTCGTGGTCGTCCGTCCAGGAGAGGGTGTGCACGGTGCACGGCAGCTGTACGGGGGCGGGCAGCCGGTAGGCGCGGTTGGCCGCGAGGTCGGCGCGCAGCACCCGCATACCCAGCTCGATCATGTCGGGCTGCGGCTCGTCGCCGCCCATCTCCCGTGCCATCTGCCGCAGTTCGTCCCGCAGCTGGTCATCGGACAGCGACAGGAACCGGCCGTACGGGCCGAGGTGCGGCGCGACCTGGGAGGAGACGAACAGCCAGGAGGGGGTGGGCAGTCCGCGTTCCGCCAGCAGCAGTGCCGTGGCGAAGCCGGGCAGGGCGCCGCCGCAGTGCCCGAAGAAGCCGAACGGCCGGTCCAGGTACGGCAGCAGGGCCTCGGCGAGCTGCCCGGCCAGCTGCGGGTAGGTGCCGTAGTGCTCCTCCCGTACCCGGTTCTCGCGGCCGGGCAGCTGGATCCGGCAGACCTCGGCGGGGCCGATCCGCTCCGGCCAGCGGTTGTACATCGAGGCGCCGACGCCGGAGTACGGCAGCAGGAACAGCCGGGCGGGCGCCTCGGTTCCGGGGCTGCGCAGCAGCCATTTGCGGGGGCGTTTCGGCTCAGCCATCGCACACCTCGGGTCGGGGGTGGTGGTCCGGGGTCACAGCACGGCCTCGGGGAGCGGCCCGCCCGCGGCGTGTGCCGCGCCGAGCCGTTCGGCGGCGCCGTCCAGGAGGCGGGCCGTGACCGGGAGATGTTTGATCCCGGCGACGAAGTTGGACGCCAGGTGCTCGACGGGCCCGGCCTGCTCGAACTGCCCGACGTTGGCGACGATTTCCTCGAACAGGATGCGCAGGGCGACGCGCGCGAGCGGGGCGCCGACGCAGTAGTGCGGGCCGAAGCCGAAGGCCACATGGCGGTTGGGCGACCGTCCGACGTCGAAGGCGAACGGCTCGGCGAACACCCGGCGGTCGCGGTTGGCCGAGCCGAGCCAGGCGACCACGGCCTCACCCGCGGGGATGCGCACCCCGCTCAGCTCGGTCTCACGCCTGGTGTAGCGCATGAAGTGGTTGGCGGGCGAGGACCAGCGCAGCCCCTCCTCGACGGCGCGGGTCAGCAGCGCCGGATCGGCCGTCAGCCGGGCGTACTGGCCGGGCTCCTCGATGAAGGCCAGCACGGTGCCGGCGATCGCGTGCGGGGTGGTGACGTTGGCGCCCAGCAGCAGGCTGTAGCAGTTGTAGACGATCTCGTCCTGGCGCAGCCGCCGGCCCTCGATCTCCATGCCGCGCAGGAAGCCGACGAGGGAGTCGTCCGCCGTGCCCGCGGTGGCGCGCAGATGGTCGGCGAAGTACTCGAACAGCTCGTGGTGTGCGGCGACGAGGGTGCCGCGGCCTTCCTGGAACTCGCTGTCGGTGGGCGCGACGGCCATCGAGGTCAGCCGGGTCAGCCGTGGCCAGTCCGGTTCGGGCAGCCCCATCAGGGTGCCGGTGAAGGCCATCGGGAACGAGGCGGCGGCCTCGGCCAGGTCCCAGGGCGTCCCCTCGGCGAGCGGGGCGAGCAGCCGGAGCACCATCTGCCTAATCCGCGGCTCCCAGCGGCGCATGGCGCGCATCGACATGGCCCGGGACAGCGGCTCGCGCAGCGCGGTGTGCCGGGGCGGGTCGCTCGCCGCCATCATCTTGCCGCCGGCCGGGTCGTCGACGGCCAGCGTGGACAGCAGCGTGCCGCGTTCGGAGGTGAAGCGGGTGTGGTCGCGCAGCACGTCGTTGACGTCGTGGTAGCGCACCACCGACCAGAAGGAGCGGCCGTCGGCGAGGGTCTGGCGCAGCACGGGCGCGTGTTCGCGCATGGTGAGCCAGATCGCGTGCGGGTCGCCCGTGGCGTACAGCCGCGGGTCGGCGAGGTCGGTCTCCGCCGGGTCGAGCGCGGGTGTCTGCGCGGGGCGGGTGAGTCTCATCGGTCCCCTCCCGGGTCGCTGTCTGCGGGGGCGCCGTCCGGCAGCTGCTCGGCGATGTACGCGGCGAGTTCGGCCACGGTGGGACGCTCGTAGAAGGCGCGGGCCGTGACCAGCACGTCGTAGGTCTCGGCGATCTCGCCGGTGATCTGGGTGGCCATCAGCGAGTGCCCGCCCAGCTCGAAGAAGTCGTCGTCCACGCCGACCTCCTCGTACTGGAGGGTGTCGGCCCACACCCGGGCGAGGTCGCGCTCCAACCCGCCCTCCGGGGGCCGGAATTCGGCGTCGCACTCCGGCCGCCTGCGGCTGCGCTGCTTGGCCAGCGTGCTGCGGTCGACCTTGCCGGTCTCCGTCAGCGGCAGCGCGTCCAGCTGCTGGAAGGTGGCGGGGACGAGATAGCCGGGCAGCTGCTCGGCCAGCCGGCGGCGCAGCCGGGGCACCCGGACGCGCTCCTCGGCCACGACGAACGCGGCGAGCTGCTTGGCCGCGCCCTCGCCCTGCACGACGACGGCGCAGTCGCCGATCTCGTCGCGGCGCCGCAGCACGGCCTCCACCTCGCCCGGTTCCACCCGGAACCCCCGCAGTTTGACCTGCGCGTCCGAGCGTCCCAGGAACTCCAGCGCGCCGCCGGGCAGGGCCCGGGCCAGATCGCCGGTGCGGTACAGCCGGGCGCCGGGTTCGGACGAGAAGGGGTCCGGCACGAAGCGTTGAGCGGTGAGCGCGGGATCGCCCGCGTAGCCGTGCGCGAGCCCGAGCCCGCCGGTGTACAGCTCGCCGGGTTCGCCGTCCGGCACGGGCTCCAGCGCGGCGTCCAGGAGGTGGGTGCGGGTGCCGGGCACGGCGGTGCCGATGGGCACGGTGGCGCCGCCGGGCGGCTCGGTCATCACATGGCAGCAGGTGAAGGTGGTGTTCTCCGTGGGGCCGTAGCCGTTGACCAGCCGCAGCCCGGGCAGCGCGGCCAGCACCCGGCCGACGTGCACGGGCGAGAGGACGTCGCCGCCCGCGAGGAGGTGGCGCAGCCCGGCCAGCCGGGCCGGGTCCCGCTCGGCGACCTGGTGGAAGAGGCCGGCGGTGAGCCACATCGCGGTGACGCCCTGCTCGGCGGCGAAGGCGACGACGGCGTCGGGCTCGGGGCGCGGCTCGGGGTACGGCACCAGCCGGGCGCCGTTGAGCAGCGGCGCCCAGATCTCCAGGGTGGACGCGTCGAAGGCGACGGGCGCGAGCTGGAGCACGGTGTCGTCCGGGCCCAGCGGCAGGAAACCGTCCGCGCCGGTGCCCGCGCACGCGAGGCGCACCACCGCCCGGTGCGGCACCGTCACCCCCTTGGGCACACCGGTGGAGCCGGAGGTGAACGCCGTGTAGGCGGGGGCCTCCGGGTCGGTGGGGTGCGGTGCGGCGACGGGCAGCGCGGCGTACTCGGCGCCGGTCGGGTCGAGTTCGGCGACGTCGCGGCCGGGGAACCGCCCGGCGCCGCCCGGCCCGGTGAGGACGAGCCGGGCCCGGGCGGTGTCGAGCATGCCGGCGGCGCGCTCGGCGGGTTCGTCCGGGTCGACGGCGACGTACCGGCCGCCGCATCTGAGGACCGCGAGGAGGGCGGTGATCAGCGCGGTGCCGCGCTCCATGGTGACGGCCACGGCGTCGCCCGGGCGCACGCCCAGTCCGCGCAGATGGTGGGCGAGCCGCCCGGCGGCGGCGTCCAGTCGCGCGTAGGTGAGGTGGTCGTCCCGGGTGCCCACGGCGGGGGCGTGCGGGGTCGCAGCCGCCTGCCGCGCGAAGAGGGCGTGCACCGGCTCCGGGTCCTCGCCGGCGGCGCCGTCCGCGTGCTGGTGCTCGGTCACGCTGGTGTCCCTTCCACAGCTGTTTCGGCCAGGGTTCCGGTGGGCGGGCCGACCGCGATCCAGGTGGCGGCGGCCCGGGCGAGCAGGGCGCCCGCGGCGTCGTACAGCGCCGTGACGTTCTCGGTGGTGCGCCCGTCGCGCCGCACGACGCGGCCGGTCAGCACGTACTCCCGGCCGGGGCACGGCAGTTGCTCGACACGCGCGGCCATCCGGTGCAGCACCATGGGCCGGTGCACCGGGTCGTCGGCCCAGCCGCCGGGGCAGTCGAGCGCCGCCCACACCAGTGCGGGCGGCACGCGCCCGGAGTCGTCCGGTCCGGGGCGCCACGGGCAGGCGACCGTGCCGGGCCGCCCCGGCACGGGGCCGGGACGCAGCCGGAGCCCGTCGGCACGGCGGGGCCCGCACACGAAGCAGTCGGGAAAGGGGTGCCCGTCCTCGCCCGTGAAGTGCTCGGCGCACGCCCGCGCGGCCTCGGGCGCGACCGGCTCGGGCGGCGGCGCGAGCTCCCGGGCGACGGCACCGGCGAGCGCGACGAGCCGGTCCCCGTCGTAGAGGCCGTACCGGCGGCCCGCCGGGCGCAGCTCCATCGGGGTGTCCAGCGGCGGTGGCGCGTGCAGCGTCACCGCGACCCGGGGCCCGAGGTGTTCTTCGGCCAGAGCGGCGAGCATGCCGCACGCCATGCCGCCCTGCGCGGAGTCGGCGGGCCCGTTGTACCGGCCGGGGACGGTGAGCCGGACGCCGCCGGCCGGCTCACCGCCGGGCACGGGAACCGCCTGGGGCACGCGCCGGGCCGACGGAGCCGCCGGCACCGTCCGGACGAGCCGCGACGAACTGCCCGTCCGGAGCGCCACGTTCGGCCGGGCGGGGCGAGCCGCCCGGCACCTCTGCACCTTCGGAACCGGCCGAGCCGCCCGGGCTCGGGGAGCCATCGGGACCGCCCGGGCTCGGGGAGTTTTCGGGACCGCCCGGCCCCGGGGAGGCTTCGGGACCGCCCGGGCCTCCCGGGCTGCGCGAGCCGTCTGGGTCCGCCGCCCCTTCGGGACCGCCCGAGCCGCCCGGGCTCGGGGAGCCTCCGGGACCGCCCGGACTCGGGGAGCCATCGGAACCGCCCGGGTTCCCCGGGCTGCGCGAGCCACCGGGGCCCCCGGGCCGCACCGTACCGACCGTGTTCGCCGGGTCCGCCGGGTCCGCGGTGTTCGTGCTGTCCGCCGGGTTTCCGGCCTCCCCGCCGGTGCGGGCGGCGGCGCCCGCCGGGGCCGTCGTTCCGGCGGCCTCGTCGACGGCGGCGGCGAACCGTTCGACGGTGGGTGCCGCGAACACCGTGCGTGCGGACAGCCGGACCCCGAACCTCCGGCGTATCCGGGCGAGCATCCGCATCGTCACCAGGGACTGGCCGCCCAGCTCGAACCAGTCGGACGCGCGGCCGAGTTCGCCGGTGGCCAGCAGCTCCCGCCACAGTCCGGCCACGGCCTCCTCGGTGGGCGTGCGCGGCGGCAGGTGCGCGGGCCGCGGCGGGGCGGACGCCTCGCGCTCCGGCAGCCGCGCGAGGGCGAGCCGGTCGATCTTGCCGCTGCTCAGCCGGGGAAGCGCGGTGTGCGCGTGGTAGACGGCGGGCAGCGCGGCGGGCGGCAGCCGGTCCAGCAGAAAGGTCCGCAGTTCGCTGGAGGACGGCACGCTGCCGTGCGCACGCTCGGAACCGCCGGCGGCGCCATGGCCGTCGGGGCTGCCGGAGCCGTCGGGGACGGCGGGACCGGCGGGGACGAGGTGGGCGACCAGGCGGGCGTCGCCCGACTCGTCGGGCACGGCGACCACCGCGGCCTGGGCGACGCCGGGGTGCCGCAGCAGGGCGTGCTCCGTCTCGGAGGGCTCCACCCGCACGCCGCGGATCTTGACCTGGTGATCGACCCGGCCGAGGAACTCGTGGACGCCGTCGCCCCGGTCGCGGACCAGGTCGCCGGTGCGGTAGAGCCGTTCGCCGGGGTGAGCCGGATCGTCGTCGGGGACGAACCGCGCCGCGGTCCCGGCCGCTTCGCCGTATCCCCAGGCGAGACAGACCCCGCCGAGGAGCAGTTCGCCGGTGCCGCCGGGCGGTACGGGGCTTCCGTCCTCGGGGTCGCGCACCACGGCGCGCACCCCGGTGATGGGCCGCCCGATGGGCACCGCGTCCGCCTCGGCGTCCCGCGCGGTCAGCTCGTGGTTGAGGACGTCGATGCACGCCTCGGTGGGTCCGTACTGGTTGATGACGCGGGCCGTGGTCGCGGCGCGGACCCGGCCGGCCAGTTCGCCGGGCAGCCGCTCCCCGGCGACGAGCAGATACCTCAGCCCCGCGAGTCCGTCCCCGGCGCCGGCGGCGAGGAACTCCCGCAGCAGGGACGGGACGAAGTGCATGACGGTGACGCGGTGCCGCCGGGCGAGTTCGGCGACGCGGTGCGGTTCGGCCTCCGCACCCTCGGGGGCGACCAGCAGTGTCGCGCCGTGGCACAGCGGCGCGAGGACGACCCACATCTGGCAGTCGAACACGAGGGATCCGGCGTAGAGCACGGTGTCGCCGGGCCCGATGGGATAGAGGCACTGGCCCCAGGCGAAGCGGTTGCGTACCGCGGAGTGCGGCACGTGCACGGCCTTGGGCCGGCCCGAGGAGCCGGAGGTGTGCAGCACATAGGCGAGGCCGTCCGCCTCCGCAGGCCCCGCGGCGGGACCGGGCCCGGCGGCGGGACCGGCTCCGGACCCGGCTCCCGGATCGGCGGCGGTGTCCAGCGGGAGCGCCTCGGGCAGCAGGGCGCGGGCGTCCTTGTCGCCGAGGACGAGCCGGGGCGCGAGCCGGGCGATCGCCTCCCGGGTGGCTCCGGCGGCCTGGTGCGCGGGGAACGGGGCGACGGCCCCGCCGGCCGCGAGGACACCGAGCACGGCCAGCACCTGTGCCACCGAGCGGCCGGCGCACAGCGCGACGGGCTCGGAGGGCGCCAGGCCGCGGGCGCGCAGCGCGGCGGCCCTGCGTGCGGCCTCGGTGACGAGCCGCCCGTAGCTGATTTCCTCGGCACCGTCGCTGAGCGCGATGCGGTCGGGATGTTTCTCGGCGGCTTTCCGCACCGCCTGCCATATGTCGTCGTGCCGGCCCGTCTCCGGGGAAGTCAAGCCACACCTCCACTGCACCGTCGAATACCGGCGCCATCCTTGTGGGACGACCGCCCGCGGACCGTGACAGAGCAATAGGAATTACTCAGTGAAATAGCATGGAATTCGGCGAGCGCAGAGCGCGCTCACCCCGCTCGGTTCCTCGTGTGACAGTGGCGAAAATGGAGCTGCATCAGAAAACCGTGACCCGGACGGCATGTCAAGCGGCCGTTCCCGCTGACATATGCGGGGCCAGGCCCGATCGGAAAGCGTGCCCATCCCCCACAGCCCCCAAACCGGACGCCTGCCCGGATTTTGTGAACGGGCCCCACCAGGGCTTCCGTCTCCGCGCGGGCACCTCTCGTTCCGGATTCCGTGGCTCCGCCCGAAGCCACTCGCGAAGGTCATCTGCCGCGTGGTACAAGGACGTTCGGCTTGAGCGCCCCTCCGCGCGCCCCCCACCGATCCCGAGGAGCGATCGCACACATGGCGACCCGTCCGAGTCCTCCCGTGCGCGGGGCCCTGAGACGCCTGGAAGTTCTCCGCGAGGCGAACTTCCGCATCTTCTTCGCCGGCTACACGACGTCGATGCTCGGCACCTCGATGGCGACGGTCGCGCTCTCCTTCGCCGTGCTGGAGGCCACCGGGTCGCTCTCCGACCTGAGTTTCGTGATGGCCGCGCGCATCGTGCCGATGGTCGTCTTCCTGCTGGGCGGCGGCATCCTGGGCGACCGGCTGCCCCGACGCATGATCATGCTGTGCTCGGACTGGCTGCGGGCGCTGACCCAGGGCAGCCTCGCCGTGCTGCTGATGACCGGCTCGGCACAGCTGTGGCAGCTGCTGTTGCTGGCCGCACTCGGCGGCGTCGGCGAGGCGTTCTTCAAGCCCTCCTTCGACGGACTCGTCCCGCATGTCGTCTCCGCCCCGCGGCTGCCGGACGCCAACACCATGCTGGGGCTGGGCAATTCGGTGGCCTCGGTGGCCGGACCGGCGCTCGCGGGCCTGCTCGTCACGCTGGTCTCGCCGGCCACCGTGCTGCTGGTGGACGCCGGCACCTACGCCCTGTGCGCCCTGTTCCTGATGCGTCTGCGCGTACCGGAGTCCCGGGCCGCCTCCACGCCCGGCCTGCTCAGCGAACTCCGGGCGGGCTGGGGCCTGTTCACCGGGCACCGGTGGCTGTGGATCGTCACGCTCCAGTTCACCATGTTCAACTTCGTGGTGTGGGCGCCCTATCTGGTCCTCGGGCCCGCGGCGGCGGACGCCACCTACACCGGGGCGAGTTCCTGGGGCACGATCGTGTCCGTCTACGGCGCCGGCTCCATCCTCGGCGCGCTGTTCCTGCTGGGCAGGCGTCCGAACCGCCCGCTGCTGATCACCACGCTGGTCACCGTGCTGTGGGCCGCGCCCTCCGCCGCCCTCGCCGCCCAGGCGCCGCTCGTCGTGGTGTGCGCGGGAGCGCTCAGCGCAGGCGTCGCCAACTCGGTGTTCAACGCGCTGTGGATGACCACCATTCAGCAGCACGTGCCGCAGGACGCCCTCTCCCGCGTCATGTCCTATGTGTCCTTCGGCGCCTACTCCATCGGCCCGCTCGGCCTCGCGCTCGCCGGACCGGTGGCCGAACACACCAGCATCTCCGCGGTGCTGGCCGTCGGGGTGTGCTGGCAGCTGGCGGCCAACGCCTTCATCCTGTGCCTGCCCTCGGTGCGGGGCGTCCGGCTGACCCACCGGGCCGCCGGCTCGGCCACCGAGCCGGCCGGGGAACGGGAGACGGCGGCCACCGGCGACGAGGACGATCCCGGCGCCACGGAGACCGAACCCGCCGGCACCCCCCGCCCCAGCTGAGCGACGCCGCCCGCGGAACAGCCCGGAAGCGGAATCTCCGGGACGCCGTATGCTTCCCGCTGGGGAGATACCGGGGGCGGCAAGTGGAGTTCACCGGGATTCCCGCGCACCGCGCCTTCCGCAGCTTTTTGCCCGGCCTGCACACACCGGGCACCGCTCCACCTTTCTGCCGACGCAATCACCCCTTCCCGACGACCGGGAAAACCGGACGGAAACCGGGCGACCATCCCGACGGCACGACGCGTGCGGCCCGTTCCCGGGGACGGGGCGGAGCCGCCGGGCACGCATGCCGCATTCCACCGGAAAACCCCTCGTCGCGCGACGGCCGGAGGAAGGGGCGAGCCGACGTGCGGAGGCGTTCCTTTTCCTCCCTCCGCCGGACCCGGGCGGCGGAAGGGCGAATTCCGTGCGGGGCGCGGAAAACGGTCACGCGGAAGGGGAGGAATAAGGGTGCCGCCCGTTCACACGAGCGCGCCGTACCGCAGCAGTGCCGCGGTGACGACCGGGTCCTGCGCGGCGCCGCATCCCCGGTACTCCCCCACCCGCTGGACGACCTCCAGGGACACCCGGCCGCCCAACGCGGGCGTGCACAGCCGGAAGTACGCCCCGGCCGCGTCCCGTTCGTACAGCACCGCGTGGTCCCGCAGCGCCGACGAGAGCGCGGGCGGCAGCCCCAGGCGCGCGTCGAGATCGTCGTGGTGGTTCACGGGCACGGGCAGCACGGGAGCGCCCGCGCGGCGCAGCGCGACGGCGGTGGCGAAGATGTCGTCCGAGGCGAAGGCGACGCGCTGGAACCCGTACGGCGCGGCGGACCCGGCACCCGGGCCGCGCCGGATCGATTGCAGTGCCAGGCGCACCCCGGCGGGCCCACGTCCCGGCGCGGCCAGCACCCGCCCGGTCAGCGGACCGGCCGGGGTGGCGGCCTCCGTCGGCGGTTGCGGTACGAGGCCGGGCACGGTGCGCCAGAAGAGCACCGCGGCGTCGAACCGGTCGAAGGGCAGGGCGAATCCGAGATGGTCGGTGCGGGTGAGGCCGGCCGACGGCACGGGCCCCTCCTCGGCCGGGACGAAGCCGTCCGGCAGGCGCTCCGCGTCCGCCGTGGAGCGGAACCGCACCAGCAGCCCGCCCGGCGCGACGACGGACGCCGGCTCCCCGGCGTCCTCGGGCCGCCCGGCCGCCGCCACGGGGGCGAGCAGCGCACGGGCCCGGGCGAGCGCCGCTTCGGGTGCCGCGCTCGTCAGCTCGCAGGCGACGAGCCGCGCACCGGCCGCGGTGTGCGGCGCGGCACCGCCGCCGGAACCGTCCAGCAGCACCCGGGCCGCTCCCTGCTCGAACAGCCGCAGGGGCTCGGTGCGGTGGGCCGCGGTGTGCGAGAAGCCGAGGGCGCGCAGGACGGCGGCGGCCCGCGGCCCCGCCCGGTCGTCCACCGCCAGCACGGTGCATCCGTGCCCGACGGGTTCCGGCGCCGCGGGTACGGTCCGGCCGCCCCGCTGCGGCCCCTCCCCCGCGTCGGCAGCGCGCCCCGGGTGTCCCACGTACGCCGCGTCCCCGACGGCGAGCAGGGAGCGCATGGCGTCGCGCGCGAGCTGCACTCCGCTGCCCTGGCGGAAGACGTCGTTGAAGACCTCCAGGGAGAGCGGCCCCCGGTAGCCGGCGGCGTCGGCCTCCGCGAGGAAGCCGGCCACGTCGAGCTCGCCCTGGCCGGGGAGGAGCCGGTGGTGCCGGCTCCACCGGCGCAGGCCCTCCTCCGGCCGGGGCGCGTCGGCCAGTTGGACGAAGAAGAGGCGCTCCGGGTCGATGTGGCGGATGCCCGAGGTGTCACCGGTGCGGGAGGTCAGCGCATGGAAACTGTCCAGGCACAGTCCGAGCGCGGGGTGCCCGGCGGCGCGGACGATCTCCCAGGCGCGCTGCCAGGTGTTCACGTGCCGGCCCCAGGCGAGGGCCTCGTAGGCCACCCGGAGCCCGGAGTCGGCGGCGCGCGCCGCCAGCTGATGCAGCTGCTCGGCGATCCGGTCGGTCTCCTCGGCCGCGTCGGGCGCCGTCGAGGAGCACACCAGGAGGGTGTCGCAGCCCAGTCGCGCGGTCAGTTCCGACTTGGCCGTGGCACGGCGCAGATTGTCGGCGAAGCGGGCCGGGTCCCGTGAGTCGAAGTCGCCGAGGGGCTGGTAGAGGTCGACGGCGAGTCCCAGGGCGCCGCAGAACGCACGCACGTGCTCGGGCGCCAGCGCACAGCCGAGCAGATCGGGTTCGAACAGCTCGACCCCGTCGAAGCCGGCGCCGGACGCCGCCCGCAGCTTCTCCTCCAGTGCGCCGGGCAGGCACACCGTCGCGAGGGTCCGGTGCCGGCTGCCCGGCGCGTGCGTGCCCTGTGCCGTCTCCCGGCCCGTGCCCGTGTTCCTGCCCGTGTTCCTGCCCGTGCCCATCGGCCCGCCTTCCCGGCGGACGGCGGTGGCGGCGTGCGCCCTGCCGGCCCGCCCTGCCCGTGCTGCCCGTCCTGCCCGTACTGCCCCCCGTACTGCCCTGCTGTCGGTGCCGTCCCGTCGGCATGGCTGCCCTGTTCGTCGGTGTGCCCTGTGCCGTGCCGTGCCGTGCGTGCTGCCCGCGCCGCCACATGCCGCCCTGCCGCCTCTCCCGCGCCGGCCGCCGAGTGTTCCGCACTCGCGGCGGCGGCCGGCGCAGGCAGGCGGTCAACTGCCGCTGCCCGCCCGTCCGGACGCGTCCAGCATCCGCGGCTCGTCCGCGCGGGCGGCCGGCACCTCCTCGTGCGGCCCGGGACCGTCGGGCCCGGGCGGGGGCTTCCGGCGGGACGGCCACCACCAGTTGGCGGCCCCGGCGAGCCGCATCAGGGCCGGGAGCAGCAGGACGCGGACCACCGTGGCGTCCACCAGCACGGCGAGCATCGTGCCCACGCCGACCATCTTCAGCTGGGACATCTGCGAGGTGCCCATGGCGGCGAAGACACAGGCGATCGTCAGCGCCGAGGCGGTGACGAGCCGGCCGCTGCGGGCGAGCCCCCAGGCGATGGCGTGCGTGCTGTCCCCGGTGGCGTCGTAGCGCTCGCGGATACGGGAGAAGACGAACAGCTCGTAGTCGGTGGCCAGCCCGAAGGCGACGCACAGCATGAGCGCCGGCAGGCTGCACTCGATGAAGCCGGTGACGGGGAAGTCGCCCACCAGACCGCGCAGATGGCCCTCCTGGAAGATCCAGACGAGGGCGCCGAACGAGGCGGTGAGGCTCAGCGCGGACAGGGCGAGCGCCTTGAGCGGGGCCAGCACACTGCGGGTGAACGGCAGCATGAGCGCCACCAGGCCGAGCGCGAGGACGGCCAGCGCCCACGGCAGCCGTTCGGCGAGCGCGCTTCTGGTGTCGGACAGCAGCGCCGCCGGCCCGCCCACCCACGCGGTCCGTTCGACCGGCACCTGCCGCAGCCGGCTCACCAGCCCCTCGCTGTCGGCCCCCGGAACGCCCAGCACCCGGACCCAGGCGCCCGCGGAACCGGCGTAGCCCTCGGCAGCGGCGGCGTCCCCGGCGCGCTTCCCCGACCGGTAGACGCCGGTGGCCGTCTCGGTGCGGGCGACGCCCTCGGCACGGGAGAGCCGCCGTGCGTACCGGTCGAGTTCCGCGGTACCGCCGGGGTCGGCGCGCAGCCCCGGCAGGGCGACGAAGACCGGGTCGGCCGCCTGGTCGCCGAACTGCCGGCGCACCTCCTCGGACGCCTGGCGTGCCGGGGTGCCCGCGGGGAGCATCCGGTCGTCGAAGTTGCCGAACCGGGCGTGGGTGAACGGCAGCGCCGCCAGCACCAGGAGCGTCGTCGTCAGCAGAGTGACGGTGAGCGGGCGGCGCATCACGGCCATGGCGGTGCGGTACCAGCGGTCCTCGTGGGCGGCGCGCGGTGCCGGGCCGGTCCGGCGCCGGGCCGCGTACCAGCGTTCGATGCGGCCGGGGCGGGCCAGGCGGGGTCCGCACAGGGCGAGCAGCGCGGGCACGGCGACGAGCGCGGCGACGGCGGCGCAGCCGACGACCCCCACGGAGGCGTAGCCGAGCGAGCGGAGGAAGGACGTGGGGAAGACGAGGAGGCCGGCGGCGCTGACGGCGACGGTCGCGGCCGAGGCGAGCACCGTGCGTCCGGCGGTGCGCACGGTGGTCGTCAACGCCTCGCGTGGACCGGCGCCCTGGCCGGTCTCCTCGCGGTAGCGGGCGAGCAGGAACAGGCTGTAGTCGACGGCGAGTCCGAAGCCGAGCGCTGTGGTGAGGTTCTGTGCGAAGACGGAGACGGGTGTCACCAGGGCGAGCAGCCGCAGCAGCGCCATCGCGGCGGTCACGGCCGTCACGCCGACGGCCACCGGCAGCAGGGCGGCGCCCACCGAGCGGAAGACCAGCAGGAGCAGCAGCACGACCACCGGCGCCGCGATCAGTTCGGCGCGTACCAGGTCTCCGCCCGTGATGTCCTCGGCCTCACGGGCCACTTGCGCCGGGCCGGTGACCCGCAGCCGGAACGCGCCGGACTCCTTCCGCAGTTCGGGCACCACGTGCTCCGCGACCGTCTGGGCCGCGCGCTGATCGCCGCGCAGTCGGAGCACCAGCAGTCCGGAACGCCCGTCCCGGGAGCGGAACGACCGGTCTCCCGTGGTCCAGTAGGAGCGGGCGGAGCGCACCCCGGACAGCTGTTCGGCCTTGCGGGTGAGGCGGGTTCCGGCCTGCTGCGTTGAGGCGTCGTCGACGCCGCCGGGGGCCCGGGCGAGGACGACGAGGTCGGGCGTGCCCGCGCGCAGATGCCGGTCGAGGAAGGCTTCGGCGCGTACGGAGTCCGCGCCGTCCGGGTCGTAGCCGTCCGACGAGAAGGGCGCTCCGATGCCGGCACCGAGCGCGGCGAGCAGCAGCACCACGGCTGCCAGCCCGCCGAGGAGATGACGCGGCCCGGCGTGGACACGAGCGGCCCAGCGTGTGAGGGCGGAATTCTCTTGGGAAAAAGGGGAATTGGCGGGCACGACGCCTGATCCTAGAGGGCGGAAAACTCTCGGAGATCTCCGTTCACCCGCCGATGATCACCATTCACTCATACGAATGGTCACGGCCCGGGACGGACATCCACCCTTCTGACCTGCGTCTGACGCCCCGGCGCCGCCTCCGGCCCGGTCGGCGCCGGGATTTTCCGGAGCCGCGCGGTGAACTTTCCGCCGCACCGCGGGAATTGTGCCGCCCGGTCGGCTACGGACGGGCATTCCCTGCCGTGCGCCCGGCGCGAATTCCCGCTTCACGGCGGACCACCCGGCGCCTCCCGCACCGCTGTGCCGCGTGCCCGTGCGGGCCCGGCGGCCCGGCCGGACCCGGGCCGTCGGCGCCGAGGTCGCGCCGAGTTGCGCCGAGAGGATCCGAACAGGAGACTTACACTCTCCGCGGTTGATCGCACACGAAGAGCGAGGGAAGGGGCGTTGTGCGTAAGCGACCGGCGCTCGCCGTCGTGCTCTCCGGCACCTTCCTCGCCAACCTCGATGTGTTCATCGTGGTCGTGGCCGTGCCCGCCATCGAGCGCGGACTCCACGCGAACGAGGGACAGCAGCAACTCGTCCTGGCCGGATACCAGTTGGTGTACGGCCTGGGCCTCGTCGCGGGCGGCCGCCTCGGAGACCACGTCGGCGCGTTCCGTATCTTCGGCATCGGCACCGCGCTGTTCACGGCGGCCTCGCTCGGCTGCGGCCTCGCCCCCACCGCCGGGGCCCTCGTGGCGGCCCGTCTGGTGCAGGGGCTGGGCACGGCGCTGGTCGTCCCGCAGGCGTACCGCACGGCGCAGACCCTCTTCGCGGGCGATGCCCGTCGCCAGGCGTTCGCGCTGACCGGCGCCGTGATGGGCAGCGGTGCCGTCTGCGGCCAACTGCTCGGCGGCTGGCTGCTGGCGGCCGACGTCCTCGGGCTCGGCTGGCGCGCCGTCTTCCTCGTCAACGTGCCGGTGGGCGTCGCCGCGCTGGCCGCGCTGCCCTGGGTCACCGGCACCCCACGCCGGCCCCGGCAGCCCGGCCACGGCCCGCTTCCGGAACCGGGACCGAAGCCGGAACGGGCAGGCGGACGGGGGCCCGAGGCGGAACCGGAACGGGGCCCGGGCCGGCGGTCCGCCGGGCCGCGCGTCCGGCTGGATCTGCCGGGCACCGCACTGGCCGCCCTCGCCCTCGGGCTCGTCACCGCGCCGCTGGTGACCGCCGGGGAGTCGGGGCCGCCCTGGTGGACCGTGCCGTGCGCGGTCGTCTCGCTGCCGGCCGCCGTCCTGTTCCTGCGCCACGAGCGCGCCGTGCAGCGGCGGGGCGGCGACCCGCTGCTGCCGCCGCATCTGCTGCGCCTGCCCGGTTTCCGGCCGGGCCTGGCGCTGGTGGCCCTGGTCAACAGCGGGCTCGGCGCGTTCATCCTGATCCTGGGGCTGCTGCTGCAACGCGGCCTGCGGCAGGGGCCCTGGGAGACGGGCCTGGGCATGCTCCCGACGGCCGGCGCGTTCGTCGTCACCTCGCTGCTGGGCCCGCGGCTGCCGGTGGCGCCGTTCCGGCTGCTGTGCGGGGCGGCGCTGCTGTCCACGGCCGGGTACCTGGGCTGCGTGGTGAGCGCCGTACGCGGGGACCTGCCCTGGCTGCTCGTCGGCCTGGGGGTGTCGGGCGCGGGCCTGGGGCTGTTCGTGACCCCGTCCCTCGCCGTCACCCTGCGGACGGTGCCGGCCCGGTTGTCGGGGGCGGCGTCGGGGGTGCTGTCCACGGTGCAGCAGCTCGCCGCCGCGCTCGGCGTGTGCGTGTTCGGCACGCTCTTCTTCGCGCTGGTGCACTCCGGGACGGGCCACCCGGGCGCGTTCGCGGCGGTGACGGCAGCGATCGCGACGACCACCGCGGCCGGCGGCGTCCTGGCCGCCGTCCTCCGGCCCGCCGCACCGTCCCCGGAAGCGGCCGCGCCGGCCGCCGCCGGGGAGGGTGCCGGCCGCCCGGAGGCCACTCACTGACACGGGGGCCGGCGGACGCGTCCGGCAACACCCCCGCGCGACAAGCGACTTGGAGACCACGTGACGACCAACCCGGTGCACTCCCTGACGCCG
Organism: Streptomyces cacaoi; assembly: GCF_006539165.1. GTDB lineage: Bacteria > Actinomycetota > Actinomycetes > Streptomycetales > Streptomycetaceae > Streptomyces > Streptomyces cacaoi. Next base: position 374,045 of record NZ_BJMM01000003.1, on the reverse strand, counting down.
CGACGCCTCCCCGAGGCGGACGTGACCGCCGTCTTCCCCCGGGTCGACCGGTACCTCGACGAACTCCTGGCCGACTACGGCCCCGAGTACGTCCATCTGCGCTTCCCGCTGCGGCAGCTCATCGACCGCGGCCGCGGCACACCGCACGAGTTCTCGCTGCCGCTGCTGGTGCACGCGGCGCTGGACGGCGATCCCGGGCCCGCCGTCCCGATCGCCGCCGTGCACGCCCTGTGGTGGCGCGCGGCCAACGCCTTCGACGACGTCGCGGACGGCGACGCCGGGCCCGAGCTGTACGGCATGCCCAGCGGCACCGCGCTGACGGCCGCGCTCGAATGCGGGTACGCGCTGCCGCTGCGAGCGCTGGCCGGTATGCCCGTGCCCGAGCCGCAGCGCCGGCAGCTGGTCCGTGACTATCTGGAGGGGTGGACGGCGGCCAGCAACGGGCAGATCGGCGATCTCCTCAACGAGCCGTCCCGGGTGGACCCGGACGCGGTGCTCGGCGTCTACCGGCACAAGAGCGGCGCCGTGTACGCCATGGCCTGCGCAATGGCGGCCCGGCTGGCCACCGGCGAGGACGGCGCCCAGGACCCGCCCGGGCCGGTGGCCGAGTGGGGCCGGTTCGGCCAGGTGCTCGGCATGCTGGCGCAGTTGCGCAACGACGAGGACGACCTGCGCAGCGGCACGTTCGACGACCTCCGCAACGGCACCGCCACCTATCTGCTCGTCCACCTGCTGAACTCGGCGCCCGCCGACCGGCGTTCCCGGGCGCTGGAGCTGCTGGAGAAGGCCGCGGAGTGCCCGGCGAGCCGCGAGGAGCTGCACGGTCTGATGCGCTCCCCCGATGTCCAGCGCCCCTACCACGCCTATGTGGCCTCCCTGCACCAGGAGGCCCACACCCTGCTCGACACCCTGGCCCCGTCCTGCCCGTTCGGCGCTGCACTGCGGGACCGGGTGGACGCCGAGGTGTGCTTCCTGCCCGGCCAGCAGACGCACACCGCCCACCGCCCCGGCTGAGTCGTCCTCGAAGCGTCTTCGGAGTGTCTTCGAAGACCCGCCCGCGCCCCGGGGCTTCCGGGGCCGGCCGGACGCCCGCGGCCCCGGTCGGTCATCGCGAGGGCGGCACGCGCGGGCGGGGCGGTGGCGGGGGGACGTGCCCGACGCCGGGAGGGCATCCCCGGCAGGCCGCCGGCCGCCGGGGACGCCCGTGGTCAGCTTCCCTTGCCGGGCCGCCGGCCGGCCACCGGGACGGTGCGTCCGCCGGACGCTCTCCGGCCGGCGGCACGCCCCTGGTACCAGACGGCCGCGACGACGAGGACACAGCCGGACGCCTGGGTGAGGGTGGGGCGTTCGCCGATCAGAAGGCCCAGGCCGAAGGCCATGACGGGCTGGAGGAGCAGCAGTGCCGCGCCGGTCGCGGGGGCCAGCCCGGGCAGTGCCGAGGTGATGAACAGCCAGGCCAGCACCTGCCCGATGAAGGCGAGCGCGGCGAGCCAGCCCCAGGCGGGCCAGCCCGGGTCGAGGTCGATGCCGGTCCACAGGCCGCCCAGGATCCCGGCGGCAGCGGCGGCCGCCGCCGTGGAGACGCACACCGGTGCCACGGAGTGCCGTTGTCCGCCGCCGAGCCGCATGAGCAGGAGGTATCCCGCGTAGGCCAGTCCGGCGGCGGCGCCGTACACCACACCGGCGACGGCGTCGCTGCCGGGCTGGGCGTGCCCGATCGCGCCGCCGGCCAGTGCGACGCCCAGCAGCATGACCGGCGCCAGCAGCACGAACCGGCGGTCCAGCCGGACGCCGGAGACCAGCCGGGCGAGCAGCGGGAAGAAGACGACTTGGATGTTGAGCAGCACCGTGGCGACGGCGGCGCCGACGTTGAGGACGCTCGCCGCCCAGAAGACCATGTCGAGGCCGAGCAGAACGCCCGCGCCGATGTCCATCAGCAGATAGCGGCCGGGACGCGGGCCGGCGCGGCGTACCTCGCGCCAGGTGAGCGGGGCGAGAAGGACGAGGGCGAGGGCGCAGCGGAGGAAGGCGGCGGTGCCCGCGTTGGTGCCGGACAGCTTCATGAAGACGGCCGAGGCGGAGATGCAGGCGGAACCGGCGACGGCCATCGGCACCGGGCGGCCCCGGCGTGCGGGCGCCGGTGTGCTCGCGTCGGCTCTGGCGGACGCCGCGGCCGAACTGTTCTTCAGGGACATGGTGTTCACCGTGCCCGGAGCGAACCGGAAGGAAAAGCAACAGGTTCGAGCCATGATTCGGTAGCTTTCGTTGTGTGTTCAGCATCGACCGGCTGCGTGCCCTGTCCGCCGTCGCGGCCCACGGCTCCATCGCCCGCGCCGCTGAAGCCCTGCACATCACCCCCTCCGGGCTGTCGCAGAAGCTCGCCAAGCTGGAGCGCGAGGCAGGCCGCCGGCTGCTCGAACCGCACGGCCGCAGCATCCGGATCACCCACGCCGGGCGTGTGCTCGCCGGGCACGCGGACCGTCTCCTGGACCAGCTGTCGGCGGCGGAGGCCGATCTCGCCGACCTCGCCGACGAGGTCCTCGGCCCACTGCGCCTGGGCGGGGTGGGCAGCGCCGTCCGTACCCTGCTGCCCGGCGCACTCGACGCGCTGACCGCCGCGCATCCCCGGCTGCGGCCGACCGTGACGGACGGGGAGGCCGTGGATCTGCTGCCGCGGCTGCTGAGCGGGGAGCTGGATCTGCTGCTCATCGAGAGCTGGACCAACCGGCCGGTGTTCCTGCCCGCGGGGCCGGCGCTGCGCACCCTCGTCCGGGAGGAGGTGTGGGTGGCGCTCTCCGGCCGTCATCCCCTCGCGGACCGCCCGGAGATCGACCTCGCCGATCTGCGCGACACCCCGTGGGCCAGCTGCCCGCCGGGCACCGAGCCGTACGAGGCGCTGGTCCAGGCGCTGCGCGCACGCGGCCTCGAACCGGATGTGCGCTTCGCGCTGACCGAGCACCTCACCCAGCTCGCGATGGTCGAACGGAACCTGGCCGCCGCGCTGGTGCCCACGATGTCCCGCACGCCCGCCCCGCCCGGGGTGCGCTTCGTGCGGCTGCGGCCGGGGCTGCGCCGGGAGATCAAGGCGGCCTGGCCGGCCGGCCACGAGAACCCTCCGGTGCGTGCCTGTGTCGCCGCCGTCGAGCAGGCGGCCGCGGCACGGGACGAGGACGGGGACGCGCCCTGACCGCGCGGGCCGTTCGCGCCCCGTCAGGTGCCGGCCCGCTCCCCGGCTGCCAGCCGCTGCGGGCACTCTCCGTGGCGAGCGTCGACGGCCCGCCGCGCCCGGCCTCGCTCAGCCGGGCCGCGGGGCGTCGGGGGCTGACGGGGGTGCGTCGCCCGCTGCGTCGCGCAGCGCCAGCCACACCCGGTCGCGGGTGAGCGGAAGCCGGGTGAAGCGGATGCCGGTCGCCTCGCGGACAGCGTTGGCCAGGGCCGGGGCGACCGGGTTGAAGGGGCTCTCGCTCATCGACTTGGCACCGAGCGGGCCGATCGCGTCGGCGGTGCGCACGAAGTGGACCTCGGTGTGCGGAAAGTCGCCGTAGGCGGGCAACCGGTACCGGCGGAAGGAGTCGGTGCTCACCCTGCCCGCCTCGTCCAGGCGCACCTGCTCGAAGAGCGCGGCACCGAGCGCCTGCGCGACGCCGCCCTCCACCTGGCCGCGGCACTGGAGCGGGTTCACGACGGTGCCCGCGTCGGCCGCGTGCACGCTGCGCAGGATGCGGATCTCGCCGGTGCCGGGGTCGACGGCGACGCGGAACCACTGGACGTCGAAGGCCACCGAGCGCGGCGTACCGCCGAAGTGGCCCTCCGCGACGAGCTGCCCGCCCTCGGACCGCGCCTGCGCATACAGCTCCGCGAGCGGCACCCGGCGCCTCCCCGGCTCCGGCTCCCCCTCGGCCCCGCCCGCTTCCGCTCTCCCTCCTCTCCCTCCTCCCCTTTCCCTCCCTTCCACCGCGTCCGCTCCGGCGGCCCCGACCGTCCCGGCCGCCGGGTCCGTCTCGGCTGTCCCGGCCGCTGCGACGGCCTCGACCGCCGCGTCGACGAGCCGGCAGGCGTCCGCCTCGACGCCGAGGTACGCGGCCGCGTGCTCCAGCAGCGTGCGGGCCAGGGCTCGGGAGGCGCGGAGTGTCGCCTTGCCCGCCACGACGGTCCCGGTGGCGCCGAAGGCCCCGGTGTCGTGCGGGACGAGGTCGGTGTCGGACCGGCGGACGTGGATCCGCTCGGCCGTGGTGCCCAGCTCCCCGGCGGCGATCTGCTGATGGACGGTGGTGGTGCCGTTGCCGAACTCGGCCGTGCCGACGGCCAGATCGAAGCTGCCGTCCGGCAGCAGCGACACCCGTACATCGGCGAGATGGCCGCCGGGCGGGCTCGTGGCCATCATCGACAGCGCGGCACCGGCACCGGTCAGCCAGCCTTCGGGGACGTCCTCGGCGGGCGGTTCGGCCTGCGCCGCCCGGACGAGGTCCAGACAGCGGTCCAGACCGTAGCTGCCGATGTGCAGATCCTCCCCGCCGGTCGCGGCGTCCAGGGCCTCACCGGCGCGGACGATGTTCTTCTCCCGCAGCACGAGCGGGTCCGTGCCCAGCCGCACGGCCAGTTCGTCCAGGACGGACTCCACGGCGAAGACCGCCTGGCCCAGCCCGTATCCGCGGAAGGCGCCGGAGGGCACGGTGTGGGTGTAGACGGCGTAGCCGTCGGCCTTCTTGTTCGGGCAGCGGTAGACGGAGAGCGACTCCCCGCAGGCGTGGTGGAGCACGCCTGCCGCGTGGTTGCCGTAGGCGCCGGTGTCGGAGACCGCGTGCAACCGGAGCGCGGTCAGGGTGCCGTCCCGCCGGGCGCCGGCCTTGACGGTGACGGTGAACGGATGGCGGGTGGTGGCGCCGTGGAACTCCTCGGCGCGGGTGTACTCCAGCTTCACCGGACGCCGGAGGCGCAGCACGGCCAGGGCCACGATGTCCTCGACGAGCATCTCCTGCTTGCCGCCGAAGCCGCCGCCGACGCGTCCGGCGACGACGCGCACCCGCTCCGGCGGCAGTCCGAACAGTGTGCACAGGGCGCGCCGGGTGAGGAACGGGGCCTGGGTGCTGGAGCGCACCGTGAGCCGCTCGGTACCGCCCCGGCTCGCGCCCACGCCCACGCCCCCGTCCGCCGCGGCCCCACCGGCCGTACCGGGCGTACTGCCGCGACCGACACCGGTCCGCTCGGCCGTACCGGTCCCGTCGACGGCGCCGGCGGCGCCCGCAACACCCACCTCCCCTTCCCCGGTCCTCTCCAGCCAGCCGACGGCGCCGTGCGTCTCCAGGGCGGCGTGCTGCACCCGCTGGGTACGGAACGTCTCCTCGTACACGATGTCGGCCTCGGCGAACCCCGCGGCGACATCGCCGCATTCGCCGTGCACCTCGGCGGCGATGTTCCGCTCCGGCCGGGCGATGCCGGAGCGTGCGGCATCCTTGGCATGGACCACCGGAGCGCCCGGCCGCAGTGCCTCCTCGGGGTCCAGGACGCACGGCAGCACCTCGTAGCCGACCTCGATCCGGCGGCAGCCCTCCTCCGCCGCCCCCTCCGACTCGGCGACGACCGCCGCGACCCGCTGGCCCACATGGCGCACGACGTCGTCCAGCAGGCGCGTGTCGTCGGGGTCCTCCTCGGGGTGTTCGTGGCACGCGGTCGAGTAGGGCTTCCCGGGCACATCGCGGTCGCGGTGGGTGAAGACCGCGACGACCCCGGGCACCCGCAGCGCTGCCGAGGTGTCGATACCGGTGATGCGGGCGTGTGCGTGCGGGGAGCGCAGCAGCTTCATGTGCAGCAGTCCCGGTACGTCGACGTCGAAGGTGTAGCGGGCGGTGCCGGTGACCACCCGGGGCCCCGCGGGGGCGGGCAGGCTGCGGCCGACGGCGGCGCCTTCGGCGGGCGTCCCGGTGTGCCGGACGCCGCGTACCGCGTCCTCGACGGCCCGGTAGCCGGTGCAGCGGCACAGGTTGCCCTTCAACGCCCGGGGAAGGTCGGCCAGTTGGTCCTCGTCGAGTGCGGCCGCGGTCATCAGGAATCCGGCCGTGCAGAAGCCGCACTGGAAGCCCTGCGCGTCCAGGAAGCGCTGCTGCACGGGGTGCAGCCCACCGTCGGCGCCGGCCAGCCCCTCCACCGTGGTGACGCTGCGCCCCCGCGCCCGGACGGCCGGGTACAGACAGCTGTGCACCGGCTCACCGTCCACGTGCACCGTGCACGCGCCGCAGTCCCCGGCGTCGCAGCCCTTCTTCACGCCGAACCAGCCGCGCTCGCGCAGATAGGTGCGCAGACACTGGCCGGGGCGCGGTTCCGCCGTGCACCGGCGGCCGTTGACGTCGATCCGGTAGCTCATCGGGTGCCGCCCCTCCCGGCGCTGCCGGCTCCGCGCCCGCTGCCGCCGCCGGTCAGCTCCCGGCACACCTCCTCCGCCTGCCGCAGCGCCATGTGCCGCCGCCAGGCGGGGAGGCCGTGGATGTCGTCGAACCAGTCCCGCTCCCCCATCGCTGAGCCGACGGCCCGGCGCAGCTCAGCGGCCGAGGGCGGCTGCGGGAACCGGAACCGGTACGGGCGTACCGTCGCCGCGGTGACCGTGACCCGCAGCGAGGCGTCCCACGGGTCGAGCACCCCGATGACCAGCGACGCGGAGCGGCCCAGCCCGTACAGCGACGCCTGCCGGAAGGCGGTGCGGGCGGCGAGGGCACGCGCGGGCAGGGTGACGGAGCGCAGCAGCTCCCCCTCCTCCAGCACCGTGCGGCCCGCCCCGGTGACGAAGCCGGCCGCGGGCACACGGCGCCGGGTTCCGTCCTGCGCGCGGAGGAGGCAGACGCCGTCGAGGGCCGCGGTGAGAGAGATCATCGGGCCGGCGGGCAGGCCGTTGCACAGATTGCCGCCGACGGTCGCCATGTTCCAGACCTTGAAGGACGCCAGGAAGGCCCGGCAGCACTGCTCGAACAGCGGGGCCGCCGGGGCCGGGCTGTGCCGCGCGTAGCGGGACAGCTGTGCGACGGTGCAGGTCGCCGCGATCTCCAGCGAGCCGTCCGGCAGTTCGCGCAGCGGCTCCCAGCCCATCCGGCTCAGATCGAGCAACCGGCGTACGTGCGGCTGCGGTTCGGAGAACAGGGAGGTTCCGCCGCCGAGCCAGGCGTCGCCGGGACGCCAGGGGGGGCCGGGCACGCGGATCGCACACCTCCAGCACCGTGTCGAGATCCACGTCGCGCCTCCCGCTCCCGGCGTGCCCGGGTCGTCGTAGCCGTTGCTCGGAGGCTCAGTGAAGCAATGCGCACGGGCCCGGGACGGCTGATCCACCGCACGGAATGTCGCGGCCGGGGCGCCCCACCGGAACCGGATGACCGGTCAGGAGCCCGAGCGGGCGCTCACCTTGCGTGCACCGCGCTCACCCCGAATCCACCGCACATCCGCCGCCTGAACGGGGGCCGGGACCGACGGCCCCGCACACCGCCGTCATGGGGTGAGCGCTTCGTAGACGGCGCGTACGTAGGTCTCGGCACGGTCGGAGCCGAGCACTCCGGGAGCCATCCGGTTCATCATGTAGGCGATGGTGAGGCGTCGGCTCACGTCCATCACGACCAGTGACCCGCCCCAGCCGCCCCAGAAACAGACGCGGTCCTCGGGGATGTAGGGCAGGGTGCCCGGGTGCGGGAGGGCATAGCCGATCCCCCAGCGCAGGGGGATGCCGAGGGACAGATCGGTACCGCGGGCCTGTTCCCGGAAGACGAGATCGACGGTGGCGGGCGACAGCAGCCGGCGCCCGTCCATCTCGCCGCCCCGGGAGATCACCGACAGTGCCCGGGCCATCGAGCGGGCGTTGGAGTGCCCGTTGACGGCACCGAGTTCGGCGCGGCGCCAGGCGGGGGTACCGGCCGCTTCGACGGTGCCGGGCGAGCCGAGCAGCGCCTTGTACGCGGGTCCGTCGGGGTCGAGAGCGGTGAGGTCGAGCCCCGAGGGCGGCGGAGCCAGCTCGGCTGTCCGCGGCCAGTCCGCCTCCCGCGCGCCGATGTGCAGGTCGACGCCGAGCGGACGGGCCATCTCCTCGTCGACGAACTGTCTGAGGGAGCCTCCGGTGACGCGCCGGACGAGTTCTCCGATCAGCTGGCCCTGGGTCTGGAGGTGGTAGCCGGAGGCCGTGCCCGGCTTCCACCAGGGCGTCTGGGCGGCGAGCCGGGAGCTGGCCGTCGACCAGTCGTACAGGTCCTCGATGCCGAACGGCTGCTCCCAGCCCGACAGCCCGGAGGTGTGGGCCAGCACATGGCGGACCTCGATGTCCTGTTTCCCGCCCGCGGCGAACTCCGGCCAGTAGTCCGCCACCGGAGCGTGGACGTCGAGGGCGCCGCGGTCGACCAGCATCAGTGCCGCGAGGCTGGTGACGGTCTTGGTCGAGGACCACATGTTCACCAAGGTGTCGCGGGTCCAGGGCCGGGTCCGCGCCCGGTCGGCGAAGCCGCCCCACAGGTCGACCTCAAGGACGCCGTCGACATCGACGGCGAGCGACGCGCCGAGTTCCTCACCCGAGGCGAGGTGGTCGCGAAACGCCGCGCCGACCGCCCTGAAGCGGTCGCTGCACACTCCGTCTGTCTCCGTCATGTCGCCTTCTCTCGCACTTGTCGTCCGGTACGAGCCGGGTCCGGCCAGGCCGCTCGTGGGATCGGTGGGCTCGGGAACGCCCCGAGCGCCGACACCGGACACGCTAAAACCTGACACCGGCGTCAGGGGCAAGCCGGACGGGTGCACGCCAGGCCGCGGGCAGCGCGCCCCCGCGCCCGTACCGGCGCCCGCACTCCACCCGCGTCGCCCGTCGAACGGACTTCCCGAACCGCGGCATCGGCATCGGTGTCGGCATCGGCAGCACCGACGACCACGGCGCCTCCTCCCGTGCAATCGACCCGGCTGCGCCGGGACGTCAACGCCCAACTCCCGTTCCCCGTACGCTGAATGGCCACGACAGCCGTGACGGCCGTGAGGGTGCGGCGGCGCGACGAGGTGTACGGGAGAAGGGTGGTCCGCGATGGCCGGTGGTCCCGCAGTGGCGCGCGCCGAGATGCTGCTGAGCCGGGAGGTGTCCGAGGAACGGCGCGCGGACGCGGTCGGAGAACTGGTCCGGCGCGGCTACGAGGTGCGCGACCGCCGGGTACTGGCGCACCGGGGCCCTGCCGAGCTCCAGTGGGCGGTCCTCGTCGCACTGCCTCTGCACGCGTTCCTCACCGGCCTGGGCACCGAGGCGGTGAAGGACGCCTACGAGGGGCTGCGGCGGCTGGCGGGGCGCACGGTGCGCCGGGGCGGTGCGGACGACGAACGGCCGGGCGCCGACGGGCCGGACGGTGCGGACGAGGGCCGTCCGCTGGTGCTCCAGGACGAGCGGACCGGGTTGCGGATCGTCCTCGAAGCGGATCTGCCGCGCGCGGCATACGAACAGTTGCTGGGCTTGGAATTGTCGCGGTTCCGGCACGGCCCGTTGCACTACGATCGGGCCCGGCGACGCTGGCGGTCGGAGCTCGACGAGGCCGCGGGCCGGGACGACGCCGGACCGTCAACGGCCTGACTCCGTACGGGCGTTCGCCGCGAATCGGGGGCTATGGGCGTTGGGACCTGAGACGGAGCCGGGCCGAGCACATCCCGGGACCACGGAAGACCGCGCGGCGGACGCGCGTACCGCGGAACCCCGCGTGGTGGAAACGCGTACTGCCGAGCCCTGCGCCGCGGCAGCACGCACCGCCGAGCCCCGCGCGACGGAAGTCCGGGCGGTGGAGGGCGACCCGGTGGAGGGCGGGGCCGACGAAGCCGGGGGCGTGGAGCGCTGCGCGGTGGGAGGCGGGAGCGCGGCGTGCCGTGCCGTCGACGAAGGGGAAGCCGCGCTCGCCCGCGGTCGACCGGCGGAAGCGGAGCGGGAGTTCGGCCGCGCGCTGGGCGGCCCCGCGCCCGTCGCCTGCCGGGCCCGGGTGGGCCTGGGACGGGTACGGCTGAAGGAGCGCGCGCCCGGTGCCGCGGCTGCGGCTGCCGAGGAGTTCGACCGTGCGCGGCAGCTGTGCCCCGAAGCGTGGGAGCCCTGGTACTGGTCGGGGTGTGCCGCCGCGCACGAGGGCGCCTACGCACGTGCCGAGTCGCATCTGTCGACCGCGCTGGAGCGCACACGCGGCACCGTCGCACCGGGCCCGCCGCCGGGACAGGGCGAGGGGCACGCGGAACGGGAACGCCGGACCCGCGCGCAACGGGGCCTCGTCCGCGTACGGCTGGGACGGAACGCGGACGCCCGCGACGACCTGCGGTGGGCCGCCGCGCACGGCCCGCTGCATGACGATGACCAACTCGTCCTCGCCCGGCTGGAGTTGGAGAACGAGCGCTGGCAGGCCGCCGCCGACTCCCTGCACGGCCGGGTGCGCGACCGCCCGGAGGGCCTCGTCCTGCTGGCGTACGCGCGGGAGCGGCAGGGCCGATTCGAGGAGGCCCTGGACGCGTACACCCGGGCCCTGGACGGCGGGGACGACGGCGACCGCACGCTCTACCGGCACGGCCTCGTCGCCCACCGGCTGGGCCGCCACCGCCTCGCCCACCGCTCCTGGCAGACCCTCCGTCTGCGCCACCCGGACCGCGCGGACCTGGCGCGGCTCGCCGCGTGCGCACGCTACGCGAACGCCCGTGCCCTGGTGCGCCGCAAGGAGTTCGGGGACGCCGTCGAGGAACTCGTGCGCTGCACACCGTGGTGGCCGCCGGGCACCCTGGACGAGGCCGTCACCGAGCTGCGGCTGTACGCCGTCTGGCAGTTGGCGGTCCGTGGGGAACCCGGCGCCCGGGCACACGCACGCCGCCACCTGGAGGACGTACGGGCACGTCGGCCGCGGGACCACCGGGGCCATTCCTACGCGGCGCGGCTGGAGTTCACGGCCGGTGCCCACGCTCGGGCGGCGCAGCTGTGGTCCGAGGCGCTCCGGCTGCACCCGGACGACGGCGTACGGTTCCGCCACGCACTCGCCCTGTGCCGGTACCGTTCCGGCGAACACGTGGCGGCCGAGCGCGAGTTGGAGCTGCTGTGCGCGCCCGGCCGACCCGTCGGCGCGGACCCGCCCGGCACGGCGGAGGCGGCGCTCGCGCTGGCCGCGCTGCGGGTCCGGGACGGCCGGTGGGGAGAGGCGGCCGACACGCTCGCGCCGCTGGCGCCGGGCACCCCGCGCGACGAACTGCTCGCCGAATGCCGGTACCGGGCAGGGCGGCGCGCCGCCGCTGACATCGCCCCGGGGCCGTGGCGGGCGGTGGCCCACGCCCGGGCCGGACACCTCACCGAGGCGCTCAACCGTCTCGACGGGACGGACACGCCCGGCAGGCCGGAACGCGAACTGGCCCTGCTGCTGTGCAAGGCCGGACTGACGGCGCTGAGGGGACGGACGGCACGCCCCCGAGCCACGGACACCGACGGCCCGGACGTCCCCGGTCCGGACGGCTCCGGCTCGGACGGCTCCGGCCCCGACGGCCCCGGGCGGGACGGTCCCAGCCCGAACTCCCCCGGTGCGGGCGGCCCCGGCCGGGACGGCACGGCACACGGCGGCCGGCACGACAGCGGCACGCCCCGGTGGGAGCGGGCCGCGACCCTGCTGACCACGGCGTACCTCCTCTTCCCCGCCCTGGAGAGCCCCGAGGGCGGGCCCGAACCCGGGCCCGAGTCCGGGCCGGGCCGGGCGGTCGACGGCCCCGCCGGGGCACACCACACTCCGAACGCCTCCGGTTCCGACTCCGCCGCCGGTTCCGGTTCCGCTCTCGGTCCGTACTCCCGCTCCGGCTCCGGGAGCCCGGGGCACCGCCCCGCTCCCACCGACGCGGGCACGGCCGTGCCCCGGGGCTCCGTCGTCCCCGGCCCGCTCCGAGCCGTCGTCCTGGCCATGAGCGGCCGACGGGAAGCCGCCGCCGAGCTGCTCGCCGACTGTGTGCGCCGCGCGCCGACGGACCCGGAACTCAACCATCTCTACGCCGTCGTCCTGCTCAACGCGCTCCGCGCGGGCGGCTCGGGCGACACGGACGACGCGGACGGAGCGGCAGCGGGACCGGCCGCGGACCTCGGCGAGCGGTGCGCCGCCGCGTGGGCGGCACTGCTGCACGACGACACGTTCTGGGAGCGCTTCCGCACCGACGCCGAACGCCGGTACGCGACCGAGATACCCACCACACTGCTCGGCCAACTCCGCGAGTATGCCCGGGACTTGGTGACCTCTCTCCTCCCGGAACCGGAACCGGAACCGGAGCCGGACGACGGGCCCCTGGCCGGAGGCGCTCCCCCGCGCGGGGACACGGCCGACCACGCGAGGACGAACCCGGGCACGGACGCCCCTACGAGCACGAGCCCGGAGACACACGGAAGCCCGGACGCGCGCACCGGCACCGGCACAAGTGCTCCCGCGCATACGGACACAGGCGCAGGAACAGGTGCAGGGACCGGGGCGGGCCCCGTGTCTGCCGTCTTGCGGAGCGAGTGCGGGGGTGCCGAGGCGTTGGCGGCGGTCGGAGGATTTCCGGTCCCCGGTGGTGGCGTTCTGGTGTGCGGTCCGCTGCGCATCGTCGAGCTGGGACTGGAGCGGGAGTTCGGGGCGTTCGTCGCCGCGCTGGATGACGCGTCGGCGGGGCGGCGGCTGCGGCAGGCGTTCTCGCGGCTGGGCACCGTCCAGGGTTCGCCGGGCGGGGTGGCCGCGCCCCGGGTGGATCTGCGCTGTGTGCCCTGCCGGGTGTCGGGGGCCGGGAGCCCGGTGCGGGGGACCGACGGCCGGGAGGTGCCGGACGGGCCGCTGGTGTGCGCCGCGGGCTGCGGCCACTTCGCTCGGGCGAACCCCGGTTACGCCGGGTGGCCCGACGGGGCGCGGCTGCTGGCCGGGGACGCGCTCGCCCTGGCGCTCGACACGCTGCTCGACGAGGGCCGTGCCGCCCTGTCGGCGGCCGAGCCGGACGCGCGTGCCGCGTGGCACTCCTGGCGCAGGGCCTTCGTCCTCAGCAGGGCGCTGGGCCGCTACCGCGAGACCCAACGGGCCGTCGTGGAGCTGGCGTTGGGTTCGGCAACGGCGCTGCGCGGGGCCCGGCGGGCGGATGTCGCGGTGGCGGTGCTGGAGGCCGCGTACGCGATCGTCGGCGCCAACGACCGGGACCGGCTGGAGGGCAGGCTCGCGCTGGCCCTCACGGACCGGGGCATCGCCTCCGCGAACGCCGTGCTGGCGGGCGGCGCGCAGGCGTTGCGCGCGGCGGGCCCCGAGCGGCTGGAGCCGGCGGTGGCCGATCTGGGCCGGGCCGTCACGCTCAACCCGCATCTGTACCGGGCGCAGTTGAGCCTGGGCAGGCTGCTGCACGTGCTGGCCGTCCAGCGGCGGCGGGCGGGCAGCGCCCGGGCGGGGGTGCGCACGCTGCGCGAGGCGGTCGCGCGGCTGGACGCGGCGCTGGGCCGGCTCCCGGGCGATGCCGCGCTGGCCGGGCTGCGCGACGAGGTGCGGGCGGATCTCGACTCCGGCTGGGAGGACGGCGGATGACGCTCCAGGAGTACGAGGAGCTGCGGGTCAGGGCGTGCCCGGTGGGTGCGTCCCGCTATCTGCTGACCGCCTCGGGGCCCGCCTCGGCCGCCGAGGTGCGCCGGCTGGACGAGGCGGGGGCGGCGGGGTGTGCGGCGCGCTGGGAGAAGCTCGTCGAGGTGGAGTCGGGGCTGGCGCCGACCGGGGGCAGGGACACCGTGGTGGGTGTGCGGGAGCTGGGGCGGGAGGTGCACGGGCTGCTGTTCGGCGGTGCGCTGGGCCCCTGCCTGGAGCAGGCCGTGGAGCGGGTGAAGGGGCTTCGGACGCCGCGCCGGCTGCGGGTGCGGTTCGAACTGCCGCCGAGGATGCGGCAGTTGCCGGTGGAGGCGCTGTGCGCCCCGCCGCAGGAGCCGATGCAGGACATGGCGCTCAATCCGGAGCTGTCGCTGGTGCGTTCGCTGCCCGGGCAGCCGCCGTGGGGCCGGCTGCCCGGCCCGGAGTCGCCGCCGAGCCGTACCCGGCTGGTGGTGGCCGTCGCCTCGCCGGAGGCGGCGGATCTGCCGCCGCTGCACGCGGAGCCGGAGGTGGCGGCGTTGCTGCGGGGGCTGCCGGATGTGGCCTTCGAGGTGACCGTGCTGGAGCACGCGAGCCGGCGTTCGCTGGAGCGTGAGCTGGTGTCCGGCCCGGCGCTGCCCACCGCCGTCCTGCTGATCGCGCACGGTGCCTACGACCACGAGCGGCGGACGGGGCAGCTGTGTCTGGAGGACGACGGCCGCTGCGACTGGATGCCGGCGAGCAGCCTGAGCGGGCTGCTGCTCAGTGCGCCGCAGCTGCGGCTGGTCGCACTCAATGTCTGCTTCGGGGCCGACAGCACCGGCGCGGAGCCGTTCTCGGGGCTGGCGCAGGCACTGATCGGCAACGGGCTGCCGGCGGTGGTGGCGATGCGGGGGCGGGTGACCGGCGTCTCCGCCGGCCGGTTCACACCGGTGCTGTTCGAGCAGCTGGCGGCCAACCGGACGCTCGACGAGGCGGTGGCGGCGGCACGCGGCGGCATGGCGCATCTGCCCGGGCACACGGCGATCGAGTGGGCGACGCCCGCACTGTTCGTGCACGAGGAGTTCCGGCACGGCCGGCTGTTCCGTATGCGGGAGGTGCGCGACAGCCACGAGACGCCCCCGGACCCGGTGCAGGCGGGCGCCCGGGCGGTGCGGCTGGTGGAGAGCGACGACGGCAACGTCACCTCGGCCGATGTGATGGCCGCCGCGCGGCATCTGGGCACGCTGGGCGAGTGGGGCCAGGTGCTGCGGAAGCTGCGTATCGACACCGAGCGCTTCCAGGACGAGCAGCGCCGGATGTGCGAGGAGGCCCGGCTGGAACGGGCCTGGCCGGCGGTGCGGCAGCTGTGCGCGGTGCTGGCGGAGGCGGACGCCGAGGAGGCGGAGCGGCGGCTGGCGCGGCTGGCGGCCGAGCCGCAGGGCGGTCTGCCGGAGAGCTGGGCGGCCTGTCTGCGTGCCGAGGTGGCCGAACTGGGCACGCTGGCCGGGCTGTTCGGGGAGGCCCGCGCGGCGGCCGGGCGTGGCGAGTGGCGTACTGCGCTGGAGCGGTGCGAGGAGGTGCTCGCGGTCCGTCCCGCCGGGTTCGGCGGCGGTGCGGGCGTGACCGGGCTGCGGACCGCGGCCGAGCACCAGGTGCGGATCGACGCGCTGGTGGGTGAGGCGGCGCGGCTGCGTCAGGCGGGCGACTGGGACGCGGCGGAGCGTGTGTACGGGGAGGTGCTCGGTCACCGTCCGGACGACCCGGACCTGCTGGCCGGCGGCGCGTACGCCTCGGGTCGGGCCGCCGAGGCGCGTGGCCACTGGCGGCGCGCGGAGGCGGCGTACGTCCGCTGCCCGGCGGGCCGTCCCGCGTCCGCCGACGCGCCGGCGCGCGCCGCCCTGGTGCGGGGCCGTGCGGCCGCGGACGCGGGTGACTGGGCGGCGGCCTGCGCGGAGTTCGGCGCTGCCGCCCGGCTGGGCCTCGTGGACGCGGGCTGGTCGGGCTATGCGGCGGGCCGGGCGGCGGAGGCCGCGGGGCGGTGGGCGCAGGCCGCCGAGGCGTTCGCACCGCTGCGGGACGACGCCCGCTTCCCGGACGGCACGGCGCGGCTGCTGCTGGCGCGTGGCTGCGCCGCGGCCGTCGAGGCGGACTGGCCGCGGGCGTTGGCGGAGCTGGACGCCGCCGAGTCCCATGGCTGCGCCGTCGAACCGTGGCGGGGCCGGGCCCGTGCGCAGGTGTACGCGCGGGCGGTCGAGGCGGAGTCCGCCGGGGACTGGCCGGGGGCCGCCGGGCTGCTCGCGGCGCTGCCGGACGGGTACCGGGACGTGGCGGCGCGCGCCGCGTACACGGCGGGCCGGCTGGCCGCCGCCGCGGGCGACTGGGAGCGGGCGGCGGAGGCGCACGGGGCACACGGACGCGGAGGCGCGGCGCCGCTACGCGTCGGGCCGGTGCTGTGAGGAGCGCGGGGACTGGGCGGGGGCGGGCGAGCTGTACGCCGCGCTCGCGCGGGCGGCGCCGCCTCTGCCGGGCGCCGCCGAACGCGCGCGGTACGTGCGGGGCCGGCAGGCCGATGCCGAGGGCGACTGGGCCGGGGTCATCGACGGGTTCGGCGGGCTGCCCGACCGGTACGCCGGGGGCGAGGTCGGCGTCCGGCGCCAGTACGCGCGGGCCCGTGAGGCCATGGCGCGGGGCGAGAGGGGCGCGGTGCTGGGGCTGCTCGACGGGATCGCGGACGCCGGCCGGGAGGGCGGGGTGGGTCTGCTGCGGACGCTGGCGCGGGGCAGGCGGGCCGAGGACGTCGGCGACTGGCGGGGCGCCCTGGAGTGCTACGCGGCGCGGGCGGGCGACGAGGCCGGTCTGGGGCTGCGGCGCCGCTATGCGCGGGGCCGGGTGCACGCGCTCGACGGCCGCTGGGAGGAGGCGCTGGAGGCGTTCGCGGAACTGCCGGAGGGCCACCGGGACGTGGCCCTGTGGCGAGGGTACGCGCGGGCCCGGCTCGCCGAGCGGCAGGCCGAGCAGGAGACGGCGGAGCCCGGGGGTTCCGGCACGGACGCGGGAGTGCGCTGGCAGCGGGTGTGCACCGCGTTCCGCGCTCTGCCCGTGGACTTCGAGGACGTGCGGCCGCGTACCGGTTACGCCCGGGCCCGCTGTGCCGAGGAGGAGGCGGACTGGCCGGGTGCCGCCTCGTTCGCCGGGGCGCTCGGCGCGTACCGGGACGCGCCCGCCGTCGCCGGGTACGCGCGGGGCCGGGCGGCGGAGGCGCTCCAGCAGTGGGAGCGTGCCGCTGACGCCTTCGGGGAGGCGGGCGGCCGGCGGGACGCGGCGCAGCGGCTCGCCTACGCGCGGGGGCGGTCCCTGGAGGCGGCCGGCCGCTGGCGGGCGGCCGTCGAGGCGTACGGGCGTGCGCGCGGCGGCCACGAGGGCGCCGAGGTGCGCCGCAGCCGGCTGCTGCGGCTGCTGGAGCTGTTCCCGTGGGCGGAGGAGCTGACGCGTGCGGCGCTGGTGGCCGATCCGTTCGCGCTGGAGGACCCGGTGGAGAACCCGTACCGGGCGCTGCGGGACGCCGGTATCGGGCCGGGGTCCACCTGTGCGGAGGTGCGGGACGCCACGTACACGCTGATGGAGCGCGGCGTCACCATGTCGTGGCCGGAGCGGATCGCCTGGAAGGAGCTGCGGGCGACGCGGCGCAGGCTGCGGCTGGACGCGCTGCTGTACCGGGTGCACGAGCCGGAGACGCTGCGGGCCCGGCTGGCGGATCTGACGCCCGGCGGCGGGACGGACCTCCTGGGTGCGCTGTGCCGTCAACTCCCGCGCGACGCACCGCTGTTGCTGCTGTTGAGCCGGGGCAGGGAGGCGGCCGTCGCCGAGTGGGAGCGCATGCTGCGGGCCGCGCCCGGCGACACGGGCGTGCTGCACGGGCTGGCCGTGGCACGGCTGTGGCAGGCCAGGGAGCTGGAGGAGAGCGGGGCGTGGGAGCACGCCGTGACGGTGTGGGAGTACGCGCTGGCGTACTGGGCCACGCTCCTGACGGACGACGGGCACTGGGAGGGCTGGCGGCGGGAGCGGGCCGCCTGCTACGCGTGCGAGCTGTCCCCCGTGGACACCGACCGGTTGCGCTGGGAGCTGGGCCAGTTCCTCTCCGACCGGCTCGCCGCGTACGAGCAGCGGCACACCGAGGCGGGCCGTGCCGAACAGGCCGACGCCTACCGGGTGTTGGGCGAGACGCTGGAGGCGGAGCTGAGCGGGGCGCGGGAGCTGGGGGATGTGGGCGGGATCCTGGCGGGCGGCGCTTCGGGGTGCGGCGCGTCCGGGGGCGGGGAGCCGGTGCGCACGCTGGCCTGCGGGCCGGGCTATGTGCGGCTGCTGGGGCTGGAGCTGCCGCTGGCCGAACTGGTCGCCAGGCTGGACGAGTCGGCGCGGCGCGAGCGGGGACCGGGCCCGTACGCGGCGCGGGAGCTGCGGCTGGCCTTCTCCGAGCTGCGGCCCGCGCACGCCCTGCACCGGCTGCACAAGTTCGACCAGGCGCTGCGTGCGCTGCCGCCGCTGGATCCGGCGTCCGCGCTGTCGGCCGACTGCGCCGGCCCGGCACCCGGCGGTACGGGTGGTCATCTGCGGGAGTGCGGGCACTGTGCGGACTTCCTGCGCCGCAACCCGGCGTATCTGCGGCTGCCGGACCGGCGTGCCCGGCTGCTGGACGACGCGGTGGACCTCGCGGTGCAGGTGCGTCTCGCGCTGGCCCGGACGGCGCTGGCGTCCGGCGGGGCGGGCGGCGACGGGCCGGGGCTGGCGCTGGAGCAGTGGCGGGAGGCGATCGCCGTGGCGCGCTGCGCGGGCATGCAGGTGCGCACCAAGCGCGCCGTCGTACGGACCGCGCTGGGCCGGGCCAAGGCGCTCACCGAGGAGAACGACGCACAGCAGGGCGAGCGGCTGGACCAGGCGGTGCGGCTGGTGGAGCGGGTGCGTGAACTGGGCCCGTTCGACCAGGAGTCGGGCCAACAGCTGGAGACGACGTTCGCACAGCTGCTGTCGGCGCGGGGCGTGTGGCGGGGCAACCGCTGCGAGGACTTCGGTATCGCGCCGGACTTCCGTGCCGCCGAGTCGGACCTGCGCCGGGCCGTGCGGGTCAACCCGGATGCGCTGAACGCGCGCAGGAATCTGGCGAAGGCGCTGGTCTCGACGCTCGACGAGCGGCACAACGGGGCGTCGGGGAAGCTGGCGGAGCTGCTGGAGGTCCTGGAGATCCTGCACACCGGCCTGGAGCGGGCGCCGACCTACCGGCGGTTCCTGCCGGTGCTCAGGGAAGCGCTGGAGGCGCTGGAGGCGGCGGTGCTGGTGGGCGCCGACATCGAGGAGTTCCGGTCGATGATGCACAGGCTCGGTGACGAGCCGGGCGCCGGCAGCGATCTGCCGGGCTGGGCACGGTGGTTGGCGGGCCGGGCGGAGGAGGAGCGCCGGCGCGGCAACCGGCTGTGGGGGCTGCACTATCTGATCCGGGCCACCCGCGCCGACCCGGCGGACCCTGTCATCAGGGCGGCCCTGCTGGACGCCGCTGTCCGGTGGCGGGCGGAGGGCCCGGAAGGGGACGGCGCGAGGGAGGACGCACGGTGATCCACGATCCCTCGACGGCGTGGCGGGGGCCCTACCCGTACGAGGTGCTGGCCGGTGCGGGCGTCACACCGTCGACGACGCAGGCCGAGCTGCGGGACCTCACCTTCGAGCTGCTGGAGCGGCGGATGCTGACGCCGCGTTCGCAGCGCGCCTGGAGCGAACTGCGCTCGCTGCGCGGCCGGTTGACGGCAGATCTGCTGCTCTACCGCGTCGGGCTGCCGGAGGCGGTCGCGGGGGCGCTGGAGGAGACGGAGCGGGCGCTGGCCGCACCGGGCGTCCCGCCGTCGGCCGAGGCGTCTCTGGCGCTGCCGTGGGAGGGCGCCGTCCGGCTGGTGGACGAGCTGGACGGGGTGCCGCTGCCGGAGCCGCCCGTACCACCCGAGGTGCCCGGGTTCGGCGGGCCGCCGGGCGAGCCGGGCACCCATGTCCGCTTCGACGAGTGAGCCGGGACCAGTGAGCGAGGAGCCGGAAATGAGCGTGCGGGAACCGGATGCGGGGGCCTGTGCCCGGGCGCTGCGGCGTCAGGAGGACGCGCACCGGGCGCGGACGGAGCGGCTGATGTACGGGCTCATCGACGTCCTGGACTCCTTCGACCGGCTGCTGGCCGCGCCCGCGGCGGGGCAGGAGCCGGACGGCGGACCGGGTCCGGGAGTCGGGGCCATCGCACGCCAGTTGGAGCGTGCCGTGCGCGAGGAGGGCCTGGAGCCGCTCGGGCGCGTCGGCGAGGCCGCCGATCCGCTCACGCACCACGTCGTCGACGTCCGTCCGGTGCGTGGCGCGCGGCACGGCACGGGGATCGGAGCGGGGGCCGGGGCGCGGCCCCCGGACGCCGACGGCGAGCCGCCCGGCTCCGCGGAGCGCGCCGGGCCCGGTGCGGAGACGGTGGTCGAAGTGGTGCGGCGGGGCTACCGGTTCCACGGGCGGCTGCTGCGCCCCGCGTCCGTGGTGATCGCCGTGGACGGCGGAACCGAGCCGGGAGCGCGGGAGCCGTGACGGGCGGTGCGCCGGGGCGGGGACGGACGGAAAGGGACAGGAAGGGCCAGAAAGGGACGGAAAGGGTCGGGAAGGGACGGCGACAGGCAGTCATGGGAGAGGGCATGAGGGCGGTCGGTATCGATCTGGGCACGACCAACAGCGCGGTCGCGGCCTACGACGCCGCGCGCGGCGAGGCACGGATGCTGCCCGCCGAGGGCGGCAGGACGTGGACGCCGTCGGTGATCGGGCTGCGCCGCGCCGACGGCAAGGAGAAGCAGCTGGTCGGGGAGGTGGCCGTCAACTGGGCCGCTCGCGCGCCCCGGGACACGATCTTCTCGGTCAAGCGGCTGATGGGCAGGCACTTCGACGACGAGGTCGTCGCGAAGGCACGTGAGCGGCTCAACTACCGCATCGTGCGCGGCCCGCAGGACGATCCGCGCGCACACGTCGAGCTGGGCGACGAGACGTGTACGCCCGCCCAGCTGTCGGCCCTGCTGCTCCGGCAGCTGGCAGCCAACGCGTCGCGGTCGCTGGGCGAGGAGGTGACGCATGCGGTGATCACCGTCCCGGCGTACTTCCTGGACGCGCAGCGGGCCGCGACCCGGGAGGCGGCCGAGCGGGCCGGGCTGCACGTGAAGAAGATCATCGATGAGCCGACGGCCGCCGCCGTGGCGTTCTTCGGGCTGGACAAGAACCCCGGCGACCGCAGCCGCATCCTCGTCTACGACCTGGGCGGCGGCACGTTCGACATCTCCGTGCTGAACGCGGTCAAGGACGCCGAGGGGCACGGCCAGTTCCACATCCTCCAGTACAGCGGGGACAACTGGCTGGGCGGGGACGACTTCGACCTGGCCATCGTGGAGTACATCATCGCGTCGATGAAGCGCGAGCACGGCGTCGACCCCTCGCACGACAAGGGTTTCCTGATGACGGCGAAGGCGAAGGCCGAGCAGGCCAAGCGGACGCTGAACGAGGACACCGTGGCGTACATCGTGATCCCGGCCGCCTACCGGACCGGCGAAGGCCGGCCGCTGGACGTCGAACTGGTCCTGACGCGCGAGCAGTTCGACAAGATGATCGAACCGATGGTGCGGCGGACCATGGAGCTGGTGGAGCGGACGCTGGAGGAGCAGGACCTCACGCCCGACGACATCTCCGACGTCCTCCTCGTCGGCGGGGCCACCTACACCCGCAAGGTCTACGAGACCGTGGAGTCCCACTTCGGCCGGGAGAAGGTCCGCCGGAACATCAACCCCATGGAGTGCGTGGGGCTCGGCGCCGGCATCCTCGCGGGCACCCTGCACGGCGTCGAGTGCCCCGAGCCCGCCTGCCGCCGGCCCAACGACGACGCGGCCTCCCGGTGCACGGAGTGCGGTGCCAGCCTGGTGAACGCGCCCGTCTTCGGCGAGACGGGGCTCAACGAGGTGACGGGACCGTCGATGGGCATCGCCGCGGTCCGCGGGAACCGGCGCGACGTGTTCGTCCCGATCATCCCGCGCAACACCCCCTATCCGCTTCCCGAGCCCCAGCAGCGGTCCTTCGAGGCGACCGACAGCCGCTTCATCCGCGTCCCCGTGTACGAGGGCGACGACCCGGTGGCCAGCCGGAACGCGGAACAGGGCGTCATCGAGTTCGAACTGCCGGAGGAGATCGACCCGCACAGCCGGGTGGACGTGTCCTTCAACTACACGGTCAACCGGACGATCAATGTGCGGATCAGCGTGGCCGGCACGGACATGGTCAAGGTGGACACCCCACGCCGCCAGCTGCCGCCCACGCCCGCACCCGAGCCCACGCAGGAGACCGACAACGGCTGGAACGAACAGCTCCTCAGCTACGTCATGGGACACACGGAGGAGTTCCTCCAGTCCTACGAGGCGCACATCGAGCCGAACCAGCGGATGAAGGTCAACCGCGATCTGGAACAGGCACAGCGGGCCCTGGACCACGGCGAGACCGGCGAATACGAGCGGCTCACGGGGCTGCTGTACGACGACATGCTCCACCAGTGCGGGCTCGCCAGTAAGTTCGCACAGGCGGAGCGCGCCGCCGAGGGCGCCTCCCCGGAGCTGACCGGCCTGATCAACGAGGCCGTCCGGCTGGTGAAGGAGGCGCACGCACGCGGCAACCCGGAGCAGCTGAGCCAGCAGGAACGCAACCTCACCACGCTGGTGGCCCGCGCGCTGACCGAGGCGAACGTCGCCGAGGTGCCCACCGAGGAGGGCTTCGGCGGCGAGCTGCGCATCCCCGACCACCGCCTCGACACATGACGGGGACGGGCGGCCGGGGCCGCGTCAGCCTCGGGCTGGACCTCGGCAGCACGGGGCTGCGCGCCGCCTACGCACCGGCGGACCCGCCCGGTGCGGGACACGACCGCGTCCGCGTGCTGGAGGACTCGGACGCCGGGGTGCCCTGGCTGCTGTGCGAACGCACCGCGGCGGGCCGCCTCCCCGTCACCTTCCCCAGCCTCAAGAGCGCGCTGGGCAGCGGCCGTCCGGTCCGGGACGGCGGCGCGGAGGCGGCCCCGGAGGAGCTGATGGCCCGGGCGCTGCGCACGCTGCGCACCCGCGTGGAGGCGGCGGCCTCGGCCGAGGTGGTGCGCACGGTGCTCAGCGTCCCCGCCGGCTACGGCTCGGCGCAGCGTGCCGCGCTCCGGTCCGCGGCGCAGCGGGCAGGGCTGGCCGGGCCGCTGCTCATCAACGACTCGGCCGCCGCCGTCATCGGGCACACCGCGGGCGGCGGCAGCGGCACCTATCTCGTCCTCGGCACCGGCTACCGGGGCTTCGAACTGGGTCTGGTGCGTGCCGTGCGCCGGCACTACCGGGCCCTCGGCTACGAGGGCGCCGAGGCACCGGGGGCGCGAGCCTTCGGCGAGTGGGTGCTGGCCGTCGTCTTCCCGCTGCTGCGTGAGCACGCGCTGCTGCCCGGCGGTGCGGAGCCCGCACGCGCCGACTGGCACCGGATGCTCCGGGGCGCGTGCCGGCTGTGGGAGCGCCTCGACGCCCGGGCGGCGCCGTCGGGGCCGGTGGTGGAACTCGACCTGGGCTTCCCCCGGTTCCACTTCGGGCTGCCCCGTGCCGCGCTGGACGACTACCGGCAGCAGCAGGCCGCGCGGATACAAGACCGGGCCAGGACACTGTTCCAGCAGACCGGGGTGGAGCACTCGCACGTGGACGCGGTGCTGCTGGCCGGCCGGACCACCGGTATCGGGCGCTGCGCCCTCGCCCCGCTCGGCCTGCCGTTCGTGGAGCTGGACGAGGCCCATCTGGCCCACGGCGCACAGCTGTACGCCCAGCAGCTGGAGCGCACCCAGCAGTCCCCCGAGGAGGAGGGCGCACTGCTGCCGCCGGACCCGTCCGGCGACACACTCGGCGGCGAACCCCGGCTCACCGCCACCCTGCTGCCCGCACCGGGGCCGGACCCTGCCGCGGACCCGTCGCCCGCCACACCCGCACAGCCGGACCCGGCAGCCGCACCACCGTCCCCGCCCTCCGCCTCAGCGCCCCCGGCCCCACCGTCCCCGTCGTCGCCCGCGCACGGCCGGGAGTTCCTCGACGAGGCGCGCCGGCTCGCCGCCACGGGCCGCACCGACGAGGCGTGCGCACTGCTGCGGGAGGTCCTCGACGAGACGCGGGAAGTGCTCGACGAACTCCTCCGGCGGCAGGACGGCACCGTGTCCGTCCCGGAGCAGGACACGGCGCCGGTGCCGGAGCCGGAGCAGCAGACTCCGGTGCCGGAGCAGGAGCCGGGGGCCGCCCCGCCGGGGCCCGGGCCCGGCCCCACCGGCGAGGCGGCCCGGCGGCTGGCGCACGCACGCCTCCTGCTGGGCCAGCGGCGGTGGGGCCAGGCGGTGCACGCCTCGCACGCCGCGTGGGCAGGAGAGACCGCGCGCTCGGCGGGCGCCGCCGATGTGCTGGAGGCGATGATCGACGTGCACTGCGAGGCGGCCATGGCGGCCTCGGGGCCCGAGCACTTCGAACAGGCCGACAGCTGGCTGCGGTGCGCCTACCAGCACGACTCGACCAATGCACGGGTGCGCGGCCTGCTGGCCGAACGCACCTACCGGCACGCGGCCGAACTCCACCGGCGCGGCACCCGCCGGGAAGCCCTCGAAGCGCTCCGCGCCTGCCTGGGCTGGGATCCCGAACACCCGGGCGCCCAGGAGTTGTTGACGCTCCTTCAGGGACCCGGGATACGGCCCCGTGGGGGTGTGTAGCCCGGTACGCTGTGCCGGGTCGGAGCGGATCCAAGGGGGATGAGGATTGCCGCAGACACCGCCTCGGGCACATCGGCTGCCCGACAAGACCGCGCTCGTACGGCAGTTGAGAGAGCTGGCCGAGGCTCCCCCGCTGGCGCTGCGCCGGAACGAACTGCTCGCCCTCGCCGACGACCTCGACCAGGACGGACGGCTGGACCGCTGGGCCGAGGTCGATCTGCTGAACGCCTTCGTCCGCACCGAGTCGCTCGCCGCGAAACCGGCCGCGCCCGTACGCACCGGGCCGCTCCGGGCGCTCGCCGCCCTGCCCGCCGCGGTGGCCCGGGAGTACCGGTCCGGCGGTGTGCGCGGCCTGCTGCTGTGGGCACGGGAAGGCCTGCGGGAACGCCCGGTCCGCGACACCTTCCTGGAGGCGCTGCTGGGGATGCTGGTGTTCGTCCCGCTGCTGATCACCTGGTTCGGGCTGCGCGAGGCCGTCCGCGCCTACGGAGAGCTGAGCGTGGACGATCCGAAGGAGTCGACGCGTCCCTTCCTCCAGCTGTGGCAGTCCGGCTTCGGCGGCCATCTGGCCCCGCTCGGCCGCTTCGAGAACGTGGCGCTCGCCGCCGTCCTGCTGATCGCGCTGCTGGTGGTGCTCTCCGGCTGGCACACCCGGGTGCGCGCCAGGACCGAGCGGGACGAGGCCGAGTGGCACGAGGAACGCGAACATCTGCTGGGTAGGCTCGCCGCCACGCTCACCCCCGTACAAGTGCTCCTCGCGGCCCACCGGGGCGCCTCTCCCGGCCAGTTCGGTGCCGAACTGACCAAGGCGGCCCGGCGGATGGAACGGCTCGCGGCCAAGGCGGACAGCAGCCACCACACGCTGGTCACCTCGCTCCAGGCCGCGCACGACGCCACCTCGGCCCTGGAGTCGGCGGCGCTGCGGCTGACCGACGAGATGCCCCGGCTGAACGCCGCCGCCGACCGGATCGGTGACGCCGTACGCGACGGGCAGTCGGCCGCGGCCCGGATCGGCACCGAGAGCGCGGACACCGCACGCGCCGTCGCCGACCGGATCAAGGCCGCGGGCGACGCCGTCGAGTCGGCGCTCACCGGGCTGGCCGCCGGTCAGCAGGCGCTGACCGAGAAATCGGCGTCCGTCGCCGAGGCCACGGAACGCGCCTCGCAGGCCCTGGTCGCCAGTACGGCCCGCACCGGGGAGGCCATCGAGGGCATGCGGATGGCCACCGAACGCTGGGACGCCGCGGCGGCCCACTGGCAGGACGCGGCCCAGCGCCTGGACAACGGCCTCAGCACCCTGCGCGGCACCGGCGCCGATGTCCACGGGCGGGCCGACGGCCGGGCAGCCGTCCCGTACGGCGGCGCGGGCGGATACGGGGACGCGGACGGATACGGGAACGCCGAGGGGTACGGGAACGCCGAGGGGTACGGCCGGGCGAGCGGGTACACCGACGGCCCCGGGTACCCGGACAGCACACCGGGACGGACCGCCGCGGGGTACCCGGGCAGCGCCCCGGGGCACACTGCCGCCGGATACCCGGGCGGCACCACGACGCCCAACCGCCCCGGGAACTCCGGGCACTCGGGCAGCCCCGGGTACTCCCCCGGGGCCGGTGAAAGGGACGCCGGAGGGCAGGGCGCCGCAGGGCAGGAAGCCGAGGGAGCGGGTGCGGCCGGGGCGGGGGTGCCGCCGCCCCGGCCCCGCTGGTCGCCCGGCGCCGGGCCGCAGCGGCGGGACGGCACGGAGGCCGGCCCGTGAGCAGCCCGGGCCGGGCACGCCCGGCACCGGGCCGCAGGCCGGGGCCCCGGCGCCGGCTCGGCGTCGTCGTCCTCGCGGGCTGGCTGTTCGCCGATCTGCTGCTGGTGCTCGCCCTCGTGTCGATGGCCGACCGGCCCGACCCGCTGGCGGACGAGCGTCCCGGGAAGCACCACCGCGAGAAGCCCAGCGAGCGGCCCTCCGCCTCCCCGACCCCGAAGTTCCCGCGTGCGGTCGCACGCACCCCGCAGGAGTTCCGGGTGTCCGGCACCGACCGCAAGAGCCTGATCGCGCAGCTGAAGAAGGACACCGAACCGTGGAAGGGGCGCAGTGCCGCGCTGGTGCTGACCTTCGGCGGCACGGCGTCCGGGACGAAGTACGCGCACCTCGTCAACTCGCTGCTGGCGAAGGCCCGTCCGGACATGTTCGGCAAGGACACCGCCACCGACGACTTCTTCAAGGTGAGCGACCCGCCGTCCACGGCACTGCTGCGCGTGTACTTCTACACCGCGCCACGCTGACCACCGGCGCACCGGAACGAGACGAGAGGACCGACCGGCGTGGGGACATGGCAGCCGGGTCAGCCGGTGACGGCGGACAGCACGCCTCCGCTGCCCGCGCTGCCGCAGTCCCCCGCGATGCGCGGCTACGCCGAACTGGCCCGCCGCGTCGAGGCGTTGGGCTTCCGGCATCTGGCCGAGGTACTGCGCCCGCCGGCCGCGGCCACCGCCTCGCCGCTGTTCTCGTTCAGCCCGTCCGTCCAGGGCGACGACGGTTTCCTCGTCCTCGACGGCCTGTGGTTCCCCGCACGCGGTGGCCTGTGGCGCCGGATGGACCTGGGCTGTCTACGGGAGACGGGCCGCCGCTGGGCCGCCTCGGGCGACCCGCGCGCCGTCGACGTCGCCGCCGTCCTGGACACCCTGGAGACCGTGCTGCGGGACGACGCGGCGGGGCTGCGCCGCATCGTCCTGTGGCAGCTGTGCTGTCTGCTCCAGGACGGCGGGAAGCCGCCGGACGCCGAGCGGGCGGCGCAGCTCGGTGTGCACCGGCTGGAAGCCACGCTGCTGGCGCGTGCCGTGGCGGAAGGCTTTCCCGGGCCCGGCGCCGGGCGGGACGCGGCGGAGGAGATCTGCGAGGTGTGGCCCGGCCACCGGCTGCGGCACGCCCTGGCGCTGGCCGCCCGACTGCCCGCTGACCCGGCGGACCACGCGCTGGCCCGCGTCCTGCGGGGGCTGCGTGCCGAGGCGGACGAGACGGAACGGCTCCGGCGAGAGGCGGCGGCCCTGCGCTCGCAGGGGCGTGCGCGCGCGTGCGCCGCGGCCTGGCTGGCCGTCGCCCGGCGCGCGGCGGACGACCCGGCAGCCCGCACCGGACTGCTGGGCGCCGCAGCCGACGCCGACCCCGACACCGGTACCGACATCGACACCGGAACCGGCACCGTCTCCGATCCCGGCATCGGCACGGGAACCGGAATCGCGACCGCGACCGCGGCCGGAATCGCGGCCGGAGCCGGGACAGGCACCGGAACGGGGACCGGGAGCGGCACCAACTCGCCTCCTCCCAGGGCGCGTTCACGGGTGAGCGCCACGGTCGAGGACCGTACGGTCCGGCTGCGCTGGGATCCGCCGGTGGCGACGACGCCCGGCGCGCGCCGCCGGATCGCCGCGTTCACCTACCGCGTCTTCCGGTTCCCCGAGGGCGCGCCGCACGAGGCGGTCGAGGTACCGGTGACCGAGGGTGCGGCCACGGCGGTGGATCCGGCCGTGCCCGCCGGGTACTGGCGCTACGCCGTGCTCCCCGAGCTCGCGGGGCGCGCCGCCTGTGTGCCGAGGACGACGGCTCCGGTGGCGCTGGCGCCCCCGCCGGGGCAGCTGTCCGGGGTGGCGGTGCCCGACGGTGTCCGGCTGCGCTGGCGTGCCGACGAGGCGGCCGTGGAGGTCCGCGCGGTGCGGCTGGCGGGCCCCGGGCTCCCCGCCGCGGAGCTGCTCTGCGGCCGTGCCGGCGCGGTGGACCGTCCGCTGCCGCCCGGCATGTACCGGTACGCGGTCTCCTGCTGCTACCGGGCACCGGACGGCGGTCAGTTGTGGTCCGGGACGCGCACGGTGACGGTGCACGCGCCGGTGTGGCCGTCCCCCGTTCGGGAGCTGACCACCCGGCGGACCGCGGACGGTGTGCACATCAGCTGGAGCCCGCCGCCGCGCGGTCGTGGGCGGCTGGTGCGCTGGCGGGGACAGCCGGTCGCCGCGGGCGAGGACGTGACGGCGCTCCTCTTCCCCGACGGTCCGCGCGACGAACAGGACCACGGCAACGGCGACGGTCACGACCACGGCGACGGTCATGACCACGGCGACGGCAACCGGCCGGACGATCCGCCGCGGTGGCCCTCGCCCGGCACCCCGCACGGGAGTCCCCAGGAGAGCCCGGACGGCGTCCCCGAGGTGCACGGGCCGGACTGTGCCGAGATCACCGTTCCGCCGCGTGCCTGGGCGCGGATGACGGCGGTCAGCGTTCTGGAGGGGCGTGCCGTCGCGGGGGCGAGCGTCGTCGTCGAGCACCCGGGCACGGTCACGGGGCTGGTCGCGCGGCGGCTGGACGCGGGCCGCGCCGAGGTGCGGTTCGTCTGGCCGGAGCCGACGGTGCTCGTCGTGCTGCGTGCGCGGGCGACCGGGCCGGGCGGCGGGCACACCGAGCGCCGGGTGTCGCGCAGCCGCTTCCTCGCCGACGGGCGTGCCGCGTTGGCGGTGTCCGCGGACGAGCAGCACATCACCGTGGCGCCGCTGCCCCGGCCGGACGCGGTCGTCGTCGCCTCGGGCGCCGCCGAGGCGCTGCTGCCCGCGGTGCCGGCGGCGCCTCCGCCGCCGGTGGGGCCCGCACCGGCGGCGGGGAAGCTCCGCCGGCTGCGGGCACGCCTGGCGCGCGCCGTGCGGCCCCGCCGGTGGCGGAGGCACCGCCCGGCGGGCGCCCACCGCGCCCGACGTCGCATCTGACGGGGCGCGCCGCCCGCGGCTACACGCGGACCTGCGCTTCCGTGCCCCCGCCGAACTCCAGCAGCAGCCCCGGCCGGAGCGCCGCCGTGCGGCCGGGCGCCACGTCCTGCACCGTGCCGTCGTCCAGCCGCACGGTCCACACGGTGCCGGAGCGGTTGGTCAGCCCGTAGCGGCCGGGCTGCTTGGGGTGTTCGGTCACCTCGCCGACGACGTCGGTGAAGTCGTGCCGGGGCGGGTCGTCGGCCAGGTGGTGCGCGTACACCTTGGCCCGCGGGCCGAGCAGGACGGAGCGTGCGACGCGCAGCCGGCCCGTGGTGAGCGCCAGCGTCGGCGGCAGCCGCAGGGTGTCCCCGCAGTCCCAGCAGCGGGGCGGCCGGCCGCCGGGCTGGGTCATGTTCTGCTGGCCGCAGGTCGCGCACGGGGCGATGGAGTCGAGGACGGTGCTCAGCGCGTCCCGCCACTGCGTCTCGCGGACACGGGCTCCCGGGTCGGCCAGCCCCTGGGTGAACGTCTTGACGAACAGCGTGCGCAGGACCTCCGGCAGGAGCTCCCAGGCGTCGAGGACCCCGGGCTGCTCGTCGGGGTCGGGCCGGTTGTCGGAGCGGGACGGATCGAAGAGGAACACCGGTTCGCTGCCGTACAGCTGCCGTTTGGCGGCCTCGTCCATGCAGCGGATGCGCAACGCCCGTGCGCCCTCCAGCGGATGGTGGTTGACGAGCAGCAGGAACAGCAGCACCGCGAGGGAGTGCAGATCGCTCTGGATGCCGGGCTGTGCGCCCTTGTCGCCGCGTACCAGCTCGGGCGCCATGAAGTCCATCGTCCCGGCGACGGCGGCCGTCTCCCCCTCCACCACCGCGTTGTCGTTGTCGCAGACCAGCACGTCGCCCGTGGCGGGGTCGAAGAAGATGTTGCCCCAGTTGATGTCGCGGTAGGCGATGCCCTTGGAGTGCAGGGTGCGGTACGCCTCCACGGTGTGCAGCGCGGCCGTCACCAGGCTGCGCTGGGTGGTGGCGCGGACGGAGGCGTCGCGCCGGAACAGCGCCGGCAGGTCGCGGAAGCGGTCGGGGCGGACCTCCATGAGGTAGCCGAAGCCCTCGTGCGGCGTCCGCGGGTCGAGCACCACGGCACGCGGCCACAGGAATCTGTCGTCGTGCCAGCCGCGTCCGATCAGTCCTTCCAGGATCTGCCGCTGCCGGTCGTCGGCGAGCTGCGGGTAGTACCACTTCAGCGCGCGGTCGCCGTCGGGCGTCTCCACCCGGTAGACCTCGCCCTGCCCGCCCGAGCCGAAGAGTTCGGCGACCTTGACCTGCTCCCCCGACTCGGCCATCAGGATCTGCCCGGCCTCCAGCATGCCGTTCACCATCGTGTTCCTCTCGTGTTCCGGCCGGGCACCGCCTGCTGCCCGGGAATGCGCGCGCCGGCGCGGTGGGCGGAGGGCCGCCACCAGTGTCGTGTCGTCGCCGGAGTAGCCGGCCGCGCGGCCCAGCCACTCCGGGAGCTGTTCCTGGACGGTGCGGGCCCCGTGCTCGGCGGCCCGTTCGACGACTCCCTTGGCGAAGTCCTGGAACCCGGCGTCGTCGGCGAAGCTCTTGGCGAGCCCGTCCGTGGACAGCAGCACGGCCGGGGGTTCGGCGGCGCCGGGGAACGCCTGCCAGTGCAGCCGCACCAGCCGTCCTGCCTCCGGCTGGCACAGGGAGTCCGTCTCGTCGCCGAGGTCGGGTCCGGTGGACAGCGGGGTGCGGACGGTTCCGCGCTCGTCGACGAGGACCACGTCGCCGTCGCCGAGCTGCCAGCACACCAGCAGGTTCGCGGTGACGACGGCGCCGACGAGGGTGCTGCCGTAGGGCGTGAACCGGGCGGCGGGTGTGTGCCCGCTCTGTTCGGGGCGCGGCGGGAGCCGGCCGTCCGCCGGGGCGTTGCAGTCGGCCAGGAGGGCGCGGCGGCGCCAGCGGCCGACCAGCTGCCGGGGCAGGGCCCGGGCGGCGTCGCGCAGCTCGCGGTAGCCGGTGCCCGCGCCGTCCAGCGCGATCGCGCGGTGCGCGAACTCGCCCGCGCACCGTGCGAATTCCTCGACGGCCCAGCGTGCGCCCTGTTCGCTGCGGAAGTGTGCCGCCGAGCCGTGGCCGTCCGCGACGGCGAGCACGACGGCCTGCCCGCCCCCGGGGGACGAGACATGGCAGGCGTCCTGGTTGACCTTCTTGCCCAGGCCCTTGACCCGCTGGCGCAGCACGCACCAGTCGCCGGACGCTTCCCCGGCGGGTACGGTGGGCGGGCCGGGGGCCGCCTCGGCGGCGCTCACCAGACGACGCCGTCGTCGCTCTCGACCCGCGTCTTGGTCATCATGGGCGGCATGGCGGGCTGTTCGGTGCCCTGCTTGGGCGACGAGGCGGCCTTCACGGCGACGGTGGAGGCCCACCGGATGGCGCCCGCCAGCTGACGCGGGCTGTTGGCCTCCAGGATCGGCAGCTCGGGGTTGCCCAGGAACTCCTGGAGCATGGCCTTGTCGGCGTCCGCGCCGATCGCCACGGCGACGCGTACGGCGCGCTTGCCCCACGGGGTGGAGTTGAGCGCCCGCAGCCCGGCCCGCCAGTCGTCCATCGGCTGCCCGTCCGAGACGAGCGCGATCGCCGGGCGCATGGCGCGCTGCGGCATGGGCGGGGTCTCCAGCGCGCCGGCCGCCAGCCGGAAGGCCGCGCCCATGTCCGTGCCGCCGTAGGTGGTGAGGTCCCGCCAGGTGAAGTCCTCCACCGGCGTGGGCTCGTCGATGTGCCAGGTCGCCCCGCTCCCGAAGGAGATGGCGCGGACGAGCAGCGAGGCGGCGGCATTGTCCTTGGCGGCCTGCTGCATCTCGGGAATGGCTTCCCTGATGGCGAAGTTGAGCTCGCCGATCTTTCCGTTGACGCTCATGGAGCCGGAACAGTCCAGCAGCCAGATGAAGTGCACCTCACGCTTGGCCATCGGCCCCCCGGGAATCCCGGGGGTGTGTGACGTCCGGGTCTCCTGCGCGTCGTTGCTGTGGTCGGTCACGCTGATCTTCCCCCGATTGCGGTACGGGTCAGGTCCATGGGATGAGTGGGTGCCGTGGTCCGAACTCGACGCACAGCAAGCTTAGTTGAGCATGTCGGCGACCGGCTGTTCGTCGGCCGCGCTTCATCTGCGTATCCGGGCGAGCCACTTGTTCCATGCCTCTTCCCAGGTGTGCCCGTGGTCGTGGCGCAGCCGCGCGGCCACGGCGGCGAGCCGGGCGTCGTCCATGTGCCGTGCCGCGCGGCCGAGCACCTCCTCGCACAGGTTCTTCGCCATCCGCTCCCAGTGGGCCGTGCGCTGCTCGTCGGCGTGGAACCACAGGTGGAAGAGGGAGGCGGTCCGCACATGGTTGCCGGCGAGCGTGATCAGCTGGTCGGCCGAGTCGTAGTGCCGCCGGACACATCTGCCGTACTCGGTCACCACCGCCTCCTCCGCCTGGCACACGAGGTAGCGCATGGCCTGCGGCTCCCGGGCGAGGTCGGTGCGCGCCAGCCACACGGCGAGGTTCCGCGCGGTGTGCTCGTCCACCGCCGGTGTGAGGGGTGCCGCCTGGCGGCGCAGCCGTGGGACGGTGTGCACGGCCTCGCGCAGGGAGATCCGTCCTTCCGCCAACGCCGGTACGGCCACGAGGAGTTCGGCCGTGGCGCGTACCCGCGGGTCCAGTCCGAGTGCCGTACGCAGCCGGGTGGCGGTGTCGAGGAGCAGCGGGTCGAACCGGTCGGGGTCGGTCAGCCAGGCGCCGAGCGCTTCACCGCCGCCGGCCTGGAGCAGCAGCAGCGAGTCGCAGGCGCCCAGCAGCGTGGGCACCTCCGTCCTGTCGGGACCGCCGTCCGGCCAGACGAAGGCCCACAGCTCCCGTACGGTGCGCGCGTCACCCCGGCCGCCGGGCACGGCCTCCCGGGCGGCGAGCGCCGCGAACAGCTCACCGCCGGCCGGGCCGTCGCCGGGGGCCGGGTGCCGGGAGCGCAGCTGGACGGTGGCCACGGCGAACCGCACGGCGAGCGGCGCGTACTCCAGGCGGCGCTCCAGCCAGGTGCCCTGCGGCCGGGCGGCGGCGAGCGCGAGCAGATCCTCCACCCGGCGCCGGCGCTCGGGCCCGGGGCCGGACGCGGGCGCGCCGAGCCGGTCGAGCACCCGCCGGTCCAGCGCGGGGTCGGCCAGCCGGTCGAGCAGCGCGACGGCCTGTGCGCCCTGGCCGGGGTCGGGCAGCGCCGCCGCGACGGCGTCCGCGCCCCGGTCGACGACGTCCATGCCGAGGAAGAGCGCCAGTTCCAGCGGCCCCGCCCAGGCCGGGACCGGTCCGCTCAGACGCTGCGCGAGGTCCTTCTCGACCCGCGGGCCCCAGGTGTCGCGCAGTTCGGCGCGCAGCCGGCGGCGTGCGGCGTCCGACAGGGGGATGCCGCCGAGGTCCTCCTCGCGGGGGAGCACACCGTCCGCGTAGGCGCGCGCGTACCGGCGTCGGGCCAGCGCGAGGGCGAGCGGTTCCACGATCGCCTCGCCGGCGCCGCTGTCGTGCAACTCGCGGCACACCGTGGCCAGTTGGCGGATGCCGGGGCTGCCGCCGCCAGGTGCCGGCCCGGCCGCCCCGGTCAGCCGCTCGACGAGCGCGGCCAGCACGCCGGCCGCCGAGGCGGCCTGCCACAGCCCGGCGTCCCGGAGTACCTGCGGCGGCAGGACGTCCCCTTCGGCGGTGAACGGCTCGTCCAGTTCCAGCACCTGCCGCCACAGGGGTGCGAGGGCGAACGGTCCGGCGCCGTCCGCCGCCGGCTCCGGCGGGACGCCGGCCAGCCACAGCCGGGCGGTCAGCCGCGCCCACCAGTCGTCCCGGCCGTCGCCCGGCGGGCTGCCGGGGCCGCCGAGCCCGTCGTGCACGCGGTAGAGGTGGGCGAGGGTCTCGGGGTCCTCGCGGTCGAAGTCGGCCTCCGGGCCGATGCCGAGGATCTGCTGGGGCGCGTCGTGGGGCCGCGTGGTGCGGGTGACGAAGGTGAGGGCACGCGCGTACGGGCCGGGCAGTGAGGCGCAGGCGAGGGCGATCCAGTGCTCGACCGTGCGGGGGTCCGCCTCAGCGAGCACGAGCGGGCGCCCCGCGGGGGAGCCGAACAGCCGCCGCACGTCGGTGAGGAACGGGACGAGGCGCGCGGCGTTCCCGCGGGCGAGGTCCGCGCTCGCCGTACCGGCGCGCCGCGCGGTGTCCCTTCTGCCGCGCGCCGGTGTGTGCCAGGCGTCGACGGGCAGCGGCCCGTCCGCCGGCTCCGGGGCGCCGGCGGGCAGATGCAGCGCCTGCACGCGTCCGTCCCCAGCGCGGCACAGCAGCCGGCCGCCGTCGGGCAGCCGGCTGAAGCTCAGGGCGCCGGGCGCCGCGCTGACGCCGATCAACAGCTCGATCTCGTCGCGGAGTTCGTCCGGTACGTCCGGCGCCCCCGCTCCGGGGTCGGCGAAGACCTCATCCGTCGCGGCCCCTTCGCCGACGCGGTAACTCAACTGCCGGGTCTGCACGCCCATATGCCCCGTGAAGCCTCTCGCGTTCCCCCGGTGCGGCACACGGCGTACCGCTCCTGTCCGTCCGTGCGTGGCCGGGCGGCGCGCCGCCGGGCCCGCCGTCACGGAGCAGCATTGTCACCGACCGGACTCCCCCGGCGCAGCCGCTCGCCGACTTCGGCCACGGACGGCACGTGCCGCGTGCATACCGCGCGGCGCGCACCGCCGCCGGGGGCCGGGTGGGATCAGGGGATCCGCCAGTAGACCACGTACCGCTCGTGGTGGGTGCGGGCCACCGGGAGCAGGGTGACGGTCCGGCCGTCGGCGCGTGCGGTGAAGCGCAGCCGGTCCCCGTCTTGCGCGTGCACCGACGCGGGGTCGAGCACCGGCATGGGCATCTCCTCCTCGCCGGTGCGCGGTCCGTACTGTCCGGCCAGGACGACGGGCCCGTAGCAGACGGCACGCACCCGGGGGTCGTCCGGCGCCGCCTCCAGACGCAGCCGCATCGGCAGCCGCATCCGCACCCGGTCACCCGCGCGCCACTCGCGGGCGGGCACGGTGCACCAGCTCCCGGCGGGGACGGGCTGCTCCGGCTCGTCGTTCACCCGCACCCGTGCGCCCTCGGCCCAGCAGGGGACGCGCAGATGGAGGGCGTGCCGGGCGCTGCCGGAGCGCACGGTCAGGGTGGTGCCGGGCTCGTCGGGGAAGCGGGTGTGCTGTTCCCAGACGATGCCGTGGGCGCGCCAGGTGAGCCGCGCTGGCAGGAACAGGCCGACCAGCAGGGCGCTGTCGTCGGCCGCCCGGGAGAAGACGGTGTCGGCGAACTTGGCGTGGGTCTCCATGCCGGTGCCGTGGTCGCAGGAGAAGTTGTCGTAGTCCGTGGAGTACGCCTCGGGGTCGTCCCCCATGAAGTCGGGCTGTGCCTTGTAGGCGCCCGGCTGGAGGCCGGTGTAGTAGAGGTTGAACCCGTGGGCCGAGTCGGGGTCCTGTTCGCCGAGCATCTGGTTGAACAGGGTGCGCTCGTAGTGGTCGAGCAGGTGCGTGCGCCGCGGGGAGCGGAAGTGCAGCAGCCTGGTGAGCTTGAGCATGTTGTAGCTGTTGCAGTTCTCGCAGGTGGTGGGCCCGAGTTGGGACGCGATCGCGTCGGGCGCGTGGAACAGCTCCTCGTTGCTGTTGCCGCCGATGACATAGGTGTGGTGCGCGGTGACGATGTGCCAGAAGTTCTCCGCGATACGCCCGTAGGCGGCGCCCCGGCCCTCCTCGTGGAGCCGCTGCGCCCCGATCACCTTGGGTATCTGGGTGTTGGCGTGCAGCCCGTCGAGCCGGTCCGCACCGCGCTCCAGGGGACGCAGGACGGCCTCGTGGGTGAAGCGCTCGGCGACGTCCAGCCGGCGGCGCTTCCCGGTGACCGCCGCGAGGTCGGTCAACACCTCGTTCATGCCGCCGAATTCGGTCTCCAGGACGCGCTGCATGTGCGCGTGCCCGAGCCGTGCGGTACGCCGGTCGACCCAGTCGGCCAGGGCCTCCAGTACCCGGAGCGCCTCCGCGTCGCCCGCCAGCCGGTACTGGTCGAGCAGCCCGGCCATGATCTTGTGCAGGGTGTAGTAGGGCGCCCACACCTTCTCCCCGTTCTCCAGCCGGTCGAAGAAGCTCTCCGGGAAGGCGGACAGATAGCCCTCGCGGTAGCCGGCCTCGGGTGCGTGCGCCTGGCACTCGGCCAGCGCGCGGACGATCCGCGCGCCCTTCTCTCGCAGTTCCCCCTCGCCGGTGGCCGCGTGGGTGAGTGCGAGGCCGGACAGCAGATGCCCGAGGCTGTGCCCGCGCAGCTCGACGTCGGGCGCCTCCCAGCCGCCGCACGGCCGGGCGTCGCTGGGCAGGCCGACGTTGCGGCGGAAGGTGTGCAGCAGCCGGTCGATGTCGACGGCGCGCAGGTAGGCCGTGTTGCGCTCCTGGTTGTCGCGGAAGGGGCCGGGGCGCAGCTCCACGTCGGTCAGCGGGAAGGGAGCGGCGGCCGGGGGCACACCGGCCCGGCCCTCTCCTTCCGGTGCCTCACCGGAGCCGGAGCCCGGGGCGGGGTTGCGGGCCGCCGCGGCCTGGCCGGTGGCGAGTGCGGCGGCCGGCAGCCCGGCGGCCGCCGCCACGACGGTCCGCCGGTGCAGGGGGTGTGAGGGTTCCTTGGCGTCCATGGCGCTGCCTCCGGTACGGGAAGGTCGGCACGCCGGCGTCCTCCTCACCGACGTGGACGGGATCCGGCAGGCACAGCTCACCGTTCGATATCTCGCACGCCATCCGGTATCCCGTTCGCCGCGCAAGGTAGTCCGCTCCCCCGGCACGTCAAGGGCCCGCGCACCCCCGCACACCCGGACCGCCCACCGCCCCCACGGATTGATAGGCAAGTGCCGACTTGCCTATCGTGGGCACGTGACGGACGATGTCTTCAAGGCGCTGGCCGACCCGACCCGCAGGCGGATCCTCGACGAGCTCGCGGAGCGGGACGGACAGTCGCTGTTCGAGATCTGTACGCGGCTCACCACCCGGCACGGGCTGGGGCTGACGCGTCAGGCGGTCAGCCAGCACCTCGCCGTGCTGGAGTCCGCCGGCCTGGTCCGCACCCGGCGGGAGGGCCGCTACAAGTTCCACGACCTCGACATCCGGCCACTGGAGCGCGTCGTCGCCCGCTGGCTGGGGCACGACGAACCGGAGACCGGAGCATGAAGATCAATCTGACGAGCGTCTACGTCGACGACCAGGACAAGGCGCTGCGCTTCTACACCGAGGTGCTCGGCTTCCTGAAGAAGCACGAGATCCCGATCGGCACCGACAAGTGGCTCACGGTGGTGTCGCCCGAGGACCCGGACGGCACGGAACTCCTGCTGGAGCCGGACGGCCACCCCGCGGTCCGGCCGTACAAGGAGGCCCTCGTCCAGGACGGCATCCCGCTCGCCTCGTTCGCGGTGGACGATGTGCACTCCGAGTTCGTCCGGCTGCGCGAGCAGGGGGTCCGGTTCACCCAGGAACCGCTGAAGATGGGCCCGGTCACCACGGCCGTCTTCGACGACACCTGCGGCAACCTGATCCAGATCCAGCACAGCGCGTGACCGCCGCCGCACAGGCCCGCGGCACCGCGGCGGTGTCGGCGGGCCGTGCGACGCTGGACGGGTGAACCTGGACGACCTCGTCCGGCTGCGCCGGGCCCGCGACATGATGGACCGCGACTACGCGGCGCCGCTCGACGTCCCCGTGCTGGCCCGCTCGGCCCTCATGTCGCCCGGCCACTTCTCCCGCAGCTTCCGCGCCGCCTTCGGCGAGACGCCGTACAGCTATCTGATGACGCGGCGGATCGAGCGGGCCAAGGCGCTGCTGCGCCGGGGCGATCTGTCGGTGACGGAGGTCTGCTTCGCGGTCGGATGCAGCTCGCTGGGGTCGTTCAGCTCCCGGTTCACCGAGCTGGTCGGCGAGAGCCCCAGCGCCTACCGGGCCCGCCCGCACGACGAGAGCGCCGCCGTCCCGCCCTGTCTCGCCATGGTCCACACCCGGCCGGTCAGGATCGGAGAAGCGCGGCGGAGCCCCCGCCCGTAGCGTGAACCCCATGAACATCAAGGTTTCCACCTGCTTCATCGCCGTCGACGACCACGACAAGGCGCTCGCCTTCTACCGGGACGTGCTCGGCCTGGAGGTCCGCAACGACGTGGCCTACGAGGGGATGCGCTGGGTCACCCTCGGGGCGCCCGCACAGCCCGAGGTGAGCATCGTCCTCGAACCGCCCCTCGCGGATCCGAACGCCTCCCCCGCCGACCGGCAGGCCATGGCGGAGCTCCTGGCGAAGGGCCTGCTGCGTGCGGTCCTCTTCGACACCGACGACTGCGACGCCACCTTCGAACGCATCCGGGCGGCCGGCGGCGAGGTCCTCCAGGAGCCGGTCGACCAGCCCTACGGCGTCCGCGACTGCGCCTTCCGCGACCCGGCGGGGAACATGCTCCGGTTCATCCAGCGCTGAACGGCGCCCGCGCCGTTCATCCAGTGCTGGACGGCGTCCGCGCGGCGAGCACGTCGCGGGCGGCCCGCAGTCCGGACTCCACGGCCCCGTCGAAGTAGCCGTTCCCGTGGACGGCGGTCTCCGTGCCCGCCCAGTGCAGCCGCCCCTCCGGCGTGTGCAGCAGACCGCCGAACGCGGTCCGGCCGCCGGGCGCGAAGTGCGCCGAGAAGCAGCCGCGCGTCCACTCCTGGGCCAGCCAGTCGTGGGTGATGAACTCCTGCGGCTGCCGGGCGCGTTCACCGAAGAGCGCGCCGAGCCGCTCGGTGACCGCCGCCTGCCGTTCCTCGGGGCTGCTCCGGCGCAGGGCCACGGCCTCGTCGCCGTAGGCGAACGCGGTCAGTACCGCTCTCGGCGCTCCCGGCGGCGTGTTGTCGACGGTCTCGGTCAGCACACCGGAGTCCGACGTGGACAGCCCGGAGAGCCCGTCCGCACCCCAGAAGGGCTCCGGATAGACGGCGTGCACCTTCAACGCCGTGCCCGCGGCCTGCCGTTGCAGCGCCCCGGCACGCAGCGCGCTCAGCGGCGGGTCGTGGCGCAGCTGCCCCGCGAGGACCGGCGGCAGCGCGATGACGGCATGTGCGGCCGGGTACGCGGCGAGCCGGGTCACCACGCGCACACCGTCGGCGCCGTGCTCGACACCCACGACCGGTTCGCCCAACCGCAGTGCGCCCGGCGGCAGTTCGTCCGCCATGCGCTCCGCGATGTGCTGGGCCCCGCCGACGATCCGGGTCTCCTGTGCCCCGCCGCGGTAGCCGAGCAGCGCGTCGACGCCTCCGCCGGAGGCCACGTAGAACAGCGTCTCCAGGAGCGACGTCTCGGCGGGGCTGCCCGCGAGGAGCCCGCCCGAGATCACCCGTCCCACGTACCGCTGCGCCTGCTCCGGGTGGCCGGAGGCGGCCAGCCAGGACGCGAAGGTCTGCCGGTCGGCGGCGGTGGCCTGCTCCGCCGCCCAGGGGCGCTCCGGCGGGACCTGCCGGCTGAGGGCGTCGATCTCGGCGAGGAGCCGGCCGGCCTCGGCGGGCACGTCCGTGCGCCGTTCGCCGCCGTAGTCGACGACGGGGTCGCCGTGTTCCGGTGTGGGGTAGGTGTCGATGCCGAAGTGCCGGACGAGTTCCCCGATACGGGTCTGGGCGGGGCCGATCCACTGGCCGCCCAGGTCGAGCTGGGTACCGTCCGGCAGGAACCGGGTCAGCGCCCGCCCTCCGACCCGGCAGCGTGCCTCCAGCAGCAGGATGTCGCATCCGGCCGCGTGCAGTTCGCGGGCGGCCGTGAGCCCGGCGAATCCCGCTCCGACGATCACGACGTCATGTCCGGTGGTTCCCATCGCGCCCTTCTCCGCCCGGTGTGCCTCTCGCTCCTGCCTTCGGCGGAGGCAGGCACCGGAAGCTACAGCCGGGCGGCGGCACGGCTTCCGCGACACTCCGGCGCGCGGTCCGGCCGTGGAGCATGCTGCGGATCAGGCCGTGGGTGAGGCCGTGGGTCAGGCCCGTGGGTCGGGCCGTGGATCACCGGTACGGCGGGGCACCCGTCGGGGCGGGCCGCTCAGCTCACTCCCGCAGCCCGTAGAAGTGCACGGGTGTGTTCGGCACGAAGCCGATGCGCGGATAGACGGGCGCGCCCGCGGGCGTCGCGTGGAGCGTCGCCCTGGTCAGCCCCGTGGCCCGGCCGCCCTCGTACAGCGCCTTCCTGGTGACCGCCTCGCCGTACCCGCGGCGCTGCTGGTCCGGGTCGGTGACGACGAGCGCGACGAAGAGACGGCCGTCGGCCTCCAGCGTCGCGGCTCCGGCCACCGGAACGCCGTCCCGCACTCCCAGGTAGGCGTACGCACGCTCCGTCCACAGCCGGGTGCCGACGAGCCCGTCCCTGCCGTCCTCCAACGGCATCCCGTAGGCACGGGAGTTGAGGTCCGCGTACGCCCGCAGCTGCCGGTCGGTGGTGACCCGTTCGAAGGTCAGCTCCGGGTGGTGGGGCTCGGGAAGCGGCAGCAGGTCCCCGGCCATGCCGATGCCGCGGAAGCCGTGGGCGAGCCCTGCCTTCTCGGCGGCGGAGCCCAGTGCGGCGCGGGCCTCCTCACCCAGCAGGTCCTCGAAGACCAGCAGATAGCC
This sequence comes from Streptomyces cacaoi, assembly GCF_006539165.1. Lineage (GTDB taxonomy): Bacteria > Actinomycetota > Actinomycetes > Streptomycetales > Streptomycetaceae > Streptomyces > Streptomyces cacaoi. The sequence continues at coordinate 333,323 of NZ_BJMM01000003.1, read as the reverse complement.
CGGGTGCTGCTTCGCCCGCATGAGGTCCGCCGCCCGGCACAACCGCTGCTCGACGAGCGCGGCATCGGCGCCGGTCCCGGTGAGCGCGACACAGTTCCAGAAGGCGAACCGGCAGTCGGCCCACCGGACGGCGAGGCCGGGGAGGTCGCGGACATCCGCCTCCGGGTTCCGGTCGAGCACCGCGGCTCGCCAGACCGTGGTGAGCTGCTCCAGCGATTCGACGGACTGTGCAGTTCCCATTTCCGAACCCTCCGAGGCCGAGCGGCAGCGAACCGGCCGGCCCAGAGTACGGCCTCCGGCACGCCGTCCTCTGCGTCTCTCACCCACCGGAAGGAGCCAACTTCCGGCCGCGTGGGGGGTGTTGGGAGGCACGCGACGCATGGGACGCGGGGGAAGCGGGACGGGTCTACGGCGCCGTCGTCCGGCCGGTACCGCCCGTCGGCACCTCGACGCTCTCGCCCGGCAGGAGACGCCGGATCTCGGTGCCCGTCCGGTCCGCCTCCCGGGCGAGGACGCCGTCCAGGACGTGCAGCCCCCAGTCGCTCAAAAGACCGTCGTGGACGGCGTAGGCCCGGTCGGGTGCCGTGCGGCGCAGATAGTCGATCAGCGCGGGGACCGTCAGCCACGGCGCCTGTCCTGGCACCAGCAGGGTCGGCGCCTCGACGACGGTCAGCGCGTCTCCCGGGTGGAAGACCTCGCCGTCGACCAGGAAGCCGATGTTGTCGACCGGCGGCGCGTCCGGGTGGCTGTAGTGGTGCTTCTCGCCCTTCACCGTCACCTCGAAGCCCGCGGCGGAGAAGGTGTCGCCGTCCCCGACGACGTGCACCCGGTCCCCGAACCCGTCCAGGTGCCGGGCGACACCGGGGCAGGTGTAGACGTCGGCCTCGGTGCCGCGCAGCTGCTCCGGCTCGAAGTGGTCGAAGTGTTCGTGTGTGACGAGGACGGCCTCGGCCCCCGCGGTCACGCCGCGTTCGGGAGTCATGGCTCCCGGGTCGATGACGAGCGCCCGGCCGTTCCGCTCCAGCCGTACGCACGCATGACCGAACTTGGTGATCTTCATGGGCCCACCCTGCCAACGATCCCGGCACGCGGGGCCGCCTGTTCGCCGGCGGCAGAAGCGAACGCCCAGGTCAGACGGGGGCACCCACGGGCCGGTGCCGGTGCGGGCGGCCGATGGGCGCGGCGTGCGCGGCGGTGCCGGGTCGATACCCTGACCGCATGACCACGGCCTCCTCCTCACCGGCTCCTCGACGGCGCCCCGGCGGACGCACGGCACGGACCCGCGCGGCGGTGCACGAGGCGGTGCGCAGCCTGCTCGCCGACGGCAGGACGGACCTCACGGTGCGGGAGATCGCCGAGCTGTCCGGTGTGCACGAGGTCACGATCTACCGCCGCTGGGGATCGGTCGAGACGCTCGTGCTGGACGTGGCCACGGCCCGGCTGAACGAGCAGGCGCCGTTCCCGGACACCGGCGACCTCCGCGACGACCTGCTCACCTGGGCCGGGGCCGTCGCCTCGCAGCTGCGCCGGCCCGACGGCTTCGCCTTCTTCCGCGCGCTGACCGCCGCCTTCTCACCCGCGCTCGGCGACCACGCCGACGACGACCGGCTGCGCTCGGAGGACTACGTCAGCAGCCGTGTCCTGGAGCTGCAACGGGCGCTGGACCGCGAGGCGGAGCGGGGCGGCAGCCCGCCCACCGCCGAGATGGTGCTCGATCTCGTCCTCGCGCCGCTCTATCTGCGGGCGCTGTGGGACTACGCGCCCGCCGACGACGTCGAGGTCCTCGTCGACCGGGCGCTGGCCGCCGGGCGGTCCTCACCCGGCGCCGGGACCCCGGGCCCCTCCGGCGGACGGCCCCGGGGCTGAGCCGCCGGCCGCCTCAGCGGACGACCGGGGTGCGCTCGTCGAGCCAGTCGAGCATCCTGCCCGCCGCGTAGCGCTGCGCGCCGAAGTGGCAGTGCGCGTCGGCGCCCTCCTCCTCGGTGAACCGCAGCAGCGTCTTGTCCCGCGTGGTCAGCGCGTTGTACACCTGCTCGGGCTGCCCCTCGAAGAAGAGGTCGGCGACGGCCTCGCAGATCAGCACGGCGCAGGAGACCCGCTCCGCGATCCCGCGCAGGTGGTAGTCCAGGGACCGTGCCGCGAACGCGCGCGGGGTGTCGCCGCCCATCACGAACTGCCCGTTCTCGAACGCCCAGCGGGCGCCGGGGTGTTGCCGCATGGCGGCGGCGATGGCGGCATCGGCCTCCGGCGCCGACTCCGCACGCAGGGCCCGCTCGACGGTGTCCCGGTCCCCGCCGAGGAACCGCGCGCCGAGGGCACCGAGGTCGTAGACACCGTCGTTGGCGATGACCGCCTTCAGCCGCGGCTCGTAGGCGGCGGCGCGGACGCACAGCAGCCCGCCGAGGCTGGCGCCGTAGAGGCTGATCTTCTCCGGGTCGACCTCGGGCCGGCCCAGCGCGTGGTCGATCACGGGGCCGACGACGTTCTCCCAGTCGGGCCGGAACAGCAGCCCCTGGGTGTGCCGGGTGCCGGGCTGGCCGGGGCCGTCGAAGCAGAGCACGTGGTAGCCGCGCTCCTGCGCCGCGAGCGCACCCATGAAGCGCATCTCCTCGGCCGTGCCGTCGAATCCGTTGTGCATCACGATCAGCGGCTGCCGGCCCGGCAGCGGGCTCGGGTAGAAGTAGCCGGGCAGGGTGGTGTCCTCGTACGGCACCGCGATCCGTTCGATGGTGGGGCCGGCCAGGTCCACGTAGCGGTGGAACGCTTCGACGGACCGGTCGTAGGCCGTCCGGATGCGGGGGTCGTCCGGGTCGCCGTGCAGGAAGAACTCGGCGGTGCGGTAGTAGTTCGACACGCGCAGGTAGGTGTCCCGCGCGGTGACGGTGTGGCCGCCCCGCTCCGCCTCGTCGGCCACCTTTCCCAGGCGCTCCGCGGTGCCGGCCCACTCCTCGTACCAGCTGTCGTAGTCGCCGGACTTGATCCGCCCGGCCGTGTACAGCACCTCGCCCAGGTCGGCTCCGCCGTAGGCGATGTGCCCCAGCGAGCGGAGCGTTTCGAACCAGAAGTTGTCGTTGTCGTGGAAGAAGAGCTGCTGCACGGCCGCATCCTTAATGTAAGTACACCTGCGTTAAGTGCAGTGTGGCACCGGCCGCGAATTACTGCAAGACGAGTTGCATTTAGCGTCGAGGTGCCCGCCGCCCCGCCCGCCCGCCGCCGTCTCCCCCGGCGCGGCTACACTCCGACCGCCCGGACCGTCGGACGCCAGGAGGAGCCTTGTGAGCAGTGACATCGACCGGCGCGAGCGATACGCGAGGTCGCTGTACGGCACCCTCGGGTTCAGTGCCGAGCGGCACCCCTGGGAAGGGCTCGCCCCGGCCAGGCGGGAGATCTGGTACACCCGCGCCGAGGCCGCCATGGCCGTCGCGGACGAGGAGATCGCCGAAGCGCTGCGCCGGGCGCGGCACGGCTGAACTCCCCCGCGCGCCCCCGGCCGGCCACCGGGCCACGGCACCGGGCGCACCGGGCGGGCCACCGCCAGGCCGCACAATTGAGCGATGATCACCAGCTCCCGTAGCCCCTTCACGGCATCCGGCGAGCAGGGCCGAGGACTGTGGCGCGCGCTCGCGGAAGTGCTCGGCGGCGGCCTGCTGATGCTGCTCACCCAGCAACTCGTCCACGGACTGGGCGATCCGCCGCCCGACCTGGCGCTGCTGCCCCTCGGCGCCGTCACCCTCGCCCTGCTCGCCGTACGCCGTCGCTTCCCCGTCGTCAGCCTGCTGGGCCTCGCGGTCGTCCTGGGACTGCTGCCCGCCGCCGGGCTGCCGGCCGCGGCGGCCGCCTACACGGCGGCCCGGCAGCTCACGGCCCCGCGGCGCAGGACCGCCGTGCTGTCCGGCTCGGCCGCGGCCACGGTGCTGGTCTCCGTCGCCCTCGCCCCGTCCGTCGGGCTGGGCGGCCACTCCCTCGGGTTCGCGCTCGGTACCGTGCTCGCGGCCACCACGCTGGTGGTGCCGGGGCTCGTCGGCACCTCGCGGGGACAGCAGGAGCGGCTGCTGCGGGCGTTGCGGGAACGCGCCGCCGCCGCCGAGACGGCCCGGCGGCTCGCGGAGAGCGAGTCCCGGATGCACGAGCGGTCCCGGATCGCCGCCGAGATGCACGACCTCGTCGGCCACCGGCTCAGCCTGATCTCGCTGCACACCGGCGGTCTGGAGATGGCGCTGGAGAAGGAGTCGCCCGAACTGCGCGACGAGGCGGCCCTGGTACGGCGGGCCACCGGGGACGCCATGCGGGAGCTGCGCGAAGTGCTCGGCGTCCTCGGCCCGTTGGGGCAGGACACCGGGACGGGCGCGCTGACCGACACCACGGGCACCCGCTCCGACATCGAGGCGCTGGCCGAGGAGTCCCGGCGCGGCGGCGTCCCGGTCGAACTGGCCTGGGACGGCCCGGACCTGGACGACCGCCCGGCCCAGGTGCGCCGGGCCGTGCACCGCGTGGTACGCGAGGCCCTGACCAATGTGCACCGGTACGCCGCCGGGGCGCGGGTGACGGTGGCCGTCACCCACACCGGCGACCGGGTGGACGTGCGCGTACGCAACGGGGCGCCGCCCGACGGACCGGCGGCGACCGGGCTCGGCTCGGGGCGCGGCCTCGTCGGGCTGCGGGAGCGGGTGACGCTGCTCGGCGGGACGCTGGAGGCGGAGCCGACACCCGCCGGCGGCTTCGCGGTGACGGCGCACATACCGGCGCAGCCGGACCCGGGCGCTGGAGCGGCCGGTCCGGGCGACCCGGCGGCCGCGTCCCCCTCGGAGCCGGAGCCCGGCCGGGCGGCCGCCCGGGTCCAGCGGCGCGTGGCGGACGCGCTCACCGGCTTCCTCGGTCTGGCGGGGGTGGGCGTGCTGGCGGCACTCGGGCTGCTGCTCGTCAGCGAGGCGGCCCCGCAGCCGGACCGGCCCGGGCCCGAGAAGCCGCGGGTCGGGATGGCCCGCGAAAAGGTGCTGGAGTACACGCTGCCCGACGACGGGGTGCGGGCCGCGGCGACGGGGCACGAGCCGCCGCGCTCCAAGTCGGTCACCAGCTGCATGTACCCACCGACGGAGATGGACGACTTCCGCCCGCGGAGCGCGAGGAGGGACCGCGCCGACACCGGGTCCGCCGCCCGGCCGCCGGAGGACCGGCCCGGTCGTCTGACGCTCACCCGATACTGTTTCCGTGGCCAAGTGCTGGCCACGATCGACCGTTTCACCGTGCCGGTGGTGTCCAACGCGCCACCGTGGGAGTCCCCATGAGCGAGCCGTCCGAGCCGTCCGAGCCGTCCTCCTCCGACCACCGCCCGATCCGGGTCCTCCTCGCCGACGACGAGGAGATGATCCGGCACGGGGTCCGGCTGATCCTGCGCCACGCGGAGGGCATCGAGGTGGTCGGCGAGGCCGCGAACGGCGAGGAGGCCGCGGCGGTCGCGGCGGAGACGCTCCCGGACGTGGCGCTGATCGACATCCGGATGCCGGTGCTCGACGGGCTCGCGGCGATCGAGCGGCTGCTCCGGCTGCGGCCCCGTCCGCAGGTCGTCATGCTCACCACGTTCGGCGACGAGGAGAACGTGACCCGTGCGCTGCGCCGCGGCGCCACCGGCTTCCTCCTCAAGGACGAGGGCCCCCAGGAGCTGATCAGCGCGGTACGGTCCGCCGCCACGGGCGACGCCGTCCTCTCCCCCGGCGTCACCGGCACCGTCATCGAACGCATGCTGGACGGCGGCGCCGGCGCACCGGCCGGTGGCGCGGCGGCAGCTCCCGAGGACGGGCAGCGGCTGGCGGAGCTGACCGGCCGGGAGCGCGACGTCCTCACCCTGCTCGGCCAGGGGCTCGCCAACGGCGACATCGGCGACCGGCTGGGCATCGGCGTCGGCACGGTGAAGACCCATGTCAGCGCGATCCTGGAGAAGACGGGCACGGACAGCCGGGTGCAGGCGGCGGTGCTGGCCTACCGGACGGGGCTGCTGGCCTGATCCGGGTGGGCGTGCCGGCGCGTGCTGCTCCGGTGCACCGCCGCCGTGCCGCCGTGCCGCCGGTGCGGCCGATCGGGCGTACTGCCGCGAGGCGGTAACCGCCGCCGCCGTACTGCCCGTTGACGCCGCGACCCGATGCCCCGCTCGTGCCCCGCTCGGACGGCGTCCCCGGGGCGCGCCTCTGCCGGACGGCAGAGGCCGGCCGTCTGCCCCGAGAACGAGCGGGAGCGCCGGGCCCGACCTTCGACAGGTGCCCGATCCACGCCCTGGGGCCGACGGTTCGCGACGACGGCGCACCGAGGATGACAGGCAGTCACACCGCCTTCTCCGTACCTCTGGAGCCGTCATGCCGATGCAGGCAGCCGTATCCGCTCCCGGCCGTTCCCCGGCCGGACCCGCCGCCCGCGCCGAGGGGTTGAGCAAGATCTACGGGGCGGGAGAGACCCGGGTCGTCGCCCTGGACTCGGTCTCGGTGGAGTTCGCGCGCGGCCGCTTCACGGCGATCATGGGGCCGTCCGGTTCCGGCAAGTCGACGCTGATGCACTGCATGGCGGGCCTCGACACCGTCTCCGCCGGCTCGGCCCGGATCGGGGAGAGGGAGCTGTCCGGACTGACCGACCGGCAGCTCACCCGGCTGCGCCGGGACAGCGTCGGCTTCGTCTTCCAGTCGTTCCATCTGCTGCCCACGCTGACGGCCCTGGAGAACATCACGCTGCCCCTGGCCCTCGCGGGCCGCAGGCCGGACGAGCGGTGGCTGGAGACGGTGGTGGCGACCGTCGGCCTGTCCGCGCGGCTGCGCCACCGTCCCGCACAGCTCTCCGGCGGACAGCAGCAGCGGGTCGCCGTGGCCCGCGCTCTCGTGTCCCGGCCGGAGATCGTCTTCGCGGACGAGCCGACCGGCAATCTGGACTCCCGCTCCGGCTCGGAGATCCTCGGCTTTCTGCGGGAGTCCGTACGGGAGTTGGGCCACACCGTCGTGATGGTCACCCACGACCCGGTCGCCGCCGCCCGTGCCGACCGCGTCGTCTTCCTGGCCGACGGCCGGATCACCGACGAGCTGCACGCGCCCGCCCCCGAGGACGTGCTGGAGCGGATGCGGCGCTTCGACGCCGGCGCCCGCACCGGCTGACCGGCCGCCTGCCGCGCCGACCTTCCGCCACCACCGCACCCGAACCGGGATCTCCATGCTGCGTACAGCCCTGCGCAACGTCTTCGCGCACACCGCACGACTGCTCATGACCGTCCTCGCCGTCATGCTCGGCGTCGCCTTCGTCTCCGGCACGCTCGTCTTCGGCGACAGCGTCGGCCAGGCCCTCCGCGGGGCCTCCGCCGAGAACCTCCGCGACGTCGCCGTCTCCGTACAGGCCGAACCGCGGCCGGTGTCCGACGAGGCGGCGGACGAGGGCCGGACCACGGCGCTGACCGGCAAGCTCGTCGACGAGATCCGGTCGGTGCCCGGAGTCAGGGCCGTGCACCCCGGCGTCAAGGGCACCGCGACCCTGGCCGCCGAGGACGGCCGCCCGCTGAACGCCGACAACAGCTGGCAGAACCTCGCGACCAACTACACGCCGGACAGCCCGCACGGCGAGCGGGACAGCCGCTTCCCCCTGGTGTCCGGGCGCGGCCCGTCCGCCGCCGGTGAGATGGCGCTGGACCGCCGTACGGCCGAAGAGGCCGGCTACCACATCGGCGACACCGTCCGCTTCGCCACCGACGGGCCGGCCCTCACCAAGAAGCTGGTCGGCACCGTCGAGACGGACGACCCCCGGGTGACCGCCGGCGGCACCCTCGCGCTCTTCGACACGGCGACCGCACAGCGCCTCTTCCTCGCGCCGGACCGGTTCGACGAGGTGACCGTCGCCTCGGCGCCCGGCACCGACGAGGAGCGGCTCACCCACCGGGTCCGCGCGCTGCTGCCCGACGACGGCATCACCGTCACCAGCGGCACCCGGCTCGCCGACGAACAGGCCGAGCAGATCGTCAAGAGCACCGCGTGGCTCACCAGGCTGCTGCTCGTCTTCGCCGGGATCGCACTGTTCGTCGGTGTCTTCCTCATCGCCAACACCTTCACCATGCTCATCGCACAGCGCAGCCGGGAGACGGCGCTGCTGCGTGCGGTGGGTGCCGCACGCCGCCAGGTCGTCCGCGCGGTCCTGGCCGAGGCGGGGATCCTCGGGCTGATCGCCTCGGCGGCCGGGTTCGCGCTCGGGCTCGGTATCGCCGCGGTGCTGCGGCCGCTGCTCGACGTGGGAGGCGCGGGCCTGCCGGACGGGCCCCTGGTGATCTCCCCGAGCACCGTGGCCTGGTCCCTCGCGGTCGGCGTCGGTGTGACCGTGCTCGCGGCCTGGCTGCCGTCCCGCAAGGCGGCGAAGATCGCCCCGGTCGAGGCGCTCGGCAGCGTCGACCAGGCGCCGCCGAGGCGGGGCATGGTGCTGCGCAACAGCGTCGGCGGCCTTCTCGCCGTCCCCGGTGTCCTGATCATGCTGTACGTCTCCACGCTGGACGACGGCGCCGAGACCAACCTCATGATCGCCATGTGCGGCGCGGTGCTCACCATGACGGGCCTGATCGTCCTGGCGCCGCTGCTGTCCCGTCCGCTGATCACGCTCGCGGGCGCGCTCACCACCCGGCTCTTCGGTGTGAGCGGCAAGCTCGCCCGGGAGAACGCGCTGCGCAACCCGCGCCGCACCGCCGCCACCGCCTCGGCCCTGATGATCGGGCTCACCCTGATCACGGGCATGACCGTGGCCGGCAACTCCGTCAGGACCGCCCTCGAACGGGAGGCGGTGAGCGGTCTGACCGCGGACTACCAGGTGTCCAACGCGGGCTACGACGGCATCGAACCGGCGCTCGGCAGGAAGGTCGCCGAGGTGCCGGGCGTCGCGGACGCGACACCGGTGGCCACCGCACCACTGACGGCGCGCGGCGCGGACACCACGGTCACCGGCGCGGACCCCCGGCAGCTCGGCCACGTCACCGCTCTGCACTTCAGCGCCGGATCGCTCGACGCCCTCGGCCCGGGCAAGATCGCGCTGTCCGACGAACTCGCCCGCAGGACCGGCCTGTCCACGGGCGACACCTTCCGGGGCACGCTCGGCTTCGACGACGACCGCAGAGAACTCACCGTCGTCGGCGTCTACCGGCAGACCCACGCCGTCGAGGACGCCGTGGCCACCACGGCCGACGTCCTGCCCCACGCCGAAGGCGGGAAGTTCGACAGCCTGCTGGTCAAGGCGGCGCCCGGCACCGACCCGAGCACCCTGGAACGGGACATCCGCACGGCACTCGGCAACAGCCCGCTCCTCCGGGTGCAGAACAAGGAGCAGTTGACCAAGGCGGAGTCCGGCGAGATCGACACGATGCTCAACATGATGTACGGGCTGCTCGGCATGGCCGTCGTCATCGCGGTGCTCGGCGTCGTCAACACCCTGGCCATGTCCGTCTTCGAGCGCACCCGCGAGGTGGGGCTGCTGCGGGCGATCGGCCTCGACGACAAGGGCGTCCGGCGGATGGTGCGCCTGGAGTCGGTGGTGATCTCGCTGTTCGGCGCCGTCCTGGGCATCGGCACCGGCACCTTCCTGGCCTGGGCGTGCGGCAGCCTCGCCGGGGCCTCGCTCTCCACGTACGAGACGGTGCTGCCCTGGGGCCGGCTCGGCCTGTTCCTGCTGCTCGGCCTGGCGATCGGTGTGCTGGCCGCGATCTGGCCGGCCCGGCGCGCGGCCCGGCTGAACGTGCTGCGCGCCGTCAACAGCCAGTAGCCCGGCTCGCCCGGCAGCACGGTGGGCGGCGTCCCGACACGGCCGCCGCCCACCGGTCCCGCACCGCCTCGATGGCGTTCACTGACCGGAGTGGACGCGCCCGGCCGAGGCGGCGTCCGCACCCGCGGCGTCCCGCACGGCCCGCCCCCGCGGCCCCGTGCCGGACGCCCGCGCCGTCGTGTGCACCGGCCGACGAAGGTGAGGAATCGCAGGGTGGCTGACGAGAAGACGTCCCGGGACCGCGGTACGCGGCAGGACGAGCACCGGGAGCGGGTGCTGGGCGTGATCGCCGAACCGGGCCCCGCGGAACGGCTGGCGGACAGCCTGGCCTCCGAACTGCCCCGCGCACTGGAGTCGGCGCGGAACGCGAAGAGGTCCCGGGAGGCGGCGGGCACCCGGCACGGAGAAGACGCCGGGAGTTCTCAGGAGGCCGGGGAGACCGGGGAGAACGGGGAGGCCGGGGGCGGCTCGTGGCGGGTCGAGGTCGTCCGCCGCACACTGCCGCTGGACTCCAGCGGCACCGTTCCGCTGCTGGACATCGGACGGCGGGAGCGCAACGGCCGCGACTGGGAGGCGGTCGTGGTGCTGACGGAGCTGCCACGCCGTGCCGACCACCTTCCGGTCCTCGCCGACTGCGCGCCGGAGCACCGGGTGGGCCTGGTCTCGCTCGTCGCGATGGGGGCCGTCGCGGTCCGCCGGCGTACCCGGGAGATGCTCGTCCACCTCGTCGTCGACCACCTCGCCGACGACACGGGCGGCACCGGCGCCACGGACGGGACGGCGCGGAAGGGCCGGGAGGGGGCGGCGGGCGGTACCGCCCCCTCCCGCTGCCGGGTGATCGACGAGCGGGAGGCGCGGGAGTCCTCCGAGGAGGGCGGGGCGCAGCGCGCGGTGGACGCCAACGTCCAGCTGGAGGGCCAGGGTCTGCACTTCACGCTGCCGGGGTGGCGGGGGAAGCTCCGGCTGCTCGCCGGGATGGTGCGGACGAACCGGCCGTGGCGGCTGGTGCCGTCGCTGTCGCCCGCGCTGGCCGGTTCGACGGCCGGCGCGGCCTTCGGGGTCTTCTACTCCAGCATCTGGCAGTTGGCGGACGCGTTCAGCACCGGCCGGCTGCTGGCGGTCAGCCTGCTCGCCGTCGTCGCCATGATCGCCTGGCTGGTGCTGGCCCACAATCTGTGGGAGCGGCCCCAGAACGCGGGGCTGCGCGCTTTCACCGCGCTGTACAACGCCGCCACCGTGGCGACCGTCTCCTGCGGCGTGGTCATCATGTTCGTACTGCTGTTCACGGCCACGTTCCTGGCCGCGCTGGTGATCATTCCGCCCGCGTATCTGGCCAAGACCCTGAAGCACTCGGTCGGTCCGGTCGATGTCGTCACCGTCGCCTGGCTCGCCTCCTGCCTGGGCACCGTCGTCGGCGCGCTGGGCTCCGGCCTGGCGGACGAGGAGGCGGTGCGTGGGGCGGCGTTCAGCCGCGGGGAGCGCCGGCGTCAGGACTGGCGGGCGGAGGAGGAGGCCCGGCAGGAGCAGGAGGGCGAGACCACCGAGGAGAGCGGCGGAACCGGGTCCGGCGACGGCAGCGGGTCCGGCGGCTGAACCGGCGGGGCGCCCCGCCTCGGCCCCGCTCCCCACGCGGAGCGGGGCCGAGGCGTTGCGGCAGTGATCGCCCCGCTCGGTGAATTCAGCAGGGGGACCCGTTCTCATCGGACGCATACCGACCCGGCCGTCCCCGCACCATCCGACCGCGTCTCTTGTACGCGAACCCGATCCCGATTCCCGGCGATCCCGGGTGTACGAAAAAGATTCCGCACACGTGGCAGGACCCCTTCGCGAATCACGCGGTTGGTACGCTTTCCGAATTTGCGTACGCCCGGCGCACGACCGGTCTGCGCGGGCGCCGGGCAAGCGGACCGACAAAGCCCGGCGAAGGACCGGTGAACTGATGACGCATCAGGCGGGCCGAGGGGTATTCACCTCTCGCGGAAGACTCCGGGCCCACCCTGCGGACCGGGGCTGAGCTGCTGCTCGGCGCGGAGAAGCGGACGGAGTTCCGGCGCTCGGGCCGTTGGCGCGCCGGGTTTACCGCGTTTTTCCGCCGACCGGTACGGCCATAGCGCCGGTCTCCGCTGTTTTCAATAAGCACACAATAACCCTGCCCACAGGCGCCTTGACGAGTTACTGACACCTCTGCGACGTTTATCGAGTTACCGCCCAGAGCGAGTACACAGAAGCGTCCGGATGCATTCCGTAGAACGCCGATCGCTCCTCGGGCGGCTCTTTTATCCCCCAGTGTGGCGCCCTCGTGCGCCCACATTTCGGCACAGGCATCAGCGGGTTCTTCCGGAACGGAGAGCGACATGGCAGCACCCGGCATTCTTTCCTGGACTCCGGCGGCCGTGGTTTTCGACTGCGACGGCACACTCATGGACACGGAGCGGCACTGGCAGGACGCGCGCTCCCTCGTCCTGGAGGAGTTCGGGCTCGCCGCCGGCCCGGGCTTCGCGGAACGGGCGAAGGGCATGCACTACACCGAGTGCGCGCGGCTCATGGCCGACGAGGCGGGACGTCCGGACCTGACCGCCGAGATGACCGAGCGGCTCCTCGCCCACTTCACCCAGCTGGTGTCGGAGGACCCGGTGACCATGCCGGGCGCGGTCGAACTGGTCCACGGCGTGGGGAGGTTCGCACCGCTCACCGTCGCCAGCAACTGCCCGTTCGAGATCGTCGAGTCCTGTCTGCGCACGGCGGACCTGCTCGACTGCTTCGAGCACATCGTCGTTCCCGGCGACGGGGTCAGGCCCAAGCCGCACCCGGACCCGTATCTCACCGCGGCGCGGCTGTGCGGGGTGGCGCCCGCCGAGGCGCTGGCCGTCGAGGACTCGGAGGCCGGCATCAGGTCCGCCGTCGGCGCCGGGCTGCGGGTACTCGGCGTCGGCCCCTCCCCCAGCGCCGAGGCGGCCTCCCTGGCGGACCTGTGGGTGTCCTCGCTGGCCGAACCGAGCGTGCGCGGCTGGGCGGGTGACCGGATGCCGAGGCAACGGCCGGGCAGCAACGGCCGCGCGGCACGGACCGCACGCCGCCGGGACGCGGCGGCCGGCACGTCGGGCGACGACGCGGACGCCGACGGTCCGTGACGTCGGCGGGCCGCGGCACCGACGGTCCGCGGCACCGGCCGTGACGCCGTGACGCCGGCGATCCATGGCACCGGAGGTTCGCGACGGTGCCGGTCGGCGCCGTCCGCTGTAGGTCGGCGCCGTCCCGGTGTCGTCCGGTGCCGCCGGGTGAGGTGACGGCCGGTATCGGGACGCGCCGCCCCGGCCGGGGGGCGCAGCCGGGGGCGCAGCCGGGGGCGCAGCCGGGGGCGCAGCCGGGGGCGCAGCCGGGGGGGCCGGGGGGGGCGGTGGCCCCAGGGTCGGCGCAGCCCTGGCCGGGGGGCGGCGGACCGGCCGAACGTGGGGGACGCGGCGGGCCCCGGCGCGCCGTCGGCCCTTCGGCGGCCGGTCCGCCGGGGACGCGGGCGGCGGTCAGGCCGTCCCCGCCGACGGCGCACCCGTCCGGGCCGCCCGCCGCCGCACCCACCGGCCAACGAAAGGTCTGCCATGAGCAACGACGTGGACGTGACGGATGACGGCACGGGCGGCGGTTCGGGGAAGGTCGTCCTGGTCACCGGGGCGTCCAGCGGTATCGGTGCGCTGTCCGTGCGGGCGCTGGCCCGTGCGGGGCACCGGGTGTACGCGGGCATGCGGCGGACCGCGACCCGGAACGCGGCCGCGGTGGCCGATCTGACGCGCTACGCCGCCGAGCACCGGGTCGAGGCGCACGCCGTCGAGCTGGACGTGACCTCGCAGGAGTCCGTCGACGCGGCGGTCGACCGGATCCTCGCCGAGCACGGCCGGCTGGATGTGGTCGTGCACAACGCCGGGCACATGGTCCTGGGCGCTGCCGAGGCGTTCACCACCGCACAGCTCGCGGACCTGTACGACGTGAACGTCCTGGGCACCCAGCGGGTCAACCGCGCGGTCCTGCCGACGTTGCGTGCGCAGGGCTCGGGGCTGCTGCTCTGGATCGGCAGCTCCAGCACCCGCGGCGGCTGCCCGCCGTTCCTGGGCCCGTACTTCGCCGCCAAGGCCGCGATGGACGCCCTGGCCGTCAGCTATGCGGCCGAGGTGCTCCCGTTCGGCATCGACACCGCGATCGTGGTGCCCGGGGCGTTCACCTCCGGCACCCACCACTTCGCCCACGCGGGCGCCCCCGCCGACACCGACCGTGCGGCGGCCTACGACCGGCGGCACCGGCCCTCGGCGGACGAGCTGAGCGAGCGTCTGGCCGCGCTCGTCCCCGCGGGCGCCGATGTGGCCGAGGTCGCCGAAGCCGTCGCACGGCTCGTCGCGATGGAGCACGGCACCCGGCCGCTGCGCACCCATGTGGACCCCAGCAGGGACGGCAGCGAAGTCGTCTCCGCCGTGGCCGACCGTGTCCGCGCCGACTTCTTCCGCCGTATCGGCCTGGAGGAGCTGCTCACCGCCGGCAGCTCCCTGTGACGCCTCGTCGGGAGCGTGCGCGCCGCCTCGGCGGCCCGGCCGGCTCCTCGACGGCCGCGCTCAGCCGCCGCCCGGGCCGCCGCCGCTTCCGGACGCCTCCAGATACGGGGCCAGGCTCGTGACGGTGCCGCCCGCGGAGGCGAACAGCAGGCCGATCCCGACCGCGCCCGGGTCCGGGACGCCGGAGGCGCGCTCGCCCACATAGCTGGCCCGCCCGCGCCGGGCGCGCAGATCCGCGGTGCTGCGGACGCCCTGCCAGGCGGCGTCCGCTGCGACCGCGAGGGCGTTCGCCGGGCCGACGGATTCCTCGGCTGAGGCCAACGCCTCACATGCCGGGGCCAGCCCGTCGACGAGCGTCTTGTCCCCGGGAACCGCCTCGCCGACCCGCTGGATCGCCGCCAGCCCGGCCCGCGCGCCCCGCGCCAGCGCCGGGACGGTCAGCCGGTGCCCGGCCTCCTCGGCGGCCTGCGCCAGATCCTGGAGCAGCAGCCCGAACAGCGGACCGCTCGTGCCGCCGACCTCGTCGAGGAACGCGGTGGCGACGGCCCGCAGCGCCGGGACGTCATCTCCGGCGTCCCCGGCGTCCCTGGCCTCCCTGGCCTCCCTGGCCTCCCCGGCGTCCCTCGCGCCCCCGGTACTCCCGGCGTCCCCGGAGCCTCCGGCGGTCCCGGGGCTCCCGCCCCCGCCGGTGGCACCGGCGGCATCGAGACCCCCGGCAGCGGTGCCGCCCGCCGGTGCCGGCTCCAGAGCGCTCAGCGCCGCCTTCAGGCCGGCGTCGAGATTGGTGCCGAAGTCGCCGTCCCCGGCTTCCTGGTCGAGCGCCGTCAGCTCGGGCTCGGTCGCGGACACGGATGCGGCGAACCGTCGCATCCACTGCTCGGCGAAGGATCCGCTGTCGTCCATACGGCCGTCTCCCGTCTGCCGGTCACCGGGACCACGCCGGGGTGTGCGCCGGCGCGTCGTACAGGTCGAGCGTGGCCCCGTCCGCCTCCAGCAGGGTCACGGAGAACCCGCGCATGTCCAGCGCGGTGACGTAGTCGCCGGCCAGGGCCCGCTCGGTGGCCACCCCGTGCGCGTCGAGCACCCGGGTCACATCCCGCAGCGCCGCGTACAGCTCCAGCCGGGTCGCCGCGCCCAGCCCGTTCACCAGGAGGACGACGGAGGCCCCGCGGCGCAGCCCCAGCGCGCGGACGAGCGTCTCGGTCATCTCCCGCACCAGCTCGTCGGCCGTGCCGCGCTGCACGGTGCGGCCCGAGCGCTCCCCGTGGATGCCCACGCCGTACTCCAGCTCGTCCTCGCGCAGCGTGAAGGCGGGCAGCCCCGTCGCCGGCGCGGTGTGTGCCGCCGAGGCCACCGAGAGCGTGCGGGAGCGGCCCACCAGGTCGGCGCCCAGCTCGGCCAGCTCCTGCCGGCCGAGCCCGGTGTCGGCGGCGGCACCGAGCAGCTTCTCCACCAGGACGGTGGCGCCCGTGCCGCGGCGGCCCGCGGCGATCTCGGCGGAGTCGGACGCCACGTCGTCGTCGATCAGCACCGTCGAGCAGGGCAGCTGTTCGTGTGCCAGGCGTTCCGCCGCGATACCGAAGTTGATCCGGTCCCCCGTGTAGTTCTTCACCAGGTGGACGACGCCGTCCTCGCGGGCGACGGCCCGGGACGCCTCGAAGACCTGCCGGTTGTGCGGCGAGGAGAAGATCCTGCCCGGGCAGGCGGCGTCCAGCATGCCCGCGCCGACGAAGCCCACGTGCAGCGGCTCGTGCCCGCTCCCTCCGCCCGACACCAGGCCGACCCGCCGCGCCGGAGCACTGTGCCGGGCCGTGAGGAAGCCGTGCTCGCGCACATGCTCGACCGTGTCCGGATGGGCCCGCGCGAAGCCCTCCAAGGCGTCGGTGACCAGGGACTCCAGGGAGTTTCCGAAGGGCAGGGTCATACGGCCTCCCAGATCTCCCGGCCGCCCCCGCGGGGGCGGACCCCGTCTGCCGTCCGATCTCCCGACGAGTGTCGGTCACCGCCGGGAGGCGCACAACTCACGGGCGGGCGGACGGTGGACCGGGAGCCGTACGCGGCCCCGTCCCGTCCGGTGACCGGGCGGGACGCCGGGCCGCAGGCGCCGGGCCGGGGCGGGCCGGGGCGGGAAGGGCTACCGGTGCGCGGTGCGCGGCCGGGCGGCACGCAGATCGCGTACGAGGTCGTCCACCATCCGCAGCGAGGCGGCGTCCAGGACGTTGCCGAACTCGATCACCGGGACGCGGCCCGCGAGCCGCCGCTTCAGCTCGGGCGTCTCGCTGGGCACCACCACCAGGTCGACGCCGGCGAGGTCCGCGTCCGCCGTCCCGTGCAGCACCTCGGTGTTGGTGACCCCGGCCTGGGTGAGGGAGTCGCGGATGCTCACCGCCTGGTCGTCGGTCGAGTACCACAGCCCCACCGTGCGGTTCTTCGGCACCCGCGCGATCCGCAGCAGCGTTTGGATGTGCGGCGCGACGACGATCGCGACCACGTCCGTCGCGGGGCCGCGCAGCAGGCCGCGCACCTCGGCCAGGTGGAAGAAGGTCGTCAGGACCAGCTCGGGGTGTACCCCGGCCGGCTCGAAGTCGCCGAGGACGAGCGGCTCGACGGGGAGGCCCAGATGGGCGGCCAGCTCCTCGGAGAAGTAGGCGGCGCGGTCGGCGTTGCACTCGACGAAGGCGATCCTCGGGAAGTCGTCCGCCGTTCCCGCCGTGAGGTCGGCGATCAGCTCCCGGATCCGGGCGGGTGCCAGCCCGAGCCCGGCGCACTCGCGTACGGCGGTCTCCAGAATCGCGCGGGCCCGGTCCCGGACGGCGGACGCCGAGCGGGCCCGTTCGCCTCCGACCACGACCATGCCGTGGCGGCCCCGGGCCTCGACGAGCCCCTGGTCGCGCAGTTCGCGGTAGGCGTGCGCCACGGTGTTGCGGTTGATGCGCAGATTGTCCGCGAGCAGACGGGAGCCGGGCAGCCGCTCGCCGTCGCGCAGTTGCCCGGTTTCGATCATGAGCGTGAGCTGCATGACGATCTGTCGATAGATCGGCACATCCGAGTGCTGACTGACGCTGACGTCGGTGACCATGGCCCCCTGCCTCCCTGTTGTGGCCCGCACATTAGCGCATTCCAGTAGGCCGAATATCCGCAGGCCAGGGGTTTTCCGGGGCTTTCTGGCACAGTCGGCTGTGCCATAGACTCCCGGCGACGCGTCCGCCGTCGCCGACCGGTGACGCCGGGCCGTCCGGACGGAGGAGGCCCTGTGAGCACGGAAACCTTTTGGGACGATGTCGACCGCCATCTGATCCGGTACGGCGCCGGGTTCACCCCGCGGATCATCGAAAGCGCCGCCGGGACCCGCGTCCACGACAGCACCGGAGCGGCGATCCTCGACTTCACCTCCGGGCAGATGAGCGCCGTCCTCGGGCACGCGCACCCGGACATCGTCCGGGCCGTCTCCGGCTCGGTGGCCTCGCTCGACCATCTCTTCAGCGGCATGCTGAGCCGCCCGGTCGTCGACCTCGCCAAGCGGCTCGCCGGCACGCTGCCCCCGGAGTTGAGCAAGACGCTCCTGGTGACCACCGGAGCCGAGTCCAACGAAGCCGCCGTCAAGATGGCGAAGCTGTACACGGGCAAGTACGAGATCGTCTCCTTCGACCGCTCCTGGCACGGCATGACCTCCGGGGCGGCCGCGGCGACGTTCTCGGCCGGGCGTCGCGGCTACGGCCCGGTGCTGCCCGGAAACCTCACCCTGCCGACGCCCAACGGCTACCGTTCGCCGTTCCGGCACGCCGACGGCTCCTACGACTGGGAGGCCGAACTCCGGTACGGCTTCGGCCTCGTGGACCAGCAGTCGACGGGCTCCCTCGCCGCCTGTCTCGTCGAACCGATCCTCTCGTCGGGCGGGATCATCGACCTGCCGCCCGGCTACCTTGCCCTCCTGAAGGAACTGTGTGCCGAGCGCGGCATGCTCCTCGTCCTCGACGAGGCACAGACCGGGCTCGGCAGGACGGGCCACATGTACGCCTTCGAGCGCGACGGCGTCGCCCCCGACATCCTCACCCTCTCCAAGACGCTCGGCGCCGGGCTGCCGGTCGCGGCCGTGGTGACCGGCGCCGAGATCGAGGAGGTCTGCCGGGAGCGCGGATTCCTCTTCTTCACCACCCATGTCTCCGACCCCCTGGCCGCGACGGTCGCGCTGACCGTCCTCGACGTCATCGAACGCGACGGACTCGTCGCACGCGCGGCCGAACTGGGACACCAGCTCACGGCCCGGCTGCTGGGCCTGCGCGAGGAGTACGAGGTCGTGGGTGACGTACGGGGCCGCGGCCTGCTCCAGGGCATCGAGCTGGTGACCGACAAGGAGAGCAAGGCCCCGGCCGACGCGCTCGGCCAGGCCGTCACCGCGGCCTGCCTGGAGCGCGGCCTGCACCTCAACATCGTCCAACTCCCCGGCATGGGCGGCATATTCCGCATCGCCCCGCCCCTCACGACGAGCGACGACGAGCTCCACACCGGCGTCGACATCCTGGAAGCCTCCCTCAAGGCCGTCCTGGCCGACCGCCCCTGAACAGCGGCCCCCGGCAGGCGGATCGACGCGGCGTACGGCCCGGCAAGGGTGTGGCGACGGTGCGCTTGAGGGGCGGTACGCGCCGGGGACGGCGGGTGCGGGCGTCCACGTCCGTCCCCGGCCGGTACCGGCTCACGGCCGGGCGGCGGCGGGCGCGGCCAACTGCGGATACAGCAGGGCCGGGTCCTCGCCCAGCCGGGACTTCCACCGGGCCGTCCGCCCGTCGGCCAGCACTTCGAGGGAACCGGCCTCCAGGCCGTCCAGCGCCGCCCGGGCGATCACATCGGGGTCCGCCTTCTCGTCTTCGATGGCGGCCATCATGTCGGTGTCGACGCTCGCCATGGCCAGCGCCGTGACCTGAGTGCCCTGATCAGCGAGTTCGTACCGGATGCCGTTGGTCAGCGCCCAGGCGGCGGCCTTGGACGCCCCATAGCTGTTGGAGTGCTCGTACGCCATCCACGCCATGACCGACAGCACGTTCAGCACGGCACCGCCGCCGTGGGCGCTCAGCACCGGCGCGAAGGCCCGCACCATGCGCAGGGTGCCGAAGAAGTTCGTCTCCATCTCCCGCCGGATGTCCTCCTCCGCGCCGTCGGTGAGCCGGGCGAAGGTCGACACCCCCGCGTTGTTGACGAGCAGCGTCGTGTCGTCGGCCACGGCCGCGGCCCGGGTCACGGACGCGTCATCGGTGACGTCCAGCCTCAGCGGGACGACACCGGGCATCTCGGGGACGGTCTCCGGTCGGCGAGCGGCCGCGTAGACCTTGGTGACGCCCCGGCGCCGCAACTCGGTGACGAAGCTGTGCCCGATACCCCGGTTCGCGCCTGTGACCAGCGCGATCTCCTGTCGTATGTCCATGCCCGCTACGCTAAAACCTCACGCCGACGTGAGGGTCAAGCGCGGGAAGGGGAAACGAGGCGATGAAGATCGGAGAGCTGGCTCAGCGGGCCGGCGTGAGCGTGCGCGCGCTGCGCTACTACGAGGAACAGGGACTGCTCGCGCCGGAGCGCACCCCCTCGGGGCAGCGCCGCTACACCGAGGAGACCGTCGAAGTCGTACGCCTGTTCCAGCAGTTCTACGCGGCCGGCCTCAGCAGCCGCGCCATCGCGACCTTGCTGCCCTGCGTGAACAACGGGCGCACCACCGCCACCCAGCGCCGCATGCTGCGCGCCGAACGCGACCGCCTCGCGGACAGGGTCGAGGAGATGACCCACACGCTGCGCCGGCTCGACCAGCTCATCACGGCCGCCGACACCCGCGACGGGACGGCTCACGGCCATGCGACGAACACCGCGAGCAGCACGGACGCCTGAACGTTCGCGCAGGCAGGGCGCGGTGGTTCACGGTCGGCGGTCCGGGTGTCGGTCCCCGCGCCGGGGCGGCCGCCTGCCGACTCGGGCCACGCACGGTGCTGTTCGTGTCGGCGGGGCCGAAGAAGGCGTCGCTGACGGTGGCTCGCGCTCGCGGCGGCGGGCGGGCCGGTGGATGGCGTGGTGCCAGGCCCCGGTCAGGACGAGGCGGTCGTCAACGTCTGCAACTCGGTGTCCGACAGATGCAGGTCCTGCGCGGCGAAGAGCGCCGGCAGCTGCTCGACGGTGCGTGCGGAGGCGATCAGCGCGGTCACGGTCGGCTGTTGCGCGAGCCAGGCCAGCGCCACCGTGGCCATCTCCACCCCGCGTGCCGTCGCGATCTGCTCCAACGCGTCGAGCACCCGCACGCCGCGTTCGGTGTTTGCGTAGCCACCGGCGAGTCCGGGCACGTTGCGCTCGCTGTCCACGCTCTGTCCGGGGCGGTACTTGCCGGTGAGGAAGCCGGAGGCCAGTGCGAAGTACGGAACGCAGGCCAGCCCTTCACGCTGCACGATCTCCCGCCGCGGGCCCTCGTAGGTATCGCGTGAGACGAGGTTGTACTGCGGCTGGAGAGCCACGTAGCGGGCCAGCCCTTCGCGGTCGGAGAAGGCCAGCGATGCGGAGAGCCGTTCGGGGCTGATGTTGGAGGCGGCGATGGCACGCACCTTGCCGGCCTTCACGAGGTCGTCGAGCGCCGTGACGATCTCGTCCACGGGGAGGGACTCGTCCCGGTCGAAATGGGTGTAGTAGAGGTCGATGTGGTCGGTACGCAGTCGCCGCAAGGACGCGTCGGCAGCGGCCTTGATGGTGGCGGGCGCAAGGCCCAGGTAATCGGGGTGGTCACCGACCTTCGTCGCGACGACCACGTCGTCGCGGTTCCGGCGGGTGGCGAGCCAGTCGCCGATGATGCGCTCGGACTGTCCCGGCTCGTTGCCGGCGAAGTAGTTCATGTAGGAGTCGGAGGTGTCGATGAAGTTGCCGCCGCCGGCACGGTAGGCGTCGAGCACCGCGAGCGACTGGGTCTTGTCGGCTGTCCAGCCGAAGACGTTGCCGCCCAGGCAGAGGGGGGAGACGAGGAGATCGGACGAGCCGAGGGCGCGGAGTTCGGTCATGCCAGGACCAACGTGCGTTCGCTTACCGGTAGTTTCTGCGCTCTCCGCGCGTCTGCTCCAGCGGGCGGTGGAGGCGTACCGCGACGGGGCCGCGGTGAGCCCTCCCCCTGCCGGTCGGTCAGCCGGAGCGGACGAGGCATCAGGGGCGCACGGGTGCCGCGCACCCGGCCGGCGGCCGGGCTCAGTCGATCGTCTTGATCACCCGGGCGGGCACTCCCGCGACCACGGTGGCGGCAGGGACATCACGGGTGACCACCGCGCCGGCGGCGACCACCGCACCGGCACCGATGGTCACCCCCTGCGTGATCACCGCGGCCGTCCCGATCCAGACGTCGTCCTCGATGACGACCGGGGCGAAGGAGAGGTACTCGCGGCGCTCGGCCAGGGGCAGAGGATGTCCCCCGGTGATGAGGCTGACCTTCGGGGCGATCATGACGCCGTTGCCGATACGGATGCCTCCCTTGTCCATGAAGGTGCATCCCTGGTTGACGAAGACGTTCTCCCCGAACGTCGTGTTCAGTCCGTACTCGGTGAAGAACGGCGGATAGATCGTCACCGACGCGGGGAGCGGGCCACCGAACACAACGGAAAGTAGTTCCGCGCGGCCTTCGCTGTCGCTGAACGGCAGCACGTTCAGCCGGGACGTCGCGTCGGTCACCTCCGCGATGCGCTCCGCATGACGGGTGAACTCCGGCGACTGGACATGTATGACCTGCTCGGTGCGGGTGGACATGCGCTGATCCCACCACCGTGCGGAACACTCGATCAAACAACCCCGCACCACACCGGAAACAACCCGTGGTTGTAGACGTAGGGTGGAGGCGTGGATGTCGAAGCGCTGCGGACGTTCGTGGCCGTCGCACGGAACGGCCAGTTCCAGGCTGCGGCCGACGAGTTGGGGATCAGCCAGCAGGCGGTCTCCAAGCGGATCGCGGCCCTGGAGAGGCACGTCGAGGCCACGCTTCTGGTACGCGCCGCCCGGGGCTCCCGGCTGAGCCCGGACGGGCAGGTCCTCCTGCCGCACGCCAAGAAGGTCCTGGCGGCCGTCGAGCAGGCCGAGCAGGCCGTACGCCCCGGCAGCCGTCCGTTGCGCATCGACGTCCTCAATCGGCGCATCTCCCCCGCCCAGGCCGTCTACCGGTTCTACCGCTCCCACCCCGAAATGAACCTGGACACGGTCACGTTGAGCAAGGAGAACGCGGCCCAGGCCGCCGAGGCGGTGCTCGAAGGGAGCGTCGACGCGTCCTTCCGTGCCCTGCCGGCAGATCGGGTCCCGGCCGGGCTCAGTGCCGAACGGCTTCTGGACTCACCGATGGAGCTCCTGGTCGGCCCCGGCCACCCGCTGGCCGACGCGCCCCGGGTCAGCCCTGCGGACCTGGTCGGCCACCGCATCTGGATCCCCGGGATCAGGCCGGGCACGGAGTGGGCGGAGTTCTACCAGGAGATGTCCGAGGTCTTCGGTCTGAGCATCGACGCGCTCGGACCGCACTTCGGTGACGAGGCCCTGATGGACGCGCTGGCCGACTCGGCCTCGCTGGCCACCCTCGTCGGCAGCGGGGACCGGTACCTGTGGCCCCGGAACCACGACCTACGGCGCATCCCGTTGCACGACCCGACCCCGGTCTACCCGCACGCGCTGCTGTTCCGCAGCGGGGACCTGCACCCCGTGCTGACCGCGCTGCGCGACCATCTGCGTGCCACAGGACCGCGCGTTCCGCCCGACGTGTGGGTACCGGACTGGGCGGACCGCTGAGCAGCCGCGCCGAAGGAACAGCCGGGTCCCGGAAGCGGACGACCCGGCCGAGAGCCGCCGGACGCCGCAGGTGCGAGCGCGCCGGGACGCCGCCGGCCGGCCCCTCAGCCCCGCTGCCGGGCCTCCATCGTCACCGCCAGCGCGAAGAGCAGCCGCCGGTCCACGGCGTCCTCCCGCACGGTCAGGCGGTACCAGTCGTCGAACACCTTGGGCTTGTCGATGCTGAACACCGGCTCGCCGTCGCGGACGAAGTCGAAGTGGTACTTCACCAGGGCCCCGGCGATCTCACCGGCCGTGTCGAAGAGCGTCAGCAGCCGCCGGGCCCGCGCCGTCCGGACGCTGCGCTCGGCGCCGGTGAGCCGGCCGAGCCCGGGCTGCTCGAACTCCCACGTCGTGCGCCCGACCGACTTCTTCGGCAGCAGCCCGAACGAGCCCAGCAACCGCCCTTCGTCGTCGAACACTTCGTAGCCGGTGAGGGCGGCGAGCCAACCCCGGGAGCTCTCCCGGACGGTCGCCAGCTTCTGGCTGCGCCGGTCGTCGGCGAAGAGGTCCAGCTCGTCGGACATCTTCAGCTGCTTCTCCGCGTAGCCGAGCGGCTCGCCCGGTCTCCCCTTGCCGTCGTCCGCGGAGATCCGGTACTTGCGCTTGGGGCCGAGCGAGGTCTTGCGCACGTGGTAAAGGGAAGTCGGCACGCCGCACAGAATATCCCGCCTTGTGGTGACACCGGGCCCGGGAAGCACATGCCGTCGGCGCACGTCCGGGCGGCAACCGCCGTGCCCCGGACGGGACTTGCCCGGCACCGGGAACCGGGGTGCCGTTCCGGCGGATCACCGGCCGGGGCAGAGTAGGGGCGACGCCACCCGCTCCCAGGAGGGAATCCATGCAGCACCTGCCGGCCGTCCCGTACGGCACCTGGTTCCGCCGCTACCGCGCTCGACAGGCCCCGGAACGCAGACTCGTGTGCTTTCCCCACGCCGGTGGCTCCGCCAGCTTCTACCGGAACTGGCCGCACCATCTGCCGGCCGCCACCGAGCTGTTGGCGGTGCGCTACCCCGGCAGAGAGGACCGGTTCGACGAGCCGTACGCCACCCGGCTGACGGATGTCGCCGACGAGATCGGCACCGAACTCGCCGGGCTGCCCCCGCTGCCCGTGACCCTCTTCGGCCACAGCATGGGCGCGGCCATCGCCTACGAGGTGGCTGCCCGGCTCGAACACCGCCATGGCCTCGTTCCGCAGGTGCTGGTGGTGTCCGGGCGGCGGGCACCGCATCTGCCCCGGAACCGGGAGACGGTCCATCTGTGGAGCGACGACGACGTGGTGGCCGAGGTGCACCGGCTCGGCGGCGTCGGAGCGGACGTCCTGACCCACCCCGAACTGCGCGCCCTGTTCCTGCCGATGCTCCGCGCCGACTACCGCCTGATCGACACCTACCGGCCGGAGCCCCACCCTCCGCTCTCCGCTCCGCTGACGGCGCTGTCCGGCACCGACGATCCGTCCTGCCCCGTCGAGGACGCCCGCGGGTGGTCGCGTGTGACCACGGGAGCCTTCGCCCTGCACGCCCTGCCCGGCGACCACTTCTTCCTCATCCCCGCGGAGGCGGAGGTGGCCCGCCTGACCGCCCACGCCCACCGGCACACCGGCACCGCACAGCCCCCCGCCCGGTGAGCGCCGCCCCCGGACGGGCCCGCGCTCCGTGGTGCCGGCGCTGCTTCACCCCGCAGGTGCGCGGTCGTCCGCTGCGGCGGCGTAGGCGGCCAGGCCGTCGGCCATCCGCTGCATGAAGCGGGTCAGGTACCGGCTCCAGAGGGGCCCGGTGAGGCGCCACTTGGGCGTGAAGTCGGCCGTCCAGCTGATGGTGGTGCCGCCCTGTGGCGCCGGGGCGAGTTCGACCGTCCCGCGGTAGGAGCGGAACGGCCCGCCCACGTTCTCGTAGCCGAGCCGCTGGTCGGGAACCAGTTCGACGACGCGTTCCCGGGAGACGGCCCGGCCGGTGCGGAACAGCCGTGTGTCGCCGACGCGTTGCGGCTCTCCGGGGTCACCCCCGCCTTCGAGCGCGGCGGTGTCGATCGGTGACCACGCGGGCCAGGTCGCCGCGCGGACGAGCGCGGCGAAGACGGCGGCGGGCCGGGCAGGCGAGTGTGCGCAGACGGCGTAGTGGTACGGCATGCCGCCACGCTAGGGCGACGGGGCCGGGCGGGGCGATGCGCGCGATTGCGCACCTGGTTACGCGTTCTTGCGGTACGCCGACGGCCGGACCCCGACGTGCGCCAGGAACGCCGAGGACAGGCTCGCCGGTCCGGCGAAGCCGCAGCGGGCCGCGATCTGCGCGACGGTCAGACCGGTGTCGGCGAGCAGCTGCCGTGCCCGCTCGATCCGCAGCCGGGTGAGGTACCGGTGCGGTGTCTCGCCGGTGGCCGCGCGGAAGACGCGGACGAAGTGGTAGACGCTGAGGTGCACTTCGGCCGCGATGTCGGCGAGCGTCAGCGGCTCGGCGAGGCGCTCTCGCATGAGGGCGACGCCGTCCCGGACGGCCCGGTGCTCGGGTCCCGGCAGCCGGGTGTCCCGGCCGCGCGCCAGCAGGTGTGTGGCGAGGAAGGCGGCGGCGGATTCCGCGTACAGGTCGTCGGCGTCCGCTGCGGCCGGGAGCGTGCGCATGAGCTGTTCGACGAGCGGGTCGCCCGACGCCAGTGCGGCCCGGAGCGCTTCGAAGTCCGGTGCGGAGCCGCCGAGTTCGGCTGCGGTCCGCGCGACGGTACCGCTGGGGATGTGCACCTGGACGGTGTGCAGCGTGGACTCGGCCCGGTAGCTGCGCTCGGTCGCCCGGCCGGGGAGCACGAGTTCGAGCCGGCCCGGTGTCCACCGTCGCCGCGCGGTCCGGCCGCCGTCGCGGGTCCGCATCTCCGTCTGCCCGGCCGTGCAGAGCACGAGGTGCAGATCCGAGGCAGCGGGCAGCGGCAGGGACTCCGCCTCCCGGGCGTGGGTGAAGCGCTGTACGAGCATCGAGCGCCAGCCCGCGTCCTCCCAGCTGCAGTAGGTGCGGTGCACGAACTCGCCGGTGTCGAGGCCCGCGTACGGTGCCAGGTCGAAGTCGGACGAGGCGAACATCCCGCCACTGTACGTGGGGGCGCCCGCCGGTCTCCGGCCCCCGGACCGGGGCGGGAGCGGAGGATCAGGTTCCGGCCCCGTCGTCGCCGAGACGGGAGCGGAGGGTCGCGGCGAAGTCCTCGGCGCGGGACAGCTGTACCCGCAGTTCCTCGATCTTGGCGGCGGCCCGGGTCTCGAAGCCGCGCACGGTCTCCAGCAGGGCGTCCCGTTCGTCCCCGGTGAGCCCGGCGGAGGTGTCCAAGGCGTCGGTGGCGGCCAGCAGTTCGCGCATCTCGTCCAGGGAGAAGCCGAGCGGCTTCATCCGGCGGATGACCATCAGCCGTTCGACGTCCCGTTCGGTGTACAGCCGGAAGCCGCCCTGGGAGCGGGCGGAGGGGACGACCAGGCCCGCCTCCTCGTAGTGGCGGATGGTGCGCAGGGACAGCTCCGTCCGTGCGGCGACCTCGCCGATCTGCATGTGTGTGCCGTCCACGTCTGTGCCCTTCCGGCCCCGTCCGCTGTGCGGGCCGCGCACGGCCCCGTCGATCCCTACCCTAACGTTAGGGTAGGGTTTCACCGACAGTGCAGGTCACGGTCAGCCGTCCCCCGGCGGATTCCGGGCGGACGAGGCTGCCCGGGAGCAGACCCCGTCCGGCAGGAGAGAGCGTGCGCGAGCCCAGGTCGCCCCGCGCCGCCGCCTGCCCGCCGTAGCCTCCGCTTCCCCTTCGGGGAGCCGCGCTCCGCCGCCGCTCCCCGACGACCCATCGGTTCCGGCCCGGCACCAGGGCCGTCGGCGGGTGCCGTCCGGCAGCGCCGTCCCTTCCCGCACGTCCGGGCCATCGCCGGGGCGTGCCCGAGTACGACAGGTTCTGAGTTGTTGTCTTCCGCCACATCCGCACTCGCGCGGCTGCGTTCGGCCGGGCGCCCGGTCTGGCTGTCCTCCCCGAAGGTCGCCAGGACCGAGGTGCTGGCCGGGCTGGTCGTCGGCCTCGCCCTGATCCCCGAGGCGATCTCCTTCTCGGTGATCGCCGGCGTCGATCCGGCCGTGGGCCTGTACGCGGCCTGCGTCATGGCCATGGTCATCGCCTTCGTGGGCGGCCGTCCCGCCATGATCTCCGCGTCCACCGGCGCCGTCGCCCTGGTCGTCGCGCCCGTCGCCCGCCAGCACGGCCTCGGTCATCTGCTCGCCACCGTCGTCCTGGCGGGGATCTTCCAGATCGTCCTGGGCTCCCTCGGTGTGGCCAAGCTGATGCGGTTCGTACCCCGCTCGGTGATGGTCGGGTTCGTCAACGCGCTGGGCATCCTGCTGTTCACCGCCCAGATCCCCAATCTGCGCGATGTGCCCTGGCCGGTCTATCCGCTGGTGGCGGCCGGGCTGGGCCTGATGCTGCTCTTCCCGAAGATCACCAAGGCGGTTCCGGCCCCGCTGGTCTCCATCGTGGTGCTCACCGTGATCACGGTGGCCGCCGGGATCGCCGTCCCCACCGTCGGGGACAAGGGCGAGCTGCCCTCGCGCCTTCCCGTGCCGGGGCTGCCGGATGTGCCCTTCACGCCGCACACGCTCACCGTCATCGCCCCCTACGCGCTGGCGATGGCCCTGGTGGGCCTGATGGAGTCGATGATGACCGCGAAGCTCGTCGACGAACTCACCGACACCCGCTCGGGCAAGACCCGGGAGTGCGTCGGCCAGGGCATCGCCAACATCACCGCGGGCTTCTTCGGCGGCATGGGCGGCTGCGCGATGATCGGCCAGACGATGATCAACGTCAAGAACGGGGCCAGGACCCGGCTGTCCACCTTCCTGGCCGGGTTCTTCCTGCTCATCCTGTGCATCGTCCTGGGCCCGGTCGTCTCCGAGATCCCGATGGCCGCTCTCGTCGCCGTCATGGTGCTGGTCGCCGTCGGCACCTTCGACTGGCACTCGGTGCGGCCCGCCACCCTCAAGCGCATGCCGATCGGGGAGACGACCGTCATGGCGGTCACCGTCGTCGTGGTCGTCGCCACCGACAACCTGTCCATCGGCGTCATCACCGGCTCGGTCACCGCCATGGTCGTCTTCGCCCGGCGGGTGGCCCGGCTCGCCCGTGTCACCTCGGTCACCGACCCGGAGGGGACCCAGGTCGTCTACGCCGTCACCGGTGAGCTGTTCTTCGCCTCCACCAACGACCTCGTGTCCCAGTTCGACTACGCGGGCGACCCGGGCCATGTCGTCATCGACCTGTCCGAGGCCCACATCTGGGACGCCTCGTCCGTCGCCGCCCTCGACGCCATCGAGACCAAGTACGCACAGCGTGGCAAGACGGTGGAGATCACCGGGCTCAACGACGCCAGCGCCCGTCTGCACGGTCGGCTCAGCGGCGAACTCACGGCCGGACACTGAGCCCGCGGGGCCGGAAGGTCCTCACGCCGCCGTGGGACGCGGTGCCGACGGGGCCGGGGTCGTGCCGGGCGCGTACCCAGGACCGTCCGGCGCGTACCGGCGCCGGCCGGTGCCACGGCGGCGGGGGGAGGCGGAATCTACGAGACCAGCTGCTGCCGTGCGCCGTGGGCGGAACCGGTCCGCCCGGCGCTCCGGCCGGCCCCGCTGATCTCGGACCACACCGCGTCGAGCGAGAGGCCGAGGACATCGGCGATCGCCGCGATGGTCGGGAAGGCCGGGGTGGCCACCCGGCCCGACTCGATCTTTCGGAGGGTCTCCGGGGAGACCTGTGCGGCGAGTGCGACATCGAGCATCGAACGCTCTCCCCTGGCCCTGCGTAGGAGGGCACCGAGGCGCTGTCCGCGTTCGACCTCTTCGGGGGTGAGCGGCAACCTGACCATGGGTCCGATTCTAGTACCGGTATAGTATTGCCGGTATTGTTATTGGGAGCACGAGAAGGACGCGCCGTGATCGAGATCCTCAACCCCACGCAGCTGAGCCGAGCGAAGGGCTCGGGCGCCCTGGTCGCCCACATCCTGCACACGCTCAAGGGCCGCAGCACGATCGGTACGAACCTGCTGGACATCGACCGGTGGGCGAAGGAGATGATCGTCGAGGCGGGGGCGGAGTCCTGCTACGTCGACTACGCGCCCTCCTTCGGACGCGGCCCGTTCGGCCACTACATCTGCACCGCCGTCAACGACGCCGTGCTCCACGGCCGGCCCCGCGACTACGCGCTGGCCGACGGCGATCTGCTGACCCTCGATCTCGCCGTCTCCAAGGACGGGGTCGCCGCCGACGCGGCGATCAGCTTCACCGTGGGCGAGACCGTGTCGCCGGAGGACGCCCGGATGATCGACACGACCGAGCGCGCGCTGGCCGCGGGGATCGCCGCGGCCGTGCCCGGTGCCCGGGTCGGCGACATCTCCCACGCCATCGGCACGGTCCTCGACGAGGCGGGCTACCCGGTCAACACCCAGTTCGGGGGCCACGGCATCGGCTCGACGATGCACCAGGACCCGCACGTGGCCAACACCGGCCGGCCCGGCCGCGGATACAAGCTGCGCCCCGGGCTGCTGCTGGCGCTGGAGCCGTGGATCATGGCGGACACCGCCACGCTCGTCACCGACGCCGACGGGTGGACGCTCCGCAGCGCCACGGGCTGCCGGACGGCGCACAGCGAGCACACGATCGCCATCACCGACGACGGAGCCGAGATCCTCACCCTGCCGCAGCAGACCGGGCGGTGAGGCACCGCGCCCCACCACACTGCCGGGGCCCCGCTTCGGGGGCCTTCCGGGGCGTGCGGAGCCTCCGATTCCGCGAGCGGGGGACGCGCACCGGGCGCGAGGCGGCCGTCCCCGTCGGCGGAAGTCCCCTCGCAGGCAGGGGATTCGGGGGCGCGGCACGCCCGGTCGAACGCTAGAGTTTACCGTCATGCGGCTCACCGTTCTCGGCGGCTGCGGGGCATGGCCCACCGCGGCCCAGGCATGCAGCGGCTACCTCGTCGAGTACGCGGGCTTCCGCCTGCTCATCGACCCCGGATACGCCACGCTGCCACAGCTGTTCGTCCACCACCCGGCGGACGCCGTCGACGCCGTACTGCTCAGCCACGGCCACCCCGACCACTGCGCCGACCTCAACCCGCTGCTGCGCGCCCGCGGCCTCGCCGGAACACCGCCTCCCCCGCTCCCGGTGTACGCACCGCACGGAGCGGCCGACGCCGTGCTCGCGCTCGACGGGCGGCACATGCTCGCCGGGACGTACGACCTGCGGGAGTTCCGGCCCGGCGACCGGTTCACCCTCGGCCCCTTCCGGGTCGGCACCCGGCTCCTGCCGCACTTCGTGCCCAACGCCGGGATCCGGCTGACCACACCGGAGGGCGTGCTCGCCTACACCGGCGACACCGGCCCCAGCCCGGACATCCCGCGCCTCGCCCGGGACGCCGATCTGCTGCTGTCGGAGGCCACCCACGTCCACGAGGTGCCGGCCGCCGACGCACCGTACCTGCTGACGGCCCGGCTGGCCGGGCAGTACGCGAGCCGGGCCGGCGCCGCCCGGCTGCTGCTCACCCACCTGTGGCCGGGGACGGATCCGCGGGCGGCACGGGAGGCGGCCGCCGACGCCTGTACCGCCCCGCTCGACGTCGCCGCCCCGGGTCTCGTCGTCCAGCTCGGCTCCGGCGCCGGAGCAGCGGCCCCGGGCCGGGACGGCGCTCCCGCCGACCGTAAGGGAGGGTCGCGCCCATGACCGCCTCCGTGTCCGGTGACTTCGAGCTGACCATGGACGAACTCCGCGTCGTGGCCCGCTATGCGGCCGAGGCGGCGCGCGGGATCCTCCCCGTGTTCGAGGAGGCACACCCCGAGGATCCCCGGCCGCGCGCGGCACTCGACGCCGCCTTCGAGTTCGCCGACGGCGCGCGGCGGACCAGGCTCCAGCGTGTCACCTCGCTGGACGCGCACCGGGCGGCACGGGACGCCTCGACCGAGGCCGCACGGCTCGCCGCGCGTGCCGCCGGGGACGCCGCGTCCGCCGCCTACCTCCATCCCCTCGCCAAGGCCCACCAGGTGGGACACATCCTGCGCGCCTCGGCAAGTGCGGCGCGCACGGCGGAAATCCTGGCGGGGGAAGCGCCCGGAGCCGGCGAGGAGTCGATCGAGCGGGAGCGGCGGCGTGCCGTACCGGCCCTGGTGGATGTCCTGCGCCGCTACCCGCCGGCCCCGGCGGGCGGGAACCGCGTGGCCCGTCTGATGTCGGCCCTGGACGCCGCGCTGCGCGCGTCCGGTGGGGACACCTCCGGCTGAGGCGCCTCAGCGGGCCCGTACATCCGCCTCGATCCGGTCCAGATGGGCGGCGAGGATCTCCTCGAACGCGGCACGCCGGTCCGCGCCGAGCGGGCGGACGTCGCGGGCGAAGTGGGCGAGGGCGGGGAAGCGTTCGGGGTCGGCGCCGAGCACCGTGACGCGGAACAGTTCCATGCCCTGCTCGCGCTCCTCGGGGGCGACGGTGCCGACCCCGGCTTCGGCGGCGACCAACGCGGCGATGAGGACGGCGATCCGGTGGTAGCGCGCGGGGATCTCCTCGTCGGGCAGCCCCGACGCGCGCAGCGCCTGCAACACCTCTTCCACGACCAGCCGGGAACCGGCGCCGCCCGACGCGTACCGCCCCCAGACGGCGGCGAGTTGGGGCTGCCGGCCGAAGACCTCCCGCACCCGCAGGGCCAGCTGTGTGATGCGCTGCTTCCAGTCGCCCTCGGGGCGGTGACCGTCCATCGCCGCCAGGAGGACCCGGTCCGCGACCGCGCGCAGCAGTTCGGTCTTGCTGCGGAAGTGCCGGTAGAGGCTGGAGGAATCGGTCCCGAGGACCGCGGCCAGCTTGCGCACACTGAACGTGTCCGCCTCGCCGGTACGCAGCAACTCCGCCGCCGCGTCCAGGATCTCGTCGGTCGACCAACGCCTTCGGCCTGCCATCGTGCTCCTCTCGCCGATCCCACCCTACCTGTGCACTTGGCGTTGCACGCACCGCGTGCATAATGAGGGCACAGGTGCTCCGACGGGCCAACGCCCCGTATGCACCGGGCAGTTCAGGACCCCACCGGACCTCCCCGTCCGGGAAGGGCGGCCGATGCGGAGCGCACACCGGGGGAAGCGAGAGGACGGACGACGTGACGCACGACGTGCAGGACGACACGAGGAACCCACTGGACACCGCGGCGCTGGAGGCGGCCGTCGAGAACGTCCACCGCGCCGGGATGCCGGGCGTGTTCGCCGAGGTACGGGACGGCGCCCACCGCTGGCGCGGCGCCGCCGGGGTCGCGGATCTCGACACCGGCCGCCCCGTCACCGCCGGCCTGCGGCACCGCGTCGGCAGCGTCACCAAGACGTTCACGGCAGCGGCCGTTCTCCAGCAGGTCGACAGCGGCGTGATCGGCCTCGACGCACCGGTCGGCCGGTACCTTCCACGGCTGCTCCCCGGGGAGCGCGGGGCCGCCGTCACCGTCCGGATGCTGCTCAACCACACCAGCGGCCTCGCCGAGTACCTGCCGTACGCCTACCCCTCCCTCAGGGCGTTCCCCGTCCTCGCCGACACCCGGCCCGACAGCCTGGAGGACCTGCGGTTCACCCGGTTCGACCCCGTCGAACTGATCGAAATGGGCGTCGCCGCACCCGCCGTCGGCACCCCGGGCGGCACTCCGGGCGTCTACTCCAACACCAACTACCTGCTCCTCGGCCGGCTCCTGGAGCAGGTGACCGGCACCACGGCCGAGCGGTACATCACCCGGAACGTCATCGAGCGCGCCGGGCTCCGGGACACCGGGTTCCCCTCCGGGCCGACCGTCGAAGGGCCGCACTCCCGGCTCTACGAGGCGTGGTTCGGCATGATCGACCCGCCGCGCGACCACAGCGTCCACGACATGTCCTGGGTCGGCCCCGCGGCCTCGCTGATATCGACCGTCGCGGACCTCAACCGCTTCTACGGCAAGCTGCTGGCCGGGGAGATCGTCGGCCCCTCGTCGCTGGCGCAGATGCAGCGCACCGTCCCCGTCGTCTCCCACGAGGGACGGACCCTCGCCTACGGCCTCGGCCTGCACCCGATGGAAGGGGCGTCGTCCACGGAGCCGGGGCAGGGCACGTTCTGGGGCCACGGCGGCACCGTCTGGGGCGGCGGAACGCTGGCCATGACCCGTGCCGACGGCCGGCGGCAGATGGCCGTCGCCGTCAACACCCAGAGGTGGAACAGGCTCGACTCCTCCGGCAGGCCGCTCCCCCATCCCCTCGACGACGCGGTCGCGGCCCTGTACCGCGTCGCGATGCACGGCTGACCGGCCGGGCGGACGGCGCCGCCCCGCACGGCCGGTCCCGCCCGGCTACGCCGGTGTCACTGCTCCACGTCGGCGGCGACGTCCAGGCCCCGGGCGGTGACCACCCGGGCCGTGCCGTCCACCAGCCGGTACGACAGCCCCACCACCGCCACACGTCCGGCCTCGACCGCGTCCGCCAGGACGCGGGAGCGCTCCATCAGCAGATCGACGGTGTGCCGGATGTGCTCGGCGATGAAGTCCTCGTCCCGGGTACGCCCGGCGGCGCGCGCGGCCAGCACACTCGGGGTCACCCGCTCGATCACCTCCCGCACATAGCCGCCCGCCGCCGCGCCGTCCTCGACGGCGGACCGGGTGGCGGCGACGGCGCCGCACGCGTCGTGGCCGAGCACCACGACCAGCGGCGCACCGAGCACGCTCACCCCGTACTCGATGCTGCCCAGCACCTCGGGCCCCTGGACGTGCCCGGCGGTGCGGACGACGAACAGGTCGCCGAGCCCGCGGTCGAAGATGATCTCGGCGGCGAGCCGGGAGTCGGAGCAGCCGAACAGCACGGCGAACGGGCTCTGCGACGGGACGACCTCGGCCCGGCGGGCGGCGTCCTGGTTGGGGTGCTGGGGCGCACCGCCGACGAACCGCTGGTTGCCGGCCAGCAGCGTGTCGAAGGCTTCACGCGGCGTGGGTGTCTGTGCTTCGGCCATGCCAGCAGCTTACGACCGCCCGAGCCACCCGACCCCGCCAGGTCCGCCGCTCCCCCGCTCCCCCACCCCGCGCGCCGCCGCTGTCGCCTCCGGCACGGAACCGAGAGCGGAACCGTCCGCCGGGCCGCCCACCGACGGCGGAAGCAACCCTGCCGGCCGTGACGCGGTCCTACCGGGCGTCGCACCCGGGGGGCCGGCCCTCCGGCGACACAGCACGGCGAACCCACTCGAAAGGGCGTTGTTCCATGGCGATCGATCCCAACCTCTGCCTGGACGTTCCACAGGACTTCGACGACTCGGACGCCGAGACCCAGGTGCATCCCATCGCCAGGAAGCTCTTCCTCGCGACGACGGCAGCGGACGCTTTCCGGAAGGTCCAGGAGTGGCTGGCGGAGCAGCACGTCCGCGTGGTGGACGTGTCCTGGGACCGTCTGTACGGCGAGGACGAGCCCTATGTGCTGACCGTCTATTTCATCTTCGAGCTGGACCCCGAAGAGCCCTGAGCACACGGCCCGTTGCGGAAAACCCGACGACAGCCCGGGCCCGCGCGGGCTAGCGTCCGCCGACATGGCTGCTTCTCTCGAACGTCCCCCGTATCAGGCCGACGAGCGCACCGCACTTCTCGGCTGGCTGGACCTCCAGCGTCGGATCCTGCGCTGGAAGTGCGAGGGTCTCGGCGAGGCGGACGCACACCGCTCCGTCGTCCCGACCTCCCCGGCGATGACCATGGCCGGACTCATCAGCCATATGCGGTGGGTCGAACACGCCTGGCTGGAGGTGGTGTTCCTCGGCGGGGACGAGAAGCAGAACCCGTCTCTCGCCGGAGCCGACCCGGAGGCCAGCTGGCGGACGGACGGCGTCCCGCTGGGGCGGTTGCTCGCGGACTACGAGAAGCAGTGCGCCCGCAGCGACGAGATCGCGGCGGCGGCCTCCCTGGACGCCGTGGGCCGCCATCCCACTCGCCAGGACGGCAAGGCCAATCTCCGCTGGATCCTCATCCACCTCGTCGAGGAGACCGGCCGCCACGCGGGCCACGCGGACCTCGTGCGGGAGCTGCTCGACGGGACGAAGGGGTACTGGTGAGGGCCGTCGCGTCGCATGACGGCCCTCACCCGGCGTGCGGAGTCCCGGCACCTGCGCAGAACTCCGCACGCCCGTCACCGGATGTGCGGCCGCTCACATCGTGTTGACGATCAGGCCGATGTGCGTGAAGTAGTTCAGCGCCCCGAAGAGCAGGAACGCCAGCCCGGCGATCGTCCAGCACACTCCGGCCACCCAGGCGACCGGGCCGCCCCTGCGGCGCAGCACAGCCGGGAAGAGCAGCGCGCCGACGCCCGTCAGCACATAGAGCCCGGACATGAAGCTGGCTTCCAGCATGGGGAAATCGGCGAACTCGCCCGAGATCGGCTCCTCCGGCGGCGCGGCGAACAGGGTGTAGCGCCAGCCCGCCGCCGCGATGGCGAGGCACGCCAGCCCAAGTCCGAAGACCAGTACGGAAACGGGAGCGGAGAGCGCCGCGATGTCGCGGCCACGGTCGGCGGTCGTCCGCATCACATCGCCGCGCTTCCAGAGGAAGAACGCGGCGAACAGCAGCAAAGCCCCGAAGGCCAGCGACGGCTCGCCGAAGATGACGTTGTCGAAGGGGAAACCCTGGCCCGCCAGCGGCCAGGTGAGCGTCATGTGCAGCCCGGTCACGAAGAGGATGAGCCCCAGCGTGCCGAACCCCATGGCCCAGGCATCCGGCATCACTTGACGCCCCGACAGCAGCATCCAGCCGAGCGCCACCACCAGCAGCAGCCCCGCGCCCGCGCAGAGCGACATGATGGTGTTGTACGTGGGCATCCGCGCCCAGTCGATCTTCAGACCGCCTTGCGCGGCCAGCATCAGCATGTTCACGCCGGGAGGGTATGAGCGCGGGCCCCCCGGACCAGGACTGCCACCGGCGTGTTCACCCCACTCCGCCGGTTGGCGCAACGAGCGGACCGCGCAGGGTCCGGGAGGACGGCGGAGACCGGTCCCGGACGGGCTCGCGGACGCGCGAACGCCCGTTGCTGCACGGGGAATTCGGCGCATGCCCGTCGCCGCCCGGTGCCACGCAGACGCAGTTGGGGGCCTGGCTAGGCGAAGGCGATGTTCTCGCAGCGGGTGATGCTGCGTCGGATGGCGGCGTGGTCGAGGCCCAGCAGGGCCGTGAGCCACATGCCGTTCTGGATGACGTCGATGTCGGCAGCGCGCCTGTTCGACTCGGCCCGGGACAGGTCCGGCCGGGCGGCACGGATGAGCCCGGCCATCGCGTCCCGGTAGCGCTTCTGGGCCGCCGTGTTGATGTCCGCGAAGTCGGGGTGGGCCTGCGCGAGCGCCCACAGTTGCAGCCGGAGGGAGAGGTACCGCGTGGTGAGGAACTCCGCGTCGGCGACACGGCGGAGGGCCGCCCGGAGGTTGTCCTCGGGGCTCCTGGCCGGGTCCGGCTCGACCATGGCCATGTCCTGCTTCTCGATACGGCGCAGCGCGGCGCCGATGAGAGTGACCTTGTCGTCGTAGTAGTAGTTGACCAGCCCCAGTGACACGCCCGCTTGCCGCGACACCGCGCGCATGCTGATGCCCGAAATGCCGTGCTGCGACAGGAGAACGAGCACCGCGTCGAGGATCCGCTCCTCGCGGTCGGCCGTCTTCCCGGGCTCCGCCTTCCCTTCGCTCACCCGCCCGAGAGTAGCCGTGACCCGAGGTCGGCGGCGCGGCGGCCCGTCCTCCCGGCGGCCGGTACAGCGCGCCGGGCACTCGGGGGTGCTCCCGGGGCAGGCCGGGTTCGGCCGTGCGGGGCGGCGGTCTCAAGTGCGCCCAGTGTGGGGTCGGTTGGGGCGGTGGTCAGGCGGGGTCGCTCACCAGGGCGCGGTAGGCGTCGAGGACCAGGCCGTGGAAGTGGTGCACACCGTGCTCGGACAGCCCCGGCCTGCGCTCGGGGTCGTGGACGATCCGCCCCTGGTCGAACGCGGGTGTCTCCATGCCGCGCTGGACGCTCTCGACCAGCCGGATGTCCTGCACCTGGAGCACCTCGTCCAGGTACGCGACCGACTGCTTCTCGGCCTCGTTCGGCTCGGTGCTCTCCAGGAAGAAGTCGAGCGTCTCCCGCGTGCGCCCGGGCCCGGCCGGAATCATCTGAAGGACCATGAAGTTCCCCCGGCCGGGATAGCGCATCAGACAGGTGTTGGGCCACAGCCACCACACGGAGTGCTCGGTGACGGTCGCGCCGGACACGTCGTACGCGGCGTTCGCCGACCTGCCCGCTTCCGCGAAGTGGCTGGACCAGATGCCGTGCGTCCGCACGTCGTAGGTGTCCATGTCCACCAGGGACACGAACTCCTTGTGCGCGACATGGCAGTGGTAGCACTCCAGGAAGTTGTCGACGACGTTCTTCCAGTTGGTCCTGATGTCGTAGTGCAGCCGCTTCGCGTGGGTGAGCCGCTCGATGTCCGGCGCCCGCTCCATGATCTCGGCGGCGAGATCGGGAGCCTGCTGCGCCAGGGGCTGCGCGGCCGGGTCGAGGTTGACGTACACGAAGCCGCAGAACTCCTCGACCTGGACCCGGTCGAGACAGATCTCCGACTTCTCGAACGACTCCATGCGGTCGGTCCGGCGCGCTCCGACCAGCGCACCGGTCAGGTCGTAGGTCCAGGCGTGGTAGGGGCACACGAGGGTGCGTGTCGTCCCCGAGCCCGAAATCAGCTCGTGCGCCCGGTGTTTGCACACGTTGTAGAAGGCACGCAGGTTGCGGGAGCGGTCACGCACGATCAGCACCGGCATCTCCGCGACCGTGGCGGCGACATAGCTGCCCGGCTGCGCCAACTTCTCCGCGTGGCACACCCATTGCCAGGTGCGGGCGAAGATCCCCCGCTGGTCGGCGGTGTGCCACTTGGGGTCGGTGTACGCCTCCGCCCGGAGGGACATGGACTGCCCTGGATCTGCGTCGTAGCCGGAGGCGATCGCCCTGAACTCGTCTGCGGTGAGAGCAACCATGCCGACGACCATAGGCAGCTTTGGACGATCGTTCAATCCCGGATCCCATGATCGTCCGCGGCTGCCGACCGCACAGGAAGAGCTCGAAGGAGCCTTTTTCTGCGCCCCGTTGACGCCGGCGCGGCCGCTCGACCGTGTGACCGCTCCCCGGCACACCGTGGCCCGCACGGTCGCCTCGGTGATCACCGGTGGGCAGGGGTCTTCCCGCCGGTCACCGGAAGAAGAGCAGATCGATCAGACAGGTGACGATCAGGGCCCAGACGCCGGCGCCCAGCATCCACCAGTTGTCCGTGAGCGCACCTGCCGTCAGCAGGGCCACCGCGGCGCTCCCCAGCGCGCACTCCGTGCGGAGCAGCCCGCGATCGTACACCGGCAGCCTCATCCTGCGGACCCGAGCCGTGAGGAACCGGCGGAGGACCTTCCGGACACAGGGGGAGGCGGCGACGCGAAGGAGGCGCCCGGTTGTTTATCGTCTCCCAGTGCGAAGAAATCCGTTGGCGAAAAGCGCTCGATGACGCCCCGCAGGTGGCCGCGGCTGCGGCACCCGGCCCAGGTGGTGGTCCTGGGCTTCGCCGGGGCGATCGCCGTCGGGACGGCGCTGCTGATGCTGCCGGTGGCCAAGGCCGGGCCGGGCGGCGCGGACGCGTTGGAGGCCCTGTTCACCTCGACCTCCTCCGTCTGTGTGACCGGGCTGATCGTAGTGGACACCCCCGTGTACTGGACCACCTTCGGCCACGCGGTGATCCTGGCGCTGATCCAGCTCGGCGGGCTCGGCATCATGACCTTCGCCTCCGTACTGGTGCTGCTGGTCTCCCGCCGTATGGGGCTGCGTGCCCGTCTGACGGCCGCGACGGAGACCAAGACGCTCGGGCTGGGCGATGTCCGTTCGGTGGTCACCGGGGTCGTGAAGGTCAGTCTGCTCCTGGAGGCCCTCACCGCGCTGTTCCTGACGGTCAGATTCGCCACCGCCTACGACGAGTCCTGGCCACGGGCGGTCTGGCTGGGCGGCTTCCACGCCGTCTCGGCCTTCAACAACGCCGGATTCGCCCTCTTCTCCGACAGCCTGATGGGCTTCACCGGCGACCCGTGGATCTGCCTGCCCATCGCCTTCGCCGTCATCTGCGGTGGCCTGGGCTTCCCCGTCCTGTTCGAGCTGCGCCGCCGCTGGAACCGGCCGCGCACCTGGTCGCTGCACACCAAGATCGTGCTGTGGGCGACCGGTGTCTTCCTCGTCGGCGGTGCCGTGTTCGTCACCGCCCTGGAGTGGACCAATCCGCGGACGCTGGGCCCCCTGGCCCCGCCGGCCAAGCTGCTGGCCGGGTTCTTCCAGGGCGTCATGCCGCGCACCGCCGGTTTCAACAGCCTCGACATCGGCCAGATGAACCCGGCCACCTGGCTGGGGACGGATGTGCTGATGTTCATCGGTGGCGCCAGCGCCGGCACGGCCGGTGGCATCAAGGTCACCACCTTCGCGGTGTTGTTCTTCGTGATGAGCGCCGAGATCCGCGGCGAGGGCACGGTCACCATCTTCCGGCGCCGCCTGCACCACGACGTCCAGCGCCAGGCGCTCACCGTCGTCCTGCTCGCCGTGGCGGCGGTGGCCTGCTCCACGCTCTTCTTCATGGTGTTCTCCGACAACGGCCTGGACCGGTCCCTGTTCGAAGTGACCTCGGCGTTCGCCACCGTCGGCCTCTCCACGGGGATCACCGACGGGCTGCCGGGACCGGAACAGGTCCTGCTCATCGCGCTGATGTTCATCGGCCGGCTCGGCCCGATCACGGTGGCCTCCGCGCTCGCCCTGCGCCACCGCGTCCGTCTGTACGACCTGCCCGAGGAGCGACCCGTCATTGGCTAGAAAACGCGCATCCAGCACCCGGCGCAGCGCACGCGAGGACGCTGTCGTCGTCATCGGCATGGGCCGGTTCGGCAGGGCCCTGGCGCTCGAACTGGTCGACGAGGAGACGGAAGTCCTCGGGATCGACGAGGACGCGGAAGTCGTCCAGTCCCTCTCCGGATCGCTCACCCACGTCGTGCGCGCGGACTCCACCAAGGAGGACGCCATGCGTCAGCTGGGCGTCCACGAGTTCGACCGTGCCGTCGTCGGCATCGGCACGGATCTGGAAGCCAGCATCCTGACCGCCTCGTTGCTGATCTCGTTCGACATCCCCCACGTGTGGGCCAAGGCCATCAGCGAGGCACACGGGCGCATCCTCGAACAGCTGGGCGTCCACCACGTCGTCTACCCCGAGCACGACATGGGGCAGCGCGTCGCCCACCTCGTCCGCGGCCGGATGCTCGACTACATCGAGTTCGAGGAGGACTTCGCCATGGTGAAGACGAACCCTCCCGCCGACATCACCGGTGTGCCGCTGTCCCGAAGCTCCGTCCGTACCCGGCACGGCGTCACCGTCGTCGCCATCAAGCGCCCCGGTGAGGGCTTCACCTACGCCACGGCCGACGCCGTCGTCCACCCCGAGGACACCATCATCGTCGCCGGTCACACCCGGGCGACCGAACGCTTCAGCGAGCTGCGGTAACGCCGGGGGCCTCCTCCCCCGCTCTCCTCTCCGCGAGGTCCGGTTCCCCGCCCTCGGGTTCCCGGCGCGCACGGCTCCGCCCACCGGCCGTTGCCGCTGCCGGTGGGCGCCGCTACGGACGGAGGGCGAGCAGGCGGTCGAACACCTCCTCAAGGGTTTTCTCCGCCGTGGCCGGATCGGAGAGCGCGCGGGCCCGGAATCCCACGTGCCCGTCCGGCCGTACGACCACCGCGCCGCTCGGTTCGAGACCGTAGAGCGTCCGCCACGTCCCGGTCGGCTCGGTGTACTCGGCGCAGTCGCCGATCACCACGGCCCGCAGCTCGACGCCGTGGCTCGCGGCGGCTCGACGGGCGGCATCCACCCAGGGGCGGCCTTCCTCACCGGCGAGCACCGAGAAGTCCGTGTGCAGCAGATCCACCGTGGACACCCGCTCTCCCCCGGCCTTCTCCAGCCACACGTGGGGCGCCCGGGCGCCGGGGAAGCCGCTCGGGTGGTACTCGGTGACGGTCGAGGCGGGCGGCTCCGTCCCGTCCGGGACGAGCGCGCCGTCCCGGTAGACGAAACCGAACTGCCGGCCGGGCGACCAGTACTGCGGCTCCTGGCCGGGAACGGCGTCCACGATCCGGCGGCGGACCCGCTCACCGGCCGGGCCCGGGTCCTCGATCGCGGCCAACTGCCCCGGGTCCTCCATGATCCAGCCCACCTCGGTGGCCCGGCGTGCGTTCGCCAGCGTCTGCTCGATGGTCTCCTCGGCGATCGGCCGCCGCTCGGCCTCGTAGGTGTCCAGCAAGCCGTCGCCCGCCCGTCCCCGCAGTACGGCATGCAGCTTCCAGCCGAGGTTCTGGGCGTCCTGGAGCCCTACGTTCATGCCGAAGCCACCCGACGGCGGCACCCGGTGCGCGGCATCGCCCGCGAGCAGGAGCCGGCCTTCCCGGTAGCGGTCGGAGAGCGCCGATTCGACCCTCCAGAAGAAGATCCCGTCGATGTCGATGTCGACGTCCCGCTCCCCGATGGCGTTCTTGATGACCTCGGTGCAGTGCTCCGGCGTGAAGTCCTCCGCGGACATGACGGCGGGGTCGTAGCCCCAGCTGTAGGCCCAGCGGCGCTTTCCGTCGTAGGTGAGGAAGGCGCCCTGGGTATCGGCGTTGATGATCCAGTACAGGATGTGGGTGCGGCCGTGGAGGAACGGGGCCAGATCGGCTTCGAAGCACACGTTGATCTGGTGGCCCAGCGGCCGCGTCTCCCGCGAGGGATGCCCGCCTTCTCCCGCACCAGGCTCCGCCCGCCGTCCGCGCCCACGACGTACCGTGCCCGGACGGTCCGCTCGGCCCCGGAGTGCTCGTCGACGCCGGTCAGCGTCACGCCGTGGCGGTCCTGGACGACGTCGGTGACGCGTACGCCGTAGTGCACCGACACGGTCGGGTAGGCCCTCAGATGCCGGCGCAGCCGGGTCTCGAAGATGTCCTGCGCGCACCAGCCGATCAGTTCGGGCGAGATCTGCCGGGCCTGGGCCACCCGCTCCGCGGTCGCCAGCATGTCGACGGTGCCGAGGGAGGGATCCCGGAGCCGGGTCGAGTAGCCGGCGCTGCTCCACTGTTCGGCCGGAAGACCGCCCGCACGCCGGACGTCGTCGCTCAGGCCGATGTGGCGCAGCATCTCCATCGACCTGCCGTGGATCCCGATGGCCCGGGGGTGCCGCAGCCGGCTCTCCCGCCGCTCGACGAGCCGCACATCCACACCCCGGCGCCCCAGTTCGATCGCCAGCATCGTGCCTATCGGCCCGGCCCCGACGATCACCACTTCGTGCTGTTCCTGCATGTCCACGCCCTCTCACCACTGCGATGGGGGTTCGTTGCCGCCCCGGAAACGACGACCGCGCGGCCGGGCCGCAACCGAGGGCAGGGACGCTACGGGCCTGGTTGACTCCGAGTCAATCGTGGTTTTGAGTAAGCGTCATGGGCTTCGGGTGGGCAGCGCGGAGGGGGGCGGCTGCGGGTCACGGCGAACGGGGAGGGGATGAACGCGGGGGTGGGGGCGCGGCACTTGACGTCCGAGGGAGGCCCCGAAGCGCTGTTACGGGCTGAGAGCTCCTCACGGAATGCGGTCGGATCATGCCCTTCGGCCGGGTGGCCCGGTTGCTTCGGCATGAGGAAGCGTGGTCCTCAACGATTCTTCTGTGCATGTGAAGGAACCATCCGCCCAGGCTTCTCTTCGGGAATTCCGTTGGCGGTGCTGGGATTTAGCTGGCGGCCTGGGTGCCCTACCGTTCATCACAGGCATGATGAGCTCCGGTATCTACGCCCGCACGGAAAGTTTCAGACCAGCAGCGTTTCAGAGATCTGCCGCAGCCATCGGGACAGGGCTCATCGAGGGCGAGTTCCGAGGGAGATCACCGCAACGTCCAAGGGATTAAAGGGCGTTGGCTGGCGCAGCCGCACAACTCTTCAGTTGGTTACCTCTCTGCGCCACGCGAGATGACAGGCATGCGCCGTATACTTTGCCTCCAACAGCCAGGCCATGTGAGGGAGTTGCTTCTCATTGCTGCCGGACATACCCACCGCATCCTGGTGGGTCATCGACGTCGGAGCTGCTGCCGCATTCTGGGCGCTCATGGTCCCCTGGGTTCCCAAGCCGAAGGCGCGGCGCCAGATGAGCGCTGTCCCCCTGGCCGGCGTTCCGACGATGCTCGGAGCCTACTGGGCGAAAGGCTACACGGCGAGCTCCATTCTCGCGTTATATGCCCTCATCCTCATCGCCCTGGTAGTCGCAGTACGGCCGTTTCGCCAACCGCTGGCCAAGATGATTGCGAAAGATGAAGCGGCCGGGCGAGATATCCGCGACAGGAGACTTCGAGACGGACCTCGCGGGATGGCCGTATGGCTGATCTTCGTACTCGCCGCAGTGGTGGTGGTGAGCGTGATACTCCTGCA
Organism: Streptomyces cacaoi; assembly: GCF_006539165.1. Lineage (GTDB taxonomy): Bacteria > Actinomycetota > Actinomycetes > Streptomycetales > Streptomycetaceae > Streptomyces > Streptomyces cacaoi. Next base: position 289,746 of record NZ_BJMM01000003.1, on the reverse strand, counting down.
AGGAGAAGCGTCAAGGGATCCCTTTACTTGGTAATCGCAGGGAACGGGCAGACCGTGTACTACGCGCGGAGGCGGATGAGGGAAGAGGTGGTGCTTCGTGGCGGTAGAAAGCCGAGAAAGGAGGAGTAGAGACTAGTCGTGCCGGAGTTGGCAGCTCATAGGAGCCGAGGCGAGACGCGTCCGCGCGGGGAGGACGGGGCGGCGGCCGGTGAGAAGGCGTGTGACTGCGCGGCGGGACGGCCCCGTCGGGTCAGGAGGGATCGGCGGCCAGGACGGTCAGGCGGTTTGTTCGTGCAGTGCGGACAGGTCCGGGCCGGGGCCCGCCTCCAGCAGGGTGACCGAGCCCAGGATCGAGGTCAGCCCGGCGACCAGCACTTCGACCAACGCGGGCCGCGGGACGGGGCGTTCGAGGATCCACTGCACGAGCAGTTCGTCGTGGAAGGCGAGCCAGGAGCGCATCAGCAGCCGGATTCCTTCGGTCGGCTCGTCGATGCCGATGAGCCGCAGCACGGCGAGGGCGCCGTCCCAGCGGGTCTCCTCGAACACGTCGCGGACCCGCGAGTCGGTCACCAGATTGCTGCGGATCGGGCCCAGCAGGACGTGGGGCCGCTGTTCGAAGTAGTCGATGTGGCGGTTGATCGCGGCACGCAGCGCTTCGCCGTGCGGAAGCCCGTTCAGGTCGTCGTAGGCGATGCGCATCTCCTCGGCGAGCGACCGGACGACCTCGATGAAGAATCCGCGCTTGTTCTTGAAGTAGTGGAACGGCAGTCCGTGTGCCACCCCGGCCTCCTGAGCGACCTCGCTCAGCGACACCTCGTCGTAGGGCATACGCCCGAAGGCATCACGACCTGCGGCCAGCAGCAGCTCGCGACGGGTGGGTTCCGGCCTCCGTTCGTGCATGCCGATACGCTACGCCACCGCCGTACGCGGGGTTCGAGCAGATCGAACGCCGGGCGGGCCCGCTCGACGTGGCTCCCGGCGCCCGGTTGTCCTGGTGCCCGGTCTTGAGCGTCGTCGCACGGTCTTGAACGTTGTCGTCCCTGACCCTTTCCGGGGTTTCCGGAACGCCCCGGCGGTCGCCCTCCTCGCCGAACGCGCGTTCAGGACAGGTAGTCTCCGCTGATCGTCGGCCGTCGAACAGGGACGGTGTCTCCGCGACGGGGCGCGGGGCGGTCGTGGAACCGGGAACCGGGAGGGGAGAACGTGGTGCACAGCGCACGCATGTCCGGGCGCCGCCTCGTGCTCGTCGTGGCGCTGGCTCTCGCGGTGCTGGGCGGCGCGGCGTTGGCGACGCGGGCGGTGCGGGCCGGTCCGTTCGCGCCGGAGAGCCACTGCTGGGGCGCGTGGGCCGAGGACAGCGGCCCACGGGTGCTCGGCGCCGACTACGCGCGGGTGGCCGAGGAGTCCGGCTCGCCCCACCGTGGTGAACAGGCCGTCTGTGTCATGGCGTACGGCGTGCCCGGCACCGAGGAGATGCAGCACCCCGACACCAGCGTGACCGGCGACCGGGCCCGGGAGGGGACCGGCGGCGACCGGCTGGTCGCCCGCGTCGGCCCGCCGCCCCGCTCGACGGGCGGGCCGCGACGGGCGTGGCTGGCGGAGGCCCTCCATGGGAACACCGTGCCGTTGCCCGAGGGGCTGCCCGGCGTCGTGAGCACGGACCGCGGCACGCTCGTACTGCCCGAGGAGTGCGACAGCGGGGACGTGCCGCTGGTCGTCACCGTCCGGTCGGAGGGCCAGGTGCCGGAGCTGGACTCGGAGCGGGAGGTCACCGATCTGCTGCTGTCCCTGGCGGAGACGGCCCGGGAGAAGGCGGGCTGCGACGGCGGCCGGCCCACACAGCTCTCGGCCCCCGTACCGACCGTGCCGGACGGAAGGCCCCGCTCCGGAGGCGGGCCGGCGTGCCGGATTGCCGGGATGCGGTTCGCCCCACCGGCGCACGGCGAACTCGCCTGGTACGCGAGCGCCGTCGGGACGCGTCTCCAGTCCTGCTCCCTCGAACTGTCGGGGGACGGGGACGAGAGGGACGGAGGAAGCGAGGGGAACCCGGGGGACGGGGACGACGGGCAGCAGGGGCCGGGCGGGAAGGTCGCCGCGCGGGGGCAGTTCGTGGTGACGTCGCATCCGCGGCTGGTACGGCTCTTCGCGGGAATGGCGGGTGAGCGGTCCCCGGGCGACGGGTGGCGCGGCACGGGCCGGATCGAGCGCCGGGACGGGCTGGTCACCGCCGAGTGCCGGGGCCGGCCCACCGTCTTCTTCCTGCACCTGGACGGCCCGCTGGCCTCGTCCGCCGAACCGGACGTCCGGCATCTGTTCGCGCGGTCCGCCGACTCCGTGACCGAACGCCTCGGCTGTCCGGCCGTCGGACCGCGCTCATGACCGAGAAGAACTCCGAGAAGCACTCCGAGAAGCACCCCGGGGACAGCGCCGCGGGCAGTTCCACGGGAAGTTCCACGGGCAGTGCGACGGACTGCTGCCCCGGGGACGGCACCGAGGCCGGCACCGGAAACAGCTCCGGAAACAGCTCCGGAAACGACTGCGGGGACAGCTCCCCCGGGGGAAAGGACGACATGAACGACAACCCGGAGGAGCCGGGGGCCGCCGCCGCACCGTCTGCCACACCGCCGGCCGCGCCGAAGCAGCCCGGCCGGCTCCGGCGGATGGCCCGCAGCCGGGGCGGCATCGCCGTCGTCGGCGCACTCGTCGGGGCGCTGCTCGGCACCGGCGTCATGGCGTGGCGCTCCGGTGAACTCCCGTTCGTGGCACGGGACATGTGCTGGGGCTCGCTCTCCCCCGAGGTCGCGGAGGCCCTGTTCACCGACACGGATGTACGGAGCCGGGAGCTGCCGCTGCGCCGGGCGACGGAGGACCCCATGCACACGGAGTGCAGCATCCAGGGGTTCGGCGCGGACGAACTGGAGTCGGAGGTCACGGCTTCGGTACGGACGTTGGGTGAGCTGAAGGGCGCCCAGGCATGGGACTGGACGAGGCAGTACCTCTCCTCCCGGATGACGCCGCTGGGCGGCGGGATCACCGGCATGGCCTCCTCCCAGCGCGCCTGGGTGGCGCTGCCGACCAGCTGTCACGAACGCTCCTACGAACCGGGCGAGAACCCGCCGTTGCGGGTGGTCACGCTCGCCTCCGACGCATCCGACCCCGACTATGTGAACGAGGTCGACGCGCGGCGCGGCCTCGACGCGATGTCCCGCGCGGTCGTACGGCTGGCCGACGGGGTCATGGAGAAGTACGGCTGCGAGGGCCGGTACCCCGACCCGCCGAGACTTCCCGGCCCGCCGGAGGGCAAGAGCGTGCAGGCCGTGGACAACGAACGGCTGTGCGGTCTCCAGGGCGTGGCGCTCCCCGGCTGGGCGCGTGGCGAGGACGCCTCAGCGGTGCGCACCACGCCCGGCACCACATCGGACGGGCCGCTACGGGGCGGTGTCCACTCGTGCGACGTGGGGCGGCCGTTCGGCATGGACAGGATCCGGCTGACGACCGTGGCCGAACCCCGGCTCGCGCGCGTCGTCTCCAGAGCGCTCGGACAGCGCGCCGACCGTCTCGGCGGGGACGGCGAGGGAGCCCACGCGGGCGGCCTCAGCGTCTACACCGCCGACTGCCAGCGGGGCCGGACCGCGTTCGTGGCCTGGGAGAAGGACCCCGACAAGGATGACGACACGGCGTCCGAGCGCCGGTCGCTGGGGCTCGCCGTGCTGCCGTCGTACGTCAAGGCCGAGGCGAAGCGCGTCGGCTGCGGCGAGGTGAACGTCCAGGTGCCCCGCCTTCCCTCTCGGTGAGGACCGCCCTCTCGGTGAGGGACCGCTCCTTTCCTTCCGGTTGCGCTCCCGTCCGGACTCCTCCGGCCGGGAGCGCGCCCGCGGACCCGGACCCGTTCCCGCCTGCGGGCGCGGGCCCGTCTCCACGCACCGGGCGCGGGCCCGTCCCCGCCCGCGAGGGCGAGTGCGTCCCGACGCTGGCCGAGGGAACAGCGCCGTCGGCATAATCCCCTCGTGGATCTGGTGACTGCCGCGCTTCCCGTGGGTGCCACGGTTTTCGTCGCGATCCTGGGATATCTCCAGTGGCGGCGCAGCGAGCGGCGCCAGGCGGAGAACGAGACGGTCCGCCGTGAACTGGAACAGACGGACCGACGCCGGACGGCCCGCGAACCGTACGACCAACGGCGCCGGGAAGCCCTCCAGGAACTGCTCGACACCCTCCGCGAGTTGGAGATCCGGTCCCGCTGGAACGCCGGAGGACAGGACCTGCGCGCCGAAGTGCCCAAGGTGAACACCTTTCTGATCCGGCACAGCGAAGTGCTCGACGACGAAGAGCGCCGCCTGACGGGGGAATTCCTCGACGGGCTGACGTGGATCGACCACCACGAGGCCGACAACCGGCGCAGGTGGGAGGAGCGGCGGGAACGACAACGTGCCGCGCACGGCACCGACATCGGACCGTACGAGAGTTCCTGGGCGAGCACGGAACCTCTCCCGTGGCTCGACGGGGCCCAGGCAGCCGCGCGGAAATGGAACTCGGCGCGGGACGCCCTGGAGGAACGGCTGCGCAACGCTCCCCAGGGCGAGTGAGAACCCACTGAACACCTCGCCCGTCCGCAGAACCGCTCGCACATCCCCCGAGGTCTCCGCCCTCTCAGGCGTCTCCGTACGGCAATCGGTCGGCTCGCTCGGGTCACTCGGGTCACTCGGGTAGCTCGGGTAGCTCGGGGCCGTCCTCGGCAGGCGACTTGTGCAGCGAGACCCCGGTCGGCGACTTGACCAGCGAAACGCCGGGGCGCTCCCCCGCGGTTGCCCACTCCGCGGCGAGGGCGGTCGCACGCTGCTCCACCCGGCGGTCGGCCCGCCGCTGCACCACCCTGATCCCGCCTCCGACCGCTGCGCCCACGAGCAGCAGAAAACCCGCCGCCAGCAGGCCGTCGTTGACGGTGTTCGCGGTCGCGCCCTCCCACTCTGCGTTGTAGAGCTCGCCCTTCCACGGCCCGTACGACACGACCCAGCCGGTGTCCCAGTCGCTCAGCGACGGGTCCCGGTCGGGAGTGCACCGGAAGGGGCCCTTGCGAAGCCGGCCGTCGTCCGGGTCCTTCCATGTGACGGTGCAGTTGCCCGAGCTGTCCTCCTTGAGAACCGTCAGATCGATCTGCGGATCCCCGTCCGCCGCCACAATCCCGGCGATCCCGAGCCCCCCGGCCACCACACCGAGCAACGCGATCCACCGGAACACCGGCCGCCTGCGCGGTACCTGCGCGCCTGCGGCCCGCACCGCCGACGATCCGAGGGGCACCGGCTCTGCCTGCTGGGACCGCTCCGCCCGCTGGGGTTGCTGTGGGGAGGGTCGTCCCAAGCGGCCGGACGCCTCGGCAGCGCGCACCGCCTCCTGCCGTCTGCGGAGCGTACGGGTCGGACGTACCCACAGCAGCGTCTCGCCGCCCGGCTGCGCGAGGACGCCACCCCGCTGCGGGTCACCGCACCACCACAGCGCCCCCGACGGCCCCGGCTCCGCCCATTGCAGGCGCCGCCGCACAGCGACGACGGTGAAGACCCACAACTCGCCGGTGTCCGGGGCCCGCAGCACGACGCGTGGCGCCCACAGGGCCGAGGGAAGATCCACGGCGACGCACGCGACCCACGGCCCGGCCGACAGCGCCCGGCCCATCCGGGCCGCCATGCGTACGCTCCCCGCACCGATCACCCCCGCGACCGCACCGGCACCGAGTACCCGTGCCATCACGGAAGCCGCCCAGCCGACCCCCGACGCCTCGGCAACCGCCCCGATCACCAAGCCCGCCGCGCACGCCCCCGATCCGGCGCACAGCCACATCCACGCTCGCCGCCGGTAACGTCTCAGCGCCGCCTCGGTCCCGCCGAACGCAACGGCGGACGACGATATCCCCACAACCTGCCCCCTCTTCCCGAACACAAAATTTCCCGAGCACATAATTTCCCGAACTTCCCACCGGCACAGGGAAAGCCGCCCCCTCCGGCACCCGCCACGCCCTCCGTCAAGTACCGCGCATCACCCCGGTACCGGAAACGCGCCTCGGAACCGTCATTCGGGCCGTATGAGTTCGTGGACGGTTCGAAGATGGCGCGGATGCCCCAGATCCAGCTTCCGGTAGGTATGGGTGGGCCACAGCGGTTGTTCTCCCATCCAGGGAACGGCGAATTCGCCCGGCCGGAGAGCACCGGAGATCCGGGCGACGCCGACGGGCCCCGGGAGTTCACGGAACCGGTCACGGAGCGGGCCGTAAGGCAGCGGGATGATGCCCACGGGTTCGTCCTCGTCGGGATGGGGTGAGTCCTCGGGAAGCGGAAACAGGACGATCAGCGGTGCCTCCATGGCATAACTGTGCAGAAGCAGATAGCGCATACGGGTATGAGGCACCTGCCGAGCCACTCTGGCCAGCCGCCAGGCACGGAGCGAGCCCTTGGCAGCGAAACCGATCGCACCGAGGGCGAGAACGGGCAACACCCCGGCCCACGCCGGAACGCCGTCGGGGGACTCCTGCGCCTGCCACGCAGCCATGACATTCAACCCGAGCATTCCGGCGAGCGGCAGCAGTTCCCCTGCTCGCCACAGCCCGCGCACCCGCCACCACGTCACACGCCGCACATCGGCCTCGGGCCGCATCCCGGACTCCTCCAGCCCGCGATACCGGGCCTGACTGAGCGCTGCCTCCCGCATGGTGCGATAGCTCAGCTCGACTTCTTCATCCACAGCGGCGGCCTCTTCGTCCAGCCCTTTCACAAAATGCCGACCAGGACGGCATTTCGGTCCCAGCCGAGGCCGATGCCGACCGTCCCCATGGAGACGAAGACGACGAGAGAGCAGCACGCCCCGATCGGAGCATTGCGGCGCTGCGACATCGTCACCTCGCCCCGTCTGCGGGCCACTTGCGCTTCCCGGTCCAGCATCGATCCTCAGCAGACCGGCGCGCTCAGAGAACCTGCGCCACACGTTGAACAGGCAAGTCCGGCGTTCACTGACGTATCTCGCGGCGTCAGGTCCGGAGCGCTCGCCCTCGTGCGCATGGATCGGCCCCCCTTGTGCCCCTTTGGTCGGACGGTTGTGCGCCACTCCGGCGGGCTGTCGCGGTGCCGGTGTGCCGAGTCGGCCGGTGGTCGGGCTGCGGTGGGGGGCGAGCCGTCGGGCCGTGGCGTGGACGTGGCGGTAGGAAGTGTAGTGCCGAATGCGGTAGTTGGGGGAGATGGGGGTGCCGATGGCATACGTGACGTTTCTGCCCTCGGCTCGATGAAGGGAGCGCCACGACACCGAGGGCCGCGGGGCGTGCAGGGCAGGTCCGTCGCACAAGTGCACGCGATATTCCCGGGCGGTGTGGAGGGTGATCCGGGATGCTGGGCGGCATGGATGAAGTCGAGGTCGTCGTCGCTCATTCCGAGCGTGCCACCCTGCGCGTCGGCGACATGTTCTTGAAGGTGGACGCCGATCAGGCGCGCACCGGCGTCGAGGTGGAGGCGATGGCGCTGGCGCCGGTGCCGACGCCGGAGGTGCTGTGGCGCGAGCCGCCCGTGCTGGCGATCGCGGCGGTGCCGGGGAAGGCGCTGGGCCGCCTCGGCGAGCCGTCGGCCGCGTCACCGGCGGCGTGGGCCGCCGCGGGCGCCGCCGTCCGGAAGCTGCACGAGGCGCCGTTGCCGCCCTGGCCCGGCCGGGGCAGCGGCCGGGCGCTCGACAAGATGGAGGCGGAGCTCGACCACGAGTGCGAGCTGCTCGTGGCGAACGGTGTCCTGCCCGCCGACCTGGTGGCCCGCAACCGCCGGGTCGCCGAGGCCGCGCTCCGGCCGCGGCCTCCGGTGTTCATGCACGGGGACCTTCAGCTCACCCATGTGTTCGTCGACGGGGACGAGGTCACGGGCATCATCGACTGGTCCGAAGCGGGCCGGGGCGACGCCCTGTTCGACCTCGCCACGCTGACGCTCGGGCACGAGGAGCGCCTCGATGAGGTCCTCGCCGGCTACGGCACCGATGTCGACCTCGACGTCATCCACGCGTGGTGGTCGCTGCGCAGCCTGCTGGGGGTGCGCTGGCTGGTCGAACACGGCTTTGACCCGTTCGCACCGGGCTGTGAAGTCGACGTGCTGAAAGCCCGGATGTGAGGCGGCGCGGGCCGGTGGGAGCGAACGCCGCAGCCGTACGCCGCGCCCGCGCGTCTACCCGAAAGCGGTGACGTGCTCCGTGACGAAGGTGCGCAAGCTGCGGGGGCCGTGTCCGGTGAGGCCGGCGACGTCGTCGGACAGCCACGCGGCGTCTCCCTCGGCGATCAGCCCGAACACCTGGGCGTTGGAGGTGGCGACCGGCTCGGGAACCCCGTCCTGGACCATCAGCTCGCGGTGCCGGTCGGGGGTGAGCCGGCGGTATTCGATCTCCCGGCCGAGGGCGCGGGTCAGCTCGGCCGCCACGTCGGCGTAGGTGACGAGCTCGGGCCCTGTCAGCAGGTAGGTGCGCCCCCGATGGCCGGCGGGGGCGGCCGCGACGGCTGCCGCGGCCGCGGACACGTCCCGTGCGTCGATCATGCCGAACCGGCCGTCGCCGGCGGACATCACGAACCCGTGCGTCTGCTTGATCATCGGGGCCAGGAAGAACAGGTTCTGCATGAGCAGGTTCGGGGCGAGCAGGGTGTGTGCCATGCCGCTCGCTGCGAGGTGGGCCTCGATCCGGGCGTGGTCCCGGCGGCGGTCGACGGGTGAGTCCTCGGTCGCCTTGTGGTTCGTGATCTTGACGACGTGCCGCACGCCCTGGCGGACGGCACTGTCGAGGGCCGCGATCTCCTGGTCGGGGACGGCGGCGCTGATCAGGAGAAGGGTGTCGACGCCGGTCATGGCCGCGTCCAGCGTCTCCGGCCGGCCGAAGTCGCCCACCGCGGTCTCGACGCCGCTCCAGCTCCCGTCCTGTGGCGCACGTGCCGCATCCCGCACCAGCGCTCTGGTGGGAAGGCCCCGGCGGGCCAGGAGCCGAACCGCTTCGACGCCGATCTTTCCCGTCGCTCCCGTCACCAGAATCATGGCGCCTCCATCGTCGGCTCGGCTTCACAGGGGTGGTCTGCCCGCATCGCGCGCAGTCCGTCCAGCCTGCACAGCAGCCGTATCCCTTGTGAAGTAGGCACCTGATGGATATATAGGTACCTGATGGATACCGACTCGCAGATCGTATACGCGAAGGACTGCCCCTCACGCACGGTCGTGAGCGTGCTGGCGAACAAGTGGTCGCTCTACATCCTGGGCTTGCTCGGGCAGAGCGACCGCCCGCTCCGCTTCACCGAGCTGCGCCGGCACATCGAGGGCGTGACCCAGAAGTCCCTCACCCAGGCGCTGCGCAACCTCGAACGCGACGGCCTGGTCAGCCGCACCGTCTACCCGACCATTCCGCCGCGGGTCGAGTACGCCCTCACCGACCTCGGCCACGAAGCGGGAGCGCTCACCACGGCCATCGCGGACTGGTCCAGGACGAACGCGGCACGTGTGCAGGCAGCGCGCGCTGCCTACGACGCCCGTACCGCCGACGGGAGTTGAGGTTCCGCGAAGGCCCGTTGACCGTACGCCCCGGCCATCTGTCCGCCGGTCCATCTGCCCGCCGACCCGGCGAACTGTCCGGCCCGGCTCCCGCGTCCTCCCTCACGAGCGTCGCCGCATACGAGGGAGAGTGGGTCGTGACCGACGAGGACGTGGAGCAGACCGCTGGGCCGGAGAGCACGCCCGAGCAGGGCCGGCCGGCGCACCTGGTGGCCTGGGGCGCCGTCGCCTTGATCATCCTCGGGGCGTTCCTGGGGGCGTGGGCCTACTTGCGCTGGGAGGACACGCTGGACATTCCCCTGCTGACCCCTCTGGTCGCCAAGATCGGCGCTGTCGCACTGGTCTTCACCGGCGGTGCCCTGCTGAGCTCCGTCGGCGCGCGGACCACGGGCGTGGAGGACTCGAACGGGGCGAAGGAGTACTGAGGAGGACTGGGGGGGAGGTCCGAGGAGCAGCGACGCGGCGCGGGCGGGCCGGGTGCGGGGCCGTACCGCCCCGGCGAGCCCGGCCTGGGCAGCACGGGCACCGGCCGTCCACGGTCACCGACGGGCCGTCGACTCGCCTACTGTGCGGGGGTTTCGGGCCAGGGCGGGGCGGGAGGGGCCGCCGGTCCAGGGGCCCTCCAGGTCGGCCGCGGTGAGGGTGACTCCGGTCAGGACGCGGACGGCGAGGACGAGACGGCCGTCCGGCTCCTCGGTGCCGGCCTCGCCCGTGGGCTCGCAGTCGTCCGAGGCGTCGAAGCCGACGGCGGTGAGGGAGGCGACGACGGGGTGGGCGGTGTCCACGCTGCCGGAAGGGCCGCCGAAGTAGCCGCCGGACAGTTCGAGCCGGCCCAGTACGGCGCCGTCGTGGGCGAGGGTGGCCGTCCTGGTGTCGGGGTCGCGGTAGGCGCTGAGCGCGGTGCCGCCATCGGCGGTGAGGGCGCGCAGGACGTCGTCGTCGGAGCCGATCCAGCTGTCGCCTTCGAGGGCGAGGGTCCAGCCGCCGGGCACGTCGCGGCCGAGGACGAACCCGCCCCCGCCCCGGGGCTGTTGGAGGGCGTCCGCGGTCCGGCCCGGGCTCCCGGTGCGGGGGGCGGGGTCGGTGACTCCCATGAGGCGGAGGGTCTCGGTGAGCGGGTGGGGGGCGAGGGTGAGGCACCAGCCCTCGCCGAACATCTCGTCCAGGTCCACGGTGTGGTGCTCGCCTCCTCGAACTCCGTCTTCCGCACGTCGCGTTGTGGGTGCGGGTGCGATCCGGCCTCGCCGTGCGGGGCGGACGTCGTCGAGGCCGGACCGTGTGCGGTTCAGCGGGCGATCGAGATCGCGAAGGGGACGAATCCGCTGGACCGGATCACGTGGGGCACGAACAGTATCGCGGCCTCCGTGGCGCGGGCCGTCTCGATCCCGCCGAGATCGGTGATCCACTCCTGCCGCCAGCCCAGGTCGACGAGCAGGTCGCGGACGGTCTGCTTGGCCTGCGGGTCGTCGCCGGAGAGGAAGGCGTCGGGCGCAGTGGTGAGCGAGGCCGGCGCGGTCATCACCGGGAACAGCATGGTGTTGAGCGTCTTGACGACGTACGTCGCGGGCAGCGCTTCCTGGAGCTGCTCGGCGAGGCTCGAACCGGGGTGGATCAGCTCGGCGGGCAGCCCGTCCGGCCCGTCGACGGTGGCGTTGGAGACGTCGACGAGGATCTTGTCGCGCAGTTCCTCGCGCAGGGCGGCGAGCCGGTCCAGCGAGCCGTCCCCCGGGGTGGCGTTGATGACGATCCGGGCCGTCCGGGCGGCGTCGGCCGCGGCGCCCGGCTCGCGGCCCGCCACGGTCACCTCGTGTCCTGCCTCGCGGAGGGCTGCGGCCAGGCTGCCGCCGACGCGGCCGTTTCCGAGAACTGCGATCGCGGTCATGGTGAGTGGGTCCTTCCGTTGAGGGGGGTGGGCGGTCAGCGTGTGAGCGTGGCGACGGCCTGGGCGTGGACGCCGGGCGCCGCCGCCAGGAAGCTCGCGCTGTGCGGGGTCCAGGGGCGGCCCTCGGCGTCGGAGAGCCGTCCGCCGGCCTCGGTGACGAGCAGCGCCCCGGGCAGCAGATCGGCGCGGGCGCCGGCGAACTGCCAGAAGGCGTCGATCCGGCCGGCGGCCACGGCCAGCAGATGCAGGGTGGCGGGCACGGCGGCGCGGACGACGAGCGCGTCGAGCATCATGGCGGTGATCGAGGAGCCGATGCGCCGTACGACCTGCTCGTCCTCGTCCGGCCGGGCCTGGCTGGTGGCCACGATGCCGAGGCCGAGGTCCGCGGTCGGGGAGACGTGCAGTGGCCGGCCGTCGAGAAAGGCGCCGGCGCCGGTGAGCGCGGTGTACGTCTCGCCGGTCGACGGCAGGTGGACCGCGGTGAGCACCGGCTGGTTGTCGCGCACCAGGGTGGCGGTCACCGCCCAGTCCGGCAGCGCGTGCAGATGGTTGATGTTGCCCTCGGCCGGGTCCACGACCCACCAGGCGCCGGGCGGCAGCGCCCCGCCGTCCAGCTCGTCCTCGACCCAGCCGGCGTCCGGGCACAGGTCTGTGAGGCGCGGGCGCAGGATGTCGAGGGCCGTGGCGTCGTTGGCGGCGAGCGCGCGGGTCAGCTCTTCGCGGCTCCGGTGGTGGACCACCTCGCCGAAGCGCTCGCGCAGCGCCGAACCGGCCGCGCGGACGGCTTCCGCGGTCGGGCCGAGCAGTGCGCTGTCGGACGCGGCGGCATCGGGGGTCCGAAGGGTTGCAGACATGGTGGTGCTCCGTGTGACGAGGGGGATGCCCAGGGGGTGCCCCGGGTTGGCCAGGGGTGCCCAGGGGCGCCCAGGGGTGATGAGGCCGGTCGGCGCTGCGGTGCGTTCCGTTCCGCGCTCTCTGCCTGCACGGTATACAGCCCGTGAGCTGACTCCAAGTGCATGTCAAGCACGGCTAGGATTACTCAGATGCAATTGGATCTGAATCTGCTCGCCGTGCTCGATGCACTGCTGGAGGAGGGAAGCGTGGCCGGGGCGGCCGAGCGTCTGCACGTCACCGCTCCCGCGATGAGCCGGAGCCTGGGCCGGCTCCGCCGCACGACCGGGGACCAGATCCTGGTGCGCACCGGCCGCACGATGACCCCGACGCCGTACGCGCTCGCCGTCCGGGAGCAGGTGCACGCGCTGCTGCACCAGGTCCAGGAGGTGCTGGCACCGAGCGGCGCGCTCGATCTGGCCACGCTGGAGCGCACGTTCACGCTCCGCTGGCACGACTCCCTGGTCGCCATGAGCGGTCCCGCGCTGCTCGCGGCCGTGCGCGCGCAGGCGCCGGGCGTGCGTGTGCGCTTCGTCGCGGAATCGAGCCTCGACTCCCCCGGGCTGCGGCGCGGCGAGGTCGATCTGGAGGCGAACGCCGATCCCCCGAGCGCGCCGGACATCCGTACCGAGAGCGTGGTCGAGACCCGCCTCGTGGTCGTCGCGCGGCAGGGGCACCCGCTCGCCGACGCCGAGCCCCTCACCGTGGAGCGGTACGCCGCCGCCGAGCACGTCACCGTCTCGCGCCGCGGCAACCTGGGCAACGCCCTCGACGACGCGCTCGCTCGGCGCGGCCTCACCCGCCGCGTGGTGGCGTCCGCGCCGACGGAGGCGGCAGCGCTGGAGTTCGTGCGCGGCTCCGACCTGCTGACGTGCGTCCCGGAAGCCACGACGCGAACCGCGGTCGCCGACCTCGGTCTGGTCGCGCTCCCGCTGCCGCTCGAACTGCCGTCGGCCCCCGTCCATCTGTCCTGGCACCAGCGCTACGACTCCGACCCGGCCCACGCCTGGCTGCGTGAGCTGGCACGGACCGCGCTCACCCGGGGCGGCGCCCACCACGAGGACGCCGACCACGTCACCACCCGTATCCGGTAGTCGAGTTCGCCTCGTAGCGGGTGTCTCCTCGCACTGCGCCCCGCGGTCCCGAGGCGTTTCCCTCGGTGACCGTCAGGAGCCTTCCGCTGCGGTGGTCCCGTGCGCGCACGCCGGGTGCGCACGCCCTCGATCACGAGGTCCAGCAGCCGGTCCGCCCGGGGGGCCGTCGCTCAACCGCTCGTGGTGGCGTGCGGGTTGGCGGCCGTGCCCTCGGTGCTCAGCAGGACGACCGTCGAGGCCGGGCCCAGGTCCAGTGCGGCGCGCCGGTCCGCGGCGCCCTCGCCGGTGAGCGCGGCCCGGAGCCCGGCGAGCGGGGCCGCCCCGCACGGGCCCGAGGAGACCCCGAGGGCCGCGAGGTCGGCGGCGGCGTCGGCGCCGGCGGCGTCGGACACGGCGACCGCGGCGTCCAGCCCCCCGCTGAGGTCGGGCCAGGCGATGCTGGACGGGGTGCCGCAGTTGAGGCCGGCCATCGTGGTCGCGCCCGTGGCGACGCCGACGGGCTCCCCGCGGACGAGGCTCGCCAGGACGCAGGCGGCGCTCTCGGGCTCCACCGACAGCAGCGCCGGAGCAGCACGCGCGGTGCGGCTGCGGTAGTGGGTGACGACGGCCTGGGCCAGCGAGCCCACACCGACGGGCACCACGACGAGGCCGGGCCCCTCGCCCGCTCCCGCCGCCGCCAGCTGCTCGTCGATCTCGGCGCACAGGGTGGTGTAGCCCTCGACGATCCACCGCGGGATCTGCTCGTAGCCCGGCCAGGCGGTGTCCTGGACGAGGAGCGCGTCCGGGGCCGCGGCGGCCTCGGACGCCAGCCGCACGGCGGCGTCGTAGTCCCCGGCGACCTCCGTCACCTCCGCCTGCTCGGCGGCGATGGCGGCCACGGCCCCGGGATGGACGCCCCGCGGGACGAAGACCCGGGCGGGCCGGCCGAGCAGCCGGGCGGTGCGGGCCAGCGCACGGCCGTGGTTGCCGTCGGTGGCGGTCACCAGGGTCACCGGCTCCTGCGCGCTCCCGCTGCGCGCACGCTCGGCCAGGGCCCGGTGGACCGCCCAGGACGCGCCGAGCGCCTTGAACGCCGGCAGCCCCAGGCGGTGCGACTCGTCCTTGACGAAGACCCGGCCGACCCCCAGCTCCGCGGCCAGGGGCGGGAGTTCCCTCAGCGCGGTGGGCGCGTAGTCGGGCAGCGTGCGGTGGAAGTCCCGTACCTCGGCGGGCACGGGCGCACAGCGCCAGGCGCGGGCGCCGGAGCGGGAGAACCACGGCAGCGTACGGGGAGAGGAAGCGTTGTCGGACACCCGGCCAGGATCCGATGCGCTGCCCGGGTCGGTCCAGCGGGGTGTCCAGGGGGTGGGTCGTGACGGCGTCTGCCGTGCGTCCACGTCGCGAGCGGTCGCCTTCCTCCCCTCCGCTGTCCGGGCTCCGACCGTCTCCGGTCCGGCGGTTCCGCCGTCTGCCGGGACGGCGGTGATGCGGACGGGAGTTGGCCGGTTTCCGGCGGATCGTGGGGCGGGTCCGTGGGGCGACCGTCCCGTTGTCGATACGCTCTCCGGCACGACGGCGGTGCTGTGCCGAGCAACCGGGGGACGGTGGTCAGAGTGCTGTGGGCCGGGAGGTCACGTCCGGCGGGCCCCGGACCGGTGCCGGGGTGCGGCGCCGGGGCCTTCGCCGACGGCCGGAGCCCGTGCGCGCGCGCCGTCCGTGGGGTGGAGCGGTGAGCACCGCACCGGTCAGACGTCTGGTGGCCCAACCGCCGCTGCGGTACCTGAGTTCGGCAGAGCCGTGGTGGGCGCTCGCCTACGTCGCCACCGGCGCCGGGCTGGGTGCCGTCTCACTGCTGGTGCTCGGGGTGCTGATCGGGCTGGGGCTGCTGCTGTCGGTGATCGGCGTCGGGGTGCTGATGCCGGTCGGGGCCGTCCTGCTCAGCATTCCCCTGGCCGAGATCGAGCGGCGCAGACTGCGGATGCTGGAGGAGCCGGGGGCGCCCGCCGCCGAGGCGATGCACGCGCCCGTGGAGCAGCCGGGGCTGCGGCCCTGGCTGGCGGTCCGGCTCCGCGAGCAGGTCACCTGGCGGGAGTTCGCGTACGCGGTGGTCTTCGCCACCGTGTTCCTCGTGGTGAACCTGGCGCTGCTCGTCCCGACGGTGCTGCTGGGCGCGATGCTGGCCGTGCCGCCCTGGGTCGCGTACCGCACGGGGCAGCCCGAGGCACTGATCCTCACCGCGATCAGCCTGCCGGCGGTGCCCGTCGCCCTCTACGGCTACGGCGCCGTGGCGGCCCTCCAGGCGCGGTTGGCCCGGCTGTTGCTGTATCCGCCCGACGACGGGGGGCCCGAGCGGGACGCGCAGGTGGTCGAACTGACCCGGTCCAGGGCCCGGTTGGCGGACGCCTTCGAGACGGAGCGGCACCTCATCCAGCGGGATCTGCACGACGGCGCCCAGCAGCGCCTGGTGGCCCTGGTGATGACGCTGGGCCTGGCGGAGCTGGAGCTCGACGGGGCCGAGCGGGGCGGGGGCGAGGAGGCGGTACGGCAGGGTGCCGAGCTGGTGAAGCGGGCGCGGGGCGAGGCCAAGGAGGCGCTGACCGAACTGCGTGACCTGGTGCACGGCATCCATCCGCAGGTCCTCACCGACCGCGGACTGGCCGCCGCCGTGTCCGAGGTGGCGGTGCGCTGTCCCGTCCCCGTACGGGTCGAACTGGAGGTGGCCGAGCGGCTGCCGCGCCAGGTGGAGGCCACCGCGTACTTCGTGGTCAGCGAGGCGCTGACCAATGTCGCCAAGCACAGCGGCGCGAGCAGCGCCGTCGTCAGCGGCGGGTGGTCGGCGGGGAAGCTGACGGTCACGGTGCACGACGACGGTGTGGGGGGCGCGGCCCTGCGGGTCGGCAGCGGCCTCCAGGGACTCGCCGACCGGGCGGCCGTGGTCGGTGGGAGACTCGTGCTGTCCAGCCCGCCGGGCGGCCCCACCGCCCTCAATCTGGAGGTTCCGTGTCCGCCCAGCAGCTCCGCATCGTCCTAGCAGAAGACTCCGCCCTGGTGCGCGCCGGTATCGAGGAGCTGCTGGCCAAGTTCGGGCACCGGGTGGTGCGTTCGGTCGCCGACGCCGAGACGCTCATCACGGCCGCCGAGGAGTGCGGGCCCGATCTGGTCATCACCGACGTCCAGATGCCGCCCGGCCACGGTGACGACGGACTGCGTGCGGCGCTGCGGCTGCGCCAGGACCATCCGGGGCTGCCCGTCCTCGTCCTGTCCCAGTACGTCGCCAAGACCTACGCCAAGGAGCTGCTCTCGCTGGACGGTTCCGGTCCCGGCGCCTCCCGGGGCGGCCTCGGATATCTGCTCAAGGACCGTATCGGCGAACTGAGCGAGTTCGTGTCGGCGGTCAGCTCGGTCGCCGCCGGCGGCATCATCATCGACCCGCTGGTGGTCCGGCACCTGCTGACCGAGCGCGACCGCAACCACCACACGAAGGTGCTCTCCGCCCGGGAGTCCGAGGTGCTGGGCCTGATGGCGGCCGGCCACTCCAACGCGATGATCTGCGAGGAACTGCACCTGAGCGAGGGCGCGGTGGCCAAGCACTGCGGCAACATCTTCACCAAGCTGGGCCTCTCGCCGGACGACGGGAACCGCCGGGTGCTGGCGGTCCTCGCCTATCTGCGCGACACCTAGGCCGGCCGCGCTCCTCGCACCGCCCGCGGTTCACGGCGCACGGCGGGAGCTCTCGGGGGCGCGGGCCACGCCGTCGCCGGTCGCCCCGGGCACGTGCTCGCTCACCGTCCCCTCCCCCGGGCCGCCGTCCGGGCCGTCCGGTCCGTCGGCGTGGCCGTCCTCCCGCTTCGGCTCCGTGCCACCACCGGGCGGGGAGAAGCCGCGCAGTGTCGGGCTGAGGGTGGCGATCACGGCCGTCACCGCGGTGCCCACCGCTGCCGCGACGATCGCCCAGCGGGCGCCCATCCACTCCATCGCCAGGCCGCCGGCCATCGGGCCGAGCGCCGCCGAGACGCCCGACACCAAGCCGATGATCCCGCTCAGCCTGCCCCGCAACCGGTCGGGCGTCGCCAGCAGTTGGTAGGTGCTGACGGCCGTGTTCGCGGTCGGCGCGAAGAAGGCCATGCCCGTGAGGAAGAGGCCCAGCACGGGTCCGCTGCTCGCGGTCAGCGAGAGCGGCGCGAGCACCGCCATCGCCCAGAAGACCACCAGCACCGAGAGGCGCCGGCCGAACCACCCGTGGAGCCGGGGCGCCGCGAGGGCGCCGAGGATGCCGCCGACGCCGAACATGGCGGCCATCATGCCGATCTGGCCGGACGGCACCCCGTCCTGCTGGGCCGCCATGATGAGGACGAGGTAGACGATCTGGAAGAGGAAGTTCAGCGCCACGGCGCAGAGCGCCGTCACCCGGATCAGCCGGTGGCTCCAGACCCAGCGCAGCCCCTCCGCCGTCTCCCGCCAGAAGCCCCGCTCGAAGGCTCCGCCCCGGTCCCGTGCGGGCCGGGGCAGCCGTACGAAGAGCAGGAGGACGAAGGAGAAGGCGTGCGCCACGGCGTTGGCGGCGAAGGGCAGCACGTGTTTGATGCCGAAGAGCACGCCGCTGACGCCCGTGCCGAGCAGCTGCCCGATGTTGCTGCGGGCGTGGTTCATCGAGACGGCGGTGGCCAGCTGCCCCTCGGGGACCACATGGGGCAGCGACGCCTCCTCCGCCGGGTCGTAGAGCGCCGCGCACAGCCCGAGGACGGCGGCGGTGGCGACCATGTGCCACACCTCGACCGTGTCCCGCCAGACCGTCCAGACGAGCATCATCAGCACGGCGCCCCGGGCCACTTCGCAGCCCAGCATGACCGCCCTGCGGTTCCACCGGTCGAGCAGCGTCCCGGCGGGGACGCCCGCGACGAGCTGCGCCGCCGCGTTGACGCCGGTGACGAGCCCCGCCTGGGCGGGCGAGCCGGTCACGGCCAGCACCAGCAGCGGGAACGCCATGAGCGAGGCGTTGAACCCGGCCTCGGTGCACGTCCGGCTCATCCACAGCAGGTTGTAGTCGCGGTTGCGCCACAGCGGCCGGGTGCGCGGCCCGGCGGGCGGCTGCCGGGTGGCCATCACTCGGCCTTCCCTGCGGCGGCACCGGGCAGTTCGGCGCAGTGCCGGGCGAGGTCGCGCAGCAGCTCCTCGAAGCTCAGGGCGACCGCGTCGACGGTCCCCGGGCGGAAGGCGGCCGTGGAGTGGTACCAGGTGAAGCCGAGCCGGCCGTCCACGGCACTGCCCACCACCTCCAGGAGATGGGTCGGGCGCTCCTGCGGGCTCGCGTCCTCACCGAGCGCCCCGTGCTCCGCCCGGATCAGCCGGCCACCGGCGGGCCCCGCCGCTCCGGCCGCCGCGGTCCCGGCGGCCTCGCTCTCGTACCGGCCGAGGTAGTTGAAGACGATCCCGGGCTCGGGGAGGGAGCGCAGCAGGGCACCAGGGGAGCCGTCCGGCGCGAGGTGCCGCAGCACGCCGTACCCCAGTCCGTTGTCCCGTACGGCACGCAGATCGCGGCGGACGGACCTCATCAGCCGTGGCCAGTCGGGGCGCGGGCCGTCCCCTCCGGAGGCGGCGGGGGACGCGTCCGGTGGCACGGCGAGCGCCACGGGGTGGACGGTGGTGAACCAGCCGACCGTGCGGGAGAGATCGACGCCGTCGAAGATCTCCTCGCGGCCGTGGCTCTCCACCTCCAGCACGACCCGCTGCCGCCCCGTCCATCTGCCCACAGCCAGCGCCAGCACGCCCAGCAGCACGTCGGCGGCCCGGGCACGGAAGAGCGTGGGCGCCGTACGCAGGAGCAGCGCGCTCTCCGCACGGCCGAGGCGGACCTCGGTGGTGGCGGTGGGTGCCGGGGGCGCGGCGGCCGTGGGCCGGGGACCCGGTCCGTCCGTGGGCAGCGGCTCGACGGCGCGCAGGACGTCCGCCCAGTGCGGCAGTTCGTGGTCGGCGCCGCCGTCGGCGGCGTGCCGGTGCAGCAGTTCGGCCCACTCCTGGAAGGAGGTGGTACGCGCCGCGGGGACGATCTCCTCGCCCGCCCGTGCACGGTGGTAGCCGCGTTCCAGGTCATCCAGGAGGATGCGCCAGGAGACCGTGTCGACCACCAGATGGTGGACGGTGAGGAACAGGCGCTCCGGCTCGTCGTCCGCGGTGAACAGGACGGCCTTCAGCAGGGGGCCCTCGGCCAGGTCGAAGCCGCGCTGGGCCGCGACGGCCCGCTCTTCGACCGCCGCCGGCCGGGCCTCGGCGGCCAGCGGCGACAGATCGCAGTGGGCCAGGAGCGCCTCGGCGGACTCGGGGGCGTCGGCGGCGACGAACTGCCGGTGCCCGCCGCCGGGTTCGGGGACGAACCGGGTGCGCAGGGCGTCGTGGTGCGCCACCAGGGCCAGCAGCGTACGGCCCAGTGCGTCGCGGTCGACGGGCCCGGCGAGTTCCAGCAGGGTCGACTGGTTGAAGTGCGCGTGGTGCTCCCGGGTGGCGAAGAACCAGCGCTGGGACGGGGTGAGCAGGACGTCTCCGCTGACCGGGCCGCGCGCCGCGGAAGCCGCCGCACCGTCCTCGTCGGCCACGGCGACACGGGCCAGTTCGGCGACGGTCTGGTGCAGGAAGAGGTCCTCGGCGGTCATCCGCAGCCCCGCTTCCCGCGCCCTGGCCAGCACCTGGATGCTGAGGATGGAGTCGCCGCCGATGTCGAAGAAGCGGTCGGTGATGCCGACCCGCTCCAGGCCGAGCACCTCGGCCCAGATCCCGGCGAGCAGATGCTCAAGCGGCGTCCGGGGCGCGACATGACCGGTTCCGGGGCCCGCGACGGGGGCCGCCGCCGGCAGCGACCGGCGGTCCACCTTGCCGTTGGGGCCGAGCGGCAGCTCGTCCAGGACCGCATAGGCGGTCGGCACCATGTGCGCCGGGAGGGCTGCGGCGAGGAAGTCCCGGAGCGCCGCGGCGTCCGGCCGCCCGGCCCCCGGAGCGCCGGAGGGGGTCGCGTACGCCGCGAGGCGCTTGTCTCCGGAGGGGCCGGGGACGCCGACCACGGCTGCCTCGCCCACGTCCGGGTGGCCGCGCAGGGCCGCCTCGACCTCGCCCGTCTCGATCCGGAAGCCGCGGATCTTGACCTGGTCGTCCTGCCGTCCGGCGAAGTCGAGCGCCCCGTCGGCCTGGCGGCGGACGAGGTCGCCCGTGCGGTACATCCGCTCCCCCGGCACGCCGAACGGGCAGGCGACGAACCGCTCCCCGGTGAGCGCCGGATTGCGCAGATATCCCCGGCCCAGTCCCGGTCCGGCGATGTACAGCTCCCCGTAGCAGCCGTGCGGGACCGGCCGCAGCCGGCGGTCGAGCACATGGAGCCGCACGCCGGCCAGTGGCTCGCCGAGCGGCACGCTGGGGTTGTGTCCCGCGTAGCCGCCGGAGTGCACGGTGGCGACGAGGGTGGTCTCGCTGGGGCCGTAGATGTTGCGGAAGCGGCGGCCTTCGGCGGACCAGTCGCCGGCCAGCGCTGCGGGGCAGGCGTCGCCCGCCGCGCCGACGGTCCGCACCGTCGGCAGCTCGGCCGGGTCCAGCGCGGACAGCAGCGCCGGCGGCGTCATCAGCACGGTCGCCGCGAGCCGGCGGGCCTCGGCCGCCAGGTCCCCGCCGCCCTCGGACCGGCTGAAGACGAGGGTGGCGCCGGACATCAGGGTGCAGAAGATGTCGGAGACTCCGCCGTCGAAGCTGAGCGAGAGGTGCTGGAGCAGGCGGTCGCCGGGCCCGATGCCGAACCGTTCGGCGAAGTCGGCGACGGCGTGGCACAGCGAGCGGTGCGAGATCATGACGCCCTTCGGCCGTCCCGTCGAGCCCGAGGTGTAGACGACGTAGGCGAGGTGGTCGGGTGCCGTGGTGCGGGGCGGTTCGGTGGCGGGGTGCCGGTCGATCCGCTCCTGGTCGCGGTCGAGCAGCACGGTCCGGGCGGGGACTGCGGTGAGCCGCTCGCGCAGCCGCTCCCAGGTGAGCAGCACGGGCGTGCCGGTCTCCTCGGCCATGGCGGCGAGCCGCTCGGCCGGGTAGTCGGGGTCGAGCGGGACGTAGGCGCCACCCGCCCGGACCGTGGCCAGCGCCGCCACCACGGCCTCGGCGCTGCGCGGGAGGCAGACGCCCACCAGGACGTCCGGGCCGACGCCCAGGCCGCGCAAATGGTGCGCGAGCCGGTTGGCGCGGGCGTCCAACTCGCCGTAGTCGAGCGTGAGTTCGCCGTCGACGACGGCGGGGGCTCCGGGGTCCCGGCGGACCTGCGCGGCGAACCGTGCGTCGGCCACGAGGTGTTCGGGCGGCGCCGCCGGTGCGCCGCTGCCCTCGCGCAGCAGCGCCTCCTGTTCGTCCGCGGGGAGGAGCCGCGCCGTGTGCAGCGGGCGGTGCGGCGCCGCGGTCAGCGACTCCAGCAGGGTGCGCAGGTGCCGGGCCATCCGGTGCACCGTCGCGGCGTCGAAGAGGTCGGTGTTGTACTGGATGCCGCCGCTCAGCGCACCGTCCACCTGCTCGAACTGCACGGTCAGATCGAAGGCCGCCGTGCCGGAGGGCAGCGCGAACTCCTCGATGCGCAGGCCGTCCAGCTCCGCCCGCTGCTGCGGGGTGTTCTGGAGGACGACCATCGCCTGGAAGAGCGGCGATCTGCTCGGGTCACGGTCGGGCGCGAGCTCGTCCACCAGCTGCTCGAAGGGCGCCTCCTGGTGCGCGAGGCCCTCGGCCACCGTCCGCCGTACCTGGGCGAGCAGCGCGTCGAAGCTGTCCCCCTCGTCGATGTGCGAGCGGACGACGAGGGTGTTGACGAAGAAGCCGACCATGTCCTCCAGTTCGGCGCGGTCGCGGCCGGAGGAGACGGTGCCGACGGCGATGTCCCGCTGCCCGCTGTAGCGGGCGAGGAGCAGCTGGCAGGCGGCGATCAGCACGGTGAAGAGGGTGGTGCCGCGGTCGGTGGCCAGCCCGGTGATCCGGTCGGTGATCTCCTGGGGCATGTGGAAGCCGAGGGTGGCGCCGTTCCTGGTCTGCACGGGCGGGCGCGGGCGGTCGGTGGGCAGCTCCAGCGGCTCGATCCCGGCGAGCCGGGCACGCCAGTAGGCGAGGTGTTCCTCGCCTGCCGCACCGGCGAGCCGTGCCCGCTGCCAGCAGGCGAAGTCGGTGTACCGCAGGGGCAGCGGCGGCAGCCCGGCCTCGCCGCCGCCGAGCCGGGCCGCGTACAGGGCCCGCAGATCGCGGGCGATCACGGCGCTCGACCAGCCGTCGGTGACGATGTGGTGCACGCAGAGCGCCAGGACGTGGTCGTCCTCGGCCAGGCGTACCAGCGCCGCCCGCAGCAGCAGGCCGCGGCGCAGGTCGAAGGGGGTTCCCGTCTGTTCGGCCAGCAGCTCGTGCAGGGCCTCGTCCCGCCGGGAGCCGGTCAGTGCGCTCAGGTCGGTGAGCGGCAGCGGTACGCCGGCGGGTTCCCGGACGGTCTGCGCCGGCCGGCCGCGCTCCTCCTCGAAGACGGTGCGCAGCGCGGCGTGCCGGCTCACCAGGTCGCCCAGGGCGTGCCGCAGCGCGTCCGGGTCCAGCGGCCCGCGCATCCGCAGGCCCGTGGGTGAGACGTAGTCGGTGCCGCCCGGTGCGAACGCGTCGAGGAACCACAGGCGTTGCTGGGCGAAGGAGAGCGGGAAGCCCCCGGTGCCGGGCACCACGGGGATCGGTTCGGTGGCCGGCTGCCCGCCCGGCTCCGTCAGGGCCGCGGCGAGGGCGGCCACGGTGGGGTGGTCGAACAGCGCGCGGGGCGAGAGGTCGCGGTCGAAGGCGGCGCGGAGCCGGGAGGTGATCCGGATGCTGAGGATCGAGTCGCCGCCGAGTTCGAAGAAGTCGTCGTGGACGCCGACGCTTCCGGTGCCCAGCGTCTCCGCCCAGATGGCGGCGATCCGCTCCTCCGCGGGCGTACGCGGGGCCACCCGGTCCTCGCCGCCGGTTCCGGAGGCCGTCGCCGCGGCCAGGGCCCTGCGGTCCACCTTGCCGCTGGGCGTCAGCGGAAGGGCCGTGGTCACCGCGAACCTGGCCGGGACGAGGTACTCGGGGACCCGGGCGAGCAGGGCGGCACGCAGCTCGCTGCCGGTGCGCTGCCCGGCGCCCTCGGCGAGGACGACATGGCCGGTCAGCAGCGTGCGTCCGGCCTCCCGGCGGACGCTCACCGCCGCCTGCCGCACGGCGGACAGTGCGGCCAGCGCCGCCTCGATCTCGCCGAGTTCGACCCGGAATCCGCGCACCTTGACCTGGTCGTCGGCCCGCCCCAGGAACTCCAGGGCCCCGTCCGGCCGCAGCCTGGCGCGGTCTCCGGTGCGGTACAGGCGTGCGCCGGGGGTGAAGGGGTCGGCGACGAACCGGGCAGCGGTCAGCGCGGGCCGCGCCCAGTAGCCCCGCCCGACGCCTTCACCGCCGATGTACAGCTCGCCCTCGACGCCGGCCGGCACCGGGGAGAGCGTGTCGTCGAGGACGTGGACGCGGGTGTTGGCCAGCGGGCTGCCCACGGGGACGAACGCGGCCCCCGCCAGTGCGCCGGGCGTGGGGGTGAGCACCGTCGCGTCGATGGTCACCTCGGTCGAGCCGTAGGCGTTGACCACCTCGGTCTCCGGTGCGACGTGGTCCAGCAGCCGCCGGCAGTCCTGGGCGCGCCAGCCCTCGGAGCCGACGGAGAGGAGTTTCAGCGGCGGCAGGGCACGGCCGCGCACGGCGGCTTCCGCGACGAGCGCGTCGGCCAGCCCGGGGACCAGCTCCAGCCCGGTGCCGCCCACGCTCTCGATGAGGTCCAGCAGGCGCGGCGGGTCGGTGATCACGTCGTCCGGGCAGATGGTCAGGGAGCCGCCGAAGGGCACGGAGCGCAGCATGTCGGCGAGGAAGAGGTCCACCGAGAGGCTGGTCACCGAGACGAAGTCCAGCCGTTTCGCGGAGAGTCGGTAGCGCCGCTCCCAGGCGTCGAGGATGTAACCGAGCTGCCGGTGCTCGATCATGACGCCCTTGGGGCGGCCGGTGGAGCCCGAGGTGTGGATGACGTACGCGAGGTCGCGCGGGTCGGCCGGCACCGGGTCCGCGGTGGACGGTCCGGTCGCGTGGGCGGTGGTGCCGGGGCGCTCGGCCCGGCCGTCGGCGTCGCCGGGGCCGCCGCCCTCGTCCTCCGCGTCCAGGTCGAGGACGGCGGTGCGGGTCTCCCGGCCGTCCGCGATCCGGGTCCAGGCGTCGAGGTGCCGGGTACGGGTCAGCACGAGCGCGGGCGTGCTGTCGGCGACGATCCGGGCGAGCCGCTCGGCGGGGTGCGCCGGGTCCAACGGCACGTACGCGGCACCGGACTTGAGGATGCCGAGCACGCCGACGGCCATCTCCACGCCCCGCCCGGCCAGCAGCGCGACCAGCGTGCCGGGACGCGCTCCCCGCGCGGCCAGCCGCCGGGCCAGCCGGTCGGTGCGCTCGTCCAGCTCGCGGTGGGTGAGGACGGTGTCGCCGCAGCGCACGGCGGGCGCGTGCGGGGTGCGCCGGGCCTGTTCCGTGAACAGGACGTGCACCGGGCGGTCGGCGGGCCTGCGGTGGACCGGGTCGCTCCCCTGCCGCAGCAGTTCCTCGCGCTCGCCCTCGGGGAGCCACGGCAGCTGCACCGGCGTCCGGTCGGGCCCGTCGGCCACGCCGGTCAGCAGGGTCTCCAGACGCCGGGAGAGCGCCCGCGCGGTGGCCTCGTCGAACAGCTGCGGGTCGTAGGCGATCTCGCAGTGCAGCCGGTCGTCCTGGTGGGCGGTGAGGGCCAGCGGATAGGTGTTGACGTCGAGCGCGTCGACCTTCCCGATCCGCAGCCCGTGCTCGGCGCTGCCGCCGTCCTGGAGCGGGTAGTTCTCGAAGACCACGAGCGTCTCGAACAGCGGGGTGCCGGCGGGCACTTCGCTCAGGGACCGGATGCGGGAGAGCGCCGTGTGCTCGTGGCGCCGGGACTCCAGCTGCTCGGCCTGGAGGCCGCGCAGCCACTCCCCGAGCGGACGCCCCGGCTCGACACCGACCCGCACCGGAACGGTGTTGATGAAGAGGCCGACCATCGCCTCCACGCCGGGCAGTTCGGCGGGCCGGCCGGAGACGGTCGCGCCGAAGACCACGTCGCGGGTGCCGCCGTGGTGGGACAGGAGCAGCGCCCAGGCGCCCTGCACCACGGTGTTGAGGGTGACCCGGCACCGCCGGGCCACGGCCGTCAGCCGTCGGGTCAGCTCCGGCGTCAGGGCGAAGGAGACGGGCACGGAGGAGCGGGTGCGGTGCGCCTGGGACGGCCTGCGGTCGTAGGGCAGCGGGGTCGGCGCGGTGTATCCGGCCAGCCGTCCCCGCCAGTAGGTGTCGGCGGCGTCCGGGTCCTGCTCGGCCAGCCAGGCGAGGTAGTCCCGGAACGGCGGGGCGGTGTGCCGGGGCGGTTCCTCGCCGCGGCGGACGGCGGCGTAGGCGGTGCCCGCGGCGGCGAAGACGGCGGACGCGCTCCAACCGTCCAGCACGAGGTGGCTGAAGCTCCATACGAGCAGCACCGCGTCGTCGGCGGTCCGCACCACGGTGATCCGGCTCATCGGGGCCGTCGACAGGTCGATGCCGCGCGCCCGGTCCCGCTCCAGCAGGTCCGTCACGCGCCGCCCGCGCTCCTCGGCGCCGAGCGCCCGCCAGTCGTACAGCTCGACCGGGAGCCGCGCCGTGCCGTGTACCACCTGCACCGGCTCGTCCAGGCCCTCCCAGACGACGGCGGTGCGCAGCGCCGGGGTGGTGTCCACCACGTGCTGCCACGCTGCGGCGAAGGCCCCGGGGTCGTCGACCCCCTCGACCGGCAGCGCCAGTTGGTTGACGTACGCGTCCGAGTCCGGGTCCATCAGCCGGTGGAAGAGCATGCCCTGCTGCATGGGGGTCAGCCGCGCGATGTCCTCCGGCCAGGTGCCGGGCGGGCCGCTGCCCGCGATCCGGTCGACCTCGTCCTGGGTGAGCCCGGCCAGGGGGTAGTCGGACGGCGTGCGGCGGCCCGCGCCGGGCGTCAGGCAGTGCTCGACGATTTCGGCGAGCGCGGCGACGACCTCGGTGGCGAGCCGCTCCACGGTGGCGTCCTCGTGGACCCGGCCGGAGTAGAACCAGGTGAAGGCGAGGCGTCCGTCCTCCACGACGCCGACGATGTCCAGCAGATGCGGGCGCAGTTCGTCGTCGGCGGGGCGGTCCTCCAGGCCGTTCAGGCGCCCGCGCAGCAGCCCCTCGGAGGCGGCACCGGTCTCGAACCTGCCGTGGTAGTTGAACGAGACCTGCGGCAGCGGCTCACCGGCGAGGGCGCTGCCCGGGGCGTCGGGGCCGCTCAGCCAGCGCAGCGGCCCGTAGCCGAAGCCGTTCCGCGGGACGGCGCGCAACTGTTCCTTCACCGACGGGATCACCGACCGCCAGCCGTCCCGGGTGTCGGGGACGAGGGCGACGGGGTGCGGGGCCGTGAACCAGCCGACGGTGCCCGCGGGATCACAGCCGGGCACCGCGTCCTCGCGGCCGTGGCCCTCGACGGCGAGGACGACGCGGTCGCTGCCGCTCCAGCGGCCGAGGACGGTGCCGACGGCGCTCAGCAGGAGGTCGTTCACGCGTGTGCGGTAGGCGGCGGGCGCCCGGTGCAGCAGTGCCCGGGTGCGCTCCGCGTCCAGCGCGGCGTGCGCGGTGCGCAGCGAATCGGCGGTGTTGGGCCCGTCCCGGTCCACCGGCACGGTGCCGCCGGCGCCCGCGCAGACCCGCGTCCAGTGCCCGACCTCGTGGTCGAACGCGCCCGAGGCGACGTGGTCGCGCAGGGCGCGGGCCCACTGCCCGAACGGGACGGGCGGCTCTCCCAGGTCGGCGGTGCCGCCGCCGGTCACCTGCCGGTAGGCACGCTCCAGTTCGGCCAGCAGCAGCCGCCAGCTGACGCCGTCGACGACCATGTGGTGTGCGGTCAGCAGGAGTTGGCGCCCGTTGCCCGGCCCCTCGTCGAAGAGGACGGCGCCGAAGAGCGGCCCGGTCTCCAGCCGGAAGCCGTCCCGGACCCGGGCCGCCGCGCTCTCCCGCGCTTCCTGCCGCCCGGCCTCCGGGACCCGTGCGAGGTCGACGTGGGTGAGGACCTCGCCGGACGGGTGCTCCACCGGTTCCTGCACCCGCTCGCCGTCCCGCAGGACGAAGCGGGAGCGCAGCGCGGGGTGCCGCTCCAGCAGCGCGTGGACCGCCTCGCGCAGGGCGGCCACGTCGGCGTGCGGGTCCAGCCGGAGGTGGACGGACATGGTGAGGCGGTCGGGCGCCACCCGGTAGGTCTCGTGGAACCAGTGCTGGATGGGCGTCAGCGGCGCGGGGCCGGTGCCGTGCCGCGCCGCCTCGGGGCCGCCGCCGGTTCCGGGCGCGGCAGCGGTGGCGGCGGCGTTGTCGGCAGCGGTGTCGGCGGCAGCGGCGAGCTGCTCGACGGTCTGCCGCAGGAAGACGTCCCGCGAGGTCAGCGCGAGCCCGGCGGCGCGGGCCCTGGTGGCGGTCTGGATGCTCAGGATGGAGTCGCCGCCGAGGTCGAAGAAGTTGTCCTCCACGCCGACGTGTTCGACCCCGAGCAGCTCGCACCAGATGGCGGCCAGCGCCTTCTCGGTGGGCGTCCTGGGCGGGGTGCCGCCCCGCTCGGCCGACGGGTACGCGGGCGCGGGCAGGGCGGCCCGGTCGAGCTTGCCGTTGGCGGTCAGCGGCAGCGCGTCCAGCAGGACGACGGCGGCCGGCACCATGTGGTCGGGCAGGTGCGCGGCGACGTGCTCGCGCAGCGCCCTGGGCTCCGGCGCGGGACCGGGCGCCGGCACCACGTGAGCGACCAGCCGCCGGTGGCCGGCCCGGTCGCGGTGCACGGTCACGGCGGCCTGCGCCACCCCGGGATGACCGTGCAGCGCCGACTCGATCTCGCCCGGCTCGATACGGAAGCCACGGATCTTGACCTGCTGGTCGGAGCGGCCCGCGTACTCCAGGAGGCCGTCGGCGCGCAGCCGCACCAGGTCGCCCGAGCGGTACATGCGGGCGCCCGCGGGGCCGTAGGGGTCGGCGACGAACCGGCCGGCGGTCAGCCCGGTCCTGCCCAGGTAGCCGCAGGCCAGCCCGGGCCCGGCGACGTACAGCTCGCCGGTGACGCCCTCCGGGACGGGCCGCAGTCCGCCGTCCAGCACCCGCACCGAGAGATCCGGCAGGGGGCGGCCGATGACGCTGCGCCCGGCGAACCGGTGTGCCGAGCCGGCGTCCAGCGGGATCCGGGTGACGTGCACGGTGGTCTCGGTGATGCCGTACATGTTGACCAGGGCCGGCCCGTCGGGGTGCCGTGCGTACCAGGGCGCGAGACGGCCGAGGTCCAGCGCCTCCCCGCCGAAGACGACCAGCCGCAGCGCCGACAGGTCGGCGCCGTCCCCTTCGGCGGCGGACGCCTCGTCGGCCTCGGTCAACTGCTGGAAGGCGGACGGCGTCTGGTTGAGCACGGTGACCCGCTCCCGGGCCAGCAGGCGCAGGAGGTCCTGCGGGGACCGGGAGGTGGCGTGGTCGACGACGACCAGCCGCCCGCCGTGCAGCAGCGGGCCCCACAGCTCCCACACGGAGAAGTCGAACGCGTAGGAGTGGAAGAGGGTCCACACGTCGTCGGCGCCGAAGGCGAAGTCCCGCCGCGTCTCGGAGAACAGCCGCACCACGTTCCGGTGCGGGACGACCACGCCCTTGGGCCGGCCCGTCGAGCCGGAGGTGTGGATGACGTACGCGGGGTGTCCGGCGTGCAGCGGTGCCCGGCGCTCGCCGTCGGTCAGATCGGCGGGCGAGAGCCGGGCCACGGCGGCGCGCACCCGCGGCGCGTCCAGTTCCAGGACGGTGAGGTCGCCGGCGGGCAGCGCGGGGTGCGACCCGGCGGCCGTCAGCAGCGCTTCGGGCGCGGCGTCGGCGAGGATGTGGCGGATCCGTTCGGCCGGGTACTCGGGGTCGAGCGGGACGTAGGCGCCGCCCGCCTTGACCACCGCCAGCAGTGCGACCACCAGGTCGGCGCCGCGCGGCAGCGCCACCGCGACCCGGGACTCGGGGCCCACGCCGTGCTCCATGAGCAGCCTGGCCAGCCGGTTGGAGCGCTCGCCCAGTTCCCGGTAGGTGAGCCGGACGGGGCCGTCGCTCAGCGCCGGCGCCTCGGGGGTGCGGGCCGCCCGGCGTTCGAAGAGCACCGGAAGAGTGTCGGCGGCGCACCGGTCCGCCGGGCCGCCCGGAGCGGCGGAGGCGGCGGGCGCGGCGGAGGCGGCGGGCGCGGCGGAGGCGGCGGAGGCGGCGGGGTCCTGGCCGAGGCGGAGCACGCGCGCCTCGTCCTCGGCGTCCAGCAGCGGCAGCCGGGCGACGCGGGTGGCGGGGTCGGCGGCCACGGCGCCGAGGAGCGTCACCAGGTGGCCGGCCATCCGGCGGGCCGTGGCAGCGTCCAGCAGGTCGGTGGCGTACTCGACGGTGCAGCGCAGCGCGGCGTCGCCGAGGTCCTCGAACTCCACGGTCACATCGAAGTTGGCGGCGGCGCGCGGCACGGTGCACCGCTCCACCCGCAGCCCGGGCATCGCGGGCGCCTCGCCCGCGCCGCGCTGGAGCACCAGCAGGGTCTGCACCAGCGGGGTGCGGCCCGGGTCGCGCTCGGGCCGGAGAGCGGAGACGAGCTGGTCGAAGGGGACGTCCTGGTGGTCGAAGGCGTCCAGCACGGTCGCGTCGACGTCGGCGAGGAGGCGGGTGAAGGGCACGTTCTCGTCGACGGTCTGGCGCAGGACAACGGTGTTGACGAAGAACCCCGCCATGCGCTCCAGTTCGGGCCGGTCACGGCCGGAGGCGACGGTGCCCAGCGCGATGTCCCGGCGGCCCGTGTACCGGGCCAGCAGCACCTGGTAGGCGGCGACGAGGACGGTGTAGAGCGTGCAGCCGTGCTCCCGGGCGAGCCCGCGCAGCCCCCGGGTCACCTCGGCGGGCAGGTCGACGGAGCAGGAGGCGCCGGCCCCGGAGCGCACCTGCGGGCGGGGGCGGTCGGTGGGCAGGTCGAGCGGCTCCAGACCGGTGAGCTTCCGTTCCCAGTAGGCCAGGTGGGCCGCGCGCGCCGGGCTGTCCTGCCGGGCGCGCTGCCAGGCGGCGACGTCCGCGTACTGGAGGCGCTGTGCGGGCAGCCGGCTGCGCGCGCCCGTCAGCCTCGCGCGGTACAGCTCCGCCAAGTCGGTCAGGAGCACGCCCATGGACCAGCCGTCGGTGATGATGTGGTGCGCGCAGAGCACCAGCACATGGGAGCCGGCCGGCTCGCGGACGAGGAACGGCCGGAAGGGCGGTGCCTCGCGCAGGTCGAACGGCCTGCTGACCTCGGCCAGCAGCACGGCGTCGAGGCGCTCCGCCACCGGGCCCGGCCCGTCGGGCAGTTCGTGCACCGGGAGGGCGAGCGGCCCGGGCTCCGCCACCCGCTGCACGGGCTCGGCGCCGTCCGCGGTGAAGGTGGTGCGCAGCACCTCGTGGCGGGCGGCCAGGTCGGCGAGCGCTTCCGCGAGCGCCGCGGTGTCCAGCCGCCCGGTCAGGCGCAGCGCCGCCGCGCTGTTGTACTCGGCTCCGTCCTGGCCGAGTTCGCTCAGCATCCACAGGCGGCGCTGCGCGGTGGAGACGGGCAGCGGCGAGCCGTCCCTGGGCACGGTCGGGATCTCGTCGTCGGGCCGGGTGCCACCGCCCGCGAGCCTGAGGCGCAGTTGCTCGCGAAGGTGCGCGGGCAGGGCTGCGACGCGGTCGTTGTGCTGATCCGGGACAGTCACGTGAGCTCTCCGTGGGCTGTGGTACGGAAGGTTCCGGTACGGGCGGGCAGCGGCGGGTGGTGCGGGGCCGGCCGGGCGCCGCCGGGGCGCCGGCCGGCCGCTCAGTCGGACAGCGGCTCGTCCTCTCCCGCCTCAGCGGCGGCGGTGCGCTCCAGCTCGGCGATGATGCGCTCCTCGATCAGCTGGGCCAGCGCGGAGACGGTGGGCCTGCGCAGCACGTCGCGCGGGGAGAGGTCCAGGCCGAAGGCGACCTTCATCCGCAGCACGGACTGGAGGCTGAGCAGCGAGTCGCCGCCCAGCGCGAAGAAGTCGTCGTCGGCGCCGACCTGTTCGACTCCGAGCAGCGCGCCCCACAGGTCGGCGATCACCTCTTCGGTGGGTGTCGCGGGCGCGGTGCGGGCACCGCCGCCCTCGCCCGCAGGAGGGTCCGGGAGGGCGGCGTGGTCCAGCTTTCCGTTGCCGGTCAGCGGCAGCGCGTCCACCACGACGACGGCCGAGGGCACCATGGCGGCCGGGAGTTGGGCGCCCAGCGCGGCGCGCACCTCTCCCGCGTCGGGGCGCTGCCCGTCCGCGGGCACCACGTAGCCGACCAGCCGCAGACGCGGCTCCTCCTGCCCGGCGCCGCCGTCCCCGTCACCGAGGGCACGACCTGCGCTGTCTGCGCCGGGCCCGCCGGGGGCCTGCTCCGGTGCGGGCGGCGCCGGCAGGGCGAGGGCGGCGGCCTCCGAGACGGCCGGGTGCGCGGTCAACGCCGCCTCCACCTCGCCGAGTTCGATCCGGTGGCCCCGGATCTTCACCTGGTCGTCGGTGCGGCCGACGAACTCCAGATCGCCGTCCGCGCGCAGCCGCACCAGGTCCCCCGTCCGGTACATCCGGGTGCCGGAGGGGCCGTACGGATCGGCGACGAAGCGCTCGGCGGTCGGTCCCGGACGGCGGACGTAGCCGCGCGCCAGGCCGGTACCGGCCACGTACAGCTCACCGGGCACGCCCACCGGCACCGGGCGCAGCCGCGCGTCGAGGACACGCAGCCGGGTGCCGGCCCGCGCACGGCCGATCGGGACGGGGCCCGTGGGGACGGCGGCGCCGGGTGTCAGCCGGTACTCCGTGCAGCCGACGGTGGTCTCGGTGGGTCCGTACTCGTTGACGACGGTGGCCAGCGGGCGCTCCCGTCGCCAGTGCGCGACCGCCGGTCCGGGCAACTGGGAGCCGCCCAGGACCAGTTGGCCGGCACCCGGCAGCGGCCCGCCCAGCGCGGACAGCAGCGGCAGATGGGCCGGGGTGGCCTTCACGACCAGTGGCTCCCGGCGGCCGGCCGTGACCCGTGCCGCGTCCTCCAGCTCCGTGATGTGCACCCGGCCGCCGCTGACGAGCGGCGGGTAGAGCGACGTCACCGTCAGGTCGAAGGTGAGCGGCGAGTGGAGCACCGCGCCGCCGGCGGCGCCCGGGTAGGCCCCCGCGGCCCAGCGGACGTAGTCGGCGAGCGACCGGTGTTCGACGACGACGCCCTTGGGGCGGCCCGTGGAGCCGGAGGTGTAGAGGACGTACGCCGGGTGGCGGCCGTTCAGCGGCACGGTGCGCTCGCCGTCCCCGGCCGTGCCGGTGTACGGGCCCGCCGCCGCACCGTCCGCGTCGTCCGCCGGGTCGGCCCCGGCGTCCTCGACCGGCAGCGCGTGCGTGCCCCGCGGCAGGACGCCGAGCCCCGCGGAGTCGGCCAGGACCAGCGCGGGCGAGGCGTCCCGGAGGATCCAGGCGGTCCGCTCGGCCGGATGGTCGGGGGCGAGCGGCAGATACGCGGCGCCCGCCTTCAGCACGCCGATCAGCGCGACGACGAGGTCGGCGGAGGGCCCGGCCGCGACCGCGACCACGTCCTCGGGGCCGACGCCGCGCGCGACCAGGGCGCGTGCCAGCCGCCCGGAACGCTCGTCCAGCGCACGGTAGGTGAGGGTGCGGGCGCCGTCGTCCAGCGCGGGCGCGCCGGGGGTGTGGGCCACCTGGGCGGCGAGCAGGTCCACGACCGTACCGCTGCCCGCGACCGGCGCGGGGCCCTCGCCCGACGCCAGCAGCTGCCGCTCCTCCCCGGGGACGAGCCAGTCCAGTGCGCGCAGGGTGCTCAGCGGGCGGTGGGCGGCCGAGCCCAGGAGTGCTTCGAGACGGGCTGCCATCCGGGCCACCGTGGCCTCGTCGAACAGTTCCGGGTCGTAGGCGAAGCGGAACGTCAGCCGCTCCCCGGGATAGACGGTCACGGCGAGCGGGTAGTTGGTGGTCTCGACGTCGCCGTCCACCGCGCGGATCCGCAGCCCGTCGGGCCGGCCCTCCTGCTCGTCCACCGGATAGTTCTCGAAGATCAGCACGCTGTCGAAGAGCGGGGAGCCCGAGGCGACCGCTCCGGCCGCCTGGACCTCGGTGAGGGGCAGGTGCTCGTGCTCGCGCGCGGCGAGCTGCGCCTCCTGGAGCCCGGTGAGCCAGGGCATCAGTCGCGCGCCCTCGTCCACCGCCACCCGGACCGGCAGGGTGTTGATCAGCAGGCCCAGGATGGTCTCGGCGTCCGGGAGTTCCTGGGGCCGGACGGAGCGGGTCGCGCCGAAGCAGACGTCGCTCTCCGCGCTGTAGCGCGCAAGGAGCAGCGCCCAGGCGCCCTGGACCAGGGTGTTGAGGGTGATCCGGTGCTCGCGCGCCATCCGGGTCAGCCGTCCGGTGACGTCCGCCGGGAGGACGAGGCTCAGCCGTCCCGTCGAGCGGCTCCGGCGCCGGGCCGGTGGTCTGCGGTCCCACGGGAGCGGGGTGGGCGCGGTGAACCCGTCCAGCACCGCGCGCCAGTGGCGTACGGCCTCCCCGGTGTCCTGCGCGGCGAGCCACGCCACGTAGTCCCGGAAGGGCCGCCGCCGGACGGTGCCGGTGGGCGCCGACTCCCGTGCTCCGGGCGGCAGTCGGCGGGACGGCGGGGCGGCGGGCGGTGCGCCGGGCTCCCCCGTGCCCGACCGCAGCGCCGCACAGCCGTCCAGGACGTCGGTCAGCAGCTGGAAGGCGCTCCAGCCGTCCAGCAGCAGGTGGTGGAAGGTCCACAGCACCCGCACCCCGCCGCCGGTCAGCGGCGCGAGCGTGAGCCGCATCAGCGGCGGCCGGGACGTGTCCAGGCCCTGCGCGCGGTCCCGCCGCAGCACCTCGGCCCACGCGGCTTCGCTCTCCCACGTGGTGCCGTCGCCGCGGCCCAGGTGGGTGACGGGGAGCCGGGCCTCGGCGTGCACCGCCTGGAGCGGCTCGTCGAGGCCCTCCGTCAGCACGGCGGTGCGCAGCACCGGGGTGGCGGCGACCGCCCGGTGCCAGGCCGCCTCCAGCAGGTGGGGGTCGTCGACGCCGTCCACGGTGAAGGAGATCTGCTCCAGGTACAGGCTCTGATCGGCGTCGGCCATGCTGTGGTAGAGCATGCCGCTCTGCATCGCGGTGAGCGGGTAGAGGTCCTCGACGCCGGCGCCGCCCGCCGTGCCCAGCGCCCGGTCGAGGGCCGCCTGGCCGAGCCCGGCCAGCGGGAAGTCGGCGGGCGTCGCGCGCCCCGCGGCGGGCTCGGCGCAGTGCCGGACGATCTCGCGCAGGGCCGCGGCCGTCTCGTCGGCCAGCCGCCGTACGGTCTCCTCGCGGTGCACGCCGGGCGAGTGGACCCACTCCAGTGCGAGCCGCCCCTCAGCCACCCGGGCCACCACGTCGAGGAGGAACGGCCTGCGGCGCCGGGGGTCCTCGGTGAGCCGGATGCCCGAACTGCCGCGCACCAGGGCCCCGTCGGCGGCCGGTGCGGGGTCGAAGCGGCCGAGGTAGTTGAAGCTGACCTCCGGCAGTCCTCTCCCGGCGGGGCCCGTGCCGTCGGCCAGGTACCGCAGGGCCCCGAAGCCGACGCCCCGGCCGGGGACGGCGCGCAGCTGTTCCTTGACGGAGGGCAGCGTGGTCTCCCAGCCGTCCTCGGGGCCGACCGAGAGCTCCACGGGGAACAGCGAGGTGAACCAGCCGACGGTGCGGGTGAGATCGACGTCGTCGAACAGCTCCTCGCGTCCGTGGCCCTCCATGGCGAGGAGGACGCGCCGGTGCCCGGTCCAGCGGGCCAGCGCACGCCCGCAGGCGGCGGCCAGCAGGGTCTCGACGCCCGTGTGGTACGCGGCCGGTGCCTGCCGCAGCAGCGCCTCGGTCTCCTCGGTGGACAGCAGGACTTCGACGGTGCGGGCCGCGCCGGCCTCGCGGGTGCCCTCGCCGTCCCGGGGCAACGGGGCCCCGGCCGCCGAGGCGGCCTTCCGCCAGTGGTCGGCCTCCGCGTCGAAACCGCCCCGCCGGGTGTGCTCCGTCAGCCGGTGCGCCCAGGAGCGGAACGAGGTGGTGCGCGGCCCGAGTGCGACGGCGCGGCCGGCCGCCGCCTGGGCGTAGGCGGTCTCCAGGTCCTCGGTCAGGATGCGCCAGGAGACGCCGTCGACCACGAGGTGATGGGCGCTCAGCAGCAGCGCGGGCCCGCGTCCCGGGCCCCGCTCGAAGAGCACGGCGGCGAACTTCACCGGGTCCTCCAGGCGGAACCGCGCGTCCTCGGATCCGGGCCAGGCCCGCACGGCGGCGTCCTGTTCTGCGGGGGGAAGCGCCGAGAGGTCGACGGTGCGCAGCCGCGCCGTCCCGCCGGGCGCGGCCGGCTCGGTGTACTGCCGCCAGCCGTTCTCCTCGCGCACGCACCGGGTGCGCAGCGCGTCGTGCCGGGCGGGCAGCGCGGCGACGGCGGTGGCCAGCGCCGTCCGGTCCGTGTCCGCTCCGAGGTCGAGGACCACGTACTGGTCGAAGTGTCCGGGCCGCTCCTGCGGGGTGGCGAGGAACCAGTGCTGGACGGGCGTGACCGGTACGTCACCGACGGCCGGGATCCGCTCGCCGGCCGGTTTCCCGTCCGCTTCCCGGTCCATGGCGGCCAGCGCGGCCACGGTCTGCCCGCGGAAGATGTCCTGGGAGCGGAGCGGTATCCCGGCGGCCCGGGCCCGGGAGACCACCTGCATGCTGAGGATGGAGTCCCCTCCGAGGTCGAAGAAGTTGTCCCGGGCGCCGACCCTCGGCACGCCCAGCACCTCGGCCCAGATGGCGGCGAGGGCCTGCTCGGTCCCCGCACGCGGCGCGACGAAGGCCCCGGCGGCGGCCGTGAAGTCGGGCGCGGGCAGCGCCGCCCGGTCCAGCTTCCCCGCCGGGGTCAGCGGGAGCCGGTCGACGGCGGTGAAGGCCGCGGGCACCATGTGGGAGGGGAGCGTGGCCGCGAGGAAGTCGCGCAGCGCGGCGGGCGCCGGCTCCTCGGCGCCGGGGGCGTGGACGACGTAGGCCGCGAGCCGCTTGGGCCCCTCGGCCGGGCGGACGGCGACGACTGCCGCGTCGGCCAGCGCCGGGTGCCCCAGCAGCGCCGCCCGCACCTCTCCCGGCTCGACCCGGAAACCCCGGATCTTCACCTGGTCGTCGGCGCGTCCGAGGAACTCCAGGGCGCCGTCGTTGAGGCGCCGGGCCAGGTCCCCCGTCCGGTAGATCCGTTCGCCGGGGTGGAAGGGGGAGGCGACGAAGCGTTCCGCTGTCGCCGCCGGCTGGCCGAGGTAGCCGAGGGCGAGCCCGTCGCCGCCGATCCACACCTCGCCGGGCAGGCCGGGCGGCACCGCTCGCAGGCGGTCGTCCAGCAGATGGACGCGGGTGCGGGCGAGGGGCTCGCCGATCGGTACGGAGGGCCGCCGGGTGTCGTCGGCGCCGATGGTGCGGGCCGTGGCGAACACCATGCTCTCCACCGGCCCGTAGCCGTTGACCAGGGCCAGCCCGGGGAACGCCCGCTGGATCCGGGCCACATGGGCGGGCGAGGCGGCCTCGCCGCCGGTGAGGACCTGGCGGAGGGAGCCGAACACGTCCGGCTTCTCGTCCACGAGGACATTGAAGAGGCCGGCGGAGAGCCAGAGCGTGGTGACGCCGTGGGCCGGGACGAGCCGCGCGATCACCTCGGGGTCGGGGACCGGGCCGGGGTGCAGGACGCAGGTGCCGCCGTGCAGCAGCGCGCCCCACAGCTCCAGCGAGAAGGCGTCCCACGACACGGGCGCCGACTGCAACCACACGTGCCCGGGTCCGAAGTCGGCGAACTGCTGCCCGAGGACGACGCGTACGGCGGCGCCGTGCGGGGACAGCACGCCCTTGGGCCGGCCGGTGGAGCCGGAGGTGAACATGACGCACGCCGCATCGCGCGGGTCCGCGCCCGCGGCCGGGGCGTGCGGGGAGCAGGCCGCGACGACGGCGCGCTCCTCGTCCAGCGCGAGGACGCGCACGCCCGGCTCGCCGGCGAACCGCCCTGCCTGTGCGGAGTCGGTGACCAGCACCGGTGCCGCCGTCCGCCGCAGGATGTGCGCCAGCCGTTCGTCGGGGAACGCCGGGTCGAGCAGCGCGTAGGCGGCGCCGGACTTCAGGACCGCCAGCAGCGCGGTGATCAGTTCGGGCCCCCGCTCCAGGCAGACGGCCACCACCCGGCCGCGCCCCGCGCCCCGGGCGATCAGATGGTGGGCCAGCCGGTTGGCGGCCTCGTCGAGCTCGCGGTAGCCGGTCCGGCGCTCCTCGAAGGCGAGCGCCACCGCGTCCGGGGTACGGGCCGCCTGCCGCTGGAACGCCTCGTGCAGACACAGCTCGCCCGCGTCCTCGGTACCGCCCCGACTCCCGTTCGGCGGAGGGCTCTTGACGCCGCGCGCCGGGCCCGCGCCCGGTGCCCCGGCATCCGGTTCGGGCCGCCGGGCGTGCCCGCGCTCCGGCGCGGTCCGCTCCTCCGGGCCGGCCAGCGGCAGCGCGGCGAGCGGCTGCGCCGGCCGGGCCACGGCGCTGCGCAGCAGTGCCCGCAGCTGCTGCCCGAACCGCTCGGCCGTCGCCGCCTCGAACAGCGCGGTGCTGTACTCGACGGCGCAGGTCAGCGCCGGCCCCCGGGGGACGAACTCCACGAACAGGTCGAACCGGCAGCGACTGCGGGGCAGTGCGCACGGCTCGATCCGCAGGCCCGCGGCGTCCGCCACCGAGGGCAGCTCCTCCTGGAGCGCCACCACCGTCTGCACCAGCGGATGACGGCTCGGGTCGCGCTCGGGAGCGACCGCCTCGACCACCCGGTCGAAGGGCACGTCCTCGTCGTCGAACGCCGCCAGCACCGTGCCGCGTACCTCGCGCAGCAGCGCGCCGAAGTCCTCGTCGAGCCGTACGCGGCTGCGCAGCACCAGGGTGTTGACGAAGAAGCCCACCAGCCGCTCCAGTTCGGGGCGTGAGCGGCCCGAGGAGACGGTGCCGACCGCCACGTCCTCCTGGCCGGTGTACCGGGCGAGCAGCGCCTGCACGCCCGCGGTCAGCACCATGAAGAGCGTGGCGCCGTGTTCCCGGCCCAACCGGCGCAGTGCGGCGGTGAGTTCGGGCGGCAGCTCGAAGCGGTGCACGGCGCCGTCGCTGGAGCGCACCGGCGGCCGGACCCGGTCGGCGGGCAGCTCCACCACGGGCGCCCCCGCCAGCCGGGTCCGCCACCGGTCCAGCGCGGCGGCCCGCGCACCGGTGCCGGCGTGCTGCCGCTGCCAGAGGGCGAAGTCCGCGTACCGGGTCTCCAGCGCGGGCAGCCCGCACGCGGCGGCCGCGGCGGCCGGCGATGTGTCCTCCGGCCGGGCGCACAGGTGGGCGTACAGCTCGCCCAGCTCCTCGATGAGCAGACGCGTCGACCAGCCGTCCGTCACCAGGTGGTGGAGGGTGAGCACGAGCAGATGCCGCTCCGGCGCGAGGGCCAGCAGCAGCGCCCGGAACGGCGGGCCGGTGCCCAGGTCGAAGGGCAGCTCCGCGTCCTGCCGGATCCGCAGCCCGGCCGCCGCGTCCCGCTCGGCGTCGGGCAGCCCGGTCAGGTCGACCAGTTCGAGAGCGGGCCGCAGGACCTCGTGGACGGTCTGGGTGCCGACCCCGTCCACCGAGGCGAAGGTGGTGCGCAGCGGTTCGTGGCGGGCGGAGAGCGCGGCGAGCGCACCGCGCAGCGGGCCGGTGCGCAACGGACCGCTCAACCGCAGCCCCACGGGAGTGTTGTACTCGACGGCTCCGGAGCCCGACTCCTGGAGGAACCAGAGCCTGCGCTGGGCGTCGGAGAGGGGCAACGCCGTTGCGCCGGGCGCCGGTGGAAGGGGCCCGCCGGCGGCCTCGGTCCGTGCGGCGCCGGCCGGGAGCAGCTCAGCCATCGCGGCCACCGTGGGCGCGGTGAACAGGGTGCGCGGCGCCACCCGGGTGCCGAGCGCGGCGGCGGCCCTGGAGGCGATGCGTACGGCGGCGATGGAGTCGCCGCCCAGGTCGAAGAAGTCGTCGCGGGAGCCGACCCGGGGCAGCTCCAGCACCTCGGCCCAGATGCGGGCGAGGGCCTCCTCGACCGGGCCGCGCGGCGGGACGTACGTCTCCGGGTCGGCGGCCCGGTCGGGGGCGGGCAGCGCGCTGTGGTCGGCCTTCCCCGCCGCGTTGCGCGGCATCCGCTCCAGCGCCGTGAACACGCTGGGCACCATGTGGGCCGGGAGGTCCCGGGCGAGGAAGGCACGCAGCTCCGCCCGGCCGGGTGCCTCGACGCCGGGCAGGGGGACGACGTACGCGGCCAGCCTGGCCGGCCCGTCGCCGTGCCGTACGGCGACGACGGCGGCCTCGGCCAGCGCCGGGTGGCCCAGCAGCGCCGCCCGCACCTCCTCCGGCTCGATCCGGAAACCGCGGATCTTCACCTGGTCGTCGCTCCTGCCGACGAACTCCAGCACGCCGGAGGGCAGGACGCGCACCTGGTCCCCCGTGCGGTACAGCCGCTCCCCCCGGGGCGAAGGGCGAGGCGGTGAAGCGCTCGGCGGTCAGCCCGGGACGGCCGAGGTAGCCGCGGGCCAGCCCGTCGCCGCCGATCCACAACTCGCCCGTGCCGCCCGCCGGAACGGGCCGCAGCCGGCCGTCGAGCACGTGCACGCGGGTGTGCGCGACGGCGCGGCCGATCGGGACGGTGCGGCCCGCCACCTCGTCCGGCGTCACCCGGTGCCAGGTGGTGTAGACGCCGTTCTCCATCGGCCCGTAGGCGTGGACGAGGACCAGCTCCGGGTTGGCACGCAGCGCCTTCGCCATGTGGCGCGGGGAGGACGCCTCACCGCCCGTCATCACCTCGCGTACCCCGCCGAGCAACCGCGGGTACTCCTCGGCCACGGCGTTGAACAGGCTGGTCGACAGGAAGACGGTGGTGATGCCGTGCGCCTCCACCAGCTCGGCGAGCACCGCGGGGTCGGGCGTCGAACCCGGGTACAGCACACCGGTGCCGCCGTGCAGCAGCGCCCCCCACAGCTCCACGGCGAAGGCGTCCCAGGACATCGGTGCGGCCTGGAGCCAGGTCCGGTGCCCGGTGAAGTCCAGGAACTCCTGGCCGAAGAAGAGCCGGACGAGGGCGCGGTGCGGCAGGAGCACCCCCTTGGGGCGGCCCGTCGAGCCGGAGGTGAACATCACGCAGGCGATGTCGTCCGGCGCGGCGCGCCCCGGCAGGCCGTCCCCGCCGTACGCCGTCGCCGGCCCGTCGTCCTCGCCGTCCGGGTCCAGCCGCACCACGGTGGCGCCCGGCGCCGCCGCTCTCTCCGCGGTCGACGGGCCGGCGACGACGACGCGGACGCGGGCCTGGCGGGCCATCTCCGCCAGCCGCCGGTCGGGGAAGGCCGGGTCCATCAGTGCGTACCCGGCGCCGCACTTGAGCGCCGCCAGCAGTCCGGTGACCAGTTCGGGGCCGCGCTCCAGGCAGACCCCGACCAGCGTGCCGGGCCCGGCGCCCAGTTCGGCCAGCCGGCGGGCGAGCCGGTCGGCGCGGGCGTCGAGCGCGCCGTAGGAGATCCGGCGGTGGCCGAGGACGAGCGCGGTCGCCTCCGGGTCGCGGGCCGCCTGTGCCTCGAACAGCTCGTGCAGGCAGGCGTCCGCGGGATATCCGGTGCCCTCGGACGGGTGCGTCGGTCGCCGGGATGCCGTTCCGCGTTCCATGTCTTCCTGCCCCCTCTTCCGGATGGTTCGCTGCTCCCCCGCCCGTCGCGACGAGAGGTGTCCGGCGGGCGGACGCGGTGTCCGCCGCCGGGTGGCGGCACGCGGCCCGGGGCCGGGCGCGGGCCCGGGCGCTGTCCGCGGCCGCCCTTGGCACGGAAGGGCGGGCGGCCGCGGAGACCGTCAGACGCGCTGTGCGCGCCGCCCGGTCACCTGGATCTGCTCCAGGCGGCCGGTCCCGGGGGCGCGGAGGAACCGCCCCAGGTAGGCGAGTCGGTTGGCGGCCGTCTCGCGCATCGTGAAGGTGAGGTCGTCGCGGACGGTGAGGCGGGCGAACGGCTCTCCTCCCACCCGCAGCACCGCGCCTCCGTCGGCGGCCAGGTCGATCGTGTAGGCGGTGTCGCCGTTCTCGTAGCGGCCCGCGCACTCCGGCGGAGCGGGCACCTCGGGGCGCTGTCCGCGTCCGGTGCCCGAGTACGAGTAGCCCGCCAGGTCGAGCCCGCCGGCGGCGAGTTCGGCGGTCAGCTCCTCCCACAGCGCCATGCCCGTGTCGGCGTTGGTGGTCAGCGCCGCGACGGTGCCCGTCACCGGGTCGGCCCGCAGATGGCAGGAGGTGCCGTCGGAGGTGCCGTCGTGCCCCACCCGGCGGCTGCCGTCCCCGGCGAGGTAGCAGGAGAGCCCCAGCCCCCACCCGTCGGCGAGGCCGAACGGCTCGGCCCCCGGCACCGGCCTGCGCATCGGGGCCAGGGCGCCGGGCTCCACCAGCCCCGGGACACCCCGGGCTTCCTCGGTGTGCAGCAGGCCGAAGGCGAGCAGATCGGCGGCGCTCAGTGCGAGGGCGCCCGCCGCCGACTCCACCCGGGGAAGGGTCTGGCGTACGGGAAGTGCCGCGCCCTGTGCGGCGCGTGCGGCGTGGCCGGGAACGTACGGCCGGGTGGTGTGCCCCGTGACGGAGGCCGCCTCGATGCCGAGCGGAGCCAGCAGGATCGTCTCCAGCGCCTCCCACCAGTCCATCCGTGCGGCGTGCTCGATCAGGAATCCGGTGACGCAGTAGCCGATGTTGGAGTAGGAGAACGAGGTGCCGCACACCGGGATGGGGCGCATCCGGGCGCAGTCGGCGAGGTAGCGGCGCCCTGTGGTGTGCGCCAGGTCGTCGCTGTCCCGGCCGGGCGGCAGACCGCTGTTGTGCGAGAGGAGCTGCCGCAGCGTCTGCTTCTCGCCGAACGCGGCGTCGGGCACCCGCAGTCCGGGCAGCTCGTCGGCGAGCGGCCGGTCCAGATCGAGATCGCCCTCGTCCACCAGCACCATGGCCAGCGCGGCGGTGAACGCCTTGGTGACCGACCCGGTGGGGAATCTGCTGTCCTCCCGTACGGGCCGTCCGGTGCCGGCCTCCTCCTCGCCGAACACCACGGTGCGCGTGGCGCCTTCATGGCGCAGTGCGAACTGTCCGCCCGGTACGCCGTGTTTCCGGGCGAGTTCCGGCAGCCGTTGCGAGAGCGCGTCCACGTTCACCAAGTCCCCCTATGGCGCGGACGGGAGACCGTGGCGGCGCTCACCACCCGTGCGGCTCCCGGCGGAAACGGGCACGCCGCACGGAGACACTCCGTGACGGGGAGCGGGCCGTGACCGGCCGCCGCGTCCCCTGCGGCGCGACGCCGGCCCACCCTCGCCGAGGGCGCGGGCGCGCGCCACCTTCGGAAGCTGACGCCTAAAGTGCGCGTCCGGCGTTCCCCGGTCCGCCGCCACGCCCCCGGCCCGGCCCCGGCCCACCGAGGGACCGGGACCGGGCCGCGCCGTCTCCGGCGCCGGCAGGGGGCCGGCGCTCAGGAGCGGCTGTGCACCGGCGGCTCCACCGCCCGGGGAGCCGCCGGCTGCCCCGGTCCGGTCTGCGGCGACGGGGGCGCCGTGGACCGGGGCGTCCGGGTGGCACGGAGCTGGAGCACCGTGGGGACGAGCGAGGCGGTGACCGCCACCAGCAGGCAGCCGCCCAGCACACCGCCCATCTCGGCCCACGGCACGGGGAAGGAGGCTCCCCCGCCCGCGTCGGTGAGGGCGCGCCCCATGCCGAGCACGGTGACGCCGGCGGCGGCGAGGCCCAGGACGCCGCCGACCGCGACGACCGTCAGCGTCTCCCACAGGACGCTGCGCACGACCTGGCCGCCGGTGGCGCCCAGCCGGCGGAGCAGCAGCACCCCGGCGGCGCGCTGTTCGGCGGCCATCACCAGGGTGTTGGCGATGGCGATGCCCGTGTAGATCAGGGCCAGGCCCAGCAGGACGAGGACCAGGACGCGGCCCTCCTGTTCGGCGCTCCGGGCGCTGTCGTCCAGCCAGGCGTCGCGGCTGAGCGCCCCGCCGCCGTACTCGCGTGCCACGGCGTCGGCCCTGTGCGCGACGTCGTCGGGGCTCGCGCCGTCGGCCAGTGCGAGGTAGACCCGCCCGGCGCCGATCCCGGGGTCGGCGCGGTGCAGGGTCTCGCGGGGCAGCAGCACCCCGGGCAGCCCGGCCGAGGAGTCCAGCACCGCCGCCACCTTCAGCTTCAGCCGCGTGGTGTCGGACAGGCGCAGCGTCACGTCGTCCCCGGCCTTCCACCCCGCCTGGTCGGAGAGGGTGCGGCTGACCGCGACCGCGTCGCCCCGCAGCGCGGACAGGCTGCCTTCCGCCGTCCTCAGCCGGAAGCTGTCGTCGAGTGCGCCCGGGTCGACGGCGCCGATGTCGCCGGGGATCAGGGCGTTGAAGCCGACCAGTTGGCCGTCGGTCACCCCGACGGCGGCGGCGCTGCGCACTCCGGGCAGGCCGGACAGCTCCCGTACGCCGTC
This sequence comes from Streptomyces cacaoi, assembly GCF_006539165.1. Taxonomy (GTDB): domain Bacteria; phylum Actinomycetota; class Actinomycetes; order Streptomycetales; family Streptomycetaceae; genus Streptomyces; species Streptomyces cacaoi. Next base: position 245,733 of record NZ_BJMM01000003.1, on the reverse strand, counting down.
GACGGGGATGCCGGGCCCGCCGGAGGACTCGACGACGGCGCCGGCGCGCAGATGGGTCCGTTCGTCGTCGACGGAGGTGGCCGAGGTGGCGTTGCTCATGCTGACCAGCGATCCGGAGACGGCGACGGTGACCAGGATCGGCGCCGCGCAGGAGGCGGTCCTGCGGACGGCGGCCCGTGCGCTGTCGGCGGCCAGGGTGCCGGTGAACCGGGTCAGCGCGGCCAGCGGCCAGGCGGCGGCCCGTACCAGCGGCGGGACCAGCAGCGGGGCGAAGGCCACCATGGCGACGACCAGGATCTCGGTCAGCACGAGGGAGATGACGACGGCTCCGTCGCCGCCCGCGCCGGGCAGCAGGACGAGCAGGAGGAGGGCGAGCGCCAGGAAGATGCCGCCGGTGATCCACCGGCCGCGCGTCATCACCTTCGTCTCCACGTCGGATTCGCGCAGGGTCTCCGCCGGGCGGACCCGTGCCGCACGGCGCGAGGCGGCGAACACGCCCGCGAGGGCGACGGCGAGGCCCAGCACGAAGCTGATCACCAGGACCGGGACCGACACCGGCACCGCCATGTCGGCCGGGGCCATCCCGTAGTGCCGGAGGACCGCGGTGAGGGCTCCGCTGCCGTGGACGCCGAGGAAGCAGCCCACGGCGGAGGCGGCCAGCCCGAGGAGCGCCGCCTCGGCCGTCACCATCCGGGTCACCTGGGCGGGCGTGGCGCCGACGGTGCGCAGCAGCGCGAGTTCGCGGCGGCGCTGCGCGATGGAGAAGGCGAAGGTTCCGGAGACGACGAAGACGGACACGAAGCAGCCGATCAGCGCCATCACGGCGAGCAGCGTGGCCACTTCGTCGAGCGCCGCGGCACGGTGGGCGCCCTCGGTGCCGCTCTCCTTGCCCGCTCCGGTCCGCACCGTGAGCGGGGATTCGGGCAGTGCGGCGCGGACGCGTCCGGCGAGGGCCCCGGCGGCGACGCCGGGCTCGGCGACCACGGCGACGGCGTCGGCCCGTGAGGGGTCCGGGCTGTGCTGCCGCAGTGCGGCGTCGGTGAGGAAGACGGTCTCCGGGCCCTCGGGGTCGGCGGGCCCGGAGCGCCGGGCGACGCCGGCCACCCGTACCCGTGTGCGGCCCTCGGGGGTGACCAGCGTCAGCCGGTCGCCGGTACGGGCCGTCGGCTCGGCGCCGGGCGCGGGGGCCAGCACGACCTCGCGGGAGGTGCGGGGCGCGTTCCCCTCGCCGATCCGGAAGGGGGCCAGCGAGGCGCCGGACCAGCCGCGTGCCACGCTCTCGCCGGCGCCCTCGCCGTCCTCGTCGAGCAGTCGGGCGGGGACGGACCGGTCGACGACGGTCCGGTCGACGCCGTCCACGGCCGCGATCCTGCGGGCGGTCTCCTCGGCGTCGGCGAGGCGGTGCGTCCGGGTGCCGGTGCGCGTCTCGTCGTAGGCGCCGTCCCCGCTGCCGAACCGGACGGAGTAGGACTGCGGCGCGCGGACCACGACATCGGCCGCGTCGTACCGTCCGGGGCCCTGGGAGCCGGACTGCCGGCGGGTGGCGTCCAGCACCTGCCCGGTGCCGGCGATCAGTGCGACGCCGAGGGACAGGGCGATGAACGTGCCGATGAACAGGGTGAATCTGGTGCGCAGGGTCTGGGCGGCGATCGTCAGCATGGTTCAGCCACCCAGCCGTGCCATCTGCTCGGTGACGGCCTCGACGGACGGGGAGGCCAGCTCCCCGTACACCGCGCCGTCCCGGAGGAAGACGACGCGGTCGGCCCAGGCGGCGGCCACCGGGTCGTGGGTGACCATCACCACGGTCTGTCCGGCGGTGTCGACCAGGGTGCGCAGCAGCGTCAGCACCTCCCGGCTGGTGTTGGTGTCGAGGGCGCCCGTCGGCTCGTCGGCGAAGAGCACATCCGGCTGACTGATCAGGGCGCGCGCGATGGCGACCCGCTGCTGCTGGCCGCCGGACATCTCGGCGGGCCGGTGCCTGCCGCGGTCGCCGAGGCCCACCCGGTGCAGCACCTCGTCCACCTGGGCGCGGCTCGGGCGCCGGCCGGCCAGCCGCATGGGGAGCGCCACGTTCTTGCGGGCGTTGAGCGACGGCATGAGGTTGAAGGACTGGAAGACGAAGCCGATCCGCTCCCGCCGCAACCGGGTCAGCTCCGCCTCGCTGAGCGCGCCGATGTCGGTGTCCCCGATGAGCACCTGCCCGGCGGTGGACCGGTCGAGCCCGGCGGCGCACTGGAGGAGGGTGCTCTTGCCGGAGCCCGAGGGGCCCATCACCGCGGTGCAGGTGCCGCGGGCGAACGCGCAGTGGACATCGCGCAGGGCGGTGACCTGGCCGTCCCCGCGGCCGTAGAGTCGGCCGACCCCGCGCAAGGTGACGGCTTGGTCGATGGCGGCTCCGGGCACGAGATCTCCCCCTCGGACTGGTCGCACTCTCCGGTGCGCCGGGGCCACTCGCCCCGGTGCAACGCAGTAAAGCAACGGGCGTGAGAACGCCGCACTGGCCTTGAATGCCGACCTCGGGTAGAGAAAACTCCACCCGCGCGAGGGCCGGAGGTCGAGCCAACTCCCCACCTCATGCGGCGCCTTGAAATGCTCATCACGCCCTGCCTACAGTCACACGGCAGCAGCCGGATCACCGCCGCTTCGCCGTATGCGCAGATCGCCGGCGTTCGCAGAATGCACGCGTGAAGCCGCGCAGAGCGCGCAGGCGGAGGCGTACGGCATGAAAGCGTTCCGGTGTGCGTGCGTACCGGAAAAGCGGACGGTCACCCTCAACGGGAGGTAGGGCACATGCCGGAGCGGGCTCATACGTTGGCCGGGGCGCTGGGCGTCACGCTGCTCTGCTTTTCCGTGGTCGCCTGCGAGGGCCCCGGCATGGGATCGGAGAAGAAGGAGAACAAGTCGTTCACCTACTCCGGCGAGAAACTCACGATCAGCGCCGGCAACTCCGATGTGCGCCTGCGCGCCGGAGACAGCGGCAGGACGGTGCGGGCCGTACGCACGCTGAAGGGCAAGGCCGGCGAGGACGGCAACGCGACGTGGGAGCTGGCGGGTTCGACGCTGCGGCTGCGCACGGAGTGCAACGGCGTATCGGTGAGCTGCGCGGCGCGCTACACGATCACGGTTCCCGAGAACCTCCCCGTGGAGCTGCGCAGCACCAACGGGGCGATCTCCTCCGTCGGCCTGCCGCAGTCCCAGGACATCACGTCCTCCAACGCCACCGTGCGGGTGGAGAAGGCTTCGGGGACGGTCCGGCTGCACGTGCGCGACGGAAACACGGAAGCCATCGGAATCAACGCGGGCTCTTTTTCCGCCGACACCAGGAACGGTCGGCTGAAGGTCGTTTTCGACAAGGCGCCGAGGAAGGTGAAGGCGACCACGACCAACGGCAATCTCAACGTCACCCTACCCGCGGGCGACGAGCCGTACCGCACCCGCGTCAAGGCGGAGAACGGACAGGCGAATTCCTCGGTGCGCAACACCTCCGGTGCCGAACGCAGTCTCGATGTCCTCAGCCGCAACGGGAGTGTCCGCGTCGACCGCGCGAAGTGACGGCACCGGAACGGCACTTTCCGCCGACGGACACGGGAGCGGCCCGCGCCACGTAATCAAGGAAAGCCCGATCACCCTTATTCGGAGGATTCGGTTCTCCGTCCGGCACCTTTTGTGCACTTCGGGCTTGCTATACGTTCCCTGATATGACGGGGACCGACGCACCACTCACCAATGAACTCCTGCGCCTCTTACCCAGCTTGTTACCCGGCCTGGACGAACGCCAGCGGCGTCTCGCGCTGGGCGCCGTCGCCGAGGGACTGGGGCACGGCGGCATCCGCGCGGTCGCCCAGGCCGCGCGGGTCGCCGAATCCACCGTCTCCCGCGGCGTGCGGGAGCTGGCGAGCCGGAACGCCCTGCCGGCCGGGCAGATCCGCCGCCCGGGCGCGGGACCCAAACCGCTCACCGAGCGCGACCCGGCGCTGCTGCCCACCCTGCTCTCCCTGGTGCGGTCCGCCGGGCCGGCCCCCGGGGACCGCTCACCGATCGAGTGGACGCTGCTGTCCGTACGCGAACTCGCCGAGGCGCTGACCCGGCGCGGCCACCCGGTGGGGCCGGACACCGTCGCCGCCCTGCTCAAGGCGGAGGGCTTCACCCTCCAGCCGTCGGCCCACGCCTCCCTCCGGGGCAGCAGGCTGCACCGGCTCACCCGGCTGCGCCACGGTGCCGCGCGCCTGCGGGAGTTCACCGAGGCGAGCGAGCCCGCGCTCCGCGTGCGCACGGAGCCCGCCGCGGCGCCGGGCCCGCGACGGCCGGGCGTGTGCGCGGAGTGCGGCCGGGACCACACCGCCCCGCCCGTCCGGTCAGCGTCCGGCACGGAGAACGGCTCGCCTTCGCCCACCCGCGCGGGGCAGCGGTCGCCCGGGCAGAGCGCCGCCCGCGCCGCGGTCCCCTTCGACGACGACGGGACCGCCACCCTGATCGCCAACGCGCTCCGGCAGTGGTGGGCCCAGGAGGGCAGCGCCCTGCGCACCCGGTCCGGGCGGCTGCTCGTCGCCCTGGAGGCCGGGCCGACCACCACGCGGCCCGAGGCGCTGCGGCGGACGCTGGCGGATTTCGCCACCGCGTCCGGCACCGAGGTGACCGTCTGCCACCTCCCTCCCGCGACCCTGCGCTGGCGGAACACCGAACACCGCCTCACCTCCCGGGTCGTCATCCAGCGGGGCGGGCTCCCCACGACCGGTGAGCAGGTGCTGATCAGCACCGTCGGCCCGACGTCCGGCACCACCCGCGTCCGCCCCGCCACGACCACGCCGGTCCCGGTGGGGCTGGCGCAGTGGAACTACACACTGCGTCCCCGAACCGCCCTGCGCTCCTGAGCGAACAGCAGCACCCGGCCGGGGGCGGCGATGTCTCTCACCGGTTCCGACGCTGCCCGGCCGGACTCCGACCGCCCACCGGCGCGGCCTGAGCTCATGGCCGCCACGCCGCGCCTACGCGCGCTGCGGCCGGGCCGTACCGCTGTGCGCCCGATCGAGGAGCTGTGTTTCGACGCGTCTGAGCACCGCGATCACTTCGTCCGCTTCCGCGGCATCGGGGACGGCCTCGTCCAGCAGCCGGCTCCAGGTGTCCTGGAGGCGCCCCAGGTTCTCGCCTGCCTTTTCGGTCGGGTAGAGGCGCACACGCCGGGCATCGTCGGGATCGGCTTCGCGGCGCACCAGGCCCTTCTGTTCCAGCTTGCGCAGTGCCCGGCTGAAGTTGCTGGAGATCGTCCGGGTCGCCGCGGACGCCTGGGCCGCCGTGGCACCGGGCCGGTGATCGATGTAGCGCATCACCGCTGCTTCGAGCGGCGTCCACGGATCCGCCGTGTCCGCCTTGGCGGCGTGCAGATGGCGGCTGATCGCCAGGATCAGATCCGCGAGCTCGAACAGTCTGGCCTTCTGCTTCTCATCCACCTCCTCACCTTAATCCACTGTCCAACAATTGTTATCCTTTGACAGGTAAACTCGGCTCTGCCCGGCCTCGCTCCCGGACGACGGGAACCGACTCGTCCGCGACCGTCGAAGGTTCCACGGCTCCGCCGACCGCCGCCGGCACGCACCAGCGCGCCGCCACCCCCGGAGGAACACCGACCATGACCCTCATCGGCATCGAAGAACACTGGATGCCGCCGGAGCTGACCTCCGCGCTCAAAGCCGTCGACCGGCCGGACGAGAGCCTCCTCCTCAACGAACGGGGCGATACCGCACAGCGACTCGAAGACCTCGGCGCCGGGCGGATCGCCGCCATGGACGCCCAGGGCATCGACCTGGCCGTCCTCGCCCTCACCCCGCCCGGAACCCAGGCGCTGCCGCCCGGGGAAGCCGTCGCACTCAGCCGCCTGGCGAACGACATGGCCACCGAGGCGGTCCGCGCGCACCCGACCCGCTTCCGGTCCCTTTCCAGCCTGCCGATGTCGTCCCCGCGCCACGTCGCCGCCGAGCTCGAACGCGCCGCCGCCCAGGGCCACGTGGGCACGATGGTCTACGGCCGCTCCGGCGACCGGTTCCTCGACGATCCCGCCTACGACGACTTCTTCGCGGCAGCCGCGGACCTGGGCCAGCCGGTCTTCATCCACCCGCAGATCCCCTCCGACGCCCTGCGCGACGCCGCCTACCGCGGGTTCGACCCCCTGACCGACCTGGGCCTGGCCACCTTCGGCTGGGGCTGGCACCTCGAAGCGGCCACCGCCGCCCTACGGCTCATCCTGCGCGGCACCTTCGACCGCCACCCCGGACTGCGGATCGTGCTCGGACACTGGGGCGAACTGCTGCCCTTCTGGCTCGACCGCGCCGACAGCCTCTCCCGCCTCGCCGGACTCCGGCACCCGGTCTCCGACTACATCCGCACCCATGTCTTCCTGACCACCTCGGGCATGCTCAACCCGGCCCTCCTGCACCACGCCCTGACCGTCACCACCACCGACCGGCTGATCTTCTCGACCGACTACCCCTTCCAACGGCCCACCCGAGAAGACATCGACACCTTCTTCGGCCACCTCGCCACCGACACCGACCGGCACAGAGTCCGCTCGGCCAACGCAACCGCCCTCTTCGGCATCGGCCTCAGCGCACACTGACCGGGCCGGCCTTCCCTTCCACGGAGCTGAGACGACATGACGCAGTCCACCGCTCACGCACACACCCCCACCGCCCTGCTCGTCGGTGCCTCCCGCGGGCTCGGATACGCCATGACCGAGGAACTCGCCGGGCGAGGTTGGTCGGTCATCGGCACCGTCCGCGGCAGCGCCCGCACCCCGCTGCACGACCTCGCCGACCGGCACCCCGACCGCGTCCGCGTCGAACACCTCGACATCACCCGGCCCGAACACCTCGCGCCCCTGCACGAGCGGCTGACCGGAACCCCGCTCGATGTCCTGTTCGTCAACGCCGGCACCACCAACAACGAACAGACCTCCATCGGAGACGTCCCCACCCAGGACTTCATCGACGTCATGGTGACCAACGCCCTCAGCCCCCTGCGTGTCATCGAGGCACTCGACGACCTCGTCACTCCCGGCGGCCTCATCGGCGCCATGTCCTCGGGGCAGGGCAGCATCACCGACAACACCAGGGGAATGCGCGAGGTCTACCGCGGCAGCAAGGCCGCCCTCAACATGTTCATGCGCAGCTACGCGACCCGCCAGACCGACCCCGACCGTGCGCTGCTGCTCCTGGCCCCCGGCTGGATCCGCACCGAACTCGGGGGCGCCGACGCCCCGTACACCGTGGAAGAGAGCGCCCCTCTCCTGGTGGACGTCCTGCTCGCACACCTCGACGACAAGGGCCTGGCCTACCTGGACCGCAACGGCCGGACCGTCCCCTGGTGACCGGCGGCGTGCGGGCCCGGCGCCTCCGGGCGCACCGACGGCACGCCGATCGTCAGGTGTCCTGCCGGGGACCGACTGCCGCCGGCAGGAATCCGGAGGGCCTCGGATGGACGGCTCAGGAGGCGGACGGCTCGATCTCTCCCGCGAAGACGATGACCTGGTCGATGAGGCTCCGCCGCAGATGGACGACGTCCGTTCCCGCCAGGCGGGGACCCCCGCCCGGGGTGGTGAAGACCCACTGGTACCGCGCCCACTCGTCCGGCATGTCCACCGCCGAGCAGCGCACCATCGTGCCGGTCCCCGCAGGGTGGCGCCGGATGTCCAGCACGAACCGCTCGACCGCCGCGATTCCCTCGCTGCGACCCAACGGCCCCCAGAAGACCACGTCCGAGGTCAGAGCCTGGGAGAGCAGGGCAGTCACATAGATGTCGTCCGAGGCGTTGAACGCGGAGATGAACATGTCGATCGCGGAGCGTGCCGTCTCTTCCTGCATGCCCCAGTAATACCAGCCGTTTCGCGTGTGCTTGTCCCACGAGCCGCCCTCCGAGCACGGTGGACCATGCGGCCGGAGCGCTAGAGTCGGGCCGTGCCCGAGTTGCAGCGGCTGCATGCCGGCCATGCCCCCGCGGTCCTGGACTTCGAGCTGGCGAACCGCGCGTACTTCGCCGCCTCGGTCCCCGACCGCGGCGACGACTTCTTCGACCGGTTCGCCGACCGGTTCCACGCCTTGCTGGCGGAGCAGGAGGCCGGTGTCTGCGCCTTCCATGTGCTGATCGCCGAGGACGGCGCGGTACTCGGCCGGTTCAACCTGGTCGACATCGAAGACCGCACCGCGGAACTGGGCTACCGGGTCGCACAGTTCGCCGCCGGACGCGGCGTGGCGACCACGACCGTCCGGGAGCTGTGCCGACTGGCGGCGGACCGGTACCGGTTGCGGACACTGCGAGCGGCCGCCGTCCGCCGCAACACGGCGTCCCGGAAGGTGCTGACCAAAGCGGGGTTCGTCCCCGTCGGCCCCGCCGACCCGGACCGTCTCGGCGGTGAGCCGGGCACCTGGTACCAACGCGACCTGATGCACGCGCACTTGCCGGAGGACCTGCTGCGGGAGGGCCGCGTCCGCCCCTGAACACCGGTGCGTGCGGTCCGACGAGCACGCGGCGCCGACGGAGCACCGACCCCGCCCGCACGCGGAAGGCCGCCCGACGCCCCCATACGTGACGAGCAGGGGACCGCGCCCGGAGCGGCACCGCCCCTGCGCGACCGCCCGGCCCAACGGCGGTGCTAGAAAGTTCAAATGAACGCACTGACCGAACAGACCCGTTGGCTCGACGCGACCGACCAGGCCGCACTCGTCGCGTCGGGGGAGGTGAAGCCCGGCGAACTCCTCGACGCGGCGATCGAACGGATCGAGCGGTTCGACCCGGACCTCGGCGCCGTCACCTCGCGGTACTTCGACCAGGCGCACGCCGCCGCGGCGGCGCCCCCGACCGGGCCACTGGCCGGTGTTCCGTTCCTGATCAAGGACGTGTTCGCCGACGTCGCGGGGCAGGTCTGCACCGACGCCAACGTCGCGCTCAAGGCGCAGGCCCGGCCGGCCACGGCGGACAGCCCACTGGTGGCGCGCTACCGCGCCGCCGGCCTGATCTTCGCCGGACGGACGGCGAGCAGCGAGTTCGGTACCGTGCCCGCCGCCGAGTCCACCGCCTGGGGAGCCACCCGCAACCCGTGGAACACCGCGCTCTCGCCCGGCGGCTCCAGCGGTGGCTCAGCGGCCGCCGTGGCCGCCGGGATGGTGCCCGCCGCCCACGGCAACGACGCGGCCGGCTCGATACGCATCCCGGCCGCCTGCTGCGGACTTGTCGGCCTCAAGCGCTCCGGGGCGGGTGCGCGGACGGCCGTCGCATCCGTGCAGGACCTGTTCGCCGAGCTGGCCGTGACACGGTCGGTGCGCGACACCGCACTGCTGCTGGACATCGCACACGGCGACGAGGGGACGGCCCCCGCCGGCGGCTACCTCGCCGAGCTGGGCGCCGATCCGGGCCGGCTGCGCGTCGGCCTGCTCGACACCCGGCCCGACGGTGCACCGGTGCACCGGGACTGCGCCGAGGCCGCACGTTCGACGGCCCGGCTGATGGAGTCGCTCGGGCACCAGGTCGAGCCCGGCTTCCCGGCCGCGCTGAGCGCATCGGCGCTGGACCGGCTGCTCCCGGCGTTCTGGTCGTCCGGCATGGCCGACGTTCTTCGTGGCCTCGCCCGCCAGTTGGGGCGCGAGGCCACCGAGGCGGAGGTGGAGCCGCTCAACTGGGCTCTCGCCACGATGGGCGCCGAGGTGACCGCCGAGGAGCGGCAGGCCGCACAGGACGGTGTCGCCGACTTCGCCCGGTCCGTCGTCAGCTGGTGGGACGACCACGATCTGCTGCTCACCCCGACGGTGGCCGAGCCGCCGGTGCCGTCCGGCACGCTCGGGCCCGACCGGGCGAACCCGCTGGCCCCGCTCCAGCGCGCCGAGCAGTTCGCGCCGTTCACCCCGTTCGCCAACTTCGCCGGCCTGCCCGCGATCTCCCTGCCCCTGCACACCGACGCCGACGGCCTGCCGATCGGTGTCCACCTGGTGGCCGCTCCGGGCCGCGAGGACCTGCTGCTGCGGGTGGCCGCGCAGCTGGAGACCGCGGCGCCGTGGCAGGACCGCCGCCCGGCGCTGTAGTCCCCGCGGCGGGCCGGCCCCGGCGTGCCCCCGCGCGGTGCCGTGCACGGCACCGCGCGGGAATGTTCGCGTGAGCTTACGAAGGTGGCACGCGCTCCCGAGCCAGGTAACAGTGGCTTCCCATTGCGGTCCGGCGGTGAAATCCCCCGCGGGCCCCGCGAGAAGCGAGCCGCCCATCGGGGAGCGGCTCATCTCCACACGGGAACGGAGTCACTCCTCCATGAGCGACGGAGTCACCGAATTCGAGAAATCCGCGCAGCTCTTCAACTCGTCCATCGCCGGCTGGGCGGTGAGTGCGGCCTGGGACATCGATCTCTTCCAGGCGCTCACCGAGGCGGACGGGATCGACATACCGTGGTTCGCGAAGAAGGAGGAGATGCACGAGCCCTCGCTGCGTGCCCTCCTGCGTGCGCTGTCCTATGCCGAGGTCGTGACCGTGGACGCCGACCGGGTCTCCCGGGGACGCACCTTCGAGGAATTCGCCCGGTCCAAGGGGCTTTTCCAGTGGCTCACCAAGGGCTACGCCTCGCTTTTCCGGCGCATGGGCGAGGTCACCTACGACAGACACCGCACCGGCGATTTCATCCGGCGTGACAGCACCGCCGTGAGCATCGCCTGCCGGGACGTCAACGACGTCTTCATGGACGCCGCGTTCACCGAGGTGCTGGCGGGGCTCGACTTCTCCGTCGCCGCCGACCTCGGATGCGGCAGCGGCGAGCGGCTGATCCAGCTGGCCCGGCGCGATCCGTCGCTGAAGTGCGTGGGCATCGACATCGCGGCGGGGGCCGTCGAGGTCGGCACCGAGGCGGTGGCGGCGAACGGCCTCCAGGACCGTGTGACCCTCATCCAGGGTGACGCCCGACAGCTCGACGGCCACCCGGAGTTCGAGGACGTCGAGCTGATGACGTCCTTCCTCATGGGCCACGACTTCTGGCCGCGGGAGAGCTGCGTCGAACTCTTCCGGGGATTCCGCACACAACTCCCCGAGCTGAAGTATTTCCTGCTGTGCGACACCCACCGGAACCCGGACGACGAGACGGCCGATCTGCCGCTGTTCACCATGGGTTTCGAGACCGCACACGCACTCATGGGCCAGTACATTCCCACCCGCGAGGAATGGGAGTCGGTGTTCGAGGAATCCGGCTGGACATGTGTGAAGCGGCACCCTTACACCACTCCGGCGAACACGGTGATCTTCCTGCTGGAGCGGGCCGACCGTGCGTGAGCACAGGACCGGCGGCGCAGCGCACAGCGGCGCAACGCACAAAGGAAGGGTGAGATGACCGCCGTCGAAGAAAGGCCCCGCACTCTCCACCGACTGGCCCTCAACGAAACGCCGTATCCACCCCTGGAACCGGTTCGCAGGGCCATGGCGGGCTGCCTTCCCGGGATGCACAGATATCCGCAGTTCTACGCGGACGACCTCATGGCCCGGATCGCGGAATGGCGCGGCGTCCCGGTGGAATCCGTCGTCGTCGGCAGCGGCTCGGTGGGGGTGGCGTACCAGACCCTCCAGGCGTTCACGGACGGCCCGGACGACGAAGTCGTCTACGGCTGGCGCGCGTTCGACGCGTACCCGATCATCACCGACATGGCGGGGGCACGCCGCGTCGAGGTGCCGCTCACCCCGGACGGCGCACAGGACCTGCCGCGCCTCCTGGCAGCGGTCACGGACCGCACGCGCGTGGTGGTGCTGTGCAACCCGCACAATCCCACCGGCACCCCGGTGCCCGCCCGGGCGCTGGAGGAGTTCCTCACGGCGCTCCCCCGGGACGTGCTGGTCGTGCTCGACGAGGCGTACATGGAGTTCGCAGCGGACGACGCCCTGCCGCAGGGGCTCGACCTGCTGAGGTCCGGGCACGGCCGTCTCGTCGTCCTGCGCACGTTCTCCAAGGCGTACGGGCTGGCCGGACTGCGCATCGGCTACGGCGTGGCCGCGCCCGCGACAGCCCGGCGCATCCGGGCCAAGTCGGTCCCGTACTCCCTCACCGAGACCGCCCGGATCGCCGTCACCGCGTCGATCGCGGCCGAGGCGGAGCTCACCGCACGCATCGCCACCCTCTCCCGGGAGCGCGCCCGGCTCCAGACCGCACTGCGCGAACTGGGCTGGCGGGTGCCGGAGAGCCGCACCAATTTCCTCTGGCTGGACGAGCCGCAGCGGTGCGCCGCCTTCCACGACGCGTGCGCCGCGGCGGGCATCGAGGTCCGCCTCTACCGGGACGAGGGCATCCGCCTGACCGTCGGCGAGCCCCGCACCAACGACCTGGTGCTGGAGACCGCACGCCGGCTCTCCGCCTCCTGAGCACCGGACCCTCAGCTCCTGAGCCCACCGGCGGGACCGCCGGGCGACGGCACCACCGGACGAACACAGCGAACGGCAACGGCCCTCCGCGGGAGGGCGCCGGAAAGGACCATCATGGCCAATCCCTTCGACGACCCGGACGGCACCTTCAGGGTCCTGGTCAACGACGAGGGCCAGCACTCGCTCTGGCCGGACTTCATCGAGGTCCCCGACGGATGGACCACCGTCCACGGCCCGGCCGACCGGGACGCCTGCGTCGCGTACGTCGACACCCACTGGACCGACATGCGGCCGGCTTCGCTCGTCGCCGGCAGCGTCCCCGCTCACTCCTAGCTCACGGGGAGAAGAAGAATGCGCAGGCTGCAACTGACCGACGCCGAGCAGACGGAGATCGTCGAACTCGTCGACCGGTTCCTCGACGCCGGACACGACTGGGAGCCGCTCAACGCGGCGGAGGCCGCCACGCTGGCGGCACCCCGGCTGCCGCTCCGGCTGCGGGAGTTCCTCGCGGGCGCCAGATCCGGCGAGTCCGACATCACGGTGGTCTCCGGCGTGCCGCTCGACCCGGAGCTGGCCGCGACACCCACCGGCTGGGAGGCGGCGGCCAAGTCCGGCGCCGGACGCCGGGAAGAGATCGCCCTGCTGCTGTGCGGCGCGGCCATGGGCGACCCCTTCGGCTGGGAGAGCCAGCAGGAGGGCCGTATCGTCCACGACATCTGCCCGGCCCCGGGCATGGAGTCCTCGCTGACGAGCGCCAGCAGCGAGAAAACGCTCTCGCTGCACACCGAGGACGTCTTCCACCCCTGCCGGGCCGACTATGTGGCGCTGCTGTGCCTGCGGAACCCGGACGGCGTGGGCACCACCATGGCCAGCGTCGACGCGGTGGAGCTGCCCCCCGAGGTACGCGTCGCACTCGCCGAGCCGGGGTTCCGCTTCTTCCCGGACGACTCGCACAGCGCGCCCGTCCCCGGCGAGGAGCCCTCCGAACACCCCAACGAAAAGGTGCTGTTCGGGCCGGAGCAGGCGCCGTACCTGCGCTTCGACGTGGACTTCATGACGGCGACCGGCCCGGAGGCCGCCGCGGCGATGGACGCGGCCGACGAGCTGCTGCGGACCTCCGGCGGACGGGTCGTCCTGCGCCCCGGCGACCTCGTCTTCATCGACAACTACAAGGTGGTGCACGGCCGGGATCCGTTCACCCCGCGCTACGACGGCGCCGACCGGTGGCTGAAGCGGGTCAACCTGCTGCGGGACGTACGCCGCCTGTACGCGGAGAGCCGGGTACGCTCCCGGCTCGTCCCCGCCTGACCGGCGCCGCCCGACCGCCCGACCGGCACGGAGCCCGTGCCGCGCACCGGAGTTCCGGCGCGGGCACGGGCTCTGTCACGCCCGGCACCGATCGCGGTCGCCCCGCCACGACGAGCCGCGGGTTCACCGGCCCGCGGGCGAGCGGGCCGACGCCGCACCGGCCGGACGCCGCCCCGGGCAGGACGCCCTACCCCACCGTCGCGGGCGGCCGGCAGCCGCCCACGGCACCGGCCGGCCCCACGACGCCCGCCAGGTTGGTCAGCATCGCCCGGCCGAACGGCGTCAGCTCGTGCCAGGCCATGTTCCGTTCCCGGCGCGTGGTGATGAGTCCCACCTTCCGCAGCACCGTCGTGTGCTGGCTGGCGCCCGGCCCGGATATCCCGGCGAGCTGGGCCAATTGACCCGTCGTCCGTCTCTCCGTCAGTGCCTGGAGCACCCTCGCCCGGCCCGCGCCGATCAGCGCGGCGAGCTGCCCGTCCCCGCCCGTCGCCGCGCTCCAGATCACCGCGGCCTCCTCCTCCGCCAGCGGCGCGGGCAGATAGAGCGTGGGCCGGGCCTCCCCCTCGTTCCGCTGCAACAGCCTGCGGCCGCGGTGCTGGAGGAAGAACGACGAGGTGATCCGCACCCCCCGCCCGGCCAGCCGCACCTCCGCGGAGCGTTCGTCGGGCAGGCTCAGCACCTGCTGCTGCCAGCTCCCCCCGCCCGGCAGATGGGAGAGCAGATCCTCCACTCCCCCGCTCGCCAGTCTCCGTCTCAACTCCTCCTGACAGCGCCAGACATGCGTCACGATCTGTCTCCAGTACGGCTCCACCGCCGTCTGCCAGAAGCAGGCCACCGCTTCGCGCAGTTGCTCGCCGGAAGCTCCCGTGCGCAGCTGGGCGGCGGAGGTGTCACGGGCGCGGCCCCGGGTGAGCCCCAGCAGCACCGACGGAGAAGGCAGGCACTGCCCCAACGGCACGAGCAGCCGCAGCAGGGAACCCAGTTCGGGACGGACCACCGCCTGCCAGTCCGACAGCGCGGCGCCGGCGGGGCCGGAGAGGGCACGTAACGCGAAGAAGGTCTCCACATGCGGGAGCACCCCCTCGCTGATGCGTACCTTGAGCAGATCCTCGTAGGTGAAGTGCAGACGCTGGTACGAGGCATGACGTCCGTTCTCGGGCACGACCATCTCTGACTCCTTTTCCGGCTGGACGACAACAGCACGCCGTACGGCGGCCGTGAAGAAAAGGCGGAAGAGTGGCGCTTGAGATCAGCGCGGCAGAACAACGGCGTGACGTGGGCCGGTGGTTCGGCACCTCAGCCATGGACCCGCACCTGCGGCCGCCTCGCTCGACGGCATGATTCCGGGCATGCGGTCACCGGTCATTCTCTTCTCCCCCGTATGGTGAAAGCACCCTGTCCCCGCGGGGGCGATCGTCGCACCACCGCATCCGGGATATGGCTGCCCGGCGCCTATATTGCCCCCTCCCACCCCACC
The DNA here is from genome assembly GCF_006539165.1 of Streptomyces cacaoi. GTDB lineage: Bacteria > Actinomycetota > Actinomycetes > Streptomycetales > Streptomycetaceae > Streptomyces > Streptomyces cacaoi. The sequence continues at coordinate 230,582 of NZ_BJMM01000003.1, read as the reverse complement.
CGGCGACCTGTCGACAATTAAGTCAGCGACACGACCTTCCCCCTGCCCGGAACCGCTGGGAGTACGAGCGATGCCGAGGGCGAAAGATCAGCGCTCCCGAGAGGCATGGCCGCAGCCCATACCATCGCCACATTGAGGCGACCTCTCAGATCCGTCTCATCGATCACCTCGCGGCGAGGACAGCGCGGAGACACTCGTCGCCAGAGGGCGTCGTACCCTGACCGATCGGCGAAGATCTCGTCGCGGAAGCAGCGGAGGGGGCCGCGCGTGCGGTCGTCGAGGTCGGAGAGCGGTGGGACGAGGACGAGGAGGACGGGCTCGGACTCGTCCTTGAGGCTCCCGCCTGGCGGGCTCCGCTCGCGTGACGGGGAGACCCGCTCACCCCTCGCAGCCCGGCAACTGCCCCAAATCGGCGGCCACTTGGCGCACGGCCTGCACCAGTGTCCGCGTGGGCTCGCCGAGAGGCCCCGGTAGGCGGACCAGGCTGATGCGTCGTATCTCCTCGGCGACGCCTTCGACGGGGACGAGGCGTACCCCGGCGGGAACGGCCGGCAGCAGTGTCGGCGCGATGGTGGTGATGCCGGCGCCGGCCGCCACCAGGTGGAGCTTGGTCAGCCAGTCGCGCGCGGTGTGGCGGACCTCGGGCCGGCCGGGCAGGCCGGGCCAGACGCCGAGGACCGGCTCGTCCGGACTGCCGGGGCCGGCGATCCACGGCGCAGCCGCGATCTCGTCGACGTCGACGCTGCCTCGTTCGCCGAACGGACCGTCCGCCGGGACGGCCACGAGCAGCCGCCCTTCCAGCAACGGCTCGACGCTCAGGGGCGGATCGTCCGTGTCGGGCGAGCGGTGCGGTGGCCTGGAGGAGAGAAGCGCGAGATCCAGGGTGCCGGCACGCAGGGCGCGCGCCAGCGAGGGCGTGGTCCCCTCCCGTGTCGCCACGTGCAGGCGCGGGTGCTCCCGGCGCAGCGTCGCCAGGGTGCGGGGGATCATCACCGCTCCGGCAGCGGGGAAGAAGCCCAGCCTGACCCGGCCCCGCCCGGCCTCCTTAGCCCCGCTCAACTCCCGGTCGGCGGCCTCCAGGGCGTCCAGCGCGACGACGGCGTGACGCAGCAGGGCGCGGCCCGGTCCGGTCAGCCGGACGCCGCCGGGGTAGCGGTCGAACAGCCGGGATCCGGCCGCCTGTTCCAGCGCGGCGATCTGCCGGGAGACGGCGGACTGCGTGTATCCGAGCGCGTCCGCCGCGGCCGTGAAGGTGCCGCGCTCCGCCACCTCGCGCAGCAGCCGCAGCCCGATCAGCGTCATCTCCATCGAGCCTCCATGAGGATTCCGCATGCCCACCATGCCGAACATTCGTTGGAAGAATACCTGCGGCGGTCCTAGCGTGAAGAACACGGACGAGCGCCGCATCGGCGGGACTTCCGGCCGCACACGGGGGACCTTCATTGCGACACAGGCGCTGTGGCGTTCGGCACGGAAAAACAGAAACAGAGCACGACGGAAGGCCGGGATCAATGCCTCTGATCAATGTCCACCTGCGCCGGGGAACCTCCCCCGAACACCGCCGGAATGTGTCCTCGGCCCTGCACAAAGCCATGGTCGATGTACTGCGCATTCCCGACGACGACCAGTTCCACGTCTTCCACGAGGTCTCGCCCGACAACTTCCATATGCAGCCGGTCGTGTTCGGCCTGCGCCGCACCGAACGCACCATGTTCATCCAGCTGTCCTTCAACCACCGGCCCGCCGAGCAGAAAGCGGAACTGTTCCGGGCGATCGTCGAGAACCTCCGGCTGCTCGCCGGTGTCCCCGAAGAGGACATCCTGATGACGATCAACGAAACGGCCGGCGAGAACTGGTGGGCCGCCGGCCGCGTCGTCGATCCCGCCACCGGCTACGACGCCCGCATGAACGGCGTCCGCACGGACGGCACCTTCACGGACGGCGCCTGCACGGACGCCGAGGCCACGGGCTGAGACCGCCGCCGGCTGCTCCGTCCAGCAGGGAGGCGAGGACCGGCTCGGCGTGTGTCCACAGCAGGGCGCCGCCGATGCCCGGCACGACCCGGTGACGGGCCCCGGGCACCCGGGCGGCGAGCAGCGTTCCGTTGTCGGGCGAATGGCTGGTGTCCTGCTCGCCGTACCAGATGTCGACGGGGACCGCGATCTCGTCGAGCGCGAGGGGCCACCGCCCCATCGCGAGGACCGTGTCACGGGCGTAACCGGCGGTGCCCTGCGCGAATCCTTCCTTCAAGGCCCTGCGGTACGCGGCAGCGAATGCAGGATCCCGGTACACGGCGAGATCGCACGCCGGGCTGTGGGAAACGACCATGTTCCACATCGCCTCCGCGGTGAATCCGGCGAAGAACGCCTCGGCGCCTGCGGGATCGCTCTCGGTCCGCTCCACGAGTTCCCGCACTTCCGCGTCCAGAAGCGCGGTGAATTCCGGCCTGGCGACCTCGTCCGCACCGGAGACGACGGCCAGCGCCGAGGCCACCCCCTCCACGGCGCAGGAAAGGGCGAAGGGCGCGCCCTGTGAATTCCCGACCACGGCCGGGTGTCCCAGTCCGCGCAGCTCACAGAGGTGACGCAGATCTCCGGCGAAGTCGGAGAAGGTCCGCCCGGGGGCGGGTGTCGAGACTCCGAGCCCCGGACGGTCCACGGAGACGAGCCGCACCCCGAGTGCGTCGACCACTCCCCCGCCGAACCCGAGCCATCTGCTCGTGGCCGCGCCGGGACAGAGCAGCACGGGCACCCCGTCCACCGGCCCCCACTCGGCCCAGCCCAGCAGCCGCCCGTCGGGCAGAACGCTTGTGCCCAGCCGGGCCGGGACGTCGATGTATCCAGTCATGATCAGCATCATGGCCGGGCACGGAAGGGCCCGCACACCCCTTTCCCCGCGCCCCGGCCCGGCCCCTGCCGCGCCGGTCGCGAGCGTCCCTCCCCACCGGCCGTCCTCGGCGCTGGTGGCCGCCACGTCCTCTTCCGCCCACGGGCGATCCGCTCACGGAGATATGTGTGTCCCGCAACGGGTTACCGGCGTTTTCCTGCAACGTCCGCGTTACGTCACGGACACACGTCAGCCGAGACAGCCGGTCGGCAGGACGGCCGCTCGGTCAGCCGGTCGGTCGCTCGGTCAGCCGCTCGGTCAGCCGGTCGGTCAGCCGGGGAACGTGGGCAGGGTGAGGGCCGAGTGGGCCGGTCGTCCCGTGCGGGAGGGCACGGTGCCGAGCCGGCGCAGCCTGGCGTTGCGCTGCTCCAGGGCCCGGGCCGTGGTGGGGAAGAGGGTGGCCTCGCCCATGCCCGCCTGGTCCTGGTTCAAGGTCACGAACTCGCGGGTGGCGTGTTCATAGGCGGCGAAGCCTGCGGCGTGGTCCCGGCCGGCCAGGGAACCGGCGAGCATGTACGCGCCGACGAGCGCGAGGCTGGTGCCCTGGCCGGTCAGGAACGACGGGGCGTAGGCGGCGTCGCCCACCAGCGCGACCCTGCCCTGTGACCAGCGGGGCATCCGGATCTGGCTGACCACGTCGAGGAACAGGTCGTCCGCGTCGCGCAGGGCGGTGATCAGGCCGGGGACCTCCCAGCCCGCGTCCGCGAACTGCGCGGCGAACAGCTCCCGTTGACCTGCGGTGGTACGGAACGCCGCGGTACCGAAGGGCGGTTCGGGCCGGGCACAGGCCAGGAACGCGTGCACGTCGTCGCTGTCCCCCACGGCGTAGAGGGCCGCTGCCCTGCCCGGAGTGTTCCACATCGTCACCTCGTGGGAGAGGCCGAAGGTGTTGCGCAGGGTGAACACGGCGAAGCAGTAGCCGAGATACCGGTGGAACCGCTCCTCGGGGCCGAACAGGAACTCCCGGGTGCGCGAGTGCAGACCGTCCGCGCCGAAGACCATGTCGAACGTACGGCTGCCGCCCCTGCGGAAGGTGACATCGACCCCGTGGCCGGACTGGTCGAGGGCGTCGACGGAGTCGTCGAAGAGGAACTCCACCTCGTCACGGACCGCCGTGTGCAGGGCATCGGCCAGGTCCCCGCGCCGCACCTCCAGATCGTGTCCCTGGACACTTCCGGCGACGGCGTGCGGGCTGAGCGAGGCCACGTGGCCGCCGTCCCCGTCGAGAAAGGTGATCCGACGCGAGTCGACATGGGCGTCCCTCAGCCGGGGCAGGATCCCCATCCTCCGGACGACCTCCAGGGCGGTGCCCCGCACATCGACGGGGTAGCCCCCGCTCCGCGGCGTGCCGGCCTTCTCCACCACCGTCACGGCGTATCCGTAGCGGTTCAGCCAGAACGCCAGGGCGGGCCCGGCGATACCGGCCCCCGATATCAGGACCTTGCGCCTCGCGGCGGAGCGGGCGCCTGCCGACAGACCGGCGAATACCATGCGTTGACTCCTTTGTTTCCATGCTGCGGATGTGGCCGCGAAGGTCGTCATGCCGCGGGCTTGTGCACGGTGTCGTCGTGCCGCGGGCTTGGTCACGGTGTCGTCGTGCCGCGGGCTTGGTCACGGTGTCGTCATGCCGCGGGCCTGTTCACGGTGCGGACGGCGAGCAGGGAGAGGGCCGTGACGGCACCGGCGACGACGAAGCCGGTGACGAAGGCCGATTCGGCCGGGGTTTCCGTCCCGGGACGGGTCCCCGCGGTGAGGAAGGCACCGCTGACCTGTGCGCCGGCGGCGAAGCCGATCACGCGGGCCACCAGGACCAGGCCGGTGGCGGTGCCGGTGCTGCCCTGATCGACGGCGGTGGCGGTCCTGACGACCATCGCCGTGACGCAGACCCCGCCGGCCAGCGCGACCAGGGTCTTGCCGACGACGAGATGTCAGACCTCGGTGTGCACACACGCCATGGCGGCCAACGTGGCCGTCATGACGCCGATTCCGGTGGCGACGACGGCGTGCGAGCCGAACCGCCGCGCCGCGATCCCACCGAGCGGGCCGCTGACCGCGCCCGCGACGGCGGCGGGCAGCAGATACCGCCCGATGTCGGTGGCGCCGGCGGCGAAGCCGTATCCGTCGCCCGACACCGCGAACAGCTGCGGAACGAGATACATCGACGCCGAGGTGCCCACGCAGACGGCAAAGGTGACCACGTAGGAGCGCCACACCGCCGGCCTCGCCACCAGATCCGGATCGACCATCGGCGAGGCCGAACGGCGTTCGACGAGGACCCAGCCGGTCACGAGCAGAGCCAGCAGCACGGCGAGGGCACCGAGCACCAGCGGACGGCCGCCGATCTCGGGCGCCATCGAGAGCCCGAGCATGAGCGTCAGCAGAACGCCGCTCAGCAGCGCCAGGCCGGGCCAGTCGATCCGCGCCGTCGAGCCCGTCGGCGGATCGTCCGGCATCAGCCTGTGGACGCACAGCGTCGCCACGACGATCACGCACGTCGGTACCGCGAACATCCAGTGCCGGGACAGCCCTTCCGCGAGGGGTCCGGCGATCAACGTGCCCAGCATGCCGCCGCCCACGAACAGCCCGCTGACCACCCCGATGGCCACCTGGGACTCCCCCGTCGACAGGTGCCGGCGCACCAGGACGAACGAGAGCGGCATCGCCCCGACCATCGCGCCCTCCAGCACCTGACCGAGCAGCAGCACCGCCGGATTCGGCGCCAGCGACGACACCAGACCCCCGGCCGCAACCACCGTCATCAGCCGCAGCATGACGCGCTTCCCGCCGTAGCGGTCACCGAGGCTTCCCGCGACGGGGGTGACGAGGGCGCCGGTGACGAGCATCGCGATGCTGAGCATCGCCCCCTGGGCCGGGCTCATGGACAGTTCCCGCTGCAACAGCGGGAGCGTCGGCGCCACCACCGACTCCAGGGCCCCGGTGGCCGCCGCCAGCAGACCGAGAGCCCAGACGGCGCCCTTCCCGACACGGACCGGCCCTCCCGGCTCCACTCCCGAGCGGCCCAACTCCTGCCCCGCGCCTGTGCACTCGACCACGTGCGCCCTTTCGTCGAAGAGAGCCGCACGCTAGAGAGCGGGGGTTCCGCCACACATCACTCCCCGGAGCCAGGGTGTGGGCCATACCGAGGTGGGACGGGGGTGAGAGGAGCCGCTGCGGGGCGAGGCGTCCGTGGCACCGTCTGCGGGGGCCGCCGGGTTCCGGCAGCGCGCGGCCCGGCCCAACTGTGGTGCCATCAGGAGCCGATGGTCCGCACGCCGACCGCACATCCACCGCCACATGGCGGCTGCTCGTGCGGACTTCGGCGTCAGGCGTACCCGGCCGGTAGTGAGCCCTGGCAGAACCTCCGCTGAGCCGCAGTCCAGCAAGGGAGTTCCCTGCTGGGGCCCTGTGTCGCAGGCGTGCGTAAGCACAGTCGGCGAGTGTTCCCCCGGCGCGGGAACCTCCCGAAGGAGCCAGCCCCACCGCGCATCTGCCCAGCGCGCGGTGCGTGCCGCGGCTCCTTCCTCGCGCTCGGTCAGCACCGGCTCGGCGCGGGCGCCGGTTCCGGACACCGTGCCGCTGCCGGCGCTCCGCCCCGTCCCCATCCCGCTCCCCTCCCTGTCGGCGGCCCCTGGGACGCGCAGGTCCGGCAGAGCGCGCCGTCAGTCGAGGGCAGACAGGTGAGGCGGTCCGGAGCTCCCCGACAGCCCCTGGCACATGAGCCCGCAGTAGGGCCCCTACGCGGCGCGGCGCTCCGCCGCGAGCCTTCCTCGTGCTCCGACTTCGGCACGGGGGTGCCTGAACCGGCGCCACAGCACAGACCACGGCTGAAACGGAACGCGGCGCGCCCCGCGGACCTCCCCGCGGGGCGCCCCTCGTCGTCACGCACCACCTGCTCACCTGCGCCAGAACAGGTGGTGCGTCACCCCGCTCGGGCTGGGCACGACCTCCAGGTGGAACCGGTCCGACAGCTCCTCGGGGGACTCCCAGAGCCGTAGTCCGGACCCGAGCTTCACCGGCGAGACCGCCACGTGCAGGGTGTCGACCAGATCGGCGTCGAGGAACTGCCGGATGGTGGTGACCCCGCCGCCGAGCCGGACGTCCTTCCCCCGCGCCGCCTCCCGCGCACGCTCCAGAACCGCGGCCGGGGAGCCGTCGACGAAGTGGAACGTGGTGTCGGAGAGCGTGAACGACGGCCGCTCGTGGTGGGTCATGACGAACACCGGGGTGTGGAAAGGAGGTTCGTCACCCCACCAGCCGCGCCACTCGTGGTCCTGCCAGGGCCCGCGCTGGGGCCCGAACTTGTTGCGGCCCATGATCTCGGCACCGATGTTGCGTGCGAAGTCCCGCGTGAAGTAGTCATCGAGGCCCCGGCTCCCGCCGGGGTCGGTACGCCCCGGCCAGCTCGCCGTCGCACCGGCCCAGGCGAACAGCTCCCCGGGATCGACATGGCCGAACGGCCTCTCCGGACTCTGCTCCTCACCGGCACCGATCCCGTCACTTGAGACGGTGAAGTTCTGGACCCTCAGCAGCTGAGCCACCTGTTCCTCCTGTGTGGTCGACAACAGACGTAGGACTCCCCGACCACGAAAAACTCATCGCTGCCACCGAAACCGACACCGGGCACTCGCGGCTCCTCGCCCCGATCCCCACCAAGGCCGCCGAGATATCACCGCATCCAGCGGTTTTCCGGTTCCGTGCGCATTCGTACGCCGGTGCACAGGAGAGACCCTCTTCGGGCCGACGGGGCTCCGCCTTCCCAGAAGGGATGCATGTGGTGAAAGGGAAACCCGTACAGGTGTCGCTGGCGCTGGCTCTGTTGTCGGCCATTGCTCTGGCGGTGCAGCCGGCGACCGCGGCGCCGTCCCTCCAACAGAAGTTCAAGCACCGGCCCATCGTCTTCGTGCACGGCTACAACTCCGCGTCCGGCGTATGGGGAAACATGATCGACTACGCCGCCGACTACGGATACGACCGGGGCGAACTCCACGCCTTCAACTACAGCGACCTGACCTACAAGGGAAGCAGGACCGAGATCGAGGCCATCGCCAAGAACCGTCTCGCGCCGTACGTCACGGACCTGGCGAAGAAATCCCCCGACGGCAAGGTGGACATCGTCGCCCACTCGATGGGAGGACTGGTGGCCCGTGCCTATCTGCGCTGGTACGGCGGCGCAGCACTCACCAAGCACTACGTGGCCATGGGCACCCCTCAGCACGGGGCCGCCGTGGCCAATGCCCTCAAGATCCTGTGCGGGGCCGCCTTCGACGTCCAGTGCAAACAGATGCAGGTCGACTCCGACTTCATCAAGGCACTGAACAGCAAGGACGGGCCCGGTCCGACACCAGGGCCCACCAAGTACGCCACGTTCCGGTCCAACATCGGGGACGAGCCGTACGCCAGCGCGTGCGACGAGCTGCAACTCGGCTGGCCCTGGGCGACACTGGGCAACGCGACCAACAGGGTCAGCCCGTGCATCGCCCACGGGGACTTCTACCACGACCCGTGGACCCAGCGGCGGTCCCTGGATTTCCTCCAGGACAGCGCGAACACCCCGCAGTGGGTGAAAACCGAGTGCACCAACCTCACCCATGCGAAAGAGAAGGACAACTGGGTCGAGGCGTTCGTCGAAACCTGCCTGGTGGGCCGTAAGAAGAACAATCGCACGACGGTGGGCCCCGAGCTGAGCATCCGCGGCTGCGGCTACCGCCGCTACTTCTGGAAGCAATGGCACTACACGGGCCCGAACCAGTCGTGCTTCTTCCACGCCGTCGTGGATGTCGCCAAGAACGGCAACCCCGCCATTCAGGCCGGGGACAACGGACCGCGCCGCAGCCGAACCATCGACACCGACTTCAACAAGAGCGACGCCTACACCGGAGCGGCCGTCTACACCGACAGGTACAAGTCCCTGCACATCAGCGCGTTCCACGAAGGCAAATCGATCGACATGCCGGGCTGGCGGTCGCCGTCACTGGCCATGCCCTGAACCGATCGACGAGCCGCGCCCGCCCGGCGGGCCGATGCCGAATGGAACCCCGCCGCTCCCCATCGCCGGGAACGGCGGGGCATCGCCGGGAACGGCGGGACCGTTCGCAGACGGCTCAGAGGGGCCCGGGGCCCACGCCCGGCCGCTACGGCTTCACCACCGGTGCCCCGGCCGTCACCGGCGCCCCGGCCGTCGACGCACTGCGCCCGCTGCACGCCCCGGACCCGCCTGAGCCGGACGAGGCCGATGCCGATGCCGACACCGATGCCGTCACCGACGAGGAACAGCGCGACCCGGGCGGACCCCTGCGAGAGCAGGACAGGGAACGCCCGTGCGTCCTCACGCACCGGTCTTGAGGCCGTCCAGGAGAAGGTCGAGCAGGCGTTCCGCCTGCTGTCGGTGTTCCGCGCCCGCCGACGTGAGGGCGATGCCCTCCAGCGCCGCGCTGATGTCGGTGGGAGGGATGTCGGCCCGGATCGTCCCGGCCGCCACGCAGGCATCCATGAGGGTGGTGACGGCCGCCAGGATCATCTCCCTGCTGTGGCCGTAGGGGTTGCTTCCCGTGGCGGCGATGGCACGCAGGGCGTCGATCATCCCGTACTTCGTGGCGACGTAGTCCAGGAAGAGGCGCGTCCACGAACGCAGGGCCTCGTCGGGCGACTTCTGCTCCAGCAGGGAAGAGACGGCCTCGCACAGCTGGGCCACCTCGTTGCGGTAGACCGCCTCGACGAGCGCTTCCCGGGTGGGGAAGTTGCGGTACAGGGTCGCGCTGCCCACGCCCGCCTCCTTGGCGATGCGGTCCATCTGCGCACTCAGGCCCTCCGTGGTGAACACGCGTGCGGCAGCGGTGAGGATCTTGTCCCTGTTGCGCTGTGCGTCGGCACGCAACGGGCGGTGCGCTTCGGCGGCCATCCTTATCGGCTCTCCTTCCCGGGGTGCCCCGGACTTGCTAAGTGGGGGCGACCCCACTTAACGTTCAGGCAAGTGGGGGCGCCCCCAGTTTACTGCGGGTCACGCGACGCCCCGCCCACACGCACGCCTCTCGGAAGGAACTGATCATGCCGACCCTCCGGGGCAAGGTCATCGCGATCACGGGTGCCAGCAGCGGCATCGGTGAGGCGACCGCGCATCTCCTCGCCGACAAGGGAGCCCGGCTCGTGCTCGGAGCCCGGCGCGAGGACCGGCTGAGCGCCGTGGTGGACGGCATCACGGCCACGGGCGGAACCGCCACCGGCGTCCTCACCGACGTCACACGCCGCGCGGACCTCCGCCGCCTGACCGATACCGCCGTCGAGCAGTACGGGCGCCTCGACGTCCTCGTCTCCAACGCCGGCACCATGGCGGTGTCCCCGTTCGACGAACTGCGCCAGGACGACTGGGACGCCATGGTCTCCACACACATCACCGGCCTGCTCAACGGCATCGGAGCAGCCCTCCCCGTCTTCCGCCGGCAGGGCTCCGGCCACTTCGTCAACGTCAGCTCCACCGCCGCCCACGTCGTCAAATCCCCCCAAGCCGTCTACGCGGCCACCAAGACGGCGGTGAACGTGCTCTCCGAGGGCCTGCGCCAGGAATCGGGTCCCGACCTGAGCGTGACCGTCGTCTCGCCCGGCTTCACCCACACCGAGGGCGTCGGCAAGGGAGCCAGCCCCGAGGTCTCCTCGGCGATGACGCAGATGCGCGACGAGATCGCGATGCCGCCCTCCGCCGTCGCCTCCGCCATCGGCTACGCGATCGAGCAGCCCGCCGGCGTCGACATCAACGAGATCGTCGTCCGCCCCACCGTGCAAGCCTGACCCTGCCCCAAAACACCGCCGGGCCGGTCGCGGTGAAGGCGCCGCGTAAACGACAGGCGCGTGGACGGGGCGACGGGTCGAGCGGTTCGCGCTCGCCGAGGGGCCTCACGAGTCGACCGAGTCCTGTGCGGACGTGCCGCGCGACTGCCGCCGGCACGGCATACCGGATCCCGAACTCGTCGTCGGCGACGGCACGATGGGCGTGTGGCGGGCTCTCGCGGAGGTGTTTCCACAGGCCAGGCACCAAAGGTGCTGGGTCCAAAAGCCCGGAGCGTGATCAACGCCCTGCCGAAGACGGCTGAGTCCGGCGCGAAGAAGGCCCTCCGGGAAATCAACGCCCAGGACCACAACCACGCCGAGAAGGCTGTCCGCGACTTCGAGGGCGCCTACGGCGCGGAGTGGCCGAAGGCGGCGCAGAAGATCACCAGCGAGGTCGACGTGCTCCTCGCGTTCTGCGACTTCCCGGCCGAACACCGGTTGCACCTGCGCACGACAATCCCGATGGAGGGTACTTTCAGCACCGTGAAACGCCGGACGAAGGTCACCCACGGGAGCGGCAGCGCGGCTGCGTCCCTGGCCATGGTGTTCACGCTGACCGGGTCCGCCTTGGCTCGCCCACGCGCGATCACCGCGCCCCACCTCGTCGCCCTCGTCCGCAACGGCACCCGCTTCAAGAACGGTCACCTCGTCGAACATCCCGAGGGCACCGCAGCCTGAACACCTCTGCTGATCCGTGATGACAATTACTCACAGGAGTTCCTCGGCATGACTACCAAGTACGACGTCAAGCGCGAGCTCAAGAAGTGCTACTCACCCAAGAACACTGACTGGGAGCTCGTCGACATCCCCGAGCTCCATTTCCTCGCCATCGACGGGCACGGCGACCCCAACACCGCATCCGCGTACCGCCACGCGGTCGAGGCGCTCTACGCGGTCGCCTACACCACCAAGTTCGCGAGCAAAGGCGACCTCGGCAAGGACTTTGTCGTGGGCCCACTTGAGGGACTGTGGTGGGCGGACGACATGAACGACTTCCTGGCCAGGCTCAAAGACAACTGGCGATGGAGACTGCTCATCAACATCCCCGGCTGGATCACTGGCGACATGATCGAAGACGCCAAGCACACCGCCCTGACCAAGAAGACGCTTCCGGCCATCCAGGACGTTCGGTCAGAGACGCTGCACGAGGGCACCAGCGCCCAGGTCCTCCACATCGGCCCTTACGACGACGAGACACCGATCCTGACCAGGCTGCACCAGGACTACCTCCCTGCCAACAACTTGCAGGAGGCGGGGTTGCACCACGAGATCTACCTCAGCGACCCACGCAGGACTGACCCCGCCAAGCTCAGGACGATTCTGCGGCAACCCGTAGAAGCGCAATCCGGTTGAGGGACGTCGGCCTGTTCAGCGGAGCTCGATGCCCGCGAGCGAGTTTGCAGAACAGTGCTCTTCGAACGACCGGAAGAAATCAGAAGGAGACCGGCACGCCCCATCGCGCCGATCCGCAGGTCTTGACCATTCCTCTCCCACTCCTTCAGCGCCCCAACTCGCCCGCACGCGGCACAGCGCACGTCTCCGGCTGGCTCTGCTTCGTACGCGGCACGGCCACATCCTGGACGCGCCCCGCGAAGGGCACCCCGGGCCCGCTGCCGACGGGGAGGCCGGGGCCGCTGCGGGCGACCGCCAACACCCTGGCTGCCCGGCCCCCGCCGCAGCTCAGGACCGTCGGTGGATCGAGACCGCGTACGTTCCGCCCGTGTAGGGGTCTCGGGACCATGTCGCGTACCGGGTCTCCAGGGTGAGGCCCGCCGCGGCGCAGTGGGTGTCGTAGGCGTCCAGGCCGTAGCCGCGGTCCAGGGAGAAGCCCGCCACCAGGCGGCCGGCCGGTGCGACATGCGCTGCCACCCCGGCTACCAGGGCCGGTTCCGTTCCGGGCGGGGTGAACAGGGGGACGTTGCCCGCCATCACCACCACGTCGAAGGACCGTCCGAGGTCGAGGTCGGCCAGATCGCCCAGGTGCCAGGGGATGTCGGGGGCGAGGCGCTGAGCCGTGGCCAGCATCGACGCGTCGGCGTCGACGCCCACCACGTCGATCCCGTGCCGCGCCAGCTCGATCGCCACCCGGCCGGTGCCGCACCCCGCGTCGAGGACGCTGGACGGGCCCAGCGCACGCACCAGCGCGGCCTCGCCGTGCACATCGCCACCCCGGGCGGCGATGCCGTCGAATCGGGCCTGATACTCCTCACCGTCCCACGCCATGGGGACACCCTGGCACATGCCCGGACCGCGCTCGCTCGGGGGCTGTGGACGGGCCCGCGGGCGCCCCTCGTGCGTCCGTCACACGGGCAGCAGCTGCCACCGCCGCCGGCGGTGGTCGTCCCCCGCGCCGTACTGCTTGAGCGCCGTGCGGGCGTTGGTGTCGGCCTGGAGGAACAGCCCGCTGTTGCGGTTCGCGATCTCGTACACCTTCGTGTCACCTCCACCAGCCGCCACCGCTGATGGTCCCTGGGCGCGTCGCGGGACTGACCGGACCTCAGCCCCGTCCCGGAGGGGCTCACGCAGGGCTCCCGTGCGGCGCCGCCTGCGAGGGCGCCGTCACGGCTCCTCGGATGGATCGATCCCCACGGGCGGGGGGAGCGCCCGGCCGAAGCCGCTCACGCCGGCGGCCTGCCCACGGCGAGGAACAGGCGCATCGCCGTGTCCCGCACCGGGGCGACGCGCTTGCGGGTGTGTACGGCCCGGTTCATCAAGCGGGCGGCGCGGGCGAGGCGTTGGGTGGGACGGCGGCGGGTGGCGTCGTACGCCGACAGGGCGTCCTCCACCCGGTGTCGGGCCGCGAGTTCCCGGGCCAGGGTGACTCCGTCGATCAGCGCCTCGCACGCGCCACGGCCCAGGTCCGGCGTCATGGCGTGTGCGGCGTCGCCGACGAGGGCGACGCGTCCGCTGACGTAGCTCGGCAGGGGCTTCGCCAGGTCGTACAGGTCGTTGCGGTGCGGTGCGGCGGCTTCCGGGCCGTGGGTGGATTCCGTCTCGGCCAGGCGGTCGAGGACCTGGCGCACTCCCTCGTGCCAGGTGCCGAACCGGGCGCGCACCGCGGCGAGTTCGCCCTCGGGGTGGTGCGCCCGCGCCGGCGCTGGCGCGCAGGCGAACCAGTGCGCCTGTCCGCCCGTGCGCGGGGTGACACCGAACCGGGCGCGGTCTCCCCAGCTCTCGGTCATGTCCGGCACGTCGAGCGCGACGGTGCCGTGCCAGCAGCTCACCCCGGAGTAGCGGGGCCGGTGCGCGGGGCCGAACAGCGTGGTGCGCGCGCTGCTGCGCAGCCCGTCGGCGGCGACGACCACCTCGTGGTCGGCGGCGAGGGCGGCTGTGTCGGTCACCCGCTGCCCGTAGTGCACGCTCCCGTCACCGAGCGCGTCGGTGAGTACGGCGTGGAGCGCGGGGCGGGAGACGACGCGGACGGCATCTCCGGCGCGGCGGCGCAGCTCCGGCATGTCCACGGTGCCGATCAGCGTGCCGTCGGAGCGCACGAAGCGCCCGCGGGCCGCCTCCCGGGAGAGGCCGCGCACCGTGGCGCCGAGGCCCAGGGCGTCGAGCGCCCGCAGCCCGCCGGGCCACAGGCCGAGGGAGGTCCCGGTGGTGGGCCGCGCGGCGGCGCGCTCGCGCACCTCGACGTCCCACCCTTCCTGGCGCAGGGCGACGGCGGTGGCCAGGCCGCCTATTCCGGCCCCGATGACGATGGCTGTTCTGCTCATGGCCGGGACGCTACTACGTTCATAGTGGTTGGCACTATGTTTATAGTGGGGGCGGCTCCGGCGGGCACACCCGGGTGACGGGCGACCACCGAGAGAACGGACGAGTTCGGACATGGCAGGCAGGCGTGAACAAGTCCTGGACGCGGCCGTGGAGATCGTCGGCACCGGCGGCCTGCGGCGTCTGACCTACCAGGCCGTGGACACGGCCGCCGGCGTTCCGAGCGGCACCACGTCCAACCACTTCCGCAGCCGGGACCTGCTCGTGGAGGGAGTGGTGAACCATCTCGAAACCCTCGACGCCCGCGACTGGGAGCACTTCGCCACCCTCCCCTCCCCCGGCGGCCCGCAAGCGCTCGCCGAGACGCTGACCTCTCTGGTCCACCACGCCCTCGGCCCCGCCCGGCACCGCACCGCGGCCCGCTACACCCTGGCCCTGGAGGCCGCCCTCGCCCGCCCCGCCATCCAGGCGCCGCTCTCCCGCGCCCAGAAGTCGCTGATGACCCTGATGTCACCCTGGCTGGAGGCGCTCGGCTCAGCGACCCCGGCCGCGCACTGCCGGGTCCTGTTCGACTACCTCGACGGCCTGATCTTCCATCAGGTGTCGCTGCCCGACGAGGACTTCGACCCGGGCCCCGGCATCCGCACCGTACTCGACTCCACCCTGCCCTCGACCTGATGCGCCCCGCCCCGGACTGCGGCATGCTCCCTGCGGGCCTCGGGCGTCGGCGGGACGACCTGCTCAAGACGGTGTCCCGTCCGCCGCTCGAACAGCTTGCGCTTCCCTGGGATGCGCTCACCGACACGAAGGAGCCTTGTGTCCCGGGCCGTTGACCCCGTGGAGCTGAGGACGGCAGGTGTCCTGTGGCTGTGCACCGGCGCGACCGTCGAGCCGTACGACCGTTGCCCCCGGTGTGGCGACTTCCACGATGTACGGGCCGACCGCAACGGCCGCTACGACCTCAAGTGCGGCCCCGACCGGGCGGTCGAGACCACGCTGGTCACCAGCAGCGCGGCCGAGCGGAACCACCGTTCCTGGGAACCGTGCACGCAGGAGCGCGCGATGTCCGAGGTGGACCGGGGCTGGCACGTGGTCTTCGCGAGCACGGCGAAGGCCACGTACGCGGGTCGCAAAGGAAGCCCGCGCGAGGATGCACTGACCGTCATCGGTCCGGCGCTGGCCGAGCTGGAACGGCGCGGTGTGACCGGGTTCGGCCCCGGCACGGCCTGTATCGAGGAGCACTTCCACGGAAGGGGATGCCCGTACGGGATCCTGCGTGCTGCCGGGGCCCGCTTCGGATTTTCCGTGCCGAGCGAGGCGAGCACCGGCTTCGTCAGCGCCGGCCTGCTGACGGGGTACGACGAGATACCGGCCTTCGACCCGCACCAGTGGGCCAAGAAGGCCAGGAAGAATCAGCGGCAGGGGAAGCCCGCGCCGCCTTCTCCGGTCCCGGAGCCGCCCCGCACGGGCCCGGTGCACTGGTCGTGCGATCCGGGCTTCCTCGCCATGCTGGAGGAACGCCGGGCCGAGGACGAACGGAAGTGGGCGGACACGACGCGGGCGCTGTGGCCGGGTCGCCACACCGAAGCCGAACTGAGCGAACTGGCCCGCCGGGAGGTGAGCGGGCGGATCGCCCTGGCACGCTCCCTGACGTGGCGGGCTCCGCTGCCCACGACACCGCCTCCCGTTGCCGACGCCGATGGTGCGACGGAGCTGGTGGAGCTGCTGGAGGTCGAGTTCGGGCTCCACGGGGACCTGGCCGCGAAGCTCGACACGGCCCACGACCGCCCGCTCCGTGAGGTCTTCTTCTGGCTCACGTGGATGCGCTCTTCCGCATGGCGTCGGCTCGCCGGCTCCGGCCCGCTCCCCCGGCGTTCTCCGCACGTACCGGCCGGCGTCACCGGCGTCTGGGTCGGCTGCCTGCTGGATGAGACCTTCGTCCTGCACTGGGACCGCGACACGGGATGGACACGGCACCCGCTCCCGGACCCGCTGCCCGTCCCCGCGTTCCCCGGCTGTTCATGACCGCGTACCGAGCGGCTCCGTGGACTCCGCCCCTGGCTCCCTGCGCACCTGCGGCGTACGTCCGGGAGCGGGCCGACGCGTGCGAAGAAGGCCCGCCGCACCGTGTACACCGATGCCCGCGCCTTGGTAGACCTTCCGTCGAATGTCCGTGGCACCGTCTGCTGTGCGGGCATCCGGCCGGCGCTCCCGGGTGAACCGAGGCCACGGCAGGGACGGTCAGGGCACGTCAGCACGGGTACCGCCCCGGTGCGCCCCGAACCGCCATCAACCGCCGAGATCCCCGACCTGTCACATAGGCTCCGGCCAGCAACGATGCAGAGGGCAGCCGCACTTGCAGGCTTTTTTGGAGGTACCCGTGAAGATGCTCATCAACGTGCCGGAGTCGGTCGTCCCGGACGCGCTGCGCGGTATGGCGGCGGCGCACCCAGAGTTGACGGTGGACGTGGAGCGCCGGGTCGTGCTGCGGCGGGACGCACCCGTGGCGGGGAAGGTGGCCCTGGTGTCCGGGGGCGGGTCGGGGCACGAGCCGCTGCACGGCGGGTTCGTCGGGCCGGGCATGCTCGACGCGGCCTGTCCCGGGGAGATCTTCACCTCGCCGGTGCCCGACCAGATGGTCAGCGCGGCGGCGGCGGTGGACAGCGGCGAGGGTGTGCTGTTCGTCGTCAAGAACTACACCGGTGACGTCCTGAACTTCGACATGGCGGCCGAACTGGCCGAGGACGAGGGGGTGCGCGTCGCCAAGGTGCTGGTGGAGGACGATGTCGCCGTCACCGACAGCACGTTCACGGCGGGGCGCAGGGGTACGGGCGCGACGCTGTTCGTGGAGAAGATCGCCGGTGCGCTGGCGGCCGAGGGCGCACCGCTGGAGCGGGTGGAGGCCGTGGCACGCCAGGTGGCCGGGGACTCGCGCAGCTTCGGCGTCGCACTGAGCCCGTGCAGCACCCCGGACAAGGGCGGCCCGACCTTCGAACTGCCGCCCGGCGAGCTGGAGATGGGCGTCGGCATCCACGGCGAGCCCGGCCGGGAACGGCGGGCGATGATGACGTCCGGGGAGATCGCGGACGCGGCGCTGGACGCGATCCTGGACGATCTGCGGCCGGACGGCCCGGTGCTGGCACTGGTGAACGGCATGGGGTCGACGCCGCTGGTGGAGCTGTACGGCTTCTGCGCCGAGGTGCACCGGGTGCTGGGCGAACGCCGGATTCCGGTCGCCCGTACGCTCGTCGGCAACTATGTGACCTCGCTCGACATGGCCGGTGCCTCGGTGACGCTGTGCCGGGCCGACGAGGAGCTGCTCCGGCTGTGGGACGCCCCCGTGCGTACGCCCGGGCTGCGCTGGGGTGCGTGAGCGGCGGCCGGGGCGGACCGACGACGAGGACGCGACGACACACGGAAGGAGCGGTGATCAGCCGTGGTGAGCAGGGAGTTGACGGGGGACGACGGCCGGGACGGTCCGGGGGCCGGGCCCGGGCCGGGTCCGGCGGAGTCCGGCACGGAGGGCGGCCTGGACGGTGAGGTCTTCGTCCGCTGGCTGCGTCTGGCGGCGGACGAGGTGGAGCGCGCGGCGGACCGGCTCACGGAGCTGGACTCGGCGATCGGCGACGCGGACCACGGGGGCAATATGCGACGTGGTTTCCAGGCCGTGCGCGAGGGCCTGGCCGAGGACGGGCCGCGCTCCCCCGGCGCGGTGCTGACGACGGCGGGCCGCACCCTCGTCTCCACGGTCGGCGGCGCCTCCGGCCCGCTGTACGGGACGCTGCTGCGGCGCGCGGGCAAGGCCCTCGGGGACGCGGAGCGGGTGCCCGGCGCGGAGTTGGCGCGGGCGCTGCGCGCCGGGGTCGACGCCGTCGCCCAGCTGGGCGGTGCGGCACCCGGCGACAAGACCATGCTCGATGCGCTCGTCCCCGCGGTGGACGCGCTGGAGAAGAGCGGGGGCACCGACTTCGGCGCGGCGCGCACGGCGGCCGAGGAGGGCGCCGCCGCCACGGAGCCGCTCCGGGCGCGCAAGGGCAGAGCGAGTTATCTGGGCGAGCGCAGCATCGGGCACCGCGATCCGGGGGCGACGTCGTCGGCCCTGCTGATCGCCGCGCTGGACCGTGCCGTGTACGGCGACACCGAGGGGGACGACTGAGATGGCCGGGAGCACGAGCGGAGAGACAGCCGGGGCCTCGGGGCGCGTCGGCGTCGTCCTCGTCTCGCACAGCGCACAGGTCGCCGACTCCGTGGCGGCGCTGGCGGCGGCGCTCGCCGGAGTGCCGGACGCGCCGGTCGTCGGCGCGGGCGGACTGCCGGACGGCGAACTGGGCACCAGCGCGGACCTCATCACGGAGGCCGCACACCGGGTGGACGGCGGGGCGGGAGTGGCCCTGCTGGTGGACCTCGGCAGCGCCGTACTGACCGTCAAGGCGCTGCTGGCCGAGGGCGACGAACTGCCCGAGCCGGCCCGGCTGGTGAACGCCCCGCTGGTGGAGGGCGCGATCGCCGCCGTCGTGGCGGCCGCGGGCGGCGGCGACCTGGACGCGGTGGCCGCGGCGGCGGAGGAGGCATACGACTACCGGAAGGTGTGAACCGCCCTTCTCTCAGGGGCCGGGGCCGGACCGCCGGACGGGGACGACCGAAGGGTCTGCACGGCCCCGCTTCACTCCCTCTCGGTCCCCGGCCGCGCGTCCGCCGCGCGCGGCCGGGCCCGCAGATGAGCGCGCTCGCCCTGCTGCCCGGACAGGCTGAGCAACTCCACCGCCCGGGCATCGGCCGGACCGCACCAATGCGGTACACGAGTGTCGAACTCGGCCGCCTCACCGGGCGCAAGAACCAGACCGTGCTCACCGAGGACGAGCCGCGGCCGACCATGGAGAACGCGAGTCAGCGGCAGCATCGTCATGCCGTGCCGAGTGGCGGAGTGAGCCCGACGCCCCGTGGCGGCGCCGCCACGGGACGTCGGGTCCGGGTCAGTCGAGAGAGTCGAGGACCTTGCCGAGGTCGACGAACTTGAAGTTGGTCGAGGGCCGGTCGGCGTCGCCGGGGGCGTCGTGGCCGTCCTGGACGACGAGGAGCCCGTTCGGGTACTTCGAGCCGAGGGGCGCGTGGAGCGCGGCGGCGCCGTCGCACTCCTCGGAGCCGTCCAGGGTGGGTCCGGCGGGGGTGACCCGGAAGCTGCCCTCGTACTCGTTGTCGTCGCCGCGTTCCCGGTCGTAGGCGGCGAAGGTGTTGTCGCCCTGGCTGGAGGCGAGGACGTAGCCGTCGCCGTCGGACTCGGTGACCAGCGTCAGCCCCTCGACGTCCGCGGTGAGCTTCGTGCCGCCGTAGCCGGGGTCGTCGCCCAGGGTGCACTCCTCGGTCTGCTCGTCGTACGTGCCGGGGACGCCGTACTCACGGACCTTGTCGATCAGCTTCGGGGTGCCGGTCAGGTCGGCGCTCATGCGCCAGATTCCGACGTCCTCCTGTCCGGCGTACAGGGTGCCGTCGGCGGGATCGACCACCATGCCCTCCACCTGCGGCAGCTCTCCGGGCTCGGCGCACGGCGACCAGGAGGTGCCGTCGGGCAGGCGGAAGGTGTCGGGCAGGTCCAGGGTGCGGACCTTGCGGTAGGTGACCTTGCCGTCCGCGGCCGGGAGCAGTTCCAGCAGGGCGATGCTCGTGCGCTCGCGTCGGCTGACCAGCGCGTACCCCTTCCCCGACGACGGGTCCGTCCAGGTCGCCAGGCCGTAGGCGGTCCGCTGTTCGTCGACCTCGGCCTGGTCCTTGGCGAACACGGTCGGCGCGTCGGGGTCGGTGACGTCGGTGAGCGGGCCGCCGGCCCGGTCCCGGTCGATGCGGTAGAACCTCAGCTGATCGTGGCCGCGGTCGCTGGTGACGGCCAGGTCGGCCTCGCCCGTGGACAGGCGCAGGCGCTGGACCAGGTCCACGTTGTTGAACCGGCCCGGAGCCTCTCCGTCACCCGTGGCGGGCGGCGCGGGTATCGACTGCACCGGCCGGGCGTCCAGGTCGTAGGCACGCAGGCCGCCCTCCTTCGCGGTGGCGATGACCAGACTGCGGTCCGGGGCGGCGGCGTTGCGCCAGATCGCGGGGTCGTCCGCGTCCGCGTTACCGCCCGCGTCGTCGTCGTGCAGGGTCGGCGTCTCCGCGCGCGGCGGCACGGCGGGCAGGGCGTCACCGCTGGGCCGGTGGTCGGCCCGGGCCGGCAGGGCCAGGGCGGCTGCGGCGAAGACCGTGGTCACGGCCAGCACGGACATCCGGGCACGAGGGGAACGGCTCACTCACATCTCCTTGCATCGGGGCCGGTTCATCCCGCGTGAGTGTCCACACTCTCCATGTCGCCCGGGCAGCCGCCGGGGGATCGATACCTGTAAGGCCGGGTGTACGCGAGGTGAACGAGAAGGCGCGGCGCAAGGGTTGCGCGTGGTCGTACGACGTCCGGCCCGTCCAGCCGCCACGTCGTCGGAACGGGCTGTCGGTGACGGACCGGGCGGTGGAGGCGGTCGCCGCCGACCTGGGGAGAACGTGCGGTCGCGGTCCGGCCGCGAGGGGAGCTGTGACATGTATCACCGCTAGTTCACGCAAGTTGGAACATCTGTCCGCTCCGGCCCCTTTCGACCCCTGCCGCGCGCACCCGGAGTTCACCCGGAATCCAGAACCGGCTGCTCAGCTGGTCTCCCCACCCGACTGACCGCCTGGATCGCGCATGCCCACCCTTTCCGTCATCGTGCCGTGCCACAACGTGCAGGAGTTCGCGGAAGAAACCCTGCACAGCCTCGCCAACAACGCCGGGCCCACCACCGAGTTCATCCTCGTGGACGACTGCTCCACGGACACCACACCGGAGATCCTCCGCGCGTGGCAGGAGCGGATCCCGCACACCACCGTGGTCCGGCACGAGGAGAACCGCGGCATCGCCCAGAGCCGGAACAGCGGGATCGAGGCCGCGCGCGGCACGTACCTCACCTTCCTCGACGGAGACGACTGGTACGCCCGCGGACACCTCGACCGGCTCGTGCGCACCATCCAGGAGCTGGGCTGCGACTTCGTACGGACCGACCACGTGCGCGCCACCGGCACCCGGCGGACCGTGCACCGCGCCCCCGCGCCCGTGCGCGACACGGTCCTGTGCCCCCGCAGCACCATCGCACCGCCGCACGCGGAGACGATGGTGGACTACCCCTTCGTCTGGGCCGGCATCTACCACCGCGACCTGTTCGCCCATGGCGCGCTGCGCTTCGCGGCCGATCTCCGCACCGCCGAGGACCGCCTGTGGACCTGGCAACTGCACCTGGCGGCCCGCTCCTTCGCGGTGACCGGGCAGCTCGGCGTCTTCTACCGGCGCGGCGTGACCACCTCGCTCACCCAGATACCCGACGCCCGGCAGCTCGACTTCGTCCGCGCCTACGACACGCTGCTCGCACAGCTCGCCGCCGACCCCGAACGCGACCGCTTCCTGCCCAAGGCGGTGCGCACCTACTGCGCGATGCTCGCCTTCCACCTGCGCCAGATCGACCGCTACCACGCCCCCGTCGCCAGGCGTCTGAAGAAGCTGGTGGCCGGTGCCCTCGCCGGCATGCCCCAGGACGTACTCGTCCGGACCCTGGCGGGCATGGACGAGGAGCGGGCCGACACCCTGCGCCGCTTCCACTCGGCACGGAAGGCGGCCTGAGATGCCCGAACGCATACAGCTCTTCGAGGTCTCCACCCTCTACGGCGCCGCGACCCTGGCCGCTGCCCTGGACGCGGGCCGGTTCGGTCCGCCCGACACGGCCCGCCGGATCCTGCTGATGTCCAACAACGCCGCGACGCCCGAGGCCGCGACCCGGCTGCCCGACATGAACGGCTTCAAAGCGCTCGCCGCGCGTTTCGACGAGACCGTCGACTGGAACGAGGCCATCCGGCCGCACCACCCCGGCACTTGGACGCCCCGCCGGGAGGAGTCCCCCGTGTGGGAACGGCTCTTCCGGCACACGTGGCAGCTCGGCAGCGGGCCCGTCGAACTGATCGTCGAGTCCATCCAGGCCGGTCCCGCCAAGGCCCTGGCCACGGTCTTCGGCGGCAGCGCCCTCCACGTCTACGCCGACGGCCTGATGAGCTACGGCCCCACCCGCGAACGGCTCCCCCAGTGGCTGGGCTGCCGGATCCAGCGGCTGCTCCACCTCGACCTGGTGCCGGGGCTGCGCCCATTGCTCCTGGCCGAGCACGACGTCGAGCCCGAGACCGTCCCCGGCGACGCCTTCCTCGCCGTGCTCGGCGAACTGGCCGACGCCGCGGCCACGGAGCCGGAACTCGTCCGCGTCGCTGCGGACCGCCCGACCGCCGTGCTCCTCGGCCAGTACCTCGCGGCGCTCAACATCCTCACGCCCGAGGAAGAGGAAGAGCTGCACGTGCGCATGCTCCGCGGCGCCGTGGCGGCCGGGCACGAACGGGTGGTGTTCAAGCCGCACCCCACGGCCCCCGCCCGCTACTCCCAGGCCCTGGAGGAGGCCGCGGCACAGGCCGGTGTCCGGCTGCACGTGCTGAGGGCGCCCGTACTGGCCGAGGCCGTCTACGCCCACTGCCGGCCGACGCTGGTCGTCGGCTGCTTCTCCACCGCGCTGCTGACCGCCGCCACCTACTACGGCGTTCCCATCGCCCGGGTGGGCACCGAGCTGCTGCTCGACCGGCTCAGGCCGTACCAGAACAGCAACCGGATTCCGGTCACCATCGTCGACTTCGCGGTGCCGGACCTGGAGGCCGTCGAGGAGACCGGGCAGGCCCCCGCGGCGGCGCCGGAGTCCTCCGAGCAACTCCGGGCGCTGGTCCGGACCGTGGGCTTCTGCATGCAGGCGAAGCTCCACCCGCTGCTGCGCGAGGACGCCGCCGCCTGGCTGGCGGCCCACCTGGACGACAGCACTTCCCGCTACTTCAAGCGCCGCCGCCTGACCGCGCTGGCGCTGCCCGGCGGCGACCGGTCGCTGCGCGTGCAGCTGCGGCGCAGAAGCGCCTCCGCGCGCTGGGTGGCGCGGCGGATCCGTACGGTGCGGCGCAGGCTCCGCGACGCGGACGCCTGACCCCGCGCACGCCCCGGGTGGGCCCGTCGTCCGCCGTCGCCGGAACGACGGGCCCACCCGCGCTCTGCCCCCGCTGCCCCGGCTACCCCAGGTACTTCCGCAGCTTCAAACGGCCCCACAGCATGCTGAGGCCGAAGGAGGAGGCCAGCGTCACGATCCCCAGGGCCGCCGCCGCAGCCACCGCGCCCGGCCAGCCGCGGTCCGCGGAGATGAAGGACGGCCCGATCGTCTTCAGCAGCAGCACGTGGAACATGAAGGCCCCCAGCCCCGCGTCCGTCAGCTTCCCCAGCACCGGACGCAACCGGTCCGGTATGCGCAGCCCGTTGGCCGCGAACAGCACGCAGACGGTGAGGGCCGCGACGAAGATGCTGGCGTTGGGGATCACGAAGTGGATCCTGTCCTGGGACCACAGCACGACGGCCAGCGACACCACGGCCCCGGCGAGCCACCGGACGCGGTGCGTGCTCCGGGTGGCGGGGAGGCTGAGCAGCAGCGCTCCCACGACCGCGTACACCAGCGAATAGGTCCCGAACTGCCAGCCGAACTCCGGCACGTCGCACCCCGTCAGCGCGCCGATGTCGCTGAGCGCCGTCGGCCCCGCCGCGACCACCGCGAGCGCGGCGATCACACCCCAGGGGCGCTTGCCCGCCTTCAGCAGGATCACGCACCCCAGGAGCAGGATCAGGGGGACGTGCGCGTAGAAATACCAGAGGTGGAAGGCGGGCCGGACGCTCCCGAAGACGGCGTCGAGGGCGAGTTGGGAGGTCGGCTCGCCGTTCGTGTCCCGCAACCGGCCCCAGGCCAGATAGACCACCGACCAGATGCCCACCGGAATGATCATGCGCAGGGAGCGCTTGCGCAGGACCCCGCCGTTCCTGGGCGGCGCGCCCACCAGGACGGCCCACCCCGCGATCGCGAAGTACATCGGCACGGCCCACGCGGTCACGGAGTCGAGGAACAGGCCCGTCCAGTAGACCGCCCGGCCGTTCTGCGCACTCTGGCCGACCGCCTGCATGCACTCGCCGCCGACGTGTCCGAAGATGACCGAGCAGGCGCAGATGACGCGGAGGAGATCAATGTCGTCGCGGTGTCGGCGGCGCACCGGTGGGACGACCGGTTCCGCCGTAGCGTTGTCAGTAGCCATGGTGCTGCCATGCGATCAGCGCTTCCGGTGCGGAAGTCCGCACGGAGGGGAAACGGCAGTCGAACAAGCCGGAAATGCCTGGGCGTAGCCGGAGTTGGAGCTGGAGCCGGAGCCCGGAGACGGCCATGAGAGCCCGTGCGCCACCGGCGGCCTCCATGAGGCAGCGGCTCGCCGCGGGGTGTGCGTGACGGTCGGGCACGTCGAGGGATTCGCCGTCGTCGACCCGGACCCCGACCGCGGCGGCGGAGGAGGCATACGGCTACCGGAAGGTGTGAAACCGCACCCGGGGGCGGGGGCCGGACCGTCCGGCCCACGGCCCGGCACGGCCCCGCTTCACTCCTCCTCGGCCCTCGGCCGCGCGTCCGCCGCGCGCGGCCGGGCCCGCAGATGGGCGCGCTCGCCCTGCTGCCCGAACAGGCTGAGGAACTCCACAGCCCGGGCGTCGGCCGGACCGAACCAATGCGGTACACGGGTGTCGAACTCGGCGGCCTCACCGGGCGCGAGAACCAGATCGTGCTCACCGAGGACGAGCCGCAGCCGACCGTTGAGCACGTAGAGCCACTCGTAGCCCTCATGGGTCTGCGGATCGGGCTCCTTACGGCTGCCACCGGCAAGCACGAGCTTGTACGCCTGGATGCCACCGGCGCGGCGAGTCAGCGGCAGCATCGTCATCCCGTGCCGGGTGACGGGACGCAGATGGATACGCGGATCCCCGGTGGGCGGGGCGTCGACGAGTTCGTCGAGCGTGACGCCATGGGCCTTGGCCAGCGGAAGCAACAGTTCCAGCGTCGGCCGGCGGCTGCCGGACTCCAGCCGGGACAGGGTGCTGACGGAGATGCCGGTCGCCTCCGAGAGACGGGCCAGCGTGGTCTCGCGCTGCTTGCGCAGCGTGCGCAGCCGGGGGCCGACCGCGTCCAGCGCCTGGTCCAGATCGTCGTCCATGCCCGCCAGTTTGCCACGACAGCAAGGAACTTTGCCGCCCGGGGAATCGGCGCGCACGGTGGTGCGCGGAGGTGGTCGAGATGACCGACGAGTTGAGCAGGGCATACGACGCCGTGGTGATCGGCGGGGGCGCCGCCGGGCTGAGCGGCGCACTGACACTCGCCCGGGCACGGCGGACGGTGGCGGTGATCGACGCCGGGGCCCCGCGCAACGCCCCGGCGGCAGCCGTGCACGCGCTGTTCGCGCTGGACGGGACCAGCCCCGCCGAACTTCTGGAGCGCGGCCGGGCGGAGGTCCGCCGCTACGGCGGCCATGTGGTGTCCGGCGAGGTCGGCGCCGTCGCACGGAGCGAGCCGGAGCCGGGGGCCGGGGCCGGCTCGGGGCCCGGGTTCACCGTCGCCCTCGCCGACGGCCGGAGCGTCCGGGCGCGCCGGCTGCTGGTCGCGAGCGGACTGACCGACGAGCTGCCGGACGTTCCCGGGCTGCGCGAGCGCTGGGGCCGGGACGTCCTGCACTGCCCGTACTGCCACGGCTGGGAGGTACGGGACCAGGCCATCGGTGTGCTGGCGACCGGGCCGATGGCTCTGCACCAGGCCCAGCTGTTCCGGCAGTTGAGCAGGGACGTCGTGCTCTTCTCGCACACGGGCCCGGCCCCGGAGGGCGAGGAGGCCGACCATCTGGCCGCGCGCGGGATCCGCGTGGTGACCGGTGAGGTGGCCGCGCTGGAGACCGTGGACGACCGACTGGCGGGAGTGCGCCTCCGGGACGGCCGGGTGGTCGGCCGGGAGGCACTGGCGGTGGCGTCCCGGATGGTGGCGCGCGCCGGTTTCCTGGCGGAGCTGGGGCTGAAGACGCAGGAGCATCCGGCGGGCGTCGGCGAGTACGTCCCGTCCGGGCCGGGCGGGCGTACCGAGGTGCCCGGGGTGTGGGTCGCGGGCAATGTCACCGACCCGATCGCGCAGGTGGGCGCGGCGGCCGCGGCCGGCACCGGCGCAGCAGTGCAGATCAACGCCGACCTGATCGACGAGGAGACCCGCCGGGCCGTCGCCGCCCATCCGTTCTCACCGCGGGCCGAGGCCCGCGTCTCCGCCGCGGTCACCGCTGACAGCCGCCACGGACTGTGACCGGCCGCCCGGGCCGCAACGGTGTTGCCGCGCGGCCCGGCACGGCCCGGCGTGGACGAGCGGTGCGGCCCGGAGGGGGGACCGCCGTCGAGCCGTGGCGGTCGGGACGCGGCCGGTCCCTCCCGGGCCCGGGCCCTCTGGGTCCGTCGGGCCGGCTCCGTCGGGCCGAAGCCGTCAAGCCGGGCCGTCAGGCCGGGGCCGTTTCCGCTGTGCCGAACCAGGCGGGGCCCTCCGTCTCGGCGGCCTGCTCGATCCGGAAGCGGGCGAACCGCTTCAGGTCCGGCAGTTCGTCGAGGCCGAACCAGCCGACGTCGAGGGACTCGTCGTCGTTGACCCGGGCCTCGGCCGCGGCGAGGGCCGTCGCCCGGCAGCGGAAGGTGATGTCCATGTACTGGCAGATGTCGCCGTTCGGGTAGACGACCGGCTTCTCCCGGGTGTGCACCAGCACGACCCGCTCGGGGGTGCACCGCACATGGGTCTCCTCGAAGACCTCCCGCACGGCGCAGTCGGCGGGCTGCTCCCCCGGCTCGGGAATGCCGCCGATCACCGACCACGCGCCGTTGTCGGCACGTCTGCCGAGGAGCACTCGGCGCTGGTCGTCGAAGACGACCGCGCTGACGCCGGGGAGGAACAGCAACTGGTGTCCCGCGGTGGCCCGTAGGTCGCGGATGAAGTCGGGTGTAGCCATGCATCGACCCTACGTGGCACGCGCCGGCAGGGCCCCGCACCGCCGGCCGGGGGCCGGGGGCCGGGCGGAGACGGTCGGCGCGAGGCCGGTGCGGCGCGTGCTCACCGGCAGCGAAAAGGTGAAGCTGGCTACACCGACCGGCACCGGCCCGCTCGCCTAGGCTGCCCGCCATGCGCCAGGCACTCCGGAAAGCGGGCCTCGCCACGCTCCATCTGCTGACCGGGGCTGCGCTCGGTCTCGTGTGCTACGTGACCATCGGGCTGATGCTGTTCGCCGTCGCGGCGACCGTCGTGGTGGTCGGCGCGGGGATGCTGCCGGAGGCCGTCCGTCTGCTGCACCTGCTCGCCGGGTTCGAGCGGCGCAGGACCGGCGCGTGGACGGGCGTGACCGTCGAGGCGGCCCATCTGCCGCTCGACCGGGGCCGGTTGGCCGAGCGGGTCCGCACGGTCGCGACCGACCCGGGCACCTACCGCGAACTGGGCTGGCTGTGCGCTCAGCTGCTCTACGGGCTGCTGCTGTGCTATCTCGCGCTGGTGCTGTGGCCGCTCGCCCTCCTCGTGGACGGGGCGCTCGGGCTGCTGGGCCGCCGCCCGGCCGTGCTGCCGCTGATCGTCGCGCTGGCGTCCCTGGAGGCGTCGTTCTCGCACGCGCTGCTGCGGCCCTCCCCCAGCGCCCGGCTGGCGGACCGGGTGGCCCAGCTGTCCGCCACCAGGGCCGGGGCCGTGGCGGCGCACGGTGACGAACTGCGGCGCATCGAACGGGATCTGCACGACGGGACACAGGCGCGGCTCGTCGCGCTGTCGATGCGGCTCGGCCTGGCGCTGCGGGCCTACGACCGCGATCAGGGGAATGTGCGCCCGCTGCTGGACGAGGCGCGCCGACAGGCCGAGGAGGCGCTCACGGAGCTGCGGCACGTGGTCCGCGGCATCCATCCCCCGGTGCTCTCCGACCGCGGTCTGGCCGGTGCGGTACGGGCGTTGGCGGCGGACAGCGGCCTGGAGGTGCGGGTGACCGTCGAGGGGCTCGCGGACGGCGCCGAGGACCGCAGCCGGGCGCCGGCCCCGGTCGAGGCGGCGGCGTACTTCGTCGTCGCCGAGGCGCTGACGAACGCGGCGAAGCACAGCGGCGCCGCGCGTGCGGTGGTGGAGCTGGTGCGCACGGAGGGGCAGGTGCGGGTCCGGATACGGGACGACGGGGCGGGCGGTGCGGACGAGTCGCGCGGCACGGGCCTGCTCGGCGTGCGGCGCAGGGTGGCGGCGCTGGACGGCGCCGTCCGGCTGTCCAGCCCGCCGGGCGGCCCCACGGAACTGGAGGCGCTGCTGCCGTGCGCCTAGCGCCGCCGGGGCCCGGCGCCCCGGGCTGTCGCCGGGGCGCGGGGAGACGCGGAGTGTCAGCCGCGGACGGCGGCGAGGCGGGAGCGGATGTGCCGCACCGCTGTCTCGGCGTCGTCGACGGTGACGGTGAAGACCCGGCCGTCGCCGAGGCGCAGCACGAGGCCCTCGCCGCGGCGCACGATGACGGCGGTGCCCTTCTCCGGCCGCCAGCGGTAGCCCCAGCCGCCCCAGTGGCAGGGCGTCACGCTGGGTGCGTGATCGGCGGCGACGACGTCCCGCAGGGGGATGCGGCGCCGGGGCAGACCGGCGTGGCCGCAGCGGATCTCCAGGGTGTCCCGGTGGAGCTTCACCTCGACGTGCACGAAGGCCAGGGTGCCGAAGAGGATGAGCAGCCCCGCGCCGAGACAGCCGACGACGGCCATGACGAGCGGTGCCACCGTGGCGGACCACGCCGCGTCCACGGCGAGGTCGATGCCCAGCGCCAGACAGCCGGCGCCGAGCGCCGCGAGCAGCCACTGGACTCTGCCGGTGGCGCGCCCCTTCCAGACCTCGGTGCGGCCGCGGGGAGCGGATTCGGCGGCGGGAGCCCCCTCGCCCTCGGCGAGCGGAGCGCCGTCGCGGGGATAGTCCCTCATGTCCCGAAGAGTACCCCGGGCGGGCGGACGGGGCAGCCCGTCTCCGGGATGGACAGCGGAACCGGATCGTCTACGTACGGAGGGTGGACGACTGCCGCCGGACGGGCCCGTCGCGAGGCCCCGGCGGGCGGGTGCGGTCAGTGCGCCGCCGGGCTGGGGGCGGCCAGCAGGCGGCCCTCGGCGTAGGTGAGCGCGGCGGGCGGCAGCCCGGGCGCGTGCCGTCCGCTGTGCAGGACGGTCAGCCCGCCGACGGGCGCGGCCTGCGGCCGGGGCGCGGAGCCCGCGCGGCGCAGCGCCTGGGCGCAGACGGCCTGGGCGGAGCCGTGCAGCACCGGCCCGGCGGGGCGGTCGCCGCGCAGTGCCTCGCGGATGCGGGTGCCGACGAGTTCGTAGTGGGTGCAGCCGAGGACGACGGCGGCGACGCCGTCGGGAGTGCGGGCGGCGGCCTGTTCGACGGCCGCGTCGATGAGGTCCTCGTCGCCGCTCTCGATGGCGTCGGCGAGGCCGTGGCAGGGCACACCGGTGATGTCCGCGCCGTTGCCGAACTGCTCGATGAGGCGCCGCTGGTAGGGGCTGCCGGTGGTGGCGGGCGTGGCCCAGATCGCGACGGGCCCGCCGTGCTCGGCGGCGGCAGCCGCGGCCGGTTTGACGGCGGGCACGGTGCCGACCACGGGCAGTGCGGGCTCCAGTTCGGCGCGCAGCGCGGGCAGCGCGTGCACGGAAGCGGTGTTGCAGGCGACGAGGAGCGCGTCGGGGCCGTGCGCGGCGGCGGCGCGGGCGCAGTCCAGTGCGCGGGCGGTGATGTCGTCCGCGGTGCGCGGGCCCCAGGGCAGGCCGTCGGGGTCGGAGGAGAGCACGAGGTCGGCGTCGGGCCGTGCGCGGCGCACCGCCGCGGCCGCCGCGAGCAGGCCGATTCCGGAGTCCATCAGCGCGATCTTCACGGAGAGCAACTGTAATCGATCGGGCATACGGGCCGGTGTCCGCACGGACCGCCCCGGCCCGATCGCTGCCCCGGTACGGCGCCGTGCGGCAGACTGCCGCCGATGAACGCGCTGATCTCCTCGCCGGTCCAGGTCGTTCCCCTCGTCTCGCTCGCCGCCTGGCTGTGGCTGCTGCTGTGTCACGGCTTCTTCTGGCGTACCGATGTGCGGCTGCCGCCGGGCGCCGGCGGGGAGCCCGCACGGTGGCCCTCGGTCACGGCGGTGGTGCCGGCGCGGGACGAGGCGGAGGTGCTGCCGGTCAGCCTGCCCTCGCTGCTGGGCCAGGAGTACCCGGGGCGGCTGGAGATCGTGCTGGTGGACGACGGGTCGACGGACGGCACCGGGGCGCTGGCCCGCGAGCTGGCCGCCGCCTCCGGGAGCGGGCCGCGGCTGACGGTGCTGGACCCGGGGCCGCCCGAACCGGGCTGGACGGGGAAGCTGTGGGCGGTCCGGTGCGGTATCGCCCGTGCCCGCGCCGAGGGCGGCGGGCCGGACTTCCTGCTGCTGACGGACGCCGACATCGCGCACTCCCCCGGCACACTGCGTGCGCTGGTGGCCGGGGCGGAGGCCGGGGGGCTCGACCTGGTCTCGCAGATGGCGCGGCTGCGGGTGGTCACCGCCTGGGAGCGGCTGATCGTCCCCGCCTTCGTCTACTTCTTCGCGAAGCTGTATCCGTTCCGCCGCGTCAACAGGCCGGGGGCGCGCACCGCGGCGGCGGCCGGCGGCTGTGCGCTGGTGCGTACGGAGGCGGCCGTACGGGCGCGGCTGCCGGAGAGCATCAAGGACGCGGTGATCGACGATGTGAACCTGGGCCGGGCCGTGCAGCGTTCGGGCGGCCGGATCTGGCTGGGCCTGGCCGAGGGGGTCACCAGTGTGCGGCCCTACACCGGGCTGCGTCCCCTGTGGCGGATGGTCTCGCGCAGCGCCTACGCACAGCTGCGCAACAATCCGCTGCTGCTGGCCGGCACCGTCGTCGGGCTCGCGCTGGTGTATCTGGTGCCGCCGGTGTGGGCGTGCGCGGGCTCGCCGGTGGGCGGCGCCGCCTGGCTGGTGATGACGCTGAGCTATCTGCCGATGCTGCGCTACTACCGGCAGCCGCTGTGGCTGGCGCCGCTGTTGCCGGTCACGGCCGCGCTGTACACGGCGATGACGGTGGACTCGGCCGTTCAGCACCACCGGGGCCGGGGCGCGGCCTGGAAGGGGCGGACCTACGGGTGATCCGCCCGGCTCCCGCGGCCCGCCCCGGCCCGGCGGTCACTTGCGGCCGGGCGTCCACTGCATGCCCCAGCCGTACTCCTGGTCGACGGTGCGCTGGGGGCTGACGCCCTGCTTCGGCACGAGGTAACGGGCCTCGCGGCGGACCATCAGTTCGCCGTTGTCGTTGGTGATGAGCGCGAGGGCGCAGACCGTCGAGGGCACCGTGCACTCGTCGAGGGAGAAGTCGACGGGGGCGCCGTGCTGGGGGCGCAGCGTGACGGTGGCGTGCAGCCCGGCGAAGCTGCGGGCGCCCTCGTAGATGGTGACGAAGATGAGGATGCGCCGCAGCTGTGCCGTGTGGTCCAGGTTGATGGTGAGGTTCTCGCCGGTCTCGACGGCGCCGGTGCGGTCGTCGCCGTCGAGGTGGATCCAGGGCGGCTGGTGCAGCGAGCCGAAGGAGTTGCCGAGTGCCTGCACGACGCCCTTGCGTCCGTCGGAGAGTTCGTAGAGCGCGCACAGGTCGAGGTCGGGGCCGGTCAGTGCGCCCATGGCGCGGCTGAACTTGCCGAGCAGGCCCTTGGGCTGGTCGATCTGCGTCGTCCAGTTGAGGTTGACGCGCATGGCGCCGGAGGTGCCGCCCTGCTTGGTCAGGGAGACGGACGGCGACTCCTTGGTGAGCGTCACCTTGCTGAGCCGTACGGGCCCGGACGACTGCGGCGCCGCCGGGGACGGGGTGGGCGGCGGGGTGGGTCCCGGCGGCGGTGCCGGGTCGGTGCCGGGCGGTCCCGGAAGGGTGGGCGGGCCCGGCAGGGTGGGCGCGTCGGGGAGCGTGGGCGCGGCCGGCATGTCGGGCGGGGGCGGTGCGCCGGGGCCGGCGGGGCCGCCGGGTGCGGGTGGCGCGGCGGCCGCCGAGGGGCCGGCGTCGGCTGCGGGTTCGTCGACGCTGATGCCGAAGTCGGTGGCCAGTCCGGCCAGTCCGGTGTCGTAGCCCTGGCCGACGGCGCGGAACTTCCAGGCGCCCTGGCGCCGGTACAGCTCGCCGAGCAGGAAAGCGGTCTCCGGCCCGGCGTCGGCCGGTTCGAAGCGGGCGATCTCGGTGCCGGCGGTGCCCTGACCGCCGCCGGGGCCCGCGTCGGTGACGCTGATGTAGAGGCCGGGCACCTGGCCGAAGGTGCCGCCGTCGGCGGAGGCCGCGACGACGATGCGGTCGATCTCCGGCTCGACGCCGGTCAGTTCGACGGTGAGCGCGTCGACGTGGGCGCCGCCGGCCGGTCCGCCCTGCCGGTGGCCCTCGTGCCGCACGGTCTGCGACGGGTGCCGGGGCTGGTTGTAGAAGACGAAGTCGGCGTCCGAGCGCACTCTTCCGCGCTCGGTGAGCAGCAGGGCCGAGGCGTCGACGTCGGGTACGCCGGCGCCCGTGCGCCATCCGATCTCGATGCGGACGTTCGCCGCAGCCACCGGGACGTTGGCCCCCTTGCGCATCGTCATGCCTCTCCCCCTCGGGCTCGGTTCCGTACTGCGGGCAAGCAAACAGCCGTCTCCAACCTATTGCACGGGGGCGCGCACTCCCACGCCGTCCGGGGACGGTGCCGCGGAACGGGCGGTTGCGGGGGCCGGACGGACCGGAGCGAACGGTCGCGGACGCTCCGTCACATGTCCCGAACACCTGGACGCAGCAGGGGCGTTCTCCTGCCCCATCTGTGGGCTTATGCTTCTGTCAGCTTCCCTCTCGCGCGCCCGCAACCGGGACAGGCGGGAACCAGCCACGCTCGCGTGCCCGGTCGGGGGACGGCTCCGGTCGACACGGGGGTGTTCGTCCGGTTCGCACTCCCCGGCGTGCACCTCCCGGCACGTGCTGCACAACCGGGGAAAACCGGCTCCCGTCTGCAGGGACGCGGGTGGGACGGGCGTTCCCCAGTACCTCTCTGGTCTCGATGCCGATTGTGGGCTTACCTTATGAGCATGACCTCCCCCCGCAGTTCCTACGGCGGCGGCTACTACGCTGCTCCGTCCTATCCCGAGACGCCGATCTACGACATGCTCGTCGCCGAGCGGGGTACTCCGCAGATCGCTCCCATCCGGGTGCCGTCCGCGTACGACACGGGGGGCGGCAGCGCGCTGCCGGCACTGCCCGCCGCGCTGCCGGCCGGGCCCGACCCCCGGCAGGCGCCGCAGCCCGCGCCGCTGCACAGCACCCCCGCGCAGGCCCCTTCCTACGGCTACCAGGCGCCGGTTCCGCAGCCGCACGCGCCGCAGCCCGCGCCGCCGCAGCCGGCCCCCGCGCCGATGCAGCAGCAGGCGCCCGCCGCGCTGCCGCCCGGTCCCGCCGCGCTGCCGCAGGGCTCAGGGCCGCTCCAGCCGACGCCCGCGCCGCACATTCCGCAGCAGGCCCCGGCGCGCGGCTACCCCGGCCAGGGCATGCAGGGCCAGTACCCGCAACAGCCCCAGCCGCAGCAGCAGTACGCGCCGCCCGCGCACCAGCAGCCCACCCAGCACATGCGCCCGGTCGCCCCGCGCCCGGCCGCGCCCCGTCAGATGCCCACGCCGTACGAGGAGCAGTACGGCCAGCACCCGTACCCGGGCCGGGGGTACTGAGCCGGTACTGAGCCGGGGCGCCGGCGCCCAACCGCCGGGGCGGGCCGGGGAGTCGGGGAGCGACCGGGTCGCGCAGCCGTGGGGGACGGAGCGTGGGATCGGCCGCGGGGCCGGGCGAAGGGGCATGTACGGGTGTGTGCCCCGAGGATGACAGGATGTCCACATGTCGACACCTGTGCTCGGTTCCCTGCATGTCTATCCGGTGAAGTCCCTCGCGGGAACCGCACTGCGGGAGATGACGGTGGAGCCCTGGGGTGCCGTCGGTGACCGCCGCTGGCTGCTGGTCGGCGCTGATCACGGCGCGCTGACCCAGCGCGAGCATCCACGCCTCGCGCTGGTCTCCGCGCGGCAACTGCCGGGCGGCGGGCTGCGGCTGGAGGCCGCGGGAACGGAACCGCTGGAGGTCGCGGTGCCGGACCCGGCCGCCGGGCACCTCACCGTGCGGATCTTCCGCAGCAAGCCGGAGGCCGTCCCCGCCGGTCCGCAGGCGGACGCATGGTTCTCGGCGTACCTGGGATGCGAGGTGCGGCTGGTGCACATGGACGCACCCGAGCACGCCCGGCCGATCACGTCCTCGCACGGACGGGAGGGCGAGACGGTCTCGTTCGCGGACAGCCTTCCCTTCCTGCTCACCACCTCGGCGTCGCTGGAGGGCCTCAACTCCCTCATCGCGGAGGGCGATCGGGCCGCGGAGGGGCCGCTGCCGATGAACCGGTTCCGGCCCGGCCTCGTCGTCGACGGCACCCGCCCCTGGGAGGAGGACGGGTGGCGCAGGGTGCGGGTCGGCGCGGTCTCCTTCCGGGTCGCCAAGCCCTGCGCGCGGTGTGTGATCACGACGACGGACCAGCAGACGGCCGTCCGCGGCAGGGAGCCGCTGCGCACGCTGGGCCGGCACCGGCGGGACGGCAACAAGCTGCTGTTCGGGCAGCTGTTGGTGCCCGAACAGCGGGGCACGCTGCGTATCGGCGACACCGTCGAGGTGCTGGAGCGGGCGGACTGAGGCCGGGCCCCGCGGCGGGTGCGGGACCGGTGCCGCGGGGCCGGCGGGCCGTCAGGTCTCCAGCAGTCGGGAGCGGATGAGGAAGCGCACGCCCTCGGGTGCCTCGACGGAGAACCCGCTGCCGCGCCCCGGGACGACATCGACCGTCAGATGGGTGTGGCTCCAGTAGGCGTACTGGCTCGCGGAGATCCAGAACGGCACCGGGTCGGGCACGCCCTCGATCTCCAGCTCGCCCAGCAGGACATCGGAGTCGCCGGTGCGGAACTCGCCGCGCTCGTAGCACATGGGGCTGCTGCCGTCGCAGCAGCCGCCGGACTGGTGGAACATCAGCGGGCCGTGTGTGCCGGTCAGCCGGCGCAGCAGCACTGCGGCTTCGGGGGTGACGTCCACGCGGGCGCCGGGGGCGCTCTCGGGTGCGTCCATCAGAACAGCCCGACCTTCTTCGGCGCATAGCTGACCAGCAGGTTCTTCGTCTGCTGGTAGTGCTCCAGCATCATGCGGTGGTTCTCGCGGCCGATGCCGGACTGCTTGTAGCCGCCGAACGCGGCGTGTGCGGGGTAGGCGTGATAGCAGTTCGTCCACACCCGTCCGGCCTGGATGGCGCGGCCCGCGCGGTAGGCGAGGGTGCCGTTGCGGGTCCACACGCCGGCGCCGAGGCCGTAGAGGGTGTCGTTGGCCAGCTCCATCGCGTCGTCGAAGTCGGTGAAGCCGGTGACGGCGACGACCGGGCCGAAGATCTCCTCCTGGAAGACGCGCATCCGGTTGCCGCCCTCCAGGATGGTCGGCCGCACATAGTAGCCGCCCGCCAACTCCCCGCCGAGGTCGGCGCGTTCACCTCCGGTCAGGACGCGGGCGCCCTCCTGCCGGCCGATGTCGAGGTAGGAGAGGATCTTCTCCAGCTGGTCGTTGGACGCCTGGGCCCCGACCATCGTGGCGGTGTCCAGCGGATGGCCCTGGACGATGGTCTCGGTGCGGGCGACGCACGCGTCGAGGAAGCTGCGGTAGTGGCTGCGCTGGATGAGGGCGCGGGAGGGGCAGGTGCACACCTCGCCCTGGTTGAGCGCGAAGAGGGTGAAGCCCTCCAGCGCCTTGTCGTAGAAGTCGTCCCCGTCGTCGGAGACGTCCTCGAAGAAGATGTTGGGGCTCTTGCCGCCCAGCTCCAGGGTGACCGGCTTGAGGTTCTCCGAGGCGTACTGCATGATCAGCCGGCCCGTGGTGGTCTCACCGGTGAAGGCGATCTTGGCGACGCGCGGGCTGGCCGCGAGCGGCTTGCCCGCCTCGGCGCCGAAGCCGTTGACGATGTTCACGACGCCGGGCGGCAGCAGATCGGACACCAGGCTCATCCAGTAGTGGATCGAAGCGGGCGTCTGCTCGGCCGGTTTGAGGACGACGGCGTTGCCCGCGGCGAGCGCGGGGGCCAGCTTCCAGGCGGCCATCAGGATCGGGAAGTTCCACGGGATGATCTGGGCGACGACACCGAGCGGCTCGTGGAAGTGGTAGGCGACGGTGTCCTCGTCGAGCTGCGAGAGGGAGCCCTCCTGGGCGCGCAGCGCGCCGGCGAAGTACCGGAAGTGGTCGACGGCGAGCGGGATGTCGGCGGCCAGCGTCTCGCGGACGGGCTTGCCGTTCTCCCAGCTCTCGGCGACCGCGAGCGCCTCCAGGTGCTCCTCCATCCGGTCCGCGATCCGGTTGAGCACCTGGGCGCGTTCGGCGGGCGCCGTGCGGCCCCACGGGCCCGCGGCCGCGTGCGCGGCGTCGATGGCGCGCTCGACGTCGGCGGCGGTGCCGCGGGCGATCTCGGTGAACGGCGCCCCGTTGACGGGCGTCGGGTTCTCGAAGTAGCCGCCCTTCTCGGGTGCCACGTAGGCGCCGCCGATCCAGTGGTCGTAGCGGGCCTGGTACGCCATCACGGCGCCCTCGCTGCCCGGTGCGGCGTAGCGGCTCATGCTGTGCCTCCCCTGTGCCGAGGTTCCCCGCCGCGGGGGCGGCGGGGCGCGGTGCGGTCCTGTTCCGGGCCGGTCCCGGTCCGGGGCCCTTCCTGATCGGGGGCCTTTCCTGATCCGGGGCCCTTCCTGATCCGGTGCGCTCCGGGTCGGGGCCCGTCAGGTCCCGTCTCGTTCGGTCCGGTCCAGTTCGGTCCGGTCCGGTCCGGTCCGGGGAAGCTAGCGCGCGGAACGTTGCGCGGACGTTGCGTGCCGGCCGCCCGTGCGCCTGCCGCTGTGCGCGCTCCTGCCGCCGTCCGCCGGCGGCAGCCCGTAGGCGGAGCGCAGCGCGGCCACCCGCCCGGCGGTGTGCGGCCCGGGCCGCACGGCGTGCAGGGCCTCCCACGCCTCCAGGTCGTCCTCCCCGGCGCCGGTGCCCAGCCACGTCTCCAGCAGACCCGGGTCCGCCTCCTGGAGCAGCCGGCGGCGCAGCCGGTTCTCCAGCACACGGCGCAGCCGGACGACGCCGGGCGCCTCGGACGACGGCAGCAGCGGCCCGGCGTAGGCGGCGAGCGCCGAGGCGGTGTCCGAGGCGGCGAGCGCGTCGGTGACGGTGTCGTAGTCGGTGACCGGGCGGCGCACCAGTCGGTACGGCCGGGAGGCCAGCAGCGGCCCCAACAGCTGCCGCAGCCGGGAGAGTTCGGCGCGCAGCGTGACGGGCGTGACCTCCCGCTCCCCGTACAGCTCGCGGGCGAGCGCCTCACCGCCGAGCCCGTCGGGGTGCGCGGCCAGCAGCAGCACGATCTCGCTGTGCCGGCGGCCGAGGCGCAGCGGGCCGCCGGCCGCCCGCGTCCCCGGGGTGTGCAGCAGCGCCTCGTCGCGGCCGAGCACGGCCAGCCCGTCGCCGGTGGCGGGGCCGCCGGGCCCGGGCGGGGCAGCGGCGAGCCGGGCCTCGGCGGCGCGGGCCGTGGCCTGGACGAGGGCGAGGCTGTGCGGGGAGGCGAGATGGTCGCCGCCGGTGAGGTCGACGGCGCCGACGATACGGCCGGTGTGCGGGTCGTGGACGGGCGCTGCGGCGCAGGTCCACGACTGGACGGGCCGGCAGTAGTGCTCCGCGGCGAAGATCTGCACGGCGTGTCCGACGGCGAGCGCGGTGCCGGGCGCGTTGGTGCCGCTGTCCCGCTCGGACCAGTGGGCGCCGGGGACGAAGTTCATCGCCTCGGCCCTGCGCCGTACCTGGGAGTGGCCCTCGACCCAGAGCATGGTGCCGCGCTCGTCGCAGACGGACAGCAGATGGGCGCCGTCGTCCGCGATGCTGCCGAGCAGTTCCCGGAACAGCGGCATCACCCGGGCCAGCGGATGGCAGGCGCGGCGCGCGGTGAGCCGCTCGTCGTCCAGGTCGACCCGGGCGAGGCTCTCGGGGCCGAGCCGGGCCCCGGCGCACCGGCGCCAGGAGTCGGCCACCACGTCCCGGACGGGGCCGCCGAGCGTCCCGCCGGTGAGGAACCGCTCGTGGGCGCGGCGCATCTGCCCGGCCCGGGCGGCCGGGTCCGCTCCTGCTTCGAGCGCCAGCCATGGATTGCGCACCCCGTCATCGTGCCGCCGTTCGCGTGCCGGGACAACGCCGTGCGCACGCCGTACCGGCGCGGAAAGACCGCCGGGACGCCGGGTGTCGGCCGCGGGGCTGCCTGGTACCCATCCGGCATGCCGGAACACGATCACCTCACCGACCACGAGGCGGACCAGCTCGACGCGCACTGGCGCGCCCTCAACTACCTCTCGGCCGCACAGCTGTATCTGCGGGCCAACCCGCTGCTCGACGAACCGCTGCGGCCCGAGCACATCAAGCCGCGGCTGCTGGGGCACTGGGGCACCTGCCCGGGCCTCGGGCTGATGTACACCCACCTCAACCGGATGATCCGGCGCACCGGGCGGCGCACCATGGCGGTGTGGGGGCCGGGGCACGGCGCGGCGGCCGTACTGGCGGGCGCGTGGCTGGAGGGCACCTACGGGGAGCTGGATCCGGACGCGTCCCGGGACCGGGCGGGCATGCTGCGGCTGTTCCGGGACTTCTCCCAGCCGGGCGGCGTCCCCAGCCACACCGCGCCGGACGTGCCCGGCTCCATCCAGGAGGGAGGCGAGCTGGGCTACTCCCTCGCGCACGCCTACGGCGCCGCCTTCGACCACCCGGATCTGCTGGTGTGCGCCGTCATCGGGGACGGCGAGGCGGAGACCGGTCCGCTGGCGGCCTCCTGGCACTCGAACACGTTCCTCGACCCGGTGCACGACGGTGCCGTGCTGCCGGTGCTGCATCTGAACGGCTACAAGATCGCCAACCCGACGGTGCTCTCCCGGCTGCCGCGCGAGGAGCTGGAGTTGCTGCTGCGCGGCTACGGCTACGAGCCGGTGTTCGTCACCGCCGACACCGGCACACCGCCCGCGCAGGCGCACCGCGAGCTGGCCGCCGCGCTCGACGGCGCGGTGGAGCGGATCGACGCGCTCCAGCAGGCGGCGCGCTCCGCCGACGGCCCGCCCGCCGGGCAGGCGGAGGACCGCCCGCACTGGCCGATGATCGTGCTGCGTACCCCGAAGGGCTGGTCGGGGCCGCGGGAGCTGGACGGGCTGCCGGTGGAGGGCACCTGGCGCGCGCACCAGGTGCCGCTGCCCGCGGTGCGCGAGGACGCCGAGCAGCTGCGCGCGCTGGAGCGGTGGCTGCGCTCCTACCGGCCCGACGATCTGTTCGACGAGGACGGCAGGCCGCGCGGGCAGGTGCTGGAGTGGGTCCCCGAGGGTTCGCTGCGGCTCGGCTCGGTGCCGGAGGCGAACGGCGGCCGGCTGCTGCGGAGGCTGCCGCTGCCCGCGCTGGAGCCGCACGCCGTCCCGGTGGAGCGCCCGGGCGGGGACGCGCACGAGCCGACCCGGGTGCTGGGCGGAATGCTCGCCGAGCTGATGGAGGCCACCCGGGAGCGCCGCGACTTCCGGCTGTTCGGGCCGGACGAGACGGACTCCAACCATCTGGACGGCGTCTACGAGGGCTCGCCGCGCGGCTGGCAGGCCGGATACAAGCCGACGGACGAACACCTGGGCCGGCACGGCCGGGTGCTGGAGGTCCTCTCGGAGCACATGTGCCAGGGCTGGCTGGAGGGGTATGTGCTGACCGGCCGGCACGGGCTGTTCGCCTCCTACGAGGCGTTCGCCAATCTGGTGGCGAGCATGGTGGCGCAGCACGTGAAGTGGGTGCACAGCGCCCGCGAGGTGACCTGGCGCCGCCCGGTGGCCTCCCTCAACTATCTGCTGACGTCGCACGCCTGGCGCCAGGACCACAACGGCTTCTCGCACCAGGACCCGGGCTTCATCGACCATGTGCTGAACAAGAGCCCCGACGTCGTCCGGGTCTATCTGCCGCCGGACACCAACACCCTGCTGTGCGTCACCGACCACGCGCTGCGCACCAAGGACACGGTGAACCTGATCGTGGCGGCCAAGCACGGCTGCTTCGACTGGCTGGACCTGGAGCAGGCCCGCGCACACTGCGCCCGGGGCCTGGGCGTGTGGGAGTGGGCGGGGACCGAACGCGCCAGCGAGGAGCCGGACGTGGTGCTGGCGTGCGCGGGCGACGTGCCCACCCAGGAGGTGCTCGCGGCGGCCTCCCTGCTGCGGTCGTGGCTGCCGCGGCTGGCGGTGCGGGTGGTGAACGTGGTGGACATCGCGCGGCTGACACAGCCCTCGCAGCATCCGCACGGGCTGCCGGACCCCGACTTCGACGCGGTGTTCACCCGGGACCGTCCGGTGGTCTTCGCCTACCACGGCTACCCGTGGCTGGTGCACCGGCTGGCCTACCGGCGCGCGGTCCACGAGCTGATGTCGGTGCGCGGGTACCGCGAGGCCGGGTCGACGACGACGCCGTTCGACATGGTGGTGCGCAACGGCATGGACCGCTACAGCCTCGTCATGGACGTCATCGACCGGGTTCCGGGCCTGGCGACGCGTGCCGCGCGGGTGCGGCAGGCCGCCGCGGACCTGCGGGAGCGGCACCACTGGTACATCAGGGAACACGGCGTCGACATGCCGGAGGTCGTCAACTGGCGCTGGCCCGGCCGGTGATCGGACGCGGCACGTCCTGCCGGGTGGACGGCGGCGGGCGGACCCGGCAGCGCACCGGCCGGGGCCGCCAGTAAACTCGGGCCATCGCGAGGGAGCGCAACCGGGCCCGGCACCAGGCACGACGCTGTCCGGAACCCCGTGCGGCCCCGGACCAGGGCCCACCGCTCCGGCATGCGCCGGAGTGCTCGGCGCCGCCTCGTGGAACACCGCCCCCGCGGGCACGTGCACGGGGAGAAGGGGGTGAGCGGCGGTGCGTACGATCGTCGGCCTGTGGCGCTGGCGCGGCAATCCGCTGTGCCGCCGCACCGACCGCGGCGAGGCGTGGCTGACGCTGTGGGCCACGGTGCTCATCGTCGTCGGGGCGCCGCTGGCGGGTCTGCTGACCGCCCAGGCGACGCACGAGACGCTGCTGCGCTCGGCCCAGGAGCAGCAGCGGGAGCGGCAGCGGGTCTGGGCCACGGCCGAACGGGTCGCCGTACGGCCCTCGTTCGACAACTCCGACCCGGAGTCGGTGTCCCGGCGGCCCACCAGGGCCCGGGTGACGGCCCGTTGGACGGCCCCGGACGGCCGGCAGCACAGCGCTACGTTCACCGTGCGGCACCACGTACGGCAGGGCGGCCGGATCCCGGTGTGGATCGACCGGGCGGGCCGGCTGACGTCCCGGCCGATGAGCACCCGCGGCGCCTCCTCGCACGCCCTGCTGGCCGGGGCCGCGGTGGGCGCCTGCGCGGGCGGCGGCCTGGAGGTGGCGCGCCGGCTGGGGGTGCGGCTGCTGCTGCGCCGGCGCTACGCACGCTGGGACGAGGAGTGGGCCCGTATCGGGCCGGACTGGGGACGCGCGGGCACCGGCCCCTGAGCCCGGGCCGTGTCCTGTCCGGGTCCTGTCCGGCGCGCGGAGGCCCGGCGGTGCGGGGCCGGCGCCGCCCACCTCGAAGGACCCGTCAACCGGGGTCGGCGGCGCACGCTACGGTGGTGCGGCCGGCAGGTCCGCGCCGTGGCGCGGAGCAGCAGCGCAGGCACAACACATCCGCGCACGCACGAGGTTGGGGCACAGCACTCCATGGCACAGGGCTCGGTCCAGGTGACACACAGCGGCTCGTCGCGCTGGCGACGGCGCACCGGCGAATACGCCTCGCTGGCCGCCGCGTTGGAAGCGGCGGGCGAGGGCGACGTGGTCACCGTCGCGCCCGGAACCTATCGGGAGAACCTCGTCGTCGACCGTCCGGTGACGCTGCGCGGCCCCGAGCGCTCGGGCAGCGGCTCGGTGCGGATCGCGCCCGCCGACGGCGTCGGGCTCACCCTGCGCGCCGCCGCGCTGGTGCAGGACATCCAGGTGGAGGGCCAGGACTCGGCGGTGCCCGCCGTGCTGGTGGAGGACACGGCGCCGGAGCTGGTCGGGCTGCGGGTGATGACGCGCTCGGCGGCGGGCATAGAGGTGCGCGGCGCGGCACGGCCGACCGTGCGGCGCTGCACCGTCGACAACCCGGCGGGGGTCGGCATCAGCGTGGCCGGGGGCGGCGGCATCTACGAGGAGTGCGAAGTGGTCGCCGCCGGGCAGGCCGGTGTCGCGGTGCGGGACGGCGGTACGGCCCGGCTGGCCAACTGCCGGGTGCACCACGCCTCCGGTGCGGGCATCTCGCTCCAGGGCGAGGGCACGACGGCCGAGGCGCTCGGCTGCGAGGTGTACGAGATCAAGGGCAGCGGGCTGCGGGTGGCGGCCCGGGCCGGCGGGCACTTCACGGACTGCCGGGTGCACCGCACCACGGCCGACGGCGTCACTCTGGAGTCGGACGCGGTGCTCACCCTGGCCGACTGCGACATCCACGACATCCCGGAGAACGCCATCGATCTGCGGTCGCGTTCGGTGCTGACGCTGACCCGCGCGAAGGTGCGCCGCTTCGGGCGCAACGGCCTGTCGGTGTGGGATCCGGGCACCCGTGCCGACGCCAACGGCTGCGAGATCCACGACAGTACGGGCGACTACCCGGCGGTGTGGATCAGCGACGGGGCGACCGTCGTCCTCGACAGCTGCCGTGTCCACACCGTGCCCGACGCGCTGTTCGTCCTGGACCGCGGCTCGCGCGCCGATGTGCTCGACACGGATCTGACCCAGGTGCGCGGCACCGCGGTCTCGGTCAGCGACGGCGCCACCGTGCAGCTGGACGACTGCCGGATCGCCAAGGCGGCCACCGGCGCCTGGTTCCGCGACCACGGCAGCGGCGGTGTGCTCAACGAGTGCACGGTCGACGGCGCGGCCACCGGCGTCATCGTCACCAAGGGCGCGGATCCCACGGTCGAGCGCTGCACGGTGACCGGCCCGGCCGAGGCGGGCTTCTACGTCTCCGCCGAGGGCCGCGGCACCTTCCACAACTGCCGGGTGACCGGCTCGCGCGGCTTCGGCTTCCACATCATCGACGGCTGCCGGACGACGCTGCGCCGCTGCCGTACCGAGCGCTGCTCGCGCGGGGGTTACGAGTTCGCCGAGGACGGCCCGGTCGTCGAGGACTGCTCCTCGGACGAGAGCGGCCCCGTGGGCCCGGCGGGCTCAGCGCCCGACCAGGCCGTCCCGCCGGCCGCGGCGCCGGCGCCCGCGCAGGGCCGCGCGGGGCTGCTGACGGCCGCCGTTCCCGCCCAGCGCAGCGCCGAGCCGGCCGCCGAGCAGGCGCCCGCGCCCTCCGCCTCGGCACCGGCCGAGCAGCAGCCCGGGCAGGACGGCCCGCGCGACGCGAAGGACGTGCTGGGCGAACTCGACGCGCTCGTCGGGCTGGAGAGCGTCAAGCGGGAGGTGCGGGCGCTCACGGACATGCTGGAGGTGGGCCGCCGCCGGCAGGAGGCCGGGCTCAAGGCGGCCTCCGTGCGCCGGCATCTGGTCTTCACCGGCTCCCCCGGCACCGGCAAGACGACGGTGGCCCGGCTGTACGGGGAGATCCTGCGCTCGCTCGGGGTGCTGGAGCGGGGCCATCTGGTGGAGGTCTCCCGCGTCGATCTG
Source organism: Streptomyces cacaoi (assembly GCF_006539165.1). GTDB lineage: Bacteria > Actinomycetota > Actinomycetes > Streptomycetales > Streptomycetaceae > Streptomyces > Streptomyces cacaoi. The sequence goes on along the minus strand of NZ_BJMM01000003.1, from coordinate 186,451 downwards.
GTGGGCGAGCACATCGGTTCGACGGCGATCCGCACCCAGGAGGCGTTCGAACGGGCCCGCGGGGGCGTGCTGTTCATCGACGAGGCGTACGCGCTCTCCCCGCAGGACTCCTCCGGCCGGGACTTCGGCCGGGAGGCCATCGACACGCTGGTGAAGCTGATGGAGGACCAGCGCGACGAGGTCGTCGTCATCGTCGCCGGGTACACGGCCGAGATGGAGCGCTTCCTGGCCGTCAACCCCGGTGTGGCCTCCCGGTTCTCGCGCACCATCACCTTCGGCGACTACGCGCCCGAGCAGCTGCTGCACATCGTCCAGCAGCAGGCCGACGACCAGGAGTACCACCTGGGCGAGGGCACCCGGCAGGCGCTGCTGGCGTACTTCGCGCAGCTCCCGAAGGGCCCCTCGTTCGGCAACGGCCGTACCGCGCGGCAGACCTTCGAGGCGATGGTCGAGCGGCACGCGGGCCGGGTCGCCCAGCTTCCCGACCCGAGCACCGACGACCTCACCCTGCTCTACCCGGAGGACCTGCCCGGCCTCGCCTGACGGGCCGCCGTGCCGGGCCCGCGCCGTCGGACGGCGCCTCGGCCGGGTGCGGGCGGTCCGCTCCGTCCGGCACCGGCCGCTCCGGCGTGTCCCGCGCCGGGTGTCTGCTGCGGGGCAGGGAGCGGGTGCCCGGCCCCGAGCGGGCGGCGCCCAGCCGGTCGAGCAGACCGTCGCGCTCCTCGTCGAAGGCCGGGTCGGCCTGGTAGTCGCTGTGCGCCAGGATCGGCTCGGGCAGCGGCAGTTCGAGGGTGCGGCCGTAGGCGAGCGGGTCCAGCAGCGGGCCGCGGTCGACGCCGTCGCGGCCGGTGCCCCGCCGGTCGGCGGCGCCCGGGTGAACCGGGCCGCCGATCGGGTCGGTGAGCCGCCACAGGTTGCGCCAGCCCTCCAGGTCGCCGTCGAGCGCGGACAGCTGCCGCGGCCCGAAGTAGGCGGGGAACCAGCGCCCGTAGAGCCGCTCCAGCGGTGAGCCGTAGGTGAGCAGCGCGACCTGGCGGCGGGTGTCGCGGTCCAGCTGCCAGACGGCGGCGGCGGCCAGCACGCTGCCCTGCGAGTGCCCGGAGATCACCAGCCTGCGGTCGGGCTGCTCGTCCGTCCAGGTGGCCATCCGCCAGGCCAGATCGGGCACGGCCCGCTCCGCGTAGCAGGGCGGCGCGAAGGGGTGCGCGGCGCGCGGCCAGAAGGTGCCGACGTCCCACAGGATGCCGACGGTGCGGCGGGCCGACTGGTCCCGGTAGGCCCGGCGTCCCCAGGTGAGGAACAGCAGGAACCCGAGGCCGATCAGCCAGGAGCCCATGGCCTGCACGGTGTCGGCGAAGCCGTCGACGAACGCGGGCGCGCCGTCCGCCGCGGCACCCGGCGCCCGGTGCGTGAGCAGGGTGCCGACGACGGCGACCCCGCCGAGGACGAGGGTGGCGACCGCGATCGTGGCCACCAGCCAGGGCGCCTCGTCGGTGATCCCGGCGCGGGCGACCGCCCCGGCGATCCGCCGCGAGCGGGAGGCGTCCGGCACGGTGCCCGGATAGCCGGCGGCCACGTCGTCGGTCAGACCGCGGGCGGTGCGCCACACCCGGAAGGCGAACCAGCTCACCAGCGCGAGCACCAGGACCAGCAGCACCGGAATGATCGAGGACTGCCAGGTGAGGATCGTGGGCGGGCCGGGCAGCCGGCTGTCGGGCCCGGAGCCGTTCAGCCAGTCCCCGACGCGCTGGGCCACTCCCCCGGACAGCACGGCGCCCAGCGCGCAGCCGAGCATCGCGACGGCGGCGGGCGCGGTACCGGCGAGCGCGGTGCGCGGCAGCTCCCGCACCCGGTGCAGCCGCAGCCCGACCAGGGCGAGCGCCACCACGAGGGCGCCCTGGAGCACCGCGAGCACCCCGAAGGTCTCGTCGCCCGGCAGCGAGCCGACGGCCCGCCAGCCCGGCCGGCTCCAGGCGCTGTGGACCGCGGCGAGCACCGTCAGCGCCAGCGCCGTGCCGGGCAGCAGCCGCACGGCCAGCCGGTCCAGCCGGTCGTCCGGTGTGCTCTCCTTGCGGCCCCTGCGGCAGACGACGTACACGACGCACACGGCGGCGGCGACGATCGCGACGAGCAGCGCCCAGCCGAGCACGTCGAGCAGGGCGCTGCCGCCGGGCCTGCGGTCGTAGCGGGTGGTGGCGGCGGTCAGCGCGGCGGCGACCGTCAGGAAACCGGCCGCCGTGTGCGCGGCCCGCAGCCGCGCGACCAGCCGCTTGCCGTACCAGAAGCCGGGCAGCGAGAGCGGAGGCCGGCCGTCGGCTGCCGGATCCTCCTCGGCGATGCCGCGCTGGAGCGGCGGCTGCGACTCGTACGCGTTCCAGGTGCGGTGCGAGAGCCACCACAGCAGCAGCGTCCCGGCGACGGGCAGCACCGCGGCCAGCGCCAGGCGGCGGCCCGGCAGGCTCCACCAGCCGTCCTGCCCTCCCATGAACGCGAGCCAGGTGTGCTCGGCGGTACAGCCCGACGTGCCGGCGCACTGCCAGGCGATGAGGTCGAGCGCCACCTCGCAGACGGCCGCGATCAGCAGGACCGTCAGCGACAGCGCGAGCAGCCGCACCAGCAGGCCGTGCAGCCGGACGGCCCTGCCCCGGTGCGGTCCTGCCGCGCGCATCCAGTGGGCGAGGTTGACGACCATGAACGGCAGCAGGATCAGCCACAGGGCACGCGACCCGTTGCCGGACGTCAGGTTCGACCAGCAGTACGCCTCGACGACGGGCTCGTCCCGGTACCGCTCCGGGTGTTCCTCGGCCTTCTCGTCGTCGGTCCTGCGGTAGACGGCGGCTGTGCTGTCGCCGGTGACCCGGCAGGTGCGCGGATCCCCGAGCATCTTCTCCGGGGTCGTCCCCCCGACCCCGTGGACGAGCAGTTCCATCGACAGACCGGCACCCGGGCCACGGGCCGGGCCCGCCGACGCCGCGGACGGCCCGGCCTCGGACGACGACGGCGCTCCCGGCGCCGTCGGTGGTGCGGCTGACGGTGCGGCGGCGCGCTGCGGCGCAGCGGTGCCCGCATGATCTGACGGCACGGTGCTTCCCCCCGAGATTCCCCCGAACTGTCGTTGCGTGCTCCCCCCAGGATTCCCGCAGAAACCGCCGCTGTGCAGCCCCCGCCGGGTGAACGTGGTGTGCACGGGGCCGAATCGTGACCCCGGCGTACCCCACGGGGCGCATGGGAGGATTGCCCGGGCCGGTACACACGCGCGTGGGAGGCAGGGCGGCGCGGGTGTGCTGACGGGGCGGAGAAGCGAGCGGAGAGATCTGCGAGCGACGCACCTGCGGCTGCCGGGCCGCAGACATAACGCAACGCGCGGAATGCCGCGGGGGCGGAGAAGCGAGCGGAGAGATGCATCAGTGAGCGACAACCAGAACCTTCTCGCCGAGCAGCGGCGCGCGCTGATCCTGGAGGAGGTGCGGCGGCGCGGGGGCGCGCGGGTGAACGAGCTGACCCGGAAGCTCAACGTCTCGGACATGACGGTGCGCCGGGACCTGGACGCGCTGGCCCGGCAGGGCGCGCTGGAGAAGGTGCACGGCGGTGCCGTGCCGGTGGCGGAGGCCAGTACGCACGAGCCGGGGTTCGAGGCGAAGTCGTCGCTGGAGCTGAGCGCGAAGGAGGACATCGCGCGGACGGCGGCGCGGATGGCGCAGCCGGGCAGCGCCATCGCCCTGTCCGGCGGGACGACGACGTTCGCGCTGGCGCAGCAGCTGCTGGACGTGCCGAATCTGACGGTGGTGACCAACTCGGTGCGGGTCGCGGATGTCTTCCATGCCGCGCAGCGTTCGGCGGGCGGCCTTCCGCCGGGCCGGCCGGGTGCGGCGACGGTGGTGCTGACGGGCGGGGTGCGCACGCCCTCGGATTCCCTGGTGGGTTCGGTGGCGGACGCGGCGATCCGTTCGCTGCACTTCGATGTGCTGTTCCTGGGCGTGCACGGGATATCCGTCGAGGCGGGCCTGTCGACGCCGAACCTCGCGGAGGCCGAGACGAACCGGCGGTTCGTGGAGTCGGCCCGGCGGGTGGTCGTCGTCGCGGACCACACCAAGTGGGGCACGGTGGGCCTGAGTTCGTTCGCCTCGCTGGACCAGGTGGACACCCTGGTCACGGACGGGGCGCTGACCGCGGGGGCGCGTGCGGAGATCGAGGAGCATCTGCCGCGGCTGGTGGTCGCGGGTGAGCCCGCGGGGGACGAGGCGGACGGCCGGGAGGGACCGGCGGGCGATCCGGGTACGGGAGCCGGCGGCGAGGGCTGAGGGCCGCCGGGCGCGGTGGCGGGCGGGTCAGGCGGCGGTCTCGGTCCACTCCCCCGTTTCGAGGAAGCGTTCCAGGGTCCGGGTGCACGGTGCGATGCTCAGGCCCTGTTCGGCGAGCCAGGCGTCGGAGTAGTACTTGTCGAGGTACCGGTCGCCGGGGTCGCACAGCAGGGTGACGACGCTGCCGTGCTCGCCCCGCTCCCGCATTCCGGCGACGATGCGCAGCGCCGCCCACAGCCCCGTGCCGGTGGAGCCGCCGGCCTTGCGGCCGAGCACCCGCTCCAGCAGGCGCACGGCGGCGACGCTGGCCGCGTCGGGGACCTTCATCATGCGGTCGACGGCCCCGGCCATGAAGCTGGGTTCCATCCGGGGCCGGCCGATGCCCTCGATGCGGGAGGCGGCGTCGCTGTGCGCGTCGGGGTCGGCGTACCGCCAGCCGTCGAAGAAGCAGGAGTTCTCCGGGTCGGGGACGCACACCCGGGTGTCGTACTGCTGGTAGCGGATGTAGCGCGCGAACGTCGCCGAGGTGCCGCCGGTGCCGGCGGTGGCGACGATCCAGGCGGGCTCCGGGTAGCGCTCCCTGCTGAGCTGCGCGTAGACGGATTCGGCGATGTTGTTGTTGCCGCGCCAGTCGGTGGCGCGTTCGGCGTAGGTGAACTGGTCCATGAAGTGGCCCCCGCTCTCGGCGGCGAGGGCGGCGGAGACCTCGTACACGCTGCGCGGGTCGTCCACGAGGTGGCACCGGCCGCCGTGGAACTCGATGAGCCGGGTCTTCTCGCTGCTCGTCGTGCGCGGCATCACCGCGATGAAGGGCAGCCCGATCAGCTTGGCGAAGTACGCCTCGCTCACGGCTGTCGAGCCGCTGGACGCCTCGATGACGGGCCGGCCCGGCCTGATCCAGCCGTTGCACAGGGCGTGCAGGAAGAGGGACCTGGCCAGGCGGTGTTTGAGGCTGCCGGTGGGGTGGGTCGACTCGTCCTTGAGGTAGAGGTCGATGCCCCACTCCTCGGGCAGCGGGAAGGCCAGCAGATGGGTGTCGGCGCTGCGCCCGCTCTCGGCTCTGACCTTGCGGACGGCTTCCTTGAGCCAGGCGCGGTAGGCGTCGTCGCTGCGGTCGACGTCGACGGTCGGGACCGCTGTGACGTGCGGGGTTGGTTCGGTGGTGCTCACAGGGCCGATCATAGGGCGGCGAAGGTAGAGGGGCCCCGACATGGGCATGCTCCCCGCAGGAGGGGTGGCCGGGGTGTGTGGAAACCGCGCGAGGGTACCCCTGCTGGGACGATCCGGTGGGAGGCGGTTTGTTGTGACGGAGCCGGAGTTCGATGCGGGCGGGGTGGGGATACGCCGGATGCTGCGCTCCCTCACCCGGGCCGGTCACGTGCTGGTGCGGGATGGCCGGCTGGTGCTGATGACCAGCTACGGCAGTGAGATCGACAGCGCACCGGTGGAGCAGGCGCGGGTCAGCCGCTACGGGCCCTGGGGCCAGGCCGTGGCGACGCTGGGCGGTACGCGGTATCTGCTCCAGTTCGCGCTGGAGCACCGGGAGGCGCTGCTGAACGCGCTCCAGACGGCACGGGCGAAGGCCGCCGCCGAACGCGGCGTACTCGGTGGGTGACCAGCCGGTCGCACCCGGTTTGCGGACGCGCTCGACCGCTCTCATCCTGGACCTGGCGTTCCGTCACACGTGAACCGCTCCCCCGCCCTTCGGGCAGCACCTCGTCAGGGAGTCGCAGTCGTGATCAGTCCACCGAGCAGCACGAGCACCCGTCCCCTCCCCGCACGCCACTGCACCGTGGAGTTCCAGGCGCTGGCCTCCCGCATCGGAGTCGTCCGCAGAATCCTGACGGCACAACTGCGGTACTGGCGGCTGGATCCGCTCATCGACGCGGCGACGCTCGGCGCGGGCGAGCTGCTGGCCAACGTCCATCAGCATGCGCGGCCCGGGCCGGCCCACTGCGCCGACCGGCACGGCGCCGGGGGCGGCAGGCACCGCACGGGCCCCGGCGGTCACCCCGACGAGCGCCCCGACGAGCACCCCGACAAGCACTGCACGGTGGAGCTCTCCCTGGATGAGCACCGGCTGACGGTCGCCGTGCACGACCACGATCCGCGGCTGCCGTCCGCACGCCCGGCGCCGAGGGGCCGGACGGCCACGCACGGGCGGGGGCTGGCGCTGGTGGCCTCGGTGAGCGAGAGCTGGGGCGTGCGTGCCCGGGAGGACGGCTCGGGCAAGACGGTGTGGTTCTCGCTGCCCGTGACTCCGGCGCCGCAGCCGGAGGCGGCCCCCGCCGCGCCCGGGCGGGCGCAGGCCGTCCCGGGGCCGAGCGTCCCGGAGGGCCCCGGGGAGCGGGTGCCCGCCTCTCCCGCGTCCACGGCGGCCGGCTGAGCCTCCGACGGCGGGCCCGGTGCCGCGCGGGCGTGCCGTGCCGGGTCAGCTCCCGGGCCCGTGCGGGGGCGAGCCGTCGTCGGCACGGCGTCCGGCGGTCTCCCGGGCGCGCGGCAGGACCAGCCCCGACTCGTAGGCGATGACGACGAGTTGGGCCCGGTCGCGGGCGTGCAGCTTGGTCATCGCGCGGCTGACGTGGGTCTTCGCCGTGGTCGGGCTGATGACCATGCGTGCGGCGATCTCGTCGTTGGACAGACCGCGCGCGACGAGGGCCACGACCTCCCGCTCCCGGTTGGTGAGCGCCCGGAGCGCCTCGCCGCCCCCGGTGGTGGCGTCCAGCGGCCGGGAGACGTACTCGGCGACGAGTTTGCGGGTGATCGCCGGGGAGAGCAGGGCGTCGCCGCGGGCCGCCGTGCGTACCGCGTGCAGCAGGTCGGCGGGTTCGATGTCCTTGACGAGGAAGCCGCACGCGCCGGCCCGCAGGGCGTTGAACACATAGGCGTCCAGGCCGTAGTTGGTGAGGATGACGACGTGGGTGCCGGACAGTCCGGGTTCGGCGGCGATCCGCCGGGTGGTCTCGATGCCGTCCATGACGGGCATCTGGATGTCGACGAGGGCGACGTCCGGCCGGGTCGCGGCGGCGAGCCGCACCCCTTCGCGCCCGTCGGCCGCCTCGCCGGTCACCTCGATGTCGTCCTCCGCCTCCAGCAGGGCGCGGAAGCCGCCCCGGATGAGGGCCTGGTCGTCGACGAGCAGTGCGCGGATCACGGTCCGGCCTCCTGTGGCAGCGGTGCGGACACGGGCGCGGCCGGCCGGTCCGCCGGGCGCCCGGGCGGCATCGGCAGCGGCATCGGCAGCGGCAGGACGGCCTCGACGGCGAAGCCGCCGTCCGGTCGGGCGCCCGCCGAGAGCTGTCCGGCGAGTGCGGTGACGCGCTCCCGCATGCCGATCAGGCCGGTGCCGGGCACGTGCGGGGAGCCGGGCGCGGCCCGCCCGTCGTCCTCGATCCGCAGGGTGAGCCGTTCCGGGCCGTGCCGCACGAGCACCCGCGCGGTCGCCGAAGGGCCCGCGTGGCGTGCGGCGTTGGTGAGGGCCTCCTGGACGATGCGGTAGGCGGCCCGGTCCGTCTCCTCCGGCAGCGGGCCCGCTCCGCCCTCGACGGTCAGGAACACCCGCAGCCCGGCGGAGCGGGCCCGCTCGACGAGCACGTCCAGCCGGTCGAGGCCGCTGACCACCGGGCCGCCGCCGCCCGCCGGGTCGTCGGAGCGCAACACCCCCAGCGTGGACCGCAGTTCGCGTGAGGCGTCCGTTCCGGCCTCCTGGATGGCGAGCAGCGCCGCCGGCACCTCCTCGCCGCGTTTGCGCGCCAGGTGGACGGCGACGCCCGCCTGCACCTTGATGACGGAGATGCTGTGGGTGAGGGAGTCGTGCAACTCCCGTGCGATACGCAGGCGTTCCTCACCGGCGCGGCGCAACGCGGCCTCCTCGCGGCCGCGTTCGGCCTCGGCGGCCCGCTGCTCGACCTGCTCCAGGTACGCCTCCCAGTTGCTGGCGGCCTGGCCCACCGTCGCCGCCGCCACCAGCCAGCCCGCCAGCAGGAAGCGGGCCTCCAGCGCCGCGTGCACGCCCGAGCCGCCCGCCACGTCGGAGGCGACGGCCGCCGCCAGCGCCAGGACGGGCGCGCAGAGTGCGGCCCTGCGTCCGCGCCGCACCGCGGAGTAGACGGCGGCCATCACGGGGAACGCGAGCACGTCACCGGGCTCGGCCAGCAGCTCGTAGCCGGCCATGCAGGCGCTGACCAGCAGCAGCACGGTGGCGGGCAGCCGCCGCGCCAGGCACAGGGCCAGGCCGGAGCCCACGATGAGCGCCGCGCCGGCCGCGCCCAGCGGCGCCCCGGAGCCGTCGGTGAGCGCGGCACCGAGTTGCAGCACGGTGATGCCCACCGCCGGCGCACCGGCCCGCCCGCACTCCCGCCACACCCGTCGCCCGCCCATGGCGGCACGGTAGCGGGCGCAGCGGGCCCGCGGCGTGGGGTCGGAGAAGGAGATCGCCGCTACTCCGCGGGGAGTAGCCGCACCCTCACTCGGCGGGGAGCAGCCGCGCCCTCTCCTGGCCTGCCCCTCCCTCGCGCTCTCCCCGCTGCCGGGACGGAGCGCGTCCGCCGGTCTCCCGGCGCATGCACACCCGGGGCCAGCGGTCGAGGCCGTGCTCCTGTTCCGACCGGCGGATGCGCCGCAGCCCCGGCGGGAGCGTCTCCTCGGGCAGTTCGCGGAAGCCGAGCCGCCGGTAGTACGGCCCGTTCCAGGGGACGTCGGCGAACGTGGTCAGCGTCAGGGCCGGCAGCCCGTCGGCGGCGGCCCGCCGGTCGAGATGGTCCAGCAGCCGCCGGCCGATGCCGCGCCGCGACCGGGAGGGGTGCACGGAGATCTGCTCGATGTGCAGACAGCCGTCGACGGGTTCGGTCAGCGCGTAGGCGACCGGGCCCGTCCGGTCCCCGGTGTCCTCCTCGTCGTCCACGACCCACAGTCCGCCGGCCCGCGCGTATCCGCGCAGCATCCGGTCGCCCGGCGGCTCGTCGTCCGCGATCGCGGCCATCCCGACATCCCGGAAGCACTGTCCGGCCGCCCGCTCGATCTCCTGCAAGGCGGCGAACTCGCCGTCCTGTCCGGCTCTGATCTTCATGGGACCATTCTCCGGCCACCGGGGCCGGGCCGGGAAGGCTTTTCGCCCGCGGCCCGGCCCGGTGGCACCCGACGGGAATCGCCGGCTGCGGCCCGCGGGTTCAGGCGGCGAGCGCCGAGAGCGGGTCGTCCAGCACCGGCTGCCAGGCCAGTTCGGCGGCGCCGACGAGGGCGTTGTGGTCCAGGGCGCTCGGGACGACCGGGACGCTGCCGCTGCGGCCCCACAGGCTCTCGTCGGCGACGACACCGCGCAGCCGTTCGCCGTCCGCCTCGACGAGGGCCCGGTGCAGCCCGGTGAGCACGATGCGGTCCGGGTTGAGGATGTTGACGAGCCCGGCGAGGCCGAGGCCGAGACGGTCGATGAGCAGGGCCGCGGCCTCCCGTACGGCGGGGTCGGTGGTGTACTCGTCGCGGACGAGGTCGCCGGCCTGGGTGAGCGCCGAGGCGTCCGGGGCGGGGCTGCGGCCGGCCGCTGCGAAGAGGGCGGCGGGGTCGGTCTCGACGTCGAGGCAGCCGCGGCTGCCGCAGTGGCAGAGGCGCCCGCCGGGGTGGACGGTCAGATGGCCGACCTCCAGCGCGAGCCCCGAACTCCCGGTGTGCAGGCGGCCGTCGAGGACGAGGGCGCCGCCCACGCCGTGGTGTCCGGTGCCGACGACGAGGAGGTGGCGCGCGCCCCGGCCGGCGCCGTGCCGGTGTTCGGCGAGCGCGGCCACGTTGATGTCGTTGGCGGCGAAACCGCCGGCGGGTCCGTCGGCGGAGAGGATCCGGGCGTCGGCGAGGCAGGCGCGGAAGGTGTCGCGCACCGGCGCCCCGGCCTGCCAGGCGAGGTGCAGCGGATTGAGCGCGGTGCCCTCGGGTTCGGCGACGGCTGAGGGCACGGCGAGTCCGGCACCGACACAGCGCCGCCCGGTGGTGCGCAGCAACTCGGCGCCGGCGGCGACGACTTCGCTGAGGACCTGGGCGGGGTCGGCGTCCACGGTGCCGCAGCCGGGTGCGGTGGCGACGATGCGGCCGCCGAGTCCGACGAGTGCGGCGCGGTACCCGTCGGAGTGCACCTGGGCCGCCAGGACGACGGGCCCGGAGGGGTTCACGTCCAGCCGGTGGGAGGGGCGGCCCTGGCTGCCGACCGGCGCCGTGGGATGGGCGTCGACGGTGATGAGCCCGAGCGCCTCCAGTTCGGCGGCGACCGCTCCGGCCGTCGCACGGGTCACCCCCAGTTCGGCGGTGAGCACGGCGCGGGTGGGCGCCTGCCCGGTGTGGACGAGTTCCAGTGCGGGTCCGAGTGCCGAGCGCCCTCGCTCCAGCCTTGTTGTACGCGTCTGGGTCACGCCTCTATTCTCTCTTTGTGCCGACACTGAACAAAATACGGTCGGCGCTCGCCGGCGCGAAGGGGCGCGGCAGCGGTTCACCGTCCGCGCCCCCTCCGTCGGAGCTGCGCCGCCTCCGCATCGCACTGACCGTCTACTTCGCCCTCGACGGCTTCGTCTTCGCCGGCTGGGTGGTCCGCATCCCCGCCGTCAAGGCGCAGACCGGCGCCTCGTCCAGCGCGCTGGGGCTCGCCCTGCTCGGGGTGTCGGCCGGGGCCGTCGCCACGATGATGCTCACCGGGAGGCTGTGCGCCCGGTTCGGCAATCAGCCGGTCGTGGTCGCCTCGGGCGTCCTGCTGCCGCTGAGCGTGGCACTGCCGCCGTTGACCCACTCCGCGCTCGCGCTCGGCCTCGTCCTGCTGGTCTTCGGTGCGACCTACGGCGGCATCAACGTCGCCATGAACAGCGCGGCGGTCGACCTCGTCGCCGCGCTGCGCCGGCCGGTCATGCCGAGCTTCCACGCCGCGTTCAGCCTCGGCGGCATGCTGGGCGCCGCACTCGGCGGCGTCGTCGCCGGGCATCTGACGCCGACCCGGCATCTGACGCTGCTGGCGGCCCTCGGTCTGGTCGTCGCACTGCTGGCCGCCCCCACCTTGCTGCGGCACCACCTCCCGCGCGCCGAGCGCTCGGCACCGCGCACGCGCCCCGCGCAGCCCGCTCAGCCGGCGCGGCGGACGGCGCCGACGGGCCGGGCCCGGCTGCTGGTCGCCGTGCTGGGCCTGATCGCCCTGTGCACGGCCTACGGCGAGGGCGCCCTCGCCGACTGGAGCGCCCTGCATCTGACCGATGACCTCGGCGCGGGTGCGGGCGTCGCCGCGGCCGGCTACTCGGTGTTCGCGGGAGCGATGACGGTGGGCCGCCTCTCCGGGACGACGCTGCTGGAGCGGCTCGGCCCCGGCCGGGTGCTCATCGGAGGCGGGGCGCTGGGCTGCGCGGGGATGCTGCTCGGCTCGCTGGCGCCCTCGGTGTGGGCCGCGCTCGCCGGGTTCGTGGTCACCGGGCTGGGGCTGGCCAACGTCTTCCCGATCGCGATCGGCCGGGCCGGGGACCTGGCGGGCCCCTCGGGCGTGGCCGCGGCCTCGACCTTCGGGTACGGCGGCATCCTGCTCGGCCCCGTCGCCATCGGCTTCCTCGCCGACTGGCTCTCGCTGACGGCGGCGCTGCTCACCGTCTCCCTGCTCGCGGCCTTCGCCGCCGCCGTCGCCTGGGCCACCCGGCACGCCGTCCTGCCGGAACACTGACCCGCCCGACGACCGGCCGGACGGACCGGTATCGGTACCGGTACGGGCACCGGCACCGGCACCGGCAGCGACGGGCCCATCTGATGGCCGGATCCTGACGGTTGTGGTCCGTCCGGCCAGTGTTCGGCGTCCGGCCCGGCGGCCAGCATGGTGCCCATGCACAACGACAACTGGACGCTGGAGCACACCTACGACAGCCCGCAGGGGACCGTGCGCTGGGCGCGCCTCGGCGCACCCGGGCTGCCGCCCGTCGTCCTGCTGCACGGCACCCCCTGGTCCTCGTACGTCTGGCGGAGCCTCGCGCGCGCCCTCGCGGCGCGCCACCAGGTGTACGTCTGGGACATGCCGGGCTACGGCGCCTCCGCCAAGTACGAGGGGCAGGACGTCTCGCTGGGCGCGCAGGGCCGGCTGTTCGCCGGACTGCTGGAGCACTGGGGGCTGGAGAGCCCGGCGGTGGTGGCGCACGACTTCGGCGGCGCCGTGGCCCTGCGGGCCCATCTGCTCCACGGGGCACGCTTCTCCCGGCTCGCGCTCACCGATGTCGTCACGCTCGCCCCCTGGGGCTCGCCCACCTACCGGCTGATCGCCGAGCACGCCGAGGTCTTCGCCCGGCTCCCGGACAACCTGCACGCGGCGCTCGTCCGCGAGTACATCGCGACCGTCGGCGGGCCGGGGCTGCATCCCGAGGTGCTCACCCGGCTGACGGCACCGTGGCTGGGCGAGGAGGGCCGCCCGGCCTTCTACCGGCAGATCGCCCAGAACGACCGGCGGTGGACGGACGACATCGAGCAGCGCCTGGGCGAGGTCGTCCCGCCGGTGCTGGTGTGCTGGGGCACCGACGACCGGTGGATCCCGGTGGACCGCGCACACCGGCTGGCGGCGGCGCTGCCCGATGCCCGGCTGCATCTGATCGAGGGCGCCGGACACCTGGTCCAGGAGGACGCCCCGGCCGAACTGCTCGCCCCGCTGGCCGGGTTCCTGGATGCCTGAGGCACGGCTCCCCGGGCGGCACCACCTCCGGTTACCCGCAAGTAATAAGCGTGGTAGGTTCCCCGGCATGAACAAGGCGCTGCGCACCCCGCGCGGACTGCGACGGGCCCTGAGCTGGTGGCCGCCCCTCCGGTTCGCCGGAATCCGGGTCCTCCACATCGCCGACGACTGGAGCCACGCCCGGGTACGGCTCCGCCTCGGCCGCCTCAACCGGAACTACTTCGGCACCCAGTTCGGCGGCTCCCTCTACTCGATGAACGACCCGTTCTGGGTGCTCCTGGCCGTCAACCGGCTGGGCCGGGACTACGTGGTGTGGGACAAGGCCGCCGAGATCGAGTACGTCTCCCCCGGACGGGGCGACGTCTACGCCGAGTTCACCCTGACCGAGGAACGGCTGGCGGAGATCCGGGGGGCGACGGCGGACGGCTCGAAGGCCCTGCCCTGGTTCGAGTCCACGGTCGTCGCCGAGGACGGCACGGTCGTCGCCCGGGTACGCAAACAGCTCTACGTGCGCCGCAAGCGGGACCGCGCGTAGGTTCCGCCGTGCTCGAAAGCCGCCGCTCCCTGCTCAGCGCCCGCCCGTGCAGCCGTTTCCTCACCCCTCGACCTGGTGGACACAACCGTTGGGAGGACCGGCCAGGGCCGCCTTCGCCGCTCGGCTCTCGGAGTCGACGAGCACCTCGGTCCTGTCGTCCTCCAGGCCCTGGAGAGAGGCGCTCACCACGTCGCCCGGAGCGATCTTCGGCCCGGTGTACCCGGCGGCGAAGTCCGTGTCCACCGCGCCGAAGTGCAGGCCCTGCACCAGCACCCCGGAGGGGGCGAGTTCCCTCCGGAGCCCGTTGGTGAGGCTCCACGCCGCGGACTTCGTGGCAGCGTAGGCGCCGTTCTGCGGGGGCGAGAACCACGCGATCGCGGAGAGCACGTTCACGACGGCGCCCCGCCGTTCCCTGAGCGCGGGGGCGAACGCCCGGGTCGTCTCCCAGACTCCGAACACATTCGTGTCGAACAGTGCGCGGGCCGACTCCAGCGATCCGGACAGCAGTGACTCGAACGTGACGACACCGGCGTTGTTGACGAGGACGGAGACGTCCTTCGCCGTCTCGGCGGCATCGGCGATCCGAGCCGAGTCGGTGATGTCCAGGCGCACGATCTCCACTCGCGGGTCGCGGGCCAACTCCCCGTCCACCGACCGTGGATCGCGCACCCCGGCGTACACCTTCCCGGCGCCGCGGGCCAGGAGCCCCGAGACGAAGGCGCGTCCGATCCCTCGGTTCGCACCGGTCACGAAGGCGGTCTGCTCGCTGATCCTCATTGCACGTCCTCTCTCGGGAATCAACCCGGCGTCGAGATCGCTGCCGACCGTAGGACCTCACACGGGTGTGAGGGGCAACCGTCCCGGAGGAGCTGTGCATGAGAATCGGGGAACTCTCCCGTGCGACGGGCGTCAGCGTGCGGTCGCTGCGCTACTACGACGAGCAGGGGCTGCTCGAAGCGGACCGCTCCCCGACGGGGCAGCGCGTGTACGGCGGGGACGCGCCGGAGCGGGTCCGACTGATCCAGTGCCTCTACTCCGCCGGGCTGCCGAGCAGGACGGTCGCCCTTCTCCTGCGGTGCGAGTCCACCCGGCACGTCAGCGCCGACATGATCGACGAGGTGCGCGGTCAGCGGCTCCGGATCGAGCAGCGACGCGCACAGCTGGCCGAGGCCCACGCCAAGCTCGACCTGCTGCTGGAGACGATGGTCTCCTCGGCCGCCGCGCCGCCCGCCACCAGCGGCCCGTGAACGTGGGGACTTCGGCCGGCCACGCGCGCGGTCGAGGCGGCGACACGACGCACACGAAGGGGAGAACAGGTCGGCACCCGGGCGTTCATGTTCGTCGTGCGGGCAGGGCCGGATCCTGGTCTGTCAGCGTCCGGGCGCCGACGACCTCCAGCAGCCGCAGGCGTTCGGCGGTCCCGCTGCCCTCCGCCACGCTGAAGACCATGATCCGCAGGTCGGTCCCGAGCGCCGCGAGGATGTCGCAGTCGAGAGTCAGCTCACCGATGCCCGCATGCCGGACCGTCTTGGTCAGGGGCGCGTGCACACCCACGGCGCCGGAGTCCCACAGCGCGGCGAAGTCACCGCTTCGGTACCGGAGTTCATCGATGAGCGCGGCCGGCCCGGCGTCCTGCGGGTAACGCGCCGACGCCGCGCGCAGGTCGGAAACGAAGGCCGCGCGGTCCCCCTCTCCCCGGCTCACCGCCTGCGGGTATCCGGCGGGCGGTTCGACGAAGGACCACCACACCGCGTTCCTCGCGAAGCCGCGTGGCGCGGGCGGGTCACCGAACAGCGCGGCCCACAACGGATTCCACGTGATGAGGTTCCACGCGGCGTCGTACACGCTCAGCGGCGTACCGGCCAGCCGGTCCAGCACGCGCTGGACGCCCGCCGGCACATGAGCGGAAACCTGCCCGGGGCCCGGCACCGGCTGACCGGCGAGCACGAAGAGGTGCTCACGCTCCGCCGTCGCCAGCCGCAACGCCCGAGCCAACGCGGCCAGCACCTGCGGGGACGGATGCGTCGACCTGCCCTGTTCGAGCCGCACCAGGTAATCGACGGACAAGCCGGCGAGCAGGGCGAGTTCCTCGCGCCGTAGGCCCGGGGCGCGTCGGCGTCCGTCGCCCGGGAGGCCGACCTCGGCCGGTGTCGTGCGATCCCGCCACGCGTGCAGGGCCCTGCCGAGCTCCGTGGTTGCGCTCATCCGCCCAGTATCGGCACTCGGACGCGTCCCGTCCTGGTACTCCGGGTCCACTGGCTGCGGCAGGCACTGGCCCGGTATCCGCGGCCCGCGAAGGGTGGACGCGCCGGCCGACCGCCGGTGACCGGTGGGAGCCCGCCGGTGTGCGCCGAAGGAGCACGTTCATGAAGTACCGCAACCTCGGGCGGACCGGGATCAAGGTCAGCCCCTACGCACTCGGCACGTTGATGTTCGCCGGCAGCATGGGCAACGCCCCCGACGAGTCGGTCCGGATCATCCACAAGGCGATCGACGCAGGGATCAACCTCATCGACACCGCCGACCGCTACGGCGACTCCGAAGAGGTCGTCGGGAAGGCCCTGGCGGGCCGTCGCGACGAGGTGGTCCTGGCCACCAAGGCCGGCATGCCCATGGGCGAGGGCCCCAACGAGAGGGGTGCCTCCCGCCGTTGGATCACCACCGCGGTCGAGAACTCCCTGCGCCGGCTCGGCACCGACCACATCGACGTCTACCAGCTGCACCGGCCCGACCCGGACACCGCTCTGGAGGAGACCCTGTCCGTCCTGACCGACCTCGTCAGGGCCGGCAAGGTACGCGCGATCGGTTCCTCGACGACGCCCGCCTCCACGCTCGTCCAGGCCCAGTGGGTCGCGGAACGCGCCGGGCTCCAGCGGTTCCGCACCGAGCAGCCGCCGTACTCGGTCCTGAACCGCGGCATCGAGCGGGAGGTCCTGCCGGTCGCGCAGGAGTACGGCATGGGCGTCCTGGTGTGGGGGCCGTTCGGCCAGGGCCTGCTGACCGGCCGGGTGCGCAGGGGCAGCGAGAACGGCCTCAAGCGCGCCCCGTTCTCCCGCCACCTCACCGATGAGCGCCGCATCGACGTCGTCGAACAGCTCGTCCCGCTCGCGCGGGAGGCAGGTCTGCCCCTGACCCACCTGGCCATGGCGTTCGCCGTCGCGCACCCGGGCGTCACCGCCGCGCTCCTCGGCCCGCGCACCATGGAGCACCTCGACGACCTGCTCGCCGGCGCCGACGTCGAGCTGTCCGACGACCTCCTCGACCGGATCGACGAGATCGTCCCGCCGGGCACCGACGTCAGCGCGCTCGACCAGGAGTACCGGCCCCCGGCACTGATCGATACGGCTCTCCGGCGTCGCCCCGCCGGGCGCCGGTCGGCGGCCTGAGCCGGGGGCCGGTCGGCGGCCTGAGCCGGGGGCCGGACCCCGAGCCGGGGCCGCGCCGCACCGCGCTTCCGGCCCGGGCCGCACTCCGTACGCGGGCCCGGGGGCTCATCGCACGCCGGGGGACGGGGCTAGGCCGACCCGGGTGGCGAGCCCGGCCGCCGCGTGGTCGAACAGTGCGTCCCGGGCGTCCACCACACCGTGGAACTGGCCGAACAGCTCGAAGCTCACCAGGCCGGACAGCTGCGCCCAGGCGATCAGCACCTCGACCGTCGCCGCCGCCGGGACCGCGATCTCCAGCAGCACGGCGAGCTGTTCGGCCTGCGCCAGCAGCTCCTCCGTGGGCGCGGGGCCGCCGGATACGGGCTCGCGCAGCTCACCGGCCGCGTGGGCGTCCCGCACGATCCGCAGCAGTGCCGACGGCATCCGCGACGCCGGGCCCGTCGTCGTCTGCGGGGCCGCGTACCCCGGGACGGGCGTGCCGTACAGCAGCGCGTACTCGTGCGGATGGTCGAGCGCCCAGGCCCGTACGGTGCGGCAGACCGCGAGCCAGCGCGCCCCGAAGGGCTCGCCCGCCTGTTCGGCCTCGGCCAGGGCCCGTTCGGCGGCCGCGCCCACGGCGTCGTACGCGTCGATGATCAGCGCGGTCAACAGCTCGTCCCGGCTGGGGAAGTAGCGGTACAGCGCCGAGGAGACCATGCCCACCTCGCGCGCCACCGCACGCAGCGAGAGCCGGCTCGCGCCCTCGGCGGCGAGCTGCCGGCGCGCCTCGTCCTTGATCGCCGCGGTGAGTTCACCGCGTGCCCGTTCCCGCGCGTTCCGCGCCTGTCGCACCATGCCGGCCAGTGTCCCAGCAGAGAGAGCACTGCTCAACTCCGAGAGCACCGCTCTTGCCGAAGGGTGCCGCGCGTGCGACAGTGGAACGGCGGACGAGAGCACTGCTCTCGAAAGTGGGCACCGCTCTCGTCCAGCGCCGGGCCCCGCCCTGCCGGGTTCCGTCGCCCCCGTGACCTGCCCTGCCACCGCGCCAGGGCCCCGCCCCCCCTCACCGAAGGAGCACCGCCGATGCCGACCACGAGCGACGCCCCGGCCCATGTCCGCACGCCGGGATGGCTCACCAGGAACGTGCTCAACCGGGCCATCGCCTGGCTCTCCCGGCGCGGGATCGCCGTGGCCGGCTCCCGGGTGCTGGTGGTCGAGGGCCGCAGCACGGGCCAGTGGCGGCGCACCCCCGTCAACCCGCTCAGGCACGCGGGCGCCGACCATCTGGTGGCGGCGCGCGGCCACGTCCAGTGGACGCACAACATGCGGGCGGCCGGCGGCGGCCTGCTCGAACACGGCAGGCGGGCACGGTCGTTCACCGCCGTCGAGGTGCCGGAGGAGGAGCGGCCGGAGATCCTGCGGGCCTATCTGCGCCGCTGGGGCTGGGAGGTCGGCGCCTTCTTCGACGGGCTCGGCCCCGACTCCTCCACGGAGGAACTGCGCGCCGCGGCGGCCCGGCACCCGGTCTTCCGCCTCACCTACACCGACTGACCCGGCACACCGACCGAATCCGGCCGGGACCGTCCGGCCACCGGGCCGGAGACCGGGACCGCGGGTGCGCGCGTCAGGCGGACCGTCCGGCCGCCGGGCCGCCCCGCTCCCCGCCTTCGCCTCCGCCGCCCGGCGTCCCGGCGGGCTCCCCGCTCTCCTGCTCACCGGCCGCCGTCTCCGCGCCCTCGCCGTCCCGGCCCGCCTCGCGGCGGTCGAAGGCGTCGAGCGCGCGCCGGGCGACGGGATGCACCCGCACGACCTCGGCGAGGGAGGTGGCACCCCGGGTGAACCGGGCGAAGACGTTCCAGGCCGGCCGGAATCCGGTGAGCGCGGCGTGGAAGAGCCCCGGTCGGCGCGAGTAGATGCCCAGCAGCCGGCGGCCGACGCCCATCTCCACGCCGAGGCCCGCCTTGACGGCGAACGCGTAGTTGAGCGCCTGGCGCCGGGCGTCCACGGCGTCGTGCGACTCGGCGATCCGCACGGCCCACTCCCCCGCCAGCCGCCCGGAGCGCAGCGCGAAGGAGATGCCCTCGCGGGTCCAGGGCTCCAGCAGGCCCGCGGCGTCACCGCAGACGAGGACGCGGCCGCGGGAGAGCGGGGAGTCGTCGGCGCGGCAGCGGGTCAAATGGCCGGTGGACACGCTCGGTTCGAAGCCGGCGAGGCCCAGCCGTGCGATGAAGTCCTCCAGGTACCGCTTGGTCGAGGCGCCCTCGCCGCGCGCGGAGATGACGCCGACGGTCAGCGTGTCGCCCTTGGGGAAGACCCATCCGTAACTGCCCGGCAGCGGGCCCCAGTCGACGAGGACGCGCCCCGCCCAGTCCTCCGCGACGCTCGGCGGAACGGGGATCTCCGCCTCCAGACCGAGATCGACCTGCTCCGTCTTCACCCCGACGTGCGCGCCTATCCGGCTCGCGCTGCCGTCGGCCCCGACCACGGCACGGGCCAGCACCGGCCGCTCCTCGCCGGCCAGGACGACGGCCACGGTCCGCCGGTCGGGCACGGCGGGCCCGTGCTGCTCGACCCGGGAGACGGTGACGCCGGTGCGCACATCGGCACCGGCCTTGAGCGCCGACTCGACCAGCCGGTGGTCGAACTCCGCCCGGTTGACGAGACCGAAGAGCATGTTCCGGGAGCGGCGGGTACGCGAGAGC
Organism: Streptomyces cacaoi; assembly: GCF_006539165.1. Taxonomy (GTDB): domain Bacteria; phylum Actinomycetota; class Actinomycetes; order Streptomycetales; family Streptomycetaceae; genus Streptomyces; species Streptomyces cacaoi. The sequence continues at coordinate 166,883 of NZ_BJMM01000003.1, read as the reverse complement.
TTGCCGTTCAGGGAGAACGTGACGGCGTGCACACGGTCCCGCAGCGGCAGTTCGAAGCCCGGCGGGAGGCTGTCCCGGGACGGTCCGATGATGCCGCCGCCGCAGGTCTTGTAGCGGGGCAGTTCGGCCTTCTCCAGGAGCAGCACCCGGCGTCCGGCGACCGCCGCCGCGTAGGCAGCCGAGGCCCCAGCGGGCCCCGCCCCCACCACGACGACGTCCCAGACCTGCTCCTCGCCGCCGGACCCGGCGCCCCCGGCTCCTGCGCCGTCCTCGCTCCCGGCTGCGTTCTCGCTGCTCACGATGTGCTTCTGCTCCCGGTCGACCTCGTTGGGGAATCGTGCACCGCATCCTACGGCGCCGCTCATGTGCGATACACATGTCTCCGTACACGTGTGCCAACGTCGCGCCCACAAGGAGCGTTCCCATGCAGCACTCTCCGTCCGACCCGACGGTCGTCCCCGGTGCCTCCGTCTCTCCGGCGACCGCCGGCGCGCACGAGTCCGCCGCCGCGCCGGCGGGCATCGCCGGCACGGTCGCCTCCCTCATGCCGAGGGCCCGCGACGAGCTGGCGGAGCTGGTGGCCTTCCGCTCCGTGGCGGATCCGCAGCAGTTCCCGCGCAGCGAGTGCGAGGGCGCCGCCGCCTGGGTCGCCGACGCGCTGCGCGCCGAGGGGTTCGAGGACGTCGCGGCGCTGGACACCCCGGACGGCACCCAGTCCGTCTACGGCTTCCTCCCCGGCCCCGAGGGCGCACCGACCGTCCTGCTGTACGCGCACTACGACGTGCAGCCGCCGCTGGACGAGAGCGCCTGGCGCACCCCGCCGTTCGAGATGACCGAGGGGCCGGACGGGCGCTGGTACGGCCGCGGCACGGCCGACTGCAAGGGCGGCTTCGTGATGCATCTGCTGGCGCTGCGCGCGCTCAAGGCGAACGGCGGGGTGCCGGTCTCCGTCAAGGTGATCGTCGAGGGCTCCGAGGAGCAGGGCACCAGCGGTCTGGAGCAGTACGCCGAGGCACACCCCGAGCTGCTGCGGGCCGACACGATCGTGATCGGCGACACCGGCAACTTCCGCCGCGGGCTGCCCACCGTCACGGCGACGCTGCGCGGCATGGCCGTCGTGCACATCACCGTCGACACCCTCGAAGGCAACCTGCACTCCGGGCAGTTCGGCGGCGCGGCGCCCGACGCGCTGGCGGCCCTGATCCGCACGCTCGACTCGCTCCGGGACGAGGCGGGCGACACCGTCATCGACGGGCTGGCCACCGGCGAGCGCTGGGAGGGGCTCGGCTACCCGGAGGAGGAGTTCCGTTCGGACGCCAAGGTGCTCGACGGGGTGGAGCTGCCCGGCAGCGGCACCGTCGCGGACCGCGTGTGGGCCCGCCCCGCGGTGACCGTGCTCGGCATCGACTGCCCCCCGGTGGTCGGCGCGACCCCGTCCGTGCAGGCCCGGGCGCGCGCCTCCGTCTCGCTGCGGGTGCCGCCCGGCATGGACACCACGGAGGCCATAGAGCTGCTGACGGCGCACCTGGAGGCGCACGTGCCGTGGAACGCGCGGGTCGCGGTCCAGGTCATGGGGCAGGGCCAGCCGTTCAGCGCCGACACCACGAGCCCGGCCTACACCGCCATGGCGACGGCGCTGCGCACCGCCTACGACGGGCAGGAGATGCAGACGGCCGGCATGGGCGGCTCCATCCCGCTGTGCAACACCCTGGCCGCGCTCTACCCCGAGGCGGAGATCCTGCTGATCGGGCTGAGCGAGCCGGAGGCGCAGATCCACGCCGTCAACGAGAGCGTGGACCCGGAGGAGCTGGAGCGCATGTCCGTCGCCGAGGCCCTGTTCCTGCGCGCCTACTCGGGCCACGCGGCGGACGCCTGACGGAACGCCCGCTGCCGGACGCACCTCCTGCGCGGACCGCCCGCCGTCGACAGCCGTACACGAACGGGCGGCCCGCGCTCCGCGGTCGGGCCCGAGGGGATGGGGCTCAGCGATGTGGAGCGCGACCGGGCCGACGCGCCGGCCGAACCCGGGTACGTGGCGCCGGCCTTCGACCTGCACGGCGGGCGCTGTCCGAGCGACCCGGAGGAGATGCCGGCCCGCTGTACGCCGCTGCTCGCCGGCTCCGGGCGGACGCGGGACACCGGCCGGGCGGCGCTCGACGTGCTGCGCGCCGAACCGCGCAACGGCCCCGGCCGGATCGCCGCCGTCGGCCACGGCACCGGAGGCGCCGTGGCCCTGGAACCCGGGCGCGACGGTGCCGGTCTGCGGGCGATCGGGACGGTCAACGCCGTGACCACGGGCCGCCCCGGCGAGGCGTCACGTATCCGCTGCCCGGTGTGGGCGGGGGTCGGCTCCGAGGACCCGGGCATGCCGTCCGCGCAACAGGCGGCGTTCACCGCGGAGATGCAGGCCGCGGGCGTCGACTGGCGCCTCGTGGTGTACGGCGGGGCCCTGCACGCCTTCCACCACTCGCCGGCCGGCCACGCGGCGGTTCCCGGCGTCGGTCACCCCCGCTGCACGCACGGCGGGCCTGGCGCGACATCGTCGGCCTGCTCTCCGAGTGCGTGCCCGTGACGCCGTGGCCGACCGGCGCCACGGCCTCGTCTTCGGCCCCCCGGGTTCCCCGGGTCCTCCGGGCCTCGGCCCCGCGGTCCCCGGGACACAGCGGTGAACGTCCGCCGACGCGGCGGCGGTTGGGCGGCTGCGGGAAGCCGGGCGCCCGTCACTCCGGTACGACGGTGTCGGGCGCACCGACCGGAACGCCCGCCTCCAGGTAGAGCGGCAGTCCGGAGCGCCGGGCCCGCAGCGCACAGCGCAGCCGCTCCCTGCGCACCGGCGGCAGCAGCCGTGCCGCCTCCTCCTCCGTGGCGAAGCACCAGCCGCGCAGCTCGGCGCTCGGCAACAGCAGCGCCGCGGCGTCCCCGGCCGCCAGCCGGCCGCCGTCGAACAGCAGCCGCAGCCCGCCGAAGCCCGGCGGCTTGGGCGGCTCCCAGTCGACGACGAGGAGGGAGGGCGGCGTGGACAGATGCAGCCCCAACTCCTCGAAGACCTCCCGGACTCCCGCCGGCACCGGCGCCTCACCGGGCTCGACCACACCGCCGGGGAACTCCCAGCCCGGCTTGTAGGTGGGGTCGACGAGGAGCACCCGGTCGCGCTCGTCGAAGAGCAGCACGCCCGCCGCGACGGTCTCCGCCGTCGGCTCGGGTGTCTGCACGATGTCGACCGCGCCGTGCCCGGCCTCGACCGCCTCGGCGAGGCGCTCGGCCGTCCTGCGCGGGGTCAGCCGCGAGGTGTCGACGGTGTGCGCGTCGTCGGTCAGCCAGGGCAGCGCCGCCGTGTACTGCCCGAGCCGGCGCAGACACCAGGCGCGCCCGGCCTCGTCCCCCTCGGCCGAGGCACGCTGGTCTATCCGGCAGCGCAGCACCGGCTCCTCGGCGTGCAGCAGCAGATGGCGCACGGGTATGCGGCGGGCCGCGAGCGCCCCGAACATCTCGTCGCGGTACTCGCGGCGCAGCAGCGTCATCGGGGCGATGAGCGGCCCCGGCACCTCGTTGAGCAGGGCGGCCGCCGTGTCGACCACGAGCCGGCGCCAGGACGGCAGCTCCTGGAAGTCGTCGACCTCGCCCAGGCGTTCCTTCGGCAGCATGTGGCGCAGGCCCGCGCCTATCAGTTCGGGGTCGTAGAGCGTGCTGCCCGGCAGCAGGTCCAGGAGTTCGTTCGCCGCCGTGGTCTTGCCCGCGCCGAAAGCGCCGTTCAGCCAGACGATCACGGTCGTTCCCCCCTCATCCGTCGTCCCCCGTTCAGTTGCCCGCATCCCCCGGTGCGGGAAACGCGCCGGGCGGCTCTGCGGGCGCCACGGAAATCTGGGCGCTCACGCCCCGGCGCATTCGACGGGCGCACACAACCGACGAGGCCGCGGCCTTCGGGCGGGGCGTCCCGGCCGTCACCCGCGGCCCGGACCGGAACGGCCCCGCACACGGCCGGGCGGCCGGGCGGCGGCATGCGGCGAGCGCGGCCGGTTCAGGACGGCGTCGGACGGCCGCGGTCCCCGGCGAGGATTCAGGTCAGGAGTCCGCTCAGGGCATCCGGTACTTGCCGTGCCGCAGGGGCTCCGTCGGCTCGGCCGCACTGTCCGGGGAGACGGGGGACGAGCCGGAGGTCGCGTCGGGGACGTCGGGGCCGCCGGCGGCCGGATCGCCGCCGGAGGGCTCGCCGCCGGCCGCCAGCTGCTCCAGGCGCGCTTCGAGGACCGCCACGACCTGCGGCCGGTCCGCGTGCGCACGCTCGTGCTCCAGCAGATGCCGGACGGCACCGCTCTCCAGCGGGCGGATCCGGTGCTCGATGCTGGCGGCGGGCAGCTGATCGTAGTCGGGCAGCGGCAGAGGGTTCGACTGCTGTGCTGACATGGCAGTGGGGCCTCCTTCCCGGACGCCCGGGTTCCGGTGCGTTCCGCGCCGTCGTTCCCAGGATGCGGGCCGTCTCTCCCGCCCGCAGTCCGACGACGGGTGTCCAGCGACGCGGGCGCCTACACCTGCGCGGGACGCGACACCGGGCGCGGAGCGCGCCCTGAGCGCCGGAAGGCCGCGGGTCGCCGGAAGACCCGCCCCCGTGTGAAGCCGAGGCGTGCCCGGGCGGGGAGCCGGGAGACAGTCCGGGTGAAGGCCAGGACACGACCGGGGACGAAGCCCGGGAGACAGTCCGGATGAAGGCCGGGGCGGCCCCGGGGCGAGAACCAGGGCGCGGCACGGGCGAAGACCGGGAAACGGCCCGGGTGAAGGCAGGGCACGGCCCGGGCGAGGGCCAGGGCACAGTCCGGACGCAGGCCGAGGGCCGCCACGGGAGGAAGGCTCGCTCCCGGCGGATGTCCCGGGCGGCGGCTCAGGCCACGGGTTCGCCCAGCAGTTTCCAGGCGGCAGCGGCGGCGCCGATCAGTCCCGCGTCGGTGCCCGTCCGGGCCGGGGCCAGCTCCAGGCCCTGGACGAAGGAGAGCGTGGCGTAGCGGTCCAGCTCCACCCGCAGCGGGTCGAACAGCACCTCGCCGGCGCGTGCGACGCCGCCGCCGATGACGGCGATGTCGATCTCGACGAGCGTGGCGGTGGCCGCGATGGCCGCGGCGAGGGCGCGCGCGGCCCGGCCGTAGGCGGCGCGCGCGAGCGGGTCGCCGGCCCGCGCTGCCGCCGCCACACCGGCCGCCGTGGCGTCCCCGTCCGGCCCGGGCCGCCAGCCGGTCTCCCGCGCGTAGCGGGCGATGTTGGTGCCGCTGGCGATCCGTTCGACGCAGCCGTGACCGCCGCAGGGGCAGCGCTCGCCGTTCATGTCGACGCTGATGTGGCCGATGTGCCCGGCGTTCCCGGTGGGGCCCGGGTGCAGGGTGCCGTCCAGGACGAGTCCGCCGCCGACCCCGGTAGAGACGACCATGCAGAGCGCGGCCGTCCTTCCCTGGGCCGCGCCCTGCCAGTGTTCGGCGGCGGCGATCGCGGGGCCGTCGCCGATCAGCGAGACGGGCATCCCGTCGACCCGCTCACGCACCGTCGCCACCAGCGGATGGTCGCGCCAGACGGGGATGTTGACCGGGGAGACCGTGCCCGCCTTGGCGTCCACGGGGCCCGCGCTGCCGATCCCCAGGGCGCGGGCCCGCTGCCACTCGGGGGCGGCCCGCAGCTCGTCGAGCACCTCCAGGAGCGAGGAGTCCACCTTGGCGGCGCTCTCCTGCGCGAAGGTGGGCCGCTGGGCGCGGACGAGCAGCCGGCCGGCGCTGTCCACCAGGGCGCCGGCGATCTTGGTGCCTCCGATGTCGAGCGCGACGACGAGATCCTGGTGCATCAGCAGCGACTCCTGCGCGTGCGGTGGACGGACGACCCGCACGGTGCGCGGGGTGGGCCGGACAAGTGTGGCCAGTTCTGACAACGTTGTCCAGTCCCGCCCGCGTTCCGACTATGCTGCTCGGTGCCCGGTCCCCCACGCGGCGGAACGCCCCTGCCGCTCCGGGGTCCGGACCGCGACGGACGGCGCACGACGGCCGGTGGGCGACCGCCTCCGCACCCGTCTCCCCGCGCGCTTCCGTCCGCCCGAGCCGTCCCACCGGAACAGGAGCCCCGTGGCCGAGACCGTACGCTCCGCAGCAGCTCAGCCCGCCGGACGCCGCCGCCATGCGGGGCGGCCGACGATGAAGGACGTGGCGGCCCGGGCCGGCGTCGGCCTCAAGACGGTCTCGCGGGTCGTCAACGGCGAGGCCGGGGTCTCCAGCGACACCGAGCGCCGGGTCAAGGAAGCGATCACCGCGCTCGGTTTCCGGCGCAACGACAGCGCCCGCGTCCTGCGCAAGGGCAGCACGTCCAGCATCGGCCTCGTCCTGGAGGATCTGGCCGACCCCTTCTACTCACCGCTCAGCCGCGCGGTGGAGGAGGTCGCACGGGCCCACGGGGCGCTGCTGATCAACGGCTCCAGCGCGGAGGACCCGGAGCGGGAGCAGGAGTTGGTGCTCGCCCTGTGTGCGCGGCGTGTGGACGGGCTCGTCATCATCCCGGCCAGCGACGACCACCGCTATCTCGCCCCGGAGATCGACGCCGGCGTCGCCACCGTCTTCGTGGACCGGCCCCCGGGGCGTATCGACGCCGACGTGGTGCTCTCGGACAGCTTCGCCGGAGCACGGACCGGCGTCGCCCATCTGATCGCGCACGGGCACCGGCGCATCGGCTTCATCGGTGACCAGCCCGGCATCCACACCGCCGACGAGCGGCTGCGCGGCTACCGTGCGGCGATGGCCGAGGCCGGGCTGGAGCCCGCGGACTCCTGGGTGGCGCCCGGCAGCACCGACGCGGCCCGGGTGGCCGCCGACGCCGCGCGGATGCTGGACGCGGCCGAGCCGGTGACCGCCTTCTTCTCCGGCAACAACCGTGTCACGGTCACGCTGGTACGGGAGTTGGCGGCGCCCGCGCGCGCGGGAAGCGGGGTGGCGCTCGTCGGGTTCGACGACTTCGAGCTGGCCGATCTGCTCGCACCGCCGGTCACCGTCGTCGCACAGGACCCGGCCGACCTCGGCCGCAACGCCGCCGAACTACTCTTCCGCCGGCTGGACGGCGCCGAGGACCCGCCACGCCGCCTCACCCGCCCCACCCGCCTCGTCCCCCGCGGCTCGGGCGAACTCCCGCCCCGGCTCTAGCCGAGGAGGCAACGCGGAACCGCCGGCCTTCGTGCGCCGCGGTTCCGACGCGTTGCCGGACCGCGGCCCGGCCGCATCCGCGGTGCCCGACGGGGCGCGGCCGGCGACGACCTCCGTCAGCCCCGAGCGGCCGGCCCGGCCGGCGGCTCGGGAGCAGGCGCGGCGGCCCGCCGGCCCGGCCGCCGCCGAGGCGCTCCGGGCCGCGCACGGGCAGGCCGGCCACGAGAACGCGGCCGCCGCGAAGCGCCGCAGGGCCGCGGAAGCCGCACAGCGCCGCGCTCTCGCCAGGGCGAAGGCCAGGGCCCCGCATTGCAGGCGCTGACCGCCGGCGGCCCGCCCCACCGGTGAACCGGCGGACGACGAGCGGGAGTTGAGCGGGCCGCTGCCGCCGACGGGGGACGCGGGCCGCGGACGGTCGGGACGCACCGCGGCGGGTCGTCGTCCGGGAGCACACCCGGAACAGAGGGACGTACGGAACACGCCTCCGACGCGGCTCACCACGCCTCCTGTTCGGCGTCCGTGCCCGGTGCGGGATGCAGGAGGCCGTGTTCGTAGGCGACCACCACCGCGTGGGTGCGGTTGTCGGCGTGCAGTTTGGCGAGGATGTTGGCGACGTGGGTCTTCACGGTCTCGACGCCGACCGTGAGCCGTCGGGAGATCTGCTGGTTGGAGAGGCCCTCCGCCATCAGGCGCAGGGTGTCTCCTTCCCGTCGGGTGAGCGCGGTGCCGAGGAGGGGGCGGTCCCGGCGTGCGGGGGCGAGGGGCGGGCGACGGACCGCGAGGCGGCGCAGGGTCTCCGGGAAGACCAGCGCGTCGCCGGTGGCCACCGTGCGGATGGTCTCCGCGATCCGGGTCGAGGGGGCGCGCTTGCGGATGAAGCCCGCGGCACCGGCCAGCAGCGCGTCCCACACGTACTCGTCGTTCTCGAAGGTGGTGATGACGACGACCTTCGGCGGCTCGGCGACCTCGGCACGCAGCCGCCGCGTCGCCTCGATGCCGTCCAGCCGCGGCATACGGACGTCCATCAGCACGACATCGGGCCGCAGCCGCCCCGCCAGCGGCACGACGTCCGCGCCGTCGGCCGCCTCCCCCACCACCTCGATGCCGGGGCGGGCCGACAGCAGGGTGCGCAGTCCCGCCCGCGTCAACTCCTCGTCGTCCACGACGAGTACGGACACCGCCGCCCCGTCCGGTGTGCCCGCCCCGTCCGGCGCACCGCAGGGGGCCGTCATGCCGCTGCCGCCGACGGCAGCGGCAGCGCGACGGACAGCCGCCACCGGCCGTCCGGTGCCGGCCCGGCCGACAGCTCCCCGCCCAGCAGTTCGACCCGCTCGCCGATGCCGGCCAGCCCGTGCCCGACGCGTTCCGCGTCCGGCCGCTCGGCGGAGGCGAGGGGCTTGCCCGGCAGCGGGTTGGTCAGCTCCAGACACAGCCGGTCCGCCGAGGCCGTCACGCTCAGGCGCAGCGCGGAACGGTCGCCGTGCCGCAGCGCGTTGGTGAGGGCCTCCTGGAGGATCCGGTACGCCTCCCGTGACGTGGCGGCGGGCAGCCGCGTCAGATCGCCCTCCACCCGGGCGGTCAACTGCGCGCCGGCGCGCTCGGCCTGCGCGGTCAGCGTGCCGAGTGCGGCGAGGGTGGGCTGCGGCCGGGTGGGGGCCCGCTCGTCCCGCAGGGCGCCGACGACGTGGTCGAGGTCGTCCATGGCGGCACGGGTCGAGCCCTCGATGTTGCTGAGCGCGCGCTTGGCCGCCTCCGGGTCGCGGTCGATCAGCTCACGTCCCACCGCCGCCTGGATGGTGGAGGCCGTCAGGGTGTGCCCGATGGAGTCGTGCAGATCCTGCGCGAGCCGGTTGCGGTGCTCCAGGCGCCGTGTGCGTTCCTCCGCCGCGGCGAGCCGTTCCGCCGGACTGTGGCCCAGCAGCCGCGTGGCGAGACGGCGCAGCACGAGGGTGGCGCCGGCCGTCAGGTAACCGACCGCCAGCAGACAGCCGGCGCCCAGCAGCAGCGTCCACGCGCCCCGCCAGCCGTGCGGCGCGGCGAGAGTGAACCAACCGAGGGCGATCCGGCCGCCGTCGGAGAGCCAGATACCGGGGAAGGCGAACGCCGCGAAGAGGCCGAGCCCTGTGGCGCACAGCAGCACGCTCCCGACGACGGTGTGCGCCAGCATCCACCCGGCCGTGCGCAGCCGGTCGCCCCAGGGCATGCGCGGACGGTCCACGGGCGCCGGGAGCCGGGCGTCCAGCAGCGCCCGGGCCAGCGCCACGCTGCCGCGCCGGACCGGGCGGGGCAGCGCCATGAGGACGACCGCCGACACGAAGCCCAGCAGAAGAAGGCCCGCGACGAGCGGTGCCGCCGTTTCGGGGCCCCGTACGGCCGCGGTGGCGACGACCGCGACGGCGAGCGGGGGCAAGGCCGCCGCGGCGCCCGCACAGGCGAGGACCCAGCCTCGGCACGAGGACCGGCTCAGGGCCGGAGCGATCACGTTGCGCATGGCGGCACTGTAGAGGCGGCGCCACAGGTGCACCTCCCCCGGAAGAGCCAGCGGCGCCTCACCGCAAGGAGCCACCCCTCGCCCGCTCCGACCGGTGAGGCGTTTCCCCGCCCCGGCCGCCACGGTGGTCCGCGCCCCGCTCCCGAAGCCGCCACGGCGGACGGGGGCCGGCAGGTCCGACCGGCACACCGCATCCGCAGGAGGAACCGCACCATGACGTACCCCGTGCACGTCCCGGCCCCGCACGGCGGCCCGCCCGTCCCCGACGTCCGGGCGACGAGGCGCAAGGGCACGGCCGTCTTCCTCGCGCTGTCCTTCGGCGGCACCTGGCTGTGGCTGTTCTTCGCCACGGCCGTGCTCGGACTCTCCCCGCTGCACCCGCTGTTGCAGCTCCCGGCGTTCTGCATGCCCGGGATCGCGGCCTTCGCCGCACGCCGCTGGGTCACCCGGGAGGGCTTCGCCGACGCGGGACTGCGGCCGCGGCTGCGGACGGCCTGGCGCTCCTACGTGGTCGCCTGGTTCGGCCCGCCCCTGCTCGCCTGCGGCACGTTGGCGACGGCTGCCGCGCTGGGCATGTGGCACCCGCGCTTCTCCGGGCCGGGCGGGCTCCTGCCCGGTCCCGGCGAACTGCTGTCCCTGCTCGGGCTGATGCTGGTCGCGCTGGTGCTCACGCCGGTCTATCTGGGTGAGGAGTTGGGCTGGACCGGCTATCTGCGGCCTCGTCTGTGCGGCGGCGCGCTCCTGCCCTCCACCGTCGGGACGGGGTTGATCTGGGCGGTGTGGCACTTCCCGCTGGCCTTCATCGGCTACGTCGAGTACGCGGATGTGGGCCTGGGGCTGCTGATATGGACGGTCTCGTTCCAGCTCCAGGAGGTGATCCTGCTGTGGCTGTACAAGCGCAGCGGCACCGTCTGGGTGGCCGGTCTGGCGCACGCGGGCAACAACATGGTGCTGTTCGTCGTCCTCGGGGAGTACCTGGAGGGCGAGGCCGGGCTGGGCGCCGCCCGGCTCACGGCGCTCTCCACGGTGCCGATGGCCGCGGTCTGCCTCTGGCTCGTGGCGACGCGCGCACTGAGCACGGGCAAGGGCCTGGGCGCGGGCGCGGTGCACGACCGCGGCTGAGGTGGCTCCCTTGCGGCCGGACGGCTCCCGGAACGCTCGGCGGCGCGGGCGGGGGGCGGGTCCGTCCCCCGGCCGGTCCGGGCCGGTTCGGGTCCTGTGGGAGTACCGGTTCAAGCCCTGGGAAGCAGCGGTTCAGGTCCTGTTGAAGTAGGCGAGGACGGCGCGGACGCGGCGGTTGGTGTCCTCGTCGTCGGTGATGCCGAGCTTGCCGAACAGCGAGGTCGTGTACTTGCTGACGGCGCTCTCGCTGAGGAAGAGGCGCCGGCTGATGGCCTGGTTGGACAGCCCCTCGGCCATGAGGGCCAGCACGGAGTGCTCGCGGTCGGTGAGCCGCTCCAGCCCCCGGTTCGGCGCGCTGCCGGCCAGGAGTTTCGCGATGACGGCCGGATCCATGGCGGTGCCGCCCTCCGCGACGCGCTCCAGGGCGGCGAGGAACTGCTCGGCGTCGAACACGCTCTCCTTGAGGAGGTAGCCGACGCCGCCGGAGCCGTCGGCCAACAGTTCGCGGGCGTAGAGCTGTTCGACGTGCTGGGAGAGGATGAGGACCGGCGTTCCGGGCATTTCGGCGCGGGCCGCGAGCGCCGCCCGCAGGCCCTCGTCGGACTGGTCCGGTGGCATACGGACGTCGATGACGGACACGTCCGGGCGCCAGGTGCGCAGTGCTTCGAGGGTCTCGGGCCCGGTGGACGCGGTCGCCACCACCTGGTGTCCGTACGCCTCGATCAGACGGACCATTCCGTCGCGGAGCAGGTAGAGGTCTTCGGCTACGACGATTCGCATGGCACCGCCATCCTCACACGGGTCGGACCGCCCGGCGGACTGGTGATCGTGAGGACGCCGTCGAAGACGGCCAGCCGGCGACGGAGTCCGTCGAGTCCGCCGCCGGGCCGGTCGTCGGCGCCGCCCCGGCCGTCGTCCTCGACCTCGATGACGACGCCGGCGGCGTCCCGGGCGAGGGTGACGTGGGCGCGGGTGGCGCGGGCGTGCTTGACCGTGTTGGTCAGCAGCTCGGCGACGCCGAAGTAGAGCGCCGACTCGATCGGCGCCTCCAGGCGCGGCGAGGTGTCGGCGTCGACGGTCACGGCGAGCGGGACGTCCAGCCCCAGGGCGCGGACCGCGTCGACGAGTCCCCGCTCGTTCAGCACCGGCGGGCTGATCCCCCGTACCAGTTCCCGCAGTTCGGCCAGCGAGCCGGCGGCGCCGGCCCGTGCGTCCCGCAGCAGCGCCCTGGCCCGCCCGGGGTCGGTCTCCATCAGCTTCTCCGCCGTCGCCAGGGAGAGCCCGAGCGAGACGAGACGGGCCTGCGCCCCGTCGTGCAGATCCCGCTCGATGCGGCGGATCTCGGCGGCCTGCGCGACCGTGGTGTCCGCGCGCTGTGCGGTCAGTTCGTCCACCCGGTCCGCCAGCGCCATCGCGGCCGACGGGCGCAGAAAGCGGCGGGCCACCGGCGCGAGGGGCCGCCAGGCGTACGGGGCGACGGCGACGGCCGCGACCAGGCCGAGCGCCCCGGCGAGCCGGGAGGCGGGCCCCGGCCCGCCGAGCCCGACGACCGCGGCGGCCACCCCGGCGGGCGGGAGCGCGGCGACCGGGCCGGCGGTGAACGGCAGGATCAGGGTGAAGCGCAGATCGCGCCGGACGGCGGGGTCGGCCCAGCGGACCCGCCACTTCTGGTCCAGCAGGGCGTCGCGGCGGGTGCGTGCGTAGCCGGAGCCGTTCCACCAGTAGCCGGTGGACATCTGCGTCACCGGCCCGGCCCGGCGGTACCCGGCGGGGACGACGGTGCCCGTCCACCGGGCGACGAGCCGGCGGACGATCCGGCACACCGGGCGGGACAGGGCGAGCGTGCCCGCACCGACCAGCAGCACCGGCCCCACCCACGACCACGGGTTTCCCGGCCCCCACCACACGCCCCAGGCCACGGCCGCCGCCCACACGGCCGGGGTCAGCATGCCGACGGCCGCCACGGCGCACGCCCGCGCGAACCCCACGGCGACGCGCACCGGCCACCGATCCGACTGCCTCATGCTCCCTCCCTCTCCTCTTCCTGCCTCGTGCCGTCCGTCTCCGTCCGGCGCTCCCACTGTGCACCGCACCGAAGCCGCTTCCTGCCTGGTCGGCCCGGGAGTGGGTGCAGACCCACCCCGTCGTGCGTCCAGGCGCATACCGGGGGCGCCGCGCGGTTCCTAGCGTCTCGGGCATGGAAACCCACACACCTCACACGGCCGGAGCGGCACCCCACGAAGTCCCCGGTGCGCAGGCGGCGTTCGGCAGGGCGAGGAACAGCGTCCTGCTGTACGGAGCGCTCAGCGGGGCCGTTCCTCGTGGCGGTCGCCGTGGCGGCGGGCGGCGGACACCCGGTGAACACGTTCATGTGGGTCCGGGCCGTCCTGCTGCCGGTGGTCGCCGTGCTGGTCCACCGGCTGACCGTGTCCGCCTCCCGGGGGTCCCGCCGGGCCTTCGAACGCCTCGGTGCGCTCGCCGTCGTCATGCCGGTCGCGATCATCGGCGTCGACGCGGTCCCCGGCGTCTGTCCGCCGTGGTACGCCGTCGCGCAGACCGTCTGTGTCCTGCCCGTCGTCCGCGTCGCCTTCCTCACCCGCGGCTCCGCGCTGCGCGCCGCCTTCCCCAAGCGGCCCTGACCGGGGGCGGGTTGTGCGCCCGCGGCCCTCGCGGGACGGCGCACGGGCAGCCGGCGCCGGGCCTGTCCCCCGTGGGAGCTACGCGCAGATGTCCACCGCGGGGTGACGATCGCGGGGCGCCGGATCCGTAGCGTACGGCGCAGCCGCGGCGGCCGGGGAGCACCGGCCCGCGGGGCAACGGGCCGGTGCCCGTGTGCCGTTCCGTGGTACGCGGTGCCGTTCTCCGTCGCACCGGCGCGCGTTCCACCGATCCCCCGTCGATTCGTTTACCGAGAGGGCAAGATGACGCGCAAGGGCAGGGCATTCTCCACGGTCGCGCTGTGCTGCTGCACGGCGGCGGCCGGTGCGGGGCTGGTGGGTTGTGAGGACGCCTCGAAGGCGGAGGGGAAGCCGGCGGCCGGGCACAGCGCCTCGTCCGCCGAAAAGCGGCCGGACGGCGGCCTGTTGACCGGCACCCGGAAGATCGACGTCTCCGGCCACTCGGTGCACGTCTCCTGCTCGGGCCGGGACGAGGGGCCCGGCGCGCCCGTGGTCGTCCTGCTGTCCGGCGGCGGCGACCATCTGGGGAAGATGGCCGCGTTCCAGAAGACGCTGGGCAACAAGAACCGGGTCTGCTCCTACGACCGGCTCGGCCAGGGCGCCAGCGACAAGCCGTCCGGCCCGCAGACCTTCGAGAGCACCGGCCAGATCCTCACCGGGGTGCTGAAGCGGGTCGCCGGGGACCGGCCCGTCGTCCTGGCCGGCCACTCCCTGGGCGGGATCATCGCCGCCCGGTACGCCCCCGACCACCGGGACAAGGTCAAGGGGCTCGTGCTGCTGGACGCGACCTCGCCGACGAACACGGCCGACATCGCCCAGGCCATCCCCGAGTCGGCCGGCGGCGAGGCGGGGCAGCTGCGCGAGCAGAACCTCGCGATCTTCCGGGGGAAGAACCCGGAGAAGCTGCGGATCCCGGACGGCAAGGTCCGCTCGGCGGGCGACATCCCGGTGGAGGTCGTCAAGCACGGCAAGCCGTATCTCGCGGCCGTTCCCGAGTACGGGCCCGCGCTGGAGCGGTCGTGGACCCGCGGCCAGCACAAGTGGCGGGCCCTGTCCACCGAGAGCAGGGGAAGCACGGCCGAGCACAGCGGGCACTACATCTACCTGGAGGAGCCGGACGTCGCCGTCGAGGCTGTCCACCGCGTCACCGCCCGGGTCGCGGACGCGGAACGGAGCGCCGGCTGAGGGCGCCCGGAACGGCCCGTGCGACCGGCGGCGTCCGGGAGAGCCCGGGGCCGCCGCCGGTGTGCCGGGGTCGCCGTCAGCCGGCGGACGGGCGCCCCGCCAGCCCGGCGAGGGCCGCCCGGTCCATGCCGGCGGCCTTCTCGACCTCGTCGGACGTGAGCGCTCCGCAGTCGAGTCCGCGCAGCAGATAGGTGCTGAGCGCCCGGGCTGTGGCGGGCTCGTCCATGACGTCCCCGCCGGAGCGTGCGACGTAGGCGGCGAGCCGCTCCCCGGCCCGGGCGAAGCCCTCGCGGTGGAAGGCGTAGACGGCCGCGTACCGCGTGGGCAGGTGGCCGGGGTGCATGTCCCAGCCCTGGTAGTAGGCGCGGGTCAGCGAGCGGCGCACCAGCCCGTGGTGCAACTGCCAGGCGGCGTGCACCTGTTCGCGGTCGCCGACCGGCAGGACGTTGGTCGAGCCGTCCGAGAGCCGCACGCCGGTACCGGCCGCGGCGGCCTGCATGACGGCCTTGGCGTGGTCGGCGGCGGGGTGGTCCATGGCCTGGTAGGCGGCGCTGACGCCGCAGGCCGCGCTGTAGTCGAAGGTGCCGTAGTGCAGCGAGGTGGCCCGGCCGCCGGCGGCGTCGATCATGCGCGCGACGGTGGCCCGGCCGTCGGGCCCGACGATCGACTGCGCGGTCTCGATCTGGATCTCGAAGCCGATGCGGCCGGCCGCCAGTCCCCGCGCCTTCTCGAACTCCTCGCACAGCCGCACCATCGCGGTGACCTGCTCGGGGTAGGTGACCTTGGGCAGGGTGAGCACGAGCCCGTCGGGCAGCCCGCCGGCCTCCATGAGCCCGGTGAGGAAGATGTCGAGCGTGCGGATGCCGCGCTCGCGCACATCGGCTTCCATGCACTTCATCCGGATGCCGGCGTAGGCGGGGGCGGCCGGTCCGCGGCCGGCGGCGCGCGCGGCGAACGCGGCGGAGACCAGCTCGGCGGCGCGAGCCGCCGCCGCGTCCTCCTCGGCGTCGGGCCGGGGGCCGTAGCCGTCCTCGAAGTCGATGCGCAGGTCCTCGACGGGCTCGGTGCCCAGCTTGGCCCGTATCCGCTCGTACACCGGCCCGGCCAGCTCCTCGTCGATGCCGAGGACGCGGGCCAGCGCCGGTGCGTCGGGAGCGTGCGCGTCGAGCAGTTCGAGGGCCTGCTCGCCCCACTCCTGGACGGTGGTCCGGGTGACGGCGTCGGCGGGGACGTAGACGGTGTGCACCGGCTGGCGGGTGCCCGGGTCGCCCGGGTACCGCCGGGCCAGCTCGGCGTCCACGTCGGCGAGTTGGGCACCGATGTCCTTGCTCACCGAGGTGCCGAAGGTGGTGCTGACCGTCCCGCCCTGCGTCATCTGCGCTCCTTCTGCCGATCCGAGCCTCAACAGTTTGTTGAAGCACCGCCGGTGACGCTAAGGTCCGCCGCTCCCCCGGTCAAGGGTCCGCCTCCGGCGGCGACCCGGTAGCGACCTGGTGCGCGGGCGCGGAGCCGGTACGGGCGGGCGGCCCAGCAAGTCGTAGAGTCGGGCGGGTAACCGGAGCCGTGGCCCAAGGCGGCTCTTCGTGCTGGAAGGCGACCGTGACTGCGCAACACGAACCCACGCCCGACTCCCGCCGGCTCCCCTGGCTGCTGGACCTGCCCGCCATGGACGCGGCCCGCTTCGCCGCCGTCGAGGACAAGGCCGCGGCCGTCCTGCACACCACCGGCGACGTGGTCACGATGCAGGGCGAGGCACTGCTGCCGCTGGAGTCCTGCATCCGCTCGGCGGCCGGCCCGGGCACGACGGCACTGAACGTGATCACCGGCCCCTACGGCGAGACCTTCGGCACCTGGCTGCGCTCGACCGGCGCGCACGTCGTCACCCTGGACGTGCCCTCCAGCCGCGCCGTCACCCCGGACGAGATCGCCGGGGCCCTCGCGGAGCATCCCGCGATCGACTTCGTCTCGCTCGTGCACGCCGAGGCCGCCACCGGCAACACCAACCCCGTCGACGCGATCGGCCCGCTGGTGCGCGCACACGGCGCGCTGCTCATGGTCGACGCCGTGGCCTCCGTCGGCGCCGAGCCGGTGCTGACCGACGAGTGGGGCATCGACCTGTGCGTGATCGGCGGCCAGAAGGCGCTCGCCGGGCCCGCCGGGGTCTCCGTCACCTCGGTCAGCGAGCGCGCGTGGGAGCGCATCGCCGCCAACACCCGTGCCCCGCGCGGCTCGTACCTCTCGCTGCTCGACTGGAAGAGCCGCTGGATCGAGCCGGGGCGCACCGCACTGCCGCACGCACCGGCGCAGTTGGAGATGCTCGCGCTGGAGCAGGCGCTGGACCGGATCGCGGCCGAGGGCCTCCCGGCGGCGCACGCGCGGCACGCCGCGACGGCCCGTGCCCTGCGCGCCGGTGTCCGCCGACTGCCCGGCGTCGGCTGCTACGTCGTCGAGGACGCGCACGCGGCACCGGCCGCCACCACGCTCACCGCGCCGGACGGCACCGACGCGCGCACGCTGACCGCCGATCTGCTGGCCGCCGATCCCTCGCTGCCCCTCCAGACGGCGACCGGCACCGACGGCCCCGTCCTGCGGGTCAACCACTACGGCGCCGCAGCGGGCCTGCCCACCGTCCTGGACACCCTGGCCGCACTCGCCCGCGCCACCGCTCCGGACGCCCCGGATGTCCTGGAGGCAGCCCGCGCCGCGGCGGAGTCCGCCTGGGAGGACGCGCGGTAGCCACGCCGCGGGCCCGCCTCCGGGCCACCACCCGTGACCCCGCGCGCCCCGGAAGCCCTGGGCCTCCGGGGCGCGCCACGTGCTGCTGCGCGGTACCCGCGGTGTCCGGTGCGCGTGCGCTCAGCGGATCGGGACGTCCGAGAGGCTGCGGGCGATCACGAGGCGCTGGATCTCGCTGGTGCCCTCGAAGACGGAGTAGATCGCCGCGTCACGGTGCATCCGCTCGACCGGGTACTCGCGTGTGTAGCCGTTGCCGCCGAGGATCTGCATGGCCTGCGCGGTGACGGCCTTGGCGGTCTCCCCCGCGTACAGCTTCGACATCGAGCCCTCGGCGGACTCGAACTTCCGCCCGGCGGCGGCCATCCAGGAGGCCCGCCACACCAGCAGCCGCGCGGCGTCCACCCGGGTGCGCATGTCGGCGAGCTGGAAGGCCACGCCCTGGTTGTCGATGATGGGCCGGCCGAACTGCACCCGGGTCTGTGCGTAGTCGAGTGCGACCTCGTAGGCGGCGCGTGCGATGCCCACCGCCTGCGCGCCGACGGCGGGCCGGGACGCCTCGAAGGTCGCCATGGCGGCGTTCTTCACACGCTCGCCACCCTTGGCCCGCTCCCGCGCCCGCGCGAGCCGCTCGTCCAGCTTCTCCTTGCCGCCGAGCAGGCAGTGCCCGGGCACCCGCACGTCGTCCAGCACGACCTCGGCGGTGTGCGAGGCCCGGATGCCGTGCTTCTTGAACTTCTGGCCCTGGGAGAGGCCGGGGGTGCCCGGCGGGACGATGAAGGAGGCGTGGCCCTTGGAGCCCAGCTCGGGGTCGACGACCGCGACGACGACGTGCACGTCGGCGATCCCGCCGTTGGTCGCCCAGGTCTTGGTGCCGCTGAGCACCCATTCGTCCTTGGCCTCGTCGTGGACCGCGCGGGTGCGCATGGCCGCGACGTCGGAGCCGGCGTCGGGCTCGGAGGAGCAGAAGGCGGCGACCTTGACGTCGTTCACATCGCCGTACATCTGCGGTACCCAGGTGCCGATCTGCTCCTCGGTGCCGTTGGCCAGGACGCCGACGGCGGCGAGGCCGGTGCCGACGATGGACAGCGCGATCCCCGCGTCGCCCCAGAACAGTTCCTCCATCGTCACGGGGATGCCGAGGCCGGTCGGATCGAAGAACTGCTGGGCGTAGAAGTCCAGGGAGTACAGCCCGATCTTGGCCGCCTCCTGGATGATCGGCCAGGGGGTCTCCTCGCGCTCGTCCCACTCGGCGGCGGCGGGCCGGATCACGTCGGCCGCGAACCCGTGGACCCAGTCGCGTACTTCCTTCTGGTCGTCGTTGAGGTCCAGGGTGAACTGGGTGTCGGCCATCGTCGGGGTCCTCCGCCTGTCTCTCCGGTCGTTACCATGGGTAATCCCTCGGCGTCGCCAGTCTGTTACCGGCTAGTAGCGCTGTCAACTCCTCTCCTGCCACCCCGGCCACCCCCTCTCGCGGGGCGGCAGGACACCCGGCGGTGTTACGTTGCGTCGGGAAAGTCCGGGCTGCGCCAGGGGCACACGGCACCGGACGGGGGCAGGAACCGGGGGACGTGCACGACGGGCCGCAGCGCGACGAGCGGCCCGAGAGGGGCCGGGACGGGCCACGAGGGCGGGGAGAGAACGCACCGATGGAGACCACACGTGAGGACGCGCCGCTGAGCGCGACCGAGAAGCGGCGCGCCGAGCTGCTGGAGGCCGCGGACCGCGTCGTCCTGCGGGACGGCCCGGGCGCCTCGATGAACGCGATCGCCGCCGAGGCCGGCATCACCAAGCCCATCCTCTACCGGCACTTCGGCGACAAGGGCGGCCTCTACCGCGCGCTGGCCGTCCGGCACACCGACGCCCTGCTGGCCTCGCTGCGCGCCGCGCTGGACGCCCCGCGGGAGCGCCGCGAGCGCGTCGAGGCGACGCTGGACACCTATCTGGCGGCCATCGAGGCGCGCCCCCAGGTCTACCGGTTCCTGATGCACCCGGCGGAGAACTCCCCGGCGGGCGAGCGGGGCTTCGACGTCGGGCAGTACTCGGCGCCGCTGCTGCGCCGGCTGGGCGAGGAGCTGGCGAAGGTCATCGCCGAGCGGGTCGATCTGGGCCCGGAGAGCGAAGGGCTGGCCCGGGTGTGGGGCCACGGGATCGTCGGCATGATGCACGCGGCCGGGGACTGGTGGCTGCGCGACCGGCCGTGCGAGCGGCGGCAGTTGGTGCGGCACCTGGCCGATCTGCTGTGGGGCCGGCTGGCGGCGGCGGGCGACCGCGTCGGCGGCCCCGGCTTCTGACGACCGTCCCTCGCCTCCGTCCCCGCCCTCACCGGCATCGCCGTCGTCACCGGCATCGCCGTCGTCGTACCGGCGGCGCCGACAGCGACGTCACCGCCCCTGCCGCTCCGCCGTGTTCCAGGGCGCCCGCCGGGCCGCGCGCAGCGCCCGGCGGCGGCGCAGCCCGGTGAGGCGGTCGGTGTAGAGGACGCCGTCGAGGTGGTCGCACTCGTGCTGGAGGCACCGGGCGAAGAAGCCCGTGCCCTCGATGCGGAGGGGTTCGCCGCGCAGGTCCTCGCCCTCGACGACGGCGACGTCGGCGCGCGGCGTCACGGACTCCAGCCCCGGCAGCGACAGACAGCTCTCGAATCCGCTGACGGTGTCGCCCTCGGTGTGCACCAGCCGGGGGTTGAGCACGTACCCGCGGTGCCGGCGCTCGTCGTCGTCGGGGCAGTCGAAGACGAACAGCCGCAGCGGCACGCCGACCTGGCAGGCGGCCAGGCCCACACCGTCGTGCGCGTACATGGTCGCGTACAGGTCCTCGACCAGGTCCTCGACGGATCCGGCCGGCGGCCCGTCCCCGGGGCCCACCGGGCGGTCGACGGCGTGCAGCACGGGGTCCGGGTACAGCCGCATCCGGCGGACGGTACCGGCGCTGCCGGGAATGGGAGATCGTCGCACCGCGACAGGGTACGGGCACCGCGACAGGGTACGGGCACCGCGGCAGGGTACGGGCGGCCCCCCGCGGATGATCTTGGCAGGGGTGGCGCGGTCCTGGAGGGGTCGCGGGCTCGGTAGGCTTCTCTCCTACGCGAGGGGCAAGGAGGTTCACACACGATGGCAGGCAACACGGAGCCGCTGTCCGCGCGGTCCCGGCTGGCCGTGACGGCGGGAAAGGCGGCTGCGGCGGTGTCGCGGGCGGCCGGCCGCGGCAGCGGGTCGGTGATCGGCGGAAAGGTGGCGCTCAGGCTCGACCCGGACCTGCTCCAGCGGCTGGCCCAGCATCTGGACGTCGTCCTGGTGTCCGCGACCAACGGCAAGACCACCACCACCCGGCTGATCGCCGAGGCGCTGCGGGCCAACGGCGAGGTCGTCTCCAACGCCCTGGGCGCCAACATGCCTGCCGGTATCACCTCGGCGCTCGCCGGCGGGTCCTCGGCGCGGTACGGCGTGATCGAGGTGGACGAGAAGTACCTGGCGGGCGTCGCACGGGATGTGACGCCCAAGGCCATAGCGCTCCTGAACCTCTCGCGTGACCAGCTCGACCGTGCGGCGGAGACGCGGATGCTGGCCGAGAAGTGGCGCGAGGGCCTCTCCGGCCAGAAGGCCGTGATCGTCGCCAACGCGGACGACCCGCTCGTCGTGTGGGCGGCCTCCTCCTCGCCGAACGTCGTCTGGGTCGCGGCGGGCCAGGAGTGGAAGGACGACGCCTGGTCCTGCCCGGCCTGCGGCGGTGTGATGCAGCGCCCCGGCGACGACTGGTTCTGCGGCGAGTGCGGCTTCCGCCGCCCCACCCCCAGCTGGGCGCTGGCCGGCGAGCACGTGCTCGACCCGCACGGCTCGGCCTGGCCCATCCACCTCCAGCTGCCCGGCCGGGCGAACCGCGCGAACGCGGCCACCTCGGCCGCCGTCGCCGCCGCCTTCGGCGTCGCGCCGCAGACGGCGCTGGAGCGGATGTACGCCGTCAAGGCGGTCGCGGGCCGGTACGACGTCGTCGGCTACGAGGGCCGTGAGCTGCGGCTGCTGCTGGCGAAGAACCCGGCCGGCTGGCTGGAGACGTTCTCGCTGATCGACTCGCCGCCGGCGCCGGTGATCCTGTCGGTGAACGCCCGGGGTGCGGACGGTACGGACACCTCGTGGCTGTGGGACGTCGACTACGGTCGACTGGCGGGGCACCCGATCTGTGTGATCGGTGACCGGAAGCTCGACCTCGCGGTCCGGCTGGAGGTGGCCGGCGTCCACTTCGAGGTGTGCGAGGACGCACAGGACGCGGTGCGCCGGTGCCCGCCCGGGCGCATCGAAGTGATTGCGAACTACACCGCGTTCCAGGATCTGCGCCGTGCGGTCGGCAACTGATCCGGCTTCTTCCTCCGTCCGACCCATCGATCCGCTGAAGGAGCTGGCGGTATGAGTGACGCGAGTCTGCGTCTGGTGTGGATCTACCCCGATCTGCTGAGCACGTACGGTGACCAGGGCAACGCGCTCGTGGTGGAGCGCCGCGCGCGGCAGCGCGGGCTGGGTGTGCAGCGGCTGGACGTCCGCTCGGACCAGCCGATCCCCACCTCCGGGGACATCTATCTGATCGGCGGCGGCGAGGACCGCCCGCAGCGGCTCGCCGCCGAGCGGCTGCTGCGGGACGGCGGCCTCAACCGGGCCGTCGACAACGGCGCGATCGTCTTCTCGGTCTGCGCCGGCTACCAGATCCTCGGCCACGAGTTCGTCAACGACCTCGGCGAGCGCTCCGCCGGGCTCGGTCTGCTGGACGTGGTGAGCACCCGTGGCGAGGCGGAGCGCTGCGTCGGCGATGTCCTCGCCGACATGGACGAGAACCTGCGGCTGCCGCAGCTGACCGGGTTCGAGAACCACCAGGGCGTCACCCACCTCGGTCCCAGCGCCCGTCCGCTGGCGCGGGTCCGCCTGGGCCAGGGCAACGGGACGGGCGACGGGACCGAAGGCGCCTGGAACGACACGGTTTTCGGCACCTATATGCACGGCCCGGTGCTGGCCCGGAACCCGCAGATCGCCGATCTGCTGATCAAGCTGTCGCTGGATGTGAACGCGCTGCCGCCGGTCGACGACCGGTGGTACGAGGCCCTGCGGCAGGAGCGGATCGCCGCGGCGACCCAGCCCGTCTGATCCCCCGGAACGCCTGGGTACCGCCCGGGTGCGCCGCCCCGGCGAGGGTGGCGTACCCGGGCGGTTCTAGTCTGGTGCGGGCGTATCGGTCGGTTGCGGGAGAGTTCGGATGGATCACGGCGGGCACGGCGGCATGACGATGGATCTGCCGCCGTTCACTCTCGGTCGGGGACTGGAGTTCACGGGCGAGCCGTTCTTCCTGGTGGGGTGTCTGGTGGCGCTCGCCCTGTACGGCTGGGCGGTGGTGCGGCTGCGTCGGCGGGGGGACGCGTGGCCGGTGGGGCGCACGGTCGGCTTCGTGGTCGGTGTGCTCACCGTCGCGCTGGTGATGTGCACCGCGCTGAACGACTACGGCATGGTGCTGTTCAGCGTGCACATGGTGCAGCACATGGTCATCAGCATGCTGTCGCCGATCCTTCTGCTGCTGGGTGCGCCGGTGACGCTGGCGCTGCGGGCGCTGCCGTCCGCCTCCCGCGGGCCGGGGGGCGAGCGCCGCACGGGCCCGCGCGAGCTGCTGGTGGCGCTGTTGCACAGCCGCTACATGCGGGTGATCACGCACCCGGTGTTCACCATCCCGCTGTTCATCGCGAGCCTGTACGCGCTCTACTTCACGCCGCTGTTCGACTTCCTGATGGGCTCGAAGGCCGGGCACATCGCGATGATGGTGCACTTCCTCGCCGTCGGCCTGGTCTTCTTCTGGCCGATCATGGGTGTCGACCCGGGGCCGCACCGTCCCGGCTATGTGATGCGGATGCTGGAGCTGTTCGCGGGGATGCCCTTCCACGCCTTCTTCGGCATCGCGCTGATGATGGCCTCCGAGCCGATGATCGAGACCTACAGCGATCCGCCCGCCTCGCTGGGGGTGAGCGCGCTCTCCGACCAGTCCTCGGCCGGGGGGATCGCCTGGGCGTTCAGTGAGATCCCGTCGGTGATCGTGCTGGTGGCCCTCGTCTTCCAGTGGTACGTGACCGAGCAGCGTCAGGCCCGGCGCCGGGACCGCAGGGCCGACCGGGACGGCGACAAGGAGCTGGCGGCCTACAACGCCTATCTCGCCTCGCTCCAGGCCAGGAGCAACTGACGCGGACCTGTGCGGTAGCGCGAGGGGCCGCGGCCGGGGGACCATGGGACCCGGCCGCGGCCCCTGTGTCTGTGTGCGCGACCCGTGCCGTCCCGGGGCCGCCGGGAGGAGGGTGGTTCTCATGCCAGGGAGCCCGACACCGAAAACGCCCAGAGTGCCCAGGACCTCGCGCATGCCGGCTTCGGCGAAGGCGATGACCGCCTGCACGCTGACCGGCCTGGTGGTGGCCACGGCCTACACCGTGGCGCTGGGCGGCAGCGGCTGGCTGTGGTTCCTGTGGGTGGTCCTGGGGCTGCTCACGCTGGGTGTGCTGGCGACCCGCGGCTAGCGGGAGACCAGCGGGAGGTGGGGCGGCGGGCGCTCAGCCCGCCGTGCCGAACTCGTTGAGCATCGCCGCGTCGAACGCCTTGAGGTCGTCCGGCTTGCGGCTGGTGACCAGGACGTTCGGGCCACCCTTGCAGGTGACGACCTGCTCGTCGCGCCAGGTGCCGCCGGCGTTCTCGATGTCGGTGCGCAGGCTCGGCCACGAGGTGAGGGTCCGGCCGCGTACGACGTCCGCCTCGACGAGCGTCCAGGGCGCGTGGCAGATGGCGGCGACGGGCTTGCCGGCGTCGAAGAACGCGCGGGCGAAGGCGACGGCGTTCTTGTCCAGTCGCAGCGCGTCGGGGTTGGCGACGCCGCCGGGCAGGACCAGCGCGTCGTAGTCGTCGACGGAGGTGTCGGTGACGGCCACGTCGATGTCGAAGGTGTCGGCCTTGTCCAGGTGGTCGAACGCCTGGATGCTGCCGGTCGTGGTCGAGACGAGCACCGGGGTGCCCCCGGTGTCCTTGATCGCTGCCCACGGGTCGGTCAGCTCCACCTGCTCCACGCCCTCGGGTGCGACGAGAAATGCGGCACGCATGCGGTTCACGTCCCTTCCGGTTGTCGGTTGCGGCTCGTCCCCGGGTCCCCGGGGCGCGGGGGCGGCATGCATGGGCGCGGCCCGGTCGGCGCCGGTCAGCCGCGGCCGGCGCGGGTGAACAGCCGGGTCGCGGCCGCCAGGCACAGCGCGGCCAGGGCGAGGGTGACCGCGGCGCCGAGCCCGACCGTCCCGGCCGCGTAGTGGCCGCGGAAGACCTCACGTACGGCGTCGACGGTGTAGCGGAACGGCACGGCGCGGGAGAGGCCGTCCAGCCAGCCCGGGGCGAGGCTCATCGGCAGCAGCAGCCCGGAGAGCAGCATCAGCGGGATGACGCCGGTGTTGGCGACGGCGGCGAACTCCGGCGGGGTCCGCAGGCGCGCGGCCAGTCCGTAGGAGAGCGCGGCGAGGGCGCCGGACAGGACGGCGACGAAGGCGAGGCCGGCGAGCACACCGGGCAGCGGGGCGCGCAGGCCGAACGCGAAGCCGAGCAGCACCAGCAGCACGGACTGCGCGACGAGCTGGACGACGTCGCGCAGGGTGCGTCCGAGCAGGAGCGCGAGCGGGGCGACGGGCGTGGCCCGCATCCGGTCGACGACGCCGAGGTTGCGGTCGACGATGAGCCCGAGGCCGACGAACGAGCCGCCCAGCAGGGCGAGTTGGACGAGGATGCCGGGGACGAACGTCTGCCAGGGGGAGCCGTCGGCGCCGAGGTCGAGCCGGGTGAGCAGCGGCCCGAAGAAGGTGAGGAAGAGCAGCGGCTGGAGCATGCCGAACAGGAGGTTCGTCCGGGAGCGGAGGGTGGCGCGCAGACAGCGGCCGAAGACGACGGCGGTGTCGGCGGGCAGCCGGGGGATGCGGGTGGGTGCGGGTGCGGGGTGTGCCGTGGTGGTCATGGTGTGGTCCGGTCTCGGGCCGGTGCGGGGACCGGCGGGGTCGGTGACGGGGATCGGGGACAGGGACGATGACGGGGCGGGCCGGGCCGGGCCGGGCCGCCGTGGGGCGCGGCTCATACGGCGAGGGGTTTCTCGGTGGGGCCGCGCCCGGTGAGGGCGAGGAAGGCGTCCTGGAGGGTGCCTGCCGAGTCCGCGGGCGCGTACCGGGACCTGAGCTGTGCGGGGCTGCCCTCGGCGACGGCCCGGCCGCCGTCGATGACGACGACGCGGTCGCACAGCGCGTCCGCCTCGTCCAGGTAGTGCGTGGTGAGGAAGACGGTCGTGCCGAGGTCGCGGCGGATGCGGCGGATCAGCTCCCACAGCCCGGCCCGGCTTCCGGGGTCGAGTCCGGTGGTGGGCTCGTCGAGGAAGAGCACCTCGGGACGGTTGACGAGACCGAGCGCGATCTCCACGCGCCGGCGCTGGCCGCCGGAGAGCGCCCCGGTCGGCCGGTCCAGCAGTGCGGTCAGGCCGAGTTCGGCGGCCAGTTCGCCGGCGCGGGCGCGGGCCGCGGCGCGCGGCATGCGGTGCAGCCGCCCCTGGGTGACCAGCTCCTCGCGGACGCCGCAGCCGGGGTCGAGGCCGCCGGCCTGTGCGACGTATCCGATGCGGGCGCGTACCCCGGCGGGGTCGCGCACCAGATCGCGGCCGGCGACGCGGGCCTGTCCCGCGGTGGGCGGGAGCAGGGTGGCGAGCATCCGCTGGGTGGTGGTCTTGCCGGCGCCGTTGGGGCCGAGGAAGCCGAGGATCTCGCCGCGCGGGACGGTCAGATCGAGGCCGCGCACGGCGTGCACGGGGCCGGAGGGGAGCCGGTAGCTGCGGGCGAGCCCGCGGACATGGAGGGCGGGGACGGGTTCCTGGTCGGACATGGCGACGAGGAAAGCACAGCGGAATACAGAAATGCAATGCGATTCAGTTTTGGAGTGCGGTTAGACTTCTCCTATGAGTGAAGGGCTGCGCGAGCGCAAGAAGCGACAGACGCGGGAGCGGATCCAGGCGACGGCCATGCGGCTGTTCGTCGAGCGGGGCTTCGACAAGGTGACCATCGCCGAGGTCGCGGCGGCGGCCGAGGTCTCCGTGAACACCCTGTACAACTACTTCGAGGCCAAGGAGGACCTCGTCCTGCCGCCGGATCAGGCATCCCCCCAGCGCCTCGCCGACATCGTGCGCGAGCGCGGCCCCGCCGACTCCCCCGCACGGGCCGTGCTGAGCAGGCTCCGGGACGAACTGCGCGACCACGACCCCAAGCTGGGCCTCACCGAGGGCTTCGGCGCCGTCTTCGAGATGATGCGCAACGCGCCCACCCTCACCGCGCGCCTGGAGGACCTGGGCCGGCAGATGACCGACGCGCTCGCCGTCCTGCTCACCGAGGAGACGGGCGCCGAGCCGGACGATCCCGAACCGCTCGTCGTGGCCGGGCAGATCGGCTGGTTCCACTCCCTCGTCTTCGCCGAGATCGGCCGGCGTGTGACGGCCGGCCGCTCCCCCGACTCCATCGCCACCGACATGCTGCGCCTCCTCGACGTCGTCGAGGAACAGCTCGGCGCCCGCGCCTTCACCTACGCCGTCCGCGACGCACGAGAGGAACACCCGTGTTCAGAGTGACCATCAGAGGGGCCTTCGGCCCGCTCGACGACGCCGGCCGGGCCGCGCTGCGGGCCGGTACCGACGGTGCCGTACCCGGCTACACCGAGGCGGGCTCCTTCACCTGCGACGCCGGGCTCTCGTCGTTCACCTTCCGCTGCCAGGTGGCGCCCCCGCCGCCGGGCCAGGAGGAGGACGAGGAGGGCTGGGCCACCCTGCGGGCGCTGGAGGCCCTGGAGGCGCACGGCCATCCGCACCGGGTGCTCCGGGTCGGGGTGACGGACATGCGCGCCATCAAGATCCGGCGCAAGGGCGGGGCGGGGCAGCGGGCGGAGCGCCGGGCCCGGTGACGTGCCGGGCCCGCGGCCCTACACTGACGCTCCCGGCGCCGGGCACCGGCGGCCCCGCTTCCTGCCTGCCCCCTGCCTGCCCCGAGGAGCGCCCCGCGTGTTCTACCAGCTGCTCAAGTACGTACTGCTGGGGCCGCTGTTGCGGCTGCTGTTCCGGCCGCGGATACAGGGGCTGGAGCACATCCCGGAGCGGGGGGCGGCCATCGTCGCGGGCAACCATCTCTCCTTCTCCGACCACTTCCTGATGCCCGCGATCCTCCGCCGGCGCATCACCTTCCTCGCGAAGGCCGAGTACTTCACCGGACCCGGCCTCAAGGGGCGGCTGACGGCCGCGTTCTTCCGCAGCGTCGGACAGATCCCCGTGGACCGCTCCGGCAAGGGCGCCGGGCGCGCGGCCGTCGAGGAGGGCCTGACCGTCCTGCGCAGGGGCGAGCTGCTGGGCATCTACCCGGAGGGCACCCGCTCGCACGACGGACGGCTCTACAAGGGCCGGGTCGGGGTGGCGTCCATGGCGCTGGAGGCCGGTGTGCCGGTGGTGCCCTGCGCCATGGTGGGCACCTTCGAACTCCAGCCGCCCGGACGGAAGTTGCCCCGGCCGGGGCCGGTGACCATCCGGTTCGGCAAGCCGCTGGACTTCTCCCGGTTCGCCGGGCTGGAGGGCGAGCGCGCCGTGCTGCGGGCCGTCACCGACGAGATCATCCACGAGATCATGCGGCTGTCCGGCCAGGAGTACGTCGACATGTACGCACCCGACGCCAAGGCGGCGCAGGCGGCCGAGCGGGGACGGCTGCGGCCCCGGCGCAGGGGCGCCCGCCCCTGACCTCCCCCGTGCCGGAGCCCACCCTCGCGCGGCGTCCAACTGCCGTACGCCCGGCCTCCGTTGGACTGCGCTCTCAGCGGAATCCCCCGCGGGCGAAACACCCCGGCCCGCCCCTCGCCCTGCCCGTAGCGTGCCCGGTATGGCAGATCACGCACGGGCACTGGTGGTGGGGGCGACGGGACAGATCGGGCGGGCGGCGGTGCACGCGCTCGTGGCCGACGGATGGGAGGTGACGGCGGCCTCGCGCGGCGGCGGACGCGACGCGCGCTGGCCGCGTGAGGTGCGCACGCTCGCCCTCGACCGGGACGAGCCGGAAGCGCTGGCGGCGGCGGTGGGCGAAGGGGTGGGGCTGCTGGTCGATGTGACGGCGATGTCCGGGGAGCACGCGCCAACTCGCCGCGCTGGCCGGGCGGGTGGGCTCCGCCGTGGTGCTCTCGTCGGCCGCCGTCTACGTCGACGCGCGGGGGCGCGCCTTCGGTGCGCACAGCGACCCCGGCCTGTGCGCCGACTACCCGGTGCCCGTCACCGAGCGGCAGCCGACGCTGGAGCCCGGCGAGGGCTACGGGGCGCAAAAGGTATTGCTGGAGCGGGAGTTGCTGGCGCTCGGCAAGCGGCTGCCGGTCACGCTGCTGCGGGCGGGCGCGGTGCACGGGCCGCACTGCCGTACGCCGCGCGAGCTGTACTTCGTCAAACGGTGGCTGGACGGCCGCCCGGTGCGGGTGCTGGCCCACGGCGGGGAGAGCCGGTTCCAGCCGGTGCATGTGGACAACGTCGCCGAACTGGTGCGGCTGGCGGCCCGGCGGCCCGCCTCCCGGGTGCTGAACGCCGGTGATCCGACGGCGCCCACCGTCGCGGAGATCGCCCGCGCGGTCGACGCCGCCGTCGGCTGGGAGTGCGAGACGGTACTGCTGGAGGGGGCGCCGCCCGCCGCGGAGCCGTCGGTGGGGCGGACGCCCTGGTCGCTGCCGAAACCGCTGGTGTTCGACATGGCCGCGGCCGAGGCGGAGTTGGGCTACCGGCCCGTGACCACGTACGAGGAGTCGCTGCCGCGGACGGTGGAGTGGCTCGCGGCCACCCTGCGCGGCCGGGACTGGCGCGTGGCCTTCCCCGAGATGGCGGCGGCCTACGAGCCGACGGAGCTGTTCGCCTACGACGCGGAGGACCGCTGGCTGGCCGGCCGGCGCGCCTGAGCGGCGAGGCACCGCGGCACACGCGGAAGGGGCGGCCCCGCCTTGGGGACCGCCCCTTCTCAGGGTGTTCAGCCGCGTGTCACCGGCCCGTGGGCAGGGCGGGAAGCGCCGCCGAGGCGCTCTCGGCCTTCGCGGTGGCCTTCTTCGCGGACTTCTCCGGTTCGGGCGTCGCGTGCGGGCCGCAGGTGACGTCCTTCGGGTCGGTGGTGCCCTTCAGCAGATAGGCGTCCACCCGCTTGTTGATGCAGTCGTTCTTCAGGTTCGTGATGCCGTGCGAGCCGGCGTCCTTCTCCGTGATGAGGCGGGAGTTCTTGAGCCGCTTGTGCAGTTCGACGGCGCCCGGGTACGGCGTGGCGGCGTCCCGGGTCGCGGAGATCATCAGCACCGGGTGCGCCGTGCGGGTGTTGACGTCCGTCGGCTTGTGCTGCTTGAACGGCCAGACGCCACAGGGGTAGTTCATCCAGGCGTTGGACCAGGTCAGGAACGGGTACTTCGCGTGCAGCCGGGTGTTGTCCCGGTCCCAGGTGCGCCAGTCGCGGGGCCACTTGGCGTCGTTGCACTCGACGGCGGTGTAGACGGCGTTGCTGTTCTCGTCCGCCCTGTTGCCGGCCTTGTCGGACAGGTCGGCGCCCGCGGCCTCGACGAGCGGCTTCTCGTCGCCCTTGAGGTAGGCCGACCAGGCCGAGGCCACCTCGGCCCACGCCGAGTCGTAGTAGGGCGCGCTCTGGAAGAAGCCCAGCAGCTCCTCGGGGCCGACGGCGCCGCCGAGGGGCTCCTTCTTCGCGGTGGCGCGCAGCTTCTTCCACTGCGTCTCCACCTTCGCGGGGGTGGAGCCGATGCCGTAGACGTCGTCGTGGCGCGCGACCCACTTCTTCCAGTCGTCCCAGCGGGTCTGGAAGGCGATGTCCTGGTCGAGGTTGACGTCGTACCAGACCTTGTCCGGCGCCGGGTTGACCACGCTGTCGGTGATCATGCGGCGGACGTGGCCGGGGAACAGCTCGGCGTAGACGGCGCCCATGTAGGTGCCGTAGGAGACGCCGAGGAAGTTGAGCTTCTTGTCGCCGAGCGCGGCGCGGATGACATCGAGGTCACGGGCCGCGTTGGGCGTGGTCAGCGAGGAGATGAGCGCCTTGTCGTTGCGCTCCTTGCAGCCGTCCGCGTACTCCTCGGCGACCTTGCGGTGGGCCCGCTTGTCGGCCTCGTCGTCGGGCACCGGGTCGGGCTTGGGGCCCTTGACCCACTCCTGCGGGTCGGCGCAGGAGACGGGGGCCGAGTGGCCGACACCGCGCGGGTCGAAGCCGACGAAGTCGTAGGCGGTGGCCGCCTTGGCCCACAGCGGGTTCTTGGCGGGGATGCGGTTCGGGAAGGCCAGGCCGGAGCCGCCGGGACCGCCCGGGTTGTAGACGAGGGAGCCCTGGCGCTCGCTCTTGCCGCCGGTGCTGCGCGCCCGGTCCACGGCTATCTTGATCTTCTTCCCGTCCGGGTGGGCGTAGTCGACGGGGACGGTCACCCAGCCGCACTGCACGGGTGCCTTCAGGCCCCAGTCCGCGGGGCAGTCCTTCCAGTCGACGCCGACGCGGGCCGCCCGTGCGGCGGCCTTCGCGACGCCGCGGGCCTCGGCCGAGCCGTGCCGCCGGTCCTTGGCGGCGCCGGCCGCCGTGCCGTCGGCGAAGGCGGACGGCACGGATATCAGGCCCGCCGTCAGGGCTCCCGCGGCGATCGTGCCGGCGGCCGCTATGGCCGCCTTCCGTCTGTTCACGCTGTTCCCCCACTCTGTCCTGACGCCGCTGTGCGACGGCGTCCCGGTGGCGTCGGATGTCAGGAGGATCTTTCTCCGCCACCACCGGCAGGGGACAGAGCCGGTGGACGTTCTTTACCAAGACGTAAAGGTGTACGAGGCGTCGAGCGCACGTCTGAGCTGCAACGCGTCGGATGCGACGGCGGTGACCAGCACACCGGGCCCGGCCAGCGGGGTGAGCACGGTGCCCTCCCCCAGCACGGCCGCCTCCCGGGGCAGCCGGCCCGGCTCCGGGTCGACGACGAGGAGCTGCCCCACGGCGCGGTGGCCGCCGAGCACGGCCGGGCCGTCCCAACCGGGGGCGCCGGGGCCGTGGTCGAGCTGCTGGTCGAGCAGCGGCCGGCCCGCCCGGTGCACGGTCAGCCGGGTGCTCAGCCTGCCCGGCTCCTCGGCCGTGCGCCCGAGCACCTGCTCGTCGCGCAGCACGAGACGGGCGTCGGCCGCCATGTCCACCCGCAGGCTCTGGTACAGCTCGCTGCCCCGGGCGGAGATCAGCGGTTCGGGCAGCCAGTGCACCCGGGCGCCCGCGCCGAGCGTCAACCGCACGTCGTAGTACGCCGGTTCGGGGATCCGGCCGGGCAGCGCGATCGTGGCGGCGGTGCTGTCGATGCGCAGCGCGGCGCCCGCCTCCGCCGTCACGTCCACACCGATCCGGTCGCCGCCCAGCGGCGCGCTCATGGCGCCGACGAGGGTGATCCGGGCCCAGGAGGGGTCGGCGGCACGGGTGCGGCGCGGCGCCAGCGGTCCGTCGCCGCTGCGGACGGGCAGCGCCGTGCCGCCGCACCCGTCGGGTGCGGCGACGATCCGGGTGCTGCCGCGCACGCCCGCGGACGACGGGCGGGCGCGGGGGACGGTACCGGTGGTCATGCGGCGGGTGCCGCCCCGCCGGTCCAGGCGGCGAGCTGCTCGCGCGCCCAGTCGGCCACCGGGCCGACACCGGCCTCGGAACGCAACGACTGGAAGATCACCGGGAGTTCGCCGCGCTGCGCCTTGGCGTCCCTGGCCATGCCCTCCAGATCGGAGCCGACGTACGGGGCGAGGTCGGTCTTGTTGATGACCAGCAGATCGGCGGTGCTCACGCCGGGCCCGCCCTTGCGCGGGATGTCGTCGCCGCCGGCGACGTCGATGACGAAGATCTGGGCGTCGATCAGCCCCTGGGAGAAGGTCGCGGTCAGATTGTCCCCGCCGGATTCGACCAGCACGAGGTCGAGCGGACCGACGGCCTCCTCCAGGTCCTCGACGGCCTCCAGGTTGGCGGAGATGTCGTCGCGGATCGCGGTGTGCGGGCAGGCGCCGGTCTCCACGGCGGAGATCCGCTCGGGCGGCAGCACGGCCTCGCGCAGCAGGAAGGCCGCGTCCTCGCTGGTGTAGATGTCGTTGGTGACGACGGCGAGCGAGAGCCGGTCGCGCAGGGCGCGGCACAGCGCGGCGACGGTCGCGGTCTTGCCGGAGCCGACGGGGCCGCCGAGGCCGATGCGCAGGGCGCGGCGGCTGCCGTCGGCCCGGGTGGCGGGGGCGCTGTGGGTGTGCCGCTCGGGGTCGGTGACCTGGTGGTCGAGATGCACGGTGGTCCTCCGAAGGAAGCGTGGGCCCGGGCGTGGGCCGCGCGGGCCGGTGTTTCGGTACTGAAGTGATGAGGGCGGTGAGGGGGACGGGGGGTGAGGGGTGGTGCGGTGGAGAGGGGCCGGACGGGGCGGCTCCGAGGGAGACGGTCAGGACGCGAACAGGCGGACGGGCCAGGTCGCATGGGACTCGGCGACGAGGTCGAGCAGCGGCGCCGACGCGGCCGGCAGGGCCTCGACAGGACCGTCCGCCGCGCGGGCGGCCGTCTGCGCGACCTGTTCCGTCTCTGGGGCGAGCCGGGCCAGTACGGCGGTGGCGTCGAACGGGTCGAGGCTCAGCAGCCGGACGACGGCGGTGGCGGGGCCGCTGATGTTCTCGTAGGCGGCGGCGTACGCGGCGTCCAGCGGGGTCAGCCCGGCGGACCGGGCGGCCAGGCCCAGCACGACGGGCTGGTGTGCGCCCTTGGGCCGGGCGGCGGCCAGTTCGTCCAGCGCGGGCGAGGGCCAGGTGGCGCGGGCGGCCCGCATCATCTGGCGGCCGAGCCGGCGTGCCGTGCGGCGCAGTGCCGGCGAGGGGGTGCGGGCGTCGGCTGCCTCGTCCAGCGCGAGCGGGTCGTGGCCGGCGGCGGCAGCCGCCGCGAGGCCCGCCGCGGTCAGTCCCGCGGTGTGCAGCCGCCCGCGGCAGAAGTGCTCCAGATCGCCGGCGCCGCGCAGCCGCCCGGCCTTGACCGCGCCTTCGGCGCCTCCCGAGTGGGCGTGGCCCCCGGCGGGGAACCGTCCGTCGGCGAGTACCAGCAGTGCGGCCGAACCCGACATGTGTCACCTTCCTGTTCTGCTCCGGCCCGGGGCCGGGGCCCCGCTGCCGTCCCGGTGCCGCTCCCCGGTGCCGGGGAGCGGTGCTCCTGTGCGGTGTTCCTGCTGCGGCGGGGCCGTCAGAACAGGAAGTACCGCTGGGCCATGGGGAGTTTGGCCGCGGGCTCCGGGTCGACGACGGTGCCGTCGATGGTGACGGTGAAGGTGTCCGGGTCGACCTTGACGTGGGGCCGTGCGTCGTTCTGCCGCATGTCGGCCTTGGTGACGGGGCGGGTGTCGCGGATGGCGACGAACCGCTTGCCCAGGCCGAGCCGTTCGGGCAGCCGGTCCTCGATCGCCGTCGGGGTGACGAAGTTGACCGAGTTGGCGCCCGGGGCCCGCCCGGTGGCGCCGAACATCCGGCGCGGCAGCACGGGCTGCGGGGTGGGGATCGAGGCGTTCGGGTCGCCGAGCTGCGCGTAGGCGATCTGTCCGCCCTTGATCACGGTCAGCGGCTTGACGCCGAAGAAGGCCGGCTCCCACAGCACGAGGTCGGCGAGCTTGCCGGGCTCGACGGAGCCGATCTCGTCGTCCATGCCCTGGGCGACGGCGGGGTTGATCGTGTACTTGGCGACGTAGCGCCGGGCCCGCAGGTTGTCGGCACGGCCGTCGCCGGCCAGCGCGCCGTAGCGCTCCTTCATCACGTGCGCGGTCTGCCAGGTGCGCAGCACGACCTCACCGATGCGGCCCATGGCCTGTGCGTCGGAGGAGAGGATCGAGATGGCGCCCAGGTCGTGCAGGGTGTCCTCGGCCGCGATGGTGCTGGGCCGGATCCGGGACTCGGCGAAGGCGAGGTCCTCGGGGACGGCGGGGTTGAGGTGGTGGCAGACCATCAGCATGTCGAGGTGTTCCTCGACGGTGTTGACGGTGTGCGGCCGGGTCGGATTCGTCGACGAGGGCAGCACGTTGGACTCGCCGACGACGGTGATGATGTCGGGCGCGTGGCCGCCGCCGGCCCCCTCGGTGTGGTACGCGTGGATGCCGCGTCCGGCGATCGCGGCGAGGGTGTCGCCGACGAACCCGGCCTCGTTGAGGGTGTCGGTGTGGATGGCGACCTGGGCCCCGGTCTCGTCGCACACGGAGAGCGCCGCGTCGATGACGGCGGGCGTGGCACCCCAGTCCTCATGGATCTTGAACCCGACGGCCCCGGCGCGCAGTTGTTCCATCATGGAGGCGCGCGACATGGTGTTGCCCTTGCCGAGCAGCCCGACGTTGACGGGCAGCTGGTCCATGCCCTCCAGGGTGCGCGCCATGTGCCAGGCCCCGGGGGTGACGGTGGTGGCCTTGGAGCCCTCGGCGGGGCCGGTGCCGCCGCCGACCAGCGTGGTGATGCCGGAGGCGAGGGCCTCGTCGGCGAGCTGGGGGCAGATGAAGTGCACATGGGTGTCGATGGCCCCGGCGGTGAGGATCTTGCCGTTGCCGGCGATGATCTCGGTCTCCGGGCCGATCACCAGCTCGGGGTGCACCCCGTCCATCGTGTCCGGGTTGCCGGCCTTGCCCAGCGCGGTGATACGGCCGTCACGGATACCGACGTCGGCCTTGATCACTCCCCAGTGGTCGAGGACGAGCGCGCCGGTGATGACAGTGTCCGGGGCGCCTTCGGCGCGGGTGACCAGGGACTGCCCCATGGACTCCCGGAGGACCTTGCCGCCGCCGAAGACGGCCTCGTCACCGGAGCCGTCGGGCCCCTGGGAGCGGTCCTCCTCGATCTCGACGACGAGCGCGGTGTCGGCGAGACGGACCCGGTCCCCGGTGGTGGGGCCGAACAGGTCGGCGTAGTCGGGGCGGGACAGCTCAGGCATCGAGGGGGCCTCCTGTGGCGGCGCGGAGCCCGGCGACGACGCGCTTGCCGCGCAGCGGGACGAGAGCGACGTCGACGGGTATGCCGGGCTCGAAGCGCACGGCTGTCCCGGCGGCGACATCGAGGCGCTTTCCGCGGGCTGCGTCGCGGTCGAATTCCAGCCCGGGGTTGGCCTCGGAGAAGTGGTAGTGGGAGCCGACCTGGATCGGACGGTCGGCGGTGTTGAGCACGGTCATGCGGGTCACTTCGGCGCCCTTGTTGACCACGACCGGCTCCTCGGCGAAGAGGATCTCTCCGGGGATCATGCGGCTCCTTGTCAGGCGATGGGCTCGTGGACGGTGACGAGCTTGGTGCCGTCCGGGAAGGTCGCCTCGACCTGCACGTCGTGCAGCATCTCGGGGATGCCCTCCATGACGTCCTCGCGGGTGAGGACGGTGCGACCGGAGGCCATGAGTTCGGCGACGGTCCGCCCGTCGCGGGCGCCCTCCAGGACGTGCGCGGTGATCAGCGCGACGGATTCGGGATGGTTGAGCCGCAGCCCTCGGTCCTTGCGCCGCTGTGCCACGTCGGCCGCCACATGGATGAGCAGCCGCTCCTGTTCGTGCGGGGACAGTTGCATAGATCTCCACCTCACCGTCGTCACGCCGGGCTGGGACAGCCCTGGTTCATTCGCGACGACAGACAGCTTCGATAGATGTATCACACACTGGAGTCCGGGGTCACAAGTACCCCTGAATGACAGAGTGATGAGGTTTCATCGGCGTTACCGCCCTGTTTCACGCCCCAAACAGACATATCCGGAATGACCGCCGGGCTGTATTCGGCCGGTTCGATGCGGCTTGACCGCGCCTTCAGCAACTTCCAGGGACTCCTGGTGCTCCCGGGACGCCGCCGCGACATTGCGCAGCGTCGGGGTGAGCACAGGGCGCGCGGGAGCGAGGGCATGCGGGCGGGGCCGGAAGGGCGCCGGTGAACACCCCGCCGGTGGCCGCCCGCTCACGACAGGGAGCCCGCGCGGCACTGTTCAAGTTACGCGCCCCCTCTGCCGCTCCGTCACCCGGGGCGGCCCCGCACCGGCACTCCGCGTACCGCCCGCCCCCGCGGACACGGGCCGCAACTGGGCATGCACCGGGCGCTCTTGACGGGGTGACGGGCACCCAGCACCATCATGCCCACGTCAAATCGCGGTCGCTCCGCACGGCATCCCCCACAGCATCGGAGCCCACAGTGATACGCAGACCTCAGCGCCGCACCCTGTGCGCGCTCACGGCCAGTGCCGCGCTCACCCTGACCTTCGCCGGCGCCGCCGGGGCCCAGCCGGGCTCCGGCGGCGCCGCCGCACGGGCCGAGGCACCGGACATCCCGGTGGCCGCCGTACAGCAGCACCTCAAGGAGTTCCAGACCCTGGCCGAGCAGAACGGCGGCAACAGGGCGCACGGCGAGCCCGGTTACCGGGCGTCGCTGGACTACGTGAAGGGCAAGCTGGACGACGCCGGATTCGAGACGGACATCCAGGAGTTCACCAGCGGCGGGAAGACGGGCTACAACCTGATCGCCGACTGGCCCCGCGGCGGCAGCGCCGCGGACGGAACGGTGATGACCGGCGCCCACCTCGACTCGGTCCCCGCCGGCGCCGGGATCAGCGACAACGGCTCCGGCTCCGCCGGCGTCCTCCAGACGGCGCTCGCCGTCGCCGAGGCGAACCTGGAGCCGGCCAAGCATCTGCGCTTCGCCTGGTGGGGCGCGGAGGAGCACGGCATGGTCGGCTCCAGCAGCTACGTGGAGAGCCTCCAGCAGGGCGAGTTGGACGGCATCGACGCCTATCTGAACTTCGACATGATCGGCTCCCCCAACGCCGGCCACTTCGTCTACAACGAGGACCCGTCCCTGGAGAAGGTCTTCACCGACTGGTTCGCCGCGAAGGACGTCCCGACCGAGGCGTCCAAGGAGACCGACGGGCGCAGCGACCATGTGCCCTTCCAGGACGCCGGCGTACCGGTGGGCGGCTCGTTCACCGGCGCCGGGTACACCAAGTCCCAGGAGCAGGCGGACAAGTGGGGCGGAACGGCCGGTGAGCCGTACGACCCCTGCTACCACTCGGCCTGCGACGACTTGTCGAACGTCGACGAGAAGGCGCTCGATCTGCACAGCGACGCCATCGCCCACGCCGTCTGGCAGCTGAGCAGCTGACGGCACGACCGCGGCGGAACCGGGGGCCGACGGAACGTCGGCACCGCACGCTCCGCCCGGCGCTCACCCCTCCCGGCCCGGCCGCCTGTCACCGGCGGCCGGGCCGCGGTGTTCGGCGGCGATACCGAACCGCCGGCGCTCCTCCCGTTCGCCCGCAGCGGACCCCCACTCGCGCACGGACGAGACGGTGCTGATCACCTCGTCCTGCTCGCCGGTGTCCTGCGTATCGAGTCGCTCCAGGTCAGCGGCCGAAACGAGCCCCACGAGCGGCTTGCCGTGGCGGGTGACCACGACGCGTTCGCCGCCGTAGACGACGCGGTTGATCAGCTCGGCCAGCTCCGCCCGGGCTTGCGTCACCGGAATCTCGTAAGCCATGCTCCCCAGCATACGTTCTGTACGTCCTGTACATTTTGCACGGACGTGCTGGTCACAGAGGAACATCGAGTTGTGGGGAGCCCGCCATGCCCTTGCCGACGCAGCCGACGGCCCGGTACGTCCTTCCGGAGTTCACGGAGCGCACCAGCCACGGCAGCCGCACGATGGACCCGTACTCCAAGCTCATGGAGGAGCGGATCGTCTTCCTGGGCACGCCGATCGACGACACCTCGGCCAACGACGTGATGGCGCAGTTCATCCACCTCGAACACGCCGCGCCGGACCAGGACATCTCGCTCTACATCAACTCCCCCGGCGGCTCGTTCACGGCGATGACGGCCATCTACGACACGATGCGGTTCGTCTCCTGCGACATCGAGACCGTCTGCCTGGGCCAGGCCGCCTCGGCCGCCTCGGTGCTCCTGGCCGCGGGCACCCCCGGCAAGCGGCTCGCGCTGCCGGGCGCCCGGGTCGTCATCCACCAGCCGGCGCTCGCCGAACCGGCGCAGGGGCAGGCCACGGATCTGGAGATCCAGGCCAACGAACTGCTGCGCAACCGGGAGGTGCTGGAGGAGCTGTACGAGCTGCACACCGGGCAGGCCCGCGAGCGGATCAGCGCCGATCTGGAGCGCGACACGATCTTCACCGCCGCGCAGGCCGTCGAGTACGGCCTCATCGACCGCATCACCACCAGCCGCAAGCGCAACCCCGTCGACCCGCGGCACGGGTGAGCGGCCGTGCTGCCCGAACAGCCCCCGCTGCCCGCGCTCACCCGGGCGGAGGGCGAGGTGGTCGACACCTATCTGGAGATCCTCGACCTGCTCGGCCGGATCAACCCGGGGCGCGGCGGCGACACCTACCGCGCGCTGCGGGCCGCGCAGGCCCTGGCCGGCCGGGCGACGGCGCTGCGGGACGCGCTGACGCTGATGCACCGGCGCGGCGAGAGCGAACTGCACGCCGCGACGCTCGCCCGCGCCCTACGGGTGCTGGACGGCGAACGGCGTGCCGGGCTGCTGGGGCTGCCGCCCGCCCGGAACGGCCGCTGAACACCCGGGCGTCCGCGGCCGCTTGCCCGCCGCCCTCCGGGCCCGTCGAGCCGCGCGGCCGGTGGACCGTGGGGCCGGTGGGCCTGGGGGCCGGTGGGCCCGGGGGCCGCTGAGCTGACGGGCGGGGGGCCGGGCCACCGGTCCGCAGAGCCCCGGGCCGCCCCGTCACCGCGTCGCCGCGTCGCCCCGTCACCGCGTCGCCCCGTCACCGCGTCGCCGCGTCACTGAGTCACTGCGTCACCGCGTCGCCGCATCCCCGCGTTCCCGCGTCACTGGGCGGGCACGGGGGCCGGGGGCGCCCAGGGGAAGGTCGCCCAGACCGTCTTGCCGCCCTCCTCGGCGGGCGTGACCGTCAGCTTGCCGCCGGCCTCGGCGGTCAGCGCCCGGACGATCACCAGCCCGCGGCCGTTGTCCTGCTGGACGGCGGCGGGAAGGCGGCGCGGCTCGCGGGGGTGCCGGTCGGTGACCCCGACGCAGACCTTGTCGGCCCCGTCCAGGCGCACATCGAGCCGGAAGGTCGGCGAGTGGTCCTGGGCGTGCTGGACGGCGTTGGTCGCCAGCTCCGAGACGATCAGCCGCAGGGAGTCCAGTGCGTCCCCCTCGTCGGGCAGCCCCCACTCGGCGACGACCCCGGTGGCGAATCTGCGGGCGGCGGTGACCGAGGCCGGGGCGCTCGGCAGGGTGATGGTCGCTTCCTGGTGGTCTGCCATGCGGTGGCCGTCCCTTTCCCGCCCGGGCCCGCTGCTCCGTCACGCGGCGGCGGGCTACTGGGGAGACGGAGCCGGCCCGGTTCGCCGCTGCGCGTCAGCGTGCCACCGCGAGGACAGCTTCGCGGCCGATCGACCGTCATGCGGGTACCCGGATCGCCCGATGCGGTGAACTGCACGCCGGTTGCCGCACTTTGCGGACCGTACGGGCGTAGCGGCTCCCCCGGCCCCGCGGCCCCCTCCCCCGGCAGCGCCCACGGCCCGCCGGACCCCGCGCCTCCCCCGCCGCCGGACCCGTGCCTCCCGCGCCGCCGGGCCCGTACCGGTCAGCCGCCGGCCGGGGCGTGCGCGACGACGGTGCCGACGGCGCGCTCCAGCTCCGCCTCGGGCAGATCGGCGCGGGCCGTCAGCCGCAGCCGGGAGACGCCGTCGGGCACGGACGGCGGCCGGAAGCAGCCGACCTGGACGCCCGCGGCCCGGCAGTCGGCCGCCCAGCGGACCGCGGCCCGGGGCGAGGGCGCGCGCACCGGGACGACGGCGGCGTCCGGGCGGGCGGTGGACAGCCCGGCCGCGGCCAGCCGGGTGTACAGCCCGGCGGCGACGGCCCGCACCCGCGCGGCGCGGGCGGGCTCGCGGCGCAGCAGCCGCAGCGCGGCCAGCGCCCCGCCGGCGGCGGCCGGGGCGAGACCGGTGTCGAAGATGAAGGTGCGCGCGGTGTCGACCAGATGGTCGATGACGCGGGCCGGGCCCAGCACGGCGCCCCCCTGGC
The DNA here is from genome assembly GCF_006539165.1 of Streptomyces cacaoi. Classification (GTDB taxonomy): domain Bacteria; phylum Actinomycetota; class Actinomycetes; order Streptomycetales; family Streptomycetaceae; genus Streptomyces; species Streptomyces cacaoi. The sequence continues at coordinate 126,430 of NZ_BJMM01000003.1, read as the reverse complement.
TGCCGAGCGCCTTGGACAGCGTGACGGTCACGACCGTGCCCGGGTCGCCGGCCAGGCCCGCGGCGTGCGGTGCGCCCCGGCCGCCGTCGCCGAGCACACCGAAGCCGTGCGCGTCGTCGATCAGCAGTCCGGCGCCCGCCGCGCGGCAGACCTCGGCCAGGGCCGCCAGCGGCGCGGCCTCGCCGTCCACCGAGAAGACCGAGTCGCTGACGACGAGCGCCGGGCCGGTGCCGCGGGCGCGCAGGGCCTTGCGGACGGCCTCGGGATCGTTGTGCGGGGTGACGGTGGTGGCGGCGCGGGAGAGGCGGCAGCCGTCGATGAGCGAGGCGTGGTTCCCGGCGTCCGAGACGAGGAGCCCCGGGTCGCCCGGGGGCGCGGTGAGCGCCGTGACGGCGGCGAGGTTGGCCGTGTACCCGGAGGAGAAGACCAGCGCGGCCTCGAAGCCGCAGAACGCGGCGAGTTCGGCCTCCAGCCGGGCGTGCAGCCGCGTCGAGCCCGTGACCAGGCGCGAACCGCCCGAGCCTGCGCCCCAGGTGCGGGCGGCACGGGCCGCCGCCGCGGTGACGCGGGGGTGCCGGGAGAGCCCGAGGTAGTCGTTGCCGGCGAGGTCGAGCAGTGCGGAGCGGGCGGCGCGGGGGCGCAGCGTGCGCCGCAGCCCGGCGTCCGCGCGCCGGCGCTGCGCGCTCGCGGTCCATGCGAAGGGGTCGTACGGCATGGGCTGGCCCGTCCTTCTCGGTGAGGGTGCTGCCTTCGCTGTGCGGGGTGCCGCCGTCGCCACGGAGGCTTCCGCGGTGGCGGACCGTCACCTCGCCTGCACTCCCCGGTACGTGGCGCCGGTTCCGGGGACCGGGACTTCCGGGGAGTGGCTTTGTAGGCAGTCCATAGAACGTAACCGACCGGATTCCTGGTCAGCGTGCGACGGTGTCCACACCTGACCGGAGTCGGCTTGTGGGGTTCCTCCATTTCGTGACGCCGAGCCGTGGGCCAGGATCGTTGCCCATGGATGATCTGCTGAACGCCCTCGCCGACAAGGGCCTGCGGGGCGAGACGGCCACCCGTGACGAGGCACTGGCGGTGCTGCGGTCCCCGGACGAGGCGCTGCTGGACGTGGTCGCCGCCGCCGGGAAGGTGCGCCGGCGGTGGTTCGGCCGCCGCGTGAAACTGAACTACCTCGTCAACCTCAAGTCGGGGCTGTGCCCGGAGGACTGCTCGTACTGCTCGCAGCGGCTCGGCTCCGAGGCGGGGATCCTCAAGTACAGCTGGCTGAAGGCCGAGGAGGCCGCCGACGCCGCCGAGGCGGGGGTCAAGGGCGGTGCGAAGCGGGTCTGCGTCGTGGCGAGCGGGCGGGGCCCCTCGGACCGGGACGTCGAACGGGTCTCGCGGACCATCGAGGCCATCAAGGAGCGCACCGGCGGCGTGGAGGTCTGCGCCTGCCTGGGCCTGCTGTCACCGGGCCAGGCCGAACGACTGCGTGCGGCGGGCGCCGACGCCTACAACCACAACCTGAACACGTCCGAGGCGACGTACGGCGACATCTGCACGACGCACACCTACGAGGACCGGGTCTCGACGGTCCAGCAGGCCCGGGACGCGGGCATGTCGCCCTGCTCCGGACTGATCGCGGGCATGGGCGAGACCGACGAGGACCTCGTCGACGTGGCGCTCGCGCTGCGCGAGCTGGACGCCGACTCCGTCCCCGTCAACTTCCTCATCCCCTTCGAGGGGACGCCGCTGGCCGGTGAGTGGAATCTGACGCCCCGGCGGGCGCTGCGCATCCTCGCGATGGTGCGGTTCGTCTGCCCGGACGTGGAGGTCCGGCTCGCCGGCGGGCGCGAGCTGCATCTGCGCTCACTCCAGCCGCTGGCGCTGCACCTGGTCAACTCCCTGTTCCTGGGCGACTATCTGACCAGCGAGGGGCAGGCGGGACGGGCCGATCTCGACATGATCGCCGACGCCGGGTTCGAGGTGGAGGGCCCCGGCACCAGCACCCTGCCCGCACACCGCCTGTCCGGGGAGCCGCACGAGCGGGTGGCCGTGCGCAGGCGCGGCACCGGGACGGAGCTGCCCCCGAATGCCTGAGCCGAGCACGCCGGCCGGCGCTCCCCCGAGGGGCACGCTCCCGCCCGGCGCATCTCCGGCGGACGCACAGCCGGGGGCGGTGGAGGAGCTGCTGGCGCTGGACCGCCGGCACGTGTGGCACCCGTACGGGCCGATGCCCGGCCGCAGCACCCCGTTCGTCGTCGAGTCCGCGTCGGGCGTACGCCTACGGCTGGCCGAACCGGTGTACGGGCACCGGGAGTTGGTGGACGGGATGGCCTCGTGGTGGTCGGCCGTGCACGGCTACGGCCACCCGGTGCTCGACGCCGCGGCGCACGCCCAGCTCGACCGGATGAGCCATGTGATGTTCGGCGGGCTGACGCACGAGCCCGCCGTCCGGCTGGCCGCCCGGCTCGCCGGGATGACGCCCGGCGACCTGGAGCACGTGTTCCTCTCGGACTCGGGCTCGGTGGCCGTGGAGGTCGCCGTCAAGATGTGCCTCCAGCACTGGCGTTCGCTGGGCCGCCCCGCCAAACGCCGGCTGATGACCTGGCGCGGCGGCTACCACGGGGACACCTGGCAGCCGATGTCGGTGTGCGACCCGGAGGGCGGGATGCACCACCTGTGGTCGGGCGCGCTGCCCCGGCAGGTGTTCGCCGACGCGCCGCCCAGCGGTTTCGACGCCGCTCCCGACGAGGACTACCTCGCCCATCTGCACGAGACGGTGGCACGTCACGCGCACGAACTGGCCGCGGTCGTCGTCGAACCCGTCGTACAGGGCGCGGGCGGGATGCGGTTCCACTCCCCCGCCTACGTCCGGGCGCTCCGCGAGGCGTGCGACGAGCACGGCGTGCTGCTCGTGCTGGACGAGATCGCGACCGGCTTCGGCCGGACGGGCAGGCTGTTCGCCGCGGAGCACGCCGGGGTGACGCCCGATGTGCTGTGTCTGGGCAAGGCGTTGACCGGCGGCTATCTGTCGATGGCGGCGACGGTGTGCACCCCGCGGGTGGCCGAGGGGATCTCCCGCGGCACGGTGCCCGTACTGGCGCACGGGCCGACGTTCATGGGCAATCCGCTGGCCGCCGCGGTCGCCGGCGCCTCCCTGGACCTGCTGCTGTCCGGGGACTGGCAGGGGAACGTACGGCGCATCGGCGAGGGTCTGCGTACCGGGCTCGCGCCCGCGGCGGCGCTGCCCGGTGTGACGGAGGTGAACGTGCTCGGCGCGATCGGCGTCGTCCGGCTCGACCACGAGGTGGACGTCCCGGCGGCCACCCGCGCGGCGGCGCGAGCCGGGGTGTGGCTGCGGCCGTTCCGCGACGCGGTGTACGTGATGCCGCCGTACCTCACCGACGACGAGGACGTGGCACGGATCGCCGCGGCCGTGTGCGCCGCGGCGGAGGAAGGATGAGCGGAATGAGCACGGCGGCAGCGGCGGACCCGGGCCGCGGGACGGGCCGGGCGGAGGGCGCCGGGGCGGCCGCCGCGCCCTCGGGCGTCCTGGTGGTGTCGGGCACCGGCACGGAGATCGGCAAGACGGTCACGACGGCGGCGCTGGCGGCGTGCGCGCTACGGGCCGGGCGCACGGTCGCGGTGCTCAAACCGGCGCAGACGGGCGTCACGGGAGAGGAGCCCGGCGATGTCGCGGAGGTCCGCCGGCTGGCCGGGGACGGGGTGACGGGCGCCGAACTGGCCCGCTACCCCGAGCCGTTGGCGCCCGCGACGGCCGCACGGCGCGCCGGGCTGCCGGGCGTGGGCCCCGGCGAGATCGCGGCGGCGGCACACGCTCTGGCCGAGCGGCACGCTCTCGTGCTCGTCGAGGGCGCCGGGGGCCTGCTGGTGCGGTTCGACGGCTCCGGCAGCACCCTGGCGGACGCGGCGCGGCTGCTGGACGCCCCCGTGCTGGTGGTGGCGGCGGCCGGGCTGGGCACGCTGAACGCCACGGCACTGACCGCCGAGGCCCTGCGCGCCCGCGGTCTGACCTGCCGTGGAGTGGTGATCGGCAGCGCGCCGACGCGCCCCGGGCTGGCCGCGCGGTGCAACGTCGACGAGTTCGCGGCCGAGGCGGGCGCACCGCTGCTCGGGGCGGTGCCGGAGGGTGCGGGGGCGCTGCCGCCCGCACGCTTCCACTCGGCGGCCCCGGACTGGCTGGCGCCCTGCCTGGGCGGCCACCGGCCGGCACCGCGGGGGCCGTCCGCCGCGCGCGCGAGGGCGCACGCCGGCGGGTGAGGCGTGGCGGCGGGCCGGGCACCGGCGCCGGTGTCCGGCCCGCGGGGTCACCGCCCCGTGCGGGCCCTGGAACCCCCGGGCCCGCACGCCGACACGCCCGCCCGCCCGGGGAGTCGGTCGCGACGTGGCCGCCCCGGGCCGTGCGCGGGTAGCGACGTCCGGCCCGACGCGCGGCGTGGGAAGGCGACTCTCCACCGGACAGCCCGCTCGCTCCCCCGGTGACGGCCCCCCACACACCGGTACGGCCCCGACACGCGTACCCGCAAGGGGACTTGGCCGCGGCCCGGGCAGGCGGCAGGCTGGCGGCGCGCCCACGCCCGGGGCGTGCCGCCAGCCGGAAAGGGGAGAGACATGTCTGTCCGGTCCAGCGCGCCACCGCGCGACGCCGTGCACCATCCGCTGTTCGCCCGCTGCTACGCGCGGATGAGCGTGGTCGCCGACGAACGCGGCGGTGTGGCGGCGCACCGCGCCCAACTGGTGGCCGGGCTGTCGAGCCGGGTGATCGAGGTGGGCGCGGGCAACGGCCGGAACTTCGCCCACTACCCCGGCTCGGTGACGGAGGTGTACGCCGTCGAACCGGAGCGCAGGCTGCGGCAGTTGGCGGCCGAGGCGGCGCTGCGGGCCGAGGTGCCCGTCGACGTCGTCCCGGGCACCGCCGAGCGGCTGCCGGCCGGACGCGACACGTGCGACGCCGCGGTGCTCTCCCTCGTGCTGTGTTCGCTGCCGGATGTGGCCGGCGCACTGGCCGAGCTGCGCAGGGTGCTGCGGCCCGGCGCCGAACTGCGCTTCTTCGAGCACGGATTGGCGCACGGGCATCCCCGTACGGCGCGGGTGCAGCGCGCCCTGGACCGCACGGTGTGGCCCAAGCTGTTCGGCGGCTGCCACGTCGCCCGCGATCCGCTGGCCGCGATCGAGCAGGCCGGCTTCACCGGGCTGGAGTTCCGCCGGCTGCGGGTACCGGAGTCCGGCCCGCCACTGCCGCACACCTTCCATGTGCTCGGCAGCGCCCGCTGCCCCTGACGGACCGCGGCGGGGACCGGCACGGCGATCGGCAGGGAGCGCCGTCCCACCTGGTGGAATTCCGCCCGGCACCGGTGGGCGGTGTGCTGGGCTGCCCACCATGGACGATCTTCGAATACGCGCGGCGGGCCCGGACGGCATCGACGCGGTGCTCGCCTTCTGGCGGCTGGCCACCGAGGGCACCAGCGTGAGCGACGACAGGGACGGGGTGGCCCGGCTCCTCGACCGGGACCCGGAGGCCCTGCTGCTGGCCGAGCGCGGCGGGGAGCTGCTGGGGACGGTGATCGCGGGGTGTGGGGGCACCTCCCGGACGGAGTCCGGGGGAGGCTGGCGGTGCTCGCTCTACCGGCTGGCCGTCCGCCCGGGCGCCCGGCGCCAGGGGATCGCCCGCGCGCTGGTCGCCGCGGCCGAGGAGCGCTTCGCGGCGCTCGGCGGCCGGCGCGGGGACGCGATGGTGCTCGACGAGAACGAGCGCGCTCACCACACCTGGCGGGCCGCCGGTTACGCACCGCAACCGCAATGGAGCCGCTGGGTGACGACTCTGGCTTCCTGACCTGGGCGGATGCCACGCGCGGGAACCGGCGGACCTTGCTCGCCGTTTACGATGAACATCCCGCGCCGGGCCAGCCGCGCCCGCGGAACCGGCGCTCTCGTTCCGAGTCGAAAGGTGTGAGCGTCCGCCGATGGGCGACCCTCCCAGTAGCAGCCACAGATTCTCCTACCGTCACCGACACCGCGCGTGCCCGCGCACCCTGCCCGATCATGGGAGGGAGGTGAGGGACCGATGACGGAAGTCCTTCTGCTGCTCGTGGCCCTCCTGCTGGCGCTGGCCTGCGGAGGCTTCGTCGCCGCCGAGTTCTCGCTGACGACGGTCGAGCGCAGCGAACTGGAGCGGGCCGAACAGCGCGGGGAGCGCGGCGCCCGCAGCGCGCTGGAGGCCGTCCGCTCCCTCACCTTCCAGCTGTCCGGGGCCCAGCTCGGCATCACCGTCACCAATCTGGTGGTCGGCATGCTCGCCGAGCCCTCCATCGCCAAGCTGATCGCCGGCCCGCTGCGCTCCCTGGGGGTGCCCGCCTCGGCCGCCTCCTCGATCGCGCTGGTGCTGGGGACGGCCCTGTCCACCGTCGTCCTGATGGTGATCGGCGAGCTGGTGCCGAAGAACTGGGCGATCTCCCGGCCGCTGCCCGTGGCCAAGCGGGTCGCCACACCGCAGCGGGTCTTCTCCGCCTCGTTCCGGCCGCTCATCCGCCATCTCAACAACACCGCCAACCGCATCCTGCTGCGCATGGGCCTGGAGCCCACCGAGGAACTGGCCTCGGCACGCTCGCCGCAGGAGCTGGTGGCGCTGGCGCGGCACTCCGCGAAGGAGGGCGCGCTGGAGGAGGACACCGCCGACCTGTTCGTGCGCACGCTGCACCTGGCCGAGCTGACGGCCGAGAACGTGATGACGCCGCGGGTGCAGGTCACCTCGCTGGAGGTGCAGGCCACCGCGGAGGACGTCGCCAACGCCACCCGGGCGACGGGCCTGTCCCGCTTCCCCGTGCACCGGGGCAGCCTCGACACGGTCGTCGGCATCGTCCGGATCAAGGACGTGCTGGCCGTACCGGCCGACGAACGCCCCCGGCGCCCCGTCACCGATCTGATGCGCGAGGCACTGCTGGTGCCCGAGTCGCTCACGGTCGACCGGCTGCTGGACCAGCTGTCCGGCGGGGACCGCAGCATCGCCGTCGTCATCGACGAGTACGGCGGCACGGCCGGCGTCGTCACGCTGGAGGACATCATCGAGGAGGTCGTCGGCGAGGTCCGCGACGAGCACGACCCGCTGGAGACCCCGGACCTCGCCCCCGCGGGCGAGGACGCCGAGGGCCGCAGGGTGTACGACGCGGACGGCGCGGCCCGCACCGACCAGCTGGAGTCCATCGGACTGCGCGCCCCCGAGGGGCCGTACGAGACGCTGGCCGGGCTGATCGCCACCGAGCTGGGCCGGATCCCCTCGGCGGGCGACACCCTCACCGTCGCCGGCTGGCGGCTCGACGTCGCGGACGCCCGCGGACGCCGCGCGGCCCGCGTCCGGCTGCACGCGCCCGTACCCGGCGAGGAACACCCGCACGACGAGGACGACCACGGCCGGCACGGCGCCCGCGACTCCCAGGGCGCCCGGGACGAGGAGGCACGGCGATGACGGTGCTGCAACTGTTCATCGGCCTGCTGACGCTGGTCGTCAACGCGTTCTTCGTCGGCGCCGAGTTCGCGCTGATCTCGGTGCGCAGGGCCCAGGTCGAACCGCTGGCCGAGGACGGCGACAAGCGGGCACGGAAGGTGCTGTGGGGCCTGGAGCACGTCGCCCAGCTCCTCGCCGCGGCCCAGCTGGGCATCACGCTGTGCACGCTGGTGCTGGGCGTGGTAGCCGAACCGGCCATCGCCCATCTGCTGGAGCCGGTCTTCCACGCGGTGGGCATGCCCCAGGGCGTGATCCACCCCGTCTCCTTCGTGATCGCGCTCGCGCTCGCCACGTATCTGCACATGCTGCTGGGCGAGATGGTGCCGAAGAACATCGCGCTGGCCGGGCCCGAGCGGGCCGCGCTGGCGCTGGGGCCGCCGCTGGTGGCGCTGGCGCGGGCGCTGCGCCCGGTGATCTTCACCGTGAACACCTTCGCGAACTCGCTGCTGAAGCTGCTGCGGGTGGAGCCGAAGAACGAGGTGGAGGCGGCGTTCTCGGACGCCGACCTGGCGCAGATGGTGGCCGACTCCAGCGAGGCGGGCCTGCTCGACGACCGCTCCACCGAGCGGCTGCGCGACGCCCTGGAACTGGGCCGGCGGCCGGTCGGCGACGTGGCCCAGCCGCTGGACCGGGTCGTCGCCGCACCGTGGGGCGTCACCCCCGAGAGCCTGGAGCGGCTGTCGGCCGGCTCCGGCTTCTCCCGCTTCCCGGTGGTCGACGACGACGGGCGGGTGCTGGGCTATCTGCACGTCAAGGACGCCCTGGACGCCGCACCGCGGGACGAGCCGTTCCCGGTCACGGCGATGCGCCCCATCGCCCGGGTCCGCGGCTCGCTGCCGCTGGACGACGTGCTCGGCGCGATGCGCTCCAGCGGCACGCATCTGGCGGCCGTGACCGGCGCCGACGGGCGTGCGACGGGCGTGGTGACGATGGAGGACGTGCTGCGCGAGCTGGTCGGCTCCGCGTGACGGGGGCGGGCGGGCCGGACGCCGCGTCCGGCCCGCCCCGGCCTCCCGCACCCTCGCCGAGGGAGCGTCCGAATCCCGCTGCCCGCCCGATCGTTGGCTCGGCCACGGGGTTACGATGGGCGACCGTGACCAGCACAGGAGCCCGTACAGACGCCCCCAGCACCGGAACCGGCCCGCGCTTCTCCTCGTTCGTCGCGCTGGGCGACTCGTTCACGGAAGGCATGTCGGACGCGCTGCCGGACGGCAGCTACCGGGGCTGGGCGGATCTGCTGGCGGCCCGGCTCGCGGCCCGGCAGGACGGCTTCCGCTACGCGAACCTCGCGGTGCGCGGCAAGCTGATCGGCCAGATCGCCGAGGAGCAGGTGGACACCGCCGCCGCGATGGGCGCAGACCTGGTGACACTGGTCGGCGGCCTCAACGACGTCCTGCGGCCCAACTGCGACACCGAGCGGGTGTGCGCCCTGCTGGAGCAGTCCGTCGCCCGGCTCGCGCCCTCGGCGGGAACCCTCGTGCTGATGCGCAGCCCCGGGCGCCAGGGCCCGGTGCTGGAGCGCTACCGCCCGCGCATGGAGCAGCTGTTCTCCTTCATCGACGAGCTGGCCGCCCGGCACGGCGCGCTCGTCGTCGACCTGTACGCCTCGCGGACGCTCAGCGATCAGCGGCTGTGGGCCGACGACCGGCTGCATCTGACGGCGGAGGGGCACCGGCGGGTCGCCGAGGCCGTCTGGCAGCGGCTCGGGCTGCCCGCCGAGTCCGACTGGGACGCCCCGCTGCCGCCCGCGACGCCGCCGCCCTGGGCCCGCCGGCGGGCCGAGGACCTGCGGTTCGCGCGGGTGCATCTGCTCCCGTGGATAGGGCGCCGGCTCACCGGCCGCTCCACCGGCGACGGCCGGTCCCCCAAGCGCCCGTCCCTGGCCCCGCTGGCCTGCGAGGAGAGCTCCTAGCCGAGCCCCGTAGACTCGGGTGACGTGACTGAGAAGCCGCGCATTCCGAACGTCCTGGCGTCCCGCTACGCCTCCCCCGAACTGGTCCGCATCTGGTCCCCCGAATCGAAGATCGTGCTGGAGCGGAAGCTGTGGCTGGCCGTGCTCAAGGCCCAGCGGGATCTGGGCGTCGCGGTGCCCGACGAGGCCCTGGCCGACTACGAGCGGGTGCTGACGGATGTCGACCTGGCCTCCATCGCCGAGCGCGAGAAGGTCACCCGGCACGATGTGAAGGCGCGCATCGAGGAGTTCAACGCGCTCGCCGGGCACGAGCACGTGCACAAGGGCATGACCTCCCGGGACCTGACCGAGAACGTCGAGCAGTTGCAGATCCGGCTGTCGCTGGAGCACGCCCGGGACCGGACGGTGGCGCTGCTGGCCCGGCTGGGCAAGCTCGCCGGGCAGCACGCCACGCTGGTGATGGCCGGCCGTTCGCACAATGTGGCGGCGCAGGCCACCACGCTGGGCAAGCGGTTCGCCTCGGGCGCGGACGAACTGCTGGTGGCCTTCGAGCGGCTGGAGGAGCTGCTGCGGCGCTACCCGCTGCGCGGCATCAAGGGCCCGGTCGGCACCGCCCAGGACATGCTGGACCTGCTCGGCGGTGACGGCGAGAAGCTCTCGGACCTGGAGCGCAGGGTCGCCGAACACCTCGGTTTCGGGCGGGTGTTCACCTCCGTCGGCCAGGTCTACCCGCGCTCGCTGGACCACGAGGTGACCGGCGCGCTGGTGCAGCTGGCCGGCGCCCCCTCCTCGCTGGCGAAGACGATCCGGCTGATGGCCGGGCAGGAGCTGGTGACCGAGGGCTTCAAGGAGGGCCAGGTCGGCTCGTCCGCGATGCCGCACAAGATGAACACCCGCTCCTGTGAACGGGTCAACGGCCTGATGGTGGTGTTGCGCGGCTACGCCTCGATGGCCGGCGAGCTGGCGGGCGACCAGTGGAACGAGGGCGACGTCTCCTGCTCGGTGGTGCGCCGGGTCGCGCTGCCGGACTCCTTCTTCGCCTTCGACGGCCTGCTGGAGACGTTCTTGACCGTCCTGGACGAGTTCGGCGTCTTCCCCGCCGTCGTGGAGCGCGAACTGGACCGCTATCTGCCGTTCCTGGCCACGACGAAGGTTCTGATGGCGGCCGTGCGCGCGGGAGTCGGCCGGGAGACGGCACACGAGGTGATCAAGGAGCACGCGGTGGCCTCCGCGCTGGCGCTGCGCGAGGGCGCCGAGCGCAACGAGCTGCTCGACCGGCTCGCCGCCGACTCCCGTATCCCGCTGGACCGCCCGGCCCTCGAAGCGCTGATGGCCGACCGGCTCTCGTTCACCGGTGCCGCCGGCGCCCAGACCGCCGAGGTCGTCGCGCGCGTGGAGGAGGTCCTCGCGCTGCACCCGAAGGCCGCCGCCTACACGCCGGGGGCGATCCTCTGAGCCCGCGTTTCACCCCCGAGGAGCTGGAGGCCGCGCGGGGCCGCCTCGTCCCGGACGTGGCGGCCCCCGGGCTGCACGTGCTGTTCTGCGGGATCAACCCGGGCCTGATGTCGGCCGCGACGGGGCACCACTTCGCCCGGCCCGGCAACCGCTTCTGGCCGGTGCTGCACCACTCCGGGTTCACGCCCCGGCGGCTGCGCCCGGACGAGGAGGGCGAGCTGCTCGACCACGGGCTCGGCATCACCAACGTCGTCGCCCGGGCCACGGCGCGCGCCGACGAGCTGGCCGACGAGGAGTACCGCGAGGGCGGGCGCCTGCTGGAGGAGAAGGTCCGGGAGCTGGGCCCGCAGTGGCTGGCGGTGGTCGGCGTCACCGCCTACCGGGCGGCCTTCGCCGACCGTACGGCCCGGGTCGGGCCGCAGGAGCGGACCATAGGCGGCAGCCGGGTGTGGGTGCTGCCCAACCCGAGCGGCCTGAACGCGCACTGGCGCCCGCCGGAGCTGGCACAGGAGTTCGCCGCGCTCCGCGAGGCCGCCTCGCTGCCCGATCTGTCCGACGGCTGAGCCGCCCCTGCGAGCCGCGCATCCCCAACGGCCCGCCGTCTGCGGACGGTTGGGCGCGCTCCCACCGGAGGCGGCCCCCGGAACGAGTTCGTCCGCACGCTCGCCGTGATCGCCGCCGAGCGGCTACGATCCCGCCACGCGCGAACAGGGAGGCGGACGTTGAGCAGGCTCACCGGAGGGGACCCCTCGCTGCTGCGGCGGATCAATTCCACGGTCGTGCTGCGGTCGCTGTGCGCCGACACGACGACGGCGCTGACGCTGACCGAACTCGGGCGGGCCACGGGGCTGTCCCGGCCGACCGTCGAGGGCGTCGTCGAGGGGCTCATCGAGGCGGGGCTGGTGGCCGAGGCCCCGGACGACCCGGCCGACGCCCGCATCTCCCGCCGCGGCCGCCCGGCCCGCCGCTTCCGGTTCCGCTCGGAGGCCGGTCACCTGCTCGGCATCGAGCTGGGCCCGCACCGGGTCGCGGCCGTGCTGGCGGATCTGACCGGGCGCCTCGTCGGCTCGACCTCCCGCCAGGTCGACGAGGGCGCCTCCGCGGATCTGCGCCTGGAACGCGCCCGCGCCACCGTCGCCGATCTGCTGCGCCGTACCGACATCGCACGGGACTCGCTGCGCGCCGTGGGCGTCGGCACCCCCGGCATCGTGGAGGCCGACGGCACGGTGCGGCTCGGCACGGCCCTGCCCGGCTGGACGGGGCTGGCGCTCGGCGAACGGCTGCGCCGCTCCTTCCGCTGCCCGGTGCTGGTGGAGAACGACGCGAACGCCGGTGTGCTGGCGGAGCACTGGAAGGGCGCTGCCCGCGGCGTGGACGACGTGGTGATGGTGCTGGCGGGGCTGAGCCCGGGCGCCGGCTCACTCATCGGCGGCCGGCTGCACCGGGGCTTCGGCGGCGCCGCCGGGGAGATCGGGGCGCTGCATCTGCTGGGCCGCGAGGCGACGCCGGAGCGGCTGCTGTCCACGACGGACGAGCCGCTGCATCCGCTCGACGAGGCCGCCGTCGCGCGGGTGTTCGCCCGCGCGCGGGGCGGGGACGAACAGGCCGGGCGGGCGATGGACCGCTTCCTGGCGCGGCTCGTGCACGACGTGGCGGCGCTGGTGCTGGCGCTCGACCCGGAGCTGCTGGTGGTGGGCGGCTGGGCGGCCGGGCTCGACGGCGTCCTCGACCCGCTCCGGGCCGAACTGGAGCGCTACTGCCTGCGCCCGCCGCGGGTGGCGCTCTCGCTGCTGGGCGACACGGCCGTGGCCACGGGCGCCCTGCGGCTCGCGCTGGACCATGTGCACGCCGAGCTGTTCACCGTGGAGTCCGTGGACGCCGCCCACACCCCCGACCCCACGCAACGGCCCCCGGCCCTGCCCTGAGCCCGGGGCCCTGCGGTGCGGCATGGGACCCTGCCGTTCAGCGCCGGAGCCTGCCGTACACCGCGGGAGCCCTGCCGTACGCCGCCGGAGCCTTGCCGGGCGGCACCGGTGCGCGCTGTTCACAACCCTGCACGCTGCTCAACGCCGTTGCGCGCCGGGGCTGTTGAGCGCGGCGGCGGAACGCCGGTGGGCGTGGCGCCGCCGGGCGACGTTCAGCCGGCCAGCGCCGGTATGCCCTCACTGTCGCCGAACGAGAGGCGGCAGGTGTCGGCCCGGAAGGTGGAGACGGCGACGCCCGCCGTACGCCCCTGTGCGATGTAGCAGGTGGTGACCACCAGCACGGGGGCGCCGGGCAGTCGGTCCAGCCGTCGTGCGTCGTCGGCGCGTGCCGAACCCAGCTCCACCGTGCGCTCCTGGGACTCCAGTGGGAGCTGCTGAAGCTCCCGCAGCACGGCCTCCGCACGCTCGGCGCCCGCCGCCGCGCCGTCCGCCGGGGAGAGCCGGAGGGCGGGCACACAGGTGCCGGGCACGTACAGCACCTCCGTGGCCACCGGCTGGCCGCCCGTCGTCCGGCTGCGCCGCACCGCGTGCACCGGGGTGCCGGGGGCGCCCAGGAGGCGGCCGACGGGGGCGGGCGGCACGGCCTCCTCGTGGTCCTCGGTGTGCCAGGCGTCGCCCGGCGCGCCCGGCCAGGCGGTTCCGCTGCCCTGTGCGGGGCCGACCTCGACCCCGACGCGGGGCGGTGCGACGGTGGTGCCCACCCCGCGCCGCCGCTGCAACCGGCCTTCCAGCTCCAGCTGTTCGAGGGCCTGCCGGAGCGTGGCGCGTGCCACGCCGAAGCGGGCCGCGAGATCGCGTTCGTTCGGCAGGATCTCCCCCACCGCGAACTCCGAGTCGAGCGCGTCCGACAGGACGGTCTTGAGGTGCCAGTATTTCGGCTCCGGCACCGTTTCCAGCTGCGTGGTCCCCACCCTTGCCTCCGCAATCGCCGTACGCCTGGCGGACTTTATGTGGCTTGTTTTTTAAAGGTCCTTGCGTATGCCCGACCATAGGACGGGCCCCACCCTTGGTCAAGACCAATCGGACGCGCTTGACCTCTTGATGACACTCAGGTCAACTGCGACGATCGATCATCGATCAAATCTCCCCCAGGAGGCGCCCATGCCCCGGCCCGTCACCCCTGCCTCCCGGCAGCGCGTCACCGTCGTCACCGGCGCGAGCCGCGGTATCGGCGCCGCGACCGCCCTGCGGCTCGCCGCCGACGGCCACCACCTCGGCATCGGCTACGCACACGACGCCGAGGCCGCCGAGGACGTGGCCGGCCGGGTACGCGCCGCGGGCGGCGAGGCGGTGACCGTCCCCGTGGACGTCGGCGCGGCGGACGCGGTGGACCGGCTGTTCACCGAGGTGCGCGAGGCGTTCGGACCCGTCACGGGGCTGGTCGCCAACGCCGGGATCTCCGGGCCGCTGGGCAGGTTCACCGAGACCGACCCGGAGGTGATGCGCCGCGTGGTGGACGTCAACGTCACCGGGACCCTGCTGTGCGCGCGCCGGGCGCTGCGCGAGATGTCGACCGCGTACGGCGGCGACGGCGGCGCGATCGTGAACATCTCCTCCGCCGCCGCGACCCTCGGTTCACCCGGCGAGTACGTGCACTACGCGGCGAGCAAGGCGGCCGTCGACGCGATGACCGTCGGCCTGGCCAAGGAGTTCGGCCCCGAGGGCGTCCGCGTCAACTCGGTGCAGCCGGGCTCCGTGCTGACCGGGATGCACGCGAGGATGGGCGATCCCGACCGGGCCTGGAAGAAGGCCGAGATCACCCCGGCGCGGCGGCCGGGCGAGCCGGAGGAGATCGCCGACGCGGTGGCCTGGCTGCTGTCCGACGAGGCGTCGTTCACCTCCGGTGCCGTGCTCCGGGTGGCCGGCGGCCTGTGACGGGCCGGGCCGCGGGCGGCGGCCGCCGGAAGCCCGGCGGCCGGACGCTCATCCGGCGAACCGGGCGATCTTGTCCGGGTTCCTGACCACGTAGACGGACTGGATGCGGCCGTCGGCGACATCGCACAGGAACAGGGTGTCGGGTACGCCGTCGACGGTCGCGAGCAGCCCCTGGGAGCCGTTGATCTCCAGGAACCGGTAGTCGAAGGAGGGCATCCGCCCCTGCGGCCCGACGGCGGCCAGGAAGCGGCCCACCTTGTCGGCGCCGAACAGGATCTGCCGGGGCGCCTTCGCCCGGCCCGCGCTGTCGGCCACCAGCCGCGCCTCGGGCGCGAGCAGGCCCAGCAGCGCCTCCAGATCGCCGTCGATCGCCGCCCTCAGAAAGCCCTGCGTCAACTCCCGCTGCTGGCGCGGGTCGACCTCGAAGCGCGGCTTGCGCTCGTCGACGTGCCGCCGGGCGCGGCCGGCGAGCTGGCGCACGGCCGGCTCGCTGCGCTCCAGCACCTCGGCGATCTCGGCGTACGGGAAGCCGAACGCCTCCCGCAGGACGAACACCGCACGCTCCAGCGGGGAGAGGGACTCCAGCACCACCAGCACCGCCAGGGAGACGGACTCGGCGAGCACGGCGCGCTCGGCGCCGTCCTCCCGCTCCCGTGCGGAGCCCGGCGCCAGATCGGTCAGCAGCGGCTCCGGCAGCCAGGGGCCGACGTAGGTCTCCTTGCGCGCCTGCACCTGGCGCAGCCGGTCGATGGCCAGGCGCGTGGTGACACGGACGAGATAGGCGCGCGGCTCGCGCACCCGGCCGCGGTCGGCGGACGACCAGCGCAGCCACGCCTCCTGGACGACGTCCTCCGCGTCCGCCACGCGGCCGAGCATCCGGTAGGCGACGCCGTCGAGCACCGGCCGGTGCTCCTCGAAGACCTCGGTTCCGTCGTCCTGGTTCACGCCGTCATCATGCCACCGGCGCACGGCCGTTCGGGATCCGGGCCCTTCCCCCTCGACCGGCTTGCTGACATTCTGTCAACACACCGGCACGGCCACCGGACGGACCGCCCGACGGCCCCGGCGGCCCGGCAGCACGCGCCCAGGAGGAGCCATGACCGCCGTCCGTCCACCGCAGACCCCCAGCCCCACGCACGACGCCACGCTCCGGGTCACCCCTCCCGGACACCCGCCGGTCGAGGTGGTGTACGCGCGCCGCGGCGTGCGCGGCGGCGAGCCGATGCTGCTGCTGCACGGCATCGGCCACCACTGGCAGGCATGGGAGCCGGTCATGACGGCGCTGGCCTCGCGGTACGACGTCGCCGCCATCGACCTGCCCGGCTTCGGCGCCTCCGATCCGCTGCCCGAGGGCGTCTCGTACGGGCTGGACGGCGTCGTCCCGCTGCTGGCCCAGGCGTGCGCCGGCCTGGGCATGGACCGGCCGCACGTGGTGGGCAATTCGCTCAGCGGGCTGCTGGCGCTGGCGATGGGGCTGCACGGGCACGCGCGTTCGGTCACCGCCCTGGCACCCGCCGGCTTCTGGAACACCCCGGAGCGGCTGTACGCGTTCGCGGTGCTGCGGGGGCTGCGGACCGGGGCGCGGGCGCTGCCGGCACCCGTGGCACGGCGACTGGCCCACTCGGCCGCCGGCCGGGCCGTGCTCACCAGCGCCATATACGCCCGGCCCGGGCGGCGTTCACCGGACGCCGTGCTCGCCGAGACCCGTGCCCTGGCGGGCGCCGCGGGCTACGCACCGGTGCTGGCCGAGGGACGGCAGCCCGGCCCCCTGATCGACCAGGACATCCCCGACATACCGGTGACCATCGGCTGGGGCGACCGCGACCGGGTGCTCCTCCGACACCAGGGCGTCCGCGCCAAGCGCGTCATACCCGGCGCCCGGCTGGTGCGGCTGCGCGGCTGCGGACACGTGCCGATGAACGACGATCCGGCCGGGGTGACCCGGATCGTCCTCGACACGGCGGAGCAGGCACGCGGCTGAGCCGCCGGGGCCGGCGCCCGCCTCCCGCGGAACCCGCGCCTCCGGGGCCCGCGAGCGCACGCGAAGGGCGCCCGCCCGCGCGCGGACCCTTTCTGTCCGGTGTCGCAGGGGTGTTCACTGTGGGTTCGCATGTCCGGCACCCGCACCGGATACAGCTGACGGCACCGCCCGCCCCGGCCCGGCCGGACGGGCGGACGGACAGCCGCACGCGGGACCGCGTCGGCGCACCGCCCACCTGGAGGAGGCCCGTTCATGGCACACGGCGACCCGACGACCGGCAGAACGCCCACCCGGCGCACGGTGGTACGCGGTTCCCTCGGCGCGACGGCGGCCCTGAGCCTGCCGCTGTCGGGCCCGGCCGCACCCGCCCAGGCACTGCGGGGGCGGCCGTCGGCCGACTGGGGCGTCCAGGCCGGGGACGTGACCTCGTCCTCCGGACTGGTGTGGGTCCGCTCGGACCGGCCCGCCCGGATGGTGGTCGAGACCTCGGCGACCGAGTCGTTCCGCGGCGCCCGGCGCTGGACGGGCCCGCTCATCGGCCCGGACACCGACTTCACCGGACGCACCGCGCTGCACGGACTCCCGGCGGGCGAGCAGATCCACTACCGCGTCACCCTCGCCGACCCGGACGACCCCCGGCGCACCGGCGAACCCGTGCACGGCACCTTCAGGACGGCCCCGGAACGCCGCCGCGATCTGCGGTTCCTGTGGTCGGGCGACCTGGCGGGCCAGGGCTGGGGCATCAATCCGGACCGCGGCGGCTACCCCATCTTCGAGGAGATGCGCCGGCTGGACCCGGACTTCTTCCTCAACAGCGGCGACACCATCTACGCCGACTCCCCCATCGAGCCGAGGGTGGAGCTGCCGGACGGCTCGGTGTGGCGCAACGTCACCACCGAGGAGAAGGCGAAGGTCGCCGAGACGCTCGCGGAGTTCCGCGGCAACTTCCGCTACAACCTGCTGGACGCCAACTACCGCCGGTTCAACGCCCAGTTGCCCTCCGTCGTCCAGTGGGACGACCACGAGGTGCTCAACAACTGGTACCCGGGCGAGATCCTCGACGACGACCGGTACCGGGTGAAGGACGTGAACACCCTGGCGGCGCGCTCGCTGCGCGCGTTCAGCGAGTACTTCCCCATCGGCACCCTGCCGCCGAAGGACGAGGACGGACGCGTGCACCGGGTCGTGCACTACGGCCCGCTGCTGGACGTCTTCGTCCTCGACATGCGCGCCTACCGGAACGCCAACTCGCCCGGCCGCAGCGCACACGACCGCCAGGGCATCCTCGGCGCACGGCAACTGCGCTGGCTCAAGCGGGAGTTGTCCCGCTCGCGCGCGGTGTGGAAGGTGATCGCCTCCGACATGCCGCTGGGGCTCGTCGTCCCGGACGGCGACAGCGACTTCGAGGCCGTCACCCAGGGCGATCCCGGCCGGCCGCTGGGCCGCGAGCTCCAGATCGCCGAACTGCTGCGGCACATCAAGCACCAACGGATCACCGGCACGGTGTGGTTCACCACCGATGTGCACTACACCTGCGCCCAGCGGTACGACCCGGCGAAGGCGGCCTTCCCCGACTTCGCGCCGTTCTGGGAGTTCGTCTCCGGGCCGATGAACGCGGGCGGCTTCGCCGCGCTGAAACTGGACGGGACGTTCGGCCCCGACCAGCGCTTCGTCAAGGCACCCACACGCGCCAACACCCCGCCCACCGAGGGCGGCCAGTACTTCGGCCAGGTCGACATCGACGGCGGCACGGGCGAGATGACCGTACGCCTGCGCGAAGAGGGCGGCGCCGTCCTCTTCACACAGGTGCTGCAACCCGGCCGGGTGGGGCAGTAGCGGGCCGGGGCGCACTCGGAACACGGGCCCGCCCGTGCGCCAGGAGTCAGCCGTGCTCCGCGGCGTGCTCCCGCCACAGTTGCAGCGCGAACGCCATCAACTGGCCCCGTCTGCGGGCGTCTTCCGGCATGCGGCGGTAACCGACGTAGAGCCGCGAGAGGTACTCGCACTGCGTGCAGCCGGTGACCACGTCCGGGGTGAGGAGTTCTTCCGGCATCGCGCCCTCGACGACGCGGAACGGACGAGCCCCGCGCACGTCACTCACCCTCCTTCGCCGGGGAGTCGGCGTCCTGGCGGCCGTCCGCCCCGTCCGCCGGAGCCCGCCCCCGGCGGCTCCCCCGGCACCTGGGGCACGTGCACGGCGGGAAGACCATCGAACCCGGCGGGATGTCGGCCCCTCCCCCGCTCTCCTGGACGGGTGGTCGCGTACGCTCCAGCACGGCTACCTGCCTCTCTGCTCCGGGTGGCCCGTGCCCCGGCCCGATCGCTCCGGGGCAGGGGCCCTTACGTCATGTGACCAGCCTGTGACGCTCCCCGGCCGGTGGCGATAGCCCTCCGATATGCCTCCGGTAGGCCCCGAGTGGGCCACAATGGGCGGTATGGGGAGCACGGTCGGGGACAACATCCGCAGGCACCGGGAAGCGCTGGGCCTCACCCAGCCCCAGTTGGCCCGTGAAGCGTGCCGGGCATCCGGCCTGCCCCCGGACGCGCTGTCGAAGCACGACGTCTACCGGTACGAGACCGGTCGGCGGACGCCCCGGGAATGGCTGCCGGCCCTCGCGACGGCCCTGGGTACTTCCGCCGAGTCCCTCAAGGAGCCCGCGCGGCCACGGATCGCGCCCCCTGCTCCCCTTCCGGCGCTCCACCGCGCCACGGGAGAGGAACTGGGCGCGAACATCCGGGAGTTGAACCGCCGTCTGATCGCGCTGGACAACGAGCTCCACGGCCTCCCCATCGCGGAATCCGCCGCACGGGCCTTCAAGACGGTGTACCGGCGTCTGGGCGAGGGAGTGGGCGAAGCCCACGAGCGGGACGTCCAGTCTGCTGCCGCCGAGCTGGCGGAGATCGCCGGCTGGGCGTGCTACAACGAGGGCCGCCCGCACGCGTCGCGGCGCTTCAGCCAGGAGGCGCTGCACCTCGCCCGGCTCTCCGGTGACGAGGGCATCGAGCTGCTCACACTCCAGAATCTGGCACTGCTCGCGGGGTCGACGGGCCGGCCGGGGGAGGAACTCTCCATCGTCCGGGGCGTGTTGGACCGTGGCAGCCTGGACCCGCGCGTGGAGGCCATGTTCCGCGCCCGCGAAGGCCAGGGGCTGCTGCGCGCCGGGGACTCCGCCCGGTCCGTCCAGTCGTTCCTGCGCGCCCGGGCCCTTCTCCAGGAGGCCCCGCCCGAGGCATCGCCCCCCTGGTCCTGGTGGGTTTCCGACCGCGAGATCGACCGGCAGCAGGGACGGGCCCTGAACTACACCGGACAGTGGGACGCGTCCGTTCCCATCCTCCACAGCGCGTCCGACGACGAGCGGGGAGCACACGTCGGATACGGCCTGACATCCCAGGTGTGGCTGCTCGACTCCCTGCTGGCCCTGCGCGCGTGGACGGACGCGGAGAACGTGGCCGGGGAGCTGGCTCCCGCCATCACGGAGATCTCCTCCCGGGTGACCCTGGCCCACCTGGACCGGGTGACCTCCCGGGAACTCTGCGGAGCACCGGTGGACTTGCGGGACACCCTGGAGCACATCCGCACGAGCATGGCGGAAGACCCCTACGCCTTCTGACCCGCCGGCACGAGAACGGCCCGCCCCTCCCTCCGGCCTCGCCGCGGTCCTGCTGTCCCACTGCGCGGTGAGCGCCGTACTGCCGCACGAAGGTAGGCCGGGCCCCGCTGCGGCAGACAGTGGCGGCAGGGATACTCGAAATGTGGCTCAGGAACGTGAGGTGCGGGAAGCGGTGGCCGGGGGCGGGCTCGGTTACGAGCCCGTGGGGTGGACGGCGCGGGCGGTGACGCCGGGCGGGTTCCGCGGGCTGCGGGTGCGGACCCGGCTCGGGTCCGGGGAGGCCGTCTTCCGGGTCGCGGCCGAGTCGGTGATGCGGTGGCGGATGCACCGCGCGATGGGGGTGCGCATCGCGGCGGACGCGCCCCGTGCCGCGCCGGGGGTGCGGGTGACGGTCGAGCTGGGCGTGGGCCGGGCCCGGGTGAGCGGGCCGTGCCGTGTGGTGTGGGCGGTGGACGGCGAACGCACCGCCGGCTGGGGCTACGGCACCCTGCCGGGGCACCCGGTGCGCGGCGAGGAGGCGTTCCGGGTCGACCGGCGGGCGGACGATTCCGTGTGGCTGACGGTGACGGCCTACAGTCGCCCGGCCGTGTGGTGGATCCGGGCGGGCGGACCGCTGGTACGGGTCTTCCAGCGGGCGTACGCACTGCGCTGCGGCCAGGTGCTGCGCCGACTGGCCCGCTCGGGCGCAGGCCGGCGCGGGGCGTCCGCGTCCACGGCGGGTGCGGGCGGCGGCACGGGGGCGGGCGCCGGCAACGGCGCAGGCGCCGGGAGCGAGTCCGGCATCGACGAGCGGCATCACCGGCGGCGCAAATAGGGCATTCGGCGGCCAGCGGGTCTTTTTACGCGGTGGTCATACCTCGTTCGTGATCAGGAAACGCCTGTCCAGGACGCTGGACGGTATGAGTGATGAGCTGTCCGTACCACGCCAACAGCACTCCGTGACCGATACCGAGGAGCCCCGGGGCCGCTCGCGCTCCCCGCACTGGCGGCGCGAACTCGTCGAGCTGGCCGCCCTGTTCATCGCCGTCGCCACGGCGGACACCCTCGCCAAGACGGTGGTCAACGCGCCCGACGGGCCGGTGACGCTGATCGTCTGCGCCCTGGGGCTGGCCGCGGCGGCCGTCGTCCACCTGTGGTGGGCCCGGCGCGCCGACCGCCCGGGTGCACCGCCGCCGGGGCGGTCGGCCGATACCGGCCCCGCGGCCGGGACCGCGGGGTCGGAGAAGCAGGCCGGCACGGTGGACCACCCCGTCGAACAGCCCGGCGGGGCGGACGGGACCGTGCTGTGGCGGATGCGCACGACCGTGCGCGACACCCCGGGGGCGCTCGCGCAGCTGTGCACGGCGCTGGCCGGCGTACGCGTCGACATCCTGACGCTCCAGACCCACCCGCTGGGCACCGAGACCGTCGACGAGTTCCTGCTGCGCGCCCCGGCCGGGCTGGAGGCCCGCGCGCTCGCCCGGACCGTCTCCCTCGCGGGCGGCCGGGGCACCTGGACGGAGCGGGCGGACGCGCACGACCTGGTGGACGCGCCCACCCGCGCGCTGCGGCTGGCCACCCGCACGGCGCTGGACGCCGCCGAACTCCCCCTCGCGCTGCGTCAGTTGCTGGGGCGCTGCACGATCCGCTCGGTACCGGGGGCGGCCCGCGCCGAGGGCACGCTGAGCGGTACGGTACTGCGGGTGCCGGACCCCGCAGGAGGTGAGATCGTCGTGGAGCGGCCCACTCTTCCCTTCACCCCGACCGAGTTCGCCCGTGCCCGCGCCCTGGTGGAGCTGGACGCCCGGCTGGGCCGACGGCTGCCGCACGGCAAGGACGCGCTGACGCTGCCCGCGGGCCAGACCCTCACCATCCGCCGGGCCGACACCGCCGATCTGGAGGCGGCCGCGGCCATGCACGCGCGCTGCTCCCGCGAGACGCTGGCGCAGCGCTACCACGGCCCGCCCGGTGACGCGGACAGCTATCTGCGTCATCTGCTGTCGCCCCGCTTCGGCCGCACCCTCGCCGTGGAGACGGCGTCCGGCCGGCTCGTCGCGCTGGGGCATCTGCTGTGGGACGGGGACGAGACCGAGGCGGCGCTGCTGGTCGAGGACGCCTGGCAGCGCCGCGGCATCGGCGGTGAGCTGCTGCGGCGGCTGGTCGTGATGGCCGGCGAGACGGGCGCCGAGAGCGTCTACGCGGTGACGCACTCGTCCAACACCGCGATGGTCGCGGCCATGCGGGGCCTGGAGCTGCCGCTCGACTACCAGGTGGAGGAGGGCACGCTGGTGGTCACGGCGGTGCTGGCGGCGGCCGGTGTGGCCCCGGGGCGCGTCGACGGCTGAGCCTTTCGGCGCCTCCCAGCTCACTTCCGCCTCGTGCGCAACCCCCCGGGGTGGTGGCAGGGCGGTGGGCGGGGGCGCGAGGATGAGTCCATGTCCGAAGCACTCAACTCCGCCGGCGCGGCGTCCGCGCCCCTGCCGCGCCAGGTCGCCGACGCCTACGTCGACGCCCTCGTCGACCTCGACCCGCTCACCGGAACCTTCCTCGGTGTGCCCGAAAGCCACGGAAAGCTGCCCGACTTCTCCCCGGCCGGCCAGGAGGCCCAGGCCGTGCTGAACCGTACGACGCTCGCCGAACTGGCCGCCGCCGAGGCCCGGCCCGGCGGGAGCGCCGACGCCGAGCGGCGCTGCGCGAAGCTGCTGCGCGAGCGGCTGGAGGCCGACCTCGCCGTGCACGAGGCCGGGGAGGGGCTGCGCGCGGTCAGCAACCTCAGTTCACCGGTGCACTCGGTGCGGGAGATCTTCACCGTCATGCCGACCGGGACGGACGAGGACTGGGCCGCCGTCGCCTCCCGGATGCGGGCCATGCCCGTCGCGCTGGACGGCTACCGGGCGTCCCTGGAGGAGGGCCTGGCCCGGGGCCTGTACGCCGGGCCCCGCCAGGTGTCCACCGTGCTGGGCCAGTTCGCGGAGTGGCTCGGCGAGACCGGCCGGGACGGCGGCACGGGCCGCAGCTGGTTCGCCGAGTTCGCCGCGGGCGGGCCCGAGAAGCTGCGCACCGAGCTGGCCGAGGCCGCGGGCGAGGCCGACCGGGCGATCGCCGCGCTCCGCGACTGGATGCGGGACGTGTACCGGCCCGGTGTCGCCGGGGCGCCCGAGACGGTGGGCCGCGAGCGGTACGCGCTGTGGGCGCGCTACTGGAACGGCACCGACCTGGATCTGGAGGAGGCGTACGACTACGGCTGGTCGGAGTTCCACCGGTTGCTGGAGCAGATGCGCACCGAGGCCGAGAAGGTGCTGCCCGGCGCGAGCACCCCGTGGGACGCGCTGCGGCACCTGGACACGCACGGCGAGGCCGTCGAGGGCGTCGACGCGGTCCGCGAGTGGCTCCAGGGCCTGATGGACGAGGCGATCGCCGAGCTGGACGGCACCCACTTCGAACTGGCCGAGCCGGTACGGCGCGTGGAGGCGCAGATCGCGCCGCCCGGTGGCGCCGCCGCGCCCTACTACACCCAGCCGTCCCTGGACTTCTCCCGGCCCGGCCGCACCTGGCTGCCGACGATGGGCGAGACCCGCTTCCCCGTGTACGACCTGGTCAGCACCTGGTACCACGAGGGCGTGCCGGGCCACCATCTCCAGCTGGCGCAGTGGACGTACGTCGCCGACCGGCTCTCGAAGTACCAGACGACGGTGGGCATGGTCAGCGCCAACGCCGAGGGCTGGGCGCTGTACGCGGAGCGGCTGATGGACGAGTTGGGCTTCCTCACCACGGCGGAGCGCCGGCTGGGGTATCTGGACGCCCAGATGATGCGGGCGGTGCGCGTCATCGTCGACATCGGCATGCATCTGGAGCTGGAGATCCCGGCGGACTCCCCCTTCCACCCGGGCGAGCGCTGGACGCCCGAACTGGCCCAGGAGTTCTTCGGTCTGCACAGCGGACGGCCTGCCGACTTCGTCGAGAGCGAGCTGGTGCGCTACCTGGGCATGCCCGGGCAGGCCATCGGCTACAAGCTGGGCGAGCGGTGCTGGCTGCGGGGCCGGGAGGCGGCACGCCGGGCGCACGGCGACGCCTTCGACCCCAAGGCGTGGCACATGGCGGCGCTCTCCCTGGGCTCTCTCGGCCTGGACGATCTGGAGGCCGAACTCTCCGCGCTGTGACGGCGGGTGCGGGGCGGCCGGTGCCCGGCCCGGCGGTCGGCGGGCGTCGCCTGCGACGGCGGTGCGGGGCGGCCGGGCCGCCCCGCACGGGCCGTGCCGCGCACGGTGAGGGGCACGGCCGCGCGCCGGACGGTCACCGTCCGGCCCGTGCCTCCTCGTCGGGCACCGGCCCGTAGCAGGCGGCGGGAGCGCTCGTCGTCCACGCCCAGTACCGGTCGCCGCAGGACCAGTGCCACCACTCGGTCGGGTAGTTGACCATGCCGACCGCGCCGAGCGCCTCGCCCATCCTGGCCCGGTTCTCCCTGGCCCGGGCGGTGAGGCCGGGGGCGTGCGTCCAGCACAGCCCGTCGCTCTCCTCGGGGGTGGCGGCCTCCGGACAGCCCATGTCGATCTCGTCGCCGTCCTCGTCGCAGACGGTCAGGTCGACGGCGGCGCCCGCGGTGTGTCCGCCGGTCTCGACGGGGGCGCACCAGCGTGCCGTCGCCTCGTGCAGCCACGCCGCGTCCGCCTCCGGGTGCGCGGCCCGCAGCCGGTCCGCGTACCCGTCGAAGATCTGCCGTTGCAGGGAGACCGGCCGGTAGCCCTCGACCAGCAGCCAGCGCCAGCCGTGCGGCAGCAACTCCTGGGCCCGCACCAGCCGTTCGGCCACTCCGCGCCGCAGCCGCGCCCAGTCGCCGTGCGGATCGCCGCGACGGTCGTCGACCCGCAGCAGTCCGCGGCAGTCCACCAGGGGATCGCCGCACTCCTGGACGGGGACCGCCGCGACCCGGGGATCGCTCATCAGCACGATGTCCTCCGGCCGGCCGGAGGTGTGCGCCACAGATGTCATGCGAGGGCATGCTGCCAGAGCGCGGCCCGCGACGGCGAGCCCGCCGGTGGACGGGCCGTCAGGTACCCGTGGTGCCGGGGAGGTTCGCCGCGCCCGCACACCTCCGGCACGGCGTCCGGCTCCCCCGGCTCCCCCCCGGATCGTGGACGTCGGTGCGGACGTCGGACCGTTCTCGCGGTTCGTCGCCCGGGCGGTCCCGGGCGCACTGAGCGCCGCGGCGGGGCGCCGGTGGTCTGCGGCCGGCGCCCCGCGTGATCCCCTGTGCGGCCTCAGCGGGCCCCGGTGGGGCTCCGGTGAGGCTCGGCGGGCCTCAGTAGGCGATCTTGCCGGTGCTCCGGTTCGCGCCCTTGAACTGGATGTAGAACCCGGTACCGGTCTTCACATCGGTGGCGGCCAACGCCCACTGGCCCTTGCGGGCCTTCTTCCAGCCGTTGCACTTGCCGGTCTTCTGGAAGCAGGTCCGCACCGTACGGTCGTAGTTGACCTTGAGGTTGATGTCGTTGCAGTTCGCGGTGGTGTAGGCGTACTTGCCGGTGCCCGGCCAGTGGGCGTTGCTGCCGGAACCGCCCGGTGCGCTGGTGTAGTTCCGTGCGCTGCCGTAGCAGGACTGGATCGTCGCGTCCGGCCCCGACGGCGCGGCCTGGGCCGGGGCGGTCGCCACGGCGGCCGTTCCCCCGCCCAGCAGCACGGCGGTCATCGCGAACGGGACGAGACGGGTACGCATCTGCACGGGATTTTCCCCCCCCCCCCGGTTGTGGTGGTCTCGGCCTGCGCCCGAGGACGGTGGCGCGGGCCCTGTGTTCCTCAGTCTTCGGCCTGCGGGACGGCTTCTCGACGAGATTCGGTCTGGACCGAACCACGACATTCCCGGAACATCGCCCAAGGGGCTCTTCCGAGGACAGGGGAGGGAATGGTCTTCCGTATTCACTTCACGGTCGAGGACCTGGCGCGCACCCATGTGGCACAGCCGCCACCGCTGATGGAGCTGAACGCGGCGGTACGCGCCCTGCAAACCCGCCGCCACGCCGTGTGCTTCGGTGCCTGGCGGCGCGCCGCCTTCGCCCGGCTGGGGCCCGAGGCCCGGCTGGTCCTCGATCTGATCCCGCCCAGCGGCCCGACGCCGACGTTCCTCACACCCGCCGGGCCCGGCAGCCCGCAGGAACTGCTGGAGCGGACGCGGGCCACACCCCGCTCCCGGATCCGCGCGGATCTGGCCTTCATAGCGGAGTGCCGGCCGCTGCCCTCGTGGGTGCACCGCCTGCCCGACGACCCGGACCTGCGACGCCGGCTCTTCGACGCGCTGGACCACGTCCATTCCGTCCTGCTGTCGCCCACGTGGCCGTGCGTCGTCGATGAAGCCGCGGCCGACCGGGCGGTCCGCACCCGGCAACTGCTCACCGGCGGGGTGGAAGCCCTGTTCGGCTCGCTGGACCCGCGGCGCATCCGCTGGAATCCGCCCGTCCTGGAGGTCGCGCTGCTCTCCGGCATGGAGGGCGATCTGCACCTCGGCGGCCGCGGACTGCTGCTCGTCCCCTCCCTGTTCGGCACCGACTCACCGGGCCTCGACGACGACGCCGAGCCACAGCCGGTCCTGCGCTACCCCGCGCACCGCGACCGGACCTCCGGCACGCCGCTGCTGATCGACCCGGCCGCGCCCCCTGCCGCGCCGCCGCACGCGCGGTCGTCACTGGCCTCGCTCATGGGCCCCACCCGGGCCGCCGTGCTGACCGCCATCGCCGAGCACCCCGGCTGCTCGACCAAGGAACTCGCCGCCTTCACCGGCCTGGCGTCACCGAGCGCCAGCGAACACGCGACGACGCTCCGCGCCGCCGGGCTGGTGCGCACCGTCCGGCACCGCAACACGGCCCTGCACAGCCCCACGGAGCTGGGCACCACCCTGCTCGACACCCCGGGGCGATGACCGGCCGGGGCGCGCACCGCCGCGCCAGGGGACACAAAGGGAACACAGGGGCCCGGAACCGGCGTGCGGCGCCCGCACGGCCCGCCCCGGCCCCGTGCCTCAGACCGGTGCCGGGGCCGTCCGGTGCCGCAGGGCCGAGCCGGTGCGGGACTTGGTCACCTCCAGTTGGACGGGGACGCGGCGGCGGAGATCGGCGACGTGGCTGACGATGCCCACGCAGCGGTCGCGTTCGCGCAGCCCGTCGAGGACGTCCAGCACCTCGTCCAGCGTCTGCTCGTCCAGGCTGCCGAAGCCCTCGTCGATGAAGAGGGTCTCCAGGCGGGTGCCGCCCGCCTCCTCGGTGACGACATCGGCGAGCCCCAGCGCGAGCGCCAGCGACGCGAAGAACGTCTCACCGCCGGAGAGCGTGGCGGTGTCCCGTTCGCCGCCGGTCCACGCGTCCACCACATGCAGGCCCAGGCCGGAGCGCCCCCGGCCGGAGGCCCGTTCGTCGGAGTGCACGAGGGTGTACCGGCCCGCCGACATCCGCGCCAGGCGGGCGGAGGCCGCCGCAGCGACCTGTTCGAGGCGGGCCGCCAGCACATAGGACTCCAGGCGCATCCGGCGCTCGTTCTGCGCGGACGTGCCCGCGGTCAGCCCGGCGAGCGCGGCCACCTGTTCGTACGCGGCGCGCAACGGGGCCAGCTTGCGGACCCGTTCGGTGGCGCGGGCGCCCAGCTCGTCGAGTGCCGCGGCGCTCGCACGCGCCGCGTCGTGCGCCGACTCGGCGGCACGCAGCCGCTGTTCGGCCGCCTCGGCGCGGGCGAGCGCGGCGGCGGGATCGGCCGCCGGCGCCTCGGCGGCCGCGCACAGCTCGGGGTCGGCCAACTCGGCCTGCACGGCGGCCGCTTCGGCGCGGTACGCCTCCAGCCGGTCGCGCAGTGCCTTGCGCCCCTCCGGCCCGTCCTCGGGCAGCAGGGCTTCCGCCGCCTCCTCGGGTCCGTCGAACCCGGCCTGCCGGGCGGCCTCGCGCACCCGCGCCTCGGCCTCGGTGAGCCGCTCCCGGGCGGCGCGCTCGCCGGCCGCGGCCTCGGCGGCCTGCGTCAACCGCTCGGCCGTCGACTCCAGTCGGGCGGCGCGTGCGGCGACGCTGGGGGCGCCGCCCCGCGCCCGCTCCAGCCGCCGCAGCAGCGCGGACCGCTCGTTCAGCAGCGTCTCGCGGCGTGAGGTGCGGGCCGCCGTGCGGCGCTCGGCCTCCTGCTGCTGGGCGAGCCGCCGGGTGTGCTCGCTCTCGGCCGCCGTCAGCGCCTCCCGTGCGGCGTGGCCGCCGCCCGCACGCTCGTGTGCCGTGGCGTGCTCGGCCTCCAGCCGCTCGACGGCGCGGGCCAGTTCGCCGGTGGCGCCGTCCGCCGCTGCCTCGGCCGCCGCGTGCTGTTCCCGCAGCGCCGCCGCCCGGCGCTCGGCCGCTTCCCTGCGCTCCTGGGCGCGCCGGGAAGCCTCCAGCGCGGCCTCCTCGGCCGCCCGGTCGACGTGCCCCTCGCCCGCGCGGGCCGGCTCGGGGTGCTCCGACGCGCCGCACACCGGGCAGGGCGCGCCCGCGGCGAGCCCCGCCGCCAGCTCCGCCGCGATGCCGCGCAGCCGCCGCTCGCGCAGATCCAGCCAGCTCTCGTGGGCCGCGTTCGCCGCCTCGCGTGCGGCCGGGGCCTCCTGCTCGGCGGCGCGCAGCAGTTCCGCCAGCCGGTCGCGCTCGCGGGCCGCGTCCAGGCGGGCACGCGCGGGGCGCAGTTCGCCCAGCAGCCGCTCGGCCTGTGTGGTGGCCTCCAGTGCCTCGTCCAGCCGGCGGCGCAGGCTCTCGCGGATGTCCTCCCAGCCGTCGAGCCAGTCGGCAGCCTCCCGCAGCAGGTCCTCGTCGGCCCTGGACTCCGCGTCCAGACGGCCCAGTTCGGCATCCAGTTCGGCCGCGCGGGGCTCCTCCTCCCGCGCGGCGCGGAGAGCACCCAGCTCCTGGCGCAGCTCGCGCTCGCGGGCGGTCAGCTCCTCGGTGCCGGCCTCCGCCAGGCCGTCGGGCAGCACCGCGTAGGCGTCCTGCCGGGCCCGGACGCGGCGCCGGTGCTCGGTCTGCGCCGCGGTGAGCAGCTCCAGCGCGGGCCCCACCGCGTCGGCCGCGCGGGCGCGCTCCAGCCTCCGGTGCGCCTCGTCCCGCTCCGGCGCGCGGTGCTCCAGCGCGGCCGCGCGGCGCCGGGCCTCAGCGAACCGCTCCTGGGCGCGGGCGCGTTCGCGGCTCTCCGCCAGCCGCTCCAGGGCGGCGGTGTGCCGCGCGCGGGCGGCACCGGCCGCCAGTTCCGTACCGGCGAGGCGTTCGCGTGCCCAAGCGCGGGCCTGCGCGGCCCAGCCGAGCACCGCGTCGGCCAGGCCGGGCGTGCCGGGCGCGAGACGGGCCGGCTCCTCGTCCGGGCGGCCGGACCGGGAAGAGCCGCCCCGGGACCGGCCGCCCCGGCGCGGCCCGGGAAGAGCCGGCGCGGGCTCCGCCGGGGCTTCCGGCCGGGGCCCGCCCGCGAGTTCGGGGGGATCGCCGACGGCCTGGCGCATCCGGTGGGTGAGGGCGAGCAGTTCCTCGTCGCCCTCGGCCACCTCCTGCTGGGCGGTGCGGCGCATCCGGGCCAGCTCCTCCTCGACGGCGGCGAACCGGTCGGTGTCGAAGAGCCGTCCGAGCAGCTTGGCGCGGTCCTCGGCGCCGGAACGCAGAAACCGTGCGAAGTCGCCCTGGGGCAGGAGGACGACCTGGCAGAACTGCTCCCGGTTCATGCCCAGGGCCTGACCGATCTCCTCGCCGATCTCCTGGTGCGAGCGGCTGAGGCCCTGCCAGCGTGCGCCGTCCCAGACGCGCAGCTCGGTGTGGGCGCGCTCGCGGGTGAGTCCGGTGCCGCGCGCCTTGGGGCGCAGCTGTTCCGGAGCGCGGGTGATCTCCAACCGGCGTCCGGCGACCGTGAGTTCGAGGACGACCCGAGTGCGGGTGTGCGGGTCGGCGTGCGCGCTGCGCAGGGTGCCGCCGGGCTGCTGGCGGGCGCCGGGCACCCCGCCGTACAGGGCGAAGCAGACGGCGTCGAGCACGGAGGTCTTGCCGGCGCCCGTCGGGCCGTGCAGCAGGAAGAGCCCGGCCTCGGAGAGCGCGTCGAAGTCGACGGTGTGCTCGCCGCCGAACGGGCCGAACGCGGTGAGCGTGAGCCGGTGGAGCCTCATCGCGCCACCCCGCGTCCCGCGCCGCCGGCCGGGGCGGCGCCCCGGGAGGGTGCCGCGCCGCTCCCGTCCGGTGGCGGGCCCTCGTCGGCCTCGGCCGCGGCCAGCCGGACGGCGTCCAGTGCCCGGCCGAGCAGCGCCCGCTCCCCCGGTTCGGCGCGCCGCCCGGGGCGGACGTGGTGCACGAAGTCCTCGGCGATCTGCCGGTCGTCGCGGCCGCGCAGCCTGCTCGCGTACGAGGTGACGGTGCCGCCGTCCTCCCGTACCGGGTCGAAGACGAGGCTGAGCACGTGCGGGAAGCGCCGGGCGAGCCGGGCCATGGGCTCCTCGGGCCGGACGGCGTCGGTGAGCGTCGCCTCGATCCAGGAGCCGGTGTGCGCCTCGTACGCCGGCTCGTCCAGCAGTTCCTCCAGGGTGCCGCGCAGCCGGGCGAGCGGGCGCGGCACGGGGCAGTCGATCCGTTCCGCGGTGACGGCGCCGTCCGGTCCGAGGTCGACCAGCCACATGGACTTGCGGTGCCCCGCCTCGGAGAAGGAGTAGGCCAGCGGCGAGCCGGAGTAGCGCACCCGGTCGGTGATGCGCTGGCAGGTGTGCAGATGGCCGAGCGCGGCGTAGTCGACGCCGTCGAAGACGGACACCGGGACGGAGGCGACCCCGCCGACGGTGATGTCCCGCTCGCTCTCGGAGACCTCTCCCCCGGTGACGAACGCGTGGGCGAGGACGACGGAGCGGGTGCCCTCGGGGCGGGTGGCCAGATCGGCGCGCACCCGGTCCATGGCGGCCCGCAGCACCGCGGTGTGCCCGGCGCCGTCGGCGGCGAGCGTTCCGCGGACCAGCGCGGGCTCCAGATAGGGCAGCCCGTAGCAGGCCACCTGCCCTTTCCCGCTGCCGTCGGGCAGCAGAACGGGGGTGCCGCAGCCGGCCGGGTCGGTGCGCAGATGGATGCCGACGCGGTCCATGAGCGGGGAGCCGACGCCGAGGCGGCGGGCCGAGTCGTGGTTGCCGGAGATCATGACGGTGGGGACGGCCAGCTCGGCGAGGCGGCGCAGGGCGTCGTCGAACAGTTCGACGGCGGCGAGCGAGGGCACGGCCCGGTCGTAGACGTCGCCCGCGACGAGCACGGCGTCCACGGCGTGTTCCTCGACGGTGGCCACCAGGTGGTCGAGGAAGGCGCGCTGGGCGTCGAGCAGGCTGACGCGGTGGAAGCTCCGGCCCAGATGCCAGTCCGAGGTGTGCAGCAGACGCATGGTCCACGACCTTAAGGCCCCCCTCCGACAGCGCCTCCCGGCGGCCCCGGGGCACAGGGGGCGGTACGGACAGCACGGACGGGACGGGCAGGACGGCCAGCACGGGACACAGGGGAACTCGCGGGGCGTACGGGGGCGCACCGGCCGCGCGCGTCACACCGTGCCGAACGCCTCCCCGCCGGTCTCCATCCGCGCGCTGCCCGCCGTCGCGTCGGCGAGCCAGCCGCGGAAGGCGTCCAACTCGTTCTCGGGGAGGCCGAGTTCGATGGTGACCTCAGCGGCGTACCGCACCTCGCGCACGGAGCGCCCGGTGGCCCGCAGATCGTTCTCCAGCCGCCCGGCACGCTCGTGTCCGACGGTGACGGTCACCAGCCGGAAGCGGCGCCGGGTGACGGTGCCGATCGCGTCCAGCGCCTCCCCGACGGCTCCCCCGTAGGCCCGGATGAGGCCGCCGGCGCCGAGCTTGACGCCGCCGAAGTAGCGGGTGACGACGGCGACGGCGTACCGGACGTCGCGCCGCAGCAGCATCTGGAGCATCGGGACGCCCGCTGTGCCGCCCGGCTCCCCGTCGTCGTCGGCCTTCTGGATACCGGCGTCGGCGCCGATGACGTACGCGGCGCAGTTGTGGTTCGCGGCCGGGTGCTCCCCGCGGATCCGGGCGATGAACTCCTGCGCCTCGGCCTCGGTGGCCGCCGGCGCGAGGGCGCACAGGAAGCGCGAGCGGTTGATCTCGGTCTCGTGCACCCCCTCCGCCGCGACGGTGATGTACTCGGCCGGCCCGCCGGGCCCGGTGCGCTGCGCGCGCTCGTCCTGCTCCATCCGGCCAGCCTATGGTCCGGGCGCGGGGAAGCTCGACCGGCCCTGTCGGCGGTCCGCGCCGCGGGGTGTGGCGGGGCGCCGTCGACGGGCGGGGCGCCGGCGGGTGCGGTGTTCCCGGCGGGCAGCGCGGGAGCGGGACGCTTCGGCGGCGGTCGCACTGTTCCGCCTGTTCCGCCTGTTCCGCCCGGGCGGCCGGGAATCGACGCGGGCCCCGCCGGGTTGGAGTGAGGGAGCGCGTACGGTCGGGAGCCCGGGTGGCCGGGCCGCCAGAAGGGCGGGGCAGCGGAAGCCGGGCGGAGCGGCGGTACGGAACGTGGAAGCAGAGCTGCGGGCGGCGGGCCCGGAGCGGGCGCGAGGAGGCGGGCGGATGGACGGCACCGGCGACGACGGCACCACCGAGGAGGCGGTGCGCCGGATCCTCACACAGCTGGGCGACACCTGGGCGGTGGTGGGCCTGTCCGGCAACGCGGCCCGCCCGGCGTACGGCGTGGCCCAGGTGCTCCAGCGGTTCGGCAAGCGCATCGTGCCGGTGCATCCGCGTGCCGAGACGGTGCACGGCGAGCCGGGCTACGCGACGCTGGCGGACGTTCCCTTCCCGGTCGATGTGGTGGACGTCTTCGTCAACTCCGCGCTGGCGGGAGCCGTGGCCGACGAGGCGGTGGCGGTGGGCGCCCGCGCCGTGTGGTTCCAGCTCGGTGTGGTGGACGAGGCCGCGTATGCGCGGGTGCGCGGCGCCGGCCTGGAGATGGTCATGGACCGCTGTCCGGCCATCGAGATCCCACGGCTGCGCCGAGGACGGTCCCGTACGGTGCTGCCATGATCGTGATACGCCGTGCCGAGCCGTCCGACGCCGAGGAACTCGTCCGGCTGCGGCGGCTGATGTTCGCCGCCATGGAGGGCCGGGACGAGCCGGGGCCGTGGGAGCGGAAGGCGGCCGAGATGGCCCGCCGACAGCTGTCCGGGCCCGAACCGGCGCTGGGCGCCTTCGTCGTCGACGCCGATCCCGATGCCTCCGGCGGGAGCGGTACTCCGGGCGGGCTGGCGGCCTGCGCCGTGGGCCGTGTCGAGGAGCGGCTGCCCGCCCCGTCCCATCCGAGCGGGCGGTTCGGTTTCGTCTTCAGCGTGTGCACGGATCCGGCCCACCGGGGCCGCGGCTACGCCCGTGCGACGACCGAGGCCCTGCTGGACTGGTTCGCGGCGCAGGGCGTCACCCGCGTCGATCTGCACGCGACGCCGGACGCCGAGCAGTTGTACCGCTCGCTGGGCTTCCACGAGCACTCGACGGCGCTCTCCCTGGATGTGCGCGCCCGCCACGCCCCGCGCTGAGCCGGCCCCGGCGACCGCCGGGCCCGGCGGGTGCGGCAGCGGTCAGGCGGGCTGTCCGAGACCCTCGACGAGCACGGCACCGGGCAGGGTGGCGAGGGCCTTGCCCGGCACGATGAGCTTGCCGCGGCGCCGGCCGCTGCCGATCAGCACCCAGGGCATCGCGGCGGCCGCCTCGTCCACCAGCACCGGCCAGTCGGCGGGCAGCCCGATGGGGGTGATTCCGCCGAACTCCATGCCCGTCTCGCCGACCGCCGTGTCGCGCGGCGCGAACGACGCCTTGCGGGCGTCCAGTTGCCTACGGGCGGTGGTGTTGACGTCGACACGGGTGCCGGAGGGCACCACACAGGCGGACAGCCGGCGCTCGCCGCCCTGCTTGGCGGCGACGACGACGCAGTTGGCGGAGGTCTCCAGCAGCTCGGGGCCGTAGGTCTCCACGAAGACCGCGGTGTCCGCCTTGTCCGGATCGGTGTCCACGTACAGCAACTGCTCGGCGGGGACCGGCCCTTCCCAGGCACGGACCGCGGCGGCGACCGGTTCACACAGCTGTCCGAGGGCCTGCGGCGCGGGGACGGCGTCATCGAAGTTTCCGATGGGGGCTCGCATGCGCTCAGCCTAACAACCGTGCGTGCGGCGGCACTTCACGCGCGGCGCGCGGCGCACCGCCCCGTCCGCACACCGCCGCGGGGCCCCTGCCTCGCGCGCGCTCACGCCCCTTCGCGGTGCGCCGGGGAGTCCGGTCGGGCCCAGCCGTGGACGAGGTCGGCGAGCACGTTCAACGGCACCGGGCCGTTGCCGAGGACGAGGTCGTGGAACGCCTTGAGGTCGAACCGGGCGCCCAGCGCGCGTGCGGCGGCCGACCGCAGCCGCTGGATCTCCAGCCGTCCCACCATGTACGCCAGCGCCTGGCCGGGCCACTCGATGTAGCGGTCCGTCTCGGCCTGGATGTCGACCTCGGACAGCAGCGTGTGCGCACGCAGGAAGCCGACCGCCTGCTGCCGGGTCCAGCCCCGGGCGTGCAGCCCGGTGTCGACGACCAGCCGGGCGGCGCGCGCCGAGTCCTCCGCGAGCATGCCCAGCCGCGCGAGGTCGTCGGAGTAGAGCCCCATCTCGTCCGCGAGCCGCTCGGCGTACAGGGCCCAGCCCTCGGTGTAGGCGGTGATGTCCGCCGTGCGCCGCAGCGGCGGCAGTCCCGGCGTCTGCTGGGCGAGCGCGAGCTGGAAGTGGTGGCCCGGTACGGCCTCGTGGAACGCCACCGCCTCGGCGGTGAACCGGTCGCGCTCCACGGCCCGGTGGGTGTTGGCGAAGTACGTACCGGGCCGGGACCCGTCGGGCGCCGGCGGGCGGTAGTAGGCGGTCACCCGGGGCGCCTCCTCCTCCGGCACGGGACGCACGGCGCACCGCCCGTCGGGCACCCGCCGGAACCAGCCGGGCGCCGCCCGCTCGGCCCGCCCGACCGCCGTCCGGGCGGCCTCCAGCAGCTCCTCGGGGCCGCGCCACCGCAGCGCGGGATCGGTACGGAGCCTGTCGTGCACCTCGTCGACGGTGCCGACGCCGAAGGCGCGGGCGCCCACCTCGGCGTACTCGGCGGCCAGTTCCTCGATGAGTTCCAGGCCCGTGCGGTGCAGTTCGTCCGGGTCGCGGTCGGTGGTGGTGTGCGCGCGGGACAGCAGGGCGTACGCCGCTTCCCCGCCCGGCAGCCGGCACAGGCCCGGTGCGTGCGGCGGCCTCCCGTGCGGCACGACCTCGGAGTCGACCAGCTCCCGGTAGCGCGCGAAGGCCGGCCGGACCGCCTCCGCCAGGAGCACCTCGCGCTCGGCGGCCCGCGGACCGCTCAACTCCGGTCGCCGCAGGGGGTCGTGGGCCGGTTCGGACAGATACCGGTCGAGCGAGGAGACCGCGGCGCGCGCCAGATGGGCGAGCGGCAGCCGGCCGGCCGCCACCCCCGCACGGTGGCGCTCAGCGGCCCGTGCGAGGTAGCCGGGGACGGCGGCCAGCCTGGCCAGGTAGGCGCGTTCGGCCTCGGCGCCGTCGGGCCGCACCTCCGGCAGGGAGTGCAGCAGCGAGGCGGCGGGGGCGGTCAGCGGGAACGCCAGCGTGTGCTCGATCAGCCTGCTGTCGACCCGCGCCCGCAGGGCTTCGGCCTGCTGCACCACGACGGCCCGGGTCACGGCCTCCTGCGGGTCGGGGTCCGCGGGCAGGCTCCGCACCCGGCGGACGAGCTCTCCGGCGGCCGCCCCGCGGGCGAGATCCGCCTCCTCACCGAGGTCGGGCAGCTCGTGGTCGTACTCACCGAATCCCCGCAGCGAGGCCGTCACCGGGCTCTCGCGGTGCAGCAGGGCGAGCAGTTCACCGGCCGGCGCCGTCGCGTTCGTCATACCGGCGTTGATACGCGGTCGCGGCGCGGCGGGCGACCGGATTTCCCCGCGCACCCCCGTCCCCTGTTCGCCGGGGGCGACGGCGGACGCGGAACGGCCGGACCTCCCGCGCCCGTACGAGCCGTACCGTCCGACACCTGATCCGGCGCAAGGAGCCGCGGATCTCCCGCCCCGCCCTCCCGCGTCCCGGAGCCGGGTTCTCGCGCGCGGCCCCGCCCGTCCGCCGGAGGTGTCCCGCCGGGCGGTGTGCCCCTCAGCCGCCGGAAGCGGCGGACGGCGGCGAGCCGGCCGGGGGCCGTGACAGCCGGGCCAGCGCGAGCAGTTCGGCCGCGCTGACCCCCTCCGGTACGGGCTCGGGCGGGGGCGTACGCAGCGGGGGCTGCCAGCCGGCCTCCGGGTCGAGCCGCCGCACGATCTTCGCGGGGGCGCCGGCGACCACCGCGTGGTCGGGGATCTCTCCCCGGACGACGGCGCCGGCCGCCACCACCACGTTGCGCCCCAGCCGGGCGCCCGGCAGGACGACGGCGCCCGCGCCCAGCCAGCTGCCCGGCCCGACGGACACCGGCGCGGTGCGCGGCCACTGCTTGCCGACGGGCCGGCTGGGGTCGTCGTAGGAGTGGTTCGTGGAGGTGATGTAGACGTAGGGGCCGCAGAAGACCTCGTCCCCGATGTCCACGGTGGTGTCGGCGACGAGATGGCTGCCCCGGCCGAGTACCACTC
The DNA here is from genome assembly GCF_006539165.1 of Streptomyces cacaoi. Taxonomy (GTDB): domain Bacteria; phylum Actinomycetota; class Actinomycetes; order Streptomycetales; family Streptomycetaceae; genus Streptomyces; species Streptomyces cacaoi. Next base: position 89,515 of record NZ_BJMM01000003.1, on the reverse strand, counting down.
CGTTGCCCAGCCGCAGCACACTGTCGGGGCCGAGGTCGAGGCCCGGCATCATGCCAGCGGTCAAGGTGGCCTCCTGGCCGACGATGCAGTGGTCACCGATCTCGATCCAGGGCTCGCCGAAGATCGTGCCCTGCGGGAACGCGAGGCGCGTCCCGGTGCCGATCCGGCGGAACGCGTACGGCCCGGGCCGCTCGGCCGTGACGGCGCCGGCCTGCTGCACCCGGCGCCACAGCGCGTGCACGGCCCGGGAGGCGAGAGACGGGAACATGTTCCTGATCGATGACACGCCGTCACGCTACTGCCCGTGGCACGGCAGGCCCCGGGTGAGCTTGGTCACGGGCCGCCGGGCACGCCGAGTGCATCGAGTACGCGGGCCCTGCCGGGCCGCCGGACCGTCGGCTCGACGGGGCCCCGGCGCACGGCTTTCCCCTGGGCTCAGGCGGAGCCGCCGTCGAGGGCCTCCCGGTGCTGGGCGGCCAGGTCCACGTAGGCGGCGGCGTTGAACCGGACGGCCGCCTGCTCCTCCTCGGTCAGCTCCCGCTTGACCTTGCCGGGCACGCCCGCGACGAGCGAGCCCGGCGGCACCTCCATGCCCTGCGGGACGAGCGTCTGCGCCGCGATGAGAGAACCTGTTCCGATCCGGGCGCCGTTGAGCACGGTGGCGCCCATGCCGATGAGGACGTCGTCCTCGACGGTGCAGCCGTGCAGCACGGCGTTGTGCCCGACCGAGACCCCGGAGCCGATCACCGCGGGGAAGCCCGCGTCGGCGTGCACGGTGCAGTTGTCCTGGATGTTGCTGCCGGCGCCCAGCGTGATGGCGTCGGCGTCCCCGCGCAGCACCGCGCCGTACCACAGGCCGGTGTCGGCGGCCATGGTGACCTGTCCGGCGACGACGGACGTCGGCGCGGTGAAGGCGCCGGGATCCAGCCGGGGCCGGTGCCCGGCGACGGGCAGGGTCAGTCCGTGCTGTGCCACTGGGTCCCTCTCCTCTCGGTGCTCACCACGGCCCGCGGGCCCGGTGGGACGGCGTCAGTCGGCGACGGGCGCAGCCGCCGGCTTCTCCTCGGCCCCGGCCTCCTTCTCGGTTCCGGTCCCGGCCTCCGCTCCCGCCCCGGTCCCGGCCTCGGTCGCGGCGTGCGCCTTCGCCGCGCGCCGGCGCACGAAGAGCATCGAGCCCAGGCCGATGAGCACGGCGGCGACCAGCCCGAGCCAGGAGAACCGCTTGAGCCAGGCTTCGGCGACGATGCCGACCGTGTAGATCACGGCCGTCGTCCCGCCCGCCCAGACGATGCCGCCGAGCACATTGGCCGTGAGGAACTTCCAGTAGGCCATCTTCAGTACGCCGGCGAGCGGGCCCGCGAAGATCCGCAGCAGGGCGATGAACCGGCCGAAGAAGACGGCCCACATGCCCCACCGCTGGAACGAGCGCTCGGCCGCCGCCACCTGGGCGGGCCCGAAGTGCTTGGGGAACTTCCGTCCCAGCCAGGCCAGTAGGGGTTTTCCGCCCTTGCGGCCGATGGCGTACCCGATCGAGTCACCGACGACGGCTCCGGCGGTGGCGCAGGCGCCGAGCACGACCGGATCGATATGGCCCTGCTGGGAGGCCAGCAGGGCCGAGCTGACGAGCACGATCTCCCCGGGCAGGGGAATGCCGAGGCTCTCCAGCCCGATCACGGCCCCCACCAGGAGGTAGACGCTGACGGCCGGGATGTTCTCCAGCCACTCCTGGACGTGCAACGCGGCTTCCTCTCACGGCAGTGTGCACACGAATCCAGGAAGCCTACTCGATCACCCGAACGAGGCGCGGAACAGCCGGAGGCGGCCGGGGCCGACCGCGGGGCTCAGCTGTGGGGCCGCAGCGTCCACACGATCGTCATCTCGCCGGTGACCGCGCCGTCCGCGCGGCTGAGCGCCACGTGCACCGGGAACTCCGGCCGCTCGCCCCGGTCCAGCGCGGCGACCACGTCGGCGACGGGGCGGCCGAGTTCGGCGGTCGCGGTGACGACGCCCTTGGCGAGCTTCTTGTAGCCGATCTCCGCGCGGACGGCGAGCGGCACGGCGCGGGAGAGCTGGTCGCCGAAGGCGGTCATCACGATGGCCCCGCTGGCCGATTCGGCGAGCGTGAACATCGCGCCGGCGTGCGGTCCGCCGACGTGGTTGTGGAAGTCCCCGTTGTCGGGGAGCGAGACGACCGCCCGCTCCGCGCTCGCCTCGGTGAAGACGAGACCCAGTGTGCGGACCATGGGAACGGAGGCCGCCATCATCTCGCCGATGGCCGGCTGCGCCTGTGAACTCATGGCCGGACGTTACCACCCAGTAACGAGCGTGCGGCAGGCCCCGGGAAGAACGTCCGGTATCCGTTCGACCGCGCTCTTGTCGCGGGTACGTACCGATCTCGGGGCCGGAGATGGTCCGGGTCCCGCGCGCACCATAGGGTTATCGGCCATGTGGCCAGGACAGCAGCAGCCCGGGGGCGAGCAGAACCCGCAGCAGCCCAACCCGTATCAGCAGCCCGGGTACCAGCAGCCCGGGCCCCCACCGCCCCCCTACCAGCAGCCGGGGCACCAGCAGCAGGGGTACCCGCAGCAGGGACAGCAGCCCGGACAGCAGCCGAACCCCTATCAGCAGCCCGGCTACGGGAACGAGCAGGGCTACGGCGGGCAGCCCGGCACCGGGCAGAACCCGTACGCGCAGCCGGGCGGACCCGGTCAGTCCGGGCAGTGGGGGCCGGCCAGCATGCCGGGCGGACCGCAGGCGCCGATGGACCCCAAGCAGGGCCCCGGCGGCAACAAGAAGCGGAACATCATCGTCGCGAGCGTGGCCGCTGTCGCCGTCGCCGCCGCGGCCGTCGCCGGTGTCTTCGTCTTCACCGGCGACGACAAGAAGGACGACGAGGCGGACGACAAGCCCAGCGCCTCCGCGAGCGAAGGCTCCGGCGGGGAGTCCTCGCCCGCGCAGGAGACGGACCCCGGCGGTGGCGGCGGGGACTCCGCCGACCCGGGCAAGCCCGTCGTGCCCGGCTGGCAGACCGTCATCAACCCCAAGTGGTACTCGGCGTTCGACGTTCCCAAGACCAAGGACTGGGAGGTCCAGCGGGACAGCGTCATCACCGGCTTCGAGGACGACAAGGGCAAGGTCCTGGTCGCCATGTCGGCACCGGCCTACTACAAGAAGGACTGGTGCAAGAGCAGCAGCCGGGCCGCCGTCGGCACCAAGGGCGCCAAGGGCTCGAAGGACACCAAGGAGGCCGCCAAGCTCGCGGCGGCCAACTTCGCACTGGCCGGCTACGACCAGAAGCAGAAGGGCACCCTGAAGGAGACCCCGCCCAAGCCGTTCCACAACGACCACGGCATCAAGGGGCACACGGCCGCCGCGACGATCACCGGGGCGCCGAAGGACGACAAGTGCTCCCCCGGCGCCGGCAAGGTCGTCACCGCCTCGTGGATCAACTCCAACGGCGACCTGGCGATCTGGGTGTTCTACACCGACGCCGGCGTCAAGGACGAGGTGCCGGACGCCACCATCAAGAAGATGCTCGGCAGCCTGCGCAACTACGAGGCGCCGGGCGGCGCGGACGAGCCGCGCGGCTGACCGCGTACCGCCCGCACCGCCCGCACCGGCCCGGACGGCGCCTCAGCCGATGCTGAAGGCGCCGTCCGGCGGTTCCGGCGAGGGCACCGGGTCCCCGTCGTCGACGGGGCGCGCCTGCCCGGCCAGCCGCTCCAGCCGGGGGCCGTGCACGACCCGCGCGGGAAAGGGGTCGCCGGCGCAGCGGCGGGCCAGCTCCCGCAGCGGCATCTCGTGCTGCGAGGCCAGCAGCACGATGTTGCCGAACCGGCGGCCGCGCAGCACGGCGGGTTCCGCGACGAGCGCGAGCCACCGGAAGACCGCGCCGAACGTGGCCAGTTGGCAGGCCAGAAAGCGCAGGGGCGCGGCGTCGGCGAGGTTGGCCGCATAGACGCCGCCGGGCCGCAGCGCACGGTCGGCGGCGCGGGCGTAGGGCAGCGTCGTCAGATGCGCGGGCACCTGGGAGCCCGCGTAGACGTCGCTGATCAGCACGTCGGCCCCGGCGGGCGCCGCGGCCTCCAGGGCGGCGCGGGCGTCGCCGGCGGCCATCGTGATCCCGGACCCGGCGGGCAACGGCAGGTGTTCCTCGACGAGTTCGAGCAGCGCGGCGTCCAGGTCGACGACGTGCTGGCGGGAGCCGGGGCGCGTCGCGGCGGCGTAGCGCGGCAGCGTCAGCGCGCCGGCGCCCAGGTGCAGCAGCCGGAGCGGGGCGCCGGGCTCGGCGACGAGGTCCAGGAGGTGGCCGACGCGGCGGGCGTACTCGAACTCCAGATGCCGGGGGTCGTCCAGGTCGACGTACGACTGCGGTGAGCCGTCGATGGTCAGCAGCCAGGCGCGCTCCCGGTCGATGTCCGGGAGCAGCCGGGCCGTGCCGCTGTCGACGGTGCGGGTCACGGGAATCGGGTCCTCGTCCAGGTCGTTCACCGTTCTATTGTGCGGGTGCCGACGGGCACTCCTGACCGGGCAGCGGTGCGAAGTCCCGCACGGTACCGGCGGCGAGCGTCCGGCCGCCGGTGCGCAGCACGAACCGCAGCCCGGCGTGCAGCGGCACCGGCGCGTCCAGCAGCACCCGTGCGCTCCCCGGGGCGCCGGGCGCGACGGGGCGCTGTCCGAGGTGCAGCGTCCCGGGCACCCGCGCGGTACGTGCGTGGAGCGCGACCCGGGCCGCCGGACGCACCGGCCGGGCGCCGCCCCGGTGTGCGGGCGGCTCGATCGCGGCCGTCAGCCGGCGTCCGAGGACGAGGCCGCCGGGTGCCGCGAGGACACCGCCGGCCAGCCGCTCCCCCGCCCCCGCCACCAGGAGTGCGGCGCTCTCCCCTGCGGCCGCCTCGGCGACGGGCACGCCGCCGGTCTCGATCGCGGTGACCTGGGCCGGCCGGTCGCCGTCCGGCAGACGCGCGCACAGCCGGTCGCCCACCCGGACCGTGCCGCGCTCGACGGTGCCGACCGCCCAGACGCCCCCGGGTGCGGGGACGGCGCGGTGCACGGGCAGCAGGAACGGGCCGGTGAAGTCCCGTGCGGGCAGCGGCACATAGGTGTCGACCGCGTCCAGCAGCGCCTCGACGGTGCCGCGCCAGCGTGCGTCGTCCCGCAGCGCCAGGGCGGCGGACACCCGGACGACCGGCAGCGTGTGCCCGGCGAACCCGTGGGCGTCCAGCAGCGCACGCACGTCGAGTTCGACCAGCGCGCTCAGCTCGTCCACCGCCGACTCGGCCTTCGTCAGCGCGACGACGAGGTGCTCGACGCCCATCCCCCGTGCCAGCGCCACGTGTTCGACGGTCTGCGGCCGTACGCCGTCGAGGGAGGAGACGACCAGGACGGCGCCGTCCAGCCGGCTGGCCACGGCGGGGACGCGGGCCGCGGCGCCGGGGGCGCCCGAGGGGTCGAGGTGGGTGTAGCGCCGGGTGCCGGTCGTATAGCCGGGTTCCGGATACGGGCGGGGCGGGCCGTGCCCGCCGGATGCCGCGAGGACGTGCCGGATCGCGGCGAGGAGCGTCGTCTTGCCGTGCCCCGCGTGGCCCAGTCCCGCGAGGGTGAGATGGGGCAGGTGGTCGGGAATGCGGGAGCGCGCCGGGTCGGCCATGGTGGGTGTCCTTCCTCGGACCGGGACCGTGCGGGCGCGGACGCACAGCGGCGCGGGCTGCCGCACGGAGGTGGACCGGACCCCTGGCGATCGCTCTGCCCTTCCCCGCGGGGTCCTCGGTCTGTCCGGGAAGGGTCAGCTCGGGTGGTCGCAGCCCCCACGGGGGCCGCGCCCGGGGCAGACGCACCGGGCCGGGAGGACGGCAGCCCGCGGCGCGGCCGGCGGGGCGGCCGGGGCGGGTCGGGAGAACTGCCGGAGCACCGGCAGATCATCGCTTGGTCAACAGCCGTACGTCGACTGCTTTTCGGCCGCCGCCCGGCCCCGGGCGCGTCGCCCCGCGCACCGCCCGTCCGGGCCCTCGGGCGCACACGGCGCCACCTGGCGGCGACGGCCCGGTGTCCCGCGGGCGAACACCCGGGAGAGCCGGTGCGGTGCGGGCGTTCTGTCCGCCATCGGAGGGCGGAAGGTGCGCTTCGTCGGTTACGCTCCCCACGTGCCCGTCCCCGCCACGCAGCCAGACGGACTCCCCGGACGTCTCGTCCGGATACTGCTGTCCCCCTGGTCCCGGTTCGCTCTGCTCCTCGTCCTGCTGTGCTCGGCCGCCACGGGCGTGCTGCTGTACGAGCCGCAGCGGTTCCTCGCGCACGGCTGGCCCCCGCAACTGTCCGGCGGGACGGCCGCCGTGCTGTTCGCCGTCGCCTATGGGCTGTGCACGACCGCGTTCGTGCCCCGCCCGGTCCTCAACGTCGCGGCCGGTGCCCTGTTCGGCGCCCAGACCGGGACGCTGGCGGCGACAGCGGGCACGGTCATCGGCGCGGGCGCGGCCTTCGGGCTGGGGCGTGTGCTCGGGCAGGACGCGCTGCGGCCGCTGCTGCGCACCCGGTGGCTGGCCGCGGCCGACCGGCAGCTGAGCCGGCACGGCTTCCGTTCGATGCTGCTGATCCGGCTGATGCCCGGTGTGCCGTTCGCGGCCTCCAACTACGGCGCCGCGGTCTCCCGGATGCGCTGGTCGGCGTTCCTCTCGGCCACGGCGCTCGGTTCGCTGCCCAACACGGGTGCCTATGTCGTCGCCGGCAGCAGCGCGGGCTCACCCACCTCCCCGGTCTTCCTGGCCTCGTTCGCGTTCATCGCGCTGTCCGGGCTGGGCGGCGCGGTGCTCGCCTGGCGCAAGCGCGCCCATCTGCGCGGCGGCGGCACACCCGAAGCCGCCGCCGGCACCGCTGCCCATGCCGACGCCGTGAGCACCGCGAGCGCCGGGAGCACCGCGAGCGCGCCGGACGCCAGTACGCCGCGCACCGCGCCGCCGCACGGCCTGCGCCGGCTGTCCGGCCGCACCGACCCGGCCGACGCCGATCACCCTGCCGAGCGCCCCGCCACTCACCCCGCCGACCGCCCCCTCGGTCCCACCGGTCACGCCGGACGCACTGGTCACCCCGGACACGGGACACCCCCGCACCGCACGGGCCACCTCCGCCCCGACCACCACGACAGGGACGAGCACAGTCGCACATGTCTTGGTTCGAATCCTTCGTCCTGGGCCTCGTCCAAGGACTGACCGAGTTCCTTCCGATCTCCTCCAGCGCGCATCTGCGGCTCACGGCCGCCTTCGCCGGCTGGCAGGACCCGGGCGCCGCCTTCACCGCCGTCACCCAGATCGGCACCGAGGCGGCCGTGCTCATCTACTTCCGCAAGGACATCGGCCGCATCCTGGCCGCCTGGTTCCGCTCGCTGTACAGCAGCCGGGCGCGGCACGACCACCACGCCAGGACGGGCTGGCTGGTGCTCATCGGCTCGCTGCCCATCGGTGTCCTCGGCCTCACCCTCAAGGACCAGATCGAGGGCCCGTTCCGCGATCTGCGGCTCATCGCGACGACGCTGATCGTCCTCGGTGTCGTCCTCGGCATCGCCGACCGGCTCGCGGCCCGGGACAGCGGGGGCGGCCGGCACCGCGCACGCCGGGAGCGCAAGTCCCTCGAACAGCTCACCGTCCGGGACGGACTGCTCTACGGGTGCGCACAGGCCCTCGCCCTGATCCCGGGCGTCTCCCGCTCCGGCGCGACCATCAGCGGCGGCCTGTTCATGGGCTACCGCCGCGAGGCCGCCGCCCGCTACTCCTTCCTCCTGGCCGTGCCCGCCGTGCTGGCCTCCGGGCTGTACGAGCTGACGGACATCGGCGAGGGCCATGTCGCCTGGGGGCCGACCATCTTCGCGACGGTGCTCGCCTTCGTCGTCGCCTACGCCGTGATCACCTGGTTCATGGCCTGGATCTCGACGCGGAGCTTCCTCCCCTTCGTGATCTACCGGATCGTGCTCGGCGTCGCCCTGTTCGTCCTGATCGCGGCGGGGGTGCTGAGCCCGCACGCGGGAGAACACGTCGGCTGACGGGCAGCGCCCCGCTCCCGGGCCCGACTCCCCCGACCGGAGAGCCGACGCCCGGCGCCTCCCGCCCGCCGCGCTGCCCCGGCCCCGGCTTCAGGACGACGGCGGGCCGGGCGGCGGCCCGGAGCCCCGGTGAGGCTCCGGGCTCTCCTCGCGTTCCTGACGCATCCGGCGGCGGATGACCAGCAGGTCGACGGCGGCGCCGAGGGCCAGGACGCCGCAGACGACGGCCAGCACGGTCAGCAGCGTCGCGCTCGGCGTCGTATGGCTGTCGGAGACGCTCGCCCACCACGCGAACAGGGCCGTGGCGGCGGCGAAGAAGGGCACACCGAACCCGGACAGCAGCGCACGCAGCGGCAGATCGCTGCGTGCGGTCACCGGCTCGGTGCCGCGGCGGGCGTGCCGGCCGCGCGGACGGTCGCCGGGCGGCGGTGAGCTGGGCGGCTGGGTCACGGGCCTGCCTTTCGCCGGTACGCGGACAGGACAGAAACCGGGTACCCGGGCACGCCCCGCGGATACGTGGCGCCCGCGCCCGCTTCCCATCCCGGCCACACCCGCGCTTCTCGGAGCGTCACCGTCGGCTCACCGTGCGCGGTACCGAGCCGGGCGCCCGCCTCGCCTGCGCTGAGCCTGCGCGGAAGCCCGCACGGAACGAACCGCCACCGGGGCCGAGGCCCTACCCGGAGCGAGCGGGAGGCGGGCCCGTTCCCGCCCCGGGGACGGGCGTCACAGGCCGGGCAGCGGCTCCTGGTCGACCGGGCGTCCCGGCGGGGCCGGTGCGGTGCGCACGGCCAGCTTGTGCCGGCAGTCGGGACCGAGCCCCCAGACGCGGGAGACGCGGTCGCGCAGCGGGTTGCCGCACATGCGGCACAACACCCGGCGCCCTTCCCGCGGTTCGCTGCCGGGCAGCGGTGGCTGCCGCACACCGTCCGGGCTTCCGGCACACCCGTCCGCCGCCGCTTCGCGCGCGCTCCCCGTCCCGCCGGTGTCCCGCACCCGCTGCCCCCTTCCGCCGCATCCGGCGGGAACCGTACCAAGACCGGCGGACGGTCCCGCAGCGCCGGACGGCCCCGCCGGGACCAACACGCGACGTGCGGCTCGGAACGCGCTTCCGAGGTGACGCTGCCACACTGGCCGCATGGAGAACTTCTACCGCGGCCCGGCAACGCTGCTGACCGGGGCCGCCGAGGTCCCCGTCGACGTCGCGCTGTTCACCGAGGAGAGCGGCGCCGAGCGGGCATGGTCCGGCACCGTCCGCCCGGAGGGAGAGCAGCGGCTCTGGGTCGAACTCGAAGGCGACACCGCCAGACTGCGGCTGCCGGACGGCCGGATGGGCACCGTGACCCTGCTCGGCAGCGGCTGGGGCCCCGTCGAGGTCTCCGGCGAGGGCCCGCTCCCCACCTGACCCCGGCCGCCCGCACCGCGCGGGCGCACACCACCGCACGCCGTACGCCCCGGGCCAACCCGCCCGGGGCGTACGGCGTGTGGCACCTGAGAAGGACGGGGCGACCCGTGTCCCGGCCCGCGCGGGAAGGGCACGGCACGCCCGGTGTCCAGCCGGACAGCCCCCGTCCGGGCCTCCGGCCAGCACCCTCGACAGAGTTCGGCGTCATCTGGTAGGCGTACGCGCCCCGTTGGGCGTACTACCTGCGCCGTACTCCACAACCGGACCGGCAGGCGACGACGGGACGCCCCTGCGCACAGCATCGTGGGGGCATGAACGCGATACCGAACCGGCGCCCGGTGGGCGGAACATGACCCCGCTGATCCTCGCGGTGCTGCTGTCCGTCGTCTCCGCTGTCAGCTACGCGGGAGCCGCGCTGCTCCAGGAGCGTCTCGCGGTGACGACCTCGCCCCGCCGGCTGCGCCTGCTGCGCTCCGCCACCTGGTGGCTGGCCGCCGTATTGCAGGGCGCGGGGGCCCTGCTGCACGTGGTGGCCCTGGGCTACGGCCCGTTGACGGTCGTGCAGCCGCTGGGCGTGCTGACGCTCGTCCTGGCCGCACCGCTCGGCGCCGCCGTGGCGCGCCGCAGGGTGACGGGCGCCGCCTGGCGGGGCATCGCGCTGGTCTCCGCCGGGCTGGCCGGGATCCTGCTGCTGACGGGTGCGCAGGGCCGGACGGCGCTCACCGGCGGCCAGCAGGCCGTGCTCGCCGTCGCCGTGCTGGGGGCCGTCGTCCTGCTGGTCGCCGGCAGCGCCCCGCTGGTGCGCACCGGACGCGGGGGCGGCGGTGCCGGGCGGGCCCGCGCGCTGCGCAGCGTCGCGCTGGCCCTCGCGGCCGGGGTCGCGTACGGCGCGGCCTCGGTGCTCGTCAAGACATTCGCGCAGACGTGGACGGACTCCCCGCTGACGCGGACGGTGCCGCTGCTCGCGCTGATCGCGCTCTTCGCCGGTGCGGGGCTGGCCGCGTCGCAGGCGTCCTACCGGGGCGGCGGCCTGGCCGCCCCGCTGGCCACCGCGACGGTGGCGAACCCGGTGGTGGCCGCCGTCGCCGGGATCCTGCTGCTGGACGAGGGCTTCCGCTACGGGCTGCTCGGCGCGCTGCTGGCCGCCCTGGCCGCCGCCGTCACGGCCTGGGGGCTGGTGGTGCTCACCTACGACGCCTCCGCCCGGCGGGCCCGGGACGGTGAACGGCCGCCGCCCGGACCCCGCCCGGAGGACTCCGTGCCGTTCCGGGCCCGGGTGGGCGCGGCGGACGGCCGGTTGGCGCTGCCCGAGCCGGGCCCCGCCGTCCGCCACCGCCGGGACGGCGATCCGCACCTCCCGCTCGCTGCCCGTGTGCCGTCCCCGGCCGGTGCCTGTCCGGAACCGGCGGCCGGTCGCTGACCCGGGCCGGCCCGTGCGCCGTGTGCGGCCGGGCGTCGTCACGGTGCCCGACCGGGCCCGCGCACGGGCCGGTTGAGGCGAGCGGGCGGGCCGACACGCGGCACCCGGCCGCCGTACGCGCTCTCGCCCGCGGGGTCGGCCTGCCCGCACACTGGTGACCGGCCCAGAGTGACGAAGGAGGCGCGGCATGCGCACGGTGCTGGCTTCCCGCGCCGGCCGGACGGTGCTCACCCTGCTGGCCGGGGCGGTGCCCGCCCTCGCCTTCCCCGCGCCCTCGCTGTGGTGGCTGGCGTATGTGGCCCTGGTGCCGTGGATGCTGCTGCTGAGGACGGCGCGCACCGCACGGGCGGCGGCGTTCACCGCGTGGCTGGGCGGGGTGGGGCTCACGCTGGCGATGCACCACTGGCTGCTGCCCAGCCTGCATGTCTTCCTGGTGCCGCTGGCCGCGCTGTTCGGTCTGCTGTACGTGCCGTGGGGCTGGCTGGTGCGGCGCACGCTGCACGGCCGGCCGGGCGGTGCCCGGTTCGCCGCGGCGGTGGCGCTGGTGCCCTCGGGGTGGCTGCTGGCGGAGATGGTCCGCTCCTGGGAGTACCTGGGCGGGCCGTGGGGGCTGCTGGGGGCGAGCCAGTGGCAGGTGCCGGCGGCGCTGCGGCTGACGTCGGTGGGCGGTGTGTGGCTGGTCAGCTTCGCCGTCGTGGCGGTGAACACGGCGGTGACGGCGCTGGTGACGGCGCCGCGTGCCCGGGTCGGCGCGGTGGTGACGCTGGTGGGCACCGCGGTGCTGGCCTCGGCGGTGTGGATGTGGGCGCCGACGCCGCACCGCTCGGGCGAACTGCGCGTCGCCATCGTGCAGATCGGCGAGACGGACGGCGCGGCGCGGCGCTTCGCGCAGGGCGAGCGGCTGACCCGCCGGCTGGCGGGCGGCGGCGCCGATCTGATCGTGTGGGGGGAGAGCAGCGTCGGCTACGACCTGATGCACCATCCGCGTCTGGAGCGCCGACTGGCCGCGCTCTCCCGGGAGACGGGGGCGCCGCTGCTGGTGAACGTCGACGCGCGGCGCTCGGACAGGCCGGGGATCTACAAGAGTTCGGTGCTGGTGGACGGGCAGGGGCTGGCCGGGCAGCGCTACGACAAGATGCGGCTGGTGCCGTTCGGCGAGTACATCCCGGCCCGTTCGCTGCTGGGCTGGGCCACCTCGGTGGGCCGGGCGGCGGGCGAGGACCGGCACCGGGGCACCCGGCAGGTGATGATGCGGGCCGACGGGGTGCCGTTCGGCCCGCTGATCTGTTTCGAGACGGCGTTCCCCGACATGAGCCGGCAGCTGACAGCGCGGGGCGCACGGCTGCTGGTGGCGCAGTCGTCGACCTCCACGTTCCAGCACACCTGGGCGCCGGAGCAGCACGCCTCGCTCGCGGCGCTGCGTGCCGCCGAGGCGGGCCGCCCCGTGGTGCACGCGACGCTCACGGGCATCAGCGCGGTGCACGGCCCGCTGGGCGAACCGGTCGGTGCCCGGCTGGGCACCGACCGCAGCGCGGTCTCGGTGACGGAGGTCCCGCTGGCGTCGGGCACCACCTGGTACGTCCGCTTCGGCGACTGGGTGCCGCGGCTGGTCCTGGCGGTGCTCGGGGGGTTCGCCGTCTTCGAGGGGGTGCGGGTGCTGCGCGACCGCGGGGTCAGGCGGCGGGTGGCCCTGCCTGCTCCTGTGCGCAGGTGACGATCCGTTCGCACAGCTCGTGGGTGGCGAGCGCGTCCCGCGCGGAGAGCGCACGGCCGTCCCGTACGGCGTCGAGGAAGGCGAGTGCGGCCTGTTCGATGCCGCGCTGGCGGGCGACGGGCACCCAGTCGCCGCGGCGGCGCAGGGTGGGCTGCCCCTTGTGGTCGATCACCTCGGAGAGGTTGCGCACCTCCCGCTTGGTGTCCTGACCGGAGACCTCCAGGATCTCCTCGGCCGAGCCGGAGAGCCGGTTCATGATGCCGAGGGCGGTGAAGCCGTCGCCGGAGAGCTGGAGGACGACGTGGTGCAGCAGCCCGTCCCGCGTCCGGCACCGCACATCGATCTGGTCGGGCGTGCCGGGGATCAGGAAGCGCAGCGTGTCGACGACGTGGATGAAGTCGTCGAGGATCATCGTGCGGGGCTCCTCGGCGAGGCCCACCCGGTGCTTCTGGAGGACGACGAGGTCCCGCGGGTGTTCGAGGCACTGTGCGTATCCGGGCGCGTGGCGCCGGTTGAAGCCGACGGCGAGGCCGGTGCCCCGCTGTTCCGCGAGCGTGACGAGGCGCTCGGCCTCCGCGAGGTGGTAAGCGAGCGGCTTGTCGACGTAGGTGGGGATCTGGGCCTCCAGCAGCCGGCCGACCAGTTCGGGGTGTGCGGCCGTCGGGGCGTGCACGAAGGCCGCGTCGGGGCGGGCGGCCAGCAGGCCGTCGAGGTCCTCGTGCCGGTGTCCGGCGGGGACGCGGTAGGCGTCGCCGACTGCGTCGAGGGTGGACCGGGTGCGGGTGAACAGGTGCGGCTCCAGCCCAGGCTGTGTGGTGAGGACCGGCAGATACGCCTTCTTGGCGATGTCACCGAGTCCGATCACGCCGATCTTCACGTGGCTCTCCCTGGGTCGTGGCGGGGCGCCCACCGGTTCCGGCGCGCCGGCGCCGCCCGGTCCCGCGTACTGCCGGTGGGCGGGGGCGGACCGGTCAGCTTACGTGCGCGGCGGCGGGCGCCAGTCGGCGATCCCGTCCATCGCCCGCAGGGCCGCCTGCGGGGTGCGTGCGGCGGCGGCGAGGGCCGTGTTGCGCAGGAGGCAGGCGGGGACGGAGGTCAGCGTCGTCATCCGGGCGGCGCGGGCGGCTCGGCGCACCACGGCGGTGGTGCGCGGCAGCCGTTCGGCGGTGTAGGCGGCCGCGGCGGCCACCACGTCGTCGGACGGGCCCGCGAACCGGCCGAGGACGACGGCGTCCTCCAGCGCCTGGTTGCCGCCCTGCCCGATGTTGGGCGCCATGGCGTGCGCCGCGTCGCCGAGCAGCACGGTGCGTCCCCGGTGGTGGGCGGGCAGCGGGTCGGTCATGTGGTGGACGTCGGTGCGGATCACGGACGCTTCGGGGAGCGCGCCGATCAGCTCCGGCAGCGGTGCGTGCCACCGTCCGAACAGCCGCCCGAGCAGCTCGCGTTCGCCACCGGGGGCCCGGTGCCCGGCGGGCGCCACGGCGGAGGCGTAGGCGTAGACCCTGCCGTCCGGCAGCGGCTGGGTGCCCCAGATCCGGCCCCGGCCCCAGGTCTCGTGCGGCGCGAACCGTCCGGCGGGCGTCTCGGTGACGAACCGCCAGGTGGTGAAGCCGGCGTAGCGGGGCGCCGGGTGTGCGGGGAAGAGGGCGCGGCGGGTCGCGGAGTGGATGCCGTCGGCGGCGACCACGAGATCGGCGCCCAGCGTCTCCGGCACGCCTGCGCCCCCGGCCGTGCCCTCCGCGCCGTCCGCGGAGACGCCGTCCTCGGGGGCGTCCACCGGGGCGTCCACGGGGGCGAGCCCGACGGCGGCCCGCCGGTCGTCCGCTCCGGGGTCGGTGACGGTGGCCCGGACCCCGGTGCGCAGGGTGACGCCGTCCGGCAGCCGGGAGCGCAGGAGTTCGACGAGCGCGCTGCGGGTGAGCAGGACGATCGGATCGCCGAAGCGTTCGGCCGCGGCGTCCTGCGTCGTACGGGCGAGCCACCGGCCGGACGGGGTGCGCAGCCCGCCCGCACCGTCCCAGGAGCGCCGGGCCCGGACGGCGTCGCCCAGGCCGAGTGCGTCGAGGGCGCGCAGCCCGTTGGGGGCGACACCGATCCCGGCGCCGACCGGTTCGAGCACGGGTGCCCGTTCCAGGACGGTGACGGACCAGCCGCGGTCGCCGAGCGCGACGGCGGCGGCGAGCCCGCCGATTCCGGCGCCGAGGACGAGGGCGTGGGGCATGAGGTTCCTCCGTGAGTTGCTGGGTGGCCCGGGAGCGGGAGAGGCGCCGCACCCCTGCCGAACTACAGCTGTAGTGAACCAGCACCGTACTACAGCTGTAGTGCACGGGTAGATTGCTGCCATGCCCGCGCACGACACCCCCGCCGGTTCGGCGGCCGGCCCGCCCGCCGGTTCCCGCGCCGCTCTGGTCGCCGACACCGCCATCGCCCTGCTCGCCGAACGCGGCCTGCGCGGGCTGACCCACCGGGCCGTGGACGAGGCGGCCGGGCTGCCGCCCGGATCGACGTCCAACCACGCCCGCACCCGGGCCGCCCTCCTGGAGGCGACGGTGCAGCGGCTGGCGGTGCGCGAGGGACGGGCCCTGCTGCCGGCCCACCACGGCGCCGGGCCGGACGGCCTGCCGTCCCCCTCCGGCCCGGAGGAGCTGGCCGAACTGCTCGCCTCCGCGCTGCACCGCCACCTCACCGGCGACCGCGGGCTGCTCGTGGCCCGCTACGAGCTGGCGCTGGAGGCCACCCGCCGCCCCGAACTGCGCGCCCCGTACGACCGGACCGGCACGGACTCCTTCGCCGGCCCGCTCGCCGGGATGCTCCGCTCCGCCGGCTCCCCCGACCCCGCACGCCATGCCCTCGTCCTCCTGTCCTGGTGCGAGGGGATCCTGTTCACCTGCACCGCCGGGCTCTTCCACGACACCGTGCCGAGCGAGGACGAACTGCGCACCGATCTGCGGGAGATGCTGCACGGCATGCTGCGCGCCCCGACCGCACCCGGCCCCGGGGACGACCCCGCCTGACCCCGCCCGGGCCCGGCCTTCCCCGTCGGGGCGTCCCGCCCCGCCCGCGGCCCCGCACGAGGAAGCCGCACGAGGACGGCGGGGCGAGGACGGCGGGGCGAGGCGCAGCGCGGGGCCGGCGGGCGGGGACAGCAGATGGAGCGGTGGGCGGCCGTGCGCGGCGGGCCGGTACGTTGCGGGCATGCACACAGTCGCCGTCCTCGCGCTCCGGCAGGTGATCCCCTTCGACCTGTCCACCCCGATCGAGGTCTTCTCCCGCACACGGCTGCCCCCGGACGGCCGCCCCGGCTACCGGATACGCGTCTGCGCGGAGGAGCCCGAGATCGACGCGGGCACCTTCACTCTGCGCGCACCCTGGGGCCTGGACGGGTTCGAGGGTGCGGACACCGTCATCGTCCCCGGCACGGCCGACGCCGCCGCCCCGCTCCCGCCCACCGTCCGTGACGCGCTACGGAAGGCCGCGGCCGCCGGCGCCCGGATCGCCTCCATCTGCTCGGGCACCTTCCCCCTGGCGGCCACCGGGCTCCTCGACGGGCTGCGCGCGACGACGCACTGGATCGGCGCCGACCAACTCGCCGCCGCCCACCCGGAGATCGACGTCGACCCCGGTGTGCTGTACGTCGACAACGGCCAGATCCTCACCTCGGCGGGCGCGGCGGCCGGGCTCGACCTGTGTCTGCACATGGTCCGCCGCGACTACGGTTCCGCCGTGGCCGCCGACGCCGCCCGGCTCTCGGTGACCCCGCTCGAACGCGAGGGCGGCCAGGCCCAGTTCATCCTCCACGACCACACCCCGGCCCCGGCCGGGTCCGAGCTGGAGCCCGTGCTGGCCTGGCTGCGGGACAATCTCGGCCGGGAACTCGCCCTCGACGACATCGCCGCACACGCCGGTGTCAGCACCCGGACGCTGATCCGCCGCTTCCGGGAGCAGACCGGCACCACCCCGCTCCAGTGGCTGCACACCGCCCGCATCCGCCGGGCCCAGCATCTGCTGGAGAGCACCACGCGCTCCGTCGAACACATCGCTGCCGAGGTCGGGTTCGGCTCCCCGACCGCCTTCCGGGACCGTTTCAAGCGCACCACCGGCGTCAGCCCCCGCACCTACCGCCGCACCTTCTCCTGACAGCCCCCTCCCCCGCCGGGCCCCTTGCCGGGGTCTCCTGCCGGGGCCTCCTGCCGGGATCTCCTGTCTGCGAGCCTCCCGAGTCGCCTCCTGACAGACCTCCGGACGGCCGCCGCCCGCCGGCCCGGTCGGGTCTCCGTGTGCCCCGTGCGCCGGTACGCGGTCGGCGCACGCCCCCATCACTCTCCGGGGGACTTCCCCGGCCCGGCCGCGGTGTGAAGAGTTGCCCGGATGTCAGGTACGACAAAAGTCATGGCCGTCGTCGGCCTCGTGCTGTGCGCGGCGACCGGATGCGTCGCGGCGCCGGACACACGGCCGGAAGCGGCAGGCGTCCACCCCTCGCCCGGCCGCTCCCCCTACACCGGCGACGCACCGGGCAGCGCAGCGCCCGGAGCCGGAGCCGGAGAGGACAGGGCGACGGCGCAGCTCGTCGAGGCACCGGTACGCGAGGCGCTCTCCCGTGCGGCGGACGACGAGCGGACGGCCCGACCCGGCACACAGGGCTCGCGGAGCGCCCCGCCCCCGGGCGCGCGCACACCCGAGGAAGCGCCGGGCGCACGGCCCCCGCGGCAGCCGGAAGCGGCGCCCGGCCACCCGGCGGCGGCACACCGCGCACCGGACCACCACCGGACGCCGGGAACGGCCCCCGGCCCGGCGTCACGGCAGCCGCACAGGGCAACACCGCCACAGGAGGCACGGCCGGCACAGCCGGCACGGCCACCGGCGCGATCACCGGCCCCGCGCGGCACCGGCGTCTGCGAACTGGGCGAGACCTACGGCCGGTGGGCGACGGACAGCGCCCAGGCCCGCATCTGCCGCAGCGCATACGGAGGTTAGGGAGCAGCTGCCCGCGAGCGGACCGGCGCATCACCCCGCCCCTCGGACCCGGGCCGCACCCGTGCAGCAGTCCGCACACGGCAGCACGGCACCGCGGGGCGTGCGCCCACCCCGTGCCGGAGGGAGGCAGCGGCACGCCCGGGCCCCGGCCGGGGTTCAGTCCCTCGCGTATCCGCCGGGACCCGGCCCCTCGGTCAACCGGCGTGCGAGGCGTTCGATCTCCTCCCTGAGGCGCTCGCCGTGCGGGTCGTCGGCCAGCGCCGCGAGGCTGCCGCGTGCCCGTCCCAGCTCTCGCCGGGCCGCGGCCTCGTCTCCCAGCCGGGCGTGGTCGGAGGCGAGGCTGAGGTGCAGCGCGGGATAGAGCGAGCGCACCGCGCGGCGGTGTTCGGGCCAGCGGGCGCGCTCCCCGGTGAGCGCCTCGGCGGCCGAGAGGGCGCGCAGATCCCAGCGCAGTTCCTCGGCCGGGTCGTCCTGGGTGTCGGCGAGATAGTGGGCGATCGTGCAGCGGTGGAAGAGATGGCCGCTGTCCTCGGCCTCCGCCCAGAGCGCCGTGAGGCGGTTGCGTGCCTCCTCCCGGTCGCCGGCCCGGTGCAGCATGATCGCCTGCCCGATCCGCATCATCGTCGCGTCGTCCGCGCCGTGGGCGGGTTCCTGCTGGGACCTGGTCACGGGGCTCCTCCCGTCCGTCTGCCCTGGGTCGCGCCGGGCCCGCGCGGGCCCGGCCCCGCCGCCCGGTGCGTGCCGTGCGGGCACACCACGCACGCGGACGCCGTACGGCCGACGCTAACCGCCGCCGCCCGCGTCGCCCGGCAGGCGGGCGGGCCGCGTGCGAGGGGCGCCCGCCGCGCAGGTCAGCCCAGGTCGGGGATGCGCCAGTCGACGGGGGTGTGCCCCTGGGCCGCGATGGCCTCGTCGATCTGTGTGAAGGGCCGGGAGCCGAAGAATCTGCGCGCCGAGAGCGGAGAGGGGTGCGCCCCCTGCACGACCGCGTGCCGCTCCGTGTCGATGAGGGGCAGCTTCTTCTTCGCGTAGTTGCCCCACAGCACGAACACGGCCGGGTCGGGGCGTGCGGCGACGGCGCGGATCACGGCGTCGGTGAACTTCTCCCAGCCCTTGCCCTTGTGGGAGTTGGCCTCGCCACCGCGTACCGTCAGCACCGCGTTCAGCAGCAGTACGCCCTGCTCGGCCCACGGCATCAGATAGCCGTTGTCGGGGACGGGGTGGCCCAGCTCCTCGTGCATCTCCTTGTAGATGTTGCGTAGGGACGGCGGCGTCTTCACCCCGGGGCGCACGGAGAAGCACAGGCCGTGCCCCTGACCCGGCCCGTGGTACGGATCCTGGCCGAGGATCAGTACCTTGACCTCCTCGTACGGGGTGGCGTCCAGCGCGGCGAACACCTCCTCGCGGGGCGGGTACACCGGGTGGTGCCGCCGCTCCTCCTCCACGAACTCCGCCAGCTCCTTGAAGTAGGGCTTCTCGGTCTCCTCACCGAGAACCTCCTGCCAGGACCTCGGCAGCACTTCCTTCACGCGCTCCCCCTTCGGATGCGTTCCGCCTGCGCAGGCCCGCTGCCCACGCTTCGGCCACGACCGTACCGCCGCGCACCGACAGCCCGTTGCGGCCGGGTACCGGGGTGGAAGACCCGGGGCGGACGGGAACGAGGGGAGGGAGCGGCGCCGCCGCCGGCGGGTACCGGCGGCGGCCGTCCACCGTGGATCGCGGCTATTCGACGCCGGCGTTGAGGGCCAGTCCGCCGTCGACGACGAGGCTCTGGCCGGTGATCCAGCCGGCCGCGTCCGAGGTGAGGAACGTGGCCGCGCCGGCGATGTCCTCCGGCGCGCCCAGCCGCCCCATCGGGTAGCGGGCGGCGGCGTCCTCCTCGCGGCCCTCGTAGAGCGCGGTGGCGAACCTGGTCTTCACCACGGCCGGTACGAGGACGTTGACCCGTACCCGGGGCGCGAACTCGTGGGCGAGCTGCTGGGTGAGGTTGATCATGGCGGCCTTGCTCATGCCGTAGGCGCCGATGAACGGGGAGGCCGAAACCCCCGCGATGGAGGCCATGTTGA
The DNA here is from genome assembly GCF_006539165.1 of Streptomyces cacaoi. GTDB lineage: Bacteria > Actinomycetota > Actinomycetes > Streptomycetales > Streptomycetaceae > Streptomyces > Streptomyces cacaoi. Next base: position 69,907 of record NZ_BJMM01000003.1, on the reverse strand, counting down.
GGATCGAGCCGCCGTTCTCCTTCTGCCAGGCGGCCCAGGTGCGCTGGGCGAGGCCGAGCGCGGAGAGCACGTTCGTCTCGTACACCTTGCGGGCGACCCCGAGGTCGAGGTCGGCCATCGGCCCGAAGACGGGGTTGGTGCCCGCGTTGTTGACCAGGTGGTCGATACGGCCGTGGACCTCCATGATCCGGTCGACGACCGCGGCCTGGTGCTCCGGGTCGTGTGCCTTGCCGGGGACGGCCATCGCCCGGTCGGCGCCGAGCTGTTCGACGGCCGCCTTCAGCGCGTCCTCGTTGCGGCCGGTGATGCACACCCGGTCGCCCCGCGCGACCAGCGCCTCCGCGATCGCGTAGCCGATGCCCCGGCTGGCGCCCGTGACCAGCGCGACCCGGCCGCTGTCCGGCCGCTCGGCGGGCTGTTGCTGCTGCGTCATCTCGCTCACCCTCCTTCGCCGTGCGGTCAGTTGAGCGGTCCGCCGGCCACGTACAGCACCTGGCCCGAGACGAAACCGGCCTTCTCGTCGGTGAAGAAGGCGACGGCGTTGGCGATGTCCTCCGGCGCGCCCACCCGCTGGACGGGGATCTGGGTGGCGGCCGCCGCCTTGAAGTCGTCGAAGCCCATGCCGACGCGTTCGGCGGTGGCCGCCGTCATGTCGGTGGCGATGAAGCCGGGGGCGACGGCGTTGGCGGTGATGCCGAACTTGCCCAGCTCCTTGGCGAGGGTTTTGGTGAAGCCCTGCATACCGGCCTTGGCCGCGGCGTAGTTGACCTGCCCGCGGTTGCCCAGCGCGGAGGACGAGGAGAGGTTGACGATCCGGCCGTACCCGGCGTCCACCATGTGCTTCTGGCAGGCCCTCGACATCAGGAACGCGCCGCGCAGATGCACGTTCATGACCGTGTCCCAGTCGTCGTCGCTCATCTTGAACAGCAGGTTGTCGCGCAGGACGCCCGCGTTGTTGACGAGCACGAGGGGTGCGCCCAGCTCCTGGGTGACCCGGGCGACGGCGGCCTCCACCTGTGCGGAGTCGGAGACGTCGCAGCCCACGGCGAGCGCCGTGCCACCGTGCTCGGTGATGGTGGCGACGGTCTGCGCGCAGGCGCTCTCGTCGAGATCGAGAACGGCGACGGCGTGCCCCTCGGCCGCCAGGCGGACGGCCGTGGCGGCGCCGATGCCCCGGGCTGCCCCGGTGACGATCGCGACTCGCTGCTCGGTGGTCGACATGCTGGTCTCTCCTCGCGCCTCAAGTGGGTGAGCAACCGCTTAGTACCTACGGCAGACGTGACGCTATGAGGCGGGCAACGCCCTGTCAACGGTGGCCCTGCGGGCTCCACTTCCCGGTCTGCGCAGGGCGGGACTCAGCGCACGAGCAGGTCGAGCAGCCGCTCGACCTCCGCCTCCGGATCGACGGTCAGCCCGCTGTGCACCGGCCCGGGCTGCACGACGGTGCTGCGCGGCGCCACCAGCCACCGGAACCGGCGCCCCGCGTCCTCCCCGGCCGCCTGTCCTGCCGCCACTCCCCCGGCGCAGGTGCCCTCGACGGCACGCAGCGCGGCACGGACCCCGCGCACATCCGCCGACGGGTCGAGGGCGTACAGCCGGTCCTCGTCCAGGTGGGTACGCGCGGCCAGGAAGGACCGCGCGCGGCAGTAGACCACGACTCCGGCGTTCATCAGCTCGCCCCGCTCGATGTGCGGGACGACACGCAGCAGCGCGTACTCGAAGACGTCGAGGTCGCTGCGGGCGCCCGGCGCCACTCGGCTCGTCGTCACTTGGCCTCGTCCTTCCCGGTGAGCCAGCCCGGCGCCTGCGAGGGCCGGTCCTTGCTCGGTTCGCCCAGTGTGATCCGCTCGTGCAGGGTGGCCGCGCGCGGGGCCAGCGCCTCGGTGTACGCGGCACGCACCTCGTCCGGGCTCGCGAACCCGGGCTCGTCGGCCAGCCACTCGTCGGGGATCTGCGCGGCGCACTCGGCGAGGAGCCCGGGCGTCACCAGGGGCGCGAGCTGCTCGGCTGCCGCGGCGACATCGGGGGCGAAGGGGGCCAGGGCGTGGTCCGAGGCGTCGTACGGACGCTCCGCCGCCTTCCCCGCCGCCGGCCAGTTGTGGTGGAAGATCAACGTCGCACCGTGGTCGATCAGCCACAGATCGCCGTGCCAGACCAGCATGTTGGGGTTGCGCCAGGAACGGTCCACATTGCCCACGAGCGCGTCGAACCAGACGATCCGTCCGGCTTCCTCGGGCCCGACCTCGTAGGCGAGCGGATCGAAACCGAGCGCGCCCGGCAGGAAATCCATACCGAGGTTCAGGCCGCCGCTGGACTTGAGCAGTTCCTGCACCTCCTCGTCCGGCTCCGACCGGCCGATCACCGGATCGAGCCATATCCGGACCAGATCCGGCACCCGCAGCCCCAGCCTGCGGGCCAGTTCCCCGCACAGCACCTCGGCGACCAGCGTCTTGCGCCCCTGACCGGCGCCGGTGAACTTCATGACGTACGTCCCCAGATCGTCGGCCTCGACGATCCCGGGGAGCGAGCCACCCTCGCGCAGCGGGGTGACATAGCGGATGGCTGTGACTTCGGGCAGCATTCCCCAAGGCTATCCGGCCCGGTGGTCCGGGGGTCCGCTCGTCACGCGGCGTGACCCTCCACCGTGTGCGGCGGCCGACGCCGGGCCGGACGAAGGGCGTTGGCCGGAGCCGAGCGGCGCCCTGCCGCTTCCTCCCACCGTGCGGGTGCCATGGGCCGGTGTGCGACGCTGGGGCGATGTCCGAGATGGTGTCCGATGCTGCTGTCTCCGCCGAGCCGATAACGCCCGAGCCGGTGCGCCGGGTCGCAGGGCCGCTGCTCACCCAGTCCTGGCTCGATCTGTCCTTTCTGCACTGGGCCGTCGACCCGGCCGAGGTGGCGCCCCTGCTGCCGCGCGGGACCGTGCCGGACACCCACGACGGGCTCACCTACGTCGGTCTGGTGGCGTTCCGGATGTACCGGGTGGGCTGGTTCGGGCTGCCGGGTGTGCCCTACCTCGGCACCTTTCCCGAGACGAATGTGCGGCTGTACTCGGTGGACCGGCACGGCCGGCGCGGTGTGGTGTTCCGTTCGCTGGAGGCGTCGCGGCTGCTGCCGGTGGCCATCGCCCGGAGCGTCTTCCGGATGCCGTACATGTGGGCCCGGATGGCGATCCGCAGCGACGCCGGCACCGTCAGCTACACCAGCAGGCGCCGGTGGCCGGGCCCGCGCGGGGCGCGCTGCCGGCTCGCGGTGCGGGTCGGTGAGCGGATCGAGGAGCCGAGCGCACTCGAACTCTTCCTGACCGCCCGCTGGGGCATGCACAACGCCTTCTTCGGCCGCTCCGTCTATCTGCGCAACGTCCATCCGCGCTGGCCGCTGCACCGGGCCGAACTCCTGGAGTGCGACGAGGAGTTGGTGGCCGCGGCCGGTCTGCCGGCGCCGGCCGGGCCGCCGGTGAGCGTGCTGTACTCCCCCGGTGTGCCGGTCCGCTTCGGCCGGCCCGTCCGCCCCGCCGGGCTGCCCACCCCCTGACCGTGCCGTGCGGGCGGCGGGCGCGGCTCGGGCCCGGCGCGGCCTCCATGCCCCGGCCGGGACGGTCGGGCACGGCGGCCGGACGCCGGGTGCGGTCGTCAGCTGCGCTTGCGGAACTCCAGCTCGCCGAGGGCGACATGGCGGCCCTTGCCCGTGCCGGCCGCCGCCCGCACGACGAAGCGGACCTCGACGACGTCGGAAATACCCGTCCGTACGGTCTGCGGCCCCGGTTTGTCGTTCAGGGTGAGCTCCTTGGTGTGGCGGGTGCCGTCCTCCTCCCGGACGACGAGGTCGGCGCGCACGGGCCTGGCCTGTGCGCGGAACTCCGCCGGTTCCTTGGAGGCGCCGGTGTGCACCACCACGGCCACCAGCCGGAACGGCTGGGCGAACCGGCAGGAGACGGTGGCGCCCGGCGCGGGGGTGCCCCAGTAGGTGTTGGTCACCCCGTCGGTCGCGTCGCCGGCGGGGTGTCCCGGCACCTGCGCGTCGGCGGTGACCTTCACCGGGCTGATCTCGGCGGCGTCACCGAGCTTGTCCCGGATGTCCTCGACGGCGGTACGGCCGGCCGGAAACAGCAGGAAGCCGCCCGCGACGAGCCCGAGCACCGCGCCCAGGACGACGAGGCCCCGCACCAGCCGGCCGGAGCCGCCCCGCACCCGGCGCCGGAACGGCCACACCGTGCGCCACCACGGCAGCTTCGGCACGGGCTCGGCGGGGCGGAGCGGTGCCGCGCACCGGCGGCAGAACCGGCGCTCCGGAGAGTTCGGGGTCGCACAGGACGGGCAGGGCGGGCCGTCGGACCGGTCCTCCGCCACGGGGGTACGGGTCACCGGGCGCCGGGCGACGGGCTTGGCCGGCTGGACGGCGCCCACCGGACCGTCGTCGTCGCCGTCCTGCCGCTGCCCGGGTGCCCCGGCCGGCGGCACCCGGGGCGGCACGGGGGACGGTTCGGGCGGGCGCCGGGCCGGTCCCGTGCCGGGGCGCGGTGACGGACCCGGGGGCCGCGGCGCTCCGTCCGGTCCGGGCGGCCCGGACGCGGGGACGTCCGGGGCGGCGGCGTCCGGCGGCCGGGGCGGGGCGGCGTCCGGCGCCGGGGCGGAACCGCTCGCCCCGCGAGGAGAGGCGGGGGCGGGCGTGCCGCGAGGCGAGGCGGAGCCGCCGGCGGCAGAGGGAGCGCCGGAACCGCTCGCGGACGAGGGGGAGCCGGAATCCCTCGCGGAGGAAGGGGAGTCGGGGCCGTCGCCGGCCGGAGAGGAGGGAGGGGCGGGCGCGGCCGGAGGAGAGGCGGGGGCGGGGTCGGCCGGAGGGGAGGCGGGGGTGGTGGTGCCGCGGGACCAGCCCAGGTACGCACCGCAGTTGCCGCAGAAGTCGTCGGTCTCCCCGTTGGCCGTTCCGCAGGCCGGGCAGGAGCGCATGGTCAGTTCCCTCCGTCGGCGGGCGGGCCGGTCAGGATCTCGACGCGGCAGCTGAGATGGACGGGACAGGACGCGGTGACGAGGTCGAGCACCTCGCGCTCGTCCACGGGGCGGCCCTCCGCCGGGCGGACCCGCACCAGCAGTTCGCCGGAGGGTTCCGGGGGCAGCTCGGCGCCCGGCGTGGTCGACCAGGTCACCCCGCCGCCGTCGACGATCTCGGCGTGGACGCCCAGACAGAGCCGGAGCCGTTCGGCCAGGCCCCGTCGGGTGCCGCGCCACCGGTGCAGCTCCACGGCGCGCGCCACCAGCGTCCGCCGCAGTTCCTCGGGCATCCGCCCGGGCTCGACACCGACCCAGGTGGCCAGCCAGTCGACGAAGTCCGCGGGGGCGAGCCGGGGATCGAAGTAGGCGGGAAGGTTGTCCAGGGTGGCGAACACCGGGGCGAGGACGGTGTCCAGCCCGGCGGTGAACCGCTGCGCCAAGGCGTCGTCGGCGTACAGCGCGGGCAGCTGCTCACCGATCGGGTGCGGTGTGGGGAGTCCGGGTATCGCCGCGCGGGTCATCCGGCGTCCTCCGGTGCGCCGGCGGCGGTGACGACGACCTGGTGCCGGTAGGAGAAGACGAGCGCGTCGGGCGCCACGTCGATCCGCTGGGCCGGGGAGCCGCGTCGCCCGGTGATGGGATCGGCGGGGAACAGCAGCACCTCCTCGACCAGGACGGCGTCGGCGACGCCCTGGAGCACGGCGAAGACCTCCCCGTACTGCACGGCGCGGCCGAAGGGCCAACCGGTGTGCTGGGAGCCGCCGTCCAGCGGGTCGAGATGGCGGAAGAGGGCGTCGGTCGCCTCCTCGCGCACCCGGTCCACGTCCCCGGGTGCGGCGACGAGCCGGGCAACGACCGTGACCCCCTGGTAGGCGGGGGGTTCGACGACGAGCCGGGTGCCGAGGAGCCGTCGTTCGTCGAGCTGTGCGGCGATCGCGGAGAGCACCTGCTCGGAGGGGATCAGCTGCTCGAACCGCAGCCGGTCCCCGTCGTCGGCGACCGCGTCGGGCACGACCAGGACGCGCACGGCACCGGCCTCCCCGGCGCGGGCCGGCAGGCAGCACACCCGGCGGACCGAGGGCGCGGCCTGCCGGGCGATCCGCTCGTGGTCCTCGGCGGTGACCGCCCGCTCCTGCATCCGGAGCATGTGCGGCGCCCGCAGCTTCGCGTTCTCCACGGTCTCGCCGTCGACGCCGCCGCGCGCCGCCTCCCGGTTGTCCACCCTGGCGACGTACGGAACCGAGCTGCGCAGCACCGAGATCGCGCCGCGCGCGACATTGCCGGCGGCGCCGCCTCCGGTGCGGTAGCGCGGCACCCGGAGGCGGGCGCCCTTGGGGGGCACGGCGCCGTAGGTGCGCAGCGTGCCGTCCTGTTCGCGTACCGCGGGCGGGAAGGCGAACTCGCCGTGTGCGGCGTCGATCACGACGTGCCGGTCGCCGGGCGCGGAGGCGCCGAAGTGCTCGACGGGCGTCCAGGTCTGCCAGCCCTCGCCGGACGACACCTCCACGACGGGCGGCGCGCCGTCGAGCAGCACCGGGGGCCTGCTGAGCGTGAAGCGCTGGCCCGGGATCCCTTCGGAGACGCCCAGGGGGACGTCGTGCACGGTTTCGGCGTGCTCGACCGTCGCGGTGCCGCCGACGGTGAACACCTCGGCCTCCCGGACCGTCGGCGACTCCGAGTAGAACGGCTGGCCGCGCTCCGGCGGGGTGACCCGGCAGCGCAGCCAGCCGGCGCGGACACCGGCGACGACGGAGGCCGTGTGCGCCGCCGGGACGAACACCACCACCTCGCCGGGCCGGTTGAGGCCGCCGGTGGTGTCGGACGCGGTCTCGCACCCGGCCCACCGGGCGCCGTCCCATGCCTCCCACACCAGCGGCGGATGGCGCGGGTCGACGCCGACTCCCTCGACCCTGCTGTCGAGCCGCACCACGACGACGCAGCGCGGCACGGCCGTCGGCAGCCCGAACAGCAGCGCGTCCCCCGCCGCCGGCTGCGCCTGGAAGCAGGGGACGTCCGCGCCCTCGGCGAGGGTGCCCGTGCGGTCCGTCTGCTCCCCGGAGGCGGGGGAGGTCACCAGCCGGGTCAACTCGCTGGGGACGATGGGCAGTTCCTCGGTGGTGGAGAAGACCACCACGTCCTCGGCCTCGCCCCGCGAGGGCGCCGCCACCTCCGTTCCGGCGGGGAGCAGCACCGTCTCGGGCTGCGGCGCCGACAGCCAGAAGTCGACCTCGCCGGTGGCCGCCGTGGGCGGGAAGAGCCGCACCCCCAACAGGTCGAGAAAGGCGGCGTAGTTCTTCTCGGGCACCCGGTTGAGGCGGTAGAGGAGCTGGTCGACCATGTAGGCGAAGGTCTCGATGAGGGTGACGCCCGGGTCGGAGACGTTGTGATCGGTCCACTCCGGCGCGCGCTGCTGCACATAGCGCTTCGCCTCGTCGACGAGCTGCTGGAACCGCCGGTCGTCCAGATGGGGTGAGGGCAGCGCCATCAGCGCACCCCCGTGTCCCGCGCGGACGGGTCCGCCTCCGGTGCCGAGGGGATCGAGTAGAAGGGGAACACCAGATTGCGCCGGTCGTTGGTGGCCCGCACGGTGTAGCGCACATCGATGTAGAGGGTGCCGTCGTCGACGGCGTCGAACGCGACGGTCACATCGGTGACCTCGATGCGCGGCTCCCAGCGGTCGAGCGCCACCCGGACCTCCTCGGCGATCCGCCCGGCGGTGGCCCCGTCCGTCGGGTCGAAGACGTGGTCGTGGATGCCGCAGCCGAACTCGGGCCGCATCGGCCGCTCGCCGGGCGCCGTGCCCAGCACCAGCCGGATCGCCTCCGCGATCTCCCGGTCGCGCTCGACCATGCCGATGCCGCCGGTCGGCCCGACGCGCAGCGGAAAGGCCCAGCCGCGCCCGATGAACCGGTCGCTCACAGCGGCCCCCCGATCAGCACGGTGGGTGCCCCGCTCACCACTCTCGCCCCGCACGCGGTGGGGTTGCGCACACACGCCGCGGGCAGTCCGCCGATCAGCACCTGGCCGGTGAGGGCGGTCGCGGGGTCGGGCAACAGGACGTTCGCCGGCCCGAGTTCGGCGTGCGGCGCGCAGGTGACCATGCTTCCGACGACGGCGGCGGGCCGGCCGGCGACGAGGACGGTGGAGACGCGGGGCATGCTGCCGGGCGGCGGGGTGCCGATGACGCCGCCGTCGGACGTGGCGTCTCCGGTGCGGGCTGCGGGGGGCATCGTGGTGACTCTCCTTGCTCCGGTGGGGCACAGGGACGGTGCGCCGCGGGGCGTACCGTCGCAACGATCGGTCGGGGCGGTCCGGTCGGCCGCGCTTCGGTCGGAAAGGACGGGCGGAAAATCGGGGGAAAGGTCGGGCGGAAAATCGGGGGAAAGGTCGGGCGGTGCGGGGCGGTCGGTCGTGCGTCGGTCGGGGCGGTGCGGTCGGTCGTGCGTCGACGGCGGGCAGGGGAGCGTCAGTTGAGGCGGATGAGTTTGGCCTTGAGCGTGGCCAGCAGCCCGCCGTCGAGCGAGAGCCGCGAGGTGCCGTCGACGGTGACGGCGCGCCCCTTCACCCGGACCTCTCCGGTGCCCGCGTCGAGGGTGATGCCGGACTGCGACAGCGTCAGGGAGCTGAGGGAACGGGCCCCGCTCCGGTCCGACACGTTGAGGGCGATCTCGCCGCGCCGCTCGTCCAGGGTGACCGTCAGCCGCTTGTCGCCGCTGGCCAGCCGGACGCCGGAGACGCCCCGCGGGGTGTCGAGCAGCTCCAGCCGGTGGCCCTTGCGCGAGACCAGCGAGCGGCGGTTGACCTTGCCGCTGGTGCGGTCGACGAGCGGCACCTCGTGCGGTGACGGCTTGTCGACCCCGTTGTACAGCCCGCCGAGCACATACGGGTGGTCGAGCAGCCCCTGCTCGAAGCCGACCAGCACCTCGTCGTTGACCTCGGGGCTGAAGACACCGCCGCCGCCCTTCCCGCCCCACTGGACGGTACGCACCCAGTCCGTCACATACGCGTCGTCCAGCCACGGGAACGTCAGCCGCACCCAGCCGCGTTGGCCGCCGGCGGCCTCACGGATGTCGGTGACCACGCCGATGGCGAGGCCGGGCATGCGCGGGCCGCGGGCCGGGGCGGCCGCACCGGCGGTCAGCCCGGCGAGCGAGCGGTCCGGGGTGGCGCTCACCGACACCGTGGTCCGGTATCCGCCGTGCGGTTCGAGGACGTGCCGCGCCGCGGTCGCCGTGTAGCGGCCGGAGAAGTCGGCGCCCACGTTGCCCAGGGCGACGGCCCGGCCGGCACGCAGCCGGGGATCGCCCTCGGCGACCGCCTCGACCTCGCCGAACCCCGAACTCACCGCGTCCGCCAGGGAGTCGGCGACGGCGGCGGCCTCGGCCTGGGTGCGGTAGGGCGTGTCGGCGACGGTCGTCCGGGCGGTGGCGCCGAACGCCCTGCTCGCCTCCGAGGGGTTCATACCGGGGCGCACGGTGTCGCTGCGCACCGACGGCTGCCGCGCCGTCAACGGCCGTTTGGTCTCCACGTTCCAGCCGCGGACCTCCACGCGGGCCGCGCCTTCGGAGCCGGTGAGGGCGGCGCGCAGTGCGAGCAGGTTGCGGCCGTACTGGAGGACGAGCGGGCTGCTGGTGGCGGGGGTGGACGGTGCGGGCGCCGAGGCGGCGCGCTCCGGGCGGACGAACTCCAGCCGTTCCTTGTCGTCCATCCGTACCTGTGCGCCGCTCTCGCCCGCGAGCTGCTGGAGGAACTCCCAGTCCGAGACGTTGGCCTGGGACAGCTGCTTGTGGGTGACCCGCGCCGCCTCGACCCGCCCGACGGCCAGTCCGGCGCCCGCGGCGACCTTGCGGACGATGGCCGCGGTCGTCATGTTGCGGTAGGCCACCACCTTCCGGCCGCGCTGGAGCCGGTGCAGCCGGGAGAGCGCCCGCACGACGGTGAACGAACCGGTGGTGTCGCTGTCCAGCTCGACGGCGGTCACCTCCCCGCTGAACAGCTGTTCCCTGGCGTTCCCCTGGGCCGTGACCACGGACACCTTCAGCCGGGTGCCGAGGGTGACGCCGGTGGCGGCGAGCAGTTCGTGGTCCGGGTCGCGGTAGGTCAGCACGGCGGCGTCGGGCAGCCCGACGTTCTCGTCGACGACACAGCTGACCAGCTGGGTCACCCAGTGCCGCGGCAGTTCGCCGGGCATCTCGACGACCGGGTCGGCGGCGAAGGCGCGCCCGCCGCGGGCCTGCGGAGTGCTCATGTCTCCTCCCCCGCCGGGTCCGCCGTGCCGGGTACGACCAGCTCCGTACCGGGCGTGAGCACCATCGGGTCGTCGATGTCGTTCGCCTCGGCGATGGTGCGCCAGGCGGTGGGGTCGCCGTACTCCCGCCAGGCCAGCAGCGGCAGGCTGTCCCCGGCGACCACCCGGTGCGTGCTGCGGGCCTCGCGCGCGCCCGAGGTGGGGTTCTGGCCGGGCGGGTCGACGCTCGCCTCCTCGATGCTGAGGCTGCACGTGGCCCGCAGCGGCGTCCCGTCGACGTCGAACAGCGTGTAGGAGACGGACAGATCGCTGAGCACGCCGTCGAACGAGGTCGTCTTCGACGTTCCCCAGTCGAAGCGCACCCAGGGGCTCGCCGGCTTCTTGCGGGCCAGGCTGGCGCGCGTGGGCACACACGCCGTCATCAGCTGCCGCACCGCCTTCTCGACCGAGTTGTCGTGTGCGGCCGTCGCGTCGAGGAAGACGTCCAGGGACAGCGAGCGCGGCCCGCTGCCGACGAACTCCGGCAGCGCGGACTGCCCCGCCATGCGCGACGGGGTGCGGCGCCACTCGGTCCGCTTGCTCAGGGCGAGCGTCGCGGGGTTGAACTGGAGCGACAGCCGCGCGAGGGTGCCGCCGGGCCGGGCGCCGACGGCCGCGGGCGGTTCCATGATGGTCAACCGAGCGCGCGCACGGCTCTTCCGGGATGCGGATGGCACAGGGCTCCTCCTTCCGGTCCGCTCCGGGGTGCGGGGGACGCGACGGGCGCGCGGGCCGCGATGAGCGCGGTGGACGCGACGGGCGCGCGGGGTCTTCCGGGGCCGCTCCCGTACCGGGTCATGACGGCCGCAGCCCCTCGTGTGCGATCTCCAGCGTCTCGACCGCCGGTTGGGAGCTGGCCGGGTCGAACGAGGGCCCCTGCCAGCGCACCGGAACGATGCCGAGGACCTGCCAGCCGACGATGCGCCCCAGATCGGGGCGCAGGGCGACGATCTCGCCGTCCTTCGGCTCGACCCGGGTGAGGATCTCGTCGAGCCACTTCGCGATCTTCGCCGTGTCCTTGGTGACCGGGCGGCTCAGCGTGATGTTCGTCCAGGTGATCCGGCCCGGGAGCTGCCAGGCGAAGCCGTTGTTGCCGCCCTCCGCGTAGGTCTCCATCTCCACCTCGGCACCGAGCCCGGAGCAGGTGTGGAACGCCCCCAGATCGTTGCCGCCGATGGCGAGCGTGAAGAAGACGCTCGTCGCGAAGATGCTGTCCGTCGCCATCCCTGCCTCTCCCCTGCCTCTCCCTGTCTCTCTCCGTACCGCGCTGTGCCGGCCCGGTGGCGCCCCGGTGGCGCCCCGATGCCGCCCGGCCGCCGGTTCCGCCGGCCCGTTCGTCCGCCGGGCCACCGGGCCGCCGCCGTCCGCCGGAGGTGCCGGCGGTCAGCGTCGGCCGCCGTACAGCCGCCCGGCGCGTTCCCGGTCGCGCCGCAGCTCGGCGCGCAGCAGCCGGCCGACCGGCTCGATCAGGCGCCGGGCCAGTTCCTCGATGTCGGTACCGCCCGCACCGCCCGCGCCCCCGGAGCCCCGCTGGTGGGCGTCCGGCTCGGACCCCGGCGGACGGCCGGCGGACGGGTGCGGCGCCGGCGCGGGAACCGGCGTCGCGGGCACCCCGGACAGCCCTGCCTCGGCCATCCGCTGCACCGCCAGGGCCCGTGCGTCGGTGCCGGGCCCCGGGCGGTCGGCGCCGGGCGCACGCCCGGATTCCGTTGCGCGGCCCGGCTGTTGCGCCACCGGGTGCGGGCTGCCGTGCGTTTCCGCCGGGGCGCGCTGGACGGCCCGCACGGGCAGGTCCGTCGTGGCGGGCCCGGCGACGGTGTCCGGCGCCGGGATTCCCGCGAAGGTTCCCGCGGCGGACGCGAACGGGGCGCGGGGCGGGGGCCGTTCCGGTGCGGGTGCGCGCGGAGCGGCCGGGGGCGCCGGTGCGACGGCCGTCCCGGGTACGGCAGGTACAGCGGGTACAGCGGATCCAGCGGATCCAGCGGATACGGCGCCGGCGGTGGCTGCGGGCCGGGCCGGCGGGGCGGGGCGTACGACGGGGACGGGCGGCGGCGCCGAAGCGGAACCGGCATCTCCGGTCGGTCCTGCCCCTGCGGAGCGGGGCGCCCGCTGGACGACGGACGCGGACGGTCCGGGGCGGCCGGGAAGCGTGCCCGGTGCGGTGCTCCCCCCGCCGGAGGCCGTCGGGTGCGGATGAGCGGCCGACGGTGGCGGGCCGGGGACGGTCGGCTGACCGGCAACGGTGCGGCGCTGCACCGCCGTCGCGCCCTCCACGGGGTGCACGGCCGCCCGGGCGCCGGGCATCGGGAGCCGGGCGCCCGGCGGGGTGCCGTCCGGCGTGCCACGGGTTCCGGCCGGGGAGCCGCCCGAACCGGCGGAGTGGTTCGCGTGCCCCGTGCTCCCGGCAGCGGATGCTCCCGTGTTCCCGGAGGCGGACGCGTCGGGGTGCGCGGCGTCGGCGCCGTGCGCACGGGACGGCCGGCGAGCGGCGCGCGACCGTGCGGAGGACGGGTCGCCGTGGCGGCCCGGCGCGGCCCGGCGCGAGGAGGCCGCACCGTCGGCGGACCCCGCCGCCGGTGCACCGCGCACCGCGCGCTGCACCGGCAGCGGCGCGCTGTCCCCGGCGGGCTCGGGACCGGCGGACTCCGTACGGCGCCAGGCGAGCGGCACGACGAGCGGCGGGCCCTGCGGAGGAACCGGCGCGGAAGCCGAGAACGCCTCCGGCCGGGCGGAGTTGAGCGCGAGGGACCGCTCGCCGAGCAGTGCCCTGGCCGGCCGCGCCGACGGTCCCGGGGGCGCGGGCAGCGGCACCGGCGCGGGCCTCCGCCCGGGCGCCTGCACGGGGGCGGAGGGCGTGCCCGGGGTCGCCGCACGCCCCTGTCCCCGGCCGCCGGGCCCGCCCGGTGTGGCGCCGGGTCCCGCCGGGGACGCGGGGGCGCCTGCCGGGTTCCCCGCCCCCGCCCGGGAAGGACCGCCGCCGGGCCGCCCGGCACCGGAGGGACGGCCGGAGAGCCCACCGGAGGACCGCTGCCCGGCCGGACCGGTCGACGGGGCCGCGCCGTCGGCTGCACTGCGCTGGACCGGGGCCCGGCGGGCGGCAGACGATGCCGGGCCGGGTGTGGTCGCGGTGGACGGCAGCGAGGGCAGCGGCGCACCGATGCCCGCCCGACGCGGCCGGGGCCCGCTTCCCCCGGAGCCCGGTGGCTCGCCTTCGGCTCCGGGCGCGGTGGGCCGCCGGTCCCGGGACACCTCGTTCGCACGGGTGTCCCCCGCCCGGGACGGCCCGGCTCCGGCGGTCCTGCCACCGGCCCCGGGCGTCCGCCCCGCAGGTTCCTGCGGCTTCGGCTGCGGGGCATCGCCCGTCTCCGGGGCCTTCTGTACGGACGCCGTGGTGTCCCGGCCCACCACGGGCAGCGGGGCGGACGGCTCCGGAGCGGAGGGGCCGCCGGCGCCGGACGCGGGTGCCGGTACGGCGCCGGGAGGCAGCGCGCCCAACGGCGCGCCCAGACCGGGCCGCACCCGGCGCGGCCCACCGGCCCCGTCCGCGGCCCCCTCCGCGATCCCGTCCCGGGGCTCGTTCCCGTGCCCGTCCCCCGGCGTGGGCCGTACGGCTCCGTCCACGGTGGCGCGCTGGACGGACGGCTCCGCTCCCCCGGTCCCGCCCGGTGGTGGGGCGTCCGCCGGTCGCCGTCCGGCGGCCTCCGGGAGGGGATCGCCGTGGGCCGTGGCGGCGCGCCCCGCCCGGGAGCCGGGCGAGGAGTCGTCGGGGTCCTGCGCACCGTCCGGCCGGAGGGCGACGAGTGTCCGCAGCGGCACGGCCGGGCGCCGGGCCACGATCAGCGAGGGCCCGGTGCGGACGGGACGCACAGCGGCAGGCCGTACCGCCCGCGAACCGCCCGCCGTCCCGGAGCTCGCGCTCCCCGAACCCGCCGCCCCGGGGCCCGAGTTCCCGGAGCCCGCGTTCCCGAGGCCCTGGCGGCCGGAGCCCGGTGTACCGAACTCGCGCGGCCCGGCGCCCCGGTCGGCAGAGCCCGTCGCCCCGGAACCGTGCCCCCGACCCGAACCCCCGGCATCCGCACCCTGGTTGGTGGAGCCCGTCGTCCCGGACCCGTGGCGGCCGGAGTGGTCAGGGCGACCGGAGTATCCGGAGCGGCCGGAGCCGTGGGTGCCTGTACCTGTGCCCGTGCCCGTCGCTCCGGCGCCCCGGGAGCCCTGGCCGGAACCTGTGACGCCGGAACCCTGGTGCCCGGAACGGGAGGAACCGGATCCTGTATGGCCGGAGCCGGAACCCGGGGAAGCAGACCCCGGGGAGCCCGATCCGGGGCTTCGGGAAGCGGTGGTGGCCCCGGTGCGCCGGGCGCCGGACCCCGCACCGGGCCCCGATGTGCGCCCCTGCCCCGGCGTACGGCCCGACCCCGACACGCCCGCGCCCCCGGAGCCGGGCTCAACCACCGCACGCTGCACAACCGTTGCGGGCTCCGTCCCCTGCGCGGCGGTGGTGTCCGGGCCCGGGGCGGGGCGCACGGCGCGCAGGAGCAGTGGTGTGCTCCGGGGTGATGCGGGGCGCGGCGGTGTGGCGCTCGGCGGTACCGGCCGGGCGACGCCGTGCAGCAGGCCGGGGGGCGCGGAGGGCAGCACCGCGTGGCCGAGCCCGGTACCGAACCGGGGGTTCTGCCAGGAGGCCAGCGAGGACCGGAAGCGCAGGCCGTCGCTGACGCCGAGGGCGCCGGACGAGAGCGTCGTGGACGGCGGGGCCACCCGCCGCCATCCTCCGTCCCAGCCGTCGACGGCGGCCGGGGGCGCACCACCGGACACCGCACGCTCCCCGGCGGGCTCCGCACGCACTCCACGCTCTTCCCGCGCCTGGTGAACTCCGCGCGCCTCGCGGACTCCACGGTCCGGGCGAGCCCCACGCGCCTCGCGCGCCTCGCGCGCCGGCGCTGCCGCCGCCCCGCTGCGCCGCCGTCTCCGAAAAAGGAACCCCACCTGATCAACCGCCTTCGTTCACACGGGTGTTGATCCGCGCGATCTCCCGCACCCACTGCTGACGCTCCGCGTGGGTGAGGTCGAGGATGTCCTCGCGCTGCCAATGGAAGTGGTAGGCGACGTACGCGATCTCCTCCCGGAGCCTGGGGAGGGCGTACGTCACGATTCCCCCAGGCGCCCACCGGACAGGTCCACCTCGAACGAGCCCTGGCACAGGGGGCAGGTCACGGCGGCGTGCGTGTGGCCCTCGCTGTTGATGCGGCGGTAGAAGTCCTGGAGGAACGCGACGTCCGTGGCGTACATCCGCTCGACGACTCCGGCGTGCACATCGGTGACGGTGCCCAGCCGGGTGATGACCTGGCTCAGCAGCACCACACCGAGGTAGGCCGGGTTCTCCTTCACGCGCAGGTCGATCTGCGGCCGCAGTTCGTCCCGCGCGGTGGCCAGCCGCATGGCGCCGGTGCGGTGCACGGTGCCGTCGTCGTCGACGTATCCGCGCGGCAGCTCGAAGGTGAACTCGGTGCCCGGCGTGGGCCCTCGGCCGCCCGCCGGCGCCTCCGCCGCGGGGGACGGCGCCGGTTGCGGGAGGGCGGACGGTGCGGCCTCGTGCGGTGCGTCGCGCTGCCCGGACGGCGCGGTGGCCTCCAGGAACTCTTCGAGGTTGCTGGTGGAGACCTTCCTGCGTTTCATTCGACCACGATCTCCTCGAAGGTGATCGTCACGCTCTCGGTCGCGGCGCTGGACTCGCCGGCCTTGAGGGACGGTCCTTCCCATTTGCTCGCCCAGCCCTGCATCAGCTGGATACGGCGGATCGTCTCGCCCGTGGAGTCCTTGATCTCGATCGTGAGGTTCTGCCGCGCGGTGTCGACGGCGCCGTTGTTCAGCGTCTCCTTGATCCACTTGGTGAATTCGCTGCTCTTGTCGAGGCCGCGGGTGATGGTCACCTCGCCCGACTGCCGGGCGCCGGGCTGCTTGCGGATGATCTGCTTGCCGTCGGAGGAGACCTGGCGGACCTCGACGACCTCCTCCTCCACGGTCAGACCGCTGACCTCCTGGATGGATTCGACGAGATAGCCGCCCAGTTGCACGCCGAACACATGGGTGGAAAGAGCGTCGCCCTCAGCCATGGATGCTTGTCACCTTTCCCGGTACCGGACCCTGCGGGTCACTCGTTGACGAGGCTCGTGCTGTCGGAGAACTGGGCCAGCCGGAAGACCACGAACTCGGCGGGCTTCACGGGCGCCACCCCGATCTCGCACACGACCTGACCCAGGTCGATCGACTCGGGCGGGTTGTTGTCGCGGTCGCACTTCACATAGAAGGCTTCGGCGGCCGTGCTGCCGAACAGCGCGCCACGGCGCCACTCCTCGGTGAGGAAGGCGGTGATGTTGCGCCGGATGCTCGACCAGAGCCGGTCGTCGTTCGGCTCGAACACCACCCACTGGGTGCCCAACAGGATGGACTCCTCCAGGTAGTTGAAGAGCCGGCGGACGTTGAGGTAGCGCCAGGCCGGGTCGGAGGAGAGCGTCCGGGCGCCCCAGATGCGGATGCCCCGGCCGGGAAAGGCCCGGATGCAGTTGACGCCGATGGGGTTGAGGAGGTCCTGTTCGCCCTTGCTCAGCCGGATCTCCAGATCCACGGCGCCGCGCACGACCTCGTTGGCGGGCGCCTTGTGCACGCCGCGTTCGCCGTCGCTGCGGGCCCATACCCCGGCGGCGTGCCCGCTCGGCGGGACGAGGGTGTTGCGGCCGGTGGCCGGGTCGAACACCTTGATCCAGGGGTAGTAGAGGGCGGCGTAGCGGGAGTCGAAGGCGGCCTCGTCGTTGCGCCAGGTGCGGACCCGCTGTGCGTTCATACCGGGCGGTGCGTCCAGGACGGCCACCCGGTCGCCCATCTGCTCGCAGTGCGAAAGGACCGCGAGCTGCACGGTCTTGACACCCTCGGCGTCGAGGTCGCCGCGCAGATGGGCGCTCATCAGGTCCGGCACCGCGACCATCGTGATCTCGTCGACCGTCTCCAGGCCGGCGAAGCCGGTGCGGGCGGCGGCGTCGCCGACGTACTCGCTCGCGTCCAGCCGTACCGGGCCGTCGGGGACCGCACCGCCCGCCGTGGACGTTCCCGCGGGTTCGGCGGGCGGTGCGGGGGCCAGGGCGAGGCGCTGCTTCTCGGGCCGGGTCTGGGGTGCGCCGGACTGCTCGGTGATCTCGACGTACTTCGACTCCCGTGCCTGGGTGACGAGATAGCTCTTGACGTTCTTGCGGACCGAGGCGTCGTAGGTCTCGACGGCCTTGTCGCCCAGCCGGACCACCAGCCGGAACCGGTCCTCCGGCGGGTTGTCCCCCTCCGGGTCGGCGACCTCGACCGAGACCGTCCCCTCGACACCGGGCCGCACCGACACCAGGAAGCCGCCGAGCGCCGTGGGCGCGGGGACGGGGGCGACGGCGGGCGCCGTGGTGCCGCCGCCTCCGGCGCCGGGTGCGTCCTCGGCGGGTCCGCCGATACGGACGACGTAGGCGGTGCCGCCGCCGTTGGCGAAGTAGCCGTACACCGCGTGTGCGAGGTAGGTGCCGTCCGTGAAGCCGCCGAAGACCTGGGTGTACTGGTCCCAGTTGGTGACGAGGGTCGGCCGGTGGAACGGGCCCGACTCCGCGAACCCGACGAAGGCGGCGACCGCGGTGCCCACACCTTCGATGGGCCGGGCTCCGGACTGCACCTCCTCCACGTAGACGCCCGGGGTGAGGTACGACGGCATGCTCGCTCCCATCAGGTGGGCCACTGGGTCGCTGCCGAGTCTCGTCCGGCGGCGGACGCGGGCAGTAGGCCCCAGGGTCCCGGCGGCGGGGCAGACATGCTGCCTTCCGGGGCAGTTGGTGCTGCTGCGCACGGCAGCGGGTCAGCCGTCCCGTCCCGCGCCGCCCCGCACGTCCGGCAGCCACGGCTCGAACTCGCCCTCGACGACGAGCCGTCCGAGCTTGCGGTACTCCTGGAGCACGGCGGAGGCGATCTGGGCCATCCCCAGCGGCCGGCCCGACTCCGCCGCGAGGTAGGCGGCGGTCACCGCGCAGGCGCGGATGGAGCCGCCGGACAGCTCGAACCGGCGGGCGCACAGCTCCAGATCGAGTGCGGCGTCGCGGGGCAGGCGCGTGCCGAGGCAGGTGTTCCACAGGGCGAGCCGCTGCTGCTCGCCGGGCAGCGGGAACTCCGCGATCACATCCAGGCGCCGGGTGAACGCCTCGTCCAGGTTGGAGCGCAGATTCGTGGTGAGCACGGCGATGCCGTCGAAGGACTCCATGCGCTGGAGGAGATAGGCGGATTCGATGTTGGCGTGGCGGTCGTGCGCGTCCTTGACCTGGGAGCGTCTGCCGAAGATGGCGTCGGCCTCGTCGAAGAGCAGCACGGCGTTCACCTCGGACGCCTCGGCGAAGATCCGTTCGAGGTTCTTCTCGGTCTCGCCGACGTACTTGTCGACGACCGTGGACAGGTCCACCACGTACAGATCCAGGCCGAGGTCGGCGGCGACCACCTCGGCCGACATGGTCTTGCCCGTACCGGACTCCCCGGCGAACAGCGCGATGACGCCGCGTCCGCGTCCCCCGCCGGGCCGCATCCCCCACTGGCCGAGCACCTGTTCGCGGTGGCGGGCGCGCAGGGACAGCTCCCGCAGCTGCCGCAGCGCGGTGTCGGGCAGCACCAGGTCGTCCCACCCGACGGCGGGTTCGATACGGCGGGCGAGCAGTTCGAGAGCCGCGCCGTTCTGCGCGCGGACGGCGGCACGCACATGGTGCGCGGACACCGGCCGCCCGTCCACGGCGGCCGTGCGGACGGCGACGTCGGCGGCCCTGCGGACCTGTGCGGCGCCGAGCCGGCAGGAGGCGGCGACCTCGCTCAGCGTGTGCGCGTCCGGCGTCCGCACGGCCGCGCCCGGCGCACCCAGCACGCCGGCCGCTTCGGCGAGCGCCCGCTGCCACTGTGCGGCCCGGACGCGCACCGGGGCCGGGCCGACGACGAAGGGCACCGGGCTCTCCCGCGACCACAGCGGATCCCAGCCCGTTCTGCCGTGCAGGACGAGCGGCACACCGGCGGCCGCGGCGCACAGCTCGTGCAGCAGCCGGGCCCGCTCCGGCCGCCCGGGCTCCAGCAGATCCACCGGCCCCAGCACGATGCCGCTCGCCCCGAGGCCCGCCTCCGTGGTCAGTGCGCGCCGTACCCGGGCCGGGTCGGGTGCGGCGAGGAGGCCGGCGAGGTCCACGACGAGGGCGCGCCTGCCGGTGGCGGTGAGCGCGTCGACGGCGACCGACGCGGCGTCCCCGCCCTTCTCCCGCAGATAGACGGGCCCGCCGCCGGTGGCCACGGCGTCCGCCACCCGCCGGGTCAGCTCCGGACCGGCGGCGGCGTCGACGGCGGCATCGGCGTCGGTGTCCGTACCGGTGTCGGTCCCGGTGGCGCTGTCGGTGCCGTCGGTGGCGTGGCCGTCGGCTCCCTGCCCGGTGAAGGCACCGGTGAAGGCTCCGGTGACGGGCTCGGCCCCGGTCCCGGTCGCGCCCCCGTCCTCGGTCGCGGCGGCGGGTTCCTGACGGACGAGGCCCAGCAGGCGGGCGTCGAGCGCGTCGTCGCCGAGCAGATGGGCCGTCACCCGGTCGGGTACCCGCAACACCCGGGTGAGCAGCGGGCGTTCGGCCTCGGTGATCTCCACCAGCCCGCGGGCGACGAGCGGCGCGGCCGGGGCGAGCCGGAAGCGTCCGGGCCCCGCCGGGTGCAGACCGCACAGCTGGAGGGCGAGGCCGACGGTGGGCCGGCGCCGGGTCAGATCGTCGTTGAGGTAGCCGTAGAGCGGCTCGAACCGGGCGTCGAGATCGGGGGCCATGGCGACGAGGAGCAGCTCGGTGTCGAGGGCGTCGAGCGCGTGTCCCGCGGCCAGCCGGCCGAGCCGGGTCGCGGCCGGCGGCGGGGGCAGGTGCGCGGCGTCCACGGCGGCGGCCAGGGCGTCGGGCGGGGACGCCAGGAGGTCCTCGGCGGCCTCCGGGGTGAGGTACTGGCCCCGGTAGGGGTCGTCGGGCTGCGGGTCGACGGCCCGGCGGTCGGCCACCGCCCGTCGCACGCGCTGTTCGACGCGGGCGAGCCCGGCCCACAGGGCGTCGTCCGGCACGGGAGCCGTGCGCGAGGGGCCCGGGTCCGAGAGCTCCTTCAGGCGCACCGTCATCGGGGGTGTCCCCGGCGTCGGCGGCGGGCCGGGACGCGGCGTTCGCGGGGAGCGGCGAAGCCGTCGGGGCCGGGGTCGGCCCTGTCCTCGTACCGCAGCCGGCGGCCGGTACCGGCGGGCCGGCCCTCGCTCTGCTGGGCGGAGCGCAGCACGAGGCCCTCGGTGACCGGCGGGCCGGTGCGGGTCCGGTCGCCGGCGAGCGGTGCGCTGACCCGTACGTCCACGGAGGCCTTCAGCTCACCGCCGAGCGCCGACCACACCTCGGCGGCCGAGGGCCCCTGCCCGCCGCCGCCCGCCGTCTCGATGCCGACGGCCAGGCCGAGTGCGGCGAGGGAGCCGGTGCACAGCTCGGCGGGCAGCACCTCGGTGCCGGCCAGACAGGTCAGCACCTGGGACAGCAGCCGGTGTTCGTCCTGCGGGCGGCTCGTCCAGGCGGTGACGAGGTAGGTCAGGGCGAACCAGCGCGGCGGGGTGCGCCGGCCGACGCACACGCCGTGCTCGTCGTACTCCGGTGCCGTGCCGCTCTCCCGGCGCGCGGGGTCCTCGCGGATGTCGTAGAGGAAGACGCTGACGGTCGGTGCGTTGCGCCGGGCCGCCCAGTCCTTGGTGGGCGCGTCGAAGACCAACTCGACGCCGCTCTCCTGGAGTCCGGAGCCCGCCAGCAGCGCCCGCAGGGCCTCGTCGACTTCGTGGATCACCGGCGTGCCACCTCGTCGGGCGGTGCGACGCTGCCGTTGACGACCAGGAACCGGGTGGTGACCGGGCTGAAGCCGGGTCCCCTGGCGGTGATGGTGCGCGGCCCCGTCTGGTCCTTGGCGAGGATCAGCAGCTGGGCGATGAAGGTCCCGTCGGCGCCGGGGACCGTCGGCGCTGCCGCCGCGGTGATCCCCGGCTTCCAGCTGAGCCGCACCCGGGCTCCCGGCGGGAAGTCCTTGCCGCGCACGGAGGTGACGAACCCGGGTTTGCCGACCTTCGGCACGGCGACGATCCGGGGCTGGAGTATCCGCAGCCGTTCCCTGGCCACGTTGTCGCCCGGGTCGGCGTCGGTGCCGCTGGTGGTGAGCTTCGCGGTGATCGTGGCCCGGAGCGCCTTGTCCGGGGAGAGCACCACGCGGACGACGGTGGAGGCGCCCGGCGCCAGGTCACCGAGCGCGCACTCCCCCGCCGAGCAGCCGGCGGGCAGCGGCCCGGCCGGGACGGTGGCGGGCAGTCCCAGGCGCAGCCGCAGCCCGGTCGCCAGCGCGTTGCGCCCGTTGCGCACCGTGTACGTCACCACGACGCGGCCGCCCACGTAGCCCGGGTCGGGCTGGGCGTCGACCGTCACACCGGGCCCGGCCGACGGCGCGGGCGGCGCCGGCGGTGGCGACGGCGGCGGTGCGGAGGGCGGTGGCGAGGTCTGCGGAGGCGACGGGGTGGGGCCCGGGGACGGCGGCGGGGTCGCCGGCTCGACGGGCACCACGGTGCGTGCCGCGTTGTCGTCCGGCCGGGGATCGACGACCGCTCCGCCGACGGACCAGCCGACGGGCTGGTCGCCGGGCGTCACACCGGTCAGCCGCGCGGTGATCCGTACCTCGGCGCCGGGCGCGAGCACCCCGAGATCGCACCGCAGGGCCGACAGCGAGCACCGGCCCTCGTCCGTGCTGAGCCGGTCCAGGCGCACACCGGCGGGCACGGCGACGGTGAGCCGGGTGCCCGGCGCGTGCGCGGGCCCGTTGTTGGTCACGGTCGCCGTGACGGAGCCGGAGCTGTCCACCTCGATCGGGGGCGCGGTGGCCGGGGCGTCCACCGCCAGATCGACGGACTGCTGGTAGGCGGGCTCCTTCTGCCGTCCGGGGAGCCGGTGGTCGAGCGGGGTCACGCGCCCGGTGCCGGGTTCCAGGACGGACAGCGCCTCGGGCGAGTGCCCGTCCACCGTGCGGCGTGCGGTGAAGACCAGCCGGCTGCCGTCCGGTGACCACGCCACGTCGCGCGGCTGGAACGGGCCGGTCTGCGAGGTGTCCGGCAGAGCGCGGCGGCAGGCGTCCGCGTCGTCGCCCGCGGCGGCGGGCAGCAGGACCCGGCAGCCGTCGCCGTCCACCGGGGCGAGCAGGATGCCGTTGCGTTCGTTGACGCGGCCGCCGCCGTCCTTGCGGTTGAACGCCACGTTCCCGCCGTCCGGGGAGAACGCCGGGCTGTCGTCGATCACTTCGCAGCGGCCGGGGCACATCCGCGCGCTCAGGTCCCGCTGTCGGTCGAGCGCGTCGGCGGGCGCCGTCCACACATGTTTGTTGCCGCCGTGGCCGTCGATCACCTGGGTGCGGGTGAACGCCAGCGTGGAGCCGTCCGATGACCACGCGGGCTGGGCGTCGGCGCTGTCGGTCCGTCCCGGGGGCGGGACGATCCGGTCGACGATCCGGCCGGTGGCGACGTCGGCGATCAGGATGCGTCCCTTCCCCGCGTCCGGCCCGGTGCCGCCGGGCGAACTCCTGGTGAAGGCGAGGAGCTTGCCGTCGGGTGAGAAGGCCGGGTCGGTGTCCCAGACGTCGGGTCCGCGGCCGTCGAGCGGCAGTTCACGGGGGCGGGAGCCGTCGGCTTCGGTCAGCCAGATGCGTTCGGTCCGCCCGGCCTCGGAGTCGAGGAAGCGGGTGACGACGATCTGCCGGCCGTCCGGGGTGTAGCTCTGCCGCTCCGTCCACGGGTCGTACCCCTCGGCGGGCTGGAAGAGCGGGTCGGTTCCGTCCTCGGTGCCGGTGGAGGCGGCGGGGTCCTCCTTGAGGACGGAGAGGCCGAGGTCGCGCGGGTCGGCCCCGTCCTGCCGCATGTCCTGGAGCGTGGCGTGGTACCGGGTCTCGGCGCTGGTGCGGGTGACGACGGCCGTGCCGTCCGGTGTGGAGCCCAGCCAGGTCGGTGAGTCGACGTTGCGGTCCTCGCTCAGCACCAGCTCGGGGTAGCCGGTTTCGTGCGCCCGGGTCCGGTAGACGTTGTCGAAGCCCGTGACGCAGCCGCACGCCTCGTTGGGGCTGAGGAAGAGCAGTTGCTCGCCGTCCGGGAGCCAGGCGGCCGAGCGGGTCCGCCAGCCGGCCTGTTCCCCGTCCAGGAGGGGCTCGTCGGTGCCGTCGCCGTCGGTCACCCGCAGCCGGGGGCCGTTCCCGTCGCCCTCGTCGAGGGTGTAGGCCACCAGCGACCGGTGCGCGGGGTCGTCCACGGGGTTCCACTCCGGTTCGGTGGCGTCGCCGGCGGGCCCGTCGCTGATGCGCTGCGCCGGCCCGCCGGACAGGGCCCGGGTGTAGATCTGTTTGCCGCGGAGGGGGTCGGCGTCGCTGGAGTAGGCGATCCGGGTGCCGTCCGGGGAGAACGTCGGCGAGGTCTCGTCGGCGGGGGTGTCGGTCAGCCGGCGCGCGCCCGAACCGTCGGTGCCGACCTGCCACAGATCGCGCTGGGTTCCGCCGGGGCCGGGCTCGGCCGAGTCGAACACCACGGATCTGCCGTCGGGGGCGAGCGCGGGATGCCCCGCGTCCCTGCCGGTGGTCAACTTCCGTACGGAGCCGTCGGTTCCGCGCAGATAGACCTGCGGTTTCGGGCTGTCGCGCAGGCTGGTGAACACCAGCAGGCCGCCGCGTGCCGAGGACTGCTGGTCGAAGTGGGCGGGGCCGGAGCCGAAGAGTGCCACGCTCTTCGCCTCCGACCCCGGGGCGCCGTCGACCCGGCCCATGCTGCGGTGTTCCGTCCCCGCGAAGACGATCCGGCCCGGGGCCGCCTCCGGTGCGTCCGGCCCGGGCGCGGCGGCGGCGGAGCCGGCCCCCGGGCCGGTGACGGCGGTGAGCAGCGAGGCCAGCAGCACCAGGACGGCCGCAGGTCCGCCCCACCGGGAACGTCCCGCCGGGCCCACAGTGCCGGTCACGGCCCACCTCGCAGTCGCCGGAAGTGTGTTCCGGACGAGCCTTGCCGTGCCCGGCGGGCGGCGCCAGGCCCCGAGTACCCGTGCCGGGGGAAGACGCCGCTGTGCTTTCGGGCAACCGCGCGGGTGCCCGGTACCCGGTCCGGCGGCGCGGTGGGTCAGATGAGCCCGTGGCGCATCGCGTAGCCGACCGCGTGTGCGCGGTTGCGCAGATGCAGCCGGGTGGCGACCTCGTGCAGCACGTTCTTGACCGTGCGCTCGGAGTAGGAGGTCTTCTGGGCGATCTCCGTGGTGTCGAAGCCCTCCGAGACCAGCCGGAGCATGTCGGCCTCGCGGGTCGTCAGGGTGGAGAGCGTCAGCCCGCGCGGATCGAGGACGGTGCGCTGGAGGCTGCTGACGTGGTCGAGGAGCTTGCCCAGCAGGTCCCCGGGGAGGACGCCCTCGCCGTTGGCCATCGCGGTGACCAGGTGCAGCAGCCGCCCCCGGTCGACCTCGGCCCGGCGCAGCACGGCGGCCACCCCGCACTCGATCATCGTCTGTAAGGTGTCCGCCTCGAAGGAGCCGACGACCAGGCCGGTCCGGGTGGCCGTGTTCCGTTGCAGCCGGCGCAGCAGGCGCACGGTGGGCTCGTTGACGCAGTCCACCACCACGAGCGACACCTGGGCCTCGTCGGCGTCCTCGTCGTCGACCAGTTCCAACTCCGGCTGCTGGCGCAGCTGTTGGACGGCGCCCGCGTACAGGATGGCGTCCTCGGCGTACAGGGCGACGGAGATCCGGCCCTGCCGCACGGGGGTGCGGGGTGTGGCCGTCGGCCAGGCGGCGGAGCCGCGGTACTGTCCTGCCGCGGCGGCCCGGTACTCGGTGGTGGTCAACTGCTCGTCACTGGTGTGCTGTTCTTCGGCGCAAGTCATCGCTCGGTACCTGTCTCTTCCGGAGGTTCCCTGTGTGCGGTCTGCTGGCGGGTCCGGCCCCGGCCGCCCGGCGGGGCGCTCCGGTGCTCCGGCCCGGTGCGGTGGTACGGCGGCGGGGGAAGGGCAACGCGCGGGTGTTCCGCGAAGGCACCGGACGTGCCCGTTCTTTGCCCCGGACGCCCCTTCCGCGCGGCGTGCGGCGCTCTACGTTGGCGGCGTGACCACATCTGCCGAACGCGAGATGCCGGCTGTGACGGTGTCGCCCGGGGAGACGGCGACGACCAGCCTGACCATCCGCAACGACACCGACATCGTCGAGGCGTACGCACTCCAGGTCGTCGGGGACTGTGCGGAATGGAGCACCGTCGAGCCGGCACGGGTGTCGCTGTACCCGGGCACTTCCGAGACCGTGACGGTGCGGCTGACTCCCCCGCGCTCGCCCGAGGTGCGGGCCGGCGACGTACCGCTCGGCGTGCGCGTGCTCCCCGGGGAACAGCCGGACCTGGTCACCGTTCCGGAGACGACCGTCACCGTCACCCCCTTCCACGAGCTGCGGCGGGAGCTGGAGCCCCGGCGCCGGCGCGGCTGGCTCGGCGCGCGCTACCGGGTCCGGGTGCGCAACCAGGGCAACGCGCCGGTGACGGTCCCGCTGGCCGGCACCCAGGACGGCGAGGAGCTGCGATTCGCCCTCCAGCAGGGGCAACCGCGCCTGGAGCCGGGCGAGTCGGCCGAGGCGGGGCTGCGGGTGCGGGCCGTCAAGCCGATCTGGTTCGGCGCCCCGGTCACCTGGACCTTCGGCGTGGACACGGCCGGGGCGCTGGACGAGAAGGAGCAGACAGCGGCGGCGGAGGTCCGGCAGCCGCCGCTGGAGGGCGAGTTCGTCCAGCTGTCGGTGTTCCCGAAGTGGCTGCTGGCGCTGCTCGCCGCGCTGCTGGCCCTGCTGCTCGCCTGGTTCGCGCTGGTCCGCCCGGCGGTCCGCAGCACCGCCAAGCAGGCCGCGCACGACGCCGCCGAGGAGCGCGCCGCGAAGGGCGGCGCCGAGCAGGACGGCGACGGCGGCGCCGGCAGCGGCACCGCCCCGGGAGGCAAGAAGGACGGGGCGGGCGGGAAGGCGGACGGCCAGGGCTCCGGCCCGGGCGGCGGCGGGGGCGGCAACGGCGGCACGGTCACCGGTCCGGACGTCGTGCCGGGCAGCGGGCGGCAGAGTTCGGCGACGATCGACGTCCAGTCCGGCGGCGGCGACCGGAAGGCGGGAACGTACGAGGTGCCCGAGGGAAAGGTGCTGGGGATCACCGACATCGTGGTGGCGAATTTCCAGGGCGACGAGGGCCTGGTGACGATCAAGTTCGGCAAGCGGAAGATCACGACGATCGCGCTGGAGACGTTCCGCAATCAGGACTATCACTGGGTCACCCCCATCCGGATCTCCGAGGGCGCCACCGTCACCGCCGACGTGACCTGCACAAAGCCCGGCACACCGGCCACCGGCAAGCGGGCATCCGGCTGTCACGAGGTACTGAACGTGAGCGGCACGCTGAGCGATCTGAAACGGTGAAGAGAGGCTCCGAGGCGTTCACTGCCTGCTGTGCAAGAAGAAGACACCGGAACGTTTCTCGTCCAGGTGTGCCCACAGGAAACGGACGTTCCCAGCCAATCCCGTGCGCAACTTGACGCATTCGATACACCTGCGTGCACGGCCCCGTCGGGCAGGGCCGCACGGGCATCCCCAGGTGCCCCACCGGCCCCTCGAATGTGCCCGCACGGCCCTCGACGCGCACCAACTGCCCGTGTATGCAGGGGCGTTCGGAGCGGTTCCCGCACACACCGGGGCCGCCGCCGGGCCCCGGGAGGCGTTCAGGCCCGCTCGTCCTCCTGGCGGAACGCGGCGACCAGGGCGTGGGGCGCGTCGGCGCCGAACATCCACTCGTGGAGCCGGTCGCCGTCGAGGGCGGCCTCGGTGCCGCGCGGGAACATGGCCCGCTCGTACTCGGCGAGGGCCGCCTCGGTGCGGCCCGGGTGCGCGGCGAGCGCCTTGCCGAGTTCGGCCCCGTCCAGCATGGCCAGGTTGGCGCCTTCACCGTTCGGCCCGGACAGGTGCGCGGCGTCGCCGAGCAGCGTCACACCGGGCACCCGGTCCCAGCGGTGGCCGGCCGGCAGTCCGCTGAGGGGCCGCAGGACCGGAGCGGTGTCGCTTTCGGTGATCAGCGCGGTCAGCTCCGGGGCCCAGCCGTCGAATTCCCGCGCGATCCTTGCGAGAGCCGCCGCGCCGTCGGTGAAGTCGACGGCCGCGAACCACTCCTGCGGTTCGGACAGCGCCAGATAGGTGTGCAGCGTGCCGCCCTTCTCCCGGTGGGCCTGGATCCCCCGGCCCGGGGCGAGCGCCAGGAGCGAGCCGCCGCCGACGGTCTTCGCGGCGGCCGGGTGCCGGACGTCGGCGTCGTACAGCCAGGTCTCGACGAACGACCGGCCGATGTAGGCGGGTACGGCGTCGGAGAGCAGCGGCCGGACGCGGGACCAGGCGCCGTCCGCGCCGACCAGCAGCTCCGTCACGACGGTGCCGCCGTCGGCGAAGGAAACCTCGTGGCGGCCCCCGCCCAGTGCGCGCACGCCGGTCGCCTTGTGCCCCCACCGCACGGTGCCGGCGGGCAGCGAGTCGAGCAGCAGCTGCCGCAGTTCGCCGCGCTGGACCTCGGGGCGGCCTCCCGAGCCGTCGTCGGGCCGCTCCAGCAGGACGTTCGCGTCCCGGTCGAGGATCCGTATCGCCTCGCGGCCCTCCAGGACGAGCTCCCGGAACGCGTCCGTCAAGCCGGCCTCCTCCAGCGCGAGTTGGCCGTTCTCCTCGTGGATGTCGAGCATCCCGCCCTGGGAGCGCGCCGTCGGCGAGGGCTCGGCCTCGTGGACGGTCGCCGGGATGCCGTGGACGTGCAGGACGCGGGCGAGCACGAGGCCGCCGAGTCCGGCTCCGATGATCGTGACAGGGGTGTGCATGGTGACTCCGTCTCCGGGCAGGTCGGCGCGCGCCCCGGCGGACACCGGTGCGGCGAAGGGGTGTTGGGGTGTGTGCGGGTACGTCGGGCGCGGCCGGGCCGCGGGGGTGCGGCTACGACCGGCTCGGCCGGGGCAGCTCCGCGGTGATCTTCGTGAGCAGGGTGTGCAGCGCCTTGCGCTCGGACTCGTCCAGCGGGGCCAGGATCGTCTCCTCCACGGCCTTCACCTCCGACTCCAGGCCGGCGATGAGCTGCCGGGCGGCCGGCGTCGCGTGGACGCGTTTGCTGCGCTCGTTCCCGGGCTCCGTGCGGCGCTCGACGAGACCGCGGCGTTCGAGCCCCCGCAGCAGGCTGGAGACGCTCGCCGGGCTCGTGCGCGTCACCTCCGCGATGTCGCGCTGGATCGCCCCGGGGTTGCGCACCAGATAGCCCAGCACGAAGCCCTGCTCATGGCTGAGTTCGCGCTTCCGCATCCCGTCCTCGCCGACCTTGCGCTGGGCCCACACGATCCAGCGCATGAGGTCGAGGCTGCCGGCTGATGTGACTTCCTCTGCGCCCATGACAGGAACCTTAACAGTTAGAACTCGAACAGTCAAAGCTCGAACATTCCACCCCGCGACAGCACGGAGGAACCGGACACTCCCCTGTTGCTCGTGTTCCGGCGCATGGCAGGCTGCCGTGACATGTCCATAACGGCGTGCGCGCGGGGCCGTCGGCCGGCCGCGGGCGCCGCCGTCCGTCGGGAGGACCCCCCATGCGTGTCTTTCGCGCTCCCCTGACGGCCGCGGTCTCCACCGCGGCCCTGCTGACACTGGCCCAGGCACCGGCCGGCGCCGCGGCCGTCCCCCACCACGCCGCCGGCCCGCCGTCCGCCTACGCCGCACCCGAGGGCTACTACGACGACGCCGAGGGCAAGAGCGGGCCGGAACTGAAGTCGGCGCTGCACGGCATCATCAAGGAGTCCGAGACGCTCTCCTACGACGAGGTGTGGGACGCGCTCAAGGAGACCGACCAGGACCCGGACAACTCCTCGAACGTCGTCCTGCTCTACACGGGCCGCTCCCAGAGCGCCGACGACCACGGCGGCGACGCCGACCAGTGGAACCGGGAGCACGTGTGGGCCAAGTCCCACGGAGACTTCGGCACGTCACCGGGCCCGGGCACCGACGTCCACCATCTGCGCCCGACCGATGTCTCGGTCAACAGCCAACGCGGCAACAAGGACTTCGACAACGGCGGCGAGGAGCTTCAGGAGGCGCCCGGCAACCGCACGGACGACGACTCCTTCGAGCCCCGGGACGAGGTGAAGGGCGATGTGGCGCGCATGGTCCTGTACATGGCGGTGCGCTACGAGGGCGACGACTCCTTCCCCGACCTGGAGCCGAACGACAAGGTCGACAACGGCTCGGCCCCCGAGCTGGGGCGGCTGTCGGTACTGAAGGAGTGGAGCGAGCAGGACCCGCCGGACGACTTCGAGAAGCGCCGCAACGACGTCATATACGACCGCTTCCAGCACAACCGCAATCCGTTCGTCGACCACCCGGAATGGGTGGGCGAGATCTGGTCCTGACGCCCCCGCCCGATCGGCCGTGACGCCCACGCCCGGCCGGTCGTGACGCCCGCTTCCCCGCCGGCGGTCCGCACGGGCCGCCGGCGGGGGCGACCCGGCCGACGGGGACGGCCCTCCGCTCAGGGCCGGGCGCCGTTCGCCTCGACCGCCGCCGCCACGAAGGCGGCCACGAGCGGCCGGCGGTCGGTCTGCGACCAGGCGAGGACGAGCCGGCTCTCCGGCGCGTCCGTCACGGTCCGGTAGGCCAGGTCCGGCTGTTCCGGCCGGGCCAGCGAGCGCGGCAGCACCGCGACGATGCGGCCGAGCCGGATCAGCTGGGCCATCTGCGCCCCGTCGGAGATCTCCGGTCCGTCGGCGGGATCGGGCCCGCCCGTCCACCGCACGCCCTTCCAGCGCGGCAGGGTCTCGTCCGCCAGATCGGCCAGCGTCAACTCCGCGCGTGCGGCGAGCCGGTGGCCGCGCGGCAGGATCGCCACCCGGTCCTCGACGGCCAGCGTCTCGTGGTCGAGGCCGGTCAGATCGTCGAACGGCGCGTACAGCAGCGCCACATCGGCCCGCCCGTCGCGGACGTGTTCGGCGCGGTCGGTGGCGCCGCCGAACACGATGTCGACCTGGCGTGCGTCGGGCTGCCGTGCGTAGGCGGCGAGGATCCCGGAGAGCAGATCGGCGTCGCCGCCGGGCTTGATGACCAGCCGCAGCGGCGCCTCGGTGTTCCCGGCCCGGCGCGCCATCTCGACGGCGGCGCCCACCGCCTGGAGCGCGTGCCGACCGTGGTGCAGCAGCGCCTCACCGGCCGGGGTCAGGGCGACCCGGCGGCTCGACCGCTCCAGCAGCCGGACGCCCAGCCGGGACTCCATGCGCCGGACCGTCTTCGACAGCGCCGGCTGGGCGAGGGCCAGACGTGCGGCGGCGCGGCCGAAGTGCAGTTCCTCGGCCAGCACGACGAAGTACTCCAGCTCGCGGGTCTCCAGGTCGCTCATGGCTCCCAGGGTACCGCGCAGCGATTCCCTCCGGTTATCGCCGCAGAACGAGGCGATCTTGGACACTCCCCGAGTACCCGCAGTTCACTGGAGGCATGTTGCACCACACGATGATCGTCTCCTTTGACGCACCGATTCCTGACAGCGATCTCGACCAGTACCTCAAGGAGCTGGAGGACCTGATGATGGGGTCCGGGCACGTCCGGACGTTCGCGGCCCGGCGCCATCTGCGGGTTCCCGGTGACGACCACAGCCCCGTGTTCGTCTCCACCGCCGTCATCCAGTTCGGCCTGCCCGACCTCGACGCCCTGAACGCCGTCTTCGCCCTGCCCGGGGCGGGGGAACTGATCCGGCGCTGGCAGGCCCGCTACCCGTACAAGGCCGTCTGGGTCAACCACGAGCCGCTGTCGTGACCGGCACCGGAGCGTCCGCGGGTTCCGGGACATCCCCGGGATCCGCGGGCTTCGCGGGATCCGCGGGATTCGCGGGGAAGGCCGGGCTGGTCACCGGCGCCGCGAGCGGTATCGGGCGGGCGAGCGCCCGGGAGTTCGCCCGGCGGGGCGCCGCGGTCGGTGTGCTCGACCTCGACGAGCGGGGCGCCGCCGAAACGGTGGAGCTGATCGTGGCCGAGGGCGGCACGGCCGAGGCGGTCGTCTGCGACACCGGTGCCGAGGACTCCGTGCGGCAGGCCGTGGACCGGGTCGTCGAGGCGTTCGGCGGGCTCGACTTCGCGCTCAACAACGCGGCCGTCGCCTCCACCGACCACCGGCTCGACGAGCTGTCGCTCGCCCAGTGGGAGCACGTGCTGCGCACCAACCTCACCGGCACGTTCCTGTGCATGAAGTACGAGCTGCCCGCGCTCCGGCGGCGCGGCGGCGGCGCGATCGTCAACACCGCGTCCAACGGCGGCCTGTACGCGATCCCGGGCGCACCGGACTATGTCGCGAGCAAGCACGGTGTCGTCGGGCTGTCGAAGACGGCCGCCGTCGACCACGCGCCGGACGGCATCCGCGTCAACGCGCTGTGCCCGGCGCTGACCAGGACCGCCGGGCTCGACGCGGTCGCGGCGCGCGCCGGGGGCGATCTGGTCGCACGGCAGGCGGCGGCCACGCCGCTCGGGCGGCCGGCCGATCCGGAGGAAGTGGCGGCCGCCGCCGTGTGGTTGTGCTCCCCCGAGGCGTCCTATGTGACCGGCATCGCCCTGTCGGTCGACGGCGGCCGGCGGGCCTGACACCCCGCGCCCGGGCGGGCGGCGGTCAGCCGGACGGCTGCCGGTCCGCCCGGGCGGCGATCCGTGCGAGTTCGGCGTCGAGCACCTCGCGCGGGCTCTCGGTGAGGCTGGCGAGCGCGACGGCCGCGGTGACGATGACGTCGCACAGTTCACCCCGCACGTCCTCGGCGGTGTGGGTGGTGCCCTTGCG
Organism: Streptomyces cacaoi; assembly: GCF_006539165.1. Classification (GTDB taxonomy): domain Bacteria; phylum Actinomycetota; class Actinomycetes; order Streptomycetales; family Streptomycetaceae; genus Streptomyces; species Streptomyces cacaoi. The sequence continues at coordinate 37,697 of NZ_BJMM01000003.1, read as the reverse complement.
GGGATTCTGTCCCCGCGCGCCGATCCACGCCTGGGCGACCTCGCCGACCTCTTCGGTGAGCTTCAGGATGCGCTGGCCCAACTCCTCGGCCCCGCGGCCGTTGTGGGCGTCGAGCCAGTCGACGAGCCGCTGGACGGTGGACCACTGGTCGGATGTGAGCATGTGCCTCTTCACGGTTCCACGGTCGGGCCCGGCCGTGGTGCACGGCGGGCGGGCCGGCGAGCGCCCGGGCGCCCCCGCGGCGGCGAGCCGCGCGGGACGGCCGGTGCCGGACGACGGGCGCAGCCTACGCCGCCCGCCGGGCTCACGTGCGCCAGTGGTCGAGCAGTTCGGCGGTCGTGGTGACGGTCGCGACCAGGGACAGCGTGTGGCGCAGCACGGCGGCGGTGTAGTCGGCGGGCACCCCGGCCACCGCGTCGGCGGGCACCACGGCGGTGTATCCGAGGTTGACGGCGTCGAACACGGCGTTGGGCACGGCCACGTTCGTGGAGACGCCGGTGACGACGAGGCAGCGGATGCCGAGGTTGCGCAGCAGCGCGTCGACGTCCGTGCCGGCCAGCGGGGAGAGCCCGTGCAGCCGCCGGACGGTCAGGTCCTCCTCGGCGACGGGTACCGGTGCGGCGATCCGCACGGCGTCGGAGCCGGTGAGCTGGCGCACCGGCAGGCGTTCGGCGGCGCGCAGCAGCGGGGCGTTGCGGCCCGCGCCCCTGCCGTCGGGCCGGCGTTCGGCGACCGCGTGCAGCACCTGCACGCCCCGCTCGTGCGCGGCCCCGACGAGCCGGGCGATCCGCTCCAGCGTGCCCGACGCACGGGCCTCGTGGGCGAGTTCGGGCAGTGCGCTCTCCTCGCCGACGACGCCGCGCTGGCACTCGACGGTGAGCAGGGCGGTGGTGCCGGGCTCGGGCAGTGCTGGGCGGGCCGTCACGACCACCACCCCTTCCGCTGCGGCGGCTTCGGATCCCGGGCGGCGGCATTGCGCACCGCCGGGTACGCCCCCATGCTGTCTGACGGAGCGTCAGAAGTTAAGCCCCGGGGAGGCGGACGTGAGCCAGGACGGCGGGCAGCGCAGGGGACGACGGATCATGATGGCGCCGCAGGAACGGGACGCCTTCCTCACCGGCCAGCGCACCTGCCGGATGGCCTCGGTGGACGCGCACGGCGCACCGCACCTGAGCGCCCTGTGGTTCGCCTGGGACGGCAGCGCGCTGTGGCTCTACTCGCTGGTGCGCAGCAGGCGCTTCAGACAGCTCGCCGCCCGGCCGCACACGGCGGTGCTGGTCGACGACGGCCACGAGTACGGCGAGCTGCGCGGGGTGGAGCTGACCGGCCGGGTGGAGCGGGTCGGGGAGGCGCCGCGCACCGGGGAGCCGTGCCCGGAACTCGACGCCGTCGAGCCCCTGTTCGCGGCCAAGTACTTCCGTCTCGACCGGATGCCGCACGACGGACGCCACGCGTGGCTGCGCCTGGTGCCCGACGCCGTCGTCTCCTGGGACTTCCGCAAGCTGTGAGCGCGGCCGGGGTCACTCGTAGCGGCGCGGGGACGCGGGGCGCACGGCGGCGGCGACGGCCTCGGCCAGGCGCCGTGCCGCACCGTCGTCCAGCGGGGAGACCGTCACCCGCAGCCCCGGCGCGGAGGCCAGCCGGAAGCGGGCACCCGGGGCGACCGCCCAGCCCTCCCGCAGCAGCCGGGCGACCGGGCCCGTCTCCTCCGCCACGGGGATCCACACGTTCATGCCGCTGCGCCCGCGCCCGGTGACGCCCCGGGCGGCCAGCTCCTCCAGCAGCCGCGCGCGCCGCCGCCCGTAGGAGGCGGCCACCGCGCCCGGATCCACGGCGTCCGTGCGCCACAGATGCACCAGGGCGCGCTGGAGCAGATGGCTGACCCAACCGGGGCCCAGCCGCTGCCGGCCGCGCACCCGGTCCACGGTGACCGCGTCCCCGGCCAGCACCGCCAGCCGCAGATCGGGGCCGTACGCCTTCGCCGCCGAGCGCGCCAGCGCCCAGTGCCGGGTGGCGCCGGACAGCGGGTGCAGCGGCAGATCGACGATGCCGTGCCCGTGGTCGTCCTCGACGAGCAGCGTCTCGGGGCGGGCAGCGAGCACCTCCCGCAGCAGCGCGGCCCGTTCGGCGGTGACGGCGGCGCCGGTCGGGTTCTGCGCCCGCGCGGTGAGGACGAGGGCACGGGCACCCTGGTCCAGCGCCTCCTCCAGCGCGGCGGGCAGCGGCCCTTCGTCGTCGAGCGCGACGGGGACGGGGCGCAGCCCCAGGGCGGGGACGAGGTCGAGCAGGCTGCCCCAGCCGGGGTCCTCGACGGCGACCCGGTCCCCGGGGCGCAGATGGGCCGCGAGGACGCGCTCGATGGCGTCCAGCGAGCCGGAGGTGACGGCGAGCGCGTCCGCGGGCACCCCGTCGGCGGCCAGCATCTCGCGGGCGAGCGCCTCGAACCCGGGGTCGATGTCCGGCGCCCCGTACAGCACGGGCTCCGGTGCGGCCGCCGCCGCGGCGAACGCCTCGCCCAGCGGCGGCAGCAGCGCGGGGTCCGGGTTGCCGGCCGCCAGGTCGACGCCGTCGGGCGGCACCTCCACGCGGGCGCTCTCGCGGGGCGCCGTGGCCGGCCGGTGCCGCACCCGGGTGCCCCGGCGGCCCGCGGTCTCCACCACACCGCGGTCCCGCAGCGTGCGGTAGGCGGCGGCCACCGTGTTCGGGTTGACGCCCAGTGTGCTCGCCAACTCCCGCAGCGGCGGCAGGGGTTGGCCGGGCGCCAGCTCCCCGGCGCCGACCGCGCGCTCGATGCCGGCCGCGATCTCTGCTGCGCCCCGGCCCGTGATCCGATACTCTCCTAGCACAAAGAACAGTATGCACTAGTTCAAAAGCTCGCGCACATCCCACCCGAGGGGGAGCCGCCATGCCCGCAGACCAGCCGACCTCCAGGCAGCCCGACCCCGGCCGACAGGGCGTACAACAGCCCGACGAGGCGTCCGCCGCCTACGGCCCGACGGCCCGGACGCGGCCGACGCGCGCCCGCGAACGCGCCGGCTACGACCGCGAGCTGGTGCACGCGATCCTCGACGACGACTACCTGTGCCACCTCGGCTTCGTCCGCGACGGCGCCCCCGTCGTCCTGCCGACGCTCTACGCACGCGTCGGCGAACGGCTGTACGTGCACGGCTCGACGGGCTCCCGGCCGCTGCGGGAGGCCGGGCGGCCGGAGCCGGGGATGCCGGTGTGCCTCACCGTCACCCGCGTCGACGGGCTGGTGCTGGCCAAATCGGCCTTCCACCACTCGGTCAACTACCGCTCCGTCGTGGTGCACGGGCTCGCGAGGCAGGTCACCGACCCGGCGGAGCGCTGCGCCGCGCTGGACGCGCTCGTGGAGAACATCGTCCCGGGCCGGGCGGACGACTCACGGCGGGCCGACGCCAAGGAACTGGCCGCCACCGCCGTCGTCCGGGTGGACCTCACCGAAGCCTCGGCCAAGGTCCGCACCGGCGGCCCGGAGGACGAGCCGGAGGACCGGAACCTCCCGTACTGGTCCGGCGTACTGCCCGTCTCCCGCACCTACGGAACGCCGGTGCCCGCCGACGAACCGGGGCCCGGCATCCCGGTGCCCGGCTACCTCACCGCACGCTGACGCCGGTGGAGCCCTCGCCCGCCTCCGGCTCCGGCAGCGCCCCCGCGCCGGACGCCCCCGGCCCCGAACCGGCCACCCGCGAGGGCTCCTTCGGTGTGGCGCCCTGTGCGATGAGCGCGCCCAGCAGCACCACGGCGCCCCCGGCGAGCTGCACCCCGGTGAGGCGCTCACCCAGCAGCACCCACGCCAGCACGGTCGCCAGCACCGCCTCCAGACAGGCCACCACCCCGGCGACCTGCGGTGAGAGCCTGCGTACCGAGACGACCCCGGTCAGATAGGCCGTCACGGTCGCGACGAGCACGATCCACACCAGCAGCGCGAAGGCGGGCACCGGGCTGCCGTCCATCCGCGCCGTGCCCGCCAGCGCGCTCCACCGCGTCTCCCACGGCCGGGCGACGAGCGTGAGGACGGCCGTGCCGACCAGGAGCCCGAACGCGATGACGCCCAGCGGGTCGGCGGGCGGCCTGCCGTCGTCCCCGCCGCTGCCGTGGTCGGACAGCACGAAGTAGCCGACCTGGCAGCACGCGGCGCCCAGCCCCAGCAGCACACCGAGGCCGTCCAGCCGCAGCCCGGCCCACACCTCCACCACACAGCCGAGCCCGCCGACGGCGAGGACCACACCGACGGCGGCTGCCCGGCTGACCGGACGGCGCTGCACGCACCGCACCCACACCAGCACCAGCGCGGGCGCCAGGTACTCGATCAGCAGGGCGACCCCCACGGGAATACGGGAGAGCGCCGCGAAGTAGAAGCCCTGCACCCCCGCGACGGCCAGCAGCCCGAAGCCGAGGAGCAGCGCGGGGCGTTCGCGCACGAGCCCCCTGTGCCGCCAGGCGACCGGGAGCAGGACGAGCGCGGCGCCGGCGACCCGCAGCCAGGTGACGTGCAGCGGTGCGAGGCCCGCCTCGATCAGCGGCTTGGCGGCGACCCCGGAGCCGCCGAAGGCGAAGGCCGACAGCAGGGCGAGGCCGAGCCCGGACGCGGGGGCGCGCACCCCGGCCTGCGCGGAAGTGGAGTCAGGCATCGGCGCATCATCTCACCAGGCGACAGGAGGGTCGTCCTCCTCGCCTCCTGACACCGCACCGGCGCGCACCCCGGCCGGGCCGCCGCCTTCCAACTTCCGCCGCGCAGACGCATTGACGGGCCCCTGCGGCCCCCCTAGGTTCGCTGGGCAGCATTTCGAACGCCTTACGAAATACCGAACATGAGGGGTCCACTTCGTCATGCGCATCACGCACATCAGCACGCACGTGGTCGGCACGCCCTGGCGCAACCTCACCTACGTCCAGGTCCACACGGACGAGGGCCTGACCGGCGTGGGCGAGACCCGGATGCTCGGCCACACCGACGCGCTCCTCGGCTATCTGCACGAGGCGGAGCGCAACCACATCGCCGGCTCCGACCCGTTCGCCGTCGAGGACCTGGTGCGGCGCATGAAGTACGGCGACTACGGGCGGGCCGGCGAGATCGTGATGTCCGGCATCGCCTGTGTGGAGACGGCCTGTTGGGACATCAAGGGCAAGGCGCTGGGCGTGCCGGTCTGGCAGCTCCTCGGCGGCAGCGTCACCGACCGGGTCAAGGCGTACGCCAACGGCTGGTACACGACCGAGCGCACCCCCGAGGCGTACCACGAGGCCGCGCGGGCGGTGGTCGAGCGGGGCTACCGGGCGCTGAAGATCGACCCCTTCGGCACCGGCCGTCTGGAGCTGGACCACGACGAGACCTGCCGCGCCGTCGCCCTCATCGAGGCCGTGCGGGACGCCATCGGCCCGGACGCCGAACTCATGCTGGAGATGCACGGCCGCTTCAGCCCGGCGACGGCCGTCCGGCTCGCACGGGAGATGGCGCCCTTCCGGCCGGCGTGGCTGGAGGAGCCGGTGCCGCCGGAGAACCTCAAGGCGCTCGCCAAGGTCGCCGGTCAGGTGGAGGCGCCGGTGGCCACCGGGGAGCGGATCCACGACCGGATCGAGTTCCGCGAGCTGTTCGAGTCGCAGGCCGCCGACATCATCCAGCCCGACGTCGGCCACCTCGGAGGCATCGCGGAGACCCGCAAGCTGGCCGCGACCGCGGAGACCCACTACATGCTCGTCGCCCCGCACAACGTGGGCGGGTCCGTCCTGACCGCCGCCACGCTCCAACTGGCCGCGTGCACCCCGAACTTCAAGATCCTGGAGCACTTCAACGACTTCGCCGACGCCGAGATCAAACAGGTGGTGCGGGGCGCGCCCGAGGTCGTCGACGGGTACTTCGCGCTGCCGCAGGAGCCCGGGCTGGGCGTCGAGTTCGACCCCGAGGCCGCGGCCCGGTTCCCCCAGCAGCAGGCCCGGTTCGACCTGTGGGCCGAGGGCTGGGAGAAGCGCACACCGGCCGGACGGGAGGACCGGTGACGACGGGCACCCCGGGCGGCGGGGGCGGTGCGGACACCGGACGGGCAGCAGGCGCAGCAGATGCCGCGGGCGCCGAGACGGCGCGCTCGCTCGTCGTCGAACGGCCCGGGCGGCACCGGATCGCGCTCGCCCCTCCCCCGCTGCCGGGCCCCGGCGAGCTGCGGATCGCCGTCCACGCGGCGGGAATCTGCGCGAGCGACCGCGAACTCTACGAGGGCACCCGCGCCGAGGGGTATGTCCGCTACCCCGTCACGCCGGGGCACGAGTGGTCCGGCACGGTGCGGGCCGTCGGCCCCGGTGTGGATCCGGGGCTCGTCGGGCGCAAGGCGGTGGCGGAGGGCTTCCGGGCCTGTCTGCGCTGTGCCCGCTGCCGGGAGGGCGCGACGAGCCTGTGCCTGTCCGGGTACGACGAGACCGGCTTCACCCGCCCCGGCGGCTTCGCCGAACATCTGGTGGTGCCCGCCCGGCTGGTGCACCCGCTGCCCGACGACGCCGATCTGCGGGCGGCGGCGCTGCTGGAACCGGCCGCCGTCGTCTCGGCCGCCGTGCTGGCCGCCGCGCCCCGGCCCGGCGAGCGGATCGCCGTCCTCGGCGCGGGCACGCTGGGCCTGCTCGCCGTGCAGCTGCTCGCGGCCTGGTCGCCGGCGCGGCTGCTGGCCGTCGACCCGCGGCGCCCGCGGGCCGAGGCGGCGCTGACGATGGGCGCGACCGACGCGTGCACCCCCGCCGAACTCGGCCTCGACCAGGGCACGGACGCCGCGCACCCCTACGACCTGGTCCTGGAGACGGCCGGGGCGCCGAGCACGGCGCACGACGCCTGTCTGCTGGCCCGCCGGGGCGGGCGCGTGGTGCTGACGGGCATGTTCGAGGCCGGCGCGACGGGTATCGACCCGGTCCGGCTGTCGGTCGCCCAGCTCACCGTCCGCTCCGTCTTCGGCGCCTCTTCCGCCGCCTGGTCGTACGCCGTGCAGGCGTTCTCCGCCGGGCTCCTCGACCCCGCCCGACTCGTCACGCACGAGCTGCCGTTGGAGCGGTTCGGCGAGGCGGTGGCGCTGCTCGGCGGCGACGACCCGACCGTCGGCAAGGTACTGCTCCGGCCCTGACACCCGGCCCCGGCCACCGCACACCCGGTCGCCGTCCCGGCCTCCGTGACACCGAACACCCCCGGGAGAACCGTGACTTCACACTCCGCAGGACCCCGACGGCCCGGCGCCTCCGCACTGGCCGCGCTGGGCCTCGCCGCACCGCCCGAACATCCCGACGACGCCTCCCCGTACACCTTTCCCGACGGCGGCACCTGGCGCACCGAAGTGCCCTCCTGCGAGGGCCCGGAGGCGCTCGCCACCGTGCTGGAGACCGCCCGGGCGCTCGATGTCCCCATCCACCGGATCAGTCAGGGCAGCGGCGTCTGGATGCTGACCGACGCCGAGATCAGCGAGATGGTGGCGGCCTGCGCGGCACACGACATCGAGCTGTGCCTGTTCACCGGGCCCCGCGGCACCTGGGACATCGGCGCCGCCACCCGCACCGACAGCGGCGGGGGCGGGGCACGCGCCCGCGGGCACGACGCCGTCGCCGCATGCGTCGAGGACGCGCAGCGCGCCACCGCGCTCGGTGTCCGCTGCCTCCTCGTCGCCGACGAGGGCGTCCTGTGGCTGCTGCACCGGCTGCGTGCCGCCGGCGAACTGCCCGCCGACACCACGCTCAAGGTCTCCGCGCTCATCGGCCCCGTGAACCCCGTCGCCTACGGCATCCACGAGCGGCTCGGCGCCGACTCCCTCAACATCCCCTCCGATCTGACGCTCCAGCACCTGACGGAGATCCGCCGGTTCAGCCGCGCGCCCATGGACCTCTATCTGGAGGCGCCCGACGACCTCGGCGGCTATGTGCGGATGTACGAAGCGGCCGAGCTGATCCGGCGCGGCGCGCCCCTGTATCTGAAGTTCGGCCTGAGCAAGGCCCCGGGGATCTACCCCTACGGCGCCCATCTGCGCGCCCTCGCCCTGGACTCCGCGCGCGAGCGGGTGCGCCGGGGCCGGCTCGCCCTCGATCTGCTCGCCCGGCTGGGCGCGGACGGCGGCATGTCTCCGCCCGGCTCCCGCCTCCCGGGCCCGCTCCAGCGCTTTCCCCTGCCCGAGAGGAGCTGACCATGCACACCCGCACACCGGATCCCGTGCGGCCCCGGCGGTACGGCACGCCGGATCCCCGACGCCGCCGCAGAGGCGTCGCGGCGCTGACCGCCGCCGCGCTGCTCGTCGTCTCGCTCGCCGCCTGTGGCCAGGAGGCCAAGGGCGGCAGCCGGTACCGGCCGGACAAGGGCAAGGGCGGCACCGTCGGCCTCGCGATGCCCACCAAGTCCTCCGAGCGCTGGATAGCCGACGGCAAGAACATGGCCCGGCAGTTCGAGAAGGCGGGCTACGAGGCCGACCTCCAGTTCGGCGACGACAAGGTGGAGAACCAGGTCGCCCAGGTGGAGAACATGATCGCCAAGGGGCACCGGCTGCTCGTCATCGCCGCCATCGACGGCTCGGCCCTCACCGATGTGCTCCGGCGGGCCAAGGACGCCGGCATCCCCGTCATCTCCTACGACCGGCTCATCCTCGGCACCGAGAACGTCGACTACTACGCCTCCTTCGACAACGAGCGGGTCGGCCGCCTCCAGGGCCAGTACCTGGTGGACAAGCTGCGGCTCAAGGAGAAGAAGGACGAGACGTTCGACATCGAGCTGTTCGCCGGCTCCCCGGACGACAACAACACCCGGTACTTCTGGAACGGCGCCATGAAGGTGCTGCGCCCGTACTTCAAGAGCGGACAGCTCCGCGTCCGCTCGCACCAGACGAAGATGAACCAGGCCACCACGCTGCGCTGGGACGGAGGCACGGCGCAGAAGCGGATGGACGACCTGATCAGCAAGAACTACGGCTCCGAGGACGTCGACGCGGTGCTCTCCCCGTACGACGGGATCTCCATCGGCATCATCTCCGCGCTCAAGAGCGCCGGCTACGGCACCAAGGCCAAGCCCTACCCCGTGGTGACCGGGCAGGACGCCGAGCTGGCCTCCGTCAAGTCGATCCTGGCCGGGAACCAGACGCAGACCGTCTACAAGGACACCCGCAAACTCGCCCGGCAGGCCGTGCAGATGGGCGACGCCGTGCTCACCGGGAAGAAGCCCGAGGTCAACGACACGAAGACCTACGACAACGGCAAGAAGGTCGTCCCCTCCTATCTGCTGGACCCGGTGAGCATCGACAAGTCCAACGTCCAGCGGCTCGTCGAGGACGGCTACTACAAGGCAGGGCAGCTCACATGACGGCCCCGGTCCTCCAGATGCGGTCGATCACCAAGACCTTCCCCGGGGTCACGGCGCTGAGCGGCGTCGATCTGACGGTGCGCGCCGGTGAGGTGCACGCCGTGTGCGGCGAGAACGGCGCCGGCAAGTCCACCTTGATGAAGGTGCTCAGCGGGGTGCATCCGCACGGCAGTTACTCCGGGGAGATCCTCTTCGGGGGCGAGCCGGCCGCGTTCCGGGACATCCGGGCCAGCGAGCAGCAGGGCATCGTCATCATCCACCAGGAGCTGGCGCTGATCCCGCAGCTCTCGCTGGCCGAGAACATCTTCCTCGGCAACGAGAACGCCCGGCGCGGGATCATCGGCTGGAGCACGACCCTGCGCCGCGCCGCCGCACTGCTGCGCCGGGTCGGTGTGCCGGACAAGCCGCAGACCCGGATCGCCGATGTCGGCGTCGGCAAGCAGCAGTTGGTGGAGATCGCCAAGGCGCTGTCGAAGGAGGTGCGGCTGCTCATCCTGGACGAGCCGACGGCCGCGCTGAACGACGAGGACAGCGACAAGCTGCTCGACCTCATCCTGGAGCTGCGCGACCAGGGCATCGCCTGCATCCTCATCTCGCACAAGCTGAACGAGATCCGCAAGGTCGCCGACCGGGTGACGATCCTGCGGGACGGCCGGACCATCGAGACGCTCACGGTGCGCGAGGCGCCAGGCGATCCCGCGGACGTCTCCGAGGACCGGATCATCCGCGGCATGGTCGGCCGCGACCTCGACCACCGCTTCCCCGAACGCTCCCGCTACGAGGGCGAGGACGCGGGACGCACCGCGCTGTCGGTCTCCGGCTGGACGGTGCGCCACCCGGTCGACCCGCAGCGCAGGGTCGTCGACGGCGTCTCGCTGGAGGTGCGCAGGGGCGAGATCGTCGGCGTCGCCGGGCTGATGGGCGCCGGGCGCACCGAGTTGGCGATGAGCGTCTTCGGCCGCTCCTACGGCCAGTACGAGCGCGGCACGCTGCACATCGACGGCCGCGAGGTGCGGGCCCGAACGGTGCCGGAGGCCGTCGCGCACGGCCTCGCCTATGTCACCGAGGACCGCAAGACCTACGGCCTCAACCTCATCGACACCATCAACCGCAACATCTCCCTGGCGTCCCTGCCGAAGCTCACCCGGCGCGGCGTGGTGGACGAACACCAGGAGCGCCGGGTCGCTGAGGGCTACCGGGACTCGATGAACATCAAGGCACCGACGGTCTTCGAGCAGGTCCAGCGGCTGTCCGGCGGCAACCAGCAGAAGGTCGTCCTCAGCAAGTGGATCCACGCCGACCCCGAGGTGCTGATCCTCGACGAGCCCACGCGCGGCATCGACGTCTCGGCCAAGTACGAGATCTACACGGTCATCGACCAACTGGCCGCGCGCGGCAAGGCGGTGCTGTTCATCTCCTCCGAACTGCCCGAGCTGCTCGGGATGTGCGACCGGATCTACACGATGGCCGCCGGCCGGCTGACCGGCGAGGTGCCCCGCGCGGAGGCCACCCAGGAGGTGCTCATGCGCCGCATGACCCAGGACGACGACTCATGACCCAGGACAGAGGCTGAGGTCCCACATGACCACCACCACGACCACCCCCACCGGCACTCCCCCGGACGGCGGCCCCGGACGGCGGTCCGCCGGCGCGGCGCTGCTGAACAGCCTGCGCACCAACATGCGCCAGTACGGCATGCTGATCGCGCTGGTCTTCATCGTCGTGCTGTTCCAGATATGGACCGACGGCACGCTGCTGCTGCCGAACAACGTCTCCAACCTGATCCAGCAGAACGGCTACATCCTCATCCTGGCCATGGGCATGATGCTGGTCATCATCGCCGGGCACATCGATCTGTCCGTCGGCTCCCTGGTCGGCTTCGTCGGTGCCCTCTCGGCCGTGATGATGGTCAAACACGATGTGCCCTGGGTGCTCGCGCTGATCGTCTCGCTGCTGATCGGCGCGGCGGCCGGCGCCTGGCAGGGCTTCTGGGTCGCCTATATCGGCATCCCCTCGTTCATCGTGACCCTGGCGGGGATGCTGCTCTTCCGCGGCGCGACCCAGATCGTGCTGGAGGGCCAGTCGATCGCGCCGTTCCCCAAGGGCTTCCAGAACATCGCCCAGGGCTTCCTCCCCGAGATGGGCCCGTACACCCAGTACCACAACCCGACGCTGGTCATCGGGCTGCTGCTGATCGTCGCGCTGCTGTGGAAGGAGTGGCGCGACCGGCGGGCCCAGCTCGCCTACGAACTGGAGGTGCTGCCGCTCGGGCTGTGGCTCCTCAAGTGCGTGGCGATCGTGGCCGCGCTGGTGGCCTTCACCCTGACCCTGGCGAGCTTCCGGGGCGTGCCGGTGGTGCTGCTGCTGATGTGCGTGCTGCTGATCGGGCTGGGCTTCGTGATGCGCAACGCGGTCATCGGGCGGCACATCTACGCGCTGGGCGGCAACAAGGCGGCGGCCAAGCTGTCCGGCGTCAAGGACCAGCGGGTGACGTTCCTCGTCTTCGTCAACATGGGCCTGCTCGCGGCGCTGGCGGGCTGTGTCTACGCGGCACGGCTGAACGCGGCGACGCCGAACGCGGGCACCATGTTCGAACTGGAGGCGATCGCGGCCTCGTTCATCGGCGGCGCCTCGATGAGCGGCGGCGTGGGCACCGTGATGGGCGCCGTGATCGGCGGCCTGGTGCTGGGCGTGCTCAACAACGGGATGTCGCTGGTGGGCATCGGCACCGACTACCAGCAGGTCATCAAGGGGCTCGTGCTGCTGGCGGCGGTGGGCTTCGACGTGTGGAACAAACGCAGGACGGGCTCGTAGCCCACGGTGTCCCCGCGCGTCCGGCCGGACGCGCGGGGACCCGACCTGCCGCGGTCCCGGCCCGCGAGGGCGCGCGGACTCAGCCCGCGAACGGGGTGGGCGGCAGCCCGCGGCCCGCGTCCGGCAGGACGAGCAGCGACCCGGCGAGCGGATACCGATCGGGGTCGGTTCCGGTACGCGCGGTCGTGATGTAGAGGTCGCGCAGCCCCGGGCCGCCGAACGCGCAGGACGTCGGCCGGGGCACCGGCAGCGGCACGGTGCGCTCCAGCCGCCCCTCGGGGGTGTAGCGGCGCAGTGCGAAGCCGTCCCACAGGGCGACCCACACACAGCCCTCCGCGTCGACGGTCAGCCCGTCGGGGCTGCCGGCGCCGGGCTCCACCTCGGCCAGCGGCCGCCGGTCGAGCACCCGCGCACCACGGCAGGTCAGCACATCGATCCGGCGTGTGGGGGTGTCCACGTAGTACATCCGGCCGCCGTCCGGGCTCCAGCCCGTGCCGTTGCTGACGGCCACGTCGTCCAGCACGGTGGCGACCGACCCGTCCGCGCCGACCCGGATCAGCTCGCCCCCGCCGGCGGCCTCGTCGTAGCGCATGCTGCCGGCCCACAGCGCACCGTCCGGTGCGACCGCCGCGTCGTTGCCGCGCCGCCCGGGGACGGGCGCGCGGTGCAGCCAGGAGAAGCGCCCCTCGGTGTCGTAACGGCCCACGCCGTCCCGCAGGTTGACGACGAGGCCGCCGGCGGCGCGCGGATGGGCGGCGCCGACGTGCTGCTCGGTGGCCAGCACCGTGCGCACCCCGCTGTCCGGCGCGTAGGTGTGGACGCGTGAGCCGAGGATGTCCACCCACACCAGCCGCTCGCGGGCGGCGTCCCACACCGGTCCCTCGCCGAGTTCCGCCCGGGCGGCGACCGCGACCCGCACCCGGCCCTGCCGCGCCGGGGCGCTCACCGCTGCCTCCGGCTGCCGAGCCTGCGGGACAGCTCCGCCGCGCCGCTCAGCGCCAGCCCGGACAGCTCGGCCCGGCGCTCCTCGCTCCAGCGCACCATGGGCACGGAGATGCTGAGTGCCGCGACGACGGTGTCCTGCGCGTCCCGCACCGGCGCCGCCACACAGGCGACATCGGGGTTGGACTCGCGTTCCTCGACCGCCGTCCCGCGCTCCCGGATCGCGGCCAGCTCGCGGTGGAGCGCCGCCGGGTCGGTGACGGACTGCCCGGTGAGCGCCGTCAGTTCGGCGTCCGCCGGGATCCGCTCCTGCCGCACCCCGTCCGGCAGACAGGCCAGCAGCATCTTGCCGACGGCGGTGCAGTGCGCGGGAAGCCGGCGTCCGGCCGCCGACACCATCCGGACGGCCTGGGTGCTGTCGACCTTGGCGACGTAGATCACGTCGGTGCCCTCCAGCAGGGCCACATGCACCGTCTCCTCGCAGTCGGCGGCGACCCGCCGGGCGACGTCCTGCCCCTCGGCCGCCAGATCGAGCTGCTCGGCGTACCGGCTGCCCAGCTGGTAGGCGCGCACGCCCAGCCGGTAGCGACCCGGCTGGTCCGGCAGCGGTGTGAGGTAGTTGCGTGCGACGAGCGTCGTCACCAGCTCGTGCGCGGTCGTCCGCGGGAGTCCGAGCCTGCGGGTGATCTCCGGCGCCGACCAGGTGTCGGGCCCGTCGAGGAACAGTTCCAGTACGTCCAGTGCCCGGGTGACCGCCGGCACGAGGCGCCCCATCCGCCCCTCCCTCTCTCGGGGTTGCGCGTCGCGCGTCCACGCGCCTCCGCGTCTCCGCTCAGAAGTTCGGTATCCCGAACTCTGCTCGGAATACCGGACGTTCACTCTAGGCGCGGCGCCCGCAGGGGGCAACGCCGGGAACGGGACGACAGCACAGGGACGGCACATCCGGACAGCACCTCGGAATCCATCCGTCCTGGCAGGCCCTGGCAGGCCCGGACAGGCCCGGACAGGCATGGCGCGGGACCCCGGGCGACGGCACCCACCGCCACAGGACGGGCCCGGCCCGCGCGGCGAAGGCACTCGGCGCGGCGTCACACGGCAAAGGCGCTCCGGCACCGCGTCGTACGGCTCACACCGAGCCGCCGGACACCCCCAGCCGCTCGGCGAGGGCGCCGCAGTCCACGCCGGCCCGGTGCAGCACCTCGGCACCCCGGCACTCCTCGTCGGCGACGATGCCCGCGAACAGATCGATGCCCTCGGCCCGCTCGGCACCCCGGCGGGCGGCGCGCCGGACGCCGAGATCCAGCGCTGCGGTGGCGCTCGGCGACCACCCGGGCAGCCCCTCGGGCTGCTCGCTCAGCGCGGGCACGGCCCCGGAGTCCTCGACACTGCTCTGCCAGCGCAGCCCGTAGCCGATGCTGCGCTGCACGAGATACCCCAGCAGCCGGCCGACCTGCGGGCTGCCCCCGTCCAGCAGCTCCCAGACCTCGCGGTCCGCCTCCAGGATGCTGTGCAGCAGATGCGCCGTGTCGATCTGCCGGTCACCGTCGCGGGCCGCACGGCGACGCGCGGTGGCGACCATGGTCGCGAGAGCATCGCTGACCTGGTCCTCGACCGCGGCGCCGGCTGATTCGCTGGACGGTGTAGAGCTGTGCACCCAACCACCACATCACATGCACAGCCGCGGGTTCATCCGCACCCCGTGGCATATGCCGATCCGCCAGGAGTTGCGCACAGAGGTCCCACCTCTCCTCCCTGAGAAGGAGAGACGGGCCCACTCTGCTCCGGAACGGGCACGGCACACAGCGGCGGCGGGCGGCACGGAGGGCGCGGAGGCCCCGTACGACACGGGCGGCGCGGAGCGCGTGGAGAGCGCGGAGGGCACCGTCGAGCACGGGAAGAGAGGGGGCCGGGGCGGACAGCCCGACCCCGCCGGCCACCGCACGGCTCACTCCTCCTCGGCCAGGATCAGATATAGCTTCTTGCGCGCGTCGTTGACGACCGTGAGCGCCTTCTCCCGCTGCTCGTCCGTCCCGGCCGCCCACACCTGCTGGAACGCCGCGGCCAGCCCGCCGGCCGCCGCCCGCGCCTCCTGCACGGACTCGCGCTCGGCACCACCGCGCCCGGCGGCGTCCTCCCAGGGCGCCTCGGGACCGGCCTCGGCCTCGGTGCGCCCGCTCCCGGTGAGCGAGAACCGCTTCTTGCCGCCCTCGGACTCGCTCGTGATCAGCCCCTCGTCCTCCAGGAGCTGGAGAGTGGGGTAGACGGAGCCGGGGCTGGGCTTCCAGACGCCGCCGCTGCGCTCGGCGATCTCCTGGATCATCTCGTAGCCGTGCATGGGACCGTCCTTGAGCAGGGCGAGGATCGAGGCCCGCACATCGCCCCGGCGGGCCCGGCCGCGCGGCCCCCCGCGCCCGCGCCCCCGGCCGCCGAAGGGCGGACCCGCGCCGAACTGCGGGCCGAACGGGCCGGGCCCGCCGAAGGGCGAGCGCCCCCTGCCGGGCCCGTACTCGGGACCGGCCCCGGGGGCGAACCCCCTGCCGGGCCCACGGCCGTGACCGCCGCGCGCCGGGCCGCCGCGGCCTTCGTGACCGCCCCAGCGGAAGCGGGGCGTCGTCTCGTGTGTGTATGCGTAGGGATGCATCGCGATCTCCTCTCATTGCATCGTCGACTCATCGCGATGCCTCAACGATATATCGGAAGCTATCGAGCGACAAGCCCCGCTCCCCCACCCCTTCTCCGCCCCGGCGTTTCCGCCCGCTGGACGTGGTTACCCCGGAAGCCGGACAAAACCGGCAACCGGGAAGGCCGTCACCATGACCGAGAGCCCGCGCCCCGAAGGGAGCCACCCCCCGGCGGAGGGACCGGCAGGGGGAGCAGCAGCGGAGGGAGAACCGGCGCGTCGACCGGCGCACGGGCCCGCGGCGCGGGAACCGGCGGCACAGGGACCGGCCGAGGAATCGGCGAAGGAGTCGGCGAAGAGCGAGCCCGCGCGGGACACGGCGAAGGACCGGCCGGCGTCCGAGGAGCGCCCGCCGAAGACTCCGACGCAGCTGCCGAAGACCTCATGGCGCGAGGCGCTCAAGCGCACCGGGAAGAAGTACAAGCACGACAACCTCGGCGACTGGGCGGCGGCGCTCACGTACTACGGAGTGCTCTCGATCTTCCCGGCGCTGATCGCCCTGCTGTCGATCCTCGGGCTCCTCGGCCGGTCCACCACCGACTCGCTGCTGAAGAACGTGGGCAGCCTCGCCCCCGGCGCGGCGCGCGACATCCTGGAGACGATGGTCCATCAGCTCCAGAGCAGCGGCGGACGGGCGAGCATCGGGCTGATCGTCGGCATCCTGGTCGCCCTGTGGTCGGCCTCCGGCTACGTCGCGGCCTTCATGCGGGCCGGCAACGCCGTCCACGACATCGGCGAGGGCCGCCCGGTGTGGAAGACGCTGCCCACCCGGTTCGGCATCACCGTCGTCGTGGTCGTCCTGCTGGCCTGCATCGCCGTCGGCGTCGTCTTCACCGGACCGCTGGCCCGGCGGACGGGCTCGCTGATCGGTCTCGGCGACACCGCGATACTGGTGTGGAACATCGCCAAGTGGCCGGTCATGGTGCTGCTGTTCAGCCTCATCCTGGCGCTGCTGTACTGGGCCGCGCCCAACGTCCGGCGCGGCTTCCGCTGGGTGACGCCCGGCAGCCTGCTCGCCGTGGTCATCTGGCTCGTCGCCTCGGCCCTGTTCGCGGTCTACGTGGCCAACTTCAGCAGCTACAACAAGACCTACGGCAGCTTCGCGGGGATCATCATCTTCCTGGTGTGGCTGTGGATCTCCAACATCGCCGTGCTGCTCGGGCTGGCGCTCAACGCGGAGCTGGACCGCGCACGCGCGATCCGGCACGGCCACCCACCGGACAAGGAGCCGTACGCGGAACCCCGCGACACCCGCAAACTCTGAACCCCGCTCGCGGAACGGGTCCGCGGCCGGCCGGACAGTCCACGCACGGGCCGGTGCCGTGCTCCTCGCCCCCGCACGAGGGGACGTCGTCGAGTACGCGCTCCAGGTGCGGGAGCCGACCGGACCTCGGGGCTCCGCCCGCACCGGCCGGGTGCGCGTCGGGCAGCACGGCGGCGCACGGCCCGGGTCACGGCGTGGGCAGCCAGTCGACCTTCCCCGCGAGCAGCGCGTAGCCGATGAACGCGACGATGTCGATCAGCGCGTGCGCCACCACCAGCGGCCCCACCCGGCCCCAACGCCGGTACAGCAGGCCGAAGATGAGCCCCATCGCGAGGTTCCCGACGAAGCCGCCGATCCCCTGGTACAGGTGGTAGGAGCCGCGCAGCACGGCGCTCGCGGCCACCGCGCCCCACGGCCCCCACCCCAGCTGGTGCAGCCGCCGCAGCACATAGCCGACGACGATCACCTCTTCCAGCACCGCGTTCTGCACGGCGGAGAGGACCAGCACCGGGTACTTCCACCACACCTCCGGCAGCGACTCCGGCTCCACGGTGAGGTTGAACCCGCTCGCCTGCGCGGCGAGATACAGCCCGATGCCGCAGGCTCCGATGGCGGCGGCCACCGCGGCGCCCAGGCCCAGGTCGAAGCCCGGCCGCCGCCGGTCGAACCCCAGCCGGCGCAGCCCGCCCGCGCCCTCCCGGGTGAGCAGATGGGCGACGAGCGCGACCGGCACCAGCGCCGTCGCGATGCCGAACAGCTGCCAGGCCAGGTCCAGCCACGGACGCCCGGGCGCCTGCGAGGAGTTGAGCTGAGCCGCCTGGTCCGAGAGCCCGCCGGGCCGCGTCAGAGCCCCGACGAAACTGATGACCGACGAGACGGCGCTGGCTCCCAGCGACAGCGCCAGCACGAGCAGCAGCTCGGTACGGAGAACAGCCGGGCGCGGCACCTCGCCGGGCGGGGCCGGGGAGGGCGGAATGTTGTCAGGCGCCTGTGCGCGCAAGGGGACCTCCGGTCGCGAACGTCGTTGCCACTTCCTGCTCTCCCCTCGGGCCGCCCCGGCCGCCCGGCCCCACGCCGCGGCGCCGGCTCCAGTTCAGCAATCCGGCCTCATCGCCTCCGCCGTCACGCTAGGGTCGCCGAAAACCAGTACGAGGACCGCGCGACCGATCCGGGGGAGGAGCGCCGCCTCGGCGTGCCGCACCCTCGGCGCCGCCGCCCGGAAGGCTTCGAGGAGAGGCGTTCACGCCATGCCACGTCACAGCTTGCCCGACGGCTCCGGTTCCGCCGGCACGCGGGGTGCCCGTCCGACGTCCGGGCGGCGCCCGCGACGCGGGCAGGGCTCCCGTCGGCGCACCGTCGTCCTCGCCACCGCGTTCGTCGTGGCGCTCGGTGCCGGCACCGCCGTGGCAGCCCGCACCGGTGTCCTGCCGTTCACCGACGGCTGCGAGGACTCCGTCGGGCTGCGGATCGCCGCCTCCCCCGACATCGCGCCCGCGCTGCGCAGCCTGGCCGCGCACGCCCGCGAGGAGAAGACGACGTCCGACGGCCGCTGTCTGGACGTCCGGGTGAGCGAGCGCACCGGCGCCGAGGTGGCCGACAGCCTGCGGCGCGGCTCGGTGGGCGCCTCGGCCGACTACGACGTCTGGCTGCCGGACTCGCGGGTCTGGGTGGACCGCGTGACCTCCTCGGGCCGCGCGCCGCGGCTGGAGACCCTCGGCGATGTGGCGGGATCGCCGCTGGCGCTGGCCGTCGTCCCGTCGGCGGCCGGGAAGATGGGCTGGCCCGACAAGCGGTACTCGTGGTCGTCGATCGCCGGCGCGGCGACCGGCGAGGGCGATCTGCGGGTCGGCAGCGCCGATCCGGCCCGCAGCGCCACCGGGCTGCTCGCGCTCACGCGGATGCACAGCGCGGCCGTCGAGAAGGGCGGCGGGAAGTCCGAGACGCAGGCGGCGGCCGCGGCCAAACAGCTGGCCGAGCGGACCGCGCCCGGCGACTCCCAGGTGCTGGCCACCCTGCCGCGCGACGACTCCGGCGCGGAGCTGGGCAATCCACAGCGCAACCAGGCCCTCATCGTCTCCGAACAGGCCGCGTACGCCCACAACAAGGCCGCGGGCGACGCACCGGGACTGCGGCTGTTCTACCCGAAGGAGGACGCGACGGCCCTCGACTACCCGTTGACGCTGGTCGACAGCGACAAGCTGAGCACCGAGAAGAGCCGCGCCGCCCTGCGCTTCCAGACCCTCCTGGGCGACGACACGGGCCTGCGGACGCTCGCCCGGCACGGCTTCCGCAAGCCCGGCGGCAAGGCCGACGCCCGGCTCGCCCGCGCCGCCGGCGCCCGTTCACCCCAGCCCTGGAAGGCCACCCCGGGCGATCCGCCCTCCACCCGCAACGTCCGCGCCACGCTGGGCATGTGGACCATCACCGTGCAGAGCGCGCGCTTCCTGCTGGTCGTCGACGCCTCGGCGTCGATGGCGCAGCCCGTGCCGGGCCGGCCGGGCCAGTCCCGTATGGACGTCACCAAGGCGTCGCTGATCCAGGGGCTGTCCCAGTTCACCCCGCAGGACGAGGTGGGCCTGTGGGAGTTCGCCACCCGGCTCGACGGCGGCAAGGACCACCGCGAGCTGGTGCCGCTGGGCCGGCTCGGCGACCGCGTCGAGGGCGGCGGCACCCAGCGCGACGAACTCACCTCCGCCTTCGGCCGGATGGAGCCCATACCGGGCGGCGCGACGGGCCTGTACGACACGGCGCTCGCCGCCTACAAGAAGGTCCGCTCCTCCTACGCCTCCGGGAAGTTCAACGCCGTGGTGCTGCTCACCGACGGCTCCAACGAGGACCCGGGCAGCATCTCGCGCGACGAGCTGGCCCTCGGCCTGAAGGAGCAGAGCGAGGGCAAGCCGCCGCTGCCGCTGATCACCGTCGCGGTGGGCCCGGACGCCGACGAGAAGGCCGCCGAGGAGATCGCCGAGGCCACCGGCGGCTCGTCGCACCAGGTCGACGATCCGTCCCAGATCCACGAGGTCATCCTCAAGGCCATCATGGAGGCGGGGAGCCGCGGTTGAGCCCCGCGCGGTCCGGCGGTTCAGGGCCCCGGCGTCCAGGTGTGCACCGGCGCGCCCTCGTCGGCGCGCTCCACATATCCGCGGGTGACGGCCGCCAGCGCCTTGCCCCGGTCCAGCCCGCTCTCCCGCGCCCGGTGGTACGCCGCGACCTGCCACGAGGCGCCGTTGACGTGCCGCCGGCACCGCTCCTCGATGACGGACAGGCAGCGGTCGCGGTCGCTGGGCTCCACGCCCCAGGCGTCGAGCCCGGCCGCGGCGAGCGGCAGCAACTCCTCGCGCACCAGCCGCACGGCCGGCACCCGCGCCCGGCCCTGGCCGCGCCCGGTACGGGGCCACCACAGCTCGGCGTCGATGCCGTACCGGCACGCCGCGTCGAAGTTGCGTGCCGCGTCCGTGAACGGCATCCGGCTCCACACGGGCCGCGGCTCGTCCGCCAGCGCCCGCACGAGCCCGTAGTAGAAGGCGGTGTTGGCCAGCACGTCGGCGACGGTCGGTCCGGCGGGCAGCACCCGGTTCTCCACCCGCAGGTGCGGAACGCCGTCCATGACGCCGTAGACGGGGCGGTTCCAGCGGTACACCGTGCCGTTGTGCAGGGCGAGTTCGCCCAGCGCCGGGGTGCCGCCGGCGGCCAGCGTGTCCAGCGGGTCCTCGTCCTCGCAGATGGGCAGCAGGGCGGGGAAGTAGCGCAGGTTCTCCTCGAACAGGTCGTAGGCCGAGTCGATCCACCGCTCACCGAACCAGGTGCGCGGCCGTACTCCCTGGGCGCTCAGCTCCGGCGGACGGGTGTCGGTGGCCTGGAGGAACAGCGGGACCCGCGACTCGCGCCACAGCTCGTGCCCGAACAGGAAGGGCGAGTTGGCGCCCATCGCGATCTGCACGGCGCTCACCGCCTGCGCGGCGTTCCACACGTCGGCGAACCGCCCGGGCGTCACCTGGAGGTGCAGCTGGACCGAGGTGCAGGCGGCCTCGGGCGCGATGGACTCCGAGGTGCACACCAGATGTTCGGCGCCCTCGATGTCGAGGCGTACCTCTTCCCCGCGCGAGGCCATGATCTGGTCGTTGAGCAGGGTGTAGCGGTCGGCGACGGTCAGATTGGCCGAGGTGAGGTCGTCGGCCGTGAGGGTGGGCAGAATCCCGGTCATCACGATGCGCGCGTTCACCTCGCGGGCCTGCCGGTCGGCGTACGCGAGCCCGGTGCGGAGTTCCTCGGCGAGTTGGTCCAGCACTCTCCCGGAGAGCGCGTGCGGCACGATATTCACTTCGAGGTTGAACTGCCCCAACTCGGTCTGGAAATCCCGGCTCGCGATCTGTTCGAGGACCCGGGTATTCGTCATCATCGGCTGTCCGCCGGCGTCGGCGAGATTCAGTTCTATCTCCAGCCCCATGAGATTGCGCGGCCGGTCGAACCGCCTCCCGTCCAACAACAGCCGGAGCGCGCGCAGACATGCGCGCAGCTTCTCCCGGTACCGCCGCCGGTCGGCCAGGTCGAACCTGTCGGCCACGACCTTCTCTCCCATGGAGGGTCCTCCCCTGTCGCCCCTGTTGTTCGAGTGCCCGTGCGAACGTGCACCGATGATGCCCCTCCGGACGAGCGATACGCCTTACACGACTGTCGAAGGCGGGTAACCGACGCTAGGCTGGCGAATGCGCGTCGGCACATTCCGTGGGCATACGGCAGGACTTCTCACCCCGTCGGAACCGTGATAAATCACGGTCGACATCAGGCCGTACGCGCCCCCCACGCAATACGAGGTCACTCGCTCACGCCCCCCGGTCCCGCAGGTGGAGACCCCGGGGATTCGGCCTGTTGCCCCCTTCCACGAAACGCGGCGGCCGGTTAGCGGAAACCTCACTCGAACATATCTCGTATAAACTTCGCCCCAGAGGCGGGAGTTGACGCGTATCGCGCCCCCGTTCGACGGCCCGCGCCCGCGATCCCCCGCCCTCGTGCCGACGCCGCTGTCCGCGCGCTCCTGAGCTCGACAGTCTCCGACGAGAGGCGACCCGCTATGCCGCTGCACGCTCCCCCGGCCCCCGCAGCTGCCCTGCGCAGCATCCTGACCGCACTCGGCTCACCGACCGCACTCCGCAGCTCCCGTGTACCCGCCGCCGTCCGCACCGCGACCGGCCCCCTCCACCCCGAACTCCCGCTTCCCGTACACGAGTTGGCGCGGGTCGCGGCACACGGACGGACCGGGCCGCCCGTCACCCGGCTCACCGGCTGGCGCTTCCTGCTACGCGAGGAGACCGGGGCCCCCGAGCACCCCGAGAGCTCCGAGCACACCGCGCAGACCGGACACTCCACGCAGGCCGGACACCCGGCCCCCGAGGCCCCCGGCGGCCGCGGCCGGTCCGGCCATGTGTGCGCCGCCGAGGCGGTGCTCACCGCCGACGGCTGGGCCTTCGGCCACTTCTCCCAGGGCCCGTACGTCTTCTCGGGCCTGCGGGCGCTGCGCCAGGCCGAGTCGCTGACGGCCGCCTTCCAACCCCGGCTGCTGTCGGTGCCCGAGCTGTACATGGTGATGCTCTGGCTGCACGCGAACCCGTCGGCCGACCCCGCGACGAGCACACCCGGCCCGGCGGATCTGCTGGTGCCGCTGGCCCCCGCGCCGCCCGGCATCGCCTCGCACACCTCCCACCGGATGGACGCGCTCCTGCCGCAGCTCACCCGCCGCCTGCTCACACCCCCGCTGCTGCGCGGCACGGCCCCCGGTGCCGAGCGGCCCGCGGCCGTGGACACCGCGGGGCTGTGACACCGGCACCCCGGCGGAGACGGGCCTGACCGTCACACGCCACCGGCCGCGCCGGCGCACCGAGGTGCGCCGGCGCGGCCGTGTGCGGTCCCGGCGGGCCGGGTGCGCGTGCGTACCCCAAAGGGTCAACGCCCCGTGTCCGGCGGCTTGTTGGGCGCAACCACCCGCCCGGGTGACGCGTCTGAGCGGATGGGTACGTGCTGACCCGAAATCCCTGCGGATTCGAGCCGGCGGCGCAACACTGGGGGAAGACCGCAACGTACGGGGGGACGTCCATGGACAGTCACAGCCGCAGGACTCAGACCACTCGACGGAAGACGACAGCGACCATGTGCCAGCACCAGCCACCGTGCCCGACAGCGGACTCAGCAGACCGGGAGGCGGCCCAGCCCGTCGCCCACCACCCCGAACAGGGCTGGAGTCTGCTCTGCAACGGCGTCCTCCTCTTCGAGGACACCGGTGAGCTGCTGCCGGACGGCAAGATCATCGACCCGCACCGCCCCCCGGGCACCCGGCACGTCACCACGGCCGCCTGAGCGGGCGCGCCGCTCCACGAGAACTGAAACCCCTGGAAGAACAGCGGACAAAGGGCCGGCACGGCAGTCGCCGTACCGGCCCTTCTCCGTGCTCCGCCGCGCGGGACGCGGCGCGCTCAGCCGCTCAGCCGTCGTACTCCGCCACCGGCGGGCACGAGCAGACCAGGTTGCGGTCGCCGTACGCGCCGTCGATCCGGCGCACCGGCGGCCAGTACTTGTCGGCTGCGTGCACGCCCGCGGGGAACACGGCCTCCGTACGGCCGTAGCCGTGCTCCCACTCACGGCCCAGCTGGGCCGCGGTGTGCGGCGCGTTGCGCAGCGGGTTGTCGTCCGCGTCCCACTCCCCCGAGCCGACCCGGTCGATCTCGGCACGGATGGCGATCATCGCCTCGCAGAACCGGTCGAGTTCGGCCAGGTCCTCGCTCTCCGTCGGCTCCGTCATCAGCGTCCCCGCGACGGGGAAGGACATCGTCGGCGCGTGGAAGCCGTAGTCGATCAGCCGCTTGGCGACGTCGTCGATGCTCACGCCCGTCTGCTTGGTCAGCCCGCGCACATCGATGATGCACTCGTGCGCCACCAGCCCGCCGGGCCCGGTGTAGAGCACCGGGTAGTGCGGCTCCAGCCGCTTGGCGATGTAGTTGGCGCTGAGCACCGCGACCTGCGTGGCCCTGCGCAGCCCCTCGCCGCCCATCAGCCGCACATACGCCCACGAGATCGGCAGGATGCCCGCCGAGCCCCACGGAGCCCCGGAGACCGGACCGATCCCCGTCTCCGGCCCGGCCTCGGGCTGGAGCGGATGGTTGGGCAGATACGGCGCCAGATGCGCCCGCACCCCGATCGGCCCGACGCCCGGACCGCCGCCGCCGTGCGGGATGCAGAAGGTCTTGTGCAGATTCAGATGCGAGACGTCCGCACCGAACCGGCCCGGCTTCGCCAGCCCCAGCAGCGCGTTGAGGTTCGCGCCGTCCACGTACACCTGGCCGCCCGCGTCGTGCACGGCCGCGCACACCTCGGTGATGTGCTCCTCGAAGACGCCGTGCGTCGAGGGGTAGGTGACCATGAGCACCGCCAGCTCGTCGGCGTGCTTGTCGATCTTCTCGCGCAGATCGGCCACGTCGACGTCGCCGTTGTCGCTGGTCTTGACGACGACGACCTTCATCCCCGCCATCACCGCGCTCGCCGCGTTGGTGCCGTGCGCCGACGAGGGGATGAGGCACACGGTGCGCTGCGCGTCACCGTTGGCCCGGTGGTAGGCACGCACGGCCAGCAGCCCGGCGAACTCGCCCTGCGAGCCGGCGTTGGGCTGCAACGAGACCTTGTCGTACCCGGTGACCTCGGCGAGCCGCTCCTCCAGCTCGCGGATCAGCGTCAGATACCCGGCGGCCTGGTCGACCGGCGCGAAGGGGTGCAGCCCCCCGAACTCCGGCCAGGTCACCGGCTCCATCTCGGTGGTGGCGTTGAGCTTCATCGTGCACGAGCCGAGCGGGATCATGCCGCGGTCCAGCGCGTAGTCCCGGTCGGACAGCCGGCGCAGATAGCGCAGCATGGCCGTCTCGGAGCGGTGCTCGTGGAAGACCGGGTGCGTCAGGTACTCGTCCTCGCGCAGCAGTGCGTCCGGCAGCGCGTCCCCGGTGCGCCCGTCCAGCTCGTCGATGTCGGCGTCGGGCACCCCGAACGCCTGCCAGACGGTGCGCAGCTGCTCGCGCGCGGTGGTCTCGTCGCAGGCGATGCCGACGTGGTCGCCGTCGACCTGCCGCAGGTTGACACCGCTCTCGCACGCCCGCCGGACGATCTCGGCGGCCCGGCCGGGCACCCGCGCGGTCACCGTGTCGAAGAACGCGTCGTGCACCAGCTCCACGCCGCCGGCGCGCAGCCCCTCGGCGAGGACGGCCGCGTACCGGTGGGTCCGGCGGGCGATCGCCGCCAGCCCGTCCGGGCCGTGGTAGGCCGCGTACATCCCCGCCATGACGGCGAGCAGGACCTGCGCGGTGCAGATGTTGCTGGTGGCCTTCTCCCGGCGGATGTGCTGCTCCCGCGTCTGGAGCGCCAGCCTGTAGGCCGGTTCGCCGTCCACGTCCTTGGAGACGCCGACGAGCCGCCCGGGGAGGCTGCGTGCGAACTTCTCGCGCACCGCCATGTACCCGGCGTGCGGACCGCCGAAGCCCATCGGCACCCCGAACCGCTGGCTGGAGCCCACGGCGATGTCGGCCCCCAGCTCGCCGGGCGAGGTGAGCAGCGTCAGCGCCAGCAGATCGGCGGCGACGGTCACCACGGCCCCGAGTTCATGGGCCCGCTCGATCACCGCGCGGTGGTCCCGCACCGCACCGGACGCACCGGGGTACTGGAGCAGCACGCCGAACACCCCGCGCTCGGCGACCTCTTCCGGAACACCGTCGTCCAGATCCGCGACGACGATCTCCACCCCCGTCGGCTCGGCCCGCGTCCGCAGCACCGCGACCGTCTGCGGCAGACAGTCGGCGTCCACCAGGAAGACACCGTTCTTGACCTTGCCCACCCGGCGGGAGAGCGCCATCGCCTCGGCCGCCGCCGTCGATTCGTCCAGCAGCGAGGCGCCCGAGGTCGGCAGCCCCGTCAGATCGGAGATCACCGTCTGGAAGTTGAGCAGCGCCTCCAGCCGGCCCTGCGAGATCTCCGGCTGGTACGGGGTGTACGCCGTGTACCAGGCCGGGTTCTCCATGACGTTGCGCAGCACGACGGGGGGTGTGAACGTGCCGTAGTACCCCAGGCCGATCATCGAGTGCAGCACCCGGTTCCGCCCGGCGAGCGCGCGCAGCTCGGCCAGCACGTCCGCCTCGCTGCGGGCCTCGGGCAGCGCCAGCCGCTCGGTGCTCTTGATCACCTCGGGGACGGCAGCGGCGGTCAGCTCGTCGAGGGAGCCGTAGCCGACCTGCGCGAGCATCTTGGCCTGCGCACCGGCGTCCGGCCCGATATGGCGGCTCTCGAACGGTGCGCCGCGCTCCAGCGCGGCCAGCGGGGTGCGATGGGAAGTCATCTGGGGGCCTCCTGGTCTCTGCGACCTTCGAGGGCACCTGGGACGGGTGCCCGGACGGCCTCCCCCTCTGTCATCTCAACCTGAGAGCTTCACCGGTCCCGCCCACAGTCCCGGCCGGTCCGGCTTTCACCGTCGGTGAGGAGGGGCCCCGGCGATGGCTCCCCGGGCCCGCCCTGCTTTCCAGAGTGACCTCGTCCGCGCGGTACCTGAGCCTGAGAGATTCCGGGGAGGAGTTGCTCCTTCGGCGCCTCCGGCAGTTCACCGGAGAACTCTCCCGCGCGGGGTCGACAGCCACTTGCGAGCCTATCAGCGAGGGACCGTCCGGTAACCGGGTCCGCACTCGAGTGGCCAATAACCGAGAAGTACCGTTTCGTTGTGAGTACGAGTCCGACGCCCAGGGCGAACCGTGGGAGGGAGACAACCGTGCAGACCGAGATCGACCCCCGGAGCCTGATCGGCCGCAAGGCGTTCGACAGCGAGGGCACCAAGATCGGCACAGTCGACGAGGTCTACCTCGACGACGCGACCGGCAGCCCGGAGTGGGCGGCCGTCCGTACCGGCCTGTTCACCCGTGACGCCTTCGTCCCGCTCGAACCGAGCAGCGTCGCCGAGGACGGCCTGCGCGTCCCCTACGAACGCTCCCTGATCAAGGGCGCCCCGGACCTCGGCGTCGGCCGGCACCTCTCCCCCGAACAGGAGCTGGAGCTGTACCGGCACTACGGCCTGGACGTCCCGGCCGACGACTCCGCCACGCCCCCCGACCGCGACTTCGGCCGCATAGCCGGGGCCGAGGAGTGACCCACCGGGTCCTCCCGGCCCCACCCCCACCCGGGCACTGAGAACCGCACACTCGCCCGCCCCCGGGCCACACGCCCCGGCCCAACTGCTCAGGCCCGGTCCGAGAGCCGGGGCCGGTCTGCCCCGGCCAGAGGGAGCCCGGAACCAGGCTTCCCAGACCAGGGAGGGCCAGGGCCACGCTGCCCGATACCGACGGCCACGCCCGGGGCCGGACCCGCGCACAGCCGGAGCCAGGCCGCCCGGGCCCGATTCCAGGCGGGGGCCGAGGTGTCCAGGTCCGAAGCCGGGCCGCGGGCCAGGGCCGGGACGAGGCCCGGCTAGCGTGCCGGCTCCGCCCCGCCCCGCTCCGCCGCGGCCCGGCCCCCGGCCAGCACCTCCGCGATCGCGGCATCCAGCATCCGCGGCTCCGCCGGCTGCAACTCGGGATCGTCCACCGAGAACGTCCGCACCCGCCCCGGCGGCGTATCCGGCTCCTCGAAGCGGACGGTCACCTTCCCGACGCCGCTGCCCTGCACCCAGCCCCGGCCGTACCCGGCATGCCGCACATCCCGCCCCGGGACCCACCGGCGGTCCTGCACCGTGTCCTCCTCGACCGGCTCCGGCACGCCCCCGGTGTCCTCGGCAGAGCCGACCTCCCCGGCCTCCTCCCCCACCGCCTCGGCCTTCTCCGCCTCACCGGCCTCCTGCGCTGCCTGCGCGAACAGATCCTCCTGTGTGAAGTCCGCGAGCCCGCTCACGCCCACGCCCAGCAGCCGCACCCCCGCCGTGGTGTCCACCCCGTCGAGCAGCCGCTGCGCGGCCTCCTTGACCACTCCCGGATCGTCCGTCGGCCCGCGCAGCGTCTCGGAGCGGGTCAGCGTGGAGAAGTCGTAGCTGCGCACCTTGATCACGACGGTGCGCCCCGAGCGCCCGGCGGCGCGCAGCCGCGTCACACAGCGCTCGGCCAGCCGCTCCACCTCCCACCGCACCCGCGTGCGGTCGGTGAGGTCCACGTCGTAGGTGTCCTCGACCGAGACCGACTTGGCGTCCCGCTCCGCGACCACCGGACGCTCGTCCACCCCGTGCGCCATCGCGTACACCGAGGCCCCGTGCGCCTTGCCCAGCAGCCGCACCAGCTCCTCGGACCCCGCCTCGGCCGTCTCCCCCACGGTCGTGATGCCGGCCCTGCGCAGCGTCTCGGCCGTGGCCGGGCCGACGCCCGGCAGGATCCGCACCGGCATCGGCGCCAGCATGTCCCGCTCGGTACCCGGCTCGATGAGTACGATCCCGTCCGGTTTGGCCTGCTCGGAGGCGATCTTGGCGAGCATCTTCGACCCCGCGAGCCCCACCGAGCCGCTCAGCCCGGTGGCCGCCCGGATCGCCGCCCGCAGCCGCTCCCCCACCCGGTGCGCCCCGTCGGCGTCCCGCACCGGCCGGGCCGGCGCCTCGGCGGCCTCCAGATCGACGAACGCCTCGTCCAGACTGAGCGGCTCCACCAGCGGCGAGAGCTCGTGCAGCAGCTCCATGACGACGTCGCTCACCTTGCGGTAGAGCCCGAAGCGCGGCCCCAGATAGGCGGCGTTCGGACACAGCCGCCGGGCCTGCGCCGTCGGCATCGCCGAGTGCACCCCGAAGCGCCGGGCCTCGTAGGAAGCGGTGGAGACGACCCCGCGGGGCCCGAGCCCGCCGACGATCACCGGCTTCCCGCGCAGGCTGGGCTTGGAAGCCTGCTCAACGGCGGCGAAGAAGGCATCCATGTCCAGATGCAGGATGGTCGGCTGGTCCCTCACATCTGCCGATGGTGCCGTACGGGTCCGACAATCTCAGCCGGCGCGGTTGCGCCGACGTGCCAGCTCGTCCTCGGGGTGATGGCCGATCAGCGTCTCGCCGGTGTCCACCCGCTCCCCGTGCAGCTGCGAGAGCGCCCCCTCGACGTCCTTCCAGACGACGCCGACGGCGATACCGAACACGCCCTGTCCGCCCTGGAGCAGATCGACGACCTCGTCGGGCGAGGAGCACTCGTAGACGGTGGCCCCGTCGCTCATCAGCGTCATCCGCGCCAGGTCCGTCCTGCCGCGCGAGCGCAGATGGCGCACGGCGGCGCGGATGTTCTGGAGCGAGACGCCGGTGTCCAGCAGCCGCTTCACGATCTTGAGGACGACGATGTCCCGGAAGCTGTAGAGCCGCTGGCTGCCCGATCCGTAGGCGGGTCTGATGCTGGGCTCGACCAGGCCGGTGCGGGCCCAGTAGTCGAGTTGCCGGTAGGTGATGCCGGCCGCGGAACAGGCGGTGGGGCCTCGATACCCGACCTCGTCCGGCGCCGGGTCCACGGTGGTGTTCAAGGAATCGGACGGTGGCCCGGCCGGGCCACCGGAGAGGGGGGAATCGCCAGCCGCTGTATCTCCACCGCCGGTGCTCACCACGCCGACCTCCGTCCTTCACATCCCGGGTTGCCCCGGAACCTGCCCACCTGAAGGTAGGCAGTCGCCCCGAGTGCGTCAACGATCGCCACACTCGGCACGGCGGGTGATAATCCCCTCCGGAGTGGTTTCGTGTACCCGTGAGCGGGAATAGCTGGCCGTTTGGCCGAAGCCGCCGTAACCGGCGCCATCATCGGCAGCCCGGTGCCGCTCACTGGTTGCTGGTGCCGAAGTCCTCCGGCGAGATCTGGTCGAGGAACTCGCGGAACTTCTCCACTTCGTCCTCCTGCTCGTCCGGAATCGCGATACCGGCGTCGTCCAGCACGTCGTCACTGCCGTAGATCGGCGTCCCCGTGCGGAGAGCCAGCGCTATGGCGTCGGACGGGCGGGCGCTCACTTCGACACCGCTGGCGAAGACCAGCTCGGCATAGAAGACGCCTTCCCGCAGGTCGACGATGCGGACCGCGGTGAGCTCCTGTCCCACTGCTTCCAGGACGTCCTTGAACAGGTCATGGGTGAGTGGGCGTGCGGGGGTCATGCCCTGTTGTGCGAAGGCGATCGCGGTCGCCTCTCCGGGGCCGATCCAGATGGGGAGGTAGCGATCGCCTCCCACTTCTCGCAGGAGCACGATCGGTTGGTTGGTGGGCATTTCCACCCGGACACCCACGACGTCGAGCTCATTCACACAGCAACCCTAGGCCGTGCCACGCCTGTTTGGGTAGTCGGGCCGCCTTCGGCGAGGGCATCCGTGTGCCGAATCAGTCACCGTGCGGGCCCAGCGAGGACCGGACGAAGGCCGCGTGGAGCCGTACGGACAGCGCCGCGATCTCCTCGGCCGTGCGCTCGGCGTGGGCGCGGGTGCGCGCGTCCGGGTGCCGCCGCAGCGGGGCGACGATGCTGGCGACCAGATCGGTCTGGCGCTCGGCGGCGATCTTCACCGCGCGCAGATGCCGGGCCTGCAACCCGTATCCGCCCAGCTCGGCGGCGAGCCGGGCCACCGCGGCCTGGGCCGGCGCATAGGAGCCGTCCGGCCGGGCGTCGAGCAGTCCGTACGCCTCCCAGTCGGCGAGCTGCTCCTCGCCGGCGCCGGCCGCCGCGAGCACTCCCGCCCGGCCCATACGCGCGGTGCCACCGGCGTGCGCCGGCGCGGCGGCGGCGTCGGCCGGTTCCGCCGGTGCTGCACCACCGGGCCGGGAGGCTTCCTCCTGGAAGCGCTGCGCGATCGCGGAGAGCGACAGGCACTCGTCCCGCCGCAGCCGCAGCACCCGGCGCAGCCGCTCGACCTCCCGCGGCCCGAAAAGCCGGTGCCCGGACGCCGAGCGCCCGGGCACCACGAGGCCCTCGGCCTCGAAGAAACGGATCGTGGAGACGGTCGTACCGGGAAACTCCGCACGCAGCTCCCTGGCGACCGCGCCGACGCTCATCGGGAAACGCTCCCCGGTGGCGTCGGCCCGGGTCACCTCGGGGACTCCGTGCGGCATGGGGCCTCCCGTGGGCGGGTCAGGGGTTCCGCGGGCTCGTGAAGAAGACCAGCCGGTACTTGCCGATCTGCACCTCGTCCCCGTTGCCCAGCGGGACGCCGGACTCGATGCGCTCGCGGTTGACGTAGGTGCCGTTCAGGCTTCCGACGTCGCTGACCGTGAAGACGCCGTCCG
Source organism: Streptomyces cacaoi (assembly GCF_006539165.1). Lineage (GTDB taxonomy): Bacteria > Actinomycetota > Actinomycetes > Streptomycetales > Streptomycetaceae > Streptomyces > Streptomyces cacaoi. The sequence continues at coordinate 6,453 of NZ_BJMM01000003.1, read as the reverse complement.
GGCCGCGGCGGAATTCCACGTGGCGGCGGGAGACGGTCACATCGTCCAGGAAGATGTCGCTCTCCGGGTGGCGCCCCGCTGTGGTCAGCTCGTTGTCCAGCAGGAAACGGCTGCCGGAGTTCGGGCCGCGCCGCACGATCAGCAGCGCAGAGCCCATCGGGAGGGCGTCCACGGCCGCCTGTGCCTCGGGCGGCAGCACCGGTGAGGCGTGCTGCCCGGTCACCTCCGCCTCGTAGGCCTCCAGCCCGGAGATGGAGATCGTGGACGTCGTCTCGGACGACTCCACGGGAGCGCCGCCCTTGAGAGGGGCTCCGCAGTTGGAGCAGAAGCGGCTCGTCTCCGATACGCCCGCTCCGCACCTGTTACACACCGGCAAGGAAGACCCTCCACCCGTCGACGAGGTTGGCGGTGCCTGGGAACCTATGCGGCCCTGCGCACCAGGGTCAACAGAAGCAGCGCCGTGACCACCCGAATTGTCCCCGGGACGGGAAGCGACCTCGTCCCGGAACAGGGGGCGCTCGCCGCTGTTTTCAGGCGCCCCCGGCGTGTCCCCGGGACGGGCGGCGGCACGATGCCGCGCGGCACCCGCACCGCCGTCGCGGCGGTTCTTGCCGAACAACTTCGCAAAAAAACTCACGGGCGATTCCCCTCGCACGAAACAGACCCGCCCGTGGGGCAGGACGAACCCTCAATGCTCTCACTGGTCACACAGGATGCCTGGACAACGTCCGTGACCTGTAGACAGTTTCCACCACGCAGTGGTGAACGGACCTGGCGACCCCCCGCAACTCCTATCACCATCTCACTGCGATGACGACCGAGCGTAATCAGGACGCTTCGCCTGTCGCAAGGCGTCCACTGTGATCTTCTCAGAGCGGCTGATGGACGCTTTCGCCTGCTTGTTCTTGAGCGTCTGCACCACTCCGCCGGGGATGTTCAGGGCCGGTTCGAGATCGGCCGGCTTGCCGATGACCTCGAACCGGTACGGCTGGCTGACCCCGTGTCCGTCCACGCTCACGCCCCCGCCGCTGTCGGAGAAGTAGGTACTCGCCACGACGCGCACGCCGTTGATCTGGATCGCCTCCGCTCCCGCGGCACGCAGCTCCTGGACGGCGTCGAGCAGCGTGTCCGAATCGGTGGCGCCCTTGGGGTCGTTGATCGTCAGGCGGATACCCGGGCCCTCGGCGGCGACGGTGCCCGCCAGGACACCGAGCTGGGCCTCCTTCTCGGCCGTCTGCTTGCGGGCCTCCTCGGCCTGGTCGGAGCTGTTGTCCAGCTCGGTGCGGTGCTTGTCCAGCTCCCGCTTCTCGTCCTCCAGGCGCTTGGTGCGGTCGTCGAGTTCGTCGAGGATGCGCACCAGGTCCTCGTGACGGGCGCCGCGCAGCGCGCTGTTCTCGCTCGTGGAACGCACCTGGATGGCCAGGCCGAGCCCCAGGACGAACAGCAGGAGCGCCACGATGAGTTGCGCGCGCGTCACCCGCGGTGGCCACACGGCCTTGGCGAGGCGCTGCCGGCCGGTCAGCGCACCGCCGCCGTCACCGGTACCGCCCTGCGACTCGGACTGCGGCTCCGGCTCCGGCCGGGGCTCGGGCCGCGGTTCCGGGCCGGCCTCCGGCCGCGGCCGCTCGGGCGGGAGCGCCCGTTTCCGGTCCGACGGCGGTCCGCTGCCGCCCGGCGTACGGCCGCTGTCCGGCGTCCGGTCCTGGTCCGGGGGTGGGGTCTCGTCGCTCACCGGCCTCACGCCCTGAAGATGTGCCGGCGGATGGCCGCGGCGTTGGAGAAGATGCGGATGCCGAGCACGACGACCACCCCGGTGGACAGCTGGGCGCCGACGCCGAGCTTGTCACCGAGGAAGACGATCAGCGCGGCCACGACCACGTTCGACAGGAACGAGACGACGAAGACCTTGTCGTCGAAGATGCCGTCCAGCATGGCGCGCAGACCGCCGAAGACGGCGTCCAGCGCGGCCACGACGGCGATGGGCAGATAGGGCTCGACGACCGTCGGCACCACAGGCCGGACGACCAGTCCTGCCACGACTCCCACCACGAGGCCCAGTACGGCGATCACGATGTGCTGCCCTTTCCTGTCTGCACAGGTTTCGCTGTTCGAATGATCAGGCTCGGAGCGGCCTGCAACCGCACCTTGTCCTGCACGGAGATGTTCGTTCTGACGCCGTAGTCCTTGTGCAGCACGTAGAGGTACCGGCCGTCCACGCTGTCCTGGAAACGGTCGCTGAGCTTCCGCCCCGGCCCCACCGCGAGCAGCGTATACGGCGGCACGAGCGGCTTGTTGTCGACGAGGATCGCATCGCCCGCCGCCCGGATCGCCGAGCGCGACGTGAGACGCTCGCCGTTGACGGAAACGGCCTCGGCGCCGGACTGCCACAGGCCGTTGACCACGCGCTGGAGATCACGGTCCCGGATGCGGCCGGTGTCGGAGAAGCCGTCGCTGCGGCGCGGCCCGTCGCCCTCGCCCGAACTGCTGTCCTCCGCGTCGTCGACGACGAGTTTGACGCCCGGGCCCTCCACGGGCGTGGCACCGGCCAACAGCGAGGTGGTTCTGCCGCGTTCGTTGCCGTGCTTTTCCAGCGCCTCGCGCTGCTTCTTCTCGACGGAGGCCCGCAGGCCGTCGACGTCCTTCTGGAGCGCGTCGGCGTTCTGGTTGCCGCTCTCGATCCGCTCGATGAGCTCCTGCTTCTCCTTCGCGATGGTCGGCGCGGAGAGCCGGGCCTGCGCGGCACCGACGGTGACGACGAGCGCCGCGAGCACGAGCCCGGCCGCGAGCCCCAGTTTCGCGCGCAGGGTGCGCGGCAGTCCGGAACGGCCCTCGACCCCACGCCGGGCTGCGGCCTGCGCATAGCCGTCGTCGAGGCTGTGCTCCATCACATTGGTCAGCAGCGACATGGAGGCGTCGGGCCGCGCAGACCTCGATGCGGTGTTCCCCCGGGGGCGCTGCTGCGGCATGCCGCACATCGTCGCACGTCGCGTCCCTACCGCCGAAACGGGCCCACTCGTGCGACGTACGGCGGGACTTGCGCGCGAATCCGGCAGGCCCCGCCGTACGGGAGGTCAGCGTCCGGCGCTGTCCACGACCTCGGCCCACTCGTCGAGGAGGGCCTCGGCCGACTCCTCGTCGGGGCCCTCGGCCCACAGGTGGGTCACGGCCTCGGCCGGGTCGGGCAGCACCATCACCCAGCGGCCGTCGGACTCGACGACGCGCACACCGTCGGTCGTGTCGACCGACCGGTCACCCGCCGCCTCGACGACCGTACGCATCACAAGTCCCTTGACCGCCCAGGGTGTTGCCAGGTCGCGGCGGTGCACATGGGCGCGCGGGATACGGGCGTCGATCTGGCTCAGCGTCAGCTGCGTACGGGCGACCAGCCCGATGAGCCGCACGAAGGCCGCCGAACCGTCGTAGACCGAGCTGAACTCGGGGACGATGAAGCCGCCGCGGCCGTCGCCGCCGAAGACGGTCGCCTCGTCACGGCAGACGCGGGTGAGGTCGTCGGGCGAACTCGTCGTCCACTCGACCTGCGTGCCGTGGTACGCGGCGACCTGCTCGGCGATCCGCGTCGTGGTCACCGGCAGCGCCACCCGGCCGCTGCGCCGCTCGGCGGCCACCAGGTCCAGCATCACCAGCAGGGCCCGGTCGTCCTCGACGATGCACCCGTGCTCGTCCACCAGCGACAGCCGCTCGCCCACCGGGTCGAACCGCACACCGAACGCCGCGCGTGCGGAGGCCACGATCTCGCCGAGGCGCACCAGCCCGGCCCGCCGCGTCTCCGCCGTCTCGGTCGGGCGCGATTCGTCCAGGCCCGGGTTGATCGTCAGCGAGTCGACGCCCAACCGCCCCAGCAGGCTGGGCAGCACGAGCCCCGCACTGCCGTTGGACGCGTCGACGACGACCTTCAGCCCGGACTCGGCGATGCCCGCGGTGTCCACGGCGCGCAGCAGCGCTCCCGTGTAGGAGTCGTACACGCTGGACGGGAAGTGCAGGTCCCCGATCTCCCCGGGGAACGCCCTGCGGTACTCCTGGCGTGCGTAGACGCGGTCGAGCTTGCGCTGGCCGGCCTGCGAGAGATCGGCGCCGCGCTCGTCGAGGAACATGATGTCGACCGAGTCCGGCACCCCGGGCGTCGTACGGATCATGATGCCGCCGGCGGTGCCCCGCGCCGTCTGCTGGCGGGCGACGGGCAGCGGGACGTTCTCCAGGTCCCGGACGTCCATCGCGCTGCTCTGCAAAGCGGAGATCATCGCGCGCTTGAGGGCGCGCGCACCGCGGGAGTGGTCCCGGGCCGTGGTGACCGTCGAGCCCTTCTTCAGGGTCGTCGCGTACGCACCGGCGAGACGGACGGCCACCTCGGGGGTGATCTCGACGTTCAGGATGCCGGAGACGCCGCGCGCCCCGAACAGATGCGCCTGGCCCCGCGACTCCCAGATGACCGAGGTGTTGACGAAGGCGCCGGCCTCGATCGTCTTGAACGGATAGACCCGCACATTGCCCTGGACGATCGATTCCTCACCGATGAAGCACTCGTCGCCGACGACCGCTCCGTCCTCCAGCCGCGCCGCCCGCATGACATCGGTGTTCTTGCCGATCACACAGCCGCGCAGATTGCACTGCGGGCCGATGTAGACGTTGTCGTCGACGACGGCACGGTGCAGGAAGGCCCCGCTCTTGACGACGACGTTCGAGCCGATCACCGAGTGTTCCCGGATCTCGGCGCCGGCCTCGACCTTGGCGTAGTCGCCGATGAACAGGGGGCCGCGGAGCGTGGCGTCGGGATGCACCTCGGCGCCCTCCGCCACCCAGACCCCCGGCGAGATCTCGAAGCCGTCCCGCTCGGCGTCGACCTTGCCCTCCAGCGCGTCGGCCTGCGCCTTGACGTAGCTCTCCAGGGTGCCGACGTCTTCCCAGTAACCCTCCGCGACATAGCCGTAGATGGGCTTGCCTTCCTTCATCAGCCGCGGAAAGACGTCTCCCGACCAGTCCACCGAGACATCCGACTCCACGTAATCGAAGACCTCGGGCTCCATCACATAGATGCCGGTGTTCACGGTGTCGGAGAAGACCTGCCCCCAGGTCGGCTTCTCCAGAAAGCGCTCGACCCGGCCGTCCTCGTCGACGATGGTGATGCCGAATTCGAGCGGGTTCGGCACCCGGGTCAGACAGACGGTGACCATCGCTCCGCGTTCCCGGTGGAAACGGATGAGATCGCTCAGATCGAAGTCGGTGAGCGCATCCCCGGAGATGACGAGAAAGGCATCGTCCTTGAGCGCCTCCTCGGCGTTCTTGACGCTGCCCGCGGTGCCGAGCGGCTTCTCCTCGTGGGCGTACGTCAGCTCCATACCGAGCTCCTCGCCGTCCCCGAAATAATTCTTCACGAGGGAGGCCAGGAATTGGACGGTCACAACGGTTTCCGTCAGCCCATGCCGTTTGAGCAGCCGCAGAACGTGCTCCATGATGGGCCGGTTGACCACCGGCAGCAGGGGCTTGGGCATGCTCGCGGTCATGGGCCGAAGACGCGTGCCTTCGCCACCAGCCATTACGACGGCCTTCATGTACGGAACGCCCTCCTCGCACAGACGACGGTAAATGCCGACTTCCACCCCGTTCGGGGGCTGCCCTCATCGCGTCACCGGATGGGCAGCCAGCAGCTGCGACGTCGAAAGACGGGCTCAGTCGGCCGGGGCACCCGCCTTGACGAGTCGGCGGACCTGGACCACGTAGAGGACCCCTGCCCACCAGTACAGAGCAGTACCCCAACCTGCGAACGCCCATCCGAAAATTGCAGCGAGCGAGGCCAGCCAACCACCACCGTCGCTGAGGAGCAACAGGGGGAACGCGTACATGAGATTGAAGGTGGCGGCCTTGCCGAGGAAGTTGACCTGCGGTGGAGCGTATCCGTGCCGGTCCAGCACCCAGACCATGACGAGCAGCACCAACTCCCGGAGCAGCAGTACACCGGTGAGCCAGATGGGGAGGATCTCCCGCCAGGTGAGCCCGAGAAGCGTGGAAAGGATGTACAGCCGGTCCGCGGCGGGGTCCAGAATCCGGCCGAGGCTGCTGATCTGGTTCCAGCGTCGCGCGAGCTTTCCGTCGAGATAGTCGCTCACACCGCTCGCGGCGAGCACCAGAAGCGCCCATCCGTCGCAGTTCGGCCCCCCGAAGACGGGCCACAGGATGAGCCACAGGAACACCGGCACCCCGACCAGGCGCGCCATGCTGAGGATGTTCGGGATGGTGAGGACCCGGTCCGTCTGGACCCGTGTCTCCTGGACCTCCACCCGGCCTCCCGTGAAGTAGCAGTAACGGCAATCCAGACGACCTTACCCGGACGTGCTCACCCACCGTGCACGGGGGTTGGCCCCGTACTCCCACCGTGGAATCGACCTCGGCCGGCGCCTCCGTAAGGCCGGCGAGCACGGCATTTCCGGACATGAAAAC
>NZ_BJMM01000002.1 GCF_006539165.1 Streptomyces cacaoi | reverse complement strand
CCCTCCGGCGGCAACCCGAAACCGAACGACCACCAACTCACCCCCGAACCCACCGACAAACACACCCCCCAAACAGTCAACACCCCCCCGAAAAACCCCCGGCACAAAACCGCACCACCAAAGACCCTCACACAACTCCAGACACAACAGCACCACCACCCCCACCAACCAGAACCCCACAACACCGGCAACCGACCCGCGCCCGGCCACACGCCGACCACGCCGACGCAGCCGCAGCCGCAGCCGCAGCCGCAGCCGCAGCAACCTTCTGCCAGAGGAGCAGTCAGCGCGGTTCATCCACCCCCGGCCCGGCCCCCCGGCCCTCACATCCCGGCCCGGTTCCGCCGCTGGCCCTCTGGCTCTTGCCCTGGCTCTGCTCCGGCTCTCCGGTTCTGCCCCCTGTTCCGGCCCAGTGACCGAGTGCCGGGCCAGCGGCGGCGGCACAGCACCACATGCGGCGGACCAGATCCCGGCAGCCGGCTATGCGGCGCGGCGCGGGCACCGAGGAGAGACGGCTGTGAACTCCTCACCGCTGCCGGGGTCTTGAGATCCCCGGCTCCGCACACACACCAGCCGAGGAACCGGTACCGACGCGGCAACACCCGCACGCCGCGGGGCGGCCGCTCGCAAGGACAACCGCCGCCAGACCGACACCGCGAAAACGGTGCGGGGCCGGCCCACGCTGGAACAGCCCATGGAGCGGGCTGTTCCGCGGCGGTGTCCCAGCACGCGGCTAAATCGGTTTGCAGTGAGCACCGACAATGTCCTTCTCACTGCCCACGACGACTTTGACGATCTCGCATTCATACAGCCAGCGCCTGCCGCCCGTCTTCATGATCAAAGTGTTGTCCATCGGCTCGTGGTTGACGAACAAAGGCGTGCAGTCGTATCCGTCCAGCATGCGCAGATGCGGGGTGTACTCCAGGTGCCGGCACCGGTAGTCGCGGAAGGCGACAGCGTCGGCCTGCGGCGCGGCAGCGCCGACCGACACCGCGGCCGCGAGCCCTACGGCGAAGGCGGCAACGAGCGGACGAGGGACGAATGAACGCAGCTTCATGACCACTCCCTTTTACTCTCCCCGGCCCCGTCCCAGCCCGTTTGAGACCAACACCCTGCACAAGCACCGGATGCCGCGGGCCGGGCGGGAAAACCTCCCGGAGACGGGCATGCCCGGCACCGTGTCACGGGACGAGAAACACCGCGGGATTTCACCCGCACGTGACCACCAAAGGTGCCAACCCGCGCTGCCGCAGGCGCCCTTGGGAAGAGACAAGACATACGGCATCCCCCAGCAGCGTCCGGGCGGACGGAGCCCGGCAGGAGGGCCTCGTGTTCGTGATGTTCCGCCTCGCACACCGGCAGAGGGCATCCACAACCCGCACATTCCGCATGCGTGGTCCATGCTGGTCCCGCGAGACGCGGCCACCCGGCCCGGCCTGCGCCGCACGGGAGAAGACAGACCGGAAAGTCCGACAGCCGGCGCCCAGCACCCCGTCCCCGGCCGGGGCAGAAGCCCCAAACCGCCCTGCGCGGGCCCCCCTTCGAGTGAGACCCGGCGCCGTGCAGGATCCCCCGGCAGCATCCCGGGCACGCCCGTAACAGGACAGCCCACATCACCGGCCCGCCGCCGCAGCACGGACACCGGACGCGGCAGCAGGCCCGCCGAGCCGGAAAGGAACAACGACGTGAACCCGCGCCCCCGCTTCCACCGCCCGATCTGCGCAGCCGCAGCCCTCGGTCTCGCCACCGCCGTCGCCACCGGAGTCACCGCACCGGCAGCCACTGCCGCACCCCCCTACGACTACGCATGCGAGGAATTCCGGCCCCTCCCGGAGAACGTCATGCTGGAAGCCACCGGCTGCCAACGCCTGTACGCCAACCACGAACCCTCCGGAGTACTGTTCAAATACCGCGGTCAAAGGCACTGGATCTACGAATGCGAATCCGCCGACCCCTCCCCCACCGACAACACCGAAATCCACGGATTCGCCTGCCACTCCCTCCTCGACGACAACTGACCCCCCGGCCCTCCTCCCGCACACGGCCACAACGAAGCAAACACACGCAGACGGTCACAGCGGCAGACGGTCACAGCGCGAGCACCGGCAGAGACCCGCCCGAGGAGCGAAGCGCCCACACCCACGGGGACAGCCGGGACGGACACACAACTCCGCCAAGACACCAGCCGGCCACACGACAGGCATACACGGCGGACTCACCACCGAAGACGCCCCCCACCTCGATACAAGCAGGCACCAGACCCCCACCCCCCGCCAGCCGAACCCCCGGAGCGGCACCACAAGCCCTCACCCCCGCACCACCCCCACCAAGCGCCCCCCGCTCCCCCAGCCCCCAGAAACCGCCAGCTCATAAGCACCCCGCGAGACCGGAAGCACCCGGCGAGGTTGAGGCACCCGGCGGGGTGTGGCGGGCAGCCGAAGGCCGCGGGCCCTCCCCCGGGAACGGGTGTGCCCGGTCGTCGGGGAAGAGCCCGCGGCAGGAGGCGGCAGGGGTGGGCGGGGTCAGGGCGTGGTGGGGAAGGTGCGCAGGCGGGTGGTGAGGTGGTCGGCTGCGCCCTCCAGCAGGGTGTCGGCGATCGCTTCCACCGTCCGGGCGCGCCAGGGCTGGAGAGGAGTGCCGGCGACCAGCTGGTTGAACGCACCCATCGCCGGACCGCAATGGATCAGATAGTCCACCTTGGAAGAGCCCTCGCCGGTGGTGGCCAGACGGAAGCCGCGGGTGAAGTAGCGGCGGAACACCTCGGCCAGCTCCGCCTTCGGATCAACCCCCGGAGTGGCCGGATAGTCGCCCTCCAGGTAACGATCCAGAACCTTCGTGCGGGTCGCCTCGTCCAGCTCGCCCAAAGAAGCGTGGCGGCGCCACAGTTCGTGCAACTGGGCGGCCCGGGCGGGGAAGAACAGCCCGCGCTTGAGGTAGCGGGCCCGCACCCCCAACTCGAACATCTCCCCCCACGGAGCAGTATCCACGTCGTATTCGTGCGCCGCCTCCAGCAGGTCCTTCACCACCGGACTGGTAGCCGCCTCCGCGGAACACTGGTTGACCGATCCGGTCAGCACGAAGTCGGCTCCCAGGAGGAAGGCCGCGGCGGCGGCTTCCGGGGTGCCGATACCGCCGGCGCAGCCGACGTGGACGTGGTGGCCGGGCAGTGCCGACTCATCCCGCAACCGCAGCACGGCAGGCAGCAGGGACATCAGGTCGGCCGAATTGCTCAGCCAGCCACCGTCGGCTTCCACACACACGTCGTCGGCCATGGGACGCCCGGCAGCCGCACGGGCCTCCTCCCCCGTGACCTCCCCGGCATCCAGCAGCTGGGCGACCAGGTGCTCCGGGGGCGGGGCCAGGAACGCGGCCGCCACATCGGTACGCGAGACCTTCGCCAGGATACGGCCGCCCTTGAGACGGAACCGGACCAAAGACGCAGTGATCAAAGGGAAGCCGGACGCCTCGATCAGGTCGACGCCATAGCGCAACAGCAGATCGACCAGCGCTGACTCTTCCTCGGGCGCGCGGTGCCGGTAGGGAAGGTTGACACCGAAACAGCCACCCAGGCCCAGGTCCCCGACCAGTTCCGACAACTGGCCCTCGATGGCGGCCCGCGTCATCCCGCCCGTACCCAGGAAGCCCAGCAGACCCGCCTTCGCAGAAGCACGCAGCATGGCCGGGCCGGATATACCGCCCCACAGCGAGCCCAGCACATACGAGCGGCGCAGCTGGTAACGCTCACGGAAACTCACCGCACCCAGGTCGTCGGCGGTGACCGAGAGACGGGACACTGCCGCCGCCCCGACACCCACAGAGACAGAAGCCTCCGGTCCAAGACCTTCCGCCGATGCACCCCCCGCAGCCCCTGCGGCACCGGCCGGGACCGGCTGCGCGGACTGTGCCGCGCCCCGCCCTTCGGCCGGCTCCAGGCCGGTCCCGGCGGCCGCATCCGTCACCGCGTCCGGGGCCGGCCGGGAGACGGTCGGCGCGGCCGGTTCCGGGTGCGGGGCCGGGACGGGGAGCGGTTCGGCGGCCGCCCGGATACGGGAGACGAGTTTGGTGAGAACCCGGCCAGGGCCCAGCTCGATGAAATCGAAGTCGCCATGCCCCATCAGCCCCCGCACCGTGTCGGTCCAGCGCACCGGGGAGGCGATCTGCGCCGCCAGGCTCTCCTTCAGCGTCGCAGCCGCGTGCGGACGCGCGTCCACATTGGCCAGCACCGGCACCTCGGGCGCACGCAACGCGAAACCGTCCAGGAAATCCGCGAACTCCTCAGCCGCCGCCCGCATATACCGCGAATGGAACGGGGCACTGACATTGAGACGGACCGCACGCGCCCCGGCCGCCTCGAACGCGGTGCAGGCCGCGTCGATCTGCTGGTCCGGGCCGGAGAGGACGAACTGGTCCACAGCGTTGTGATTGGCCAGATCGACACCCTCCAGGCCGGAGTCGGCCAGTACCCGGGTCACCGTCGCCTCGTCCGTACCGACGACCGCGGCCATCGTGCCGCCCCCCGCAGCCGCCATCAACTCCCCACGACGCTGCACCAGCCGCAGACCCGTAGCGAAATCGAAGACGCCCGCGGCGAAGAGAGCCACGTACTCCCCGAGGCTGTGACCGGCCAGGTAGTCGGCAGGCTCCGGATCCTCCTCCTGCCGCCGCAGGAAGGAGAGCGCCTCGACGACGTAGAGCGCGGGCTGGGTGAACTCCGTCCGTCCCAGCTTGCGTTCGGGGTCCTCGACACACAACTCCCGGATCGAGTAGCCGAGTACCTCATCGGCGATCCCGGTCCACTCCGGGTAGGCATCGAACAACTCCCGGCCCATACCACGCTGCTGCGACCCTTGGCCGGGGAAACCGTAGACCTTCATGCCGTGTGCCTTCCTTGGTGCCGTGGAGCGTGTCGGAGATGCCGCCGAAGAGCGCACCCTGGCCAGCAGGCCGGGGTCGTGCCCGAACGGGCTGAGCAGCGCCAGGGACCGGGCGCGGGTGCCCGTCGGCAGGTTCTGGCGCGCGAAGTTGTGCAGGGTTCCGGCCGGGCCGAGGTCCAGGTAGAGGAAATCGCCCCGGCCGCGCACCGTGTCCATCGCCGCCTGGAACTCGATGGGCCGGCGCGCGACCTGCCAGAAGTGCCCGGCCGTGGGGTGGCGGACCTCCTCGCCGCCCACACACGAGATCCAGGGGATACGGGGCGGAGCGAATTCCAGCCCGCCGAACGCCTCCCGCGAGGCGGCCCGGACACCGTCCATCTGGCCGGAGTGGTAGGCGTACTCGACCGGTATCCGCTGATGCAGGACGCCCGCGGCGGACAACTCGGCCTGCGCGGCGGCCAGATCGTCCTCCGAGCCGGCGAGGACGAAGTGTCCCGGGTAGTTGCGGGCCGCGACCTCGCACGCGCCCAGTGCCGGGAGCCTCTCGATCACATCGAGGTGGTCGAGGACGGCGAGCATGCCGCCGCGGGGTGCCGCGCGCAGAACCCCCGCCTGGCGCACCAGCTGGCGCAGGCACACCGCCGGATCCACACTCCCGGCCACCGCGGCGGCCGCGTACTCCCCCAGGCTGGAGCCGAGCAGCAGGTCGGGCTCGATGCCCTCCCCGCGCAGAGTGTCGGCGAGTGCCAGCTCCGTCATCACAATCGCCGGATGAGTGATACGGGTGTCGGTGAACGGCTCGCTGCGGGGTTTCGCGGGGTCGAAGACCCGGGCGAGGACCGACTCGCCCAGCTCTTCCGCGACGACCGCGTCGTAGCGGTCCAGCGCGGCGCGGAAGCCCTCGTGGGCGTCGTAGAGTTCCCGGCCCATCTGGTAGTACTGCGAGCCCTGCCCGGAGAACATGAACACCACCGGCAGCCGGCCTCGCCCGGCCACCCCGGCGTCCTCGGTCGCCCTGGTGTCCCTGGCCACCCCGGAGGCCCCGACGGCTCCGGTCACCCCGGTGGTCCCGGCCACCCCGGTGGCCCCGGTGACCTTCGTGGCCCCGGTGACCTCGGCGGCCTCGGTGTCGCCGCTCATCGCCATCACGCACCCCCGCGGAAGGTGTCCCAGTACAACCCGTCACCGGACGCACCCTCGCCGCCGGAGACCCCCTCGCCGTCGGGGGTGTTCTCGTCGTCGGGGCGGTGGCCGGTCCAGAACAGGCCGGTGTCCGGGCTCGGTTGCTGCTCGGTACCGCGGATGACGACCCGGCGGTCGAGCACGGGCAGCTCCAGCGGCCCGCGCACCGCCTGGTGACCGGCCGGCGCGGGAGCGAGCAGCACATGCGCGTTCGTGCCGCCGTCGGCGAAGCAGTTCAGCGCCGCGATGCCGCCCTCGTGCGGCCACGGCTCCGACCCGCGGGGGAAATACAGCGGCGAGGAAGCCACATCGAAGTGGTCCAGCGGCTCCTGCCCCGAACGGAACGGCACCTGCCGCCCGTGCTGCAACATCAGCACCACCTTGATGAACGCCGCGATCCCCTCAGCGGCCAGCGGATGGCCGATGTTCGGCTTGATCGACCCCAGCGCCACCGGCTCCTTCGACTCGGAGCGGTAGACCGCCTGGATCGCCTTGAGTTCGATCAGATCGGTGATGGCCGATCCCGAACCGTTGGCCTCGACCCAGCCGACGTCGTGCGGGCTGTGACCGCTGCGGGCCAGCGCCTCGGCCATGACCTCGCGCTGCGCCTCCGGGTTCGGTGTCGCGGGACCGGCCGTCCGGCCGTCGTTGTTGATCGCGATGCCCTCCAGGACCGCGAGGATGCGGTCGCCGTCGGCCCGCGCCCGCGACAGCGGCTTGAGGACCACGGCACCGATGCCCTCGCCCAGGACCACGCCGGACGCCCGGCGGTCGAAGACATGGAACTCGCCCGTGGGGTTGAGCAGACCCCGCTGGCCGAAGACCCGCAGCGCCCGGTCGTCCGCCAGCAGACTCACCCCGGCCACGACAGCCGACTCGATCGCGCCCGCCCGCAGCGCCTGCACGGCCATGTCCATCGCCGTCAACGCCGACGAACACGCCGTGTCGACCACCAGACCGGGCCCGCGGAAATCGAAGAACTGCGAGACGTTGGCCGCCAGATAGTTCTGCCCGGTGACCGCGACCGGGTTCTTCGCCTGCCCCAGCCGCTCCCCGTCCGGGGAGAACGTCGTACGGCCGCCCACATACACGCCCACCCGGCGGCCCCGCATCTCGGCCGGCGCATACCCGGCGTGGTGCAGGGCGCCGCTGACCTCTTCCAGGAGGAGGAGTGCCTGCGGGTCCATGGCAGCCACGTCCGCCTCGGAGAGCAAGAACGCCTCCGGGTCGAACCGCAGCACCTCCGGCAGCAGCCCCGCGTGGTGGCCGCCGGAGCGTCCCGCGTGCCGGCCGTCCGCGCTGCCGAAACGTGTCGCGGGGATCGGGCGCACCGCGGAGCGGCCCTCGCGCAGCAGGTCCCAGTAGGCGTCGGCGGACTCGGCCCCGGGGAACCGGCAGGAGAGGCCCACCACCGCCACACCCTCCGGCACGGCGCTCGCGCCCGCCGGTCCGCCGGCCGCGGACGCCACCGCTGCGGGGTTCTCCCCCGGCGCGGTGGCGGCCCCGGCCGCGGACACGGCTGCACCGCCGGCCGCCTGAGACCCCGAAGACGCCGAAGACGCCGGAGCGAAAGCCGTGTGCAGTGCCTCGGGGAACTCCTCGGCCAGGTAGGCAGCGAACCCCTCCGCCGTCGGATGCTCCAGCAACGCCGACGGATCGATCGAGACGTCCAGTTCCTTCGCGGCCATCTGCACCATCTGGCTGACCATGATCGAGTCCACCCCGAAATCGTGGACCGGCACATCAGCCGCCAGGCGGGCACGGTCGAAACGCAACTCCCGCGCCAGCTGGTCCAGCAGCCAGGAGGCCGCAGCAGCCACCACCTCCGCACTCGCAGACCCACCGGACACAGCAGACGCAGCAGACGCAGCAGACGCTGTGGGCGCGGCCGGGCCGACCGGTGCGGACGGCACCGCCGAGGACGCGGACGGCGCCGCCTGCGGCTCCAGACGGCGGGCCGTCAGACCCTCCGGGCTCCACACCTCCTCCCGGGGCAGCGCCGGCAGCACCACCCGGGCACCGCTGGCCAGCGCCCGGTCCAGCAGCGCGAGACCGTCCTCGTCGCCCAGCGGCGCCAGCCCCGACGCCCGGTAGGCGGCACTGCGCACCTCCCCCATACCGGTGTCCCTCCAGCTCGGCCACTCGATACTCACCAACGGCAGCCCATACGGGCGGGCCTCGGCGGCCGCGTCCAGATAGGCATTGGCCATCGCGTAGTCGCTCTGGCCGACCGCGAGCGCCGGGACGGACGCAACGAGAGAGGAATACAGCACGAACAGGCTCAACGGCTCGTCGCGGAAACACTCGATGAGCGCGTCGGTCCCGAACACCTTCGGGCCCAGCACCCGGGCCACATCACCCTCCGGCTTCCGCACGAACGCCGGGTTGTCGAAATCGGTGACACCGGCACTGTGGATCACGCCCCCGGCCGGGCCCATCCGCTCCCGGACCCCGGCCACGGCCTCGGCCAGCGCCGCCCGGTCCTCCAGCGGAACCGCCACCACCTCCAACTCGACCCCGCTGTCGGCCAGCTCCGCCAGCGGACGCAGCTTCTCGCCCAGCGCGGTCCCCGCGGCGATGTGCGTGGCCCACTCCTCGCGCGGCGGGAGCTGCTCCCGGCCGGTGAGGACCAGCTTGCGCACGCCGTACCGGGCGACGAAATGCCGGGCCGTCAGCAGGCCCAGGCCCCGCGTGCCGCCCGTCACCCACAACACGTGCCCCTCGGGGAAACGCGGCGGCGCGGGGGCGTCCTCGGCGACCTCGTGGAGCGCGGCGTGGTGCCGGCGGCCGTCGAGGTAGGCCACCTCGGCCTCCTCCGACCCGCTGCGCAGCTCCTCGGCCACCAGCCGGGACAACTCCTCACCCGTCACGGCCCCTTCCACGTGCACCTGGCGGGACGTCACATGGCGGTACTCGCTCTGCAACATGCGATACAGGCCCGCCCTGGCCGCACCACCGGACACCGGGCCACCGGACACCTCACCGCCGGTCGCCGGGCCGCCGGTCGCCGGGCCGCGGGAGAGGAGCACCGCACGCAGCCGGGGCCGCACATGATCGACCACCTGCTGCATCCAACGCGTCCACGCCAGCAGCGCCTCCCGCTTCGGCCCCGCGCCCGGCCCGGCACAGCCCGCCAGGTCGACGACCGCGTCGAACCGGTCCCAGGCGGTGTCCTCAGCGGCCAGATCGGCCGCGAGCCGCTCGGGATGCAGGACCTCCGCGCCGGGCAGCGCCGCGGCAAGAGCAGCAGCCGTCTCCTCGGTACCCGGCACCGCCAGCACGGCCGTCCGGGCCGGAAGCCCCGCCTCCTCCCCGGGCGCGAGAGCGGACGGGACCCAGCCACGAGTCAGCAGCCGGGCACGGCCGGCAGCGGCCTGCACCCCCGGCCCCGCCGCGGGAGCGGCCAGTTCGGCCTCCGCCACCGCCAGCCGGATCCGGTCCCCCTCGAAGGGGTAGCCGGGCAGGGACACCCGCCGCGGCCGCCCCGCCGGGTACAGCGCCGCCCAGTCGACACGACGGCCCGCCGTCCACGCACGGGCGCAGGAGACGGGATCGGCCGCGGGGGCCTCCCCGGCCGGGGGCCTGCGCAGATCCGCCACCCCCTGCCAGGTCCGGGCCGGGTCGCCGCCACCGGCGAACTCCTCCAACCGGTCCGCGAGTTCGGGCAGGTCATCAAACAGCAGCGCGAGACGGTGCTCCATCGCCTCCCGGCCCGCCTGCAACGTCCAGGCCACCTCGTGCGGCTGCGCGCCGGCGCCCTCCGCCCGCAAATGGGCGGCCAGACGACGGGCCTGGGAGGCCAGCCGGCCCGCGTCCCGGGCGGAGAGCACCGCGAGGTAGGGGCCCGGCCCGGCAGCCACCGGAGCGGACTGGTCAAGGTGTTCCTGGAGGATCAGATGCGCGTTGGTACCGCCCGCACCGAAGGAACTCACCCCCGCCGTCCGGGGACGGACCGTGCCGTCCTCGCGGCTCCTGCGCGGCCAGGGCGCCGCCTCGCGCTGGAGCCGGAACGGCGTCGCCTCGAAATCGATGTCGGGATTCAGCTCCTGCGCATGCAGCGACGGCGTCAACTGCCCGTGCCGCATCTGGAGCAGCACCTTGGTGACCGCCGCGATCCCCGCAGCCGACTCGGCATGCCCGATCAGCGACTTGACCGAACCGACCGGCAGCGTCTGCGGCAGCGTGTCACCGAACGCGCGCCGCATCCCGGCCACCTCCACCGGGTCACCCAGCGCGGTCCCCGTGCCGTGCGCCTCCAGATAGTCGAGGTCTTCGGGGCCCAGCCCGGCGCGGTCCAGCGCGGTGCGCACCAGATCGCCCTGCGCTCGGGGGTTGGGCACGCTGAACCCCTTGCCGGTGCCGCCGTGGTTGACCGCGGACGCCTTGACGACGGCCAGGACCCGGTCGCCGTCGGCCACCGCGGCATCCAGCCGCTTGAGGAACACAGCCCCCGAGCCCTCCGCCGGCACATAACCCGTGCCCCCCGCACCGAAACTGCGGCAACGGCCGTCCTCGGACAGGAAACCGCGCTGCGCGAGCTGGAGATACTTCACCGGATGGCTGGTGATGTTCACACCACCGGCGACAGCGACCTCGCAGTCGCCGTCCCGGATGGCCTGGCACGCCTGGTGGATGGTGACCAGCGACGAGGAACACATCGTGTCCACAGCGACACTCGGCCCGGTGAAATCGAAGAAGTACGACACCCGGTTGGCCACCGCCGCATACGAGGAAGACGTCGCGATACCGCCGTCCCGCAGCGCGTCACGCACCCCGTAGAGCTGGTAGTGGCCGTACATCATGCCGACGAACACACCCACCCGGGAACCGCTCAGCTCCGCCCGCGGATAGCCCGCGTCCTCCAGGGTGTGCCACACCGTCTCCAGGAACACCCGCTCCTGGGGGTCGATGTGCTCGGCCTCGATCTGCGACATCCGGAAGAACAACGGATCGAACCGGTCCGCACCCCGGACAAAGCCGCCCCACTTGCCATACGTCCTACCGGGCGTGCTCTTGTCCGGATCGTAGAACTGGCTGTGGTCCCACCGGTCACCGGGCACCTCCTCGATGCAGTCCCGGCCCGCGGACAGGTTCCGCCAGAACTCCTCCACGTCATCGGCCTGCGGATACCGGCCCGCCACACCGATGATGGCGATATCCCCCGCACCCGCCCCGGAGGGCTCGTCCTGTTCCGCCCGCGAAGAGGCCACGGAGACCGCCGGGAACGCCGTGGCGGACACCGCGTCCGTGGACCGGGCGGCGGACGGCTGGAGCGGATGGGCCTCCGCCCCGGCCGGGGCGGTGAACGCCTGCGGGTGGGCCGAGGCCAGGTGGTCGATCAGCTCCTCGGCCGTCACGTACTCGAACAGCAGCGTCTTCGACAGCGGGCCCACCCGCTCCTCCAGACGCCGCACCACGCTCATGGTGATCAGCGAGTCCACGCCCAGGTGGTCGAAGGGCTCGGTGAGCGCGATCTCCCCCTCGGGGAGCTTCAACTCCTCCGCCAGGACGCGCAGCACGAACTGTTCCGCCTCGGCCCGCACCCCGTCGGCCCCGGACGGGGATGCCGGGGACGCCGGGGACGGGGCAGGGGAACCGGACGGGCCGCCGGCCCGCGGCGCCACCTGAGCGGCTTCGAGCGCCGCCTGGATCCGCGCCGGGTCGCCCGCGGTCAGCAGCAGCCGGGGCGCGTCACCCGCCAGCGCCCGCTCCAGCGCCTCCAGACCCGGCCGAGTACGCACCGGCCGCATGCCGAACAGCCGGCCCATCGCCGCCTCGGACGCCGCGCCCAGACGCATCCCGCCCTCGGCCCACACCGGCCAGGCGGCCGACAGGGTACGGCCGTGCCGCTCACCGCGCCGGCGCAACTCCTCACGCCGCTCGGCGAAATGGTCCAGGAAGGCGTTGGCGAACGCGTAGTCGGTCTGCCCGGCGTTCCCGAAGACCACGGCGGCCGAGGAGAAGACCACGAAGTAGTCCAGCTCGTCGTCCCGGGTCGCCTCGTCCAGCAGGACGGTGCCGTCGACCTTGGGGGCCAGCACGGCCTCCGCGTCCGCCCGGTCCTTGCCCGCCAGCAGCCCGTCACGCAGCAGCCCCGCGGTGTGCACGACACCACCGATCCCGCCGAAGGCACCCCGTGCCCGGTCGAACAGCTCGCGCACCTCGTCCGGATCGGTCACATCCGCCCGCACGAAGCGGGCACCGGCAGCCTCGATACGCGCCCGGACCTGCGGCCCCGGCTCGGAACGGGCCGCCAGCACGATCCCGCCCTCGGTGACGCCCGCCTCCCGGCGCGCGCCCGCGAGATGCTCGGCCAGCAGCAGCCCGAGCGCACCCGTCCCGCCGGTGATCACATGCGCTCCCCCGCCCAGGAACGACGACCCGGCCGAGGGAAGGTCCGTACGGCGCCAGGACCGGCGGGAGCGTTCCCCCGCGGCACGGCGCACCTCGGGCTCGCCCGCGACGCCGAGTTCGTCCACCACCGCGCGGGCGGGGGCTTCATCGGCGACGGCGAGCACGCCGAAGTCGACCGACGGGTGCTCCTGGCCGACCGACCGCGCCAGTGCGGCCATCGCCGGACCGGCGGGCGTCCCGCCGGTCTCCGGGTGGACGAACAGGTATCGCAGCGCCCCGCGCCGCGCCTCCTGCCACCCCTGCACGAAGGCGGCCGCGGTGTGGAAGCCGTACTCGACCGCCGCACCATGAGCGGTCTCCCGCGCGCCCCCCGCGTCCTCCGCATGTTCCGAGGCCAGGTGCACCACATGGGCAGGGCCGTCGGCGGGCAGCGCGGCCAGGGCCGCCTCCACATCCAGCGGCCCCTCCAGCGCAAGACGCCGCGCCTGCGCACCCGCCGCCGTCAACGCGTCGACGACCGCGGCCCCGTGCGCACCCGCGTCCAGCACGAGCACACTGCCCTGCGGCGCCGCCGGGGTGTGCGGGGCCGGCTCCCACACCGGCTCGAAAGCGAACACCGCGTCCGCGTCCACGCCTGCGCGGGGCGCCGCGCCGGTGGTGCCGGTGGTGGCCCGCAGCGTGAACGCGTCGATGGCGGCGACCACGTCGCCCGCCGGGTCCAGCAGCAGGACGTCGAAGCAGAGCATCCCCTCCCGGGCGGGCCGCTCGGAGGGGGTGGCGTAGGCGTACAGCCGGGACGGCCAGTCGGCGTAGTGGCGCACCGAGCCCAGCGAGAACGGCAGATAGCCCGCAAAACCGGCGGTGTCGCCGGTGTCGCCGGTGTCGGCCGTGCCGGTGGGGTCCGGGGCCAGCATGCCCGCCGTCTGGAGCGCCGCGTCCAGCAGTGAGGGGTGGAAGACGAACGCGCCGGCGTCCGCCTCGCGTGCCGGGGGCAGGCACAGCGTCGCCAGGACCTCGCCCTGGCCCACGGCGAGTTCCTCGATCGTGCGGAAGCTCTCGCCGTAGTCGAAGCCCAGCCGGGAGAAGCGTGCGTACGCCTCCCCGGCGTCGTGGCGGACGGTGCAGCGGGCGCGTACGGCCTCCGGGTCGACAGGCCCGGGACGCTGGTGCGGCTCACCGAGGAGCAGGGTGCCCGCGGCGTTCGTACGGGCGCTGTCCCGCGCGTCGTACACCTCGAACGACACCGCGCCGCCGCTCCCGCCCGTAGCGCCGGTCCCGCCCGTAGCGGCGTGTGCGCCGTCGCGGGTGACACGTACCGCCAGCTCGTGTGCCGCGCCGGCCGGCAGGGTCACGGGCGCCGCCCACACCAGGCCCTCGACGCCGTGCACCCGGCCGCCCGCGGCCAGTTCACCGGCCAGCCGGGCCATCTCCAGATACACCACGCCGGGCAGCACCCGCGCGCCCTCGACGACGTGGTCGGCGAGGAAGAACTCCTCACCGGTCAGCTTCTTGGTGAAGACCCGCCCCTGGCCGGCCGCGGCGGACACGTCGCCCGCCTCGGCGTCCAGCAGCACCGGATGCAGCGGGCCCGAGCCCTGCCGGACCGGCTGCCCGGAGGGGCCGGGCGCCACCCAGTGCCGGGCCCGCGCGAAGGGGTAGGCGGGCAGGTGCACACGGCGGCGCGCAACACCCCGGTGGAGCGCGGCCCAGTCGATCCGGGCGCCCGCCACCCACGCCAGGGCCACGGCGTCCAGGTCGCCCTCGGGCTCCACGGCCTCCGCGTCCGTGGCCGTGTCCGTGGGGCGGCGCTGCCCGGTGTGCCCGGTGCGTACCGCCGAGGGCCGGCCCGACAGATACGCGGCCAGCTCCGCGCACAGGCCCGCGGTGCTGGAGGCGATCACGGCCAGCCGGTGGGCCATCGCCTCCCGCCCGGTCTGAAGGGTGAAGGCCAGATCCCCCGGGGCCACGTCGCGGGTGTGCAGGTGGTCGGCGAGCCGCTCGGCGGTGCGCCGCAGCCCCTCCGGGTCGCCGGCGGAGAGCACGAACAGGTGCTCACCGGCGCCCTGTTCACGGGCTGCTTCCTCGCGGGTGTCCGGCACGGTCGGTTCCTCCAGCACGATGTGCGCGTTCGCTCCGCCGAAGCCGAAGGAGCTGACCCCGCCCCGGCGCGGCAGTTCGCGTCCGGAGGCGTCACGGGGCCGCGGCCAGGGCCGGGCGGTGGCGGCCACCTCGAAGGGGCCGCCGTCGAGTTCCAGATAGGGGTTCTGCTCCCGGAAGTGCAGGCTGGCGGGAATGGTGCCGTGCTGCTGCGCCAGCACCACCTTGAACAGCCCCGCGATGCCGGCCGCGGCCTCCAGGTGGCCGATGTTCGTCTTGACCGAGCCGATCGCGCAGCCGGGCCCGTAATCGGCCGGGCCGCCCGCGCGCAGCCTGCGGAACGCGGTGCTCAGACCGGCCGTCTCGATCGGGTCGCCCAGGGCGGTGCCGGTGCCGTGCGCCTCGATGTAGCCGACCGTCGAGGTGGGGACACCGGCCGCCTGGTACGCCTCGACGAGCAGGTCGGCCTGCGCATCGGGGTTGGGCGCGGTCAGCGAGGTGGTCCGGCCGCCGTGCCCGGCGGCGACCGCCTTGATCACCGTGTGCACGGCGTCCCCGTCCCGCCGGGCGGCGGAGTGCGGCTTGAGCAGGACGGCGCCCGCGCCCTCGCCGCGCACATAGCCGTCGGCGCGGCTGTCGAACGTCTTGCAGCGGCCGTCGGGGCTGAGCATCTCGCCCTGGTCGAGGGCCTCGTAGACCGCCGGGGACAGGATGAGGCTGACACCGCCGGCGAGCGCCATGTCACAGGTGCCGTCCCGCAGCGCGGCGACGGCCTGGTGGACGGCGGTCAGCGAACCGGAACAGGCGGTGTCCACGGCGACGCTGGGGCCGCGCAGATCCAGCACGTAGGAGATCCGGTTGGGCACGATCGACAGCGCGGCCCCGGTGAGGGTGTGGCCCTCGGCCCCGCGGCCGGCGGCCCGCTGCACCTCCAGATAGTCGGAGTTGGTGACCGCGACGAACACCCCGACGCGTTTCCCGGCCAGCTGGGACGGGCGGTAGCCGGCGTCCTCCACGGCCGACCAGGCCAGCTCCAGCATCAACCGCTGCTGCGGGTCCATCAGTTCGGCCTCGCGCGGGGAGATCCCGAAGAACGCGGCGTCGAAACGGTCCACGTCGGGCACGAAGGCGCCCCAGCGTTTCGGGGCGTCGGGCCGCGCGGGCCGCCCGAACCGCTCCGGCGGGACCTCCCGCACCAGATCGTCGCCGTCGGCCAGGTGCTGCCAGAACTCCTCCAGGTCGGCGGAGTCGGGCATCCGCCCGGCCATACCGATCACGGCGATGTCCGCGTCGGCCCCGCCCGGCACCTGCCCGCCGGCGGCCCCGCCCCGCTCGCCGGGGGCGCCCGCGGGCAGGGCGGTCTCCCCCGCGGCGGGTGCCGCAGCGGGGGCGCCGAAGCGGGGGACGAGCGCGTCGCGGTGCTCGTCCCACAGATGGGCGGCCAGCGCGTGCACGGTGCCCTTGCGGTAGAACAGCGTGGGATAGACCTCGATCCCGTACGCGGTACGCAGGGCGCTGCTCAGCGCGGTGAAGCTGACGGAGTTCATCCCCGTCTCGCCCAGCGGCGTGTGCGGGCCGATCTCCTCGGCCGCAAGACCCGTCAACTCCGCGATCGTGCCGGTGAGTTCGGCTTCCAGCTCCGCCACCGGGCCGCGGCCCGCCGGCGCCGCCGTCGTTCCTTCGTCCACCGGCGCCTGGACGGAACCCTGGCCCGCCGGCGGCTGCGCACCACCCGCGTGCTGTGCCGGGGCGTCCTGCGCGGGGCCGTACTGCTCCCGGATCCGGGCAGGGGCCAGACCGGCCAGACGGGTCCGGTCGATCTTCCCGTTGAGCGTGTGCGGGAACGTGGCCACCCGCACCAGCGCCTCGGGGACCATGTGCTCGGGCAGCCAGCCCGCGAGCTCCTCACGGGAGGGCTCGGCCGCGCCGTCGTCGAGGACGTAGCACGCCAGCAGCGAGTGGCCGCCGCCGGTGCGGCGGGCCACCACGACGGCTTCCCGGACACCGTCCAGGCGGCGCAGGGCCGTCTCGATCTCCTCCAGCTCGACCCGGAAGCCGCGCACCTTGACCTGTGCGTCGGCCCTGCCCAGGTACTCGATACGCCCGTCGGCCAGCCTGCGCACCAGATCACCGGTGCGGTACATCCGCGCCCCGTCGGCGAACGGGTCGGGCACGAACCGCTCGGCGGTCAGCCCGGGCCGGCCCAGATAGCCGGCGGCCACACCGTGCCCGCTGATGCACAGCTCGCCCGCCACCCCGGTGGGCACGGGCCGGAACGCGCCGTCGAGGACGTACAGGCCGGTGTTGGCCAACGGCGCGCCCAGGGTGACGCGTTCGCCCGGGACGAGCCGGCTCGCCGCCGACCAGATGGTGGTCTCGGTGGGCCCGTAGAGGTTCCACACCGCCCGGTTGCCCGCCAGCAGCGCTTCGGCCAGCTCGCCGGGCAGCGCCTCTCCCCCGCACAGCACGGTCAGCCCGGCATCGCCGCGCCAGCCGGCGGCCAGCAGCATGCTCCACGTCGCGGGAGTGGCCTGCACCACGGTGGCGCTACTGCGCTCGACGGCCTCGCGCAGCCGCATCCCGTCCCGCGCGACGCCGTCCGGCAGGATCTCCACGGTGCCGCCGCTGACCAGCGGCAGATACAGCTCCAGCGCGGAGATGTCGAAACACACCGTGGTCAGCGCGAGCAGGGTGTCCCCGGGCCCGAAGCCGGGCTCGCGGCCCATCGAGGCCAGGAAGTTGACCAGCGCGCGGTGCGGCACCTGGACGCCCTTGGGCCGCCCCGTGGAGCCCGAGGTGTAGATGACGTACGCGATGTCCGCGCCCCCCACCTCCCCGCCGGGTTCCACAGCGGGTTCCACGGCGGACGGGTCGGCCGGGGCGGGCCGGCCGTCGCCGTCGATCGGCAGCCGGGGCACCGACCCCGGTATCGCGGGGGCCCGGGAGTGGGTGAGCACCAGGTGCAGCCCGGCGTCCTCGGCCATGTAGGCGAGCCGCTCCGCCGGGTAGGACGGGTCGAGCGGTACGTAGGTGCCGCCGGCGGCCTGCACCGCCAGCAGCGCCACCGGCAGGTCCGCGTCCCGGCCCAGCAGCACACCGACGGTACGGCCCCGGGCGACACCCGCGGCACGCAGCCGCGCCGCCAGGTCCGTGACCCGGCCGGCCAGTTGGCGGTAGGTCAGCTCCTCGTCCCGGTAGCGGACGGCGACGGCGCCCGGGCTCGCGGCCGCCTGCCGCCGCACCAGCGTCCACACCGTGGCGTCCTGCTCGTAGGGCACAGGCGCCGGAGGCGCCAGCGCCGCCTTCTCCTGCGCCGTCAGGACGTCCAGCTCGCCCAGGGCGGTATCCGGCCGGTCCACGGCGTCGGCGAGCAGGGTCACGAAGTGCTCGCCGAACCGCTCCACGGTCGCGGCGTCGAACAGGTCGGGGTCGTACTTGACGGTGTAGCGGCAGCCCTCGGCCTCCTCGACGACCTCCAGCGTCAGATCGAACTCACCGACCTGGTGGACACCTTCGACGGGTGCCTGCACGAGGCTGCCCTGCCCGGTGTCGCGCACCCAGTTCTGGAAGTAGAACGCCACGTTGAACGGCGCGCCGGACGCGGCCGGATCGGCCTGCCGCAGCTGCTGGGCCAGGGTGATCAGCGGGTAGGCGCCGTGGTCGAGCGCCTCCAGCGTGGTGCGGTGCACCCGGCCCGTCAGCGTGCGGAACGACTCGTCCTGCGGGACGTGTTCGGCCAGCACGACCATGTTCATGAAGTAGCCCAGCACGTCGTCCCAGCCGGAGGCCGGCCGGCCCGCCGTGGGCGTACCGACAGCCAGCTCGGCCTGCCCGCTGTAGCGGCGCAGCACACCGAAGTACGCGGCCAGCAGCACCCCGAACAGGGACGTGCGCTCCGCCGAGGCCAGAGCACGCGCCGCGTCGGCCACGGCGGCCGGGACACGCCCGTCCACGCTGGCGCCCCGGTGACCGGGCTCGGCCCGGCGGGGGCGGTCCAGCGGCAGCGGCACCGTCGTGGCGCGGCCGGTCAGCCGTCCCAGCCAGTAGTCGCGCAGCCGCTCTCCCTCCGGTCCGGCGAGCAGGTCGCGCTGCCAGGCGACGAAGTCGGCGAAGGTACGCGCGGGGCGCTCCTGCGGCAGCGGGAGGCCCTCACGTGCCGCGCGGTAGCCGTCCTCCAGCTCCCTGAGCAGCAGGGCGATGGAGACCCCGTCGAACACCATGTGGTGGAACGTCAGCAGCAGCGCCTGACGGCCGTCGCCGAGGGTGTAGAGCGTGGCGCGCACCAGCGGCCCGGCCGCCAGATCGAAGGGGCGCCGCAGATCGGCGTCCATGCGTGCGCGGACCTCGTCGTCGTCCCGCGCGGTCAGATAGACCTGCTGGAAAGGCAGTTCGGGCTCGGCCGCGATCCGCATGCACGGCGTGTCGTCGTCGCAGCGCACAGTGGCGCGCAGTTCGTCGTGCCGGTCGAGGAGGTCCTGGAGCGCCACGCGCAGGGCCAGGACGTCGACGCCGGGATCGAGCCACAGCGCGAGCGGCAGGTTGTAGGCGTAGGTGCCGGGCGTGATCCGCTCGATCACCCACAGCGCGCGCTGCCCCTCGGAGAGCGCGTGCCGGGACGCCTCGGCGTCGGTACGGGGCCGCAGGACGGCACCGGCCGGACCGGCGGCGCGGGAAGGGCCCGCCGGCACGACGGGCGCGGGCGCCGCCGCGGGCGCGGCCTCCGCGGTGGTGGTTTCCGCCACCACTTCGGAGAGCCAGGACTCCGCCAGGTGCGCGGCCAGCTCGCGCAGGGTGGGCCGTTCGAAGAAGTCCCCGAGCGGGACGGTGACACCGAACGCCTCGTCGACAGCGGCGACGATCTTCATACCGCTGAGCGAGTCGAAGCCGTAGTCGGCCAACGGCCGGTCCGGATCGATCCGCTCGTTCAGCTTCAGCACACCCTCGACCAGCGCGCCCAGCCGATCGGCGACCGCGTCGGCGTCACCCGCCGCCGGGACGGACGGGACGGCCGCAGCAGCCGGAGCGGACGAGGCCGGGGACGCCGGTGCGGCGGACGGCAACGCGGCGCAGGACGCCACACCGTCGCTCTCGGCGACCAGCACACTCTGACCGAGCCCGCCGCCCACGGCCACGCCGGCTGCCTCGCCGGCATCCGCGCCGAGGAGCCGGACCGTCGTGAAACCCTCCTCCGACAGCAGACGCCGCCAGCCCGACGGCGAGACCAACGGCGAGTCGGGAATACGCAGTTCGGCGTCGTCGAACGCCCACCAGCCCTCCAGGACGCCACCGCCGATCGTCAGCAGCGGCCGGGCCGTGGTCAGTTCGTTCAGCACCAGCCAGCCGCCAGGCCGCAGCAGCGCCTTCGCCTTGCGGAGGGTGGCCCGCAGGTTCTGCGTGGCGTGCACGACGTTGGTGGCCAGGACGAGGTCGGCCGAGCCGGGGGTGAAGCCCTGTACGTCGAGTCCGCGGTCGAGGTTGAGGACCTCGAAACGGGTGAACGGGTAGTCGTCGGCGAACCGTTCCCGCCCGTGTTCGAGGAAGCGCGGCGAGATGTCGGTGTAGACGTAGCCGGCCCTGCCCGGGTGCTGTGCCAGGACGGGCAGCACCCGCTCGCTGGTGGCGCCGGTCCCGGCGCCCAGCTCGACGACCTCGATCCGCTCGCCCGCGCCGAGCCCGGCCGGTCGCAGGTCCAGGAAGGCACTGACGGCCGTGCGGACCTGCCGGTTGAAGGAATCGGTGAGGGCGTTGCCGCGGTAGAAGTTCTGCACCAGCGACATCGACGTGCCCGGGAACATGATCTCGGTGGCGTTCACCTCGCCCCGCAGGATCCGCGGATACTCCGCCAGGAACAGGCGGTTGAGGGTGACCGTCGGCTCGATGTCCGGGTAGGCGGCGGCGATCCGGTCGAACTCCGCCTCCCACTCCTGCGCGGAGGCGGCCTCGTCCACCCCGGCGACCGCGTCGGTGGTGGTGACCCGGTCACCGTCCCGGGTGAGGAAGCCCGCGCCGGCCAGGATGGTCAGCAGCGCCTCGTGCAGCCGCGCGAACCGGTCCAGGATGCGCAGCCTGCCGCGCAACTCCCCGGCCCCGTGCCGCTCCTGGGGGCGGTGGAAGACGCCCATGCGCTGGTAGACGCCGAGCAGCACCCGCGCGGAGACCGCCTCCAGTTCCTCGTAGCCGGTGAGCACACGGGTGGCGGCGGGGTCGGTGTCCGTCTCCTCGTCCAGGCGTTCACCGGCCGCGGCCAGCGCGGGCGGGTGGCCGCCGGGCAGCGCCTCGCCGTCGCAGGCCGGGTCGTGGCCCATGGCCTCCAGCGCCCGGCGCCCCGCGATGATCGGCATGACCTGCGGGAGGCCGCTGCCCAGGATCCGGGCCACCGCCTCGGTGCCCTGTTCGGTGCTGAAGGCGTCGATCCCCAGGCCCGCGAAGATGTCGGAGAGGCCCGAGCGGGCACCGGAGCCGACCTGGCCCCAGTAGCCCTGATTGATCACGACGACGGGGAAGGCCAGCCGCTCACGCAGGAACAGCCCGTAGGCGTCCTCGGCGGCGGACGCGCAGATGTAGGCGCCGTTCCCGGCGAAGGCGCCGAAGGCACCGGCCGAGGAGAAGAACGCCAGGAAGTCCAGCGTCTCCCCGGCGACGGCGGCGGCCAGCGCGGCGGCGCCCTCGGTCTTGACGCCGGTCACCGTGGTGAACGTGGCCTCGTCCAGGTCGGCGAGCCGGTGGTTGTCGAAGGCCATGGCCGCGTGCACGGCCCCGTGCAGCGCCCCGAACGTGCGGTGCGCCTGGGCGACGGCGGCCGCCACGTCGTCCGCCGCGCACACGTCGCCGCGCACGTGCAGCACCTCGCCGCCGTGGGCGCGGATCGCGTCCATGGCCGCCAGCTGCTCGGGGCCCGGCTCGTGCCGGCTGAACCACACCAGTCGGGCCCGGTGCGTGCGGGCCAGGTGCAGGCTCAGCTCGCGGGCGATACCGCCGGTACCGCCGATGAGCAGATACACGCCGCCGTCCCGGAACACCGGCGCGGGCGGGGCCGCGGGCAGCGCCACCCGGCCGAGGCGGCGCACGTACCTGACGCCGTCGCGCACGGCCACGGTGCGGCCCGCCGTGTCGGCCGGCTCGGCCAGGATCGCGTCCACGGCCGCGCGGAGCCCGGCGTCGCCGGCGGTGGCGTCCGGGGCGAGGTCGACACCGGTGACCGCCAGGCCCGTCCGCTCCTTCGGGGCGACCTGGACGAGGCCGTGCAGCCCGGCGGCGAAGGGGTTGTCCACGGCGCTGCCGGCGACCGCGTGCACACCGCTGGTGACGACCACGATCCGTTCGGCGGCGCCGGCACGCAGCAGGTGGAAGAGGGACAGCGCGCCGTGCCGGACCTGCCCGGCCACCTCGTCGGCGCCGATGCCGTCCGGCACCCGGGTCACTCCGCCCAGGTGGTAGACCAGATCGGCCTGCCCGGCCCGGTCGAGCCACGCGTCGGTGGACTCCTCGTCCAGCCGCAGGAGTTCGACGCGGCCCTCGGGGAGCCGGGCCGCGAGCGCCTCACCGAGCGGGAGCGACGCGCCGGTCACCAGCACGGCGATGCGCCCGTCGCGGCGCGTGGCCGGTTCCGCGGCCGGTGCGGCACGTACCCACAGCGGGCGGTAGAAGTCGGGGCCGGCCGTCTCCTGTCCGGCGGCTGCCGGGAGTGCGGCCGCCGCATCGGCGGGTGCCGGTGCCAGCGGGCCGGGCACCGGGATCCAGTAGCGCTCGCGGGCGAACGGGTAGGTGGGCAGCTCGATACGGCGGGCCCCGGAGGGCGTCAGGCGCGGCCAGTCGATCTCGGCGCCGGTCACCCAGTGCCCGGCGACGGCGGCCAGGTCCCGCCGGCCGAGCGCCTGGTCGAGCTCGGCGGCGGCGGCCTCGGTGAGCGGCGCGGCGCCGGCCCGGGGAGCGCGCCCGGTGACGACGTCCGCCGGGTGCTCGCCCGCGGCGTACTGCTCCAGCAGCCCGGCGGCCTCGTCCAGGGAGACGGCGGGCAGCGCCAGCCGGAACTCGTATGCGGTGCGGCCCACCTGGAGGGTGTGGGCGACGTCGGCCAGCTGCGGTGCCTGCGGGCCGGTGGGTGCCGTGGACGGCATGGCCGCGGCGACGGCGCGCGCCACCCGTTCCAGGGAGTGTGCCGTGGTGACGGTCGCGGGCGGCTCCGCGCCCGACTCGACGGCCAACAGGGCCGACAGCCGGGCCCGTTCGGTGACGCCGAACCCGTAGTCGGCCAGGTCGGTCTCCAGGTCGAGGTCGTCCTGGGAGACGCCGATCGTCTCGGCGGCCAGCCGCAGGCACAGGCTCCGTGCCCAGGACAGCGCCTCGGGGTCCGCCGCCGCGGCGGGCGCGTCACCGGCCGGGGTGCCGCCGGAGGGTGTGGCGCCACGGCGCAGATGGGCCGCGAGGTCGTGCGCGGAGGCACGCAGCCGGTCCTCGTTCTTCGCGGACAGCACGAGCAGTTGCGGTGCGGTGTCCGGCTCGGACCGCGACCAGTCGGCCGCGACGTGCTCCTCCAGGATCACGCAGGCGTTGGCGCCGCCGCCGCCGAAGGAGCTGACCAGGGCCCGCCGGGGCTGTTCCTGCGGGGCGCCGTCCTGCCCGGTGGCGGTGGCGCGCGGCCACGGGCTCCGGTCGTGCTGCACCGCGAACGGGGTGGCGGCGAAGTCGATGTCGGGGTTGGGCGGGTCCGCGTGCAGGGACGGTACGAGCGTGCCGTGCCGGAACTGGAGCAGGACCTTGGTGAGTCCGGCGATGCCGGCGGCCGACTCCAGGTGGCCCATGGCGGACTTCACCGAGCCGATCGGCACGGTCTGCCGCTCGCCGTCCTCGGCGTCGTCGCCGGTCCGGTGGCCGAACACCTCGGTCAGGCCGGCGATTTCGATCGGGTCGCCGAGCGGGGTGCCGGTGCCGTGTGCCTCGATGTAGCCGATGCTGCCGGCCTCGACCCCGGCGCGCTTGAGCGCGGAGCGGATCACCCGGGCCTGCGCGGCCGAGCTGGGCACGGTGTAGCCGCCGGTCTTGCCGTTCGCGTTGACGGCCGAGCCGCGGATGACGCCCAGGACGCGGTCCCCGTCGGCGAGCGCCGCCGACAGCGGCCTGAGCAGCACGGCACCGACGCCCTCACCGTCGACGAATCCGTCGGCGCCCGCGCCGAACGCCCGCAGCCGGTCACCGCGGGAGATCATGCCGCGCCGCGCCAGGGTGTCCAGGTGGGAGGGGTGCAGGATCAGGTTGACGCCGCCGGCGATCGCGGCGGCGCACTCGCCGGTCCTGATGCTCTCGCAGGCCAGGTGGAGCGCGGTGAGCGAGGCGGAGCAGGCCGTGTCGACGGCCATGCTGGGGCCGGTGAAGTCGAAGAAGTACGAGACCCGGTTGGCGATCGACCAGTGGCTGGTACGGGCGTCGGTGGTGACGCCGCGTGCGGCGGCCTCACCGCCCATCCACTCGTAGTCGTTGTTCATCACGCCCACGAACACCCCGACGGGGCCGCGCGCGGTGAGCCGGGCGGCCGGGTGTCCCGCGTCGTCCAGAGTGGCCGCCGCGGTCTGTAGGAACAGCCGTTCCTGGGGGTCCATGGCCTCGGCGTCGGCGGGCGAGATCTGGAAGAACTGCGGGTCGAACGCGTCGACGTCGTCGAGGAATCCGGCCCATTTGCTGTAACTGCCGCGCACCCCGTCCGGGTCGTGGTGCGCGTCGGCGTCCCAGCGGGCGGCAGGCACTTCGCGGATGCAGTCGCGTCCGGCTGCCAGGTTGTCCCACAGTTCGCCGATGTTCCCGGCCAGCGGGTAGCGGCCGGCCACGCCGACGATCGCCACGCCTTCGCGCTGCGGGGCCGAGGTGGCCCGCGCCAGCAGTTCGGCCAGGAGCTTTCGCTTGTCGTCCACGGTGTTCTCTCTCACAGATCCTGGTTGTCGGCCTGCCTGGCCTGGGCCCTGCGTGCGCGCCGGGAGACGCGGCCGGCGGCTGCGGCGGCGCCTGCCTGCGGCCCGGTGGTGAGGCCCATCAGTTCGGCGAGGTTGTCCACGAAGGCGCGGACGGTGGGGAATTCGATGAAGGAGGTGGGCGGAACGGTGAAGTCCACCTCCTTGCTGAGCTTGGAGACGACCTCGATCAGCACCAGCGAGTCGACGCCCATGTCGAAGAGGTTGGCGTCGAGCCCGACCCGGTCGCGGCCGCCGAGCAGCCGTCCGGCCTCCTCGACGAGCCAGTCGGTGATCAGCTCCACGCTGCGGGCGGGGTCGGCCGGGTCGAACTGTGCGACCAGCCGGCCGCTGTCGTCCGTCTCCGTGCTCTCGCCGGTGCGGCCGGGCTCGACCCAGTACCTGCTGCGCTCGAACGGGTAGGTGGGCAGCGGCAGTCGCCTCAGGTTCCGGCCGGCGTGCACGGCCGCGAAGTCGAGGGCGGCGCCGCGCACCCACTGCTGTCCGGCGAGCGTGAGCAGGTGGGCGGCTCCCGCCGGGGCGCCCTCGTCGGGGGCGAGCCGCAGCAGCGGCCGTTCCTCGTCGGCGAGCAGCCCCTCCAGGGCGTCCGCGGCTGCCGCCGAGGGCGAACCGGCCGTGTCCGCCGCCCAGTTGGCGGGCTGCCGGCTCTCGTCCTCGGTCAGCCAGCCACCGGTGCGGGCGCTGAGCACGGGCAGCCGCGGCGGCTGCACCGCGGTGGGTGTGCCGCCCTCGGCGAGGGCGAGGGCGTCCGGCAGCGCGAGGGCGCCGGTCAGGGCGGCGGCGACGGCGAGGCCGGTGCCGGCGGCGGCCAGCCCGGCGGGGGTGACGCCCCAGTCGAGGAGTGCGGTGGCGACCGCGTACTCGTGGCAGAAGGCGGCGCGTACCCCGCCACCGGCCGGCAGGGCCTCCGGTTCCACTCCCCCGGGGAGCGCGGCGGCGCAGGCGTCGACGGCGGACCGGTAGGCGGGCACGGCGCGGTACAGCTCCGCGCTGTCGGCCGCGGCGGCGCCGGCGCCGGTCAGGACGAGCACGGGGTCGCCGGTCTCCTCCGTGCCGGCCGTTCCGCGCAGCAGCCGTTCCTCCTTGCCGAGGGCCAGCGCCATGGCGGCGTCGCGTGCGCCGTCCGCGACGAGGGCGAGCCGGTGGCGGTGTCCGCGGCGGCCGAGGCCGAGGGTCGCGGCGACGTCGCCGAGGTCGAGGTCCTTGTGCTGCCGCAGATGGCGGGCGAGCGCTGTGGTGGCGCGGCGCAGCCCGGCCTCGGTGCCGGCGGACAGGACGAGCAGTTCGTGTGTGCGGGCGGCCGGGGCGGGCTCGGGGGCGGCGGGGGGTTCCTGGAGCACGATGTGCGCGTTGGTGCCGCCGATGCCGAAGGAGCTGACGCCGGCCCGGCGGGGTCCGTCGGTGGCGGGCCAGTCGGCGGTGCCGGTGCTGACGTAGAAGGGGCTCGACGCGAAGTCGATCTCCGGGTTGGGCTCGGTGAAGTGGAGGCTGGGCACGAGGCTGCGCTTCTCCAGCATCAGCGCGGTCTTGATGAGTCCCGCCATGCCGGCGGCGGTGTCCAGGTGGCCGACGTTGGTCTTGACCGAGCCGAGGCCGCAGAAGCCGGTGTCGTCGGTGCTCTGGCGGAACGCCTGGGTGAGCGCAGCGACTTCGATGGGGTCGCCGAGCGGGGTGCCGGTGCCGTGTGCCTCGACGTAACCGATGCTGTCGGGCGTCACATCGGCGACCTCGTGGGCGTCGGCGATGACTTCGGCCTGCCCGGCGATGCTGGGGGCGGTGTAGCCGGTCTTGTTGGCGCCGTCGTTGTTGACGGCCGATCCCTTGACGACGGCGTGGATCCAGTCGCCGTCGGCCAGCGCTTCCTTGAGGCGCTTGAGGACGACGACGCCGGCGCCGCTGCCGATGACGGTGCCCTGCGCCTGGGCGTCGAAGGCCCGGCAGTGGCCGTCCGGGGAGAAGATCATGCCTTCCTGGTACTGGTAGCCCTGCCCCCGCGGGGCGAGGTGCACGGCGCCGACGAGGGCCATGTCGCACTCCCCGCCGAGCAGTGCGAGGCATGCGGTGTGCACGGCGACGAGGGAGGTGGAGCACGCGGTGTTCACGCTGAGGCTGGGGCCGCGCAGGTTGAGCTTGTAGGAGGTGCGGGTCGCCAGGAAGTCCTTGTCGTTGGCGAGCATCAGCCGGTAGTGGTCGACGGAGGACGCGGCCCGGTAGCGCTCGCTGAGGTTGCTGAGCATGTAGGTGTTGAGGCCGGCGCCGGCGTAGACGCCGATGTGGCCGTCGGTGCGGTCCGGGTCGTAGCCGGAGCGTTCCAGTGCCGTGAGGGCGCACTCCAGGAAGATCCGGTGCTGCGGGTCGAGGATCTCGGCCTCGTCCGGGGTGATCTGGAACAGGTCGGCGTCGAACAGGTCGACGTCGGGTATCTCCTGGCCGGCCTTCACATAGCCGGGGTCGGCGAGGCGTTCGGGGGGCACGCCCGCGGCGAGGAGTTCCTCGTCGGTGTAGCGGGTCAGGGTCTCGCGGCCCTCGTGCAGCACGTTCCAGAACTGCTCGACGGAGTCGGCGCCCGGGAAGCGGCAGGCCATACCGATGATGGCGACGTCGGTGTCGGAATAGGTCATGGTTTCCTCCTCAGCGTCCGTTCGCGTCCGTCAGCTCAGCCGGATGCCGAGGTCGTCGGCGACCGAGCGCATGTCGAGGAAGCTCTGCGCCACGAACCGGGCGGCGTCCTCGGTCGCGTCCATGCGCTGGAACACGTCGATCAGGGTCTTCTCGTGCTCCTCGCGGCTTCCCTCGCCGGCGGCGATGGCCATGACGACCTCGCCGAGCTGGTCCTCGACGGGCGCGAGGTCCAGCGCGCGGGGGAACTTGATGCTGAAGGTGTTCCTCGCCTGGTCGCCGTTGCGCCGCACCGAGCGCACATGGCTGGACGCGTTGAGCTTGTAGAACATGCAGTCCCAGTTCTTGAACGAGTAGTAGTTCAGCAGCGGGAACAGCGTGCAGTGGGTCTCCAGCGGCGAGGACTCGTACAGCCCCTTGGCCTGGAGTTCGGCGACGATGTGGTCGGGGTCGTAGTCGTGCCGCATCGCGATGAACGGGAACACGATCTTCGGGAGGTCCTCGTCGTCCTCGAAGAGCAGGTCCTCCAGGCGTTCGCCGAAGAGGGTGCCGGTCAGCCGCTCGCCGAAGGTCTCGTAGAAGCCGCGGACGATCTCGCGGACGTTGGACTCCATGGTGAGGATCTGCTGCGGGTCGGCGCACAGCGCGATGTAGGGGATCTTCCGCTCGTAGGCGTTGAGGATGGCCCGCAGCACGAAGAAGGTGCGGCAGGAGACGCAGGGCAGTTTCTCGTCGAGGTAGCGGCCCGGCTTGGGCGCGGGCCGGTTGAAGACCTCGCGCATCATCAGCTTGATGTTGTCGTCGTCGGCGTCCAGCAGGAACGTCGCCGGGATCTTCTCCTGGGCGAGGGAGATGTTCTGCGCGGCGTGCACGCTCTCGAACGGCACGTCGAAGGTGTAGGCGAGGACCCGCTTGCCGTACTCGTTGACGAACTTGTCCAGCATGTAGGTGCTGTCCTTGCCGCCGCTGTACATGAAGAGGCAGTCGAACTCGCCGTCGGCCGGCGGGGCCTGCTGGAACTCGGCGAACACCTCGCTGGTGTAGCGGTAGTTGACGAGCAGGTCCTCGGCGAAGTCGAAGTTGCAGAGATTGCACACCTGCTGGTCGTCCAGCACCACGCCGGGGTGATCGTCCTTGAGCGAGCAAACGGTGCAGCGGGACATGGAACCCCCTGTTGTGTGTGTTCGGTTTCTTGTGCGGGGGACGTCCGTCATGTGCGCCCCTTCCGGCGGCCGCGCCGCTGTGCCAGCGCCGCGTTGTTCCGGCCGCGCCGCCTGGCCGGCGCCGCGGGTTCCGCGTCGCCGGACAGATGGGCCGCCATGGCCCGGACCGTGGGCCGGGCGAACATGTCCAGGCGGCCGACGGGCCTGCCCAGGCGCTCGCGCAACGCGGCCACCACGGAGGTGAGCCGGAGCGAGTCGCCGCCCAGGTCGAAGAAGTTGTCCTCGGCGCCGACGCGTTCGAGGCCGAGCACCTCGCACCAGACGTCGGCGATACCGCGCTCCAGGTCGCCGCGGAGCGCTGCCGCCGCGCCCGCGACGGGGGCCGTGCCGGGCCGTGGCAGCGACGCCCGGTCGATCTTGCCGTTCGCAGTGAGCGGGAGCTTCGGCAGCACCACGACGGCCGAGGGGACCATGTAGCCGGGCAGGACGTCGCGCAGCCCGTCGCGGAGGGCAGCGGAGTCCAGCTTGCCGTCCCGGCCTGCCGCGTAGGCGACCAGCCGGCGCTCGCCGGGCCGGTCCTCGCGCACCAGCGCGACGGCGGCGGTGACGCCCGGGGCCCGCCGGAGTGCGGACTCCACCTCGCCGAGTTCGATGCGGTAGCCGTTCAGTTTGATCTGGCCGTCGGTGCGCTCCAGGTGTTCCAGCCGGCCGTCGGGCAGCCGGCGCACCACGTCCCCGGTGCGGTAGGCCCGGCCGGAGCCGCGGGCGGCGGGCCCGAAGCGCTCGCCGGTCAGCTCGGGGCGGCCCAGGTAGCCGTCGGCGACGCCGTCCCCGGACAGGTACAGCTCGCCGGGGATACCGGGCGGCACGGGGACGCCGCGCTCGTCGAGGACGTCGCAGCGGGTGTTGCCGATGGGCCGCCCGATGGTGACCGGCCGGCCGGGCCGCACCCGGTCGGAGGTGGACCAGATCGTGGTCTCGGTGGGCCCGTACATGTTGTGCAGTTCGCCGACGCGGTCCGCCAGCCGGTCCGCCAGCTCCTGCGGCAGGGGCTCGCCGCCGCACAGCACCCGCAGCCCGGGGTCGCCG
Organism: Streptomyces cacaoi; assembly: GCF_006539165.1. Taxonomy (GTDB): domain Bacteria; phylum Actinomycetota; class Actinomycetes; order Streptomycetales; family Streptomycetaceae; genus Streptomyces; species Streptomyces cacaoi. The sequence continues at coordinate 709,665 of NZ_BJMM01000002.1, read as the reverse complement.
GGCCAGCCGGCGGTGAGGAGCATCTGCCAGGTGGTGGGCGTGGCCTGCACGACGGTGGGCCGCGACCGCTCGATCCGCTCGCGCAGCGCGAAGCCGTCGGCGGCCACCTCGGCGGGCAGCACCTCGACGGTGCCGCCGCGCACCAGCGGCAGGTACAGCTCCAGGCCCGCGATGTCGAAGCACACGGTGGTGAGCGCGAGCAGCGCGTCACGGGAGCCGAAGCCGGGCCGACGGGCCATCGTCCACAGGAAGTTGACCAGCGCCCGGTGCGGCACCTGGACGCCCTTGGGCCGCCCCGTGGAGCCGGAGGTGTAGATGACGTACGCCGGGGCCGCGGGCCGGGAGCGGTCCACGGGCGCGGCCGGCTGCGTCCGCTCGTCCGGGTCCACGGCGGGCACGGGTGTGACGGGGAGGTCCGCGAGGGTGGGGCGCAGCGCGTCGTCGGTCACCACCAGCCGGGCGCCCGAGTCCTGGAGCATGTGGGCGATGCGTGCCTGCGGGTAGACGGGGTCGATCGGCACGTAGGCGGCGCCGGTCTTGAGCACGGCGAGGAGGCTGGTGACCAGTTCCGCCGAGCGGTGCAGATGGACGCCGACCAGGGTGCCGGGGCCCGCGCCCAGTTCGATGAGCCGCCAGGCCAGCCGGTCGGCCGCCTGGTCGAGTGCGGCGTAGCCGAGTTCCCGGTCCTCGAACCGGACGGCGGGCGCGGTGGGTGCCGCGCACGCGAGGTCGGAGATCAGCCCGGTGACGGTCCGCTCGCGTGGATACTCCTCGGCGGTGTCGTTCCACGCGCCGGTGAGCTGTTCCTGTTCGTCGGCTGTGAGGAGCGGGAGGGCGGCCAGCGTGCTGCCGGGCTCGGCCGCCGCCGCGTCGAGGAACAGCGCCAGGCGGTGGGCGAGCCAGCGGGTCTGCGGCGCGGACAGGCCGGGGCCGTTGTCGAAGGTGACGGTGCCGTCGGAGTCGATCCGCACGGTGAGCGGGCGGTCCGCGCCGCCGGTGCCGCCGGTTCCGGTGGCGGTCCCGGCCCCGGTGGCGGGCAGTACGACGGCGACCGGGAGCCGGTGCCGGGCGGTGCCGGGCAGCTCCGGGTGGCGGAGCAGGAGGTCGCGGCGGTACGGCGAGCGGGAGCGCAGGGCGGCGACCCGCTCGCCGGTCTCCTCGGCGAGCTGCCCGAGCGTCCGCTCCAGCAGTCCGTGGGGAGGACGCAGCGGTATCTCGTCGGCCAGCAGGCCGCCGCTTCCGGCGACGGGCGGCGCCGCGAGGGCGACATCGCGTTCCCCGTCGCGGCCGAGGCGGGCCAGCAGCGCCAGGACGGCGGCGAGCGCCACCGCCTCGGCCCGCGCGCCGCCGTTCCCGGTGTCTCCGGCGCTTCCGGCGCCCCCGGCGTTCGCGGTGTCTCCTGCGTTTCCGGCGATCCCGGTGTTTCCGCCGAGCAGGGCCTCGGGCAGCGGGACCGGACCGGCCGGCTCCGGGACGGGGCCCAACTCGCCGAAGCGGGGCGGGAGGGCGGGTTCCAGGGTGCGCAGGGTGCGCAGCCAGCGGCGCTCCTGCCGGTGGGCCGCGCGGACGGCCTCCGCCAGCCGGTCGGCTTCCGTGCCGGACAGCTCGGGGAAGCGGCCGCCGTTGTCCCGTTCGAGGGCCTGTGCCGTCGCCACGAGGTCGAGCGGTTCACCGGTCAGGTCCGCCAGCGCGGTGAGCCGGACGTCGCGGTCGGCGGTGGCGACGGTGAGCGCGTCCGGGTCCGAGCCGGTCACCGTGCCGGGCTCGCCGGTCGAGAGCCGGTCGGTGATCTCGACGCCCCGCACGGCGGCGAACCCGTCCGGGAGGGGCAGCAGCGCGAGGCCGAAGTCGTTGCGGCGGCGCCCGAAGGAGGTGGCCCGCACCAGCGCGTCCAACTCGGCGGCGGGGCGCCGCCAGTCGACGAGGCCGCCGCGGGGAGGACCGTCGTACGCGCCGTGGTAGGTGCGCTGCCCGAGGTCCTGGGGCTGCCGGGTGGCGGTGCCGGCGGCCAGCTCGTCCACCAGCTCGGCGAAGGATTCGACACCGGCGTCGAAGCAGGCGACGTCGAGGTCGCGCACCGTCGCCGCCGGGTCGACGGGCACCTCGCGCTGCTTGAGCACGTCGCCGCTGTCGGCCTCGCGGGTCATCACGTGCCAGGTGACGCCGTGCTGCTCGGCGCCCTCCAGGATGGCCCAGCTGGTGGCGAACAGGCCCGCGTGCCGGGGCAGCGGCCCGTCGTGGAAGTTGACCGGCATCCGCGCCGGCAGGGCCAGCACCTCCTCGGGCAGCATCCGCAGGTTGGCGATGCTGAAGAGGTAGTCGAAGCGCAGGGGTGCCAGGCGTTCGGCGAGGTCGCGGCCGAACGGCAGGGCCGGCAGCCCCTCGTCCTCGGCCCAGGCGAGCAGCTCCGCCGACGGTGACACCACGGCGGCGACCGTGTGCCCGCGCTGCCGCAGCAGCCTGGTGCACTCGACCAGCAGCGTCTCCTCTCCCACCACGACGCAGCTGAACGGCTCGGCGGTCATCGGTCTCCTCCTTCGGACTCCCGGTCGTCGGGGAGCAGTTCGGCCAGCAGTCCCGCGACCTCCTCGTCGGACAGTCCCGAGACGAGGCCCTCCACACCGCCGGACCCCGCGGGACCGGCGGGTGGCTCCGGCTCCTGCTGCGGCTCCCGGGCCGGGGCGGACGCCTGGGGCCGGGGCCGGTCGTGTGCGGGGGCCGCGGCGTGAGGTGCGGTGCGGGTGCGGAAGAACTCGGCGAGCTGCCCGATGGTGATCCGCTCGAACAGCAGCGTCGTCGGCAGCGGCCCGTACACCTCTTCCAGACGCTTGGTCAGGTCGAGCACGACCAGCGAGTCGACCCCGTAGTTCTCGAAGGTGAGGTCGGGGTCGAGCCGCTCGGGTGGCATCTCCAGCACCCGGGCGAAGACCGCGGTCACCTGCTCCAGCGCGTCGTCCTCGCCCGCGGTGGCCGGCGCGGGACCGGCCGGTACGGGCGCCGGTGCGCCGGCCGTGCTGCGCGCGGTGCCCGGGGCGGGCCCGGGTGCCGGGGCGGCAGGCGGGTTCGCGTTCGTCCCCGCCGCCACCACGCCGTCGCTGACGGCGGCGATCACGCTCTGGAACGCGGGCCCCTCCTGGCTCGTCGGCGCCCCGGCGTCGATGTCCGTGAAGCCGCAGGTGGCCAGCGCGTCCCGCCACTGGCGCTCGGTGGCCAGCGGCGAGTGCGGCATCCGCAGCCCCGGGTCGGCGAACCGCCACCAGCCGGATGTCAGGCCGAAGACGAGCGCGAGCTGGCTCAGCGGGCGGGTGCCCTCGGTGAGCAGCAGCACCCCGCCGCGGCGCAGCAGGCGTTTGGCGTGCGTGAGGGTCTGCGTCAGCCGGCGCGTGGCGTGGAAGACGTTGGTGCCGAACACCACGTCGCAGCTGCCGACCGGCATGTCGCCCGCCGCCGGGTCCGACTCGATGTCGAGGGTCTCGAACCGTGCGAAGGGGTGGTCGGCGCCGAACCGGGCCCGCCCCTTGCGGACGAACGCCGGGGAGACGTCGGTGAACACGTAGTCGACGGACGCGCCGTAGGGGGCCAGGGCCGCGAGCACGGCCGCGCTGGTGCCGCCCGTGCCGGCGCCGACCTCCAGCACCCGCACCCGCGCTCCGGGTTCGGCGGCCAGCCGGGCCCGCACCTGGGCGACGACGAGCCGCGCGGTCTCCGCGTTGCACCGGTCGGTGACGGGGTCGCCGCGGTAGACGGCGGCCACCCGCTCCTGCGAGCCCTCGGGGAAGAGCACGTCCGTGGCCTCGCGCCGCCCGGTCAGCACGTCGGGCAGCGCGGCCAGGCAGTCGCGCAGCAGCGCGACGACGGGCTCGATGCCCGGGTGCCGGGCGATCAGTTCGTCGGCGGCGCGTGCCTCCTCGGCCCAGGTGCCGGCCGGGCGGCCGGCGGACCCGTACCGCTCCCCCGCCGCGTGCAGATGACCCGAGTCCGCCAGGAGGGCGAGCTGCGCGGCGAACAGCGCGGTGTGCTCGGGGACGACGCCGACGGCGGCCGCCAGGTCCTGTGCGTCCCGTGGGCCCTGCCCGCGTGCCACCTGTTCGAAGAGCCCCGTCGGGCGCAGGGCTGCCGCGAGGAGCCGGGGTGCCAGCTCCTCCGCCTCGGCGACGGCCGCCTGGTGCCCGGCCAGTGCGCGGTCGGTCTCCGCGGCGAAGCCGACGCGGGGCGGGGTGTCCGGCGCGCTGCCGGGCAGCACGGTCAGCGCCTGCCCCTGGGTCACGCCGAGGTTGTCCAGGATGCGCGGCTCGGCGTCGAGAGCGAGCAGTTGGGGCAGGTCCGCGGCGAGCACCTGCTCGACGGCTGCCATGCCGGCGCGTGCGGTGAGCGGCCTGATGCCCGCGGCCCGCACCCGGTGCAGCACCCGTTCCCTGTCCTCGTCGCCTCCGGCGTGCCAGTAGCCGAGGTTGAGCACCCGCACCGGGAAGGGCAGGGTGCGCGCGGCGTGCAGCGCGTAGGCGTCGGCGAAGGAGCAGCCGGCGGCGTAGCCGGCCTGGCCGTGGTTGCCTTCGAAGACGACGGCGGAGGAGTACATCAGCGCGAAGTCCAGCGGCTCGTCGCGGACGGCGTGCAGCAGGCCCCAGGTGGTGTGGGTCTTGGCGTCGAGGGCGGCCCGCAGCTGCGCCTCGGGCAGTTCCCGCAGCACCTGGTTGACGAGCACCATCGCGGCGTTGATGACGCCGTGCAGGGCGCCGAACTCGCGCTTGGCGACGCGGACGGCCTCGGCCAGTGCGGCGGGGTCCGTGGCGTCCAGGGCGAGGTAGCGCACCCGGGCGCCCGCCGCCTCGAACTCGGCGACGGCGGCGCGCCGTTCGTCGTCCAGCGGTGACCGGCCGACGACGACGAGCGCGGCGCCGTAGGTCCGTGCGAGGTGGCGGCAGGTGTCCCGGCCGACGGCGCCGAGGCCGCCGACGACGAGGTAGACGCCGCCCTGCCGGAACCGGGAGCCGTTCTGCGGCAGCGTCACCCGCTCCAGTGTGCGCACCCGCCGGACGCCGCCGCGCAGGGAGACCGGTGCGGTGCGGGCGGGGAACGGTTCGGCCGCGACCAGCGGTGCCGACGCGTCGGCTTCGGCGGCGCGGACGTCGACGAGGGCGACCTTCAGCTGCGGGTACTCCTTGGCGAGGACCATCGCGACGCCGCCCGGCCCGGCGGGCCAGGGGGTGGCGTCCTCGCCGTGCTCCAGCGGGTGGACGCCGGTGGTGACGACCTTCAGCCGCAGGCCGGCGGCGAGCAGGCCGTGCCGGTCCAGGGCGCGCACGAGGCGGTACAGCGCGATCACGCCGCGGTCCGCCGCGGTGCGCAGCGCGGCCGGGCCGTCGGGCTCCTGTTCGGGCGCGGTGGCGACGAAGTAGACCAGGTCGTATCCGCCGGGTTCGGCCAGTGCCGCGTCGAGCGCGGCCTCGGCCAGGCCGTCGGGGCCGACGGTCAGGCGCCGTATCCGGGCCTGCGGGTGCTGCCGGGCGAGGGCGGAGGCCGGCCCGCTGCCGGGCTGTTCGGCGACGAGCAGCACGCTGTGCGCGGCCGGTGCGGTGTCCTCGGCCGGCCGGTCCGTCCACGCGGGCCGGTAGCCGGCGACGGCGGCGGGCTTGGCCTCGCGGTACACCAGCCCGGTGAACCGGACCCGGACGGTGCCGTGTTCGTCGGTGAGCACGACGTCCCAGCGGTCCTGGCCGGTCCCGGTGATGTGGGACCAGCCGCTGTCCGGTACGGGGCCGAACACGTCGACGCGGTCGGCGGCGAAGGGCAGCATCGGCGGGGCCTGTGTCCCCCTGCTGCGGAACAGCAGCGCCGCCACGGTGTGCAGCGCGGCGTCCAGGACGCCGGGGTGCAGGTGGTGGTGTGCCGCGTCCTCGGTGCCGGTGCCGGTGCCGATCCGGCCGAGCACCTCGTTCTCGCCGGTCCACACCTGGCGGACCCGGCGGTAGAACGGCCCGTAGGGCAGGCCCTGTTCGTCGAGCTGCCGGTAGAAGGCGTCGTGTTCGGGGCCGCTGTCCAGGCGGGTGGTGAGCTGTGCGACGTCGACGGGCGCGGGCGGCCCGGCGGCCTCGGCGAGGCGGCCCCGGGAGCGGACGGTGCCGTCGGCGCCCAGCACCTGGTAGTGCTCCTGGCCGGCCTCGGTGGTGAGGCGGATGCGCACGGGTGTCCGTTCGCCGTCGGCGGTCAGCGGCGCGATCCAGCGCACGTCGGTGAAGGCCGCGGTGTCCCGGTGGTCCCGGGCACCGGCGACCAGGTCGAGGTGGCCGACCCCCGGCAGCAGGGGGCGTCCCTCGACGATGTGGTCCCGCAGGGCGGGCGCGTCGGCGGCGAGGGTCAGCGCCACGTCCCCGGGCGGGGCGGCGGCGAGGGCGGGAGCGGTGCCGGGGAGTGCGTCCGCGGGCCTGTCGGGGATGTCGAGCCAGTGGCGTGCCCGCTCGAACGGGTAGGTCGGCAGCGGCACGCGGAGCCGGGTCGCGGGCCGCAGCCGGTGCAGCAGCTCCCAGTCGACGGTGACGCCGGACGCCCACAGCCGGGCGAGCAGATCGTCGCCGCCGGCGGTGATCTGCGCGGTCAGGAAGTCCTGTCCGCCGACGCCGTCGGTGAACAGGCCGCCCAGCGGCGGGTGTTGGCCGACGGTGCCGCGGTGCAGCCTCGGGCCGCTCTCGCCCCGGCCGGCGGCCGTGAACAGCTCGGCCGCCTCGGTGAGGTCGTGGGCGACGAACGCCAGCCGCTCCGCGAGCGGTTCCCGGCCCACGCGCAGCGTGTAGGCGACATCGGCGAGCCGCAGCGGCTGGGGCCCGGCGGGCTCGGCCAGGGTGCGGCCCAGCTCCGCGGCGTACTCCCGCAGGCGGTCGGCGTCCCGGGCGGAGAGCACGATCAGCTCGGGCTCCCCGGGCGTGTCGGCCGGGGGCCGGGGCGGTACGTACTCCTCCAGGATGACGTGGGCGTTGGTCCCGCCGGCGCCGAAGGAGCTGACGGCGGCGCGGCGCGGCAACTCGGCTCCGTCCGCTGCCCGTTCGCGCGGCCAGGGCGCGGTCTCGCGCTGCACGGTGAACGGTGAACGGCTGAAGTCGATGACGGGGTTGAGCTCTTCGGCGTGCAGGGTGGGCACGAGTGTGCCGTGCCGCAACTGGAGCACGGCCTTGGTGAGTCCGGCGATCCCGGCGGCGCCCTCCAGGTGTCCCACGGAGGACTTCACGGAACCCAGCGCGCAGAACCCGGTGTCGGCGGTGTGCCCGGCGAACGCCTGGGCCAGCCCGGTGTGTTCGATGGGGTCGCCGAGTGCCGTGCCGGTGCCGTGTGCCTCGACGTAGCCGATCGTCCGGGCGTCGATGCCCGCGGAGGCGAGCGCCTGCTCGACCAGGGCCTGCTGGGCGTGCGGGTTGGGCACGGTGAAGCCGCTGGTGCGTCCGCCGTGGTTGACGGCGGTGGCCCGGATGACGGCGTGCACGGTGTCGCCGTCCCGGACGGCCTCGGAGAGCCGCTTGAGCACGACGGCGCCGACGCCCTCGCCGGGCACGTAGCCGCTGCCGTCGGCGCCGAAGGCGCGGCAACGGCCGTCGGTGGAGAGCATGTTCCGGCGGCTGAGGTGGACGTACTTGTCCGGGTGCACGGAGACGTTGACGCCGCCGGCGACGGCGTAGGAGCACTCGCCGCGGCGGATGCTCTCGCACGCCTGGTGCACGGCCACGAGGGAGGCCGAGCAGGCGGTGTCCACGACGACGCTCGGGCCGCGGAAGTCGCCCGCGTAGGAGACCTGGTTGGCGATCGAGGAGCGGTTGGCCAGCACCGACTGGTGGTTGCCGCGCGCGGACTCGGTGGCGGCCAGCACCGCGTAGTCGTCCCACATGACGCCGACGAAGACGCCGGCGTCGTGCCCCTGCCCGCCGAACTTGGGCGCGGGGATGCGTGACGGCGGGTAGCCGGCGTTCTCCAGCGCCGACCAGGCGGTCTCCAGGAACAGCCGCTCCTGCGGGTCCATGGAGCGGGCCTGCTTGGGCGAGATCTGGAAGAACAGCGAGTCGAAGGCGTCCACGTCGGACAGGAAGCCGCCCCAGCGGCTGTAGCTGCGGCCCGGGGTGGACGGGTCGGGGTCGAACAGCGCGTCGGCGTCCCAGCGTTCGGCGGGGATCCCGGTCACGCAGTCGCGGCCCGCGACGAGGTTGTCCCAGAACTCGTCGAGGTCGCGGGCGCCGGGATAGCGGCCGCTGACGCCGACGACGGCGATGGGCTCGTCGTCCTCGCGCGCTGCGCGGTCCTCGTGTGCCTCGCCGTTCCGGGGTGTGTCGCTGTTCCGGCGTGTGTCGCGCGGCACGGTGCCGGCCGCGGCGGACTGCCCGGTGGGTGCGGACGGTTCGCGGCCGGTGGACGGCTCCCCGGCCGGTGTCCGGGGTGCGGCCGGTTCGGGGAGCAGCGCGGTGACGGCGTCGCGGTGCTCTGCCAGGAGGTGGTCGGCGAGGTCGTCGACCGTGCGGTACTCGAAGAAGACCGTGCCGCGCAGCCCGGGGAAGTCCTTCCCCAGCACCGCGTTGGACTCCATGATCAGCACCGAGTCGAGGCCGTAGGCGTCCAGCGGGGTCCGGGGATCGAGCCGTTCCGGTGCGAGCTTCAGCACTCCGGCGAGCACGCCGCGCAGGTGCTCGACCAGCCGGCTGCGCAGCCCGTCGCCCGAAGCTGCCGGGGATCCGGCCCGCGGGGTGGCCGGTGCGGGCTGCGCTCCCGGCCCGGCCGGTGCGGCGTCGACGGTGGTGGCGTCGCCGAAGACGGGCAGCAGCCAGGGCGCCGTGGTGGACAAGGCGCGCTCGAAGGCGTCGAGGCCCTGCTCGGCGGTGAGCGCCCGCATGCCGCTGCGCCGGGTGTAGGCGGCCAGTTCGTCCTCGCTCACCAGCGCGTCGACGCCGCCGACGGACCACAGCGGCCAGGCCAGCGACAGGCTGCGGCCGTGCCGGGAGCCGGCGCGCACCAGGGAGTCGCGGCGGGCGGTGAACAGGTCGGCGAAGCGGTTGGCCGTGGCGTAGCTGGCGGCGCCGAAGTCGCCGAGCAGCGACGACACCGAGGAGAACACCACGAAGAGGTCGAGTGCGTCGTCCCTCGTCAGCCGGTCCAGCTGGACCAGGCCGCGGGTCTTGGGGGCCAGCACCCGTGCGAAGCGCTGCCGGTCGCCGTCGCTCGCGCGGCCGTCGTCGCCGACCCCGGCCAGGTGGAAAACGCCGTGCAGCGTGCCGAAGCGTTCGCGTGCGGCGTCCAGGGCCGTGGCGAGTTCGTCGCTCCGCGCCACGTCGGCGCGGAGCGCCAGTACCTCGGCGCCCTGGTCGGTCAGGCTCCGCAGCGTCCCGGCGTCCGGTGCGGTGCGGCCGATGAGGACCAGCCGGGCCCGGTGGGCGCGGGCCAGATGTCCGGCCAGCACCCCGCCGATGGCGCCGCGGCCACCGGTGATCACATAGACGCCGCGCTCGCGCAGCGCGGGTTCCGCCGGTCCGGCCGCGGGCTCCTCGAACGGGCGGAGGGCCCGCACCTGGCGGTCGCCGTCCGCCGTCCTGCGCACCTCCAGACCGCCCGCGCGGGGCGCGGCCCGCAGTTCCACGGCCACCGCGGAGGCGAGTTCGGCGGCGGACGTCCCGGCGGGCACGCCGAGGGTGAGCAGTTCGAGCCGGGGCGCCGTCGCGGCGGTCGAACGGGCGAAGCCGGCCACCGCGGCGTGCTCGGGCCGGTCCGCGCCGTCGTCCTGCGGGTGGACGAGGGCGCAGCGGACGCGGCCGGGCAGCGCGCCGGACGCGGTGGCGGTGAGCACGTCGAGCAGCGCGGAGCAGGTCCGCTCCAGGGTGTCCACGGCCGAGGCGTCCGTCTCCGCGTCCGTCTCCGCGTCCGGCCCGGTGGCCGGGGACGGCGCGGCAGCGGGCGCGAGGACGAGGTCGAGCCCCTCGGGCCCGGCCAGTTCGGCGAGCCGCTCAGCGAGCCCGTCGGCGCTGTCGGCGCTGTCGGCATCCGCGACGGCGTCCGGCAGGTGGACCACGCGGCTCCACGTCCCGGTGCGCGTCAACTCCTCCTCCAGGCCGGGCAGTTCACCCAGCAGGGCGAGGGTGGGTGCGGCCGGGCCGGGCTCGGGGGCGGGGTCGGTACGCCAGTACGGCTCGTGGAAGCGGGCCTTGTTCTCCTCGGCGTTCTCCCCGGCGTTCTCCTCGGCCGTTTCCACCTCCTCGACTCCCCCGGCTTCCCCGGCCGTTCCGGCCGTGGCGGTTCCGGCGGGAGGTCGGCCCGCGAAGTCGCGCAGGGCGGCCAGCGCCCGGCCCTGCTCGTCCAGGACGGTGAGGTCGAAGCGGCGGACGCCACGCGCCTCGCCGACGAGCCGGGCGTGGGCGTAGCAGACCGCGGGCAGGGGCGCGGACATCACCAGTTCGTCCAGGCTGAACGGCACCGCCAGCTCCCCCGCCCGGAACGGCTCGGTGCGGCCCACCCAGTGGCAGGCGCGCAGGGCGCCGTCGAGCAGCGCCGGGGGCGGCACCGTGTCGTCGGGGCCGGCGCCTTCCCCGCGAAGGCGCAGCAGCGCCTCCTCGGGGCCGCCCCTGACCTCCTCGATGACCTGGAACGACGGGCCGTAGGCGAAGCCGGCGGCGTGGTAGTCGGCGTACGCGGTGTCCTTGTCGGCGAGCACCGGCAGCCGGGAACGCAGCGCTCCGATGTCGACGGCGTCGTCGCTGACGGCGGTGCCGGTCCGCGGGCCGGGGTCGGGGGCCGCGCTGCCGCGGGCGTGGGTGACCCGGCCGGCGCCGGTCTCGCTGTAGACCTCGAAGGCCAGGGCGTCCGGGCCGCCGGGCTCGCGGCGGAAGGACACGTACAGCGCCGTGCCGCCGGCCGCCGGTTCGACCGGCCGTCCCCACAGCACGTCCCGGAGTGCGTGCCGGGTGCCGGGCTCGGCCAGGCGGGCCGCGGCGGCGACGAACGCCAGCGTCGCCGCGCCGGCGAGGATGCCGCGCTCCTCGATGACGTGGTCGCGCAGCAGCGGGTCGGCCGCGCGCAGCGTCTTGCGGAACCGCACCTCCGCCACGGTGGACTCGTTGGCGTCCACCAGCGGGTGCAGCGGCGCGCCGCCCGGCTCGGCGAGGGGGCCGGGGTCCAGCGGGACCCAGTGGCGTTCGGGTGCGAACGGGTAGTGCGGGGCGCGTACCCGGCGGGGCGCGGGGCCCGGGCGGGAGGCGTGCCAGGCGGCCCAGTCCACCGGGTCGCCCGCCAGCCAGGCGCGGGCCCGCTCGGCGAGCGCGCCGTCGCCGGAGACCTCGGGCAGCGGGCCGCCCTCGGCGAAGCGGCGCAGCGCGGCGGCGATCCCGGCGCCGTCGGTGTCCAGCACGGCCAGCCGGACGTCGAGGGTCTCGCGGCCGACCTGGGTGGTGTAGCAGAGGTCGGTCAGCGGCACGTGCTCGCTCTCCAGGAAGCGGGCGGCCCGTTCGGCGTAGCCGCGCAGCCGCTCCTCGTCGCGTGCGGACAGCAGGAAGGCCACGGGTTCGGCCGCGGACTGCTCGGCGGCGGGCGCCCCGGCGGCCGGGTCGGGGCGGGGCGATTCCTCCAGCACCAGGTGGGCGTTGGCGCCGCCGGCGCCGAAGGAGCTGAGGCCGGCGCGGCGCGGCTCGTCGCCGCCGGTCCAGGCGGCGCGTTCGCGCTGCACGCGGAACGGCGAGCGGGAGAAGTCGATGTTGGGGTTGAGCTGTTCGGAGTGGAGGGAGGGCACGAGGGTGCGGTGGGTGAACTGGAGCAGGGTCTTGGTCAGTCCGGCCATGCCGGCGGCGGACTCCAGGTGGCCGATGTTGCTCTTGACGGAGCCGATCGGCCAGTGGCCGGGTGTCTCGGGGGCCGTGCCGTAGGCGGTGGTGAGGCCGGTCAGCTCGATCGGGTCGCCCAGCGCGGTGCCGGTGCCGTGCGCCTCGACGTAGCCGATCTGCTCGGGTGCCAGCCCGGCCTGTTCCATCGCGGCGCCGATGACGCGGGCCTGGGCGCGCGGGCTGGGCACGGTGTAACCGTTGGTCCGTGCGCCGTGGTTGACGGCGCTGCCGAGGATGACGCCGTGGATGCGGTCGCCGTCGGCGAGCGCCTGCCGGTAGGGCTTGAGCAGGACGGCGCCGACGCCTTCGCCGGGCACGTAGCCGTCGCCGCCCTCGCCGAAGGAGCGGCAGCGGCCGTCGGAGGAGAGATAGCGGCCCTGGCTGAGGAAGGCGTACTTGTACGGGTGCACGGAGACGTTGACGCCGCCGGCGATGGCCAGTTCGCTCTCGCCGTGGCGCAGGCTCTCGCACGCCAGGTGGATGGCGGTGAGCGAGGAGGAGCACATGGTGTCGAGGGCCAGGCTCGGCCCCGAAAGGTCGAACTGGTGGCTGACGCGGTTGGCGATGCTGGCGAACGACGAGCCGGTCAGCGGCCGTCCGCCGCGCAGCACGTCGACGGCGCCCTGGAACTGGTACTCGCCGTACATCACGCCGACGTACACGCCGACGGGGCGGCCGGACAGGTCGGTACGCCGGTAGCCGGCGTCCTCCAGCGCGTGCCAGGTGTTCTGGAGGAAGAGCCGCTCCTGCGGGTCCATCAGTTCGGCCTGGCGCGGGGAGATGCCGAAGAACAGCGGGTCGAAGCGGTCGACGTCGCGCAGGAAGCCGCCCCAGCGGGTGTGGGCGCGGCCGGGTGCCGCCGGGTCGGGGTCGTACCACCGGTCGCGGTCCCAGCGGTCCTCGGGGATCTCCGTGATGCAGTCGCGGCCCTCCAGCAGGTTGCGCCAGAACTCGTCCACGTCGTCCGCCATCGGGTAGCGGCCGGCGATGCCGATGACGGCGATCCTGTGGTCGTCCTCGGGTGCGTCGTCGCCGGGGGCGCCGTCGCGGGAGGTGCCGGGTGCGGGGCGGGCCGCCGCGGTGGCGCCGCGGGTGCGGCGCAGCGTGCGGGGCGTGCGCGGGGCGCGGGGTGCGCCGTCGGTGTGCGCTTCGGCCCCGGGTGAGGTGCCGGAGGCCGGGTGGGCGTTGTCGCCGGATGTGCCGGCCAGTTCGGACGCGTGGTGTTCGGCGAAGTGGCCGGCCAGTTCGCCGAGGGTGGCGTACTCGAAGAACAGGGTCTTGGACAGGCCGGTGAAGTGGCGGTCGAGTTCCGCGTTGAGCTTGGTGATCCGCAGCGAGTCGATCCCGTAGCGGTCGAAGGGCGTGTCCTCGGTGAGTTCGGCCGGTTCGAGGCCCGTCTCGGCGGCGATCAGCTCGCGCAGCAGTGCCAGGGCGCGCGCGTACGCCTGTCCGTCGTCGTCGGCGCCGGCGCCCGTGGTGGCCGTGCCGCCGTCGGCGCCCTCGGCGCTGTCGGCGCCCTCGGCGGTGGGGCGTGCGGTGCCGGCCGCCGTGGGGGCCGGGGCGGCGAGCGCCGTGGTGATGGCGGCGGTGTCGCCGTACGCGGCGACGAGGGCGCCGGGGGTGCCGAGCGCCTGCTCGAAGAGGTCGAGCCCGGTGGCCGTGGGCAGGACGCCGAAGCCGGTGCGGGCGGTGATCCGGGCCGTCGCGTCGGCCGACTGGCGCATGCCGCCCTCGGCCCACAGCGGCCATGCGACGGCGGTGAGGCCGGGCACGCGCTCGGCGTACGCCTCCAGGAAGGCGTTGGCGTAGGCGTAGTCGGCCTGCCCGGCGCTGCCGATGTGCGCGGCGATCGAGGAGAACGCGACGAAGAAGTCCAGCGGGTCGTCCGCGGTGGCGTCGAGCAGTGCGCGCAGCCCGTCCGTCTTGGGGGCGAGCACGGCGTCGAGGTCGGCGGCCGTCTTGGTCAGGGCGAAGCCGTCGCGCAGGACGCCGGCGGCGTGGACGACGCCGTTGAGGGGGCCGAACTCCTCGCGTACGGCGGCCAGGCAGGCGCCCAGCGCCTCGGCGTCGGTGACGTCGGCGCGGCGGTAGGCGATCCGCTCGTCCCGCTGTGCGGCGTCGTCCCCCTCGGGGTCCTCGCCGCGGCCCAGGAGGATCACGCGGCCCGCGGCGCGCTCCAGCAGGCGGCCGGCGACGAGCCTGCCGACGCCGCCGGCGCCGCCGGTGATCACATAGACGCCGTCGGGGCGCACGGGTGCGGGCTCGGTGGCCGGCGCGGGCACGGCGTGCGGGGTCTGCCGCGCCGTGCCGGTGTACCGGACCTCCGTGTCCCCGCCGGGCCCGGCGAGTTCGGCGGCCAGGGCGGCGGCCTCGCCGGAGGCGCCCGCGGGGTCCGTGCCGTCCGGGAGGTCCGCCGCGTCGGTCGCGGGGACGTCCGGGCCGAGTCCGACGACCTGGAGTTCGAGCAGCGGGTTCTCGGCGCGCACGGTGCGGGCGAAGCCGCCCAGGGCGGCCCGTTCGGGCAGCGCGCCGTCCGCGTCGTGCCGGTGGATCAGCAGGACGCGGACGGGCGAGGTGGGGCGGTGGTGCAGCAGGCGCTGCACCAGGCGCAGGGCGTCCCGCGGCCCGGGTTCGTCCACGAGGACGGCGTCGGGCACGGCGGTCAGCTCGTCCTCGGCTCCGGGGGCGAGCGTGGTGACGTCCTCGGCGCCCAGGGAGGTCAGCAGTCCGGCCAGCGCGGTGCGGCGGGAGGCGTCGGCGGCGACGACGGCGCCGGTGGTGACGGCGGTGCCGGTGTGTCCGGCGTGCTCCGCCGGGGTCGCCGTCCAGTCGCGGGCCATCAGTGCGGCACCGTCGGTGCGGGGCAGCACCCGGACGGTGAGGTCGTCGAGCCGGGCCAGCGGGCGCCCCTCGGTGTCCAGCAGCGTCACCTCGGCGTGTGCGGCGCGCTCGGCGAGCCGGCCGACCGTCACATGGGCGCGGCAGGCACCGGTGACCGGGCCGTACACGGCCAGTTCGCCGAGCGCCATGGGCAGGAAGCCGCCTGCGACTTCGCCGTAGGCCCCGGCGAGCAGGGCCACCACGGCGTGCAGGGCGCCGTCCAGCACGGCGGGGTTGAGGCGGGCGCCGTCCAGCGCGGCCCCGTCGGGGAGCCGGAGCGTGGCCAGGGCCTCGTGTTCGCCGAGTGCCACCTCGGTGAGCGCCCGCATCCGGGGCCCGTAGTCCAGGCCGCGGCGGCGCAGCAGGTCGTAGCAGGCGGGCCCGTCGAGCACCTCGGGGCAGCGGGCGGCGACGGCGGACGGGTCGGCCGCAGCGGGCGCTTCGGCGGTGCGGCTGTCGGTGTGAGTGTCGGTGTGGCTGTCGGTGTGGCTGTCGGTGTGGAGGGTGCCCGTCGCGTGGACGTGCTCGCCCTCGGTGACCTCGAAGCCGATGCCGTCGCTGTCGTCGCCCCACAGTCCGACCAGGGCGGTGCGCGGGCCGGAGGCGAAGGACAGCGGCCGGTCGAAGGAGACGTCGCGCAGCCGGACGGTGCCGCCGGTCGCCAATTCCCCTGCGGCGCGGGCGAGTTCGAGGTAGGCGACGGCCGGCATCACGGGTTCGCCGCCGACCCGGTGGTCGGCCAGGTAGAACTCGTCGCCGGTGCGGGTGCTGCGGTAGGCGAGCGTGTCCAGGGTGGAGACGTTCTCGTCCAGCATCGGGTGCGGCCCCTGCCCGGACGGTGTGTGCGCCGCTTCGGCGTCGCCCGTGCCGGGGGTGAGCGGGTCGGCGGCGGGCAGGAGGTCACCGGCTCGGCCCTCGATCCAGCAGCGGCGGCCCTCGAACGGGTAGGTCGGCAGCGGCACCCGGGCGCGCTCCTGCCCGGCGAACCAGGCGGCCCAGTCGATCGCGGCGCCCGCCGCCCAGGCGCGGGCGACGGCTTCCCAGGGGCCGTGCGCGGTCTCCAGGGCAACGCCGCGCACCTCGTCCTGTGCGCCGCGCAGCGGGATGTGCGGTCCGGCGGCGGAGGCGGCATCGGCGGCGCCGGAGTCGGCGTCCGCGTCGGCGGCGGCGTGGGTTTCGTAGTTGTCGGCGTCGGTGTCGGCGTCGGCCAGTCGGGCGGTGGCGGTCTCCAGGGTGAGCGTCCCGGCCACACAGGCGGCGGCGAGCGCCGCGGCGCCGTCGCCGTGCACCGCGTCGGGGCGCAGGCCCCAGTCGAGCCAGAGCCGCCCGAGCGCGTACTGGAGCGCGAACGTGTCGCCGCGCTCGCCGTGTTCACCGGCGCCGGCCGCCAGCGCGGCCTCGTGGTGTGCGGCGAAGGCGGGCTCGGCCGCGGACCACTCCTGGGCGAGCGCCGCGGCGTCGGCGACGTGTTCGGCGAAGACGAACGCGATGCCGCCGGTGGCGGGCCGCTCGGGAATCTCCGCCTCGCGCAGCGCCTCCGCCAGGCCGCGCCGGTCGTCGCCGCAGACGGCCAGCCGGTATTCGTGTGCCTTGCGGCCCACCGCCAGGGTGTGCGCCACGTCGGCGAGCGGTGCCGCTCCGGTCTCCCGGTCGTCCTCCGCTTCGAGGTGGGCGGCCAGCCGGCCGGCGGCGGTGCGCAGCGCGGTGGGCGTGCGGGCCGAGAGCACGAGGACCTGGGCGGGGCGCGAGTCGCCCGTGGCGGCCGTGGCCGGGGCCTCCTCCAGGACGGCGTGCGCGTTGGTGCCGCCGATGCCGAAGGAGCTGACACCCGCCCGGAGCGGTCCGCCGGCGTTCCAGGGCGCGGTGGCGCTGCTCACCTCGAACGGGCCCGCGGCGAAGTCGATGGCGGGGTTGGGCTCGTGGTAGTTCAGCGTGGGCACCAGGGTGCGGTGCTTCATCATCAGCGCGGTCTTGATCACCCCGGCGACGCCGGCGGCGGCGTCGAGGTGGCCGACGTTGGACTTGACCGAACCGATCGCGCAGAAGCCGGTGTCGTCGGTGGCGGCGCGGAACGCCTTCGTCAGCGCGGACACCTCGACCGGGTCGCCGAGCCGCGTGCCGGTGCCGTGCGTCTCGACGTAGCTGATGGTGCGCGGGTCGACGCCGGAGACCGCGTGGGCCTCGCGGATGGCCGCCGTCTGTCCGGCCGCGCCGGGCGCGGCGAAGCTGACCTTGTCGGAGCCGTCGTTGTTGGTCGCCGTGCCCTTGATGACCGCGTGCACGGTGTCGCGGTCGGCGAGTGCGTCCCGCAGCGGCTTGAGCACCAGGACGCCCACACCGTTGCCGAGCACGGTGCCGCCGGCCTCCGCGTCGAAGGCGCGGACGTGCCCGTCCGGGGAGAGGATGGCGCCCTCTTCGTACAGATAGCCGCGCGTCTGCGGGAGTTTGACGGTGACGCCGCCCGCGAGCGCCATGTCGCACTCGCCGTTGATCAGCCCCTGGCAGGCGAGGTGGATGGCCACCAGCGAGGTGGAGCAGGCCGTCTGGACGGCGTAGCTCGGCCCCTTCAGGTCGAGCTTGTAGGACAGCCGGGTGGCCAGGAAGTCCTTGTCGTTGCCGACCATCACGGCGAAGTGGTTGGAGGTCACGGTCTGGTCGACGCGGGGCAGCACCTGCTGCTGGAGATAGGTGTTGATCGCGGCGCCGGCGTAGACGCTGATCAGCCCGTCGTAGCGGGACGGGTCGTAGCCGGCGTGCTCCAGCGCCGCGTGCCCGGCCGTCAGCAGCAGGCGGTGCTGCGGATCGGTCATCGCGGCCTCGGACGGCGTCAGTTCGAAGTACCCGGTGTCGAACAGGTCGACGTCGGGGATGACGCCGTGCGCCGGGACGTACGCCGGGTCGTCCAGCAGCTGGTCGGGCACTCCGGCCGCCGCCAGCTCCTCGCGGCTGAACCGGGTGATGCCCTCCCGGCCCTCGCTGAGCAGCTGCCAGAAGGCGTCCAGGTCGTCGGCGCCGGGGAAGCGGCCGGCCATGCCGACGATGGCGACATCCGTATCGGCCACCGGCGCGTCCTCGGGGTGGTGCGGACTGGTCACCGGTCTTGCTCTCCTTCGCTGGTGTGGCTGGTGTTCGCCTCGGCCCGCAGCCGGGCCAGGTCGCTGCCGGGGTGGCGCGCGATCTCCTGGAGCAGGCGCTCGTAGGTGCGGGCCATGTCCTCGGCGGTCCGCGAGGTGAACAGGTCGGTGCTGTACTCCAGGGAGCCGTGCAGCCCGGACGCCGTCTCCTGCACCGTCAGGGACAGGTCGTACCTGGTGGTGCCGGGGTGTGCGGGCAGCGGGACGATCGACAGGTCCCCGGTGCCGCCGTCGGCCTCGACCTCGGGGTCGGGCGAGGGGATCAGGTTGAACATCACCTGGAACAGCGGGGAGTGGGCCGGGTCGGGCTCGGGTGCCAGGGCCTCGACGAGGTCGGTGAGGGTCACGTCCTTGTGCTCGTGCGCCTGCGAGACGACCTCCCTGGCCTGCGCCAGCACGTCGGTGAAGGCGCGTTCCGGTGTGATGTCCAGCCGCATCACCAGGGTGGTGACGAAGTAGCCGACGAGGCGTTCCTCGTCCTCCGTGGGCCGGTTGGTCACCGGTGCGCCGATCGCCAGATCGTGGTCGTCGGTGTGGCCGCCGGTCAGGACGGCGAAGGCCGACAGCAGCGTCATGTAGAGGGTGACGCCGTGCTCCTGGCTCGTCTTCCGCAGCCGGTCCAGCAGTTCGGCTCCGGCCTCGAAGTCGACCGAGGCGCCGCGGTAGGACTTCACGGGCCCCCGCGGGTAGTCGGTGCGCAGCGACACGCACCGGGGCAGGCCGTCCAGCTGCTTGCGCCAGTGGTCCAGCTGGCGGTCCCGCTCGGCGGCGGCTTCGGCGTCGTGCAGGCCGCGGCGGCGTGCGACGTCGGTGCAGCGGAGCGGCAGGGGCGCCAGGCCGGGTTCCTCGCCGCGGACGAACGCGTGGTAGTGGGCGAGGAGTTCACCCAGGACGATCCGCACCGACCAGCCGTCGAAGACGCCCCAGGGCCGGGTGAGGACGACGGTGTGCCAGTCGTCGGCCTGGGCCAGCAGATGGGCGCGCAGCTGGTGGGGGCCCTCGGGTGCGAACGGGCGGGCGCGTTCGGCCTGGAGCCATGCGGCGACGGCGTCGTCGCCGATGTCGCCGGTCTCCAGGAGGTGCACCTCGAAGCCGTCGGCTTCGTGGACGCGCTGGAGGACGGCGCCGTCCCGTTGGACGTAGCCGGTGCGCAGCGCGGGGTGGCGTTCGACGAGGGCGCGGATGCTGCGTGCGTAGGCGTCGCGGTCCAGGGGGCCTTCGACGAGGAAGACGATCTGGACGTTGTCGTGTGCGCTGCCGAGGTGTGCGGGCCGGTCGAGGAACCACAGGTCGCGCTGCTGCGGGAGCAGCGGGGCCTCGTCGCCGTCGAACGTGTCGTCGGCCTCGGGGAGTTCGGGCAGGTTCCGGCCTGCGGGGTGTGGGCCGCCGGGTGCCGTGTGCTGTTCCGGGGTGTCGTCGGGTGTGCCGTCCTGTGCGGCGGGCCGGGCGGTGTCGGCGGCCCGGGTGGGCTGCGTCGCCTCCGGGGGCTGTGCCGGCTCTGCTGGGGGTGTGGGCTGCTTCGGTGCGGCCGGCTCCGTCGGCTCCGTCGGCTCCGTCGGCTCGGTCGGCTTCAGGGACTCGGCCATCTCCTCCACGGTGGCGCCGGAGAGGACGAGCTGGAGCGAGAGCGCCGCGCCCATCTCCTTCTTGACGCGCATGCTGAGCCGGACGGCCATCAGGGAGTCCCCGCCGATGTCGAGGAAGCTGTCGCGGATGCCGACGCGGCTGTGGCCGAGGATGTCGGCGACGAGCGCGGCGAGCGTGCTCTGGGCCTCGGTGCGCGGGGCGACGTAGACCTCCTTGGCCACGTCGTCCTCGTCCGGTTCGGGCAGCGCCCGCTTGTCGACCTTGCCGTTGGGGGTCAGCGGCAGCTCTTCGAGGAGGACGAACCCGCTGGGCACCATGTAGTCCGGCAGGGCGGCGGACAGGTGGTCCTTGAGGGTGCGGGCCATGGCCGGGCCGAGGTCGCCGATCTGCGGGAAGTTGGCGAGGTGGGTGGCGCGGTAGGGGGCGCGGGCCCGTGCGCGCGGCGGCTCGCCCTTGCGCAGGACCACGTCGAGCCCGTCGAGCCGGTCCTGGGACCAGGTGACGGCCACGTGGTAGCCGAGTTCCTCGGCGTGTGCCAGCGCGTCCTGGAGGGCGCGCACCTCCTCGGCCGCCTGCGCGGTCAGCCGTACGCCGTCGTGCAGCGGCTCGATCTCGCGGGTGGGCGAGAGGCGGGTCAGCTCCTCGGCGATCCGGACGTCGTCGGCGACCTGCGGGTTGGTGAGGCCGGTGACGCCGAAGTGGTCGGGCGCGTCGTCGTCCAGCAGGGCGCGCAGCCCGGCGGCGTCGGCCGCCTGCCGCCAGAAGCCGGGCCCGTGCGGCTCGGCGGCGGGGGCGGTGCCCTTGGTGAGGACCGCGTCGTAGCGGTAGGCGAGCATCTCGTTGTCGCCGGTGCCCCGCTTGACCAGCAGGTCGACGGCGCCGAGTTCGGGGAACCGCTCGGGCAGCCGGTCGAAGTAGGCGGGGCTGAGCAGCAGTTCGGTCTCCTGCCGGCGGCGGCGCCGTACCTGCGCGGCCAGCGCGCCGGCGGTGGTGCGGCCCCGGTTGCGGCTGCGTTCGGCCGCGGCGTCGTGCGCGGGCAGGAGGTCGAGGTTGCGGACGTCGCCGATGAGGATGCGGCCGCCGTCCTCCAGGCACGGCAGCAGCCGGGCGAGGACGTCCTCCAGGTAGGGCCGGTTGGGGAAGTACTGCACGACCGAGTTGACGACGATCGTGTCGAAGGCGCCCTTGGGCAGCTCCTCGGCGGTGAGCGCGTCGCCCTCGGTCAGGGTGACGTGGGACCACTCGCGGCGCTCCACTCCGCGCCGTACGGCGTCCAGCGCGGTCGCCGACAGGTCGAGGGCGTGCACGGACTCGCAGCTGTCGGCGTAGCGGAAGAGCAGCAGCCCGGTGCCGCAGCCGACCTCCAGCAGCCGCTTGGGGCGCAGTTCCTCGATGCGCCGGACCGTGCCGTCGATCCACTCGCGCATGTCGGCTTCGGGGATGGGCTCGCCGGTGTAGCTGCTGTCCCAGCCGGCCAGGTTGAGGTCGTCGGCGGTGTCCTGCGGTGCCTTGCCGTACTGGTTGTCGAAGACGCCCTGCCACTGGCCGACCAGGTCGGCGTTCATGTCCTCGGCCGCGCCGTCGAGCCAGGTGCCGGTCGGGCTCACGTAGGCGACGAGCGCGCGGCCCCCGTCGGTGGCCTCGTGCGGGACGACGACGGCGTGGGAGACCGCCTCGTGGCGGGAGAGGCCCGCCTCGATCTCGCCCAGTTCGATCCGGAAGCCGCGGATCTTGACCTGGTCGTCGTTGCGGCCGAGGTACTCCAGCGATCCGTCGGGCAGCTGCCGCACCAGGTCGCCGGTGCGGTACATCCGCCCGTCGGGCGCGTCGGCGTACGGGTCGGGCAGGAAGCGTTCGGCGGTCAGCTCGGGGCGGTTGAGGTAGCCGCGGGCCACACCGGCGCCGCCCACGTACAGTTCGCCCGCCACGCCGGCCGGTACGGGCCTGCGGTGGTGGTCGAGCACATAGGTGCGCAGGTCGGGGATGCGGCGGCCGATGGGGCTGGCCGAGCCGTCGGTGTCGGCCTCGGTCAGCGGCCGGTGGGTGACGTGGACGGTGGTCTCGGTGATCCCGTACATGTTGACCAGCCGGGTGTCCCGGTTGGCCGGGCGGGACATCCACGGCTTGAGCGCCGCGACGTCCAGCGCCTCGCCGCCGAAGACGACCGTGCGCAGCCGGTGCGGGGCGCCGTTCTCGCCCTGTGCGGCGGTCAGTTGCCGGAAGGCGCTGGGCGTCTGGTTGAGCACGGTGACACCGGCCGAGCACAGCAGTGCGTAGAACTCCGCCGGGTTGCGGGTCACCGCCTGTTCGACGACGACGAGGCGGCCGCCGTGCAGCAGCGCTCCCCACAGCTCCCACACGGAGAAGTCGAAGGCGAACGAGTGGAAGAGGGTCCACACGTCGGCGGGCCCGAAGTCGAACCACTCGCGGGTGGCGGTGAACAGCCGCGTCACGTTGCGGTGTTCGACGAGGACGCCCTTGGGGAGGCCGGTGGAGCCGGAGGTGTAGATGACGTAGGCGAGGTCGGTGGGTGCCGAGCCCGTCTCGGCGCGGGTGAGGCCGTCGTCCGGCTGCCCGGCCCACTCGGTGTCGTCCCGCACGTCGATCACGGGCAGGTCGGGGGCGGTCAGGCCGTCGGGGAGGGCGCCGTCGACGAGCAGTGCGTGCGGGGCACTGTCCCGCAGCACGAACTCCAGCCGTTCGGTGGGCAGGGCCGGGTCGAGCGGCACATAGGCGCCGCCCGCCTTCAAGGCCGCGAGGACGCCGACGGCGATCTGTTCGCTGCGCGGGAGGCACACGGCCACCAGCACGTCCGGGCCGACGCCCAGCTCGCGCAGATGCCGGGCCAGCCGGTTGGCGCGGGCGTCGAGTTCGCCGTACGTCAGTGTCGTGCCGGCGTACTCCACGGCCTCGGCGTCGGGCATCCGGGCGGCCATGTCCTCGAACCACTCGTGCAGGCACAGGTCGGGTGTGCTCAGGCCCGGCGGGAGGGCGTTGGACTCCTGGAGCAGGTGGCGGCGTTCGTCCTCGGGCAGGATGCCGACGTCGAGGGCGCCGGTGGTGGCGCCGTCGTCCTCGGCCAGGGCCCGGACGATGCCGGCCAGCGCGGTCTCGACGTGCCCGGCGACCGTCTCGCAGGGGACGGCGTCCTCGACGATGACGTGCAGGGACAGCTCGTGTCCGAAGTCGTCGAGGGAGACCGTCAGCGGGTAGTTGATGGCGTCGGCCTCGCCGAGCCAGCGCAGCCCGTGGTCCTCGATGCGGGGCGCGGTGGCGCCGCCGCGCTCGAAGTGCCGGAAGTTGATGACGGAGCTGAACAGCGGGGTGTCGCTGTCCATGCCGCTGCCGCGCTGCGCGAGGCTCAGCGGGCTCTGCTCCCTGGCGATCAGTTCCTGGAGCCCGGAGTCGACGTCGGCGACGAGGTCCTGGACGCTGCGGCCGGTCAACGCCACGTGCAGGGGCAGGGTGTTGACGAAGTTGCCGAGCATGCGCTCCACGCCGGGCACGCCCTGGAGGCGGCCGGACATGACGGTGCCGAACGTGACGTCGTCGCGTCCGCTGGTGGCGGCGGCGACGCACGCCCAGGCGGCGTGGAAGAGGCAGGCGGGGCTGATGCGCAGCCGCTGCGACTGGGCGCGGATCTCCCGGGTCAGCTCGGCGGGCAGGGGCCGGCGCAGCTGCGGGTAGCGGTGGGCGTCGCCGCGCACGTTGGTCAGCCCGAACGGTGTCGTCGGCTCGGTGACGTCGCCGAGGACGGCGCGGAAGTAGCTCTCGGCGTCGTCGGAGGCGAGCTGGTGCTGGGTGTGGGCGACGAAGTCGCGGTAGGGCGCGGGTGCGGCGAGCAGTTCGGCGCGGCCCGTCAGCTGGGCGGCCAGCTCCTCCAGGGTCAGCCGCAGCGAGGTGGCGTCCTCGATGAGGTGGTGGGCGGTCAGCAGCAGGTAGCGGCGCTCGGAGCCGGGGTCCTCGGCGATGACGAGGCGCAGCAGCGGCGCCCGGTCGACGGCCATGCCGTCGAGCCGTTCCAGCAGGGCGCGGGCCTGGCGTTCGGCGTCCTCGCCGGGGTCGAGCCGGGTGCGTTCGACGGTGAGGCGTGCGGTGCGGTGGACGACCTGTACGGGTTCGGGCAGGCCGGTGGTGAGCACGGCGGTGCGCAGCACGTCGTGCCGGTCGATGAGGGCCTGGACGGCGTGCGCGAACCGGGCGGCGGTGTCCTCGTCGTCGGCGGCCATCAGGATGGACACCAGGAACGGGTCGTTGGCCGGGTCGAGCAGGTGGTGGAAGAGGATGCCTTCCTGCGCGGAGGCCAGCGGGTAGATGTCCTGGACGTTGGGTGCGCCGCCGGGCACGGTGGCCACGATCGCGTCGGTCTGCTCCTGGCTGAGGTCGACGAGGGGCAGCATGTCCGGGGTGATGCGGGCGCAGCCGAGGGGGATCAGGTTCTCGGGGACGTCGTAGCCCGTGCCGCTCTCTGCGGCGTCGAGTTCGGCCGCCAGGTCGGCGAGGGTCTGCGCGCCGAAGACGGCGCGCACGGTGGCGGGCAGGCCGTGTCCGCGCAGCCGCGCCACGAGCACGGTGATGAGCAGGGAGTGTCCGCCGAGCGCGAAGAAGTTGTCGGCGGCGCCGACGCGTTCGGCTTCGAAGCCGAGC
Organism: Streptomyces cacaoi; assembly: GCF_006539165.1. Lineage (GTDB taxonomy): Bacteria > Actinomycetota > Actinomycetes > Streptomycetales > Streptomycetaceae > Streptomyces > Streptomyces cacaoi. Next base: position 685,580 of record NZ_BJMM01000002.1, on the reverse strand, counting down.
AGTTCGGCCCAGAGCGCGGCGAGGAGCTGTTCGGTCGGGGTGCTCGGTGCGACGTAGTCCTGCCGGGCGAAGGATTCGATGCCGGGCGCGGGCAGCGCCTTGCGGTCGAGCTTGCCGTTGGCGGTGACGGGCAGGCCGTCCAGCGTGACGAAGGCGCTGGGCACCATGAAGTCGGGCAGGGTCGCGGCGCAGTGCCGGGCCAACTCGGCGCGGGCTTCGCCCGGTTGCCGGTCGTCGCGCAGGACGGTGTAGGCGACCAGGCGGGAGGTGCCTGGCTGGTCCTCGCGCAGGAGTACGGCGCAGTCGCGCACCGCGGGGTGTTCGGCCAGCCGCCGCTCGATCTCGCCGGGTTCGATGCGGAAGCCGCGCAGCTTGACCTGGTCGTCGGCGCGGCCGAGGTATTCCAGGGTGCCGTCGGGCAGCCAGCGTGCCAGGTCGCCGGTGCGGTACATCCGGGCGCCGGGCTCGTCGGAGAACGGGTCGGGTACGAACCTCTCCCGGGTCAGCTCCGGCTGGTGGAGGTAGCCCCTGGCCAGTCCGGCGCCGGCGATGTACAGCTCGCCGGCGCAGCCGACGCCCTGCGGCCGGCGGGCGTCGTTGAGGACGTAGAGCCGGATGTTCTGGATGGGCCGGCCGATCGGCACGGTGCGCGGCGGCGGGCCGTCGGGGCAGGTCCAGTGGCTGACGTCGACGGCGGCCTCGGTGGGCCCGTAGAGGTTGTGCAGGGGCGCGGTGTGGCGTGCGGCGTGGTCGGCGCACACGCTGGGCGGCAGGGCCTCGCCGCTGCTGAACACGTGCCGGACGGAGGTGCAGGACGGCCAGCCGGGTTCGGCCACGATCTGGCGCAGCATGGAGGGCACGAAGTGCAGCGTGGTGACGCCGAACCGCTCGACGGCGTCGAGCAGGCGCGCCGGGTCCCGGTGGGCCTCCGGCTCCAGGACGGCCAGCCGTGCGCCGGCGAGCAGCGGCCAGAAGAACTCCCACACCGACACGTCGAAGCTGAACGGCGTCTTCTGGAGGACGACGTCGTCCTCGGTGAGGCCGTACTCGTTCTGCATCCACTCGATGCGGTTGACGGCGGCCCGGTGCTCGATCATGACGCCCTTGGGGCGGCCCGTGGACCCGGAGGTGTGCATGACGTACGCCAGGTGCCCGGGTGTCAGACCGGTCTCGGCGGCGGGCAGGTCGTCGGTGTGCTGCCCGGTGACGTCCTCTCCGGCCGGGTCGCGCAGGGTGCCGTCGCGGTGCAGGGTGAGCACGTGCGCGGCGCCGGCCAGGTCCCCGCTGTCCAGGTGCGGCTGGGTGAGCACGACCTCGGTGCCGGAGCCGTCGACCATCTCGGCGATGCGGCTGCCCGGGTAGGAGGGCTCGATCGGCATGTAGGCGCCGCCGGCCTTGAGGACGCCGAGGATGCCGGCGACCATCTCGGCGGAGCGCTCCAGGCACAGACCGACCGGTGCGTCGGGGCCGACGCCGTGCCGGCGCAGCCCGTGGGCGATGCCGTTGGCCCAGGCGTTCAGTTCGGCGTAGGTCCAGGAGCCCTCGGCGTCCACCAGGGCGGTGCGGCCGGGGTGGCGTGCCGCCCGCTCCTCGAACAGTTCGTGCAGGCAGCTGTGGTCGGAGAAGGGGCGGGCGGTGTCGTTCCAGGTGTGCAGGACCTGGTGGCGTTCCTCGTCGTCGAGCATGCCGAGCCGGGACAGGGGTGCCGTGGGGTCGGCCGTGACGGCGGAGAGCAGCGCGGTGTAGTGCCGGATGAAGCGGCGGACGGTGTCGCGCTCGTACAGGTCGGTGTTGTACTCGACGGTCCCGGCCAGCCCGTCGGGTGTCTCGCGCAGGTCGAGCGTGAGGTCGAACTCGGTCTGGTCGACGTCGAATTCGACGGGGGTGACGGACAGGTCGCCCACCTGGAACTCGCGCTCGGTGAGGGCTTCCTGGAGCACGAACATCGTCTGGAAGACGGGCGAGTGGCTGAGGTTGCGGTCCAGGTGGAGGGAGTCCACCACGGCCTCGAAGGGGACGTCCTGGTGTGCGTAGGCGTCCAGCGCGGTCTTCTTGACCCGGGCCAGCAGCTCGGTGAACGACGGGTCGCCTTCCAGGTCGGCGCGCATCACGAGGGTGTTGGCGAAGAAGCCGATGAGCTGCTCGACCTCGGGCAGTCCGCGGCCCGCGACGACGGTGCCGACGGCCACGTCGGTGCGGCGGGTGTAGCCGTGCAGCAGCGCGGTGTAGGCCGCGAGCAGCGTCATGTAGAGGGTGGCGCCGTGCCGGGCGGCGGTCTTCCGCAGTGCGTCCAGCTGTTCCGCCGGGCAGTGGAACGTCTCGCGGTCGCCGTTGTACGTCTTGGTGGCGGGGCGGTCCCGGTCGGCGGGCAGGGAGAGGGTGGGGTCGACGCCGGCGAGCTGCTCGGTCCAGTAGCCCAGTTGCCGGGAGCGGACCTCGCCGTCGAGCCAGGTGCGCTGCCAGTGCGCGTAGTCGGCGTACTGGACGGGCAGCGGCTCCAGCGGGTCGGGGCGGCCCGCGCTGAACGCCTCGTACAGCGCGGTCGTGTCGCGGACGAAGACGCCGACCGACCAGCCGTCGGAGACGCTGTGGTGCATCGTCACCAGCAGGATGTGTTCCTGCTCGGACTGCCGCAGCAGCCGCGCCCGGATGAGCGGGCCCTGCTCCAGGTCGAACGGTGCGGTGGTCTCCTGGGCGCAGATGCCGGGCAGTTCGCCGGGGCCGGCCAGCTCCTCCTCGCGGATCTCGAAGTCCGCGCCGTCCTCGATGTGCTGGTAGGGCACGCCGTCGTGGTCGACGAAGCGGGTGCGCAGCACCTCGTGCCGGCGGACGACCTCGTGGAGGGCCCGCAGCAGCGCCGGGCGGTCCAGGGGGCCGGTGAGCCGCATGCCCATCGGGATGTTGTAGTGCGAGCCGCTCTGTTCCAGCTGCGCCAGGAACCACAGGCGCTGCTGGGTGAACGACAGCCGGACGGGGTCGTCGGCCGAGCGGGGCACGCGCGGCACGGTGCGGGCGGCGCCGGCGGTCCCGGCGGTCCCGGCGGTGGAGCCGGGACCGGCGGTGCCGGCGGTGCCGGCGGGGTCGAGGCCGGAGACATCGACGCCCTGTTTGCCGAGGAGCGCGATCAGCGCACGCTGCCGGTCGGCGGGGAGTGACCGGATCCTGTCGATCAGATCCTGGCGGGTGACGCTCACTGGTTCCCCCTGTGCGCTAGCTCTCGTGGGTCAGGGACTGCAATTCCTCGTCGCTCATGTGCTCGACGAGGTCGATGCTTTCGAGGACCAGGCCGACGTCGAGGTCTCCCCCGTCCGCCCCGTCCGGCTGCCGGGCGCCGGCCGGCCTGCGGCGCTCCACCTCGGCGGCCAGCTGGTCGAGGCGCGGCGCCTCGAAGACGGCCTGCACGGGCAGTTCCGCGCCGGTCCACTGCCGCAGCAGATTGCCGAGGCGGGTGGCGAGCAGCGAATTCCCGCCCAGCGAGAAGAAGTTGCTCGTGGCGCCGAGTTCGGCCGCGTCGACGCCCAGGAGTTCGGCCCAGGCGGCGGCCACGGTCTGCTCGGCGTCGAGCGTTCCGTCGCCGGGGGGCGCGGCGGGGTCCTGCCGCTGTGCGGCGCCGGGTGGTCCTGCCGCCGGCGGGGCGACGCGGCCGAGCCAGTGGCTGCCCTCGGCGAACACGGTCGCCGGTACCGGCAGCAGCCGGCGCGGCCCGCGGTGCAGTCCGCGCCACGGCACGGTGACGCCGCGCACCCACAGCTCGCCGAGCTGTTCCAGATCGCCGTCCTCGACGAGGCCGGACAGGAACGCCTCGCCCCGTGCTCCGGTGAGGAGCGTGGCGAGCACGCCCGCGCCCTTCTCGGCGTTGCCGCGGTGGACCGGCACGCCCGGGTCGGCCGTGTCCGTGCCGTCCGCCAGGTGGTGCGCCAGGGCGTTCCGCAACTCGGTGACGGTGCGGGCCTGTACGGCGAGGCGCTCGGGGAACGCCTCGCGGCCGAGCTGCGAGGTGTACGCGAGGTCCGCCAGGTCGATCCCGGCGTCGCCGTCCGGCTCGCCGTCCAGCGCGTCGTGCAGCCGGTGCGCCGCCGTGCGCAGCCGCTCGGGCGTGTGCGCGGACAGCAGCACCAGCTGGGGGCCCGTCCCCCGCGTGACCGGCGCCGTGGCCTCGGCCGGCGGCGCCTGGACGACGAGGCTGACGTGACTGCCCCCGGCGGCCACCGAGTTGACGAGCGCCCGGCGGGGCGCCGTGGGATCGTCCTCGCCGGCCGGCCAGGGCGCCGGCTCCTCGCAGAGCCGCAGCGGGGTGCCGTCGAGGTCCACGTTCGGGTTGGGTGTTCCGGCGGCCACGAGCGGCGGCAGCTGCCGGTGCCGCATCTGGAGGACGACCTTGGTGAGCTGGGCGATGCCGGAGGCCGCCTCGGGGTGGCCGAGGCCGGACTTGACCGTCCCCACGGCCACCGGCCCGTCCGCCTCGCGGAAGACCTCCCGCAGGGCGGACACCTCGACCTCGTCGGCGAGCGGCGCCCCGTTGGCGGCGGCCTCGACGTAGCTGACGGAGCCGGGTTCGGCGCCCGCCCGCTCCAGGGCCCGCCGCATGACGTTCACCTGGGTCCGGTGGCTCGGCGTCATGAAGCCGGTGGCCCGGCCGCCGTGCGCGGAGGCGGTGCCGGTGATGACGGCGTGCACGGTGTCGCCGTCCCGCAGGGCGGCGTCCAGCGGCTTGAGCAGCACGGCTCCGACGGCTTCCGCCGGCAGGTAGCCGTCCCCGGCGCGGAAGCTGCGGCTGCCCGGGTGGCTGCCGAGCAGTTCCATCTCGGACAGCGCCCGGAACTTGTCCGGGGTGACCGTCAGATTGACGCCTCCGGCGATGGCCAGTTCGGCCTCGCCCCTGAGCAGGTCGGCGCAGGCCAGGTGCACGGCCATGGTCGAGGAGGTGCACATGCTGTCCACGGCCAGGCTGGGGCCTTCGAGGCCGAAGAAGTAGGAGACCCGGTTGGCGATGAGGTTGTAGGAGGCGGCCGAGGTGAGCGCCGCGAGGCCGGGGTCGGCGCCGTCGGCCCGGTACATCTGGTAGGCCGCTCCCACGTACACGCCGACGCGGCGCCCGTAGCGCTGCTCGACGGCTTCCTGGGTGACGCCGCTGCCTTCGAGCAGCTGCCACACGGTCTCCAGGAACAGCCGCTGCTGCGGGTCCATGGCCGCGGCCTCGCGCGGGGAGATGCCGAACAGCAGCGGGTCGAAGCGGTCGATGCCGTCCAGGAACGCGCCCCACATCCGCTCGGCTCCGGCGGCTTCGGGGTCGGTGCCGTAGAGACGTTCCCAGCGGTCGGCGGGGATGTGCGTGACGCAGTCCCTGCCGTCGCGGACGTTGGCCCAGAAGGCGTCCAGGTCCTCCGCGTGCGGGTAGCGTCCGCTGAGGCCGATGATCGCGATCTCCTCGCCCGCGCCGGGGCGTCGGGCCCCGGTCCCGCGCCCGGCGGGTTCGGGCGCCCGGGCGGCGGGCCGCGCGGGCGCGGCCGGCACCGGGGGCGCGGCGGGCGCGGCGGCCGGCTCGGGCGCGCCGACCAGGGCGCGCAGGGCCGAGGTGTGCTCCGTCGCGAAGTACTCGGCCAGTTCGCGCAGGGTCGGCGCCTCGAAGAGGAGCGTGCGGGACAGCTCGCCGAAGTCCTCTTCGAGCTGGGAGACGACGCTCACCGCGATGACGGAGTCCATGCCGTAGCGCTCCAGCGCCACGTCCGGGTCCAGCCGCTCGGGGGCGATCTTCAGCACGCTCGCCAGCCGGCGCCGCAGCCGGCTCACGGCACGGTCGGCGAGCGCGCGCTCCCCGTCCGCCGCGGCGGGCTCCGCGCCCGCGCCGTCCGCCGGCTGCGCCTGCGCCGTGGTCCCGTCCCCGGTGGGCCGTGTCCCGCCCGCGGTCAGCTCCCGCAGGGCGTCGCGCCGTCCGGAGAGGACGATCAGACGGCCGTTGCCGAGGCCGTTGTCCTCGGGCGCCAGTGCGCAGCGCAGCGCCTCCAGTCCGCGGTCGGTGGCGAGCGGAGCCATGCCGAGGCCGCGGAGCTGCTCCTCCGCCTCGCCCCCGGCGCCCATGCCGCCTTCCTCCCACAGCGGCCAGTTGACGGAGACGGTCCGGCCGCTGCGCAGGCCCTCGGCGGCGAGCCGGTCGCGGTGCTCGGCGTAGGCGTCCATGAACGCGTTGGCCGCGGCGTAGTCGGCCTGGCCCGGGTTGCCGAAGGCGCCGCTGGCGGACGAGTAGCACAGGAAGGTCTCCAGCGGCTCGTCCCGGGTCAGCTCGTCGAGGTGGACGAGCCCCGCGACCTTGGGGGCGAGCACCCGGGCCAGTTCCTCGGGGGTCTTGCGGAGGATGAAGCCGTCGTGGACGACCCCGGCGGCGTGCACGATGCCCGTCAACGGGCCGTGCGCGCGGGCCACATGGGCCAGTACGCCGGCGAGCGACTCGCGGTCGGCCACGTCGGCGCTCCGGTAGTCGACGGTCAGTCCGGCCTCGCGCAGCTCCGAGAGCGCGGACCGCCGCTCGTCGTCCAGGGGCGAGCGTCCGACGAGGACGACGGTGGCGTGGTCGACGGAGGCGGCGATGGACCGCGCCGTGACGAGGCCGAGGCCGCCGGCTCCGCCGGTCAGCAGGTAGACGCCGTTCTCGCGCCACGGTGCCGGCGCGGGCCGGGGCGTGGTGATCTCCTCCAGCGCCGGGGCGTACCGGGCGCCGTCGCGGTAGCGGACCTCCGGCTCGGGAGCGGCGGCGGCCGCTTCCGTCGTCAGGCGGGCGGCGAGACCGGCGGGGGAAGCGCCGTCGAGGCACTCGATGTACTGGCCGTGCAGCGCCGGGTTCTCCAGGCCCGCCGTCCGCAGCAGGCCCGCCAGTCCGGCGGCGCAGGCGAGACGGTCCGGTGCGCCCGCCTCGGCGGCGCCGGCGAGCACCACCTGGAGGAGGACCGGCCGCCGCGGGCCCTGTTCGAGGATGCCGCGGGCCAGGGCGAGCAGTTCCCGGGCCGCCTCGGGGAACCAGCGGTCGGGTGAGCCGTCCGGGAGCTGGACGAACCGGCAGACGGCGGGGGCGGGCAGCGCGGCCCGCAGTTCGTCCCGCTCCCCCGCGGTGAGCCGGCCGACGACCAGCACATGGTGCTCGGCGTACGGCTGCTGTCCGGCGGGTGCGGCCTCGCGCTGCTCCCACACCGGGCGCAGCAGCATCGTCGCCGTGTCCTGCTCGCCGCTCCGTGCCGGCCGCGGGGACGCGGCTGCGGTCTCCGCCGCGGGGACGCCGCCGGTCGCCAGGTCGAGCCAGCAGCGCTCGCGGGCGAAGGGGTAGCCGGGCAGGCTGATGCGGCGCACGGGGGCGCCGTCCGGGTAGGCCGACTCCCACGGCACCTCGGCGCCCTCGGCCCACAGGGCGAGCAGCCGGTCGGGCGGGCCGCCCCGCGCCCACTCGCGCAGGGCCCCCTCCGGTTCCCCGGCGGCGCCCCGCTGTGCCGGGACGCGTACGGTGCCGCGCACCCACTGCCCCGGGCGCCCCGGGTCCGAGGCGAACGCCTCCAGCCGGGCCCTGGCCTCGGCGAGCGAGGTGACGGCGAGGGCCAGCCGCTCCTCCAGGGCCATCCGCCCGGTCTGGAGCGTCCAGGCGACGGACGGCAGGTCGTCGTCGGTGAGCCGGGCCAGCCGGGCGGCCAGCCGCTGTGCCTGTTCGGCGAGTTGTTCCTCGCTGCGGGCCGAGAGGACGAGCAGCGCGGGCCCGGTACCGCCCGGCAGGACATCGGCCGGACGGGACCCGGAGCGGCGCGGGGAGGCGGAGCCGGCGGCAGCCCCGGGGACGGACTCGGGGACGAACTCCTCGATGACGAGGTGGGCGTTGGCGCCGCCGGCGCCGAAGCTGGACACCCCGGCGAGGCGGGGCGCCGTGCGCTCCGTGCTTCCGGCGTCCCCTGCGTTCTCGGCGTTCCCGGCCCGCAGCACCGGCCGCTGCCACGGCTGAAGGTCCTGCTGCACACGCAGCGGTGTGCGGTCGAGGTCGATGTGCGGGTTGAGCGTGGCCGAGTGCAGGCTCGGCACGAGTTCGCCGTGGCGCATCTGGAGGAGCACCTTGGTGAGGCCCGCGATCCCGGCGGCGCTCTCGCCGTGGCCGATGTTCGACTTCACCGAGCCGATCGCGCACTCCTGCGGGGAGCCGCCCGCGCGGAACGCCTTGAGCAGTCCCTCGATCTCGATGGGATCGCCCAGCGCGGTCCCGGTGCCGTGCGCCTCCAGATAGCTGAGCGCGCGCGGGTCGACCCCGGCGGCGGACAGCGCCGCCGCGATGACCTCGCCCTGCGCCACCGGGTCGGGCACCGAGTAACCCGGGCTGCGCCCGCCGTGGTTGAGCGCGCTGCCCTTGATCACGCCGTGGATGTGGTCGCCGTCGGCGACGGCCTTCTCCAGCGGCTTGAGCAGCACGGCACCGACGCCTTCGCCGGGCACGTAGCCGTCGCCGCCCTCGCCGAAGCTGCGGCAGTGCCCGTCGCTGGAGAGGAACCGGCGCTGGCCGAGCATCAGGTACTTGTTCGGGTGCGGGGTGAGGTTGACCCCGCCCGCGAGAGCCGCCTCGCACCGGCCGGAGTTGATGGCCTCGCAGGCCAGATGGATCGCCGTCAGCGAGGAGGAGCACATGGTGTCCACGGCCAGGCTCGGCCCGTGGAAGTCGTAGAAGTACGAGACGCGGTTGGCGATCGTCGAGGCGCTGCCGGAGAGCGCCACCGGCTCGCCGCGCTCCTGCGCCTGGGCGCCGTAGAGCTGGTACTCCTGGTACATCACGCCGACGAAGACGCCGACGTCGCCCGACCTGCCGAGCCCTTCGCCGGTGTATCCGGCGTCCTCCAGCGCGTGGTGGGCGGTCTGTAGGAACAGCCGCTCCTGCGGGTCGAGGTACTCGGCCTCCAGCAGGGATATCTGGAAGAACAGCGGGTCGAACAGGTCGATGCCGTCGAGGAAGCCGCCTCGCCAGGTGTCCGGGGGCGTGCTGCCGTTCCAGCGTTCGGCGGGGACCTGCCGGGTGCAGTCGCGGCCGGAGCGCAGGTTGTGCCAGAACTCGTCGAGATCGGCGGCCTCCGGGTAACGGCCGCTGACGCCGACGATGGCGATGTCCGTACGGCCCGGCGTCCGGCTCTCCCCCGGGGTCCGCTCACGCGTGCCGGCGCGCACGGAGCCGGCGGTGCCGGTGGCGCTCCGGGACGTGGTGGCCGGCGCCTCCGGGCTGCCGCGCCCGGGGTCCAGGGCACGGGTGCTCAGGCCGCTCAGGTCCGCGCACACCCGGCCCTCCTCGTCCAGCACGGTGACGTCCAGGCGCCCGGCCGAGCGGGCTCCGCCGCCCCGCTGGTGGCGGATCCAGGCGTAGGCACGCTCGGGCACGACGGCCGGCGAGAGCACGTGCCCCACGGCGAACGGCAGGGAGGCGCCCACCGGTTCGGCGTTCCCGGTCTCCCCGGTGTTCCCGGCGTTCTCGGCGTTCTGGGCGTTCTGGGCGTTCTGGGCCTGGGAGGCCAGCCACAGCCCGATGGTGGCCTGGAGCGCGCCGTCGAGGGTGCTGGGGTGCATCCGGTAGGGGCCCACGGGCTGTGCCTCGGCCGGCAGCCGCAGCTCCGCGAGCACCTGGGGCCGTCCCTCGTCGTCCGTGCCGGTGCCCAGCTCCACGAGGGAGCGGTGCGCGGGCCCGTACTCCAGGCCCGCCCGGGTGTACAGCTCGTAGAGGTGTGCGGCGGAGTGGACGGATGCGCCGCACGCGGCCCGCAGTTCGGCCAGGGACGGCAGTTCCCGTGCGGTCTCCTCGGGCCGCGTCAGCCCCGCGCGGCCCTGGCTGCACAGCGTGTCCTCGCCGCCGGCCACGCTGAGCACGGTGTACGTGTAGCCGCCGGCGGCCCGCGGCCGTACCTCCACGCGCACCCGCAGACCGGTCTCGTCGCAGACGGCGGGCCGCAGCCAGACGACATCGTCCAGCCGTACCCGTCCGGCGAGTTCATCGGCTGCCCCGGCCCGACCCGGTGCCTCTCCCGCAGCGGCCGCGGCCTGTGCCACCGCGGCGCGTGCCATCTCCAGCTGGGCCGCCGCCGGCAGCACCCGGCCGCCGCGCACCCGGTGGTCCGCCAGGAACGGTTCGTCTCCGGTGAACCGCGACTCGTGGACGACGGCCTCCTCGCCCTGCCCCGCTTCCGGTACGCGCCGGTGCAGCAGCGGGTGGAGGTGCGCGGCGGACGCCGTCCCGGCGCCCGTACCCGCGCCGGTGCCGGCCAGGTGCACGGCGACGGCGCGCACGGTCCGGTGCTCCCGGAAGAGGTCGGGCACGAGGCCCGGCCCGTAGTGCTCGTTCAACCGGTCGGCCAGCTTGGCCAGTTCGGTCCAGCCGAGTCCGAACTCTTCCAGATCGGCGTCGTCCTCCACGTCCTCGGGCGCCACGGCGAGCAGCGCCGCGACCTCCGCGGTGACCGTCTCGATGTGGACGGGCAGATCGCCGGGGGCCGCGTCGCCTCCGGCGGAGCCCGCCGCCGCGCCGGTGGAGGGTGCGGCCGGGTCCGGCGCCTGGCCGGCCACCGCGTCGGCCGCCACATGGTTCTCCGCGAGGTGGGCCGCGAGTTCGGCGATCGTCTTGTACTCGAAGACGACGGTCGGCGACAGCTGGCAGGACAGCCGGTCCTCCAGCGCGGACACCAGGGTCATCAGGTCGACGGAGGCGAGACCGAGTTCGTAGTAGCCGCCGCGGACGTCGACCTCGGCGGCGGGCCGCCCCAGGCGTGCGGCGACCAGCTCCCGCACGATGTCCTCCACCTCGGCGGGGGCGGCAGCGGAACCGGCGGCGGCCCGTGGCGCGGCCGCCGGGGTGCCGGAGCCGTCCGGGGTGTGCGCCGCGCCGGGCGCGGAGGGGGATTCCCGCACGTCGAGCGCGGTCGCGGCCGGGACCCGCTTGGCGACGAACCGGCCGATCTCGGCGACGCGGGCACCCGACCGGTCGTAGAACTCGACCCGCATCCGGATGAGTTCGTCGTCCCGGTGCACGGAGTCGACGGGGACCCTGACGTAACAGCGGGAGCCCAGGGACGCCGCGGCGCGGAACGACTCGAAGGCCAGCGGCAGATACATGCCCGGGCCGTCGTCGCCGCCCTCGTGCAGCAGACCGGTGGCGACGCCGCCGCCGAGCAGCCCCGACTCGAACAGCGCGGGGTGGAAGAGGAAGGCGTCGGCCGAGTCGTGGTTGGCCGTGGGGAGTTCCAGCTCGGCGACCCAGTCCCCGGGGCGCCGGTGCACCCGGCCCTCGACCTTCATCAGGCCGGAGTGGACCAGGTCGTGCTCGACGCACCAGGCGTAGATCCGGTCGAGCGGGATGGTCTCGGTCGCGCCGGTGACCGGCAGCGACAGGCGGTCGTCGGCGAGCGGTTCGGCACGGCGCTGCACGGTCGCGAGGGCGTGCACGACGTCCGCGGTGTCCTGCGGGCGCCGGCTGCGGACCTCGACCCGCCAGCCGCCCGCCGCCGCGGGGGCGCCCTCCACCGTGACCAGGACCTGGTCCCCTTCCTCGGCGACCAGGGGCGCCAGGATGGTGAGGTTCCGCAGTTCGACGTCCGGCGCACGCAGCCCGTGGCGCGTGAGCACCTGGAGCACCAGGTCCACATAGCCGACACCGGGCAGCAGGCTGCGCTCGTATACGACGTGACCGCGCAGCAGAGGGTTGTCTGCCGTGACGGTGAAGGTGTCCGTGAAGATATCGGTGGAGCTGCGCGATTCGGTCATCAAGTATCCATCCCAGAACCCCGGAGCACCCGAGGGAAAGTCCCGGGCAACCAGACAGGGGTCACTGCGCTACGGCGGTACCCGGGCAGCGGGATCCAGTAGGGCTTCTGTGCGTTACTGCGCCGTTTCTTGGCGCTGTGCCGCTGCTCTGGCGGCTGACGCAATCATGCCCTCTGGAACAAGAACCGTCCGAACCCGCCCGTTCTTCGCTGTACGCGGCGGAGTTCGAGAAGTCGCATTGCCCAGCACCGCGTACGCGGCCCCCGTCTCATGGCAAGTACAACGGTGATCCTACGGGAACGATCTTGGGCGTGCAATGAATCGCAGAAAAATGAAAGGCAAACCGCTCCCCAAGTCGCCCCGACGCACCGGAATTTGACCTTCCGGTCGGTCCGTCGACACCCGTCGGGCCGATTCACCGCAGGCCAGCGGAGCCAAAGAAGGAATAAGGGCATGCCTCGGAGGCAAGACTCCGCATACCCGCTTAATCAATTTCGCTGCCAGTGATCTTCAAGTAGCGGAGAGTGAAAAGGCCACACAGGATTCCGCCACCATTCACTGGCAACCACCGGTTCCGACCCGGTACTTCACATCCGGAGGCGACATCGGTTGCCCTGCACAGCCGCCCTTGGAAAAACTTCTATATTTCCCGTGGGCGGGAACCGCGAGAGAAACAGAAGCGTCTACAGCTGACCGGGCGACCCCATGGCGCCATGCACAGATCAAGCATCGGATCGGACGACGGCTTGAGGCAACGGCGCGGTGCAACGAAAAGAGCCGACCACGGCGAAAGCGTGGTCGGCTCCTGCTTCGGTCCGCCGGCTCAACGGGCCTTTGTTCGCGGGGCCCGGATATTCCACTCACGGGCATCGCCCGGTATCCGGGAGTTCCGATCGGACGAAGACCTCGGACGTGTGGACGGTATCCGACGGGCGCACCGCGTCCGGGTCGGTACGGCCGGCTCCCCCGCCGCGCGGGGAACACCGGCCGTGCGGCGAACGCCGGTTGTCCCGGGGACGCCGGTCGCGCGGGTCACGCCTCGCGCACCGCGTCCACCTCGTGGATGTCCGTGCCGCGCAGCGACTCGTCCTGCCGGACGCGGGTGGTGAAGCCCTGTGCGTGCAGCTGCTTGCAGAACGCCTCCAGGCCGTCCCCCGCGCTGTTGTCCACCTCGGCGACGACACTGCCGATCTTCGGCCAGTCCTCCTGCTCGATGCCCGCGAGCACATCGCGCTCGGCCCGCTCGACATCGATCTTCAGCAGCGCCACCTCGGTCAGCCCGCCGCTGCGCAGCAGTCGCGAGACGGTCGTCACCTCGACCTCGATCGTCTCGCCGTTGGCATGCAGATCGCCCACGATCACCTCGGTGGACTCCTCGTCGATGCCGCTGTTGCGCAGGAACGTACGGCTCAGCCGGTCATCGGCCTCACGGTCGGCGTAGAGGCTGGAGTTGGCCGGTGCGCCGGGGTAGTACACCATGCTCGCCGTGCCGGGAGCGGCGCCCACGGCCACGCGCAGGGCCCGCGCGTTCGGCGCCTGCTCGGTGAGGTTCCGCTCCAGGCAGTCGAAGAGGGCCGGGACCGGCTCGACGGCGGTGATATGTGCCTGGGGCTGGGCGCCGGCGAAGGCCAGCGAGGCCAGCCCGATGTTGGCGCCGATGTCCAGCACCGTGTCGCCGGGGCGCAGCCGCTCCGCCGCCTGCCGGTAATAGCCGTCTCCGGCCGTCATCTCCCGCCACAGCTGCCCGGCTTCGGCGGGGCTGGTGCACCAGACGCGACGACCGTCGTCCAGCCGGTAGGACCGCATGCTCTGACCTCCAGGTTCGCAGAGAGCCGACCGGCACACTCGGGACAACGGCCGACACGCACACCCTAATCCCGTGATGCTATGGCCAACGCACAGGCATACCAAGGGGCTTGATCATTGCCACCGGTCCCGGGGCGCACTGTTACAAGCTGCGCCGCTCCACGCCGCATCCCACCGCTGAACAGCGAGGGAGCACTCGCCCAACAACGGCCGCACACACGGGGGTTCCCGTACCGCTCGACCCGCCCCCTCCCCCGCCGTCGCCCTCAACTCTGTTTCCCCGTAACAGTCTTGCGACATGAGGACACAATTCCAGCCACGGGGGGCGCACACGGACGGCGTCCCGGAACACACCCGGGCTCCCTGTTCGGTACCCGGCCCGCTCGACGCGCGTTCGGGGCCCGTCCGTTGCCCGACCGGTCGGTATGGCCGTAGAAGCGGACCGTCCACGGCACCGGGCTTCGGACGGAGCAACGCAATGACCCCCGGACGTCCCGCGGCGCCGGTGCACCCGGCGGGGAAGGGCGACCGAGCACGAGGCGCCCCGGGCCATGGCCACTCCCCCGGCTGTCCGGGACAGCCCGCGGTCCGGGCGCCCACCAGGCAGGACAGGTCAACGGCTGTCCGGGACAGGGGAATTGCTGGCAGCGCCGTACGTCGCTCCCCGATGCTGGCCGGCAGCCAGGGCCCCTCCTGGCGCCCCGAGAAGGGAGACGGACCATGCGCACCACAGCACAGCGTGTGATCACCACACTCGCCGGCAGCGCGGCGATCGTCATGATGGCCGCGGTGGGAGCCTCCGCCGCCACGACCGGTGCCACCACTGCTCCCCCCGCCGGCATCACCGGCTGGGAATACATGGGCGAGTACTCCCAGTCGGCGTGCTACGAGCTGCGGGACTCCTACGCCGGCGACGCCAAATGCGTACGCAACGCCGGCGGTCTGTACGACCTCTACGTCCGGGTGTGACCCACGCCCGCCCCGGAGCTGGGCGCGAGCAGGCCGTGCGACGGGGTTCCATGAGGCGGCGCGCACACCGTGAGCGCGACCGCTGACCGTACGAAACCGGGCCCGTCCCCGCGCCACCGCGCGCGGGGACGGGCCCCGGCGGTGCGCCCCGGGCCGCGGCCGGCGGAGCCCGACTTCGCTCCCTCCCAGGGATTCCGGGCCCTGCGACGGCCCCGGCCCGGCGACGCGGAGGCCGAACACCCCGGCACACGGCAAGGACGGCCCCTCCCCCGCCATGACTTCGCCGTGAAAGCCCGCCATGACTTCGCCGTGAAAGCGACCGCTCCGGCAGGCTCCCGCGGGCGGCCTGAGAGGATCCGGCGCGTGGTCGGATGGATGCGCCGGGCCCCGCTCCGGGTCGTGATGGTGGCCTGCCTCGTCGCGGCGGGCCTGCTGCTCGTCGGCAGCGTCGCGCACATCACCGATCTCCTGCGGCACGGCCTGCACCCGTACCCCTGGGCGCCGGACTGGCTCAACCTCTACTGGTCTTCACTCGCCGTGCTCGACCCGCTCGCCGCGCTGCTCCTGATCGGCGGGAAGCGGCGAGGGGTCGATCTGGCCTGCGGCATCATGGTGACCGACCTGGCCGCCAACGGGTATGCGGCGTACGGCGTTCAGCACACCGGCTTCCTCGCCCAGCCCGGCCTGCAACGCCTGACGGCCTTCGCGCTCCTCGTCCTCGCCACCGCACCGCTGCTCCGCGGCCATCTCGCCGACCGGGCGCACCGGCGCACCGCCGACTGAGCCCCTGTCCGACCCGCCGTCGGGCCGCTGTCGCGCTGTCGGCTTTCGGACCGGAGTGCCGTACCGGTCAGTCCTCGTCCGCTTCCTCGTCCGCGCTGACCAGGGCCTCGCTGATCATGCGCGTGGCGAAGTCGGGGTCGTCGGTGACGCGGTTGATGTGCTCGGCGAGGAGGAAGGCGGTGACCTCCAGCGGGGTCATTTCCTCCTTGGTCCAGTAGCCGTACTGCTTGCGCCACAGGCTGGGGCTCATCCCGGTGCCCGCGGCGACGACCAGCCCGGTCATGGTGGGGATCGTCTCCGGCGGGACGCTCTTGGGCATCATGCGCATCGTGGCCACGAGGCTGGGCACCACGTAGGCGACGACGTCCTTGTCGTGGTCCTCGTGCGCCTTCCGCAGCCAGGTCATGAACATGTAGATGAGCGTGCAGGCACCGTCCAGCACGTCGTTGGCGCCCTCGGAGTCCAACGAGGCAGCGAACTGCTCGATCAGTTCCTGCTGTTCGGGATCGGCCTCGGTCCTGCCTTCGTGAATGCTCCTGAGCCGGGAGTCGATCATCATCAGCGCCGCGCCCACATCACCGGCGGGCGCGTACTGGGGATCGCAGGGCGATAACACGGGTTCCTCCTCGGATACGGCCGGAGCCGGTGCGGCGTCTCCGTACAGTAGACGGCCGCGAAGGCCGCGCGGAGCCCATCACCCGTACGAGACAGCACCATGGGAACACCGCTCCCACCCCGGGCCCCGAGTTCGAATCCGCCCCGGCAGAGCGTCACTTGGGAATCCGCTCCCACTGGGAGGTCCGGTTCCCATGCGCCCGCCCGGGGGGCCGCACCAGTCGACGAGGGCCCCGCGCAGCACGGAGACTAAGGGCCGGACGGGTGGACGGTTCCGGCCCGCGCGGCAGCGACGACCTTCAGCAGAGGCCACCCGTCCACCTCCGACCGCCGACCCCCCGGCCGCCATCCGGCTGCCGAAGCCGCGTCCAGCAGTGCTCGCACCGCACCTGGCTCGTGCAGGTTCAGGCGGCCGTCTCGGACCTGCCCCACATCCCCTGACCCCGCCCCGGCCCCGCACGGGAGACAACGGCCAGGGCCTTCGGCGAAGACGATGCACAGCGGGCCCCCGGTCCCGGCCGGCTGCGGGTAAAGCGTGAGGGTCACGCGGCAGTTCATGTAACGCCCGGGTTCCGGCGTCCGGTGCCGGTGGCGGAGCGTCCAGAGGTAGACGCGTCCGTCCGCCACCAGTTGGCGGGGCTTCTGCGGGCGACGCGGCACGGTACCGAGGATACGCGGGTCGCCTTCTCCGCCACGCACCTACCGAGCTGCCGCATACCCGCAGCTCAAGTCGGCTCCGGGTGCACGGAACAGGGCTCAGAACTCACAGCACAGCGCCCAGGGATCAGGGCTCAGCCGCGAACTCTCCGCTCCGTGGGCGGGGTTGGGGGCGTCAGTGGTCCTGCGAAACGGTGCCTGCCCAGATCGTCGGGGTGCGGGACGACCAGGGGTGTGTGCGTTCGAGTTGGCCGGCCAGGCGGAAGAGGAGGTCTTCGCGGGCGTGGGCGACGGCGAACTGCATGCCGGTCGGGAGGCCCGTCGCGCTGTCGGCCGTCACGGGGACGGTCATGGCGGGTGTGCCCGCCACGTTGAACGCCAGGGTGAACGGCGAGCGGTCGTTGAGGTGGGCGATCCGGGCGAGGCCGTCCAGGCCCCGGCTCTCCTCTCCGTAGGCGCCCAGGGGCATGGGGAGTTCCGGCAGGGTCGGGGTGAGCAGTACGTCGTACTCCTCGAAGTGCCGTGCCAGGCTCCGGGCGACGCGGTTGCGGAGGGCGAGGGCGGCGACGAACTCGGTGGCGGTGACGCGCTGCCCGGAGTGGTAGCCGGCGAGGGTCTCCGGTTCGAGCGTCGAGGCGTCGACGGGCCGGCCGGTGGCGGCGGCCAGTTCGTCGACGGAGGCCGCGAGGTTCGCCGTGAACAGCCGCGCGGTGGCCAGGACGAACTCCTCCCAGTGCACCCCGGGTCCGGCCGTCGTCTCCTCCGCCCGGTGTCCCAGGGATTCCAGCAGGCCCACGGTGCGCGACAGCGCGTCGGCGACCGGCGGACTGGTCCGGCGTCCGCCCCAGGCCTGGCTCAGGACGCCGATGCGCAACGGGCCCGGGTCCCGGGCGACCTCGTCCAGGTACGGGCGGGGCGGCTGCGGCGCCGAGTAGGGGTCGCCCGGTTCGGGGCCGCGCATCCGGTCGAGCAGTGCGGCGCTGTCGCGCACCGTGCGGCTCACGCTGCCCTGGACGGCCAGGCCGCTGAAGACCTCGTCGGCGTCGGGGCCCATGGAGACCCGGCCGCGGGTCGGCTTCAGTCCGAAGAGGCCGTTGCAGGCGGCGGGGATGCGGAGCGAGCCGGCGGCGTCGGTGGCGTGTGCGAGGGGGACCACCCCGGCGGCGACGGCCGCGCCCGCTCCCCCGCTGGAGCCGCCCGCGCTCCGTGAGGTGTCCC
Source organism: Streptomyces cacaoi (assembly GCF_006539165.1). Classification (GTDB taxonomy): domain Bacteria; phylum Actinomycetota; class Actinomycetes; order Streptomycetales; family Streptomycetaceae; genus Streptomyces; species Streptomyces cacaoi. The sequence goes on along the minus strand of NZ_BJMM01000002.1, from coordinate 667,778 downwards.
AGGGGTTGCGGGTGGCGCCGTGGAGCACGGGCTCGGTCGTGATGCTGTAGGCCATCTCCGGTGCGGTGGTGCGGCCGAACGTCACGAGGCCGGCGTCGCGGAAGCGCCGCATGAGTGCGGAGTCGGCCGCGGCGATGTGACCGGCCGCGAGGCGGCTGCCCAGTTCCATGCGCTGTCCGGCCATGGAGACGCCGATGTCCTTGATCAGGAAGGGCACTCCGGCCAGCGGTGTGCTGCCGGGGACGGGTGCGTCCTCGGCCGGCCAGGTCTCCACGACGGCGTTGATCCGCGGGTTGACCGCCTGTGCGGCCTCGCGTGCGGCCGTTTCGAGTTCGGCGGGGGTCACCTCGCCCGCGGCCACCAGTTCGGCGAGCCCGACGGCGTCGAAGCGTACATATTCGGCAATTTTCATGGTCACTCCCGGGAGGCAAGACGGTACCGCTGAGTCTCTGACGATACCAATCGGTATCACATGGAACGGACTGGTACCGTAGCAGGCGCCGGGGAGGCCGCGACCGCCCGTACGACCCCGGGGACGTCACGGACATCACGCAACAGACGGAGCAGTGTCATGGCAGGGACCGTCAGCAGGCCGGGCAGGGTGGCGAAGCTGCCGCCCCGGGAGCGGATCCTGGACGCCGCGGAAGAGCTCTTCCAGAGCGAGGGGATCCGGCGTGTGGGCGTCCAGGCCATCGCCGAGAAGGCCGAGACGACGAAGATGGCGATCTACCGGCACTTCGAGACCAAGGACGCGCTCGTCGCGGAGTGGCTGCGGATCCTCGCCGCCGACTACCAGGCCGCGTTCGACCGTGCCGAGGCCGAGCATCCGGGCCGGCCCGAGGAGCAGATCCTGGCCCTCGCCCGCTTCATCGCCGACGGGCTGCCCGGCCTCTCCCACCGCGGCTGCCCGTTCATCAACTCCCTCGCCGAGCTGCCCGACCGCTCCCACCCGGCCCGGCAGGTCATCGAGGAGCACAAGGCTCACCAGACCCGCAGGCTGGTGGGCATGTGCACCGAGGCGGGCCTGCCCGAGCCCGAGCAGGCCGCAGCCGAGATCACCTTCCTGCTGGAGGGTGCGCAGGTGAGCACGCAGAACGGCAGCATCGACCGGACCGGCGACCGGCTGATGCGGATCGTCGAGGGGATCCTCGACCGGCACCGCTCCCCCGGCGGCGCCTCGCCGACGGCCGGCGGCTGAAGGCGCCGCGGCCCGCCCCGGTCAGCCGGTACGGCGCCGAGGGCCCTCCGCATCGATCGTGCCCAGGGCCGCGACCGTGGCTGCCTCGCCCCGGCGGTGTGCCTCTCCACGGTGCGGGAGCAGGGCACGCGCCGCGGGCCGTGACCAGCAGGGGCAGGACATCCAGGGGCCCGGAAGCCGCCTGGCATGATCGGGGTATGTCAGAACGGATGGTCGCCGCCTGTGACGGTGCTGCCAAGATCAACCCCGGGCCCGCCGGCTGGGCCTGGGTCCTCGCCGACGCCTCCGAGGTGCCGCAACGCTGGGAAGCCGGCCCGCTCGGCCGCACCACGAACAACGTGGCCGAACTCACCGCGCTCGCCGAGCTGTTGGAGGCCACGGACCCGGCCGTACCGCTGGAGGTCCGGATGGACTCGCAGTACGCGATGAACGCGGTCACCAAGTGGATCGCCGGCTGGAAGCGGAACGGCTGGCAGACCGCGTCGAAGAAGCCCGTGGCCAACCGGGACCTGGTCATCCGTATCGACGCCCTGCTGGAGGGGCGGGACGTCACCTTCCGGCACGTACGCGCCCACCAGGTGAACGGCGATCCGCTCAACGCCATCGCCGATGCCGCCGCCAGCACCGCCGCCTCCGAGCAGGCGCCCGCCGGTACCGCGCACGGCGCCACCGACGTCCCGCAGCCCAGCCCCGAGACGGAGGACAAGCCGCGCCCGGCGCGTGCCGCCGGGGCGTCGAAGCGACGGTCGTCGAGCGGCCGGCCCGCGCCGGTGATCAAGGCCAAGTTCCCCGGCCGCTGCGGCCATTGCCGCTCCCGTTACGAGAAGGGCGAGGAGATCACGAAGGTCGCGGACGGCTGGGGCCACCGCGCCTGCCGTGACGCCGTCCCGGCCACGGTGTGACGCCAGACGGGGTGCCGTGACACCTGCCGGGCGGCGGGGCGGGGCACACGGCGCGGCCGTCCGTCGTACCGGGCCTTGCCTTCCCGCCCGGAACGGGGGTGGCCGGAACGGCGGTGCATGGAACAGCGGTGCACGGAACGGCGGTAGCCGGGACGAAGACGCCGGGCTCGGCAGTGCCGGGCACGAGGGGGCACCCGGCACCGGGGCCCCGGGCTCGGGTGCGCCCGGTGCGGCTGCGACCGGTACCGGGGTGCGCCCGGCACAGGGGCGCCCGGTGCGACTGCGCCTGGCACCCCAGGGGTCGGCCGATGCGGCTGCGACCGGCACAACGGCTCCCGCTACGACGGCGATCCGGCACGACGGCCGCCCCCGGTTTTCAGGCGGCCAGGAGGCCAGGAGGCCGTCCTCCGCTTTCAGGAGGACGCGCCTCCCCCGGGCCTCGGTTGCCCGGCGCCGGCCCCCGCCTCAGCTGCCCAGCTTGGCCCGCAGCCCCGGCTGGAGGCGGTCGCCGTGTGCCTCGACCATGGCGTCGCACAGTTCCCAGATCCGTTCGACCGGCAGCGTCGCCGCGGTGGCCGGATCGGTCATGGCCGCCTGCCGGATGCGGGCGGGCTCGTCCTCCAGGGCCGCGCCGACGACCAGGTCGGCGGTGCTCAGATAGGTGCGGTTGAGCGCCGCCAACTGGGCGGGCAGCGGGCCGGTCCTGGTGGGCTGGACGCCGGTGGCGTCGACGAGGCAGGGCACCTCGACCGTGCCGTCGGCCGGCAGGTTGCCGATCAGGCCGTGGTTGGGCACGTTGCCGTAGACGGTACGGGGCGTGCCGGTGACGATGCTGTGGATGATCTGCGGCGCGTACTCCATCGTGCCCTCGACGGGCACCGGACGGCCCTCGGCCAGCGCGTCGCGGGTCTGCTCGTAGGCGGCCACGTTCTCGTCGACGATGTCCAGATAGGCGCCGACGGGCAGCCGCAGCCGGCTGATCTCGCTGTCGTGGTGGAGGTACCAGGGAACGTACTCGGCCGAGTGCTCACTGGTCTCGGTCGGGTAGTAGCCCAGCCTGCGGTAGAGGTCCACGCGGGTGCGGCGGCGCAGTTGGGGGTCCTGCTCGATCAGCGCGTCGAGCCTGGGGTAGAGGTCGGAGCCGTCGTGGGCGAACTCCAGCAGCCACGCCTGGTGGTTGACGCCGGCGGCCCGGTAGGTGACCTCCTCGTAGGGCACGCCGACGAGTTCGGCCAGGCCGTGCACCGTCCAGAACACCGAGTGGCACAGGCCCACCACCCGCTTCAGCCCGGTGGCCTGGGCGAGGTACTGGACGTTCATGGCCATCGGGTTGGTGTAGTTGAGCAGCCATGCCTCGGGGCAGACGGCGGCGATGTCCTCGCCCAGGCCGCGCAGGAGCGGGAAGGTGCGCAGGGCGCGGAAGATGCCGCCGACGCCGAGGGTGTCGCCGATGGTCTGCCGTACGCCGAAGCGGGCGGGGACGTCGAAGTCGGTGCGGGTGGCTTCGCGCATACCGACCTGGACGATGTTGATGACGAAGTCGGCGCCGGTCAGGGCGGCACGGCGGTCCGCGTGCGCGGTGATGTGGGGTGCGGCGTCGAGGGTGCGGGCGATGTGCCGGGCGGCCGCTTCCGCGGTGTCCAGGCGTTCGGGGTCGATGTCGTGCAGGGCGATCCGGGCGTTGCGCAGTTCGGGGAAGGCGAAGAGGTCGGCGAGCAGGCCCTGGGTGAAGACGACGCTGCCCGCGCCGATGAAGGTGATCTTGGGGGCGGTGCTGGTGGTGGTCATCACGCGTTCTTCCGGTCGGGTGCGGTGCGGTTCTCGGCGGGGGCGGGGGATCCGGCGGTGGTGGGTGGTGGTTCGGGGGCACCGGGCGGTGCGGTGGTGGCGGGGGCGACGGGGGTTGCGGGCCGGAGCGGTGCCGCGTGGGCGCGGGCCTCTTCCCAGGTGGGCTGGGCGGGGGTGCCGCCGGGTGCGCGGGTGGAGAGCGCGCCGCAGACGGCGGCCAGCCGGAGGGCTTCGGGCAGCGGCAGACCGGCGAGGGTGGCGGCGACGAACCCGGCGTCGAAGCTGTCGCCCGCGCCGACGGTGTCCCGGGGGACGACGACGGGTCCACGGGTGTGCAGCAGGGCACGCCCGTCGTGCGCGAGGGCTCCGTCCGCGCCGTTCTTGACGACGGTGACGGGGCCGCGCGCCGCCAACAGCGCCGCGGCGCGGCCGGGTTCGTCGCCGTCCGGGCCGGCCAGGGCCATGGCCTCGGCGGCGTTGGGCAGCAGGAAGTCGGTGGCGGCGTACACGGCGGGCAGCCCGTCGGGGTCCCAGCGGCCCGCGGGGTCGTCGTTGGTGTCCAGCGAGGTGGTGGCGCCGTGGCAGCGGGCGGTGAGCAGCAGTTCGGGCAGCGCGGCGGCGAGGCGGGGCATGAGGAAGTAGGAGGCGGCGTGCACGTGCCGTACGGAGGTCAGCATTCCGCGGGGGATGTCCTGGCCGCTGGTGGCGGCGAGGGTGCCCGGGCTGGTGAGAACGGCCCGGTCGCCGTCCCGTCCGCCGCGGGTGACGACCACGGTCAGCGGTGTGGGCAGCGTGGGGTCCATCCGTAGCGCCGCGGTGTCGACGCCGCGGGCGGTGAGGGCGTCGCGGACGAAGTGCCCCGCCTCGTCGTCGCCGACGCGGCCGGCAAGGGCCACCCGCAGGCCGAGCCGGGCGGCCCCGCAGGCCATGATCGCGGCGGAGCCGCCGAGCGTCAGCGTGCCGTTGGATACGAGTTGTTCACGCTGCCCGAAGGCGAGCGGGTCGTCCAGGGGCCCGACGACGACGTCGGGATTGGCGTCGCCGAGGACGAGCAGGTCGAAGCTGTGCGGCATGGGTCCTTCCGGTCAGGAGGTGTGCGGTGGCCGGGGCGGGGCGGCGGGGCCGGTCAGCCCTTGAGGCCGGTGGAGGTGAGGGAGCGGATGAACGACTTCTGTGCGCCGAGGAAGGCCAGCAGGACGGGCAGCACGGTGAGGACGTTGCCTGCCATGACCGCGGACCACCGGGTGTGGTGCTGGCCCTGGAAGGTGGTGAGCCCGAGTTGCAGGGTGTAGTGGGTGTCGTGGTTGATCGCGATCAGCGGCCAGGTGAGGTCGTTCCACGTGGTGAGGAACGTCAGGACGGCGACGGTGCTGAGCGCGGGCCGGGACAGCGGCAGGACGATGGTGAACAGGACCCGCATCCGGGAGCAGCCGTCCAGCCAGGCGGCCTCTTCGAGTTCGCGCGGCAGGGAGAGGAAGAACTGCCGCAGCAGGAAGACGGCGAACGGGGTGACGAGGGAGGGCAGGACGAGCGCGCCGAGGGTGTCGATGAGCCCGAGCCGCTTCATCACCATGAAGGTGGGGATCATCGTGAGCTGGAAGGGCACGGCCATGGTGGCCAGCATCAGCACCAGCAGTGCCTTGGAGCCGGCGAACCGCATCCGCGCGAACGCGTAGCCGCCGAGCGCGCCGAACAGCAGGTTGGTGGTCACGGCGACGGCCGAGACGATGAGCGAGTTGGTGAACCAGCGCGGGAACAGGGCGTTGCCCAGGACGTAGCGGTAGCCGCCCAGGTCGATGCCGGAGGGCCACAGCGCCGGCGGGAAGCGGTTGATCTCGGCGTCGCTCATCACGGAGCTGAGCAGCAGCCACACCAGCGGTATCGCGAACAGCAGGGCGAGGGGCGCCAGCAGCAGATGCCATCCGCTGAAGGGCAGGAATCCGCGGCGTTTCCCGTCGGGAGCCGGAGCCGTGGCCGGTGCCGGTGACGTGGTGGGCGAGGCGGTGCGCGGTCCGGGGCGGGTGAGGGTCATCGTGCGGCCCCCTCGGTGCCGGCGGCCGTCGCGGGACGGCCGGGGGTGTGCGGCGGCGGGGCGCCGGTGCGCCGTGCCGTCCGGGACCGGCGGGTGGAGCCGGGCTTCCGGCCGGCGCGGCCGCGTACGAGGCGCATGGCCAGCCCGGTCACGCCCAGCGCCAGGGCGAGGACGTAGGCGGCCGCCGCCCCGTATCCGGCGGTGAAGCTCTTGAACGCCTGCTCCCAGATGAAGTAGACGATCACGGTGGTGGAGCCCAGCGGTCCGCCCTTGGTGGTGACATAGACCAGGTCGAAGACCTGGAGGGACTCGATGATCTGCCACAGGACGAGGAAGACGGTGACGGGGGTGAGGGCGGGCAGGGTGACGTGCCGCAGGATGTGGCGGCGGCCGGCGCCGTCCAGCCGGGCCGCCTCGATCAGTGACTGGGGCACGTCCTGGAGCGCCGCCAGGTAGACGACGACGCAGAAGCCGACGCCGCTCCACAGGGTGACGGCGACGAGCACGGGCAGCGCCTGCGCCGGGTCGGTGAGGAAGCCTTGCGGCGTGAGGCCCAGCCGCGTCAGCAGCGAGTTGGCGGCCCCGAACTCGGGGTCGAGGATGAAGGAGAACAGCACGCCCTGCGCGGTCGCGGACACGACGAACGGGACGAAGATCAACGTCCGGTAGAGGCCGACGAGCCGGATCCGCCGGTTGAGGGCGAGGGCGAGGCCCAGCCCGCCGACGAGGCTGAGCGGTACGTACAACACCGTGTACAGCAGCGTGTTGCGGACGGCCTGTGCGAAGTGCGGGTCGGCGGCGAGCGCGCGGTAGTTGTCCAGGCCCACCCAACGGCTCGGCGTGACCAGGTCGTTGGCCTGGAAGGACAGCAGCAGCGACCAGATGACCGGCAGGACGCTCAGCCCGAGGATGACGACGACGGCCGGGGCGACGAAGCCCCATGCGGTGGCCGTCTCCCGGCGGCGGCGCGCACGCGGGCCGCGGGACGGAGACTTGGGCGGGGCGGCGCGGCGGTCGCCGTCCGGTGGGCGGCCGGCGGGCGGGCCCGCCACCGTGAGGGGCGCGGGGTGGTGTGGCATCGAAGCTCCTCAACGAGGGATCAGGAGGGCGGCGTTGGCCTCCTCCACGCATGCGCGCAACGCGGAGCGGGGGCTGCTGCGGCCCAGGAGCACCGAGGTGATGGCCTGTGCGAGGGCCTGGGAGATCTCCGGGTAGGCGGGGTGCGCGGGCCGGACCCGGGCGGATGCCAGCGCTTCGGTGAAGGTGGCCAACCCCTCGGTGTGCCGGGTCTCCCGCTGCCAGCGGGGCAGCGCCTCGGCCTTCCGGCTCAGTGGGAGGCTGCCTGCCTCCACGCCCCAGCGGACGTCCTGTGCGGGCCGCGCGAGCCAGTTGACGAAGGTGCGGGCGGCGCGGACCCGGGCAGGGCCGTTGTCGAAGACCGTCCAGGTGTCGGGCCCCGAGATGGTGAGGGGGCGGCCGGAGAAGCTGGGCAGGGGCGCCACGTGGTAGTCGACATCGGCCTGGCGGATGTCGGGAAGCTGCCACGGCCCGGTGACGACCATGGCGATCCGGCCGGAGAGGAACACCTGGTACATCTGCTCGCTGCCGGACTTGGGATCGATGTAGACGCTGCGGTCGCGGGCGAGGGCTTCGACGACCTGGAGCGCCCGCTCCCCCTGGCGGTCGAAGCCGACGCTGCGGCCGTCGTCGCCGATGACGTCCCCGCCGAGGTCCCAGATCATGGGCCACAGGCGCCAGACGGTGTCCTCGTCGCCGGCGCCGGGCCAGCCGGTGCCGAAGCGTCCGGCCTGTCTGTCGGTGAGCTTCTTCGCCAGGGCGAGGAAGTCGTGCCACCGCCAGCCGGGCCGGGGCAGCGGGAGTCCGGCCCGGGCGAAGACCTTCTTGTTGCAGACGACGGCGAGGGCGTCGAGCACGGCGGGCGCGGCGCGCACCCGGCCGTTGAGGGTGACGGCCTCGCGCGCGGGCGCCCAGTAGTTCTTCCACGGGGTGCCGGCGGAGCCGAGGGTGCCGGTCAGGTCGACGACCTGGGGACTGCGGGCGACGTTGGCCAGGTCGGAGCCGAAGACGTAGGCGATGTCGGGGTAGGAGCCGGAGGCCAGCGCCGCGGTGATCTTCTGGAGCATCGCGTCGGCGAGGACGCCGCCGCCCATGTCGACCCGGATGTGCGGGTGGGTGCGGTGGAACTCGGCCACCAGGCGGCGCAGCGCGGCCCGCGCGGTGTCGGCCTGGCCGTGCCACAGTTCGATGGTGACGCGTCCGTCGGCGCCGACCCCGTCGTCGGCTGTGTCGGTGCCGCAGCCGGACGCGGTCAGCGCGGGCAGCGCGCCCAGGGCGAGTGCGCCACCGCCGCGCAGGAGCCGGCGGCGTGTGGGCTGCGGGAGGGGGACGCTGGGGGGAACGGCCATCTGTACACCTCCGAGGAGGGGGTCCGGCGCGGGATCACGCGGACCGGGAGGAGCGCGGGAGGGGTGTGTCGTGGTGAACGGGCCCGCGTGGGGCCCCACTTGGCGCGGCGCGGACGCGGCAGCGTCAGCGGGGCGGGGCGCGCCGGGCCGCGGGCGGGGTGTCGGCGGGAGGCCGACGGGGGCCGGGGCGCCGGGCAGGACGGGTTCCGCCGGGCAGGACGGGCCCCGGGCAGGGCGGGACGCCTGCCCGTGCGAGGGAGGTGATCGGGGGGGGGGAGGGTGGCCGGGGGCGGGCCCGAAGCGGGCCCGGCGCCCCGGCGGCTGACGTGGTGTCAGCAGGTTTCGCGCACGTAGCCGTCCTCGCCGGGGACGGAGACGTCCCGGTCGCGGCGGACGACGCTGAGCTGGTCACCCCAGCGGGAACAGGCGGTGGCCATACCGGCGTCGGTGTACTCGATCACGAGGACGTGATCGCCGAACGCCTTGGTGTAGCTGCCGCACTCCTTCCACTCGCCGCACTCCTCGGCGATGGCGAAGTCCAGCCCGTTCTTCTCGTGGGCGCCCGCCAGCTGGCTGGTGTTCTTCTGGCCCACGGCCAGCCCGGCCGCGTGGGCGCGCTTCGACAGCAGCCGGATGTACTTCTGGGCCTGGGTGGCGGTCAGCAGCTTCTTCGAGCGTTCGTAGCTGTCGAAGTTGTCGGGTTCGATCGCCTGATAGCCCTTGTCGGCGCAGGAGTCGATCCACTTGCCGACCTTGTCGGCGATCCGCTCGCGCTTCTTCTCGGTGCGCAGATCGAGCAGGGCCTCCTTCCAGTCGCCGTCGTAGACGATCTCGCCGGAGGCGTCCTTGAGCAGCAGATCGGAGGGCCAGTCGCCCTCGGCGCCGCGCTGCGCCTGGAACGCGTTGACGTAACAGACGTTGTACAGGCCCGGAGCGGGCTCGTCCGAGTGGTCGCGGCTGACGACCCCGACACCGTCGGGCGGGGTGTAGGCACCGCCGATCTGGTAGTCGAAACCGGCGTGCGGCGTGGGCAGTTCCACGTCCTGCGCCTGCTCGCGGGGCGGATGGTGTTCCGGCGCGGCCGACGCCGGAGAGGAATATGCCTGAACGGCCGTCAGGAGCAGCGCCGCCCCGGCCATGGCGACGCCGAGAGCCCTGTACGGACGTCGACGGTCAGCATGCATCGTCGAGCTCCAGAGAAATGGAGGGCACGTCCCCGCCTCGGAAGCCCCTGGGGCCCCTGGCGACTCAGTCCGGGCTCGCGGCTGGGCCGCATACCGGCTGGGCGTACCTCTGACGTCGAGCGCTCGGCTACGACGTGCCTGGAGTAAACCGACTGTCCACACCCGGTGTCAAGAGCGTGAAGCTGTACGGAACTTGCTCGTTTCGCACAGCTTCACGCAGTGGCTTCCGCTGTGCCGACTGCCGACCGCGGTGCGGTGCGGCGTGTGTGTGCGGTGGCGTCAGGAAGCGGGGACGGGCCCGCCGGGACGGAAGCGCTCGACGCCGACGATGTGCCGCACCTTGACCGGGCGCACGATCACGGCGACCCGCTCCTCCCCCGGCATGATCCACTCGAAGCGCTCGCTGCCCAGGTACTTGCGGGCCAGCCGGTCCATCCGGTCGTGCGCCTCCTGCCCCTCGATGAAGCGGACCACCTCGCCGCTGATCTGGACCCGGTCGAAGGGGTCGGCGGCGTCCGCGTGCGAGAGGTAGACGCGGGGGTCGCGGCGCAGGTTCTCCTCCTTCACCCGGCCCACGGAGGTGTTGAAGGTCAGCTCGTCCTCGCCCTCCAGATCGACCCACATCGGGCTGACCTGGGGCGCCCCGTCGGCGAACACGGTGCCGACGTACCAGATGTTGGGGGCTTGCAACCGGGCCCGGACGGCTTCGTCGAATGTCGCAGTCATCTCCGCGACCGTACCAACGGTGAGCAGCCCGAACGCCTCCGGGGGCCGCGGGATCCGGCCGTCAGACACGGGGCCGCGCGCCGGGCACCCGCCCACCGGAATCCGACGCCGGATCCCCGCCCCCGCCCCCACCCTCGGCTCCGGCTCCGGCTCCGGCTCCGGCTCCGGCTCCGGCTCCGGCTCCGGCTCCGGCTCCGGCTCCGGCGAACGTCCGGCGGTAGGCGAGCGGTGTGACGCCGATGGCCGCGCGCAGGTGCTGCCGCAGGGACGTCCCGGTGGCGAAGCCGACCCGGCCCGCGATCTCGTCGACCGGTAGACCGGTGGACTCCAGCAGATGCCGCGCACGGGCCACCCGCTGCTGGATGAGCCACCGGCCGGGACTCGTCGCCACCTCCTCCTGGAAGCGGCGCGCGAACGTGCGCCGGCTCATCCGTGCCCGGCCGGCGAGGTCGGCCAGGGTCAGCGGCTCGTGCAGATGCTCCAGCGCCCATTCCCGCACGGCTGCCGTGCTGTTCGCGGAGTCCCGGGGCACCGGCCGCTCGATGTACTGCGCCTGTCCCCCTTCCCGCCAGGGCGGGACCACGCACCGGCGGGCGACCTGGTTGGCGACCTCGCTGCCGTGGTCGCGCCGCAGCAGATGCAGGCACAGATCGATGCCCGCTCCGGCGCCCGCCGAGGTGAGGACGTCACCGTCGTCGACGAAGAGCACATCCGGATCCAGGGCCACGCGCGGAAACCAGCGGCGGAAGCGGTCGGCCAGCGCCCAGTGGGTGGTGGCGGGCCGCCCGTCCAGCAGCCCGGCGCCGGCCAGCACGAACGCGCCGGTGCAGATCGACACGGTGCGGGCACCGGACGGCAGCGACTCCAGGGCCCGCGCGACGGCGGGCGACAACTCCGGTGTGCAGCGAGACGCCTCGGTGGGCGGGACCACCAGGGTGTCGGCGGTGGCCAGGACCTCCGGCCCGTGCTCCACGGCGACGGAGAAGTCGGCGCTGGTGCGCACGGGACGGCCGTCGACGGTGCAGGTCAGCACCGTGTACCGGCCGTCCGCCACGCCGAGGACCCGGTTCGGGATGCCGAGTTCGAAGGGGTAGACCCCGTCGAGGGCCAGCACGACGACGCGATGAGGACGAGCCATGGCACGATCCTATCGAAAGCTGACGATCGTGCCATGGCTCGCCGCTTCCCGGTGCCCGACGCTGGACACAGCCGCGACCGCCGGGGCCGACGCGGGCCCCCGCCGCGGCCTCCACCCCTCGTCGTTCCGACGAGCCCAGCGACGGAGGACCCGATGCCCCAGGAAGAGCTCTGCTTCGCCGATGCCACACGACTGGCCGCGCTGATCCGCGCGGGGCAGGTCTCCTCGACGGAGGTCGTCCGCGCACACCTGGACCGCATCGCCGCCGTCGGCCCCGCCGTCAACGCGGTGACCACGCTGCGGGAGGAGGAGGCGCTGCGGACGGCGGCCGCGGCGGACGACGCGTCGGCCCGCGGGCAGTGGTGGGGCCCGCTGCACGGTGTGCCGTTCACCGTGAAGGACTCGCTGGACACCGCCGGTGTACCGACCCGGCGCGGCTCCCGGCTCTTCGCCGGGCATGTCCCGGCCGCGGACGCGACGGGCGTCGCCCGGTGGAAGGCGGCGGGCGGCGTCCTGCTGGCCAAGACCAACGTCCCGGAGTTCTCCTACTGGACCGAGACGGACAACCTCGTCACCGGCCGGACGGTGAACCCGTACGACCCGTCGCGGACCGCCGGCGGTTCCAGCGGCGGGGAGGCCGCCGCCGTCGCCGCCGGCCTCTCGCCGCTCGGCCTCGGCAGCGATGTCGCGATCTCGCTGCGCGGGCCCGCGCACGACTCGGGCGTGGTCGCGCTCAAGGCCACCCGGGGCCGCGTCCCGGCCACCGGCCACTGGCCCGCGGTGCCGCTGCGCTACTGGCACGTGGGCCCGTTGGCGCGCAGCGTCCGGGACGTCGCCACCGCGGCGGAGCTGCTGGCCGGACCGGACGGTGCCGACCGCTACGCCGTCCCGGCACCGTCCGCCGGCGGCCCCGCGCGCCGCGACGGCGGACGGCCCAAGGTGGGCTGGTGCACTTCCCCGGAGTTCGGGCCGGTCGATCCCGAGGTGCGGGCCACGGTGGCGGCCGCGGCCGAGGCGCTCTCCGACGCGGGCTGCGACGTGGCGCCGGTGCGGTCGGCCGAGCTGGCGCGGTGCGACGCCACCGAACTGAGCGCCGTGCTCTACCCGGCCGAGATCGTCCCGTACCTGCGCCGTCACCTCGCGGGCCGGGATGTCGAGCTGCACCCCGTCGCCCGGCGCACGCTGGCCGCAGCGGCCGTCCCCGCCGACGCCCTGGAGCGGGCGCGACGCCGGACCGAGGAGCTGTCCGCCCTGTTCGCCGACCACTTCGCCCGCTACGACGCGCTGCTGTGCCCGGTGTGCCCCGTGCCCGCACCGCCGCACGACCAGGCCGCCCTCACCGTCGACGGGACGTCGGTGCCGGCCCGGGGCATCATGCGCGCCACCGTTCCCTTCAACCTCACCGGCCTGCCCGCACTCTCGCTCCCGTTCGGGGCGAGCGGCACCGGACTGCCCATCGGCGTGCAGCTCGTCGCGCGCTGGTACGACGAGGCCACCGTGCTGGACCTCGGCCGCCGGCTGGAGGCCCGCAGCCCGGTCCGCGACCGCCGCCCCGCCCTGTGCACCGTCCCGCCCCCGCGCCGCACACCGCCCTGTCTCCGCCCCGCCGGCGGCCACCGATCCCGAGCAGAGGAGCACGACGATGAAGACGACGAGGACGCGTCCCGCACCGATCACGGGAGACGATCTCGACCGGGAACAGCAGAACATCCGCTACGAGATCGCCACCCTCGCCTTCCACCTGCTCGACGCGGAGCAGGCCGCGGCCGGCGTCCTGCCGTGGGTCGAGGCCCCGGACGCACACGGCCGCCTCCTGGGCTGCTGGGAGACGGAGAACGGCTCGCTGGGACGGCTGACCGTGCTGCGCGCCTTCCGTGACGACGCCGAGCTGGCCCGCGAGCGGATGCGCGCCCGCGGCAGCCGGCATCCGTTCGGCGCGGGAGAGCACCTCACCGATCTGACCCAGCAGAGCTTCGCCCCGTTCCCCTTCGTACCGCCGGTGCGGACGGGAGCGTTCGGGCCCGTCTACGAGGTCCGCGACTACCACCTGCGGCCGGGCGGCCTGCCGGCGACCCTCGCGGGCTGGCGCCGGGCCCTGCCCGCGCGGCACCGCGTCGATCCGCTGACCGTCGTGATGTACGCCCTAGACGGCCCCGACCGCATCGTCCAGATCTGGCCGTTCGAGAGCCTCGACGAACGCGTCGCCCTGCGCCGGACCCTCTACACCGACGGCGTGTGGCCACCCCCGGCGCCCCGGACCACATCCTCGAAGCCACCTCGACCATCGCCTGGCCCACCGCGTTCTCACCGCTGACGTGAGGCGGCTGCGGGACGCGGGCGAACGGGCCGGAGCGACCGTGACGGCGGAGGTGCGGCTCAGCGGACGGGGGCCCGCCCGGGCGGGGTCCTGCCGGACAGCGCCGAGCCGAGGAGCCGGAGTCCGGCCTCGATGAGAACCCAGGCGAACCGCTGCCGCAGCCGCACCAGCCCGGGCCGGGCGAACTCGCCCACGGCCCGGCGGAGACGGGCGGTGGGGCCCGGGCCCGGGTGGAAGCCGGCCGCTTCCGCGCGCAGCTGGGCCGCCCGCTGGGCGTGCAGCATCAGATGTGCGTGGATGTCGCTGTGCATCGCCGCGTGCTCCTTCTCGTGGCCGGCCCGGGGTGCGGGTCAGGACTCTTCCGCGCGGGGGAAGCCGTGGATGTGGACCCGGAACGGCGACGCCGGCACGTCCTCACCGGTGCCGGAGTCGTCGCCGGTACCGGCATCCGTGCCGCAGCCCGCTCCGCTGTCCGCGCCCTGGCGGTAGCGCTCGACGACGGCGTTCAGTTCACGGGTCAGCGCCCGGGCACGCTCCGGTGTCAGCCGCAGCAGTTGGTCGCTGATCTCCCAGCTGGAGTGCCATGCGGCGGGCCACTCGTTCATCGTGCCCAGCCAGGTGCCCAGCTCCTGCGCGTGCATGGTGGCGATCTCGTGCAGCAGCAGGTCCATCGCGCCGCGCACTTCCGGGTCCCGGTCGGTTCGCAGCTGCCCGACGTTGAGGACCGTGCCCCGGTGGGCCGCCTTCCACCAGCGCTGCCGGCCGCTGTTGTACTCGGGGGCGTCGACGACGAAGCCGTGGGCCGCGAGCTGACGCAGGTGGTAGCTGGTGGCGCCGCTGGACTCCCCCAGGCGCGCGCCCAGTTGGGACGCGGTCGCCGGCCCGTACTCCCGCAGTGCGTTGAGCAGCCGGATCCGCAGGGGGTGCGAGAGGGCGCGCAGCGACCGGGGGTCGAGCGTCCGGATCTCCTCCCCCGGCGTCGGTCCCTGCCGGGCCGCCGGGGCTGCTGCCGAGTCGTCACGCTGCATGCCCTCAACCTACGCATACAAAGAAAGCTTTGCAACGCCTTCTTTGCAACTCCCCCGCGCCACGGTGGTCTTCTCCCGTCCGTGTGCTCACCCCTCCGCGAAGCCCCCCCGCCCGGAAGTAGGCCCGAAGGACCAGGAGTCGGGGTTCGGGTGGCCGAGGTGGGGCGGGGGTGGGGTGGAGTGGGATGGGGGTATGGATGTGCGTGCGGGAGTGGCGGGTTCGGGTGTGTGGCCTACGGGCGACGGGGTCGTGGAGCGGCTGGCCGGGGAGAAGCATGTGTGGATGTGCACGGTCCGGCCGGACGGTACGCCCCATGTGACGCCGGTGTGGTTCGTCTTCCTGTCCGGCACCTGGTGGATCGGGGTGGACGGCGGCTCCGTCAAGGTGCGCAACATCGGCCGGTCGCCCTGGGTTTCGCTCGCCCTGGAGGACGGCAGGTGGCCCGTCGTCGCGGAGGGCCGGGCCCGTGTGCACCGGGCACCCTTCCCCGCCGCGGTGACGGCCGCGTTCACCGAGAAGTACGCCTGGGACGCCGCCGCGGTGCGCAGGCCGGGCGAGGAACGTCTGCTGATCGAAGTGCCGGTGCGGCGCTGGTTGTTGGACGGGGTGGCGCACTGAGGGCCACCGGGCGGGGCAGGCGGACGACGCGGGGGTGATACTGGCCCTGCCGACAGCCACCGGGGAGGAGCACGGCCGATGACCGGCGACCACCGCACGGGACCGCCCACAGCGGGAAGCGAACGCGACACACTGCGGGCCTTTCTCGACTACCACCGGGCCACCCTCGCCATGAAGTGCGAAGGGCTCGGCGACGAGGAGCTGCGGCAGCGGTCGATGCCGCCGTCCACGCTGTCGCTGCTCGGCCTGGTGCGCCATCTGGCGGAGGTCGAACGCACCTGGTTCCGCCGGGTGTTCGAGGACCACGACGTGCCCCTGGTGTGGTCCGACCGGTTCGACTTCCAGGCCGCGTACGACGCGTCCACGTCGAGCAGGTCCGAGGCGTTCGCCGCCTGGGAGGCCGAGGTGGCCCACTCGCGCCGCATCGAGCGGGAGTCCGTGTCCCTGGAGCGGACCGGATACCAGCCGAGGTGGGAGCGGGAGGTGTCGCTGCGGATGGTGATGCTGCACGTGCTGTTGGAGTACGGCCGGCACAACGGGCACGCGGATCTGCTGCGCGAGGGCGTCGACGGGACCGTGGGCGCCTGACACTCCGGGCCGGAGGGCTCAACCTTCCCCGCGTTTCCGTTCGTTCGCGCCGTGGGAGCCGCTTCCTGGCCGCGGTGGTCCGGGCTCATCCGGGGTCGAAGAGGGAGGCGACGACCTCCTCCGCGTGCGGCCAGGAGCGGTGCGGGTCGGGGTGGGCGAGGTAGTACCGGGCGCGTGCCTCGTAGGACGCCACGGCCGCCCGCACGTTCTCCGGGGTCAGCTTCCCCCTGCGCCGCAGCGCCTCGCCGATGCTGTGGACGACCGCCGGACCGGCCGTGGTCGACCGCGCCGCCTCGATCTCCTCCTGCAATCCCGCGAGGTACCGCTCGCGCCGGGCGCGCCTCTCCTCCGGTGGCTCGTGCGGAGGTTCGCCGCGCAGGAGAAGGGCGTCCGCCTCCCGGAGGATCCGGGCGACCAGCTTGTCGAAGTAGGCCCGGGGATCCCTGTCCAGCAGGGCCGTGTCGGCGAGGGCCCGCGGCAGACAGCGGCGGGTGATCTCGTCGACGGCCGGCTCGCGCGCGTGCGCCGCGATGCCGCCCGCCCGCGCATGCTCGCGGACGACGATCTCCACCAGCGCGCGGGTCTCCCGGCGGATCCAGGCGTCGTCGGGGATCTCCTCTTCGCGATGGTGACGGAATCTGCCGGCCATGCCGCTCCCCCGCATCCCCCGGACTGCGCTGCTTTCCGGGAGTGTGCCCGGAACGGCCGTCGTCCGGACGTCGACTACGCCGCGAACCAGCCGGGTTGCGTAGGCGGGGAGCCTCTGCCGGCGCAGGCGGCGCACCCGGCGCAGCGCGCACCCCGGGGCCGGGGAACGCGCGCCCGTCGCGCGACGAGCCGCCCACCGGCTGCGGCGGGCGGCTCGTGGACGGGCGGAGAAGTCCGCGGAAGAGGTTACGAGACGAACCCGCGGGTCACATGGGTGCCCGAACCGTCGTCCTCTGCCTTGTAGTTGGACTCGCCGACGCAGTCGCTGTACTCGTAGTTGGCTCTCGCGGTACCGCTCAGCCCGCCGGCGTCCGTGGAGCTGGGGCCGCCGAAGGTCACGTCGGACCTGGGCATCTCGGCGCAGCTGGGGATGCCGAGGTAGTACTCCACGAAGCCGCCCTGGGAGCCTTGGATGCCGCCGCTGCCCTCGGGCAGCGTGTAGGTGCCCAGATGGGTGGACTCGCCGGTCACCGCGTCCTTCGCGGTGCCGGTCCAGGTGTCCGTGCCGGTCCGTTCGACCTTGATGTCGTAGCGGTGCCCGTAGACGGCGTCGAAGTCGACGGCGCAGGTGACGCCGGGGCCTCCGTCGGCGCCCTCGTGGCACAGCGGATCGGAGGTCGTGGCCCCCTCGGTGAAGGTGGAGAAGCGGGCGGAGAGGCGTTCGCTGCCGCCGCTGTTCTCCCTCGGCTGGAGGCCGGTGTAGCCCATGCCGTCGGCGAAGCTGTACTGCTGCGCGAAGTAGATGCCTTCCTGGTGGGCCGTGTCCGGGTTGACCGTGATGGGGAAGGTGACGTTGCTCAGCCCGGCGGACGGCGTCCCGTCGATCGACCAGCTGACCGACACGTTCCCGCCGCCGACGTCCGCGAGCGCCGTGTGGGGCACGGCCGCGAGCAGCCCCGCCGCCACGACGGGCAGGGCGCACCGCCGGAGCGTACCGACTACAGACATACGGATCCTCGTCTCCATGTGGGGGATGAGACAGGCGGATTCACCCGTGCGTCGGGGCCCTCTCGGCTGCGGCGTCGCCCCGGAGGCCGGGGGCCGTGGTCCTGACCTCCGGCCGGGACCCGGCCGGCGGGCGGGCGTACGTGCCCGGGGTCCGGCCGGGGCTGCGGCACCGCACAGGCACCGGGCTCCGCGGGTGTCCGGCCTGGTGGAATTGTGCGGCGGGCCCGGGGGCTGCGCCATGGACTAATCCGGGTCCGCGGTTGGACTCCTGTACCGCTCCCGCCACCGGCCCGACGGGTCGCCTCGCTCCCCGGGGCTCCGGCGGCCGGCTCGCCGCCGGGGGTTCCGCGCCGGAGGTGGAGGCCGACAACGCCCTTGGCACGAGCCCGGGTTGAATCGATCGCCGGTTCCGCTCAACGTCAGCGCCTCGTGTGTCGTCTTGATCAACAACAGGTCTTCTTGATCGACAACAGAACGACAGCTCACACACGGACCCGCCCCGCTGCGCGGCGGCACCGACCCCTCCACGCCCCGTTCCGGGCGCCACGAAAGTGGCTATACACCGCGTGTATACACCTGGTGTACAGTGGTTCCGGTCGGCACACCGCACCGTGACGCGTGGGCCGCACCGGCGACGGCTGCGCGGGCGCCCGGCCGCCGGGCACCCGTGCGCACCCGGGGTCGCACGGCGGTGGGCCGGACGGGGAGAACAGAAAGGCTGCTATGTACACCAAGGCATTCGCACCCGAGTACCAGGGCGCGCTCACCGCGCTCTCGGTGAATTCCTCGCTCGCCGACGTCCTCGCGAAGGGCACCGAACAGCTCCGCGCCGCCGAGCGTTCCGGCTCGGCGGGGGACGTGGCCCGGGCCGGGCTCGCGGTGGCGGAGGCGAACCGGCGGCTCGGCCGCATCCGGGAAGCGGACCGGGCCTGGAAGGCGAGCTACCGCTCGGCCCGCACGGCCACGGACGAGAGCGCGATGGCCTGGGCCCTGTGGAGCGGTGGGACACTCGCCCGGCAGCGCGGCCGACTCCCCCTGGCCCGGCGCCTGTTGAGCCATGCGGCGGAGCTGGGCGACCGCGGCGGTGACGTCCTCGCCCGCGGGTACTCCCTGGCCGGCATGGCCGAGACGGGCCGTATCGAGGGCGATTACGCCTCGGTGCACCGGCTGCACGAGCAACTGCTCGCGGAGGCGCGCGAGCGGGGCGAGGCACGCCACACGGTGTGGGCGCTGGAGGGCATAGCCCAGATGCACCGGAACACCGGCTCGTACGACACGGCGCTCGCCATGTTCGAGGAGGCGGCCGGGATAGCCCGGGGCGCCGACGACCAGCGGGGACTGGCCTGGGCCCTGCGCGGGATCGCGGACGTCCTGTCGGTGCGCGGGGAGGCCCCGGAGCGGGCGCTGGAGCTGCTGTCCGAGGGTGAGGCGATCTGCCGCCGCATGAAGTTGACGAGCGCCCTGGCCTACAACCACAAGATGCGGGCCAACGTCTTCTTCCGCTCCGGCCGTTACCGACAGGCACGTGAGGTGTACGAGCAGGCGCTCGCCGAGTTCGAGGGGATGAACGAACCGCGTGGTGCGGCGCTCTCCCGGCTCGGTCTGCTCAAGTCCCTGGCCCGGCTCGGGCGTTGCCCGGCGCAGACGGCCGCAGATCTGCACCGGCTGCGCCGCACGCTCGGCGGGACGGGTCTGCGCCACACACGCGACATGGTGGACAAGGCGCTCGCCGAACTGCCGGGGACGCCGGAGCCGGTCACCGCGTCCGCCGCGCCGGAGGAGCGGTACGAGCGCGCGGACGCCACCAGCGGCGCGGGGCGTTGAGGCGGGCTCACCGGCCGGGCGGGTCGCACAGCGCGGGGTGACGCACCGGGCGGTCGGCACATTCCGTCGTGCGGTGCGCGCACCTAGCGTCGGATGGGAGCGGGCCCGTCCGTGGCCCTGGAGTGCTCGTCCCCGCGCCCGGTACGCGTCCGTGTGTCCACGCCCCGCCTGGTCCGTCCCTCTCCCCCACTCGCCCGTGATCGGAGCCCGTCATGCATCTGCGTGTGATCCTTCCCGTCCTCGGTGACTCCCTGGTGGAAGCCGTCCGTGCCGAGGTCGCCCACTGGGCCGCGCCCGGAACCCGGTTCGACGTCGTCACGCTCGCACGGGGCACCGCCAGTATCGAGTCCGAGTACGACGAGGCGCTGGCCGGGCCGGGCATCCTGGAGCGGGTCGCCGAGGCCGTCGAGGACGGGGTGGACGGCGTGTTCGTGGACTGCTTCGGTGATCCGGCCGTGCCGGCCGCGCGGGAGATCGCCGGCTTCCCCGTCGTCGGCGGTTTCGAGCCGGCCGTGCTCACCGCGCTCAGCCTGGGCGAGCGGGTCGGCGTGCTCACCGTGCTGCCGAACGTGGTCCCGATGCTGCGCTCGCTGGCACGCCGGCACGGCGTCGAGACGCGGCTCGGTGCCATCGAGGTGGTGAACGTGCCGGTGCTCGGGCTGGACGGCGAGGGCGAGGCGCTGGTGGAGCTGCTGGCCGCACGCGGCCGGGAGGCGGTCGCGCGGGGGCAGGCCGATGTGCTGGTGCTCGGCTGCACGGGCATGCTCGGCGTCGCCGAGGCGGTACGCGCACGGCTCGCCGACGGGGGCGCGCCCGTGCCCGTGGTGGATCCGACGGCCGCCGCCGTGACCTGGCTGGAGCGCGCCCACCGCCTCGGGCTGCGCCCCAGCCGGACCACCTACCTGGAACCGCCGGCCAAGCACCGGGTTCCCTGAACATGTGCGCCTGTCCCCCTCCGGTGGGCCGGCGCCGGGCCCGGTGCCGGCCCACCGGAGGCCCGGGTCAGCCGGCCAGGTCGCGGGCCGCCTCGACGAAGCGCTCCACGTCCTGGCGTGTGGTGTCGAAGGCCGTCATCAGGCGCACGAGGCCGCGGTCGGGGTCCCAGGTGCTGAACGCATAGCGCCGGCACAGCCGTTGGGCCAGCTCGTCGGGGAGGACGGCGAAGACCGCGTTGGACTCGACGGGATGGGCCAGGCGTACGCCGGGGACGGTCGAGAGGCCGTCGGCGAGCAGGGTGGCCATGGCGTTGGAGTGCCGGGCGTTCTCCAGCCACAGCTCGTCGTCGAGGAGGGCGAGGAGCTGCGCCGAGACGAACCGGGCCTTGGAGGGCAGTTGGGTGGTCGCCTTCTTCACATAGGCGAGGCCCGAGACGGCGTCGGGGTCGAGCACGATGACGCAGTCCCCGTAGAGGGCACCGTTCTTGGTCGCGCCGAAGGAGACGACGTCGACTCCGGCCTCCGTGGTGAGCCGGGCGAGGGGCACGCCGAGGGTGGCGGCCGCGTTGGCGAGCCGGGCACCGTCCAGGTGGAGGCGGAGCCCGTGCGCGTGCGCCTCGGCGGCGAGCGCCTTGAGTTCCTGCGGGGTGTAGCAGGTGCCCAGTTCGGTGGTCTGGCTGACGGAGACGACACCCGGCTGTGCGTGGTGCATATTGCCCAGGTCGCGGGTGTAGCGGCGCAGCGCCTCGGGGGTGAGTTTGCCGTCGGGCGCGGGGACGGTCAGGAGTTTGACGCCGGCGTGCTCGGGTGCGGCCGTCTCGTCGGTGTGCAGGTGTGCGCTGTCCGGGCAGATGACGGACTGCCAGCGGGCGGCCATGGCCTGGAGGGCGACGAGGTTGGCGCCGGTGCCGTTGAAGACGGGGTAGGGCTCGGCGTCCGGGCCGAAGTGCCGGCGTACCGTCTCGCGCAGGCGTGCGGTGTAGGCGTCCTCGCCGTATCCGGGCTGGTGGCCGCCGTTGGCAGCGGCCAGCGCGGCCATCACCCGGGGGTGTGCGCCGGCCCAGTTGTCGCTGGCGAAGTCGTGCCGGGACGGGTCGTGCAGGACGGGAGCCGTGGGCTCCTCATTCATGGGGGCTCCTTGCGGGGTTCCGGGGCGGGGCGGGCGTGTGCCGCCGCCCGTGCGGGGCCGGGCGGTCGGTCCGGGACGCTGGTGTCAGTCGGGCCCGGCGGGTGCGCGGAAGGCGTCCAGGGTCCGGCGTACTCCGGTGCGCAGTGCGGCGGCGTCGGTGTCGGCGGCCAGCAGCGCGACGGGCGGAAGCTGCCGGGTGAGCGCGGTGCTGCCGGCGAACAGGCCGCCGGCGCGGCCGTTGCGGTGCGCGGCGGTCAGCGCCTCGCGGACGGCGGTCACCACCTCGGGGGCGTCGGCCGCGGTGCTGCCGAGGGAGAGCGCCAGGTCGTACGGCCCGACGAACAGGCCGTCGATGCCGGTCGTCGCGGCGATGGCGTCGGCGTTCCGCAGCCCGTCGGCGGTCTCCACCATGGGCAGCAACAGCGGTTCCGGCGGGGTCCGTTCGCCCCGGGTGAGCGCGGCGCGGGTCAGGCCGGTGCTGCGGCGGCCGTGCGGGGGGAGGCGTGCGGCGCGCACCAGCGCGGCGGCCTGCTCGGCCGACTCGACGGCGGGCACGATCACTCCGGCGGGCCCCGCGTCGAGGACGCGGGCGAGGAGCGCCGCGTCGTGCGAGGGCAGCCGCACGAGGACGGGGAGTGCGCAGGCGTCGGCGACGCGCAGCAGGCCGGGCACGTCGGCGGGTTCGAGCGCGCCGTGCTGGAGGTCGAGGCCGAGCCAGTCGAGTCCGGTGCCGCGCAGTGCCTCCAGCGCGAACGGGCCGAGGAAGCTCGCCCACAGGCCGAGGCGCGGGGGCGGTGGCGGGCTGCCGGGGTGCCGGAGGGTCTCGGCGAAGGTGTGCGTGCCGGGGTGCATCGGTGCTTCTGCTCCTGGGGTGCGGTCCGACGGGGTGTTCAGGTGTGCGGGTCGAGGGCGCGGCAGGCCATCTGGAGGGCGAGGCGCCGGCTGGGGTCGTCCAGGTCGATGCCGAGGCGTTCGCGGATCTGGCGGATGCGCGCTCCGATGGTGTTGCGGTGCACTCCGAGGGTCTGGGCGGCGGCGACGGCGGAGCCGCCGCTCTCCAGGAACGCCCGGAGTGTGTCGAGCAGATGGGTGTGTTCGGGGTCGCGCAGCGGGGCGAGCGCGGTCTCCGCGAAGGCGCGGGTGACCTCGGAGCGTTGCAGGGTGGCGAGCAGCCGTGCGACGCCGAGTTCGTCGGCGTGTTCGACGGCGGGCCGGAAGGCGTGGCTGCGGGCGAGCGAGGCGGCGTCGCGGGCCTCGGCGAGGGTGTCGGCGAGCCCGGCGGGGCCCCGCCGTGGGCGTCCGATTCCGGCGATGTCCAGGGCGGGGCCGTGCGTGTGCGGCAGGGCGGCCAGGGTGATGCGGAGGGCGCGCAGGAGCCGGCGGGCCTCCTCGGGGCGGGGTTCGGCCGGGCTGCTGATCCAGGCGGCCCAGCCGTCGCCGCTGTCGACCGGGCGGACGATGTGCACGCGGTGCCGGGCGAGTTCGGAGCGCAGGGGTGCGAGCAGGCTGTCCAGGTCTTCGCGGGTGCGGGGGTCGTCGGTGGTGAGGTGGATCCCGGTGTGCCAGTCCTGGAGTCGCCAGCCGAGGGAGAGGGCGTTCTCGACGGTGTCGCGGCTGACGGTGTCGCGTGCGGCGGTGATCTCGGTGAGCAGCCCGGCGCGGAAGACGGCGTCCCGGTCGGCGCCGGCACGCCGCCCGGTGAGCCAGGAGCGGACGAAGGGCTCGACGACGGCGAGGGACACGGCGAGGGTCTCGGCCCGGTCGGGGTCGGCGCGTTCCAGGGGGACGGCCAGCCAGGCGGCGGCCCGGGGGCTGTCGCCCTCGTGGAGGGGCTGGACGGGGTGCACGAGCAGGTGCTCGGTCTGCTGTGGGACGGGCAGGTCGAGCCGGAGTCCGGCGGGCAGCGGCACGGGGTCGCCGAGGAGCGGGGTGCCGTCGGAGGTGACGAGGGAGAGCGGCGCGGCCAGGGTCCGCCGGGCGGAGGCGAGGATGTCGTGGCCGGATGTCTTGGCGCCGAGCTGCCGTACGAGGGCGAGGACGGTGCGGGCCCGGGTGAGTTCGTGTGCGCGTACGCGGATGCCCAGTTCGCACAGGAGGGTGGCGGGTTCGGCGTTCTCCAGCCACAGGACGGGCAGTTCCAGACGGTCGGCGAGCCGGACGGCGGACAGCAGGGGCCGGCCGCCGCCGGCGGCGATCAGCAGTCCGGCGGCGTGTGCGGTGCGGGCGCGGCGTACCAGCGCGTCGAGCCGGTGGGGCGGGGTGATCTGGCTGTCGTCGCAGACGAGGAGGTGGCCCGCGATGCCGTCCCCGGTGCCGTCCGCCGCGGCGGCGGGGGTGTCGGCGGTGTGCCGGGAGACGTCGGTGACGGGCCGTTCGAGTCCGCCGTGGCCGGCGAGGGTGACGGCGCCGTGCAGCAGCGGGTCGGCCAGCAGGTCGGCGACGCGTATCCGGGAGGCGCCCGTCATGTGCTGCTCCTTTCCGGCGCGGCGCCGGCGGGGGCGGGTGTCTTTCCGGTGGCCGGGGTGAGGGTGAGCCCGTAGGCGCGGGGTCCGACGAGGTGTGCGGCTTCGGGCGGCCACCGGTGGAGGGCGGGCAGGTGCAGGATCAGGACGGTGCGGCCGGTGCGGAGCTGGTCGCAGCGCAGGGGCGCGTGTCCCGCTGCGTCGACGGCGACGATGATGTCGGGGGTGGCGGCGAGGGTCTCGCCGTCGACGGTGACGGCGAGGAGTTCGTCCAGCAGGTCGACGCGGACGACGGCGCCGTCGCGGTGGTCGTGCAGGGTGACGCTGCCGGTTTCGGCGCCGTGCCGGGGCCGCAGTTCGTCGATCCGGCCGGCGCACAGCAGCCGGGCCCCGAGCCGGGCGGCGAGTTCCGCCGGGGGTGCGTCGCGGGCGGCGAGGTAGCGCTCGCCCAGGCGTACGCAGGCGGTGAGGCTGCCGGGGATGCCGGAGGTGCGCAGGGTGCCGGCGGTGACGGGGTGGAGGGCGAGCGCGGCGGCACCGCCGAGCGCGGCGATGTCGGCGTGCAGCAGGGGTGCGACGGCGCGGGGTGTGCAGGTGGGCACGAGCACGGTGTCCCCGGCGGGTGAGGTCAGGGCGAACGGGCAGGCGGGGTGGCCGTCGAGGGCGAGGGTGGTCTGGTCGATACGGGGGAGGGCGCGGCCCATGAGGTCGCCGTCGAGGACGGGCAGGCCGAGTTCGGCGGCGGCGAGGGCGGGGGCGAGGGCGTTGAGCCCGCCGATCTCGATGATGCCGACGGCGTCGGCGGTGCGTCCCGTGGCGGTCTCGACGGCGCGGACGGCGCGCGCGAAGTCCTCGGCGCACGGCAGCCGTTCGGACAGCACGTCGGGGGCGCCGGCCTCGCCGGCGTGGACGACGAGGGCGTCCTCGGGGAGGGCGGCGGCGGGGACGACGGGCACGGGCGCCGCCGCGAGGGTGTGCCGCAGCAGCCGGGCGGGCAGCGCGACGTCCCCGCCGCCGCCGGAGCCGAGGAGGGTGGCTCCGGCGGCGAGCGCGGGCAGGTCGGCGGGGGTGAGCCGGTTCAGGCCCGCGGGGGCCGCCGCGGTGGGGTGCGGGCTGGTGCGCCGGGTGCCGTTCACCGTTGGATCATGGCAGGTGCCCTGGTCACACCGGTACGTACGGGTGGTCGTAGCCGAAGACGCCGGGTCCGGCGAGTGCCAGCCCCTCGGGGGTGCGCCAGCGGGGGTCGCAGGGCGCGACGACGACGCTGACGCGCAGGCCGTAGCGGAGGAACTCGGTGGTGACGGGTTCGCCGGTGTCGGTGTCGAGGACGCAGATGAGGTCGGGGACGCTGGCGAGGATCTCGCCGTCCCGGCGGACGACGAGGTTCTCGTTCTGGAAGGCGAACTCCAGGCTGTGCCCGGTGTCCTCGTCGAGCCCGTCGAGGACGGCGTCGCCGCGGACGAACCCGGCGGCGGTGCCGCGCCGCACATCGACGATCTTGCCGGTGAAGACGCGGCGTCCGCCGAGGACGTCGGTCGCCGCCTGGACGGGGTCGGCGTGGCTGCGTGCGGCCTCCCGGATGGTGGTGCCCAGGCGTTCGCACAGGGTCATGGTGCCGCGCACCATGTGCTCCTTGACCTGGGCGCCGGTGAGCGCGTAGAGGCTGACGGCCGCGCTGCAACCCATCTCGACGGTGGCGGAGCGGGCGAGGCGTTCGGCCCAGGCGTTGTCGACGGTGCGCAGCGTGAGGTCGTTGCCGCGTTCGTCGGCGAGCGCCATGGGTGTGGCGCGGATGCCGCCGAGGGTGGGCAGCAGCATCTGGAGTTCGGGGAAGGCACGTCCCATGCCGTCGGCGTCGATGAGGGGCAGGCCGAGTTCGGCGGCGGCGACGAAGGGGATCATCGAGTTCACCCCACCCGCCTCGATGGAGACGGTGTGGGTGACGGGGCGGCCGAGGAGTTCCTCCAGGGCGCGCAGTGCCCGGATCGTCTCCTCGCCCGAGGGGAGTTTCTCCACCATGACGGTGGGGGCGCCCATGAAGGCGGTGGGGACGACGAGGGCGTCGTCGGGCACCTCGTCGACGTCCACGAGGGAGACGGGCCCGTTGCGTTCGAGTGCCTGCTGGGCCAGCAGGCGGCCGATGTAGGGGTCGCCGCCGCCTCCGGTGCCGAGCACCGCGGCGCCGCGGGCCATGTCCTTCATGTGGTCCGCTGTGATCTCACGCATCGTTGTCGCCTCCCAGGCTCAGTTCTCCGACGGCCTTGGCCCGTACGCGCGCGGCGTTGCCCGGCAGATAGGCGAGCGGGACCTCTTCGATGTCGACGATCTCCACGGTGCCGGGCCGGGCGCCGGCGGCGACGGCGCGGTCGACGGCTTCCTGGCGGGCCTCGTCGAGGACGGCTTCGCGCTGCTGGGGGCCGATGGAGAAGACCCGGTCGACCTCTCCCCCGGCCTGGGCGATGGCGGCGCCGATGGCGTTGGCGACGGCGTGGTGTTCGGACCGGACGACCTGTGAGGCGCCGGGCAGGTCCTCGGGGACGAGGATGCTGCCGCCGCCGACGGCGACGACGGGGACGGGTTCGGCCGAGACGCGCATCCGGTCCACGGTTTCGGCCATGCGCTCGCCGATGCCGGCCAGTGCCGCGTCGACCAGGGAGCGTTCCAGGTGCGCGACGCGGGCGGGGTCGCCGATGTCGGCGCGGCCGGCGGCGACGGCGATGTCGGTGGCGGTGAGCTGGTCGCCGCCGAAGACGAGGGCGCGTTCGGTGAGCCGGTAGCCGACGCTCTCGGGGCCGACGGCGGTGCGGCCCGCGGTGTGGGCGACGTGGCTGCCGCCGCCGATGCCGATGGAGAGCACGTCCGGCATACGGAAGTTGGTCTGCACACCGGCGACGCTGACGTCGGTGGAGGCCTCGCGGGGGAAGCCGTTCTGGAGGATGCCCACGTCGGTGGTGGTGCCGCCCACGTCGACGACGGCGCAGGAGCGGGTGCGGGAGAGGAAGGCGGCGCCGCGCATGGAGTTGGTGGGGCCGGAGGCGAAGGTGGCCACGGGGTAGCGGCGGGCGTAGTCGATGTCCATCAGCGTGCCGTCGTTCTGGCTGAGGAACACCGGCGCGGTGATGCCCGCTTCGGCGACGGTGCGGGTCAGTCCCGCGGTGACGTGCTCGGCGAGGGAGCGCAGCGCGGCGTTGATGAGGGTGGCGTTCTCCCGGCCGAGGAGCCCCATGCGGCCGATCTCGTGGGAGAGGCTGACGGGCGCGCCGGGCAGCTGTTCCGCGATGATCTGCGCGGCGCGGGTCTCGAACTCGGCGTTGACCGGCGAGAACACGGACGAGAGGGCGAAGGATTCGGCGCCCGCCTGGACGGCCTTGTCCAGGACGGCGCGGAATTCGGCCTCGTCGAACGGGCCGATCTGTGTGCCGTCGTACTCGTGGCCGCCGTGGCACAGGTAGCTGTGTCCGCCGGCGGCTGTGCGCAGCGGCTCCGGCCAGTCGACGAACGGCGGCAGGGCGCGGGTGGCGGGCAGGCCGAAGCGGATGGCGGCGGTGGAGGCGAGGGAGCCGCCTTCCACGAGGGCGTTGATGAAGTGCGTGGTGCCGATCATCACGGCCCCGATGGCGGCCGGTTCGAGGCCGCTCTTCTCCCGCAGGTCGCGCAGCGCGGTGACGATGCCACCGGTGACGTCCGCGGTGGTGGATGCCTTGGTGGCGCCCAGCACCTGGTCGTCGCGGATCAGTACGGCGTCGGTGTTGGTGCCACCGACATCGATGCCGAGTTTGAGCATCGTGGGTCCTTCCGTGAGCGGGCTCCCGCGACGATAGGCACAGTCCGCCGCGTGGTCACCGGGCACCATGCCGTGTGGCGGTGGCCCGACTGGGCACGGTGCACACCGCACCGCCCGGGCAGAGAGCATCGCCCGTACGGCGCGTGGTGCGCCGTACGGGCGGTGGGGGTCGGCGGTGGCTCAGCAGTCCTGCCACAGCCGGGTCATGACGCGGACGCCGAAGCGCAGGCCCTCCAGCGGCACGCGCTCGTCGACGCCGTGGAAGAGCCGGTTGTAGGGCAGATCGTGCGGCAGCTTGAGGCCCTTGAAGCCGAAGCAGCGGATGTCCAGCTTGGTGAACGCCTTGGCGTCGGTGCCGCCGGGGTTGCAGTAGGGCACGGGGTGGCCGTCGGGGTCCTCGGCGCGTACGGCGGCGCACATGGCGTCGACGAGCCGTCCGTCGAAGGAGGTCTCCATGCCGATGTCGTGGTTGACCCACTCGCGGGTGACGGACGGCGCCAGCAGCGCGTCGACGGCGTCGATGAGTTCCTGTTCGTAGCCGGGCAGGAACCGGCCGTCGACCCGGGCGGTGGCCTTTCCGGGGATGACGTTGGTCTGGTAACCGGCCGAGAACATGGTGGGGTTCGCCGAGTTGCGGAGCACGACCTGCATGAAGTCGGCCACGTGCCCCAGCTTGGCCAGTTCGACCTCCAGCTTCCCGGCGTCGTCGACCTCCAGGTCGATGTCGACGCCCTGGAGGTCGGCGGCCTCCTTCAGGAGGGCGCGGACGGGCTCGATGAGGCGGACGGGGAAGGTGTGGCGGCCGATCCGGGTGAGGGTCTCGGCCAGGTCCGTCACCGCGTTCTCGTCGTTGGGGGACGAGCCGTGCCCGGCGCGGCCGGTCGCGGTCAGCTCCATCCAGGCCATGCCGCGCTGGGCGTTCTCGATCGGGTAGAGCCGCCGGGTGTCGTCGAGGGCGTAGGAGAAGCCGCCGCCTTCGCCGATGGCCTCGGTGACCCCGGCGAACAGCTCGGGCCGGTGCTCGACCAGCCAGTGGGCGCCGAACTTGCCGCCGGCCTCCTCGTCGGCGAGGAACGCGAGCACGATCTCCCGTGCGGGCTTGAGTCCGGTGCGGGCGTAGTACCGCGCGGTGGCCAGCATGACGGCCACGGTGTCCTTCATGTCGATGGCGCCGCGGCCCCACAGATAGCCGTCGTGGATCTCACCGGAGAACGGCGGCACCTGCCAGTCGTCCGGGTCGGCCGGTACGACGTCGAGGTGGCCGTGCACGAGGAGGGCGCCGCGGGAGGGGTCGGCTCCGGGGATGCGGGCGATGACGCTGGCCCGCCCCGGCGCGCTCTCGACGAGCGTCGAGTCCATACCGACCTCGTCGAGCCGGGCGACGACCCAGTCGGCGCAGGCGCGCTCGTCGCTGGTCGGGTTCGAGGTGTCGAAGCGGATCAACTCGGCGCACAGGTCGACGACTTCGCGCTGTGCCTCTTCCAGGTGGTCGGTGGTCATGCCGCTCCTACAGGGGTGTTGCCGGGTGCGGGGGAGGCGTCCTGCTGCTCTCCCTCGTCGAGGGTGGAGGTGCCGTAGGTCCTGACCCAGCCGAGCAGGCCGAGGACGGAGTACAGGACGAACGCGGTGATCAGGGAGTTGAGCGCGGGGATGCCGCCGTCGTAGAACTCGCCGACGCAGAACGCCGCGGCCCAGATCACGAGCGACATGGGCACCCATGTCGGCGCGGTCCGCGGCAGCTCGCCGGACGCGCGGGTCTCGGCGAGCGGCTTGCACATCCGCCGCACCACCCAGTACTCGGCGACGATGATGCCGCCGACGGGCGGGATGGTCACACCGAGCAGCGAGAGGAAGTCGGTGAAGTGGTCCATCATGCCGATCGCGGACAGCAGGGTGCCGGCGAGGCCGAGTGCGATCGTCACGACGCCGCGGTGCAGCCGCTTGCGGAAGACGACCTGGAAGAAGTTGACGACGCCGAGCGAGGAGCCGTACAGGTTCCAGTCGTTGATCTTCGCGGTGGACATCAGGACGACCAGGACACCGAAGACACCGGACGTGGAGAGCACGATGTGCGAGACGGCGTCGCTCTTGACCAGGTGGCCGAGGAGCACACCGGTCATGCCGACGATGTACTCGGACAGGATCATCGACGAGGCGCTCTGCACGAAGACGTGGGAGCTCTTCTTGTTGTAGCGCGTCATCTCGGGCGAGACGATCGCGCCGGTCATGAAGCCGCCCGCGATGGCCGTCGCGGCGACCGACAGCGGCATCGCGTCCCCCGGGGCCGGGGAGTGGATGAGGTCGGAGACCGAGTGGTCCATCAGGGAGCTGGTGACGGACCAGGCGACCATCGCGAAGAAGAGCGGCGTGACGATCTTGGCGAAGTGCGCCATGTAGCGGAAGCCGAAGATGACCAGACCGGTGATGGCCAGCCCGGCGACCACGCACCACACCCACGACGGCCCGCCGACCAGTTCGGAGACGCTGTCACCGAAGATCGAGTTCTGTACGCCGAACCAGCCGACGAGGCTGACGGCGAGCACGAAGCTGACGATCGCGGAACCGTTGCGGCCGAAGCCGACCCAGCGGGTCAGCAGCGGGGTGGCCAGGCCCTCCCGCATACCGGCCAGCCCGATCACGAAGATCACGATCTCCAGGACGACGGCGCCGAGGGTGAACGCCAGGAAGGCGCCCTTGAACGTCATGCCGACCCCGATGCTCGCGCCCAGCGTGAACTGGGAGATCGAGCCGGACTGGGCCAGCCACTGCAACAGCATCGTCCAGAAGCCGAGCCGCTTGTCGGCGGGGACCCGGGAGAGCGAGTAGTCGTCGCTGCCGAGCTGCTTGTTCTCGGTCTTCGCCTGGCCGGACGCCTGGAGGTCCGGCTGCGCGGGGGCCGTCATCGGGACTCCCCGCGGGTGCGGCGGCCGGGCGCGGAGGGGACGTCGGCACCGTGGGCGCGGGGATCGTCCTGCGGATCCGCGACATCCAGCACGTAGTTCAACATGAGCGGGCCTCTCTGATCCGTGCGGGCCGGCCGGGTTGTCCACCGGGCCGGCCGCTCAGAGCAGCGTCGGCCTCGAACAGCGCTGTTGGCAATGGTTTCCCGTTATCTGCAACAGCCGTCTGCATAATGAGATGTCGTGGCGCCCACGGCCGCCCACGCCCTCGGTACCGATGACAGCCGAGGACAACCGACGGCAACCGACGGCAACGGACCGCACCCGGGAGCGGCGGCACCGCACGCGACGACTCGTGCGCGCCGTGTACGGAGGCGGTCCGGAGAGAGCGGGCGGAGCCCGGAGAGAACACGGGGTCGCCCGGCACGAACTCCCGTCCGAGCACGGGTCTCAGCCCGGCGGCCGAACGGGCGGGCGGGGCGGTCCCGACGGAGAGACGACGCCGCCTGAGAGGGCGTGCGGTCCGGGCCCCGGGCCGCCGCACAGCGCAGCAGCCGCACGGTGGCCCCGGTGCCCCACGGCGCTTCCGGCCCTTCCCGCTCGCGCAACGGGCCGGCAGCGACGACCCGCCCCCGGGATCAGTTCGTGTGCGAGGGCGGTGGGGCGGTCGAGGCGCGGACCTGGACGCGGGTGGGCAGCCGGGTGGCGGCCGTTTTGCGCGTACCCGAACCGACCTCGACGAGCCGGGAGACCGCGAGGGCGCCCGCCTCCTCGACGGGGACCTGGAGCGCGGTGACGGGCGGCGTGGTGGCGCCGAGGGCGGTCAGGTCGTCGACGGCCGCGAGACTGATGTCCTCGGGGACGCGTATTCCGGCGGCGGCCAGACCGTGCAGCAGGCCGAGCGCCAGATAGCTGTTGTACGCGATGACGGCCGTGGCCCGGCGGGGCAGTTCGCCCACGGCGCCGGTCCCCGCGTCGTAGGTCGGCGGGAGCGGGCCGAGGGTGTGCAGCCGGCCGCCGCTCTCGCCCACCGCCTCCTCGGCCGCGGTACGGCGTGCGGCGTCGGCCCAGGAGCCGCGCGGGCCGGAGACGTAGGCGATCTCGCGGTGGCCGAGACCCGTGAGGTGGCGCACCAGTTCGGCCGTGCCGGAGGGGGTGTCGAGGACGACGGCGGGCAGCCGCCCGACGCCGCGGTCGACGAGGACGAGGGGGCGGTGCCTGGCCCGGGCGCGCAGCTCGCGGTCGCTGCCGACGGGCGCCACCATGACCAGCCCGTCGGCCTGTTCGCAGATCCGTTCCGCCAGCGCGGCCTCGCGCGCCGCGTCGTACTCGGAGACGCCGATCAGCAGATGGCCGTCGGTCTCCTCCGCGGCGCGCTGGGCGCCGAGCACGAGCGGGGAGAAGAAGGGGTTGGCGAGGGTGGGGACGATCAGGCCGACCATGCCGGTGCGCCCCGTCGTCAGGGCGCGCGCCGCGCGGTTGGGGTGGAAGCCGAGGCGTTCGGCGGCCGACCGTACGCGTGCGAGGGTGGGGGCGGCCACCATGTCGGGCCGCATCATCGCGCGGGAGGCGGTCGCCTTGGAGACCCCCGCTTCCCTGGCCACGTCCGCCAGTGTCGCCACCCTCGCTCCCCTCCGCCGGAGTTCCGGCTCTTCCCGCCCGGGCCGACCCGTGTCATCCTATCTGCAACCGGTCTCTGCAACCGGTTTCAGAGACCGGTTGCAGAGACCGGAGCCAAGCCCGTACCACCGCCGCGCTCCGCGGCGCCGCCCACCGTCGAGGTTGCGATGCCCCACACCGACAGCAGGCCGCCGAGCCCGGACACCGCTTCGCAGGACGGCGACGGCGCCGCTCGGCCCGGTGCCACGCCCCGGTGGGAGCGCTGGTTCGCCGTCCGCGCGCGGGGCAGCACCCCGCGGACCGAGGTCATCGCCGGCCTGTCGATGTTCGTCGCCACGGCCTACGCCGCCGTCGTGGTCCCCGGCCAGCTCGCCAAGGCCGGGATGCCGCACGGGCCGGTGACCACCGCGGTGATCATCGCCATCGTGCTGGCGACGCTCGGCATGGGCCTGATCGCCAACCTGCCGTTCGTCATCGCCCCCGGCCTCGGCGGGGTGGCGCTCGTCGCGGTGACGCTGGTCGGCCAGGACCATGTGCCCTGGGACGCCGCGCTCGGCATGGTGCTGTGGTCGGGTGTGGCGTTCCTGCTGCTGACGGTCTTCGGCATCCGGGACCTCATCACACGGCTGATGCCGCTCAACCTCAAGTACGCGATCAGCGCGGGCCTCGGCCTCTACATCGCGCTGCTCGGCTTCCGTGACAGCGGCCTGGTCGTCGCCAAGCCGGACAGCGACAGCCTCACCCTCGGTGCGCTCTCCGAGGCGCCCGGGCTGCTGGCGCTGGGCGGCCTCGTCCTGCTGACGGCGCTGTCCGCACGCAAGGTGCCGGGCGCCTTCCTGATCACCATGGCCGCGGTGACGATCGCGGGCATCCCCGCCGGGGTGACGGAGGTGCCCGACCATCTCTTCGGCGCCCCCGACAGCCCCGGTCCGGTGGCCTTCCACGTCGATGTGCTCGGCGCGCTCAAGCCCGAGTACTTCCCCTACATCTTCGCCTTCTTCGTCTCGGAGTTCTTCTCCATGACCGGCACCCTGCTGGCCGTCTCCGGCCGGGCGAAGCTGCTGGACGCGGACGGCAATCTGCCCCACATGCGGCGGCCGTTCTATGTGGACTCGGCGGCCGTCATCGGCGGCGCCGGGCTGGGTGCTCCCAGCATGACCGCGTACCTGGAGTCCTCGGCGGGCGCGGACAGCGGTGGGCGCACCGGGCTGTCCTCGGTGGTGGCCGCCGGCGGCTTCGCGGCGCTGCTGCTGATCACCCCGTTCGCCACGCTGATCCCCTCGGCCGCGACCGCGCCGGTGCTGATGTACATCGGCCTCAACATGCTCGGCGCGCTGCGGAACGTGGACTTCTCCGAGCCGACGGCCGCGCTCCCGGCGGCCCTGCTGGTGGCCACCACCGTCTTCTTCGGCAACTTCGGCACCGGCATCGCCGTCGGGCTGGCCGCGCACGTGCTGGTGAAGGCCGCCGCCGGCCGCTTCAAGGAGATCCCCTGGGGCCTGTGGGTGGTCATGATCCCGCTCGGCTACTACTTCTACACACTGGTCTAGCCACCGGCCGCGCCGCCCCGCTCGCCCTCCTCTCCCCCCTCCCTCTCCCCTCCCTCGCCCCGTCCCGCCTCTCGCGAATCAGGAACCCTGGCCATGAGCACACACGACGACATCCACGACATCCGTATCAGCGGCGGCAAGGTCGTATCGGCCTTCACCGGCGAGGAGTTCGCCGCCGATGTGCTGGTGCGGGGCGAGACGATCAGCGGTGTGGTCCCGCCCGGGACGCCCGCGGCCGCGCACACCGAGCTGGACGCGACGGGCCTGCTGGTCGCGCCGGGCTTCGTGGACGCCCATATGCACATCGAGAGCTCCTTCCTGACCCCCAGCACGTTCGCCGGCATCACGCTGGCCCGCGGCACCACCACCGTCCTGGCCGACCCGCACGAGATCGTCAACGTCGCGGGCGCCGAGGCGATGCGCTGGATGATCGAGGAGGGGCGCGGCACCGCGCAGACCCAGGTGTGGGGCGTGCCGTCGTGCGTGCCCGCGGTACAGGGTCTCGAACACTCCGGCGCCGAGCTGAGCGCCGAGGACATCGCCACGATGCTGCGCTGGCCCGACGTGGTCGCGCTCGGCGAGGTGATGGACTACCGCGCCGTGGTCGGTGCGGAGCCGCGTATGCACGGCATCATCGACGTGGCCCGCGAGGAGGGCGCGCTGCTGGACGGCCACTGCCCGAACCTCAGCGGAGCCGAGCTGAGCGCGTACATGGCCACGGGCGTCGACTCCGACCACACCAAGAACCGCACCGAAGTGGTCCTGGAGAAGGCCCGGTTGGGCATGCTGATGATGCTCCAGGAGAAGTGCCTGCTGCCCGAGGTGATCGAGGCGCTGCTGGCGCTCCCCCAGCTTCCGCCGCTGTGTCTGGTCACCGACGACCTGGCCGCCGACCACATCGTGCGGGCCGGGCACCTGGACCACATCGGCCGGGTCGCGGTGCGCGCGGGCCTGCCCGCGCCGGTCGCGCTGCGGGCGATGACCTGGACGCCGGCCCAGCGGCTGCGGCTGCACGACCGGGGCGTGGTCGCCCCGGGCAAGCGCGCCGACCTGGTGCTGCTCCGCGGGGAGCTGGGCGACTTCGACCCGGCGGTGGTACTCGCCGGGGGACGGATCGTCGCCCGCGACGGTGCGGCCGCGGATCCCGTGCGCGACCCGGACGGCGCGGACGGCGGCGCCTCCGGGGCCGCGACGGGCGGGACGCTGACCGGCACCGTCCGGGCGCCGGTGCCGGACGCCGACGCGTTCCGCTGGCGCGTCGCACTGCCGGACGGGCAGCACACCTTCCGCGCCCTGCGCACCAATCCGCGCGACACCTACACCGAGGCGACCCAGGTCGAACTCCCGGTGCGCGACGGCGAGGTGCAGTGGGAGGGGCGCACCGCGCTGGTGCGGGTGCGCAACCGCTACGGACGGGACGGCACGGTCTTCGCGCCGCTGCTGGGCCCCGATCTGGGGGCCGGCGCGGTGGCCACGACGTACGCGCACGACAGCCACAATCTGCTGACGGTGGGCACGTCGCCGACGGCCATGGCGGCGGCCACCGCGCAGGTCGTCCGGGACGGCGGCGGCGTGGCCGTGGTGCGGGGGGACGGCGGCACCTCGGTGACGGCGCGGCTGCCGCTGCCGGTGGGCGGTGTGATGTCGCCGGCTGCCGCCGAAGAGGTCGCCGAGGGTGCGCGCGCGGTCCGCTCGGCGCTGGAGGAGTGGGGCTGGCGGCACCTCAACCCGTTCATGAGCGTGTCCACGCTGACGCTGGCGGTCTCCCCGAGCCTCAAGATCACCGACCGTTCGCTGGTGGACGTCGTCAGCCGTACTCCGGTGCCGCACACCGTGTGACGCCGTGGGAGGCGCCGCGCCAGGCGCCACACAAGACGCCGCACAGAGGGCCGGTCAGCGGCCCGGGCACGGCTCCTTGTGCCCGGGCGCTGCCATGGCGTAGACGGCTGCCGTGACCGCGCCGTAGGTCAGATGGGGCACGAGGTCCGCGAGCCAGTCGGCCGGGCGCCAGGTGCGGGGGTCGGAGACCCGGAGCGCGGCCAGCGGCACATCGGAGGCCGCCATCGCCGCCATGCCGGTCGCCAGGCCCGCGAGCGGCGGCCCCGGGCCGCGGCCGAGCGCCCGGGCCGCCCCGTACAGGGTGCCGACGCCCACGCCGGTGAGCATGCCCAGCACGGCGGAGACGCCCGTGGTGCGGTTCTCCCGGGTCTCCCCCTCGCCGGGCACGGGGACGCCGGTGCGGTCGCTGAGCTGCTCGACGAGCTGCTGCGGTGCCGAGCTGCCGCCGCGGCCCCGCGCGACCATGTCCAGATAGGTGACGGCGTTGAGCGCGGTGGTCCCGGCGGCTCCGGCCGCGGCTCCTGCGAGCACGTTGCGCATCATGGGCCTCGCGGTTCCCGGGCGGGGACGCGGGAAACGCAAGGGCGGCGGGAATCGCGGAGGCGCGAGGAGCGGGGGCCACCAAGGCGGGCTGCGCTTCCGCGGGGAGCGGCCGGGAAGCGGCCGGGAAGCGCCCGGCGCGGTGTCCGGCGGAAATCGCCGTGACACCCGTTCGTGTGGTGCTTATCGTCGCCGCTCATGGAACCACTGACCGAGCGCTCGATCCGCGACTGCTTCATCAACTGCTCGAAGGGCGAAGCCCGCCGGATGAGCATCCCCCGGGACCTGGAGACGCGGCCCTGGGCGGATCTTGACTTCTTCGGGTGGCGGGACCCGGGCGCTCCCGACCGCGGCTTCCTCGTCGCCGAACACGACGGCGGGCTCGTCGGGGTCACGCTGCGTGCCGCGCCGGCGGTCCGGCGCAGCTTCACGAAGACGACCGTGTGCTCGGTGTGCGTGACCTCGCACCCGGGCACGGGCGTCGCGCTGCTGGCGGCGCCGAGGGCGGGCACGGCCGGGCGCCGGGGCAACACGGTGGGCGCGTATCTCTGTGCCGATCTGGAGTGTTCCCTCTACATACGCGGCAGGAAGCGGACCGGTGGCGAGCTGCGCACGCAGGAGACGCTGTCGCTGGAGCAGAAGGTCGAGCGGCTGCACACCAATCTGGCGGAGTTCCTGGCCAAGGTGCGCGTCGACTGAGCGGACACGACCCGTCCGGCACACCGGCGGCGCGGTGCGTGCGGAGTCAGCCCTTGCGGGTCTTGACCTCCTCGGTCAGCTGGGGCACGACCGCGAACAGGTCGCCGACGACGCCGTAGTCCACGAGGTCGAAGATCGGGGCCTCCGAGTCCTTGTTCACGGCCACGATCGTCTTCGACGTCTGCATGCCCGCGCGGTGCTGGATCGCGCCGGAGATGCCGGCGGCGATGTACAGCTGCGGGGAGACGGTCTTGCCGGTCTGCCCGACCTGGTGCGAGTGCGGGTACCAGCCGGCGTCCACGGCCGCGCGGGAGGCGCCGACCGCTGCGCCGAGCGCGTCCGCCAGCGCCTCGATGACCGGGAAGTTCTCGGCGCCGTTGACGCCGCGGCCGCCGGAGACCACGATCGCGGCCTCGGTCAGCTCGGGGCGGCCGGTCGACTCCCGCGGAGTGCGCGAGACGACCTTGGTGCCGGAGGCCGACTCGCCGAAGGACACGGCCAGTTCCTCGACGGCGCCGGCCGCGGCGGCGGCCTCGGGGGCGACCGCGTTGGGCTTCACCGTCACGACGGGGGTGCCCTTGGTGACGCGCGACTTGGTGGTGTAGGCGGCGGCGAACACCGACTGGGTGGTCACCGGGCCCTCGTCGCCGGCCTCCAGGTCGACGGCGTCGGTGATGATGCCGGAACCGATCCGCACCGCCAGACGGGCCGCGATCTCCTTGCCCTCCGTGGAGGAGGGGACCAGCACGGCCGCGGGCGAGACGGCGTCGTAGGCGGCCTGGAGGGCGTCGACCTTCGGCACCACGAGGTAGTCGGCGAACTCGGCCGCGTCACGGGCGAGTACGCGCGTCGCGCCGTACTCGCCGAGGGTCTTGGCCGCCTCGGCGGCGTTCGGGCCCAGGTGCACGGCGACCGGGTCGCCGATCCGGCGTGCCAGCGTGAGCAGTTCGAGGGTGGGCTTGCGGACGGCGCCGTCCACGTGGTCGACGAGGACAAGAACTTCAGCCATGGTGATTGCTCTCCTGCCGGAAGATAGAGGGAAGTTGACGGGTGCGCCGCGGGCCTCGCGGGGCCCGCGGCCGCGGCATCAGAGGAACTTCTGGCCGGCCAGGTACTCGGCCAGCTGCTTGCCGCCCTCGCCCTCGTCCTTGACGACCGTGCCGGCCGACCGGGCGGGCCGCTCGGCCGCCTCGTCGACGACGGTCCACGCGCCCTCCAGACCGACCTCGTCCGCCTCGATGTCCAGGTCGTCCAGGTCCAGCGACTCCACCGGCTTCTTCTTGGCCGCCATGATGCCCTTGAACGACGGGTAACGGGCCTCGCCCGACTGGTCGGTGACGGAGACGACCGCGGGCAGCTGCGCCTCCAGCTGCTCCGTCGCCACGTCGCCGTCCCGGCGGCCGGTGACCTTGCCGTCCGCGACGGCCACCTCGGACAGCAGCGTCACCTGCGGCACGCCCAGCCGCTCCGCCAGCATCGCGGGCAGCACGCCCATGGTGCCGTCGGTGGAGGCCATACCGCACACGACCAGGTCGTAGCCGGTCTTCTCGATGGCCTTCGCCAGCACGAAGGACGTGCCCAGCGCATCCGTGCCGTGCAGATCGTCGTCCTCGACGTGTACGGCCTTGTCGGCGCCCATCGACAGCGCCTTGCGCAGGGCGTCCTTGGCGTCCTCGGGGCCCACCGTCAGAACGGTGATCTCGGCGTCGTCGGCTTCGTCCGCGATTTGCAGCGCCTGCTCGACCGCGTATTCGTCCAGCTCGGAGAGGAGACCGTCGACCGCCTCGCGGTCGGTGGTCAGGTCCTCAGCGAACTGCCGGTCACCGGCGGCATCGGGCACGTACTTCACACAGACAACGATCCTCAAGCTCACGCCGGTTCTCCTACTGCGTCGACTTACGGTTCCGGTCTCGTGGACCGCGTCCGCTCACAATATTACTCGTCAGTACACCCAGCACATTCCCGGTTCTCAAGATCCAGCAACTGTGACCTTGCCAACGGGATGAGCAGTGCGGACAACTCCATCACGCGGGGCGGTGCGAAGCGAGGGCCACGGGGCGGGAGATGGCTCACGCGACGGCTTCGCCGAGCGCCGCGATGACGTCCACCCGGCGGGGCTGTCCGGCCGCCCTGCGCACCTCGCGGCCGTCCGCGTCCAGGACGAGAACGGTCGGGGTGCTGCGGATGTCCAGAGCGCAGACGAGCGCGAGATGGTCCTCGGCGTCGTACTCGACGTGCCGCACGCCCTCCACCATGGCGCTGACCTCCGCGAGGGTGCGGCGGGTGGCGCGGCAGGGCTGGCAGAAGGCGCTGGAGAACTGCACCAGCGTCGCGCGGCTGCCCCGCTCCGCGGGATCCAGCCAGTCGTTCACCGCTTCCGCACCCGACACCGTGCCTCCGCTCCCCGGTCGTCCGTAGCCCGTCGTCCGTCCGCCGACGTCTGTCGTCCGCCGGCTCCGCCCCCGCTCCGTGCCGCGCGGCCGTGCGCATGTGCACGCGAGGGCGCTCCGACCAGTGTGCCTCCGGGGACCGACAGGCGAAGGCCCGGTTCCCGGTCTGTGGACGCCGGCGGTGGGCAGTGAGGAGAATCTCGCGCCTCCGGGGGCAGCGGGGTAGCCATGCGTGCGGCTTTGGGGAACGATCTGAGCGAGCCAGAAGTTACGCACCCGTAAGTTCTGGCTTCCTGGCGGGAGAACCCTCCCCAGGCACCGACAGACGAAGGGTCCCCCCGACGTGGCAGATCTTCTGTACCCGCCGGTGATCGGCGCCGCCCGGGCGTGGTTCAAGGCGCTCGACCTGCGTTTCGACATCCACGGCACCGAACACGTGCCCGCCCGTGGCGGCGCGGTGCTGGTGAGCAACCACATCAGCTATCTCGACTTCATCTTCACGGGCCTGGCGGCACGTCCGGCCAAGCGGCTGGTGCGGTTCATGGCCAAGGAGTCGGTCTTCCGCCACAAGATCTCCGGCCCGCTGATGCGGGCGATGAAGCACATCCCGGTGGACCGCTCCCGCGGCGAGCAGGCGTACGGCCACGCGCTGGACGCGCTGCGCCGCGGCGAGGTCATCGGCGTCTTCCCCGAGGCGACGATCTCGTGCTCGTTCACGCTCAAGGACTTCAAGTCGGGCGCCGCCCGGCTGGCGCAGGAGGCACGGGTCCCGCTGGTGCCGATGGCCCTGTGGGGGACGCAGCGGCTGTGGACCAAGGGCCGGAAGAGGGACTTCGGGCGCCACCACTTCCCCATCAGCATCCGCGTCGGCGAGCCCGTCCCGGCGGAGAGCGACGAGACGGCGGTCGGGGTGACCGAGCGGCTGCGCGAGCGGGTGCACGATCTGCTGGAGGCGGCGCAGCGCGCCTACCCGGTGCCGGCTGCGGGCGCGGCGGGCGCGTGGTGGCAGCCCGCGCACCTGGGCGGTTCGGCGCCCACCCCGGCGCAGGCCCGCGCCCTGTGAGCGGCGCTCCCGGCTGACGCACGCCCCGCCGGGGTCCCGCCCGCGGACGGCACGGTACGGGCAGCCGGGAGACCCTAGGGAGTGTCTTCAAAGTAGCGGCGTCCGCCCGGAGGGCGGGCCTGGCGGTGTCTGGTGCGTGCGCTCGCAAGGCGGAGGAGGGAGTCCCTGCGGAGCAGCGGCGACCGACGACAACGCCGCGAGCGTGCGTGCCAGGCGCCGCCAGGCAGGCGGGACTTTGAAGACACGACCTAGGCGCGGTCGGGGTGCGCGGAGGTGTCCGCGAGCCGGCGCAGCAACGGCGCGGCCGCCAGGACGTGTTCGGCCTCCGGGGTGCCGAGCGAGCCGAGGCGCTGCAAGAGCGCCTCGGCCTCGCCGTGGGCGACGCCCAGCAGTGCGTCGGTTCCCTTGTCGGTGATGGCGACACGGGTCGCGCGCCCGTCGGTCGGATCGGGCTCCCGGCACACGAGGCCGGCGCCTTCGAGTTCGGCGACCGCGGCGGTGGCGGTCGGCTGGGAGCAGGGGACGCGGTCGGCGAGCACACCCACCCGGCTGGGACCGGCCTCGGTCAGCTGGGAGAGCAGTATCAGCTGGGTGGGCTGGAGTCCCCCCGTGGGACCCGCCCGGCGCAGCGAGCGCAACAACCGGTGCAAGGACAGCACGAGTTCCAGTGCTGCGTCGTGGCGGGTCCCCATGACTCCCCCATGTACTCGTCTTGTTCAGGTCAAGAGAGTGTAAGGGTCGGGGCGTACATGTCGATCCAGAGTGCCAGGTCCAGTGCGCGCTCCAGACCGCGCCGGGACGCCTGGGTGATGAGCGGGGTCTCCACCTTGACCGCCTGCTCCATCCACTCCCTGCTGACGAGGTCGAAGACCTGGTGCGAGGGCTTGGCCAGCAGATCCTTCACGTTCGCCTGAAGCGCCGTGTGGTACTTCGGGTCCTGTGTGGAGGGGTAGGGGCTCTTGACGCGGTCGTAGACGGAGCGGGGCAGCACATCGGCGGTCGCCTCGCGCAGCAGGCTCTTCTCCCTGCCGTCGAAGGACTTCAGCGACCAGGGGGTGTTGTAGACGTACTCGACGAGGCGGTGGTCGCAGAAGGGCACGCGCACCTCCAGGCCGACGGCCATGCTCGCACGGTCCTTGCGGTCCAGCAGGACGCGGACGAACCGGGTGAGGTGCAGATAGCAGATCTGGCGCATCCGGTACTCGAAGTCGCTCTCGCCGTCGAGGCGTTGGATGTCCCGGGTGGCGGCCGCGTAGTTGTCGCGGATGTAGCCGGGCAGGTCGAGCGCACGGGAGAGGTCGCCCGGCAGGATGTCCCCGTCGTCGCCGAGGCTGTGGGAGAGCTGGGTGAGCCAGGGGAAGGTCTTCCCGCGGCGCGCCTCCTCGTCGAAGAAGTGCTTGTACCCGCCGAACACCTCGTCGGCGGACTCGCCGGACAGGGCGACGGTGGAGTGCTCGCGGATGGCCTTGAACAGCAGGTACAGCGAGGCGTCCATGTCGCCGAAGCCCATGGGGATGTCGCGGGCGCGGATGACGCGGGAGCGCACCTCGGGGTCGGCGAGGTCGTCCGAGCTGAGGACGATGTCCTGGTGGTCGGTGCGTGAGTCGCGGGCGACGTCGTGGACGAACGGGGTGTCGGGGGTGCCGCGCATCTCGTCGGGGACGAAGTTCTCGGTCTGGCCGACGAAGTCGACGGCGAAGCTGCGCACGGTCTCGCCGCTCTCGCGCAGCTGTTGGGCGGCGAGCGCGGTCATCGCCGAGGAGTCCAGGCCGCCGGAGAGCAGGGTGCAGCGGGGCACGTCGGAGACGAGCTGGCGGCGGACGATGTCGTCCATCAGCTCGCGGACGTGCGCGATGGTGTCGTCCTTGCTGTCGGTGTGCGCCCGGGTCTCCAGCTCCCAGTAGGTGTGGGTGCGCGGGCCGTTGCTGTCGACGGTGACGACGGTGCCGGGCTCGACCTCGCGCATGCCCTCCCAGACGGCGTGGCCGGGCGTCTTGACGAAGGCGAACAGTTCGCGCAGCCCGTCGAGGCCGACCTCGCGGCGGGCGAGCGGGTTGGCGAGGATCGCCTTGGGCTCGGAGCCGAACAGCACCCCGTCGGAGGTCTCGTACCAGTAGAAGGGCTTGATGCCCATGCGGTCGCGCACCATGACGAGCTGCCGGCTGCGCGAGTCCCAGATGGCGAACGCGTACATGCCGTTGAGGCGTTCGGCGAGGGCCGCTCCCCACTCCAGGTAGGCGCGCAGGACGACCTCGGTGTCGGAGTCGGTGGTGAACCGGTGTCCGCGGGAGGCGAGTTCACGGCGCAGCTCGGTGTAGTTGTAGGTCTCCCCCGAGTACACGAGGGCGACGGTGCCGTCGGGGGTCTCGGCGGTCATGGGCTGCCGGCCGCCGGGCAGGTCGATGATGGCGAGCCTGCGGTGCCCGAGTGCGGCGGGCCCGGATATCCAGGTACCGGTGTCGTCGGGTCCGCGGCAGGCCATCGTCTCCGTCATCGCGTCGAGCGTGCCGCGTTCGCTGCCCAGGTCGCGTCCGTAGGAGACCCACCCGGTGATTCCGCACATGACGTCCTCCGGTTCCGGCCGTCGACGACGACGGCCGTCGGTGCTGATGCTGGTTGTCACACAGGCTTGACCGAAAGTCACTTGTATCGGCCACCTATGTAACAGCCATCTTTCACCGCGAGGACGGGCACGAAACACGAACGGAGATCACATCGTTGGGATCACGCCACCGGGAAGGCGCTACAGCGCGGCATCCAGCAGCCGCAGGAGATGCCCGTGGCCGGACGCCCGGCGCAGGGCGCGCAGCACCACGGGATGCGGCTCGTCGTAGAGCACCGGGTAGTCGCACTCGCCCTTCTCCGGCCGGACGCGGTAGGCGAGTTGCTCCCTGTCCGGGGAGAACCGGGCCTGGATGCCCGGCTTGTTGCCCCGCGGGTCCTGCCGGATCCAGCGGCCACCCGGGAGCTTGAGCGCCACCAGACCGTGCAGCACGGCCAGTTTCTGGTAGCACAGACCGGCCGGAATGCCCTCGGCCCGCAACAGCGCCACGAGGGCGTGCGCCTTGGCGTGGCAGATCCCGGTACGCAGCTGAAGGACCTCGGAGGCGCGCCAGGTGATGCGCGGGTCGCCCACGTCGAGCGAGTGGTCGACGGTGTCGCACACGAAATCGAAGGCGGCGCGCGCGTATCCGGCCGGCCCCTCGCCCGGGGCCCGGGAGCGCAGCCGGGCGGCGGTCTCCCGGACCAGGGGGTGGGTGTGGTCGAGGGCGGCGCCGGCGGCCAGGAAGGCGGACTCGTCAGCGGTCACGGGTGTCAGCTGCATGCCCGGGGAGCGTACGCCGCGGCCCGCCGCAGCTCAATCGCTTTGCGGCGGGCCGTATAGCTATACGAACTGGCGGGCGGGTCAGCGGAATCCGTCCGCGGCCATCTCCTCCCGCAGTGCGGCGACGAAGCCGTCCACGTCCCCCTCGGTGGTGTCGAAGGAGCACATCCAGCGGACGTCGCCGGCGGCCTCGTCCCAGAAGTAGAACCGGTAGCGCTTCTGGAGGCGTTCGCTCACCTCGTTCGGGAGGCGGGCGAAGACCGCGTTGGCCTGGACGGGATGGAGGATCTCCACGCCGTCCACCGTCCGTACGCCCTCCGCGAGCCGCTGCGCCATCGCGTTGGCGTGGCGGGCGTTGCGCAGCCACAGGTCCCCGCCGAGCAGCGCCTCCCACTGCACCGAGATGAAGCGCATCTTGGAGGCCAGCTGCATGGACAGCTTGCGCAGATGCTTCATGTGCCGCACGGCGTCCGGGTTGAGCACCACGACGGCCTCGCCGAAGAGCATCCCGTTCTTGGTGCCGCCCAGCGAGAGGATGTCGACGCCCGCGGTGTTGGTGAAGGCGCGCATCGGCATGTCCAGCGCCGCCGCGGCGTTGGCGATCCGGGCGCCGTCCAGGTGGACGAGCATGCCGTGCCGGTGGGCGTGGTCGCACAGCGCCCGTATCTCCTCGGGCGAGTAGAGCGTGCCGAGTTCGGTGTTCTGCGCGATCGAGACGACCTGCGGCATGGCCCGGTGCTCGTCGTCCCAGCCGAACGCCTCGCGGTCGATCAGATCGGGCGTGAGCTTGCCGTCCTCGGTCGGCACGGTCAGCAGCTTCAGACCGCCGACGCGCTCGGGCGCCCCGCACTCGTCGACGTGGATGTGCGCGGTGTCGGCGCAGATGACGGCGCCCCAGCGGTCGGTGACCGCCTGGAGGGCCACGACGTTGGCGCCGGTCCCGTTGAAGACCGGGAACGCCTCGGCCCGCCGCCCGAAGTGGCTGCGCACCACCGTCTGGAGGTGCTCGGTGTAGACGTCGGCGCCGTAGGCGGACTGGTGGCCGCCGTTGGCGAGCGCGAGCGCCGCCAGGATCTCCGGATGGGCGCCGGCGTAGTTGTCGCTGGCGAAGCCGCGGGTCTCG
Organism: Streptomyces cacaoi; assembly: GCF_006539165.1. GTDB lineage: Bacteria > Actinomycetota > Actinomycetes > Streptomycetales > Streptomycetaceae > Streptomyces > Streptomyces cacaoi. The sequence goes on along the minus strand of NZ_BJMM01000002.1, from coordinate 622,993 downwards.
GGGTCGTGCCGGCGGCGCGCGTCGGTGCCGGGCGACGCGGGCCGGGACGGCTGGTTCGCGGCGGTCACGGCGCGGGCGTCAGCCACAGGCGGGTTCCGTTCAGCTCATCGGCGGGCTTGCTCCAGGTACCGGCCACGGCGGCGGCCAGATCCTTGACGTCGGTGAAGCCCGAGAACTTGGCGTTGGGCCGGTCGGCGCGCATCTGGTCGTGCACCAGGGCCTTCACGACCAGGATCACGGCGGCGGCGGGCGGAGCGCCCTCTCCTCCCGCCTTGCGGAAGGCGTCGCCCAGGGCGAGCGTCCACGCCTCGGCGGCGGCCTTGGAGGCGGCGTAGGCGGCGTTGCCCGCCGTGGGCTTGCTCGCGCCGAGCGCACTGACCAGCAGGAAGCGCCCGTTGCCGGAGCGCTTCAGCGGGCCCTCGAAGGCGAGCGAGGTGTGCTGGAGGGTGCGGATCAGCAGGTCGTGCAGCACGTCCCAGTCGCCCAGGTCCGTCTCCGCGAAGGAGGAGGAGCCGCGCCAGCCGCCGACCAGGTGGACCAGGCCGTCGACCCTGCCGAACTCCCGCTCCGTCTTCTCCGCCCATGCCCGGGCCTCGGCCGGGTCGAGGAGGTCGACGGTGTCGCCCGTGACGGTGGCGCCGCCGTGTGCGAACCGCGCCGCGTCCACCGACTGCGCCAGGCGCTCGGCGTCCGCGTCGCAGGCGACCACGGTGGCGCCCTCCTCCGCCAGTTTCCGCAGCGTCGCCTGCCCGGCCGGGCCCGCGGCACCGGCGACGGCGATCACCGAGCCCTGGAGCCCGCCCTCGCCGTCGCCCTCGTAACCGCGCTTCGTCGTCGCGTCCGTCATCCTCGTTCTGCCTCCTCGTACCTGGCGCTGTGCTGACCGCTCACGCGGCGACCGGCTGGGCCGGGCTGTGTGCGGTGATCCCCTGTGTCGATGCGATCACACCGCGCAGCTTCTTGGCGAGCGCCTCGTAGAACATGCTCAGCGGAAACTCGTCGGGCAGCACCTCGTCGACGAGCTTGCGCGGCGGGAGGCTCACATCCAGCGCCTCGGGGCCCTTGGCCCAGGTGGAGCCCGGGTGCGGGGCGAGATAGCGGGAGACCAGCTCGTAGGCGCGGAACCAGTGCACGAGCTTGGGGCGGTCGATACCGGCGCGGTAGAGCGTCTCGATCTCCTCACGGAGGGCGACGGTCACCTCGCGGGCCCGGTCCCAGTCGATGCTGAGCCGGTTGTCGGTCCAGCGCAGCGCGTCGTGCTGGTGGAGGTAGGCGAACAGCAACTGGCCGCCCAGGCCGTCGTAGTTGCGCTTGCGCTCGCCGGTGACGGGGAAGCGGAAGAGGCGCTCCAGGATCATCGCGTACTGCACGTCCCGGCCCTGCGGGAAGCCGTCGGCCTCCAGCTTCACGCCCTCGTGGAAGGCCGTCAGATCGCAGCGCAGCTCCTCCAGCCCGTACATCCAGAACGGCTGCCGCTGTTTGATCATGAACGGGTCGAAGGGCAGGTCGCCGTGGCTGTGGGTGCGGTCGTGGACCATGTCCCACAGCACGAACGTCTGCTGGCAGCGCTGCTGGTCGGCGAGGAGTTCCCGGGCGTCCTCGGGCAGTTCGAGCTTGGTGACCTCGCACGCCGCCGCGACGACCCGGCGGAAGCGGGCCGCCTCGCGGTCGCAGAAGATGCCGCCCCAGGTGAACCGCTCGGGGGCCTCGCGGACCGCGATCGTCTCCGGGAAGAGCACGGCCGAGTGGGTGTCGTAGCCGGCGGTGAAGTCCTCGAAGGTGATGCCGCAGAAGAGCGGGTTGTCGTAGCGGGTGCGCTCCAGCTCGGCGAGCCAGTCCGGCCAGACCATGCGCAGCACGAGCGCTTCGAGGTTGCGGTCGGGGTTGCCGTTCTGGGTGTACATCGGGAAGACGACGAGGTGCTGGAGTCCGTCGCGGCGGTCCTGCGCCGGCTGGAAGGCCAGGAGCGAGTCGAGGAAGTCCGGTACGCCGAAGCCCTCTTCGGCCCAGCGGCGCAGATCGCCCACCAGCGCCCGGTGGTAGGCCGCGTCGTGCGGCAGCAGCGGAGCCAGCTCCTCGACGGCCGCGATCACCCGCTCCAGATGCCCCTGGACGCTCTGCCGGGAGGGCGCGTCCTCGGCGTCGAAGTCGATCGAGCCGTCCTTGGACTGGGCGGGGCGGATGGCCTCCACCGCCTCCTTGAGGGTGGCCCAGGCCGCGTGCCCGGTCACGCTCTCGGACGGCGAATCGGCGTCATCGACGGGATGTGGCGAAAGAATTTCCGTCATGGCAACCCCTCCACAGGAGAAACTGGCGTCAAAGAACCGTATACACGGTTGCGTCCTCCACTCAAGGGGAGATGACAGGAGATTATCCGGGGAGCACTTGCCGACGCCGCGAATCTTCCTCCCGCAGCCCGCTGACGGCGCGGTATCTCTCCCCGGCCACGGCCGCGGCCACACGGCGGACGAGGCACCCGGCGGGCCGCGCGCCCCCGCCCGCACCGGCGCACCCCGGCGCCGGCGGGCCTGCGGCATCCGGGTGAGCGCGGGCGCACGGAACGGCGGCGCCGGACGGACGCCGGACGGATAGTCTGGCGACCGCGCGCCGCGCCCCGCGCGGTCGCACCCGTCCACCACCCCGTACACCCCGTACACCGCCTACACCGCACGAAAGCGAGAGCCCACCGTGCCACTGCTCACCGTCGGCCACCGCGGAGTGATGGGCGTCGAGCCCGAGAACACCCTGCGCTCCTTCGTCCGCGCCGAGCGCGAAGGGCTCGACGTCATCGAACTCGACCTGCACCTCAGCAAGGACGGCGAACTGGTGGTGATGCACGACGCGGAGGTGACGCGGACCACCGACGCGGAGGGCCCCATCGGCGGCTTCACCCTCGCCGAACTGCGGCAGCTGGACGCCGGCGAGGGCGAGCGCGTCCCGGTCTTCGACGAGGTCGTCGACGCGGTGTCCGGTCCGCTCCAGGCCGAGATCAAGGACACCGCGGCGGCCCGGGTGCTGGCCGGCACGATCGAGCGGCGCGCGCTGCACGAGCGCGTCACCGTGATCTCCTTCCACGCCGAGGCCCTGCGCGAGACCCGGGCCCTGCTCCCCGGCATCCCGCTGGTGCTGGTCGCCGGGCGCTCCTCCCCCACCGCTCCGGAACGCGCCGTGGAGCTGGGCGCCGGGATGATCTCGCTGGAGCTGGAACACGTGGACGCCGACATCGTCAAGCGCGCACACGCCGAGGGGCTGCGGGTCATCAGCTGGACGGTCAACACCCGCGAAGACCTCGCGCGCGTCCAGGAGTTGGGGCTGGACGGCGTCGTGACCGACATGCCGGACATCGCCCGCGCGGCGCGCGCCCTGCCGTAGGCCGCGCGGCGCGTCCGGCCGGCAGGTCGAGGCGCGGCGCCGGTCAGTCCAGCGGCTTGGTGAGCAGCTCGAAGGCGAGGTCGGGGCGCTGCGGGATGCCGAAGCGCTCGTCGCCGTACGGGAACGGGCTCAGCTCGCCGGTGCGCCGGTAGCCGCGCCGCTCGTACCAGGCGATCAGGTCCTCGCGCTGCCGGATGACCTGCATCCGCATCCGGCGCGCGCCCCAGGTGCGCGCCGCGGTGCGCTCGGCCTCCGCCAGCACCGCCCGGCCCAGGCCGGCGCCCTGGAGGGACGGGCTGACGGCGAACATGCCGAAGTAGGCGTCCTCGTCCTGGCGTTCCAGCTGGCAGCAGGCGACAAGCCCGCCCTCGTTCTCCACCGCGAGCAGGATGCTGTCCGCGTCCCGGACGATGGCGGCCACGCCCTCCGGGTCCGTGCGCTGCCCCTCCAGCAGGTCGGCCTCGGTGGTCCAGCCGGCCCGGCTGGAGTCGCCGCGGTAGGCGGACTCGACCAGCGCGGTGAGCGCCGGGACGTCGGCCTCGACGGCCTGCCGGAAGGTGAGGGGGCCCGGGCCCCGCTGTGCGGTCGTGCTCATGCCCGGAAGCCTAACCGGGCGGGCGGAACTACAGTGCGGGGATGGTGCACGTACTGAGCAGCAGGGTGCTGCTGCGCCCCCGCGACCCCGACCGCTCCCGCGCCTTCTACGGCGGGACCCTCGGCCTGGAGATCTCCCGCGAGTTCGGCACAGGTCCGGAACGCGGCACCGTCTACTTCCTGGGCGGCGGCTTCCTGGAGGTCTCCGGCCGCTCCGAGGGCGACGCCGGGCCGACGCTCCAGCTCTGGCTCCAGGTGGCCGACGTCCGGGCGGCGCACGCCGAGCTGACGGCAGCCGGTGCCGAGGTGCTGCGGCCGCCGGTGAAGGAGCCGTGGGGCCTGGTGGAGATGTGGATCGCCGACCCGGACGGGCACCGTCTCGTCCTCGTCCAGGTGCCCGACGACCATCCGCTGCGCTACCGGCCGGGCATCTGACCCACCGCTGCCGCGTCCGGCGACGCTCCCGCGAGGATCCGGCGAGCCCTCCGGCTCCGGCGGTGCACCCCCGGTGCGCCCGTGCGCTCCCCTGTGCGCGGGCCGCCCGGGCATCCTCCCCGCAGGAACCCGCGGGGAGGTGGGCAGGATGCACGGCCCGGCGACGGTCGGCTGGCTGATGACGGCACTGTGCGCGGTGACCGGGCTGGCCTGCGTCCTGCGCACCCGGCGGGCCGGCCGCCCCGAACGGGCCGAGGCCGCGCACGAGGCCGTGATGGGCTTCGCCATGGCGGCGATGGCCGTGCCGGCCCTGTGGACCGGCCGCCCCCTGGCCCCGGACGGCACGGCCGCCGTCTTCGCCCTGCTGTTCGGCGGGCTGACGGTGGCGGGAGCGCGGCACGCGCGCGGCGCACGGGACGACGGGCACGGCCGCGGTGCGCGCGAGCGCCATCTGCACCACACGGTGGGCGCCGCGGCGATGTGCTACCTGGCCGCGGCGATGGCGTTCTCCTCCCCCGCCGGCCACACGGCGGGCCACACCGGACACGGCGCCCCGGGCGCCGGACTCCCGCTGCTGACCGGCGCCCTGCTGGTGTACTTCGCCGGCTCCGTGCTGCGCACCGGCGTCCGGCTGCTGCCCGCCGGTGCCCACGGCACCGTCGTCGGCGCCGCCCCCGCGGCCGGGATGGCGGCCGCCTGCCGGCTCGCCATGGGAACCGGCATGTGCGCGATGCTGCTGACCATGTGACGGCCGGACGGGCAACCGCGGCGCCGCGCCTCTCAGGCGCCCCCGGGCACCCGGTACTTCGCGCCCGGCACTCCCTCGTGGTGCCCAACGGGCCGCATCCGCGGGGCACATACGGCGCGCCGCAATCGTGACGCGGCTCACTTCTGGTCGGGGGAGCGTATCTCCCCCTCCCCGGCGCCTTCTAGGCTGTGCCCATGATGGTCCCGCTCGCGTTGATGGCGCTCGCCCTGCTCGCCGCGGGCCTCGCGCCCCGCGTCCTGACCCGCTGCTCGTGGCCGGACCGCGAACCCGTGCTCGCGCTGTGGGTCTGGCAGTGCGTCGTGGGGGCCGTCCTGCTGTGCTGCCTGCTGGCCATGGCGCTCTCCGGCGCTGCGGCCTTCGAGGTGGTGCGCAGCCATGTCTTCGCCGGGGCACCGCGCGGGGTCGTCGAGGCGTACGGAACGGGCCGCGGGGCGCCGTGGGCCGGTGCGTTGTCGGTGCTGCTGGCGTGCGGCGGCGCGTGGACCGGCGCGATGCTGGCGCGGGAGATCCGGGACGCGCGCGCCAGGCGCCGCCGGCGCCGCGCCGAGCTGCGCGCACGCGCGCCCCAACTGCCCGGCGAGAAGCCCGAGTCGGGCGACCGGCTGGTGGTGCTGGAGGACGAGCGGCCGGACGCGTGGTGGATGCCCGGCGGCTCCGGCCAGCTGGTCATCACGACGGGGGCGCTGCGGCGGCTGAAGGGCCGGCAGCTCGACGCGGTCGTGGAGCACGAGCAGGGGCACGCGCGCGCCCGGCACGACTGGCTGCTGCACTGCTCGGCCGCGCTGGCGACCGGGTTCTCCCGGGTCCCGGTCTTCGCCGGCTTCCGCGACCAGGTGCACCGGCTGGTGGAACTGGCCGCCGACGACGTCGCCTCGCGCCGCCACGGCCGGCTGACGACGGCCCTCGCGCTGGTCGGCCTCAACGAGGAGCGGGGCGTGTTCGGGCCCTGTCCCACCGCCCTGGCGCTGGTGCCGCAGCGCGTGCACCGGCTGCTCACCCCGGCGCAGCGGCTGCCGGTCGCGCGGCGGCTGCGGGTCACGGCCGTGGCCGCGCTGGTGCCCGTCGTCCCCGTGCTGGTGGCCTTCGCGCCGGGGCTCTCCGCGCTGCGCTGAGCCGTGCGCCGCGGCCCCCGACGGGGGATGATCGGCGCATGGCCGGTCCAACTCCCCTTCCGCCGCGGCTCTTCCGGGCGGCCTGCGCACTCGGGGCGTGCGCCGTCGTCCTGATGGTTCTCGTCGAAGCGGGCTGGGGCCCGCTGCTCGACGCCGACCGCGCCGTGTCCCGGTGGCTGCACAGGCCGGCGCTCGACCACCCGGGGTGGACCCGGGCCCAGCGGATCCTGACCGACTGGGTGTGGGACCCGTGGACGTTCCGCGCGCTCCTGGCCTGCGCCGTCGTCGGACTGTGGTGGTACGGGCAGCGTGCCGCGGCGGGCTGGACGGCGCTGACCGCCGCCGTGGGCACGGCCGTTCAGCAGGGGCTCAAGGGGGCGCTCGGCAGGGAGCGGCCGCGGTGGCGGGAGCCGGTCGACTCGGCGGAGTACGCGGCGATGCCCTCCGGGCACGTCATGACGGCGGCGGTCGCCTGCGTCCTGCTGCTGTGGCTGCTGCGCACCCTCGGCTCCCCCGCCGTCGTGGCCGCGCTGTGGCGGCCGGGCCTCGTGGTGGCGGGTCTGTCGGTGCCGGGGGTGGCGTTCACCCGGGTGTGGCTGGGGGTGCACTGGCTGACCGACACCGTGGTGGGGGCGCTGCTCGGCGCGGCGCTCGGGCTGGCGTCGGCCGGGCTCTGGGGGGCGTGGCGGGGCCGGGCCGGCGGGAGCCCGGCCGCCCGGCTCCCGGACGGGGCGCGGGACGAGCGGCGGTGAGGGCGGCCGCGCCGTCCCGGTGGCCCGGCGCTCTCACCCGGCGGCGGGCTGCGGGCGGACGGTGAGGATCTGCTGCGCGTGGCCGACGGGCCCCGCGACATCGTGCAGCACGGTGCTGGTCAGGCCCTGCCCGGTGGGGCCGAAGACGACGGTGGTGTCCAGCCCCGTCCAGCGGCCCTCGGGCAGCCGGTGGAGGTGGATGGTCAGATCGACGTTGGGGAACATCCACTCCTCGGGCGAGTGGCGGACGGCGATGCCGTTGGCGGTGTCGACGAGCGCGATCCAGGAGGCCGTCGGGCTCGCCGTCTCGCCGGCCACGAGGTCCGTCCCGGTGGAGAGCCAGGCGGTCGCGCGGCCCGGCTGCGGAGGGGCGAGCGGCCGCACGTCCAGGGAGGCGATGTACCCGCCGGGCCAGACGGAGGCCATGGGCCAGGAGGCGACCTCCTCGGGCGGGGTGAGGCGTGCGGCTCCGCCGCCGGCGACCGCGGAGGTGTCGATGGCCGTCAGGTACCAGGCGCGGGCCCGCACCACGGGCCGGGCGGCTATCAGCACGGTGGCTTCGACCAGTTCGATGGTGCGGCCGGGCCGTACGGTCTCCACCCGGATCTCGCACTCGTCGGTGGCGAGCCGGCCGAGGATGTCGAAGCTGACCCGGCTGAGCACCATGCCGGTGCCGGGGCGGCCGGCCCGCTCGCGCTCGATGGCGTGGACGATCAGCCCGCCGAGCGGGCTGAAGTGCTGCTCCGCGGTGTCCCAGGCGCCGCCCACGTGCGGGGTGGGCTTGTACCGGTGGTCATCGATGCGCTCGAAGTAGCTGGGCGTGGCCGGGGTGTTGGCGCTCAACGGGTCACTCCTGGACGGCGAGGGGCGAAGATCGATTGTTTCCCGGGCCAATGTATGCGGCACCGTCCGCGCCGTCGCGGGGGCCCGTACCGGAAGCGGCCGGGCCCCCGCGACGGCAGGAGCCGGGAGGCGCTACGGCTTGCGGGCGACGCCGCCGAGGTTGTCGACCTCGTCCGGCTCTCCGAACGGCAGGGCCTCGGGCCGCCAGCGGGAGACGGACACCAGCCCGGGCTCCAGGAGTTCCAGCCCGTCGAAGAAGCCGGCGATCTGTTCGCGGGTGCGGTTGACCCGGGGGTTGTCGCTGGTGCGGTTCCACTGGCGCACCATGTCGCGGACGGCCTGGGGGTTGACGACCTCGGCCGAGTCGCTGAACACCAGATGGCTGCCGGAGGGCAGGCCGTCGAGGAGCGTACCGACGATCTCGTAGGCGGACTCGTCGGTGATGTGGGCCACGACGCCGAGCAGTATCAGGGCGACGGGCTCGGAGAGGTCGAGCGTGCCGGCGGCGCCGCGCAGGATGGCGGCCGGGTCCCGCAGATCGGCCTGGATGTACTGGGTGACGCCCTCGGGCGTGCTGGTCAGCAGGGCGCGGGCGTGGGTGAGGACCAGGGGGTCGTGGTCGACGTAGACGATCCGGGATGAGGGCGCGGCGCGCTGGGCGACCTCGTGGGTGTTGTCCACGGTCGGCAGTCCGGTGCCGATGTCGAGGAACTGCCGTACCCCGGCCTCGGTCGCCAGGTGCCGTACGGCGCGGCACAGAAAGGCGCGCTGTGCCCTGGCCGTCGTCACGATGCCGGGGTTGGCGCGGGCGATGCCGTCACCGACCTGCCGGTCGACGTCGTAGTGGTCCTTGCCGCCGAGCCAGTAGTTCCAGATGCGTGCCGAGTGCGGCACGGTCTCGTCGATCTCCGCCAGAGCACGGTCCGTGCTGTCCGCCATCTCTTCCCCTCCCGCGTACCGGCCGTCTTGGGTCGGTCACATCCCACACGACGCGGTCCCCGCGGCCAAGCCCGGGACGCGGCCCGACTCGGGGGGGGAGAGAGAGAACGGAGCAGCGGGACGGCGGGAGCGGTCGCGGGGCCCCGACACCCGTGGCCGGCCGCGGGATTCGGGCCCGCCGGCCGGCCACGGGTTCGTGCGCCGATATCGGGGCGATCCCCCGCGTCGCCCCGATATCGGCTGCTCACCGGGCACAGGCGTGGGGTCACGCGAGCACCCGAAGCTGTGCTGAGTATATTGGCTCCGAGCCAGTCAACGCAGGAGTTACAGCATGTCCCCTCGGAGCGCATCGGTCAATGAAGAGTTGCGCCGACGTTCGCGCGAGCGCCTGCTCCAGGCGACGGTCGAGCTGGTCACCGAGCGCGGCTACGAGGCGACGAAGCTGGGCGACATCGCGGACCGGGCGGGGTCCGCACGGGGTCTGATCTCGTACTACTTCCCCGGGAAGCGCCAGCTGTTCCAGTCGGCCGTGCACCGCCAGATGCATCTGACCCTCGCCGAGGCGCTCGACCGGGGCGCGCTGCCCGACGGCCCGCTCGGCGGGCGGGAACTGCTGGCGCGGGCCATCGACGCCATCCTCGGGCTGGCCCGCGACCGCCCCGTGCTCATGCGGGCGCACATGGCCGGGATCCTCCAGCAGGAGGGCTTCGTGCAGTGCGACGAACAGCAACGGCTCGCCGCCCTGCTGCGCTCGACCGTCTCCCGCTACGGCTCGCCGGACCCGGACACCGACTATCCGCTGCTGCGGGCCCAGTTGATGGGCGCCGTCTTCGCCATCCTCATCCCCGGCGCCCCCACACCGCTGGAGCACCTCCGCGCCGAGCTGTTCGCCCGCTACGAACTGGAGTGGGAGCTGGGCGTCCCGCCCCCGGGGCACGACGCCGCGCCCGTCCTGCCCCGTGCGCGGGCGCGCGCTGCCATGACGGGCGCCGCGAGCAGGGAGCGGGAGGCACCCGGCCCGGAGCGTCCCTGACCGGTGCACGCCGGGGGCGGCAACTCCCGCCGCGCGCACCGGGCGCGGGCGGCCGTCAGCGGCGCGCGTGCCGGGGCAGCAGACCGGCGTCCCGGGCACCGGCGATGGTGCGCAGCGCCTTGCGCCGGCCGTACCCGGTGGCGGACATCACCGCCTCGACGGGGTCGCCGCCCCGGGCCCGGGCCCGGCGGTACGCCTCGGCGGCGGCCCGCTGCACGGCCGCACGCCCCCGGAGCCGGCCGGCCGCCGGGTGCTCCGTCTCGCGGCGGGCGTCGGCGGCGCGGGGCGCGGCCGCCACGGGCAGCGGGCAGGCTCCCAGACCGCGCACCGTCGGCGCGGTGCCCCGGGGGCGGAGCGCGGCGGGGCAGGCGGCGTCGAGCGACTCCCCGAGGCGGGCCGCGAGCCCGGCGAGGCCCCGGGGCGGCAGCGGCCGCTCGGTGCGCAACTCCTCGACGTGCACACGGCCTTCGACGACGGCCGCGAACACATCGACCCGGGTCCCGTCGTCGAGCGTGAACCGGACGTCGAACCAGCCGGGCAGCCCCTCGTGCGCCGGACCGTGCGGCGGGTGCGCCGCGGTCCGCGGGCTCTCACGCGGCGGGACGCCGGTGCCGTAGGCGCGCAGTTCCCAGACGGGGCGGGCGCGGGCCGGGCCGGCGGGCGGCGGCGGGACGAGGCCCGGCCGGCGGGGACGGTGCGACGAACAAGAGGATCTCTCCGACACCTTCGGCACCGTAGCCCGGCCCGCCGTCCGCACCGCCGGGGCACGCACCGGTGTGCCCAGCTGTCCCCCAATGCCGCACTGCGCCACCTCCCCTCTGACAACGCCCGGGCCGATCGCGCCACGTCGCCCGGGCGTTGTCAGAGGGCCGGGGCAGACTGTCCGCCTACCGAGACAACGACGTCCTGGAGGCGGTGACCGGCATGGCGGAAGTGCTGCTGGCGGTGGGTACGCGCAAGGGTCTGTTCCTCTCCCGCTGGCCCGTCGGGCAGCGGGCGGCGCGGGGCTGGGAGTTCACGGGCCCGCACTTCGAAGCGCAGGCGGTGTACGCGTTCAGCATCGACCGGCGCGGCGACGGCCCGCCCCGGCTGCTGGCCGGTGCGGACAGCGCGCACTGGGGCCCGTCGGTGTTCCACTCCGACGATCTGGGCGCCACCTGGAAGGAGCCGGCCGACCCTCCGATCAGGTACCCGCGGGACACCGGTACCTCGCTGGAGCGCGTCTGGCAGTTGCAGCCCGGCGGGGAGAGCGAGCCGGGCGTGGTGTACGCGGGCACCGAGCCGGGCGGGCTGTTCCGCTCGGTGGACGGCGGGGAGTCCTTCGAGCTGGTCCGGCCGCTGTGGGAGCATCCGACGCGCCGCGACTGGGCGCCCGGCGGGGGCGGTCTGGGGCTGCACACGGTCCTCGTCGACCCCCGGGACGCCCGGCGTGTGACGGTGGCCGTCTCCACGGGCGGGGTCTACCGCACACGGGACGGCGGGGAGAGCTGGGAGGCGCCGGGCAGCGGGCTGCCGCAGGGCGCGCACTACGGTCCGGTGCTGCGGGACGCGCTGTGCACGGACGACGCCGAGCCGGCCGGGATCTACTTCGGCAACCGCAACGGCGAGGTGTACGCGAGCGCCGACGAGGGCGACAGCTGGCAGCAGTTGGCGTCCCATCTGCCGGATGTGCTGTGCGTACGGGCGGCGGTGCTCGGCTGAGCGAACGGGGCCCGGCGGAGCGGTCACTGGACCAGTAGAGTGACGGCCCGTGACTGCACGACCGTTGAACGAGATTGTCGAAGCCGGCTGGGCGAAGGCGCTGGAGCCGGTCGCCGAACGGGTCGCCGCCATGGGCGACTTCCTGCGTGCCGAGATCGCCGCGGGGCGTACCTATCTGCCGTCCGGCGCGAATGTGCTGAGGGCGTTCCAGCAGCCCTTCGACGAGGTGCGGGTCCTCGTCGTCGGCCAGGACCCGTATCCGACGCCGGGGCATGCGGTGGGGCTGTCGTTCGCCGTCGCGCCGGACGTCAGACCGATTCCGAAGAGCCTGGAGAACATCTTCCGGGAGATGCACGACGACCTGGGGCTGCCCCGGCCCTCCAACGGCGATCTGACGCCGTGGACGCGGCAGGGGGTGCTGCTGCTCAACAGGGCGCTGACGACGGCGCCGCGCCAGCCGGCCGCGCACCGGGGCAAGGGCTGGGAGGAGGTCACCGAGCAGGCGATCCGCGCGCTGGTGGCGCGGGGGCGGCCGATGGTGTCGGTGCTGTGGGGGCGGGACGCCCGCAATCTGCGTCCGCTGCTCGGCGGGCTGCCCGCAGTGGAGTCCCCGCACCCCTCCCCCATGTCGGCGGACCGCGGCTTCTTCGGGTCCCGGCCGTTCAGCAAGGTCAACGAACTGCTGATGCAGCAGGGCGCGGCGCCGGTGGACTGGCGTCTGCCGTGAGCGCCCTGGTGCTCGGTGTGGACTCGGGCGGCTCCGGGCTGCGGGTGACCCTGGCACGGCGGTCGCCCGGCGCCGAGGGCCCGCGGGTGCTGGGCGGCGTCCGGTGCGCTGAGCCGGTGCGTACCGGGCCCGCGGGGATCGACGCGGACCACATGGCGGAGCAACTGCTCCCGGCCGTACGGGAGTTGTGTGCGGCGGCCGGGGCCGGCGGCGAACCGGTGGCGGCGGCGTGTGTGGGCGCGGCGGGGATGGCGACGCTCGGCGAGTCGCTGCGCACCCGGCTGCCCGGGCTCCTTCGGGAGGGCTGCGGGGTGCGTGCGCTGGTGCTGGCCGCGGACGCTGTGACGGCGTACGCCGGGGCGCTCGGCCAGCGGCCCGGCGCCGTGGTCGCGGCGGGCACCGGGATGGTCGCCACCGGCACGGATCTGTCCCGCTGGCGGCGGGCCGACGGCTGGGGGCATCTGCTCGGCGACTGCGGCGGCGGGGCGTGGATCGGCCGGGCCGGTCTCGACGCCGCGCTGCGCGCCGTCGACGGCAGGCCGGGGGGCTCGGCGGCGCTGCGCGCCCGGGCCGAGGAACGGTTCGGGGCTCCGCTGTCCGGGCTGCCCGCACAGCTGTACCCCCGCGCCGACCGGGCGGCCGTGCTGGCCTCGTTCGCGCCGGACGTCGCGGACGGCTGCGCGGAGGGCGATCCGGTGGCGTCCCGCATCGTGCGGGCCGCGGCCGAGGAGATCGCGGACAGCGCCGCCGCCGTCTGCCCGGCACAGGACGGCGGGGGCGGCGCGACCGACGCGACCGGTACGGCCGTCGTGGCGTGCACCGGGGGGCTGTTCCGGCTGGGCGAGGTGCTTCAGGGGCCGGTGCGTGCGGGGTTGGCGGCGCGGCTGCCGGGCGTGGACGTCGTCGAGGCGGCGGGTGACCCGCTGGACGGCGCGGTGCTGCTCGCACACGAGCTGGCGGCGGACCGGCTCGCGCTGCCCCGGGACCCCGCACTGCTGACGGTGACCGGGCCGGGCGCGCGGCAGGGCTGACGCCCCCCGGCGGCCGGGGGCGCAGACCGCCGCATTACGCCCGGGCGAATCGGGACATACACCCACCGGTCTCCCCCGGCCGAACAGGCGCGCCGGGCAAGGCATTAGCATGCGGGCGCATGAGCTCCCCCACAGGGCCGGACAACGGCCTGCCAGTACGAATGCCGCGTCCACGCCAGCCCGGAAGGCACCGCCGGCCGGAGCCCGTCGTGGCACCCGAGAACGCCCCCGCGCTGGTCCTGGCCGTGCCCGGCGCACCCTCCGGCAGCAGTCGCGGTCTCGCCGAGGAGACGCTGAGCATCGCCCGTTCCGAACTGCCGGGGCTCGACGCGCGTATCGCCTTCACCGAGGGCGACGACGAGGAGTTCCCGGGCATCCGGTCCGCGCTGATCCAGGCGGTCGCCGAGCGCGACGCACGGCTGCGCATGCTGCGCGAGTCCCCCGCCCCCGAGGGCGCGGAGGCCGCACAACCGCAGGAGGCCCGGCAGGACGACGGTCTGCCCGCCGTCGTCGTTCCGCTGCTGGCCGGGCCCGACGCCTCGCACATGCGGCGCATCCGGCAGGAGGTCCTGGACAGCGGCTGCGGCGCCGAGTTGACCGATGTGCTCGGTCCGCACCCGCTGCTGGCCGAGGGCGTCCACGTCCGGCTGTCGGAGGCCGGGCTGGCGCGTGCCGACCGGGCGCGGCTGTTCACCGTGGCGACGGCGGCCGACGGCATCATCCTGGCCACCGTCGGCGGCGAGGAGGCCGTGCAGGCGGCCGGTATCACCGGCATGCTGCTGGCGGCGCGGCTGGCGGTGCCGGTGCTCGCCGCCGCGCTGGACGAGGAGGGCGCCGTCGGCCGGATCGCCGAGCAGCTGCGCTCCTCCGGGTCGCGGCAACTGGCCATCGCTCCCTGCCTGATCGGGCCGGAGGTGCCCGAGGGGCTGCTGGAGGCGGCCGCCACCGAGGCGGGCTGCGCGACCGCCGAGCCGCTCGGTGCCTACACCGCGCTGGGCAAGCTGGTGGCCTCCACCTTCGCCGCGCAGGCGGGCATCGGCCGGCAGCAGGCACGCGAGGGCATGCCGGTACGGTGAGCCCGCGTCCGGGCCGCCGTCCGGGCGGCCCGTTCCGTGTGCCGGAGGCGTGCCCCCTCCCCGCTGTCGCGCGGCGCGGGGGCCGTGCCCGTCAGCCGAAGACCACGCAGGAGGCGGCCGGGGCGGCGAGGGAGCCGGCCCGGCGCGGAGTTCCGGTCGCCTCGTCGACCGTGAACCAGGTGACGTCGCCGGAGCGTTCGTTGGCGGCGTACAGCAGCCGGCCGGAGGGGTGGGCGGCCAGGTCCCGGGGCCAGTGACCGCCGCACGGGACGGTGCCGCGGAGTTCGGCGCGTCCGGCGGTGTCCAGGGCCAGCACGGCGATGCTGTCGTCCCCCCGGTTGGCCACCCACGCGAAGCGGCCGTCGGGTGAGATCACCAGCGCGGAGGGGAAGTTGTCCCCGCCCGGGGTTCCCGCGGGCAGCACCCGTGTCTCCTCCACCGGCTCCAGCGTGCCGCCGTCGGCGTCCCAACGGCAGCTGGTGACGGTGGAGTCCAGCTCGTTGACGATCAGAGCCCGGTCCGGCGAGGCGAAGGCCAGGTGCCGGGGGCCGGTGCCGGGACGCAGGGGCACTTCGCCGTGGGGGCGCAGGGCGTCGCCCGGGGCACCGCGCAGATCGAGGATCCACACCGAGTCGGTGCCCAGGTCCGTGGACAGCAGCCAGCGGCCCGAGGGGTCGGGCACGACCGCGTGCGCGTGCGGGCCCTCCTGGCGCTCCTTGTCCGGGCCGCTCCCCCGGTGCTGGTGGGTGCGGGCGGGCGGGACGGGCACGCCGGCGCCGTCCAGGGGCAGCGCGCTGACGTTGCCGGAGACGTAGTCGGCGGTCCACACGGCTCCGGCGGCCAGGGTCACATGGGTGGGGCCGGCGCCGTCCACGGGGGCCGGCTCGGCGAGCAGCCGCGGCTGTGCGGGGTCCGCCGTGGAGAGCGCGGCGACGGCCCCGGGATCGGTCTCGGAGACCGCGTACAGCAGGGGGCGCGCGGGATCGACCGCCAGGAAGGACGGGTCGGCCACGGCGTCCGTGTGGGAGCGCACCGTCAGGGCTCCGGTGTCCGGGTCGAGAGCGGCGGTGGTGATGCCCCGGCCGCCCGCCGAGGTGAAGGAGCCGATGAAGGCCCGGTGTCGGCTGTCTGCTCGGTCGGCCATCGCGCCGCCCCCTTCGCCGGTCCGCATGGAGGCACGACGTTAGCAGCAGGCCCCCTGGCCCGCCCTCCCCGCCGGGGCTCCGTACGGGCGGGCACGGCACGCGGCCTGCCCGGGAACGGGGCGCCGGGCGGGCGGTGCACCGGCCCGGCCCGCCCGGTCGGGGCGGCGCCGCACGGTGCGGAGGCGGGGCGGCCCGGAGGCGGGGCGGCGCGGGGCCGGTACCGGCTGGGTGCGGCCCGGGTCCGCGGCTGCCCTGGCGCTCGGTGGGGCGGGGCGGTTTGGCATGCTGGGGGCATGATCCACGCGCCGGGCGGTCCCGCTGTTCTCTTCGACCTCGACGGCACTCTCGTCGACAGCGAGCCCCTCTACTTCGAGGCGGGGCGGCGGCTGCTGGCGGCGCACGGGGTGCCCGGCTTCACCTGGGAGGAGCACGCGCGCTTCATCGGTATCGGCACCCGCGAGACCCTGGAGACGCTGCGCCGGGAGCACGGACTGGCCGCGCCCGTCGAGGAGTTGCTCGCCGAGAAGAACCGGCACTACCTCGATCTGGCCGCCGACGGTACCGAGGTCTTCCCCGAGATGCGGAAGTTGGTCGAGCGGCTGCACGCGGCGGAGGTGCCGTTGGCCGTCGCCTCCGGCTCGTCCCGTGCCGCCATCGACACCGTGCTCGCGGCCGGCGGGCTCGACGGTCTGTTCCCCGTGCGGGTGTCGGCCGAGGAGGTCCGCGCGGGCAAGCCCGAGCCGGACGTCTTCCTGGAGGCCGCCCGCCGGCTGGGGGTTCCGCCGGAGCGGTGCGTCGTCCTGGAGGACGCACCGCCCGGCGCCGAGGCCGCCCGGCGGGCCGGGATGCGGTGTGTGGCGGTCCCGTATGTGCACGGGACGGTGTCCGACCCGGCGTTCGCCTCGGCCGGGCTGTGTTTCCCGGGCGGCCAGCGGGAGTTCGACGCGCAGCGCGTGCTCGACTGGATCGCTGAGCAGCTGCCGTCCGCGGGCCGGGGCGCGTGCGCGGAGCCGGAAGACGGGCGCACCGGGGACGGGTGAGGGCCGGACGCCCGGCCGCGGCGGGGCGTCGCTCCCCCGGGATCGCGGGCCGGACGCTCCGGCGGGCCGGGCGGGCTGTTTTGCCGGAACCGCATGGTTCCGTGCCCGGTGGGGCGGGCCGGGTGAGACTCGCCGGACGCCGTCCCCGGCCGAAGGAGTCCTTCGATGAGCACGTCCGCCACTCCCCGCCGCGCCCGCACGGGCGACGCCCCGCCGCCCCGCACCCGGAACAGCGAGGCCGAGGTCCTGCGCGGTTTCCTCGACCATCTGCGGGCCTCGGTGGCCGCGAAGACGGAGGGCGCGCCCGAGCCCGGCGTCCGCACCCCCGGGGTGCCCTCGGGGACGAATCTGCTCGGGCTGCTCCACCACCTCACATGCGTCGAGCGGGCCACGTTCCTGGGCGAGCGGATCACCGACTGGCAGGAGACGTTCCGGGCGGCGCCCGGTGACGGCGTGGCCGAGGTCGTCGCCCGCTACCGGGAGGCGGTGCGGCAGGCGAACAAGGTGCTCGACGGGTGCACGGACCTCGGCGCGCCGGTCCCCCGCCCGAACGGCCCGGCGCCCCGCGTCCGTTGGGCGCTCACCCACCTGATCGAGGAGACCGGCCGGCACGCCGGTCACGCCGACATCCTCCGCGAGCAGCTCGACGGCGCGACCGGCCGCTGACGTCCCGCTGTCCGCCTCCCGCCCTGCTCTCCCCCCGCCCTTCCCCCGCCCTCCCGGCGCCGGGCCGCCCGTCCCGGGTCAGGCGCCGACGTAGGCCGCGAGGTGCTCCCCGGTGAGGGTGGAGCGGGCGGCGACGAGGTCGGCTGGGGTGCCCTCGTGGACGATCCGGCCGCCGTCGTGGCCGGCGCCGGGGCCGAGGTCGATGATCCAGTCGGCGTGCGCCATGACGGCCTGGTGGTGTTCGACGACGATGACCGACTTGCCGGAGTCGACGAGCCGGTCGAGGAGGGCGAGGAGCTGCTCGACGTCGGCGAGGTGCAGCCCGCTCGTCGGCTCGTCCAGGACGAGGACGCCGCCCTGCTCGGCCATGTGCGTGGCCAGTTTGAGCCGCTGCCGCTCGCCACCGGACAGGGTGGTGAGCGGCTGGCCGAGGGTGAGATAGCCGAGGCCGACGTCGGCGAGCCGGCGCAGGATCCGGTGCGCGGCCGGGACGCGGGTCCCGCCCGTGCCGAAGAACTCCTCGGCCTCGGCCACGGGCATCGCGAGCACCTCGCTGATGTCGCGGCCGCCGAAGCGGTGTTCGAGGACCGACGGCTCGAAGCGTCTGCCCTCGCACTCCTCGCAGGTGGTGGCGACCCCGGCCATCATCGCCAGATCGGTGTGCACGACGCCGGCGCCGTTGCAGTTCGGGCAGGCGCCCTCGGAGTTGGCGCTGAACAGCCCCGGCTTCACGCCGTTGGCCTTGGCGAACGCCTTGCGGACCGGGTCGAGCAGGCCGGTCCAGGTCGCCGGGTTGCTGCGCCGGGAGCCGCGGATGGGGCTCTGGTCGACGGACACCACGCCCGCGTCGGCGGGCATCGAGCCGTGCACGAGCGAACTCTTGCCGGAGCCGGCGACGCCGGTGACGACGGTGAGCACCCCGAGCGGGATGTCGACGTCGACGTCGCGCAGATTGTGCGCCGTCGCGCCGCGGATCTCCAGCCGGCCGGTGGGGGTGCGCACCGTCTTCTTGAGGGCGGCGCGGTCGTCGAAGTGGCGGCCCGTCACCGTGCCGGCGGACCGCAGTCCCTCGACGGTGCCTTCGAAGCAGACGGTGCCGCCCGCCGTGCCGGCGCCCGGGCCGAGGTCGACGACATGGTCGGCGAGGGCGATCGTCTCCGGTTTGTGCTCCACGACGAGCACCGTGTTGCCCTTGTCGCGCAGGCGCAGCAGCAGGGCGTTCATCCGCTGGATGTCGTGCGGGTGCAGGCCGACGGTGGGCTCGTCGAAGACGTAGGTGGTGTCGGTGAGCGAGGAGCCGAGGTGGCGGATCATCTTGACGCGCTGCGCCTCGCCGCCGGACAGGGTGCCCACGGGGCGGTCGAGCGAGAGGTAGCCCAGGCCGATCTCGTCGAACGAGTCGAGCGTGCGCCGCAGCGCGGTGAGCAGCGGGGCGACGGACGGTGCGTCCAGGCCGCGCACCCAGGCGGCCAGGTCGCTGATCTGCAAGGCGCAGGCGTCGGCGATACCGACCCCGTCGATCTTCGAGGAGCGGGCCGCCTCGCTGAGCCGGGTGCCGTCGCACTCGGGGCAGGCGGTGAAGGTGACCGCGCGGTCCACGAACGCCCGGATGTGCGGCTGCATCGCCTCCCGGTCCTTGGCCAGGAACGACTTGTGGATCTTCGGGAGGAGGCCCTCGTAGGTGAGGTTGACGCCGTCGACCTTCACCTTGACCGGCTCGTGGTGCAGGAAGTCGCGCATCTCCTGCTCGGTGTAGTCGCGGATCGGCTTGTGCGGGTCGAGGAAGCCGGATTCGGCGTACAGCCGCACGGTCCAGAAGCTGTCCGACTTCCAGCCGGGGATGGTGAAGGCGCCGTCGGCGAGCGAACGGGTCTCGTCGTAGAGCTGGGTGAGGTCGATGTCGGAGACCGTGCCGCGGCCCTCGCAGCGCGGGCACATGCCGCCGGCGCGGGTGAAGCTCACCTTCTCGGTCTTCTTGCCGCCGCGGTCGACGGTGATGGCGCCGCTCGCGCGGACGGAAGGGACGTTGAAGGAGAAGGCGTTGGGCGAGCCGATGTGCGGCTGTCCGAGCCGGCTGAAGAGAATGCGCAGCATCGCGTTGGCGTCGGTGGCGGTGCCGACGGTGGAGCGGGGGTCGGCGCCCATCCGCTCCTGGTCGACGACGATCGCGGTCGTCAGCCCGTCGAGGACGTCCACCTCGGGCCGCGCCGTCGTGGGCATGAAGCCCTGTACGAAGGCGCTGTAGGTCTCGTTGATCAGCCGCTGCGACTCGGCGGCGATGGTGCCGAAGACCAGTGAGGTCTTGCCGGAACCGGAGACGCCGGTGAACACCGTCAGCCGGCGCTTGGGCAGGTCGACGCAGATGTCGCGGAGATTGTGCACGCGTGCTCCGCGGACGCGGATCAGGTCGTGGCTGTCGGCCGGGTGCGCGGCGGGCGGCTGCGGGTCCGTCATCGTGTCTCTTTCTGCTCACGGGACCGGACGCGCTTCCCACCAGGCCGGGTGAACCGCCCGACGGTCGTCCGGCGCTCCCCCTCGGTGGTCCGGTGCGGGCCCTACGGTACGGGCACCGGGGGCCGGCCGCTTCTCCGTTCCTGACCGGTTCCGCACGGGGGCCGGGCCGCGGCCGCGGGGCGCCCGGTCACCGGGCCGTGGTGGGGTGGAGCGCCGCGACGACCTCTTCGTCGGACGTCTGCGGAAAGTCCTCGTACCACAGGCCGACCGCCTCGAACGGCTCCGGCTGCTGCGGGCAGATCACGACGTCGGCCTCCTCGCGCAGCGCCGTCACCGACTGGGGCGCGCCGACCGGCACGGCCAGGACGAGGCGTTCCGGGCGCTGGCGGCGCAGATGGCGCAGCGCCGCGCGGGCCGTGACGCCCGTGGCCAGACCGTCGTCGACGACGACCAGGGTCCGCTGTGCGGTGCGGGGTGCGGGGCGGTCGCCGCGGTAGAGCCTCTCGCGCCGGTGGAGTTCGCCGCGTTCGTGTGCCACCTCGGCGCTGAGCCGGTCCTCGGTCAGGCCGAGCATCTGGAGCGCGTCCGCGTCGAAGACGGGCGGGTCCTCGCCCGCGATGGCGCCGATGCCGAACTCGGGACGGCCGGGCAGGCCGATCTTCCGGGCGACGACCACGTCCAGTGGGGCCCGCAGCGCGCGGGCGACCTCCTGGGCGACGGGTACGCCCCCGCGGGGCAGCGCCAGGACCAGCGGATCGGGCAGGCCGTCGGCGCGCTGCATCTCCTCCAGTTCCCGGGCCAGCCGGCGGCCTCCCTCGGTGCGGTCGGTGTAGCGGAGATTCCCCGTCATGCCTGTCATGTCCGGCTCCTTTCTGGCTCCGCCGGGGCGGGCGGGGCACGGGTGCGGGGTCAAGGGCCGGTCCGCGGCGGCGGTGCGGTGAACCAGCCGGCCGCCTCGGCCGCCACGGCTTCCAGCGCTCCGGGTTCCTCGAACAGGTGGGTGGCCCCGGGGACGACGTGCAGCCGGTGCCCGGCCGTGAGCCGGGCGGCGGCCGCCTCGTTGAGCCGGAGCACCTGCTGGTCGTCGCCGCCGACGATGAGCAGCACCGGCGCCCTGACCCGGGGCAGGGCGTCCCCGGCCAGGTCGGGGCGGCCGCCGCGGGAGACGATCGCGCGTACCTCCTCGGGGCGCTCGGCGGCGGCCGTGAGCGCGGCGGCGGCGCCGGTGCTCGCGCCGAACAGGCCGACCGGCACGGCGGCGGTGCGCGCGTCGTGCACCAGCATGTCGACGGCGGCCACGAGGCGGCGGCCCAGCAGCGGGATGTCGAAGCGGTGCCGGCCGGTCCGGGCGTCGGCGCGCTCCTCGTCCTCGGTCAGCAGATCCAGCAGCAGCGTGCCCAGGCCCGCCTCGCGCAGGGTCCGGGCGACGGCGCGATTGCGGGGGCTGAACCGCGAGCTGCCGCTGCCGTGGGCGAACAGCACACAGCCGCGTGCGCCGGGCGGTAGCTCCAGGTCGCCGGTGAGCAGGGCGCCGTCGGCGTCGACGTGCACGGTCTCCTCGGCCTCCCGGGCGCCGTCGGCCGGCGCGGCTCCGTCGGTTCCAGCGGCTCGGTCGGCTCCGCCGGCTCTCTGCGCCCGGCCGGCCTCGTCGGCCTGGGCGCCGCTCTTCCCTTCCGGGGCTTCCTCGGCCATCGCTGTTTCCCCTCGCCGGGTCCGGGTGCGCGGGCGGGCCCGGCGGCGCGCCTGCCGCCGTCGCGGGGCTGCGCCCACGTCCCGACGCGGGTGCCCAGCGGGTGCGCGGCTCAACCACGGACGCGGGGGGGGGCGGGGCGGTCAGGCGTCCGGGTCCGCTGCCTGGTCGGCGCCGGGCTGTGCGCCGGTGCTGCCGTCGCCGGCCTCCTCGGCGGCGAGCGCGGGGATGATGCCGCCGGCCAGGACGGAGGCGCGGCGCCCGGCGGGCAGCCGGTGGCGGAGCCGGTATTCCTCGCCGCGGGTGGTGTTCCGGGCGACCAGCCGGGGTTCGGCGCCGGGGGCGAGCGCGGCGTGCAGGCCGGACAGGTGCAGGACGTCGCCCTGCTCGATGCGGTCGTGGTCGGCCGGATCCTCGAACTCCAGGGCCAGCACACCGAAGTTGGCGAGGTTCTGCCAGTGGATCCGGGCATACGACTTGGCGATCACCAGCCGCAGGCCGAGATAGCGTGCGGTGAGCGCCGCGTGCTCCCGTGAGGAGCCCTGCCCGTAGTTGTCGCCGCCGACGACGGCGTGGCCGCCCCGGGCCTCGTCGGCGGGGTGGGAGTCGCGGTGCCCGGCCGCCCGCTCCGGGTAGGTCGGGTCGATCCGGGTGAAGGTGAATCCGGCGAGCTTGGGAATGTTGGAGCGGTAGGGCAGGGCGCGGGCACCGGCCGGTGAGATCTCGTCGGTGGAGACGTCGTCGCCGGTCCTCAGCAGCACCGGGACCTCCAACTCGTCCGGGAGCGGCCCGAGTTCGGGCAGGGCGGAGATGCCGGGGCCGCGGTCCAGCTCCACGCGCAGGGCCTCCTCGGCGGGCAGCGGTTCCTGGAGCATGGTGCGGTTGACCGGCTCCCGGCGCAGCGTGGGGACGTCGGGCGGGGAGAGCCCCGCCTGCCGGGCCCAGGCGCGCGGGTCGGTGACGGCTCCGGTGAGCGCGGAGGCGGCGGCGGTCTCGGGCGAGCACAACCACACCGCGTCGTCCTCGGTACCGGAGCGGCCGGGGAAGTTGCGCGGGAAGGTGCGCAGGGAGTTGCGTCCGGCGGCGGGGGCCTGGCCCATGCCGATGCAGCCGAGGCAGCCCGCCTGGTGGACGCGGGCGCCGGCCTGGATGAGGGCGGTCATGTCGCCGGCGCGGGTGAGGTCGGTGAGCGTCTCGCGGGAGGTGGGGTTGATGTCGAAGCTGACGCCGGGCGGGGTCTGGCGGCCCTTGGCCATGGCGGCGGCCACCGCGTAGTCGCGCAGACCGGGGTTGGCCGAGGAACCGATGACGGCCTGGTCGCAGGGCTCACCGGCGACCTCCCGCACGGGGACGACGTTGCCGGGGGACGTGGGCCGCGCGATCAGGGGTTCGAGCGAGGAGAGGTCGATCTCCTCGGTGAGGTCGTAGCGGACGTCGGCGGCGGGGGTGATCTCCCGGTGGGCGTCCTCGCGGCCCTCGCTGCGCAGAAAGGCCCGTACCGTGTCGTCGGCGGAGAAGACGCTGGTGGTGGCGCCGAGTTCGGCCCCCATGTTGGCGATGACGTGCCGGTCCATGGCGCTGAGCGAGGCGAGCCCCGGGCCGTGGTACTCCAGCACCCGGTTGACCGCGCCCTTGACGCCGTGGCGGCGCAGCATCTCCAGGACGACGTCCTTGGCGCTGACCCAGTCGGGCAGCCGGCCGGTCAGCCGGACGCCCCAGATCTGCGGCATGGTCAGCCGCAGCGGCCGGCCCGCCATGGCCAGGGCGACCTCCAGGCCGCCGGTTCCGACGGCGAACATGCCCAGCGAGCCGGCGGCGCAGGTGTGCGAGTCGGAGCCGGCCAGCGTCTTGCCGGGGATGCCGAAGCGCTGCATGTGCACCGGGTGCGAGACGCCGTTGCCGGGCTTGGAGTACCACAGCCCGAAGCGCCGGGCCGCCGAGCGCAGGAAGGCGTGGTCCTCGGCGTTCCGCTCGTCGGTCTGGAGGATGTTGTGGTCCACGTACTGGACGCTGACCTCCGTGCGCACCCGGTCCAGCCCGATGGCCTCCAGCTCCTGCATCACCAGGGTGCCGGTGGCGTCCTGGGTGAGCGTCTGGTCCACCCGCAGCCCGATGTCGCCGCCCGGTTCCAGGGTGCCCTCGACCAGGTGCGCGGCGATCAGCTGATGCGCCACGCTGCCGTTGGCGCCGGCTGCCTGCTCGCGGCCCTGCCCGGGCTGCCGACGGTCCCGCTCCTGCATACGGCCACCTCCCGCTCTCGCACCGTCGCGCACGGTCGTCCTGCTGCTCCGTGCGTCGGCGCCGTCCGGGTACCCGTGCCGCGGCGGACGACGCACCGCCACGGTCCGCAGGGCGGTGGCCACTGTGCGTACCGGAGTCGGCGGGCACCTCCGGACCGGGTCCGCCGCCGCGCGGTGCGACGCCCGAACTCGGGGGCGCGGTGGGCCGGTTGTGTGGTCGGCTGGGTGCGTGGAAGCCATCTGGACGAGTGTGGTCGCGGTCGCGGGCACGCTGCTGGGCGCGGTGATCACACACGCTTTCCAGCGTGTCGAGTCCCGGCGCGGCGAGGCGTTCGCCCGGGCCGAGTCGCTGCGCCAGGAACGCCTCACCACCTTCAGCGCGTTCGCCGGAGCCGTGGAGGACTACCGGCGCGGCCAGGCGGAGCGCTGGTTCCGCTTGCAGGAGGACCCGGCGGCCGAGGCGTACGCCGAGGCCAGGGACGAGGCGCACCGGCTGCGCACGGTGGCCCGGCAGGCGCTCTACCGGGTCGAGCTGCTCACCGCCGACCGGGAGGTGATCGCCGCGGCGGAGCACGCCTACGCGTGCGCGCGTGACGTCTCGCACGCCCGGGACCGGGGCGAGCGCAACGAACGGGACGCCCGCGCCCGGAGCGCCGTCGAGGCGTTCGTCGCGCGGGCGTCGCCGCTGGTCCGCTGAGCCGGCGGGCCGGGGTGCGCCGTGCCCGGGAGGCGGCGCGGGCGGCTCAGCCGGGCGGGCGCGCCGGTCCCGCGGGAGAGTCGAGGAGGCGCCGGGCCGTGCGGGTGCTGCTCGGGGAGACGGTGATGCGGGTGCCGTCGAAGCCGGGGCCGCGGGTGGCGTCGACGGCCATGCGGGAGGTGGTGCCGTCGACCGTCGAGGAGGGGTCGAGCGGGCTGCCGGGCAGGCCGTCGACGACGAACACGTCGCGGTGCGGCTGTGTGTGGGCGGCCATCGCCCAGAGCACCTGTTCGTCCCGGGTGACGTCCACGTCGTCGTCGACGGCCACCACCGTCTTCAGATACGGGTCCCAGCCGAGCAGGCCGAGCATGATCTGCCGGGCCTGGCCGGGCCGTCCCGGCCGCAGGGCGACATAGGCGTGGAAGTGGGTGCCGGAGGTCGGATAGTGCAGGGCGGTGACCTCGGGGAAGCGTGCGGTGAGCTTCTCGGCCATCTCCGACTCGCGGGGGATCCGGGCCAGATTGAGATGTTCGGCGCTGTTCCCGCCCACGACGTCGAGCAGCACGGCGTCGTTCCGGCGCAGCACGGTCTCGACGGTGAGGACGTTGTGCGTGGAGCGGTCGGAGGAGTAGCCGGAGAACTCGCCGAACGGACCCTCTTCGGCGTGGAGTTCGGGATCGATGAAGCCTTCCAGGACGCACTCGGCGCTCGCGGGGACGCGGATGCCGTACCGCGGGGTGCGCACCACGTCGAGCGGCGCGCCGAACAGGCCGCCGGCGATGTCGCGTTCGTCGGTGGACGGGCCGACGCGGGCGGAGGCCGCGAGCATGAACAGCGGATGGCCGCCGATCACCATGGCGACGGGCAGCCGCTCGCCCCGCTCGGCGGCGAGCCGCAGCAGCTGCCACAGGTGCCCGCGCGAGTGCAGACTCGTCGCGAGCGTGTCGCGGCCGTCGACCATGGCCCGGTGGTAGCTGAGGTTCCCGGCACGCCCGGGCACCCCGGCGGGCGCCTCGGCCGCGATGATGCCGCTGGTGAGGTACGGGCCCCGGTCGGAGGCGAAGTGCCGGATGAGCGGGAGCGCGGCCAGGTCGATGTCCGCGCCCTCGGTGCGGTGGTCCAGCACGGGTCCGTGCGGCAGGACCCGGGGCTCGGTACGCCGTGCGGCGGCGGCCTGGTAGGCGGTGTGCAGCCCGGCGGGGCCGGTGCCCAGCAGCCGGGCGACACGGCTGCGGGAGGCGAAGACGTTGGTGACGAGCACGGTGCCGTCCAGGCCCTCGACGTCGGGGCAGACGAGCATGTCGGTGCGTCCACGCGCGGCCAGTTCGAGGACGAGCGCGGCCACGTCCTCCCCCGCGATCCGCTCCCGGACGGTCAGCACCTCCGCGCCGCCCGGGCCGGTGCTCTCGTCGAGGAAGGTGTGCAGATCCTGGGGGTCGCTACGGCTGGGGCGCATGGGCATCGGCTCCTGGGGTTCGGCCGCGACGGTGCGCGCGGACGCCGAGGGCGGGAGCGCGCGGACGCCGGGGGCGGGAGCGCCGGGACCGGGCGCCGGGCCGGGCACCTGGCAGGCCCGCTGCGGGCCCCGTGTGCGGGCTCCCGGCTCCCCGCGATCCCGGCGGACGGGCTCCGCGGGCCCGGGCACGTGAACTCCGGGCGCCGGCAAGCGGGTTCGGGGCTCTGGTCTCCGGGCTCCGGGCTCCGGGCTCCGGGCTCCGGGCTCCGGGCTCCGGGCCAGCGAGTGAACTCCGGGCTCCGGCAAGCGGGCTCCGGGCTCCCACACCCCGGCAGACGGGCTCCGGACTCCGGACTCCGGCACATGACTCCGGGCTCCGGCAAGCGGGCTCCGGCGCGCCCCCGTTCTCCGGGCGCGCCGGAGGGCGGGGTCAGGTCCGGGCGGTGGACGCCGGTCCGGCCGTCGCGTAGGTGTCCTTCAGCCGGAGCTGCGCCTCGGCCTGGTCGCGCGGCGGCGGTGTCGGCTCCATACCGAGCAGCCTGGCCATGTTGTTGCCGAGGTAGCCCTCCAGGTCGTCCTCGGACAGGTGCATGCCCTGGGGCGGCGGCCCGCACAGGACCTCCAGCTCGCGTGCCCACATGCCGGGTTCGTTGGGCGGCGAGTCGGTGCCGAAGACCATCTGGTGGCGCTCCATCTGCTGGGCGAACTCCACGATGCGCGACTGGAGCAGCCACCCGGACTCGCCGTAGACGTTCGGGCTGTCGAGGATCATGTACAGCGCCTCGAAGCAGTAGACGCCGCCGGTCTGCACCCCGAAGTGGGCCAGGATGAAGTTGACGTTCCGGAACTCCCGGATGATCGGGTAGAACTGCGTGGGGATGGAGTACGGGCCGTCGCCGGTGTGGATGAGCACGACGACGCCGAGTTCGTCGCAGACGCGCAGCACGGGCCGCAGCCAGTCCAGCGCCCGGTCCGGCCGGTAGGCGTGCATGTTGGCGTGGAGCTTGAGCATCTTGTAGCCGTACTCCTTCACATGGAAGGCCAGCTCCTTGGCGCCGTTCTCCGGTCCGAAGCGCGGGTTGTACATGAAGTTGCCGATGAACCGGTCGGGGTAGGTCGTCACCAGCTCGGTGATGTACGCCATGTAGTCGCGGATGCCCTCGCGGCCGGTGCGCATCCCCTCCTGCCAGACGCTGTTGCCGGGCGGCGGCATGATGCAGCCGTAGTCGATGCGGCGGGGTTTGCCGTTGATGAGGTACGGCTTGTCCATCATCTCCAGCATCCGCTCGCCGGTGAACGGCTCCCCGTCGTGGCGCCATGCCTGGTCGACGACGTTCGTCGGGTGCAGATGGGTGTCGATGATCATGTGCTGTCCTTCCCTGGGTCTGGTCCGCGGTGCGCGCGGTCGCCCCCCGCGTGGCGGGGCCGTGCCGAACCGTCCGGTGAACCCTGCGGGCCCGCCTCACCTCCCTTCCGCGATGTCCTCGGGGCGCACCGGCACCCTGGCCAGCTCCAGGCCCGTCGCGGCGCGCAGGGCGTTGGCGATGGCCGGTGTGGAGGACAGGGTCGGTGGCTCGCCCACCCCGTTGAGCCCGTACGGGGAGTCGGGGTGGGGCAGTTCGAGAAGGTCGATGGGGACCGCCGGCATGTCGGCGATGGTCGGGATGAGGTAGTCGGTGAAGGAGGGGTTGCGTACCTGGCCGCCGGACACGTGCAGTTCCTCCATGAGCGCGAGCCCGAGGCCCTGCGCGCTGCCGCCCTCGATCTGCCCTTCCACGGCACGCGGGTTGACGGCCTTGCCGACGTCCTGCGCGGTGGCCGGCTCGACGACCTTCACCAGGCCGAGTTCGGTGTCGACCTCGACGACGGCACGGTGCGCCGCGAAGGCGAAGGCGATGTGTGCATCGCCCTGGCCCCGCTCGTCGTCGATGGGGTGGGTGCGCCGGTGCCGGTACGTGAACTCGGCCTCCAGCGGGCCGTGTTCGGCGAGCACGGCCGCGACGGGCCCGTCCCCCAGGTGTGTGAGCTTCTCCCGCAGGACCTTGCAGGCGCCCTGCACGGCGCCGCCGCTCATCCAGGTGATGCGCGAGGCGGAGGAGGATCCGGCGTCCCCCGCCGTGGTGTCGGCGGGCAGCACCACGACGCGTTCCACGCCCAGTTCGGTACGGGCGATCTGGGCCTGCACGGTGACGATGCCCTGGCCGCACTCGGCCGCGGCCGTGTGGATCTCGGCGACGGGTTCGCCGCCGGCCAGGGACAGCCGTACCCGTGCGGTGGAGCTGTCGTCGACGCCGCCGGAGAAGCCGATGGCCTTGACGCCGAGGGCGTAGCCGACGCCGCGGTGCACGGACTCGCCGCGTGTGGTGCGGCCCTGCCCGCCCGGCAGGCCGAACGGGTCGGCCGCCGGGTCCGGCCGGGGCGGCAGCGGCCGGTCGCGCAGCCGGCGCAGCAGCCGCGCGGCGGGCGCCGGGCCGTCCACCGGCTGGCCGGTGGGCAGCACGGTGCCCGTCGTCATGGCGTTGCGCAGCCTGAGTTCCACAGGGTCGGTGCCCAGCGCGTGTGCGAGCTTGTCGAGATTGGACTCGACGCCGTAGCACGACTGAACGGCGCCGAAGCCGCGCATCGCGCCGCACGGCGGGTTGTTGGTGAAGACGGCGTAGCCGTCGATCTCGGCGTGCGGCACCTCGTAGGCACCCGCCGCGAAGTAGGAGCCGTTGGCGATGACGACCTGCGAGGTGGAGGTGTAGGCGCCGCCGTCGAACAGCAACTTCGCGCGTACGAAGAGCAGTCGGCCCGCGCGGGTGGCGCCGTGCTCGAACCACATCTTCGCCGGGTGGCGGTGGACGTGGCCGAAGAAGGACTCCTGCCGGTTGTAGCTCATCTTGACCGGCCGCCCGGTGTGCAGCGCCAGCATCGCCGCGTGGATCTGCACCGAGACGTCCTCGCGCCCGCCGAAGGCGCCGCCGACGCCGGAGAGGGTCAACCGGACCTTCTCCGGCGGCAGTCCGAGCGCGGCGCACATCTGCCGCTGGTCGTCGTGGAGCCACTGCGTGGAGACGAACATGTCGACGCCGCCGTCCTCGCCGGGCACGGCCAGGCCCGACTCCGGGCCCAGGAACGCCTGGTCCTGCATGCCCACCTCGTAGACGCCGCTCACCACGACCTCGGCGCGCCGCCGGGCCCCGGCCGTGTCCCCGTGCCGGATGCGGACGTGCCGCACGATGTTGCCGCGCCGCCCGTCGACGCGCTCCTCGTGGACGAGCGGGCCCGCGCCGCGCAGGGCCTCCTCGGGGTCGGTGAGCGCGGGCAGCGGGGTGTACTCGACGTCGATGAGCCGCAGGGCACGGCGTGCGGTCTCCGGGTGGTCGGCCGCCACCAGGGCCACCGGCTCGCCCTGGTGGCGGACCCGGTCGGCCGCGAGCACGGGCTGGTCGGCGACCTTCATCCCGTACCGGGGCCGGCCGGGCACGTCCCGGTGGGTGAGGACGGCGAGCACACCGGGCAGCGCCAGGGCGCGTGCGGTGTCCAGGCGCACGATCCGCGCAGCGGGGTGCGGGCTGCGCAGGGTGGCGCCCCACACCATGCCGTCCCACCGCATGTCGGAGGCGTAGGCGAAGGCCCCTGTGACCTTCAGGGCGCCGTCCGGCCGGAGCGCGTTCCCGCCCACGGCCCCGGCGGGCGCGCGGACCCCGGTGGTGGTGCTCACTGGCGGTCACTTCCCTTCTCACTGGCGGTGATACGGGTGGTGCGCTGAGCGGGAGACGGCGGGAGGCACCCCGGACGGCGACGCGAGGCCGACCGCCGGATTACATCTTTCTGTGCCGTGTCGTGCCGTGCCGTGTCTAGCTCTCCGGCGCGGCCTCCTCGGGCAGGGGCCGCACGGTGGAGCGGTCGGGCCGGGGTTCCGGGCCGGCGGCGACCGCCTGGGAGAGCCGGATGCGCAGCCGGCGGATGTGCTCTCCCGCGGCCCGTTCGGCGGCCTCGGCGTCACCCGCGGTCATCGCGGCGAAGACGCGCCGGTGTTCCTCGACCGCGAGCCGTGCCGCCTCGGGGCTGCGCCACAGGGAGTGCAGCGCCAGATGCGCCTTGCCGTGGATGTTCTCCAGGGCGGCGCTCAGATGGGTGTTGCCCGCGACCTCGCGGATCAGCCGGTGGTAGGCCATGTCCATCTCGATGTGCCGCTTCTCGTCGTATCCGGAGGCCACCAGGCGTTCGTGCTCCTCCAGCAGGGCCCGCAGTTCGGCGACCTTCGTGGCGTCGAGCCGTTCGGTCGCCAGCCGGGCCGCCAGCCCCTCCAGGGCCTCGCGCACGGTGTAGAGCTGGCGCACGTCCTCCAGGTCCACCGTGGCCACGACGGCACCGCGGTGCGGGACATGGGTGGCGAGGCCGTCGTGGATGAGGCGCTGCACGGCTTCCCGCACCGGGCTGCGGCTGATCCCCATCTGCACCGCCAGGGCCGGCACGGACAGGGAGTCCCCGGGCCGCAGGCGGTTCGCCAGGACGGCCCCCTTCATCTCCTCGTACGCACGGTCCGCCAGCAGGCTCCCCCCGGTGACGGGGTTGACGGCTCGCTCCGTCGGCATGGTCGCCATCCTCGGGTCACGTCTTCTCTCGCACTGGGGTTTCATGTTGCATGTAATCCTCGGGGGCGTCAATGCCCGTACGTACGGGGCCGGTTGGTGTACTTGCCGGGTCCGCCTCGTCCTGTGCGGCGCTCTCGGGGTCCGGCTTCCCGCGCCGCCACGGCACCGGCACATGGTGGAAGAACAGGTTGAACAGGACGGCGGAGAGGGTGCCCAGGATGATGCCGCTCTCGAAGAGCGCATGCAGCTGCTCCCCCGGCATCCGCTGTGCGAACTGCGGATAGGCGGTGGGCAGGAAGCCGATGCCCAGGCTGGCGGCGACGAGGATGGTGTTGCGCTGGTCCGCCAGGTCGGCGCGGCGCAGGATCTGCACGCCCACCACCGCGATCGTCCCGAACAGCACGAGGGTCGCGCCGCCGAGCACCGAGGCGGGCATGGCGGCGATCACCGCACCGATCTTCGGCATCAGCCCGAGCACCAGCATCAGCACACCCGAGGCCGCCACGACCCAGCGGCTGCGTACCCGGGTGAGCCGCATGAGGCCGATGTTCTGCGAATAGACCGTCGTCGGAAAGGAGTTGAGCACCCCGGCGACGCCCGTGGCCAGCCCGTCGGCGCGCAGCGCCCGGACGATCTGGCGGCCGTCCGGGTCCCGGCCGACGATCCGGCCGACCGCGAAGAACTGCCCGATGCTCTCGGCCGCGATGATGACCATGACGAGCAGCAGGGAGAGCACCGCCATCGTGTCCCAGCGGGGCGCTCCGTAGTGCAGGGGCGCGCTCGCGCCGATCCAGGAGGCGTCCCCGATCCCGGAGAAGTCGGCGCGCCCGGCCAGCGCGGCGAGCAGGGTGCCGACGGCCAGCCCGATGCCGACCGCGACGGTGGCGAGGAACCCGCGCGAGACCTTGTTCAGCAGCACGATGACCGCCAACGGGACGGCGGCGAAGCCCAGATGGGCCGGGCTGCCGAAGTCGTGCGCCTGTGCGTCTCCCCCGCCGACCTGCCGTGCGGCCACCGCCAGCAGCGTCACACCGATCACCACCAGGATCGATCCGGTGACCACGGGCGGGAAGAACCGCACCAGCCGGCTGAAGACGGGCGCGATCAGGAACATCGCGAGCCCCGCCGCGATCACGGCGCCGAAGACGGTCGGCAGCCCGGCCCGCGCGCCGCCCGCGGCCACTCCGACGGAGACGAGCGAGGGCACGGCCGTGGTCGACATGCCCTGCACCACCGGCAGCCGGATGCCGACCCCGGGCAGCCCGACGGACTGGAGGATCGTGGAGATGCCGCAGGCCAGCAGCGAGGCGTTGATCAGGGCGGCGACGTCGGCGCCCCGCAGCCCGATGCCCTCCGCCACCAGCAGCGGCATGACGACGGCCCCCGCGTAGAAGGCGAGCACGTGCTGGAACCCGTAGACGGCCAGTCGCCAGACGGGCGGCACCTCCTCGACGGGGTCGCGGCCCTCTGCCGGGAGGGGACGGGGCCGTGCGGTGCGGCCCGGTCGGAAGCGGAACATACGGGTTCTCCCTCCTCCACCGCACGGCGGCGGATGCCCCTTGTCGCGCCCGAAACATTGCATGCAACATAGGGTCGCCCCGGGGTCTGTCAAGGCGTCGCGCACCGGCCCCATGTGTGGCCGCATGCCCGGCAACCGGCCCGAACTCCCCTGCTGACGTGCGTTTTCCGCTGCCCGTGTGCCCTGGCAGGCCGTCAACTCGGTACACACGAAGCCGGTTTGTCGACGCTCCCGCTCCCTTGACACCGTCGCGCACCGGCGCATTACATGTTTCAGGCAGATGCACGGCCGAGCCCGCGCCCCGGCGCCAGCGAAGGAGCCGCATGACTGCTACGGAAGACCCGGACTGCGATCTGCTGCTCACGGGCGGCACGGTCGTCACCGTCGACGCACGGCACACGATCCACCGGCCCGGCGCGGTCGCCGTCACCGGCAACCGGATCACCGCCGTGGGCCCGGCCGACCGCCTGGCCGGGCTGCGGGCCCGCCAGGTCGTCGACTGCCGCGGGCAGGCGGTGCTGCCGGGCCTGGTCGACGGCCATACGCACCTCTACCAGGCCCTGTTCCGCGGGCTCGGCGAGGGGCTGTCGATCGTCCCGTGGCTGTGCACGTTCATGTGGCCGGTCTCGATCGCCGTCACCGGCGAGGACGCGGAGGCCGGTGCCCGGCTCGCCGCCGCCGAGGCACTGCGCGCCGGCATCACCACCGTCGTCGACAACCACTACGCGCCGACGGACCTCGCCACGGTGCTGCGGGTGGCGGCCGTGGTCGAACAGGCGGGGCTGCGCGGGGCGGTGGCGCGCGGCATCGTCGGCGAGCGGACCCCGCTCGCCGCCCGGCGCGGCCAGCCGGACGCCCTCTTCCGCCACTCGTCCGCCGAGGAGCTGGAGTTGACCCGGGAGGCCGTGCGCCGGCATCCGCCCGGCTCGAAGGTGGAGGTCTGGCCGGCGCCGCTCAACCTCACCTATGTCGGCCAGGACCTGGTCCGGGCGGCCGTGGAGCTGGCCGAGGAGCTGGGCACCCGCTGGCACACCCACTGCTGCGAGGGCAGCGGCGATCCGGCCGGGTACGCCGAGGAGTACGGGGTCCGGCCCGTCGCCTGGCTCGCGGCGCAGGGCCTGCTGGACGCGCGGGCGACGCTGGCGCACGCGGTGTGGCTCGACGAGCGGGAGATCGCGCAGGTGGGCGCCGCCGCCGCGGGCGTCGCGCACAACCCGGTCTCCAACGCCTATCTGGCCTCGGGCACGGCCCCGTTGGGTGCCCTGCGGGCGGCCGGCGCGACCGTGGCGCTCGGCAGCGACGGCCCGGCCTGCGGGCACCGCCAGGACCTGTTCGAATGCATGAAGCAGACGGTGCTCAACCAGCGTCTGCACACCCTCGATCCGACCGTGCTCCGCGCCCGGGACGCGCTGGAGATGGCCACCCGGGAGGGGGCACGTTACGCGGGCGTCGACGCGGGCCGTCTGGAGCCGGGGCGGCTGGCCGACGTGATCGCGGTCGATCTGGAACGCTCGCATCTCCAGCCGGTGCACGACGTGGAGAGCACGCTGGTCTACGCGGCGCGCGGCTCCGACGTGGTGCTCACCGTCGTCGACGGACGGATCGTCCACCGGGACGGGCACTGCGTCCGCGTGGACGAGCGGGCCGCGGCGGCCGAGGTGCGGCAGCGTGCCGGGGAGCTGCTCGCACGCGCCGGCGTTCCGGCCGGGCCGGCCGGCCCCTCCCCCGCGCCCCGCCCCACCCGATGAGTCCGACGCCCTCGGAAGGACGCCGATGAGCAGCAGCGAGAAGACCCCCGTGACCGTTCTGACCGGCTTTCTCGGCGCGGGCAAGACGACGCTGGTCAACCACATCCTCACCGCGCACCACGGACAGCGCATCGCCGTCGTGGAGAACGAGTTCGGCGATGTGCCCATCGACAACGGGCTCGTCGTCAACACCGACGAGGAGATCTTCGAGATGTCCAACGGCTGCTGTCTGTGCTGCACCGCGCGCACCGACCTGATCGACATCCTGCGCACGCTGCGCGCACGCGACCGCGTGGACCGGGTCCTCATCGAGACCAGCGGCATGGCCGACCCCAACCCGGTCGCCCAGACCTTCTTCGTGGATGAGGAGGTGAGCGCGCACTACGCGCTGGACGCCGTCGTCACCCTCGTCGACGCCAAGCACGTCGGTACGCATCTCGACCGGCACACGGCGGACGGGGTGGGGCACCAGGTCGTCGACCAGATCGCCTTCGCCGACCGGATCGTGCTCAACAAGACCGATCTCGTCGACGCGGCGGACATCGCCGCGCTGACGGAGCGGCTGCGGGGCATCAACGCCACGGCCGAGGTCCTCACCTCCAGCCACGCCGACGTCGACCTCACCGCGATCCTCGGTGTGGGGGCCTTCGATCTGGCGCACACCATGGCCGTCGACCCGGGCTGGCAGGACGAGCGGGAGCACCACCACGATCCCGAAGTGGCCTCCGTCAGCGTCGAGTTCGACGGCGCGCTGGACCGTGCGGCCTTCGAGAGCTGGCTGTCCGGGCTGGTCGGGGCGCGCGGCGGGGATCTGTACCGGCTCAAGGGCATCGTCGCGCTCGACGACCATCCGCGCCGGTTCGTCCTCCAGGGCGTCCACCGGATGTTCGAGCTGCAACCGGCCTCGGCGTGGCGCGGGGAGCCCCGCGTCAGCCGGGCCGTGTTCATCGGCAAGGGCCTCGACCGGGAGGAGCTGACCTCCGGGCTGCTCGGCTGTGCGGCACGGGGCCGCGTCCCGGCCGGGTGAGACCGCGCCCCGGGCGCGGGCCGGGCTCAGGCCAGGGACAGGAAGAGCTTCTCCAGGCGGGCCCGCATCTGTGCGGAGTCCCGGGCCGCCGGGTCGCCGTCGGCCATGCACTGCTGGAGGCCCGTCGCGATGATCGAGAAGCCGGCCCGGTCCAGCGCCCGGGAGACGGCGGCCAGCTGTGTGACGACGTCCTCGCAGTCCCGGCCCTCCTCGATCATCCTGATGACGCCCGCGAGCTGCCCCTGCGCACGGCGCAGCCGGTTCAGCGCCGACTTCAGCTCGTCGGCGGACATGTCCAGTTCCACGCAACCTCCCATGAATACCCCGGCGGGTATCATAACGGGTGCTGCGGACCGCCCGGGACGACGCCTGCCGCCGTTGCCGCGGGACCTGGCCGCCCGGTGCCGGCGGCGGGGCCGTGCGCAATTCAGCTGCGGTCGGGCGGCACGTCGCGGACCACGCGGAAGCCGACGTTGCCTGTGGTGCTGTCCGGGGTGTTGGCGGTACGTGCCGCGACGCGGTAGCGGTTGCAGTAGGAGGCGTGGCACAGATAGGAGCCGCCGCGCATCGCCCGCTGCCCCGGGTCGCCGGGGCGCCAGGTGTCCGCCGTCCACTCCCAGACGTTGCCGGCGACGTTGTACAGCCCGAAGCCGTTGGGCGGGTAGGCGTGCACCGGGGCGGTGCCCCGGTGGCCGTCCTCCGCGGTGTTCCGGGACGGGAAGCTGCCCTGCCAGATGTTGCAGCGGTGCGCTCCGCCGGGGGTCAGCTCGTCGCCCCAGGGATAGCGGGCCTGGTCCAGCCCGCCGCGGGCGGCGTACTCCCACTCCGCCTCGGTGGGCAGCCGCCCGCCGTCCCAGGCGCAGAAGGCGCGCGCGTCCGCCCAGCCGACGTGGGTGACGGGATGGTCCCAGCGCCCCTCCAGGCCGGAGCCGGGCCCCTCCGGCGCGTCCCAGCGGGCTCCTTCCACCCCGCACCACCACGGAGTGGCGTCCGGGCGCGGTGACACCTTGCGCAGGCGCCCGGGCAGGAACGTGGCGAACACATAGCTCCAGCCGAAGCGTTCGGCCTCGGTGCGGTGGCCGGTCGCCGCCACGAAGGCGGCGAAGCGCGCGTTGGTGACGGCGTACGCGTCGACGGCGAAGGGCGCGACGGTGACCTCGCGCACCGGGCCCTCGGCGTCGCCCGGGTTCGCGTCGTCGTCCTCGCTGCCCATCCGGAAGGTGCCGCCGGGCAGCGGGATCCGTTCGCGGTGGGCCGCGGCCGCACCGTCGGGCACGCCGGGTACCGGTGTGTGCGCGCCGGGCTCCGGCGTCCCGGCGTCGTCCGGCCGGCGTGCCGGGGCGCAGCACGAGGGGGCGCCGGGCCGGGGGTCCGCGGCGGGCATCAACGTCCGGCGCCCGCGCGGCCGGACCCGGGAGCGGTGCCGGGCGCGCTCTCGAACGCCGAGAGCGTGGTGTCGTAGTCGGTCTCCACGTCGTACATGGGTGTCATCCAGTGGTAGAAGTTGTCGCCCCGTTCGCGCAGCAGGTGGTAGAGGGTACGCACCAACTCGGCCCGCACGTCCCGCAGTTCGGGGTGGCCGTAGCGGTTGTGCAGCTCGTCGGGGTCGGTGTGCAGATCGTAGAGCTCGTTGTGCGACTCGGGGTTGACCACCAGCTTGTAGCGGTGGGTGCGCAGCATCCGCTGAGGGTACGGGAAGTGGTGGCCGTGGAACTCGGCGAGGTGGTGCGGGGCCCACTCGGGCCGTTCGCCGGCGGCCAGCGGCAGCAGGCTGCGGCTGTCGACGGCGGGCCCGGGGTCGCTGCCCGCGAGGTCGAGGATGGTGGCGGTGCAGTCGGTGAGCGAGACGAACTCGTCGCGGACCTGCCCGGCCGGTGCGCCGGGGACCTTCAGCAGGCCGGGTATCCGGTAGATGTCCTCGTACATCGCGGGGCCCTTGTCGTGCAGCCGGTGGGCTCCGGTGAACTCGCCGTGGTCGGCGGTGAAGAACACCGCGGTGTGCTCCTCCAGGCCCAGTTCGCGCACCGCGTCGAGGATCCGGCCGATCTGTTCGTCGATGAGGGTCACATAGCCCCAGTAGACGGCGATCAGCTTGCGGCTCTCCTCCAGCGGCATCGTGTCGAAGGCCCACAGCCTGCTGTAGTTGCGCTGCACGGGCGGCTTGGCGGCGAAGGTCTCGCTCACCGAGGCCGGCAGCTCGACCAGCGCCGGGTCGTACATGTCGTAGTAGGCGTCCGGCACGATGTAGGGCAGGTGCGGGCCGAAGAAGTGCGTGGCCAGGAAGAACGGCCGGTCCGCCGCGGCGCCCGGCTGCTGTGGCGGCACCCCGGTGCCCTCGGCCGCCCAGCGGCGCAGCATCTCGATGGTGCGGGTGGCGAGGTAGTGCTCGAAGGTCGCCTCGACGGGCTGTCGCAGCCGGGCCGCGAGGAGGTTGCCGGGGCTGCCGTTGGGTGTGGTGCCGCGCACGGGGTCGGTGATGCGGTAGGGCGGCAGGCCGGACTCGGACAGGTACGCGAGGTAGTCGGGGTGGTCCACGGGGTTGTGCCAGCCGGCCAGGTCGGGGCCCTCGAAGCCGTAGTCGGCTGCGGTCCGCCGCACTCCGCCGTGCCACTTGCCCAGCAGGCCCAGCCGGTAGCCCTCGCGGCGCAGTTGCTGCGCGAAGGTGAACTGGTCCTCGGCGAGGTCCTCCTGGTAGCCGACGTTGCGTTCGTAGTTGGCCAGCAGCTTGTGGCGGAACGGTGCGGCGCCGGTGAGCAGGCTGGCGCGGGCCGGGGTGCAGATGGCCGTGGGGGTGTAGCAGCGGGTGAACCGGGTGCCCTCGGCCGCGAGCCGGTCCAGGTGGGGGGTGCGGACGTGCGGGTTGCCGTAGGCACCGAGGGTGTCCACCCGGTGCTGGTCGGTCATCAGGAAGAGCATGTTGGGGCGCACGGGGACCCTTTCGCTTCGGCCGGCCCGGGGCCGGTGGGCACCACGGCCGGTGCCGTGCGAGGAATGCTCCGGCCCGTGCGAGATTTATGTCAATGGTGCGAACAAAATGCCGTGCCGAGAGCAGCGCACCTCTCCGGCCGCGGCGGCAATGGCCCTGAACAGAGCGGCAGCAAGGGCTTGTTGGCACCCGAGCGGGCCCGGAATTCCTTTGTTCCGGCTCATTGACGAAAAAACCCGGGGCTCCCCATGCTGTGCGGCATGCAGGCACACGACGGTCCGCTGACGCGGCTGCGCAGGAGCCACGAGCAGTCCGTGCTGGATCTCCTCCGCAGGCACGGCCCGCTCAGCCGGGCCGAGTTGGGCACGCACAGCGGACTGTCGCGCACCACCCTGTACGACATCGTCGCCGGACTCGTCGAGAACGGCGTCGTGGTCGCCGCCACCCCGCGGGCCCAGGTCCGCAGGCGCGGCCGGCCGGTCGAGAAGCTCAGTCTCGATCCGCACGCCGGCGAGGCCGTCGGCATCGACTTCGCCCGCCGGGCCGTGCACGTCTCGGCGCTCAACGTCGCCCACGAGATGGTCGGTTCGGCCAGCGAGGCGCACCCGCCGGGGCTCACCTGGTCGCAACGCGCCGATATCGCCGAACGCCTCCTCGCCTCGCTCGGCGGCCCGTCCGGTGGGTCCTCCCCCGCCGGTGCGGCGGCCGGCCGCGGGCCGCGGCGCGGCACGCTCCGGCTCGGCTCGCTCAGCGCGATCGGCGTCGGTGTCGTCGGCCCGGTCACCGACCCCGGCACCGCGGACGCCCCGGTGGACGGCACGGACGGCGCCGACGGGCTGGCCGGGGTGCTGCGTGAGCGCTTCGGCGTCCCGGTGCTGCTCGACAACAACACCCGGCTCGCCGCCCTGGCCGAGGCGGTGTGGGGTGCCGCCCGGGACGGCGGGGACGTGCTGTATCTGCGGCTGTCCCACGGGGTGGGCGGCGGGCTGGTCGTCGGCGGTTCGCTGCACCGGGGAACGGACGGCATGTCGGGCGAGTTCGGGCACATCACCGTCGATCCGGAGGGCGCGCCGTGCGAGTGCGGCGGCACCGGCTGTCTGGAGACGGTCGCCTCCCTCGACGCCGTGCTGCGCCGGCACCGCGCCGCCGGCGGCGACGCCGGGGACTTCGCGGAGTTCCTGGCCGCTGCCGCCGCCGGGGACCGGTGTGCGCACGCCGTGCTGGAGCAGGCCGGGACCGAGGTCGGCACGGTGCTGGCCGCCGTGTGCAACGCCGTCGGGCCGGGCGTCATCGTCCTGGGCGGCGAGCTGGCCGAGGCCGGCTCGGCGCTGACCGAGCCCGTCGAACGGGCGCTGCACGCCCATGTGATGCCGCGGGCCCGCGACCGGGTGCAGGTGCGCCGTGCCGCCCTCGGCGAGGCGGGCAGCGCGCTGGGCGGCATCGCCCTCGTCCTGCACGAATCGCCCCTGCTCTCCCGCTACCCGCAGCCCGTGACCGAGGAGCCCGCGTGACCGCAGTGACCGCAGTGGGGCCCAGGCGGCCCGAGAGGCCCGAGAGGCCCAGGCCCGGGGCGTCCCGGGGGCCCGAGAGGCCGGTACGTCCGATGGGGCCGGTGAGCCGGTGATGGCCGTGATCGTGCCCGAGGAGAAGAGCGCCGCCGGACAGGCCCCGCGGCGTACCGCACCGCGCTCCCGGCGGCGGCCGCTCGTCCTGGGGACGCTCGCGGTGGTGGCCGGTGTCCTCGTCTGGGCGGGCGTGGCCGCGCTCGGCTGGGTGGAGAACCTGCCGACGCCGCTCGCCGTCGCGGACAAGGCCGGGGAGATGGCCGCCGACGGCACCCTGGCCACCGATACGCTCGCCAGCCTGCGCCGGGTCTTCCTCGGCTACGCCCTCGGCGTGGTCGTGGCCGTGCCCGTCGGCTTCCTCATGGGCTGGTACCCGGCGGTGCGCGCCGTGGTCGAGCCCTACATCCAGTTCTTCCGCACCATCCCGCCGCTGGCGCTCATTCCGCTGACGGTGGTGCTGCTCGGGATCGGCGAGCTGCCCAAGATCGCGGTGATCTGCCTCGCCTCCTTCATGGCCTGCGTCGTCTCCTCGTTCCAGGGCGTCGTCGACGTGGACCGCACCCTCATCAACGCCGCCCGGGTCCTGGGCGCCTCGAACCGGGTCCTGTTCACCAGGGTGGTCGTCCCCGCCTCCACCCCGTTCATCCTGGTCGGCATGCGTATCGGGCTCGGCGCCTCCTGGGCGACGCTGGTCGCGGCCGAACTGATCGGCGCCCAGGAGGGGTTGGGCTACCGGATGCAGAAGGCGTCCACCTGGTTCGAGATGGACACGATCTTCGTGTCCCTGATCACCATCGGCGTGCTCGGGCTGCTCATGGACCGGCTGCTGCTGCTCGCCGAACGACGGCTCACCGGCTGGCAGGAGCGACGATGAACAGCAAGATCAGCTTTCAGGACGTGGTGAAGTCCTTCCCGCTCAAGGACACGGAGTTCACCGCCCTGGACGGGGTGTCCCTGGACATCGCCGAGGAGGAGTTCGTCACCGTCGTCGGCCCCTCGGGCTGCGGCAAGAGCACCCTGCTCGGCATGGCCGCCGGCCTCCAGGAGCCCACCTCGGGGCGGGTGCTGGTGGACGGCAGGCAGGTCACCGGGCCGGGCCCAGACCGCGGCGTGATCTTCCAGCAGTACGCGCTCTTCCCCTGGCTGACGGTGCGCCAGAACGTGGAGTTCGGCCTGCGGCTCGCCGGCGTACCGGCCGCCGAGAGGCACCGCCGGGCCGGCCGGGCGATCGCGCTCGTCGGCCTCGACGAGTTCGCGGACGCGCTGCCCAAGACGCTGTCCGGCGGGATGAAGCAGCGCTGCGCCATCGCACGCGCCTACGCGGTGGATCCGCAGGTGCTGCTCATGGACGAGCCGTTCGGGGCCCTGGACGCGCTCACCCGGGTGCAGTTGCAGGAGCAGCTCCTGGCGACCTGGAGCCGGGAGAGGCGCACCGTGCTGTTCATCACCCATGACGTGGACGAGGCCGTCCACCTGGCCGGACGGGTGGTGGTCATGGCCGCCCGGCCCGGCCGCATCCACCGCGTCGTCGACGTGGACCTCCCCTATCCCCGCACCGAGGAGATCCGGCTCTCCGCGGAGTTCCGGAAGATCCGCAACACGGTGTGGACCTCCGTCTACCACCAGGAGCCCGCCGCCCCCGCCGCCTGAGCGCTGCCCGCCGCAGCCGCCCGGCCCGGCCCCGGCGTTCCGGCCCCGGCCCTCCCCGAGAGGAACACCCCGCCATGCCCGGAAGCACCATCCGCCGCACCCTGTCCGCGCTCTTCGCCGCCACGGTGCTCACCTTCGCCACGAACGCCTGCTCCACCGGCGCCGGACAGGACGACGACACCGTCGACTTCGGCTACATCAGCGACTACAACGGCGCCAGCCTGCTGGCCATCGCGCAGGAGCAGGGACTGTGGAAGAAGCAGGGCCTCACCGCGCGGACGAAGGTGTTCAACAACGGCCCCGTGCAGATCCAGGCGCTGGGCTCCGGCGACCTCGACTACGGCTACATCGGCCCCGGCGCGATGTGGCTGCCCGCCTCCGGCAAGGCGAAGGTCGTCGCGGTCAACACCTTCACCTACGCCGACCGCGTCATCGCCCAGCCCGGCATCACCTCGATGCGGGACCTCAAGGGCAAGCGGGTCGGGGTGCCCGAGGGCACCTCCGGCGACATGATCCTCAACATCGCGCTGGAGAAGGCCGGGATGACCACCGGGGACATCCAGAAGATCGCCATGGACCCGTCCACCGTCGTCTCCTCCTTCACCTCCGGGAAGATCGACGGCGCCGGCATCTTCTACCCCTCCATCGACACCATCAAGAAGAAGGTCCCGAAGATGGAAGAGGTGGCCAGCACGAAGGACACCGGGGACGTCTTCCCCACCGCGTTCGTCGCCGGCAACCGGGTGCCGGAGAAGAAGAACACCAAGGTGATCAAGGTGTTGCAGCAGGCCAACGACTGGCGCGCGCAGCACCCCGAGGAGTCCATCGCGCTCGCGGCGAAGATGCTGCACGTCACCCGGGAGCAGGCCACGGCCGACGCCTCGCACGTGCGCACCCTGTCGACCGACGAACTGGCCGCGCAGACCGAAAGCGGTGCCATGGACCGCCGGTTGAAGAAGCTCGGCGACTTCTTCGTCCGCAACAAGCAGCTGGAGAAGAACCCCGACCCGTCCGACTACTACGCCGGCGACCTCTACCGGAAGGTGCACGGCGGCTGACCGCCCGGCACCGTGCGCCCCGTTCGCCGGGCGGTCCCGCGCGGCCTGCCGGGGCCGTCAGCTGCCCGTGGTGCGCACGGTGTTCATGATCTGCTTGATGTCGTCG
Source organism: Streptomyces cacaoi (assembly GCF_006539165.1). Classification (GTDB taxonomy): domain Bacteria; phylum Actinomycetota; class Actinomycetes; order Streptomycetales; family Streptomycetaceae; genus Streptomyces; species Streptomyces cacaoi. Next base: position 581,039 of record NZ_BJMM01000002.1, on the reverse strand, counting down.
GACGTCAGCGCGTGCGGGACGCCCTGATCCGCGTAGAGCACCCAGCCGTGCATGGTGCCGTCGGGCAGCTTCTGGGCGATGCTGTGCACGACCGCCTTGGGCGGCACGCACGTGCCCGGGCGGTGGGTGACGGTGACCTCGGCGGTCGCGGTGTACCCCTCGATGCCGTTCTGCTTCCACGGCTCGGGCTCCCCGACCTTGATCTTCGGCTTGTGGTCCTCGCCCCCGTAGGCGGCGAAGCCCCAATTGCCCGCCCAGTTGCGGGCGTTCTCCTTGAGGGAGCCGTCCTTGCCGCCGCCGGTCGTGCCGACGGTGGCGATCTGGCCCTTGCCGGCCTCCCCGAACGCCTTCGGGTTGGGGCTCGACGGGCAGCCGCCCTCGCGGTAGTGGGCGCCCGAGGTCATGACGACGATCGGCTTGCCGCTGCCGTCGGTGTAGGACAGGGCGGTGTCCTCGTCGAGGACGTTCCACTTGTCGGCCTTGCCGGGCACGTCGTAGCGGAAGCGGTGCTTCTTGGAGGTCTGCGTCTGCCAGCCCTGGACGAACGGCTTGTCGTCCGTGCGGGCCCCGGAGGACGAGCCGTCCGCCGGCGACTGCGAGGCGGCGGCGTCGGTGTCCTTGTCCTTCGCGGCCCCGGCATCGCCGCTGTCGTCGTTGCAGCCGCTCAGTGCGACGGCCATACCGAGAGCGACGGCCGCGACCAGGGTCCGCCGGGTGCGGCGCAACGGGGTCCGGGTGTGCCGGGGCTGCGGGGTGGTGCGGGAGAAGAGCGTGGGTCGAGACATGATCGGCACTCTAGGTGACCGCTGTCCGGGCCCCCGCACCAGGTGGACGGTCCGCGACGGGACGTACACCGGGCCGTGACATCCCGGCGGCCGTGGCCGCCGCGGGATCTCTCACGGACCCGCGGGAGGTGTCCCCGCGCACCCGCGCACGGCGGCCGGGCGCGGGTGCGCGCCGGCAGGCGTGCGCGGGGGCACGGGGCCCGGGAGCGGTCAGCTCCGGGGACCGTCCGCCCCGGCCGGCGCGGGGACGGGCTCGGGCCGCCCGGCCCGCTGCTCGTCGTCGTCCTCCGTGCCGGGGGCCGCGGGCTGTGCGGGCGCGGGGACGACGCCCTGCTCCCGGGCCATCTCCTTCGCCACGCGCGGCGCGGTCCACAGCGTCGGCAGCATGAGGAAGCCGACGGGCACGGCCGTGACGACGATGAACGACTGGAGCGCGCTGATGCCTCCGTCGCCGACGAGGATGAGCACAGCGGCGGCGGCGCCCATGAGCAGCGCCCAGAAGGCGCGTACCAGCGGGGTGGGTTCGCCGGTCCGGGTGCCGGCGGCGGCGATGCTGTACGACATCGAGTCGGCCGTGGTCACCACGAACGTGACGGTCAGCAGGAGCAGCGCGACCGCGACGACGGCGCCCATCGGCAGCCGTTCGGCCATGGAGATCACGGCGGCGTCCATGCCGACCTCCTTGAGCGGGCCGGAGATCGCGCCGGGGTGCTGCTGTTCGAGGAAGATGCCGGTGCCGCCGAAGACGGTGAACCAGAACATGGTCGCCAACGGCGGGATGATCGCGGTGGAGACCACGAGGTCACGCACCGTGCGGCCCTTGGAGATACGGGCCACGAAGATCGACATCAGCGGCCCGTAGCCGAGGAACCAGCCGAAGAAGAAGACCGTCCAGGAGCCGAGCCAGGCGTGGTCGCTCCGGTTGAGCGCGAGCGGCACGAAGTCGCTCACGTACTGGCCGAGCCCGCCGAGGAAGGAGTCGAGCACGAAGCCGACGGAGCCGAGCACGAGGAAGACCGCCATCAGCGCCACGGCGAGCCAGACGTTGGCCCGGCTGAAGAACTGGATGCCCCGGCTGACGCCGCTGGCGACGGACAGGACGGCGACGGCGGTCAGCAGGACGATGACGCCGAGCTGTACCGGGTAGCCGCCGGGGATGCCGAACACCTGCGAGAGCCCGTAGGAGACCTGGAGGCCGAGGAAGCCGATCGGGCCGACGGTCCCGGCGACGACGGCGATGACACAGACGATGTCGACGGCCGCGCCCAGCCGGGAGTGGCGCACCCGCTCGCCGAGCAGCGGGTACAGCAGCGTCCTGGGCCGCAGCGGCATACCGCGCTCCTGGCCGCGGATCATCACGATCGAGGCGAGGGTGCCGAGGACGGCCCAGGCGAGGAAGCCCCAGTGCGCGAAGCTCTGGGAGAGCGCCGCTTCGGTCGCCTGGTGGGTGCCGCTCTTGACGCCCTCGTAGAAGGGCGGGGTCTCGATGTAGTGCTGGACGGGCTCACCCGCGGCGAAGAAGACACCGCCGCCGGCGAGCAGCGTCGACATGATCATCGCGACCCACTGGAACCGGCCGTACTCGGGGCGGGCACCAGCGCCGCCCAGCCGCACCTTTCCGTACCGGGAGAAGCCCAGCCACAGGGCGACGCCGAACGTGCACAGGAGCAGCACCTGCCACATCGGGCCGAACCAGCGGGCCACGAAGGCACACACGGTGTCCACGGCGTCGCCCGTGGCCGTGGGCGCGATCAGCGAGGCGAGTACGAAGGCCAGCAGCAGTCCGCCGCTGAGGGCGAGCACCGGGATGTCGGTACGTCCCCGGCCGGCCGGAGGCGGTCCGGCCGCGGTATGGCACTCGTCGTCGCTGTCCGCTGACGGCTCGGTTCCGGTGGAGGCGGCCGGGCCGGTCGCGGATCGGGCGGGGAGGGTCGGCATGAGGTTCCTTGCTGGTGGGTTGCGCTTGCGGGCAGCGGCACACCAACAGGACGCCCGCGCTCGGAAGGCGCCGACCGCCGGTGCGCGGGCCGAAGGGGAAGGCTGCTAGCCAACGGCGGCATGGTCAAACGCCCAGGTCAGAGCGGTTTCGACGGCGAACGGGCCGGATATGCGCGCCCAGTTCCGGAATGCGATCGTGATCATTCTGCGGACAACTGTGATCAGGTTCACGTCCGCCATGTACGACATGGGTTACCTGTTCGCTCATGTCCGGTTTCCTGGCGATCTCACGGCGCCCCAGGAAGTCTCGCGGCGCGACACCAGTCTGTCGAGAGGAACCGGGTGCCTGCCGGAAGAGGACACAGAAGAACACGAAGACCGCCGGGAGCACGGGGAACGCGAGGAACGCGGGAAACGCAGGAAACGCAGGGAAGGGCGAGGGCGCGGAGAACCGGGAGAGCACGCCCGGTGTGCACGGCGCGGGCAGCGCACGGAGAGCGCGGAGAACGTGGAGAGCGGGGAGAGCGCGGACACGGCCCGGTGCGCGGTGCCCCCGCGGGCGGCCACCGCACCTGTGACTGCCCGTCAAACTTTCGGCGGAATCCGGGTGTTGGGCATACGCTGTGCCGTCCCGCCGGCGCGGGCGACGACCTGCGAGCGGGGCCCGGACGGGTCGCCCTCCCGTGCGGCACGGGTTGTGACGGCTCCGCCGCGCCGGTGCGGCTCCTGCGGCCGCCGCCCCGTCCGCCCCACGCCGTCCGGGGACGGCGTACGCCTTGGGCCGTGTCCGCCGGGCCGCCCGCCCGGCGGCCCCGCCGCGGCCCGACCCATCCGAGCACCGACGACAGAGGAACGACGATGTCCGAGCAGCACACCCCGATACGGGTGCGACGACGCACCACGCGCCACCCTGCCCGTCCCGCGGCGGCCGCGGCCCCGCACCCTTCCGCGGCGGGCCCCGGCCGCTGCGCCGTTCCCGGTGCCGTCCGAGGCCGCGCGGGCGGGCCCGGCCGCGCCCCGGCGGAAGGCCGTGCGGCACGCGGCGGCGCCGGGCAGGCCGGACGGGCCGGACGGGTGCGCGGATGAGCGGCGGCACCCGGGCGCAGGATCTGCGCACCCTCGGCGGGCAGTTGGCCGGACTGCTGTGGCGGCAGCACAGCATCTACCGGGAGCGCAACGGCGGCATCGTCATCCGCGGTGAGCACGTGGCCCGGTGGATCAGCCTCTCGGCCGGCGGAACCCGGCAACTGCACGTCCGGGCCGGGCGTCTGCTGGAGGGCGGCACCACGGCCCCCGCCCGCGCGGAGGCCGTCGTTCCGCGCGAGTGCGGCCTCGGCGAACTGGCGGGCGTCTGCCGCAGGTTACTGGCCGAGACGGCCGGCGGCGGGGCGCCGGAGGCGCCGGCCCGGCATCCGGCGCCGGACCGTGCGGAGCGCGGCGCACGCCGGTCGGCCCGGTCGGGCGACTCCCGCAGGAGGCGGGCCCGGTGGACGGCCGGGGTGGTGCTCGCCCTGGCCGCGGCGGCACTGGCGGCGGGGCTCGTCCGGTAGCCCTCCGGCCCCCGGGAACCGAGGCCCGGCGGCCCTCGATCCGGCGTCGTTCCGCGGACCGGCCCCGCGCCGCGACGCCCCCGGACGGGCCCCGCGGGACGACGTTTCCCGGGCCCGGCCCCGCGGGTCGTTCCCGGGCCCGGGCCCGGCCCCGCGGAACGACGCGGAGGACTCCGGGGACACGACGTCCACGTTCGGGATGAACATCGGGTGACGGAGGAACCGCCTCCGCTGCCGGGCCGTCACCGCCGCGCGGCGGCCCGGCAGCTTCTGCCAAAGGTTGGACCAACGGCAGTGGTCTGGCCCTCTTCTCACCGGTGCGAACCATGCCTCATTGTTGGCATGCACGTGGCAGGCCGATGCCGTGCGGTCTTCCCGGCCGCCGGATACCCGTCCGGTCCGCCACTGCGCCCCCCACCAACGAGCCTTGGAGACAGGCATGCCCAGTGACAGATTCCGCGTCACCCGCACCGCCCGTACCCCACGCGGCAAGCGCGTCCTCCTCGCGGCCGCGCTGTCCCTCGCTCTGTGCGGGCTGTCCGCCGGTGCCGCCGGCGCGGCGCAGCCCGGTCCGGACCGTCAACTCCAGCCCGGCGAGGCGTACATGGGCGCCGGGATCGCCGTGCACAAGGGATGGAAGAACGACCGGAGCCCCGACCTGGCCGCGTCCGTCGAGGGCGTCGACGTCAGCGGACACCAGGGCAACGTCAACTGGAAGTCGCTGTGGGACAGCGGCTCCCGCTTCGCGTACGTCAAGGCCACCGAGGGCACCGGCTACCGGAACGAGTACTTCACCCAGCAGTACAACGGCTCCTACGACATCGGAATGATCCGCGGCGCCTACCACTTCGCGCTGCCCGGCAGCTCCAGCGGCGCCGCCCAGGCCAACTACTTCGTGGACTACGGCGGAGGCTGGAGCAAGGACGGCAAGACCCTGCCGGGTGTGCTCGACATCGAGTACAACCCCTACGGCGCCACCTGCTACGGGCTCAGCCAGTCCGCGATGGTCAACTGGATCAAGGACTTCACCGCCACCTACAAGAGCCGTACGGGGCGGGACGCCGTCATCTACACCACCACCGACTGGTGGACCCAGTGCACCGGCAACAACGCCGGGTTCGGCTCCACCAACCCGCTGTGGATCGCGCGGTACGCCAGCGGCCCCGGCGCACTGCCCGCCGGGTGGGGCTTCTACACCTTCTGGCAGTACACCTCGACCGGGCCCATCGTCGGCGACCACAACAGCTTCAACGGGTCGATGGACCGGCTGAAGGCGCTCGCCAACGGGTGACGCCTCCGCGTCTCCCTCAGACCGCGGCCCGGCACACCGCCGGGCAGGAGGCACCGGGGCCGGCTACCCGCGGGGGAGGCCGGCCCCGGCGCGTGCGAGGTGCGCGGCGACCTCGGCCCGGCCGGGCAGCCGCGCACGTGCTCCCTCCCGTGTCACGGACAGGCCCGCCGCCACGGAGGCGAAGCGGGCCGCCTCGTCCGGCCGGGCGCCGCGCTCCAGTTCGGCGAGGTAGCTGCCCGTGAAGCAGTCACCGGCGCCGGTCGCGTCGCGCGCGGTGACGTCGAGGGCAGCACCGGTGTGTTCCTCGCCCTCCGGGGTGTGCAGACGCCAGCCGCGGGCGCCGTCGGTGACCAGCACATGGGTGCCGTGCGCCACCGCCGCGGCACCGGCGTCGGGCCCCAGAAGCCGCTCGGCCCGCGCACGGCCGAGGATCACGTGCTCGGCCACCGACAGCGCGGCCCGCGCCCCCTCGGCGCTCTCGCAGCCGTCCAGATCGACGACGGTACGCAGGCCGGGAGCCTGTGCCAGCGGCGCCGCCGCCCAGGGGAACCGGTATCCGTCGAGGTAGAGCCGGCCCCCTCCGGCGTCGGACAGCAGCGTGAGCACCCGTGCCAGCCGCTCCTCGGTGAGGTCGTCGTCCTCGCTGATGACGGAGCGTTCGCCGTCCGGGGTCACCAGGATGACGGCGGTGGTCAAGTGGCCGTCGCGGCAGGCCCATTCGGTGTTCACACCGTCCGCGCCGAGCTGCGCGAGGAACGCGGTGCTCAGCGGATCGGGGCCGACCACCCCGGCGAACCGGGCGTCGGCGCCCATGCGGGCGGCGGAGGCCGCCGCGTTCGCCGCCATCCCCCCGTCGTACCGCTGGATGCCGCACGCCTGGACGCGGTCTCCCGCGCCCGGCAGGGACGGGACGTGCACCGTCAGGTCGCTGTTGGCGTACCCACAGAAGACGATCATGCGAAGGAACCCACTCTCGGAGCCGTCCCGCCGTGGGGTCACCGCCGACGGCGGTCCTGACGGAACGTGAACATCGGCCGCCGCGTCCGGACCGTGGCCGCGCGGCGGTGCACGGCCCGGGGACCCGGGCCGGCGACGGGGGCCGCCCGGGCACGGGCGGCGCTCGACCGGCGGTCCGCCCCTGTGTGCCGGGGCCGCGCCGGATCGCTGGTGAGGGACCGTAGAAGGCCCGCGACCGTCCCGTCAACGGGCTCCCCTCCACGTCTCGTTGCCTCTCCTTCCGTCTCACCCCCGGGCATTCCGGGGTATTTCGCCACGCCCCTGCGCATTCCTCTCTCCCGCCCCTCGTGGCCACGGCACCAACTTCCGCACCGTCGCTCTCCGTTGTCACACACAACCCAAAGTTACGGGACGTGATCCGTTGACCAAACGTCATGACGTTCGCATGCTTACCGTCATGGCTTGGGACGACGAAGACTTGGTGGACGGCCCGGTGCCGAAGTGGCACCAGATCGCGGAGCGGCTGCGTTCCGCCCTCTCCAAAGGGGAGTTCGTGGCGGGCGAGGCCCTGCCGTCCGAGACGGTGCTCACCCGGCGCTTCGGCGTCAGCCGGACCACCGCCCGCAGCGCGCTGAACGAGCTGGAGAACGACCAGCTGGTGAGCCGGCGGTCCGGCCGGGGCACCATCGTCCTGCCGCCGAAGGTCGACCAGCCGCTCAACCTGCTGTCCTCCTTCTCCGACGACATGCGGGCACGCGGGCTCACGCCGGGCTACCGCCCCGTCGCCGTCTCGGTGCTGCCCGCCCCCGCGGAGACCGCCCGGGAGCTGGAGATCGACGAGGGCGAACAGGCCCTGTGCGTCGACCGGGTGCTGCTCGCCGACGGCGAACCGATCGCCTCCAGCGTCTCGTGGCTCTCCCCCCGCATCGTCGACCCCGGTACGGCACCGGACGCGGAGACGATGGGCTCCACCTCGCTGTACGACTGGATCGAGCGGACCACCGGCACCCGGATCAGTGCGGGCCGGGAGTACATCGAGGGCGGTGTGGCCGACGCGCACCTGGCCCAGCGGCTGGCCGTCACCCGGGGCGCGCCGATCCTCGTCGCCCGGCGCCGCTCCCTGTCGCCGGCCGCGGTCCCGCTGGAGTACGTGGTGATCACCTACCGGGCCGACCGGTACCGCTTCCGTATCGAACTCACCCGCCCATGACGGCCGCACAGCGAACGGCGGTCTTCGTCGGCGACTCGGTGTTCGACACCACCGTCCGGGTCGCCGCCCTGCCGACCGCGGACGAGAAGGTCGTGAGCACCGAACTCACCGACGCGCTGGGCGGAGTGGTGACCAACGCGGCCCTCGCCTGCTCCCTGACCGGCACACCGACGACGCTGGTCAGCGCGGTGGGATCGGACGCCGCCGGCCGCGAGTGCGTGACACAGGCGCAGGGCGCGGGCGTGGACTTCCGGCCCGAGATCTCGGACGGCCGGTCGAGCCGGGCGGTCATCACGCTCGGCGAGGACGGCGAGAAGCACCTCATCCTGGTGCCCGGCGCGCGGATGTACCCGAGCGAAGCCACCTGCCGGCGGCTGGAGCTGGCGGGGGCGGGCTGGCTGCACACCGCGGTCTACGACCCGGCGGCGGCCCGGACGCTGATCGCCCGGTGCGCGCGGGCCGGCGTCCCCTGGTCGGTCGATCTGGAACCGGCGACGTTCCCGGACGGCATCGGCACGCTCGCCGGCCATCTCGACGGCGCCGCCGCGGTGTTCTGCAACGCGCGCGCCGCCCGGGCCCTGGGGCCCGCTCCCCAGCGGGCGCTCTTCGCCCTCGGCGTCCGCTCGGTGATCCTCACCGACGGCCCCGACGGCGCCCGCTGGTGCACACCCGACGAGGAGATCGCCGTGCGCCCTCCGGCCGGGCCGCCGCTGCCGGTGGTGGACACGACCGGCGCGGGCGACTGCCTCGCCGGGTCGTTCGTCGGCCTGATGCTGGAGACCGGCGATCCCGTGGCCTCCCTGCGCTACGCGGTCACGGCCGCCTCCCACAGCTGCTCGCGGTGGGGCGCCCGGCCGGCCTACGCGACGCGCGCGGAGGTGAACCGGCTGCTGCGCGGCGGCGCCGGGCCCCCGTCGGCGCCGGACGCAGCCGCGAAAACCCCTACCCGCCCGGGGAGTTGAGATGAGCCTGCTGAGTGAGGAGACCGAGGTCTTCGAGGCCGCGCCGGGACAGCGGTGCGCCGTGGTCTTCCTCGTCCGCCGCCGTACCCCGGCCCCCGGCGACACCGGCCGGACGGCCGCCGCCCTCGGGGCGGAACTCGACGCGCTGCGCGCGGAGGGCTGGTGGCTCTCCGTCGACCGCATCCTCGACGGGGAGCGCCCGGACGGCGGGGAGCCGGAGGAGGCGAGCCCCGGCGAGCGCACGGAGGACGCGCGGGCCGCGCCCTGCCGCGACGTCCCCGCCGGGACGGAGAGCACACGGGCCGCGCCGCACCGGGACGTCCCCACCGTCTACGCCACCGGCTTCTCCCACGACGTCGACTACGTCGGCATGTTCGAGGCCCCGTCGCCGTCGTCGGCGCTGGCCGGCACGCGACGGCTGGAGGAGGCCGGCTGGTCCCGGGTCTTCAGGACCGCATGGCTGCTGGGGCAGCGGGAGTTCCTGCCCGTGGTCGGCCCCGCCTCCCGCCGGGAGGACGAGTGGGCGTTCTTCGCCCTGTGGAGCTGGAACAGCGCCTGGCAGGCCGCGACCGCACAGCAGCGGCGCGCCTACGACGAGGAGTGCGACGTGGCGTTCGCCTCCGACGTACGCGACGGCGCGGCCATCACCGGCCGGCACCGGCTGGACGGCGCGAGCCGGTGGGACCACATCGGGGTGTGGCGTGTCCCCGGCGTGGCCATGGTGGACCGCGCGATGCGCGAGCACGCACGGGTGGCGGACTTCAAGTTCACCACCTCCCGCCACTACATCGGGCGTCGGACCCGGCTCGACGACGCCCTCCGGAGGAAGTGACATGAACGACGTCGTCTGGCTGCACCACTCCCTGCCGCGCACCGCCTGGTTCGAGCTGACGCCCGAGGAACAGGCGCGCCGCGAGGAGGCGTTCCGTGCGCAGCGCGAGCTGTCCCTGCGGCAAGGCGCCAGCAGGCAGGGGCGGTTCCATGTGCGCGGGCAGGGCGACTACTCGCACGTGGAGATCTGGTACTTCCCCAGCGCCGAGCACGCCTTCGACCACTGGTCCCGGCTCGTCGCCGCGGGGTACACCGCGTGCTTCGAGTTCTCCAACCAGGTGGGCACGGCCGCAGAACCGGCCGCACCGTCCGCCTGACCGCACAAGAGAGGAACCCATGAACAACCCTGCCGACCGCACCGGCAACGAGCGGCCGCTCGGCGTCTTCCCCCCGAAGGACTCGGCGCTGGAGACGATCTTCGGCACCGACCGCGTCGTCATCGGCGTGGTGCACTGTCCCCCGCTGCCGGGCAGCCCGCACTACCGCGGGGAGCCGGTGGCCGACCTGATCCGGTTCGCCGTCGAGGAGGCGAGGGCCTACCGGGAAGGCGGTGTGCACGGCCTGATCGTCGAGAACGCCTGGGATCTGCCCTTCCCGAAACCGGAGGACCAGGGCTTCGAGACGGCCGCGACGCTGGCGGTGCTCGGCGACCATGTGCGCGAGAAGGTGGGCCTGCCCGTCGGCGTCAACGTCCTGGCCAACGGGGCGCACTGCTCGATAGCCACCGCGCAGGCGGCGCAGTCGTCGTTCGTGCGGGTCAACCAGTGGGCGAACGCCTATGTCGCCAACGAGGGCTTCATCGAGGGCCTGGCACCGTCCGCGACGCGGTACCGGGCGCGGCTGCGCGCCGAGGAGTTGAAGGTCTTCGCCGACGTGCACGTCAAGCACGGCTCGCACTCCATCATCGCCGACAGGTCGCTGGCCGAGCAGACCGAGGACGCGGAGTTCTTCGACGCGGACGTCCTCATCGCGACGGGCGGACGCACCGGCGACGAGGCCGGGGAGAGCGAGGTGCGGGGCATCATGGACGCCACCCGGCTGCCGGTCATCATCGGCTCGGGCATGAACGACGGCAACGCCGAGCGTCTGCTGTCCCTGTGCCACGGCGCCATCGTGGCCTCCGCGTTGAAGGAGAACGACCGCTGGTGGGGGCGGGTCGACCGGGACAAGGTCCGCTCCTTCACCCGGCACGCGGCCAAGGCCGGATACCGGCTGCCGTAACCGGCGCGCGCCCCGGCCGTCCGGCCGCACCCGGCGCTCCCCTTCTCCTTCGTTCTCTCTCCCCCGCCCGGCGCGGGCACTCCCCTCCCCCGCCCTGCCCGGCGGCCGACTCTGCCGGCCGCCGGGCCCCCGACACCCCACCGGCGACGGCCGGAAGCACCCGCGGAGGCACCCCCATGCCGAATTCCCGTCCCAGCCCGCAGTCCGCACGGCCCGGCACGCTGAGCGCACGGCTCAGGAGCCGCAACGCGCAGATGTGGGAACAGGCCCTCGCCATGCGCTTCGTACGCGAGGTCACCGACGACACCGTCGACGACGACGTCTTCGCCCGCTATCTGCTCTTCGAGCGGGAGTTCGTGGACACGGCGGCCCGGCTCGCCGGTGCCGCGGTGCGCGAGGCCCCCGGCCCCCGTGCGCTGCGGGGGCACAGCGACTCCCTGCACGCGCTGGTCACGGACCAGTACGCGTACTTCACCAAGGCGCTGGAGACCACCGGCGTCCCCGAAACCGGCCCGCGCGCCCACGAGCAGGCGTCCGTCCTCACCGAGGAGGCCCTGGACGTGGCGGACACCCTGGGCTACCCGGGCATCGTCACCTGCATGTACGCGGCGGAGTCGCTGTACGCCACATGGTGCGCGACGGCCGACCGCTCCCCGTCGGCACGGCCCCAGGTGGCGGACTGGGTGCATCTGCACACCGTCGCGCCCTTCACCACGCAGGTCCGGTTCCTCGAAGCCGAGGTCGACGCGCTGGAGATCCTCCCGGAGACGGAGACCGAACTGACCGCCGTCTTCGGCAGGTTCCTCGCCGCGGAAGTGCGCTTCCACGACGCCGCCTACCTCGACCGCGCCTGAACCACGGCCGCGGGGCCCGGCGCGGCCGGCCCCGCGGCAGCGACCGCCGCTCACTGATCGCCCGGAGACACACGGAAGGTGGAGCGATGCCGGACCTCGGCGCCCCCAAGAACCTCTTCGACAGGATCGGCATTCCCAAGAGCCTGGCGACGGGCTATCTCGCACTGGCCCTGTTCATGATCGGAGACGGTGTCGAACAGGGCTATCTGTCCGCCTTCCTGACCGACGAGGGCTTCAGCGCCGGCCGTATCGCGCTGATGTTCACCCTGTACGGCGTCACCGCGGGCATATCGGCCTGGATGGCGGCGGCCCTCTCCGACGTCATCGGTCCGCGCCGGCTGATGCTCGCCGGAGCCGCGATCTGGGTGGTCTTCCATGTCCTGTTCGTGACGCTGGGCGTGCTGGAGCACGTCGAAGTGCTGCTGCTGGCCTGCTACGGGCTGCGCGGATTCGGCTATCCGCTGTTCGCCTACGGGTTCTTGATGTGGGTCATCAGAACGGCCCGACCGCAGCGGCTGGGCATGGCCGTCGGCTGGTTCTGGTTCGCCTACATCGCCGGGTTCTCCACTCTCAGCCCCCTGGTGGCCAAGGCGAGCATCGCCGCCATCGGGCCGCTGCCCACGCTGTGGGCGGCGATGTGCGTCATCGCCGCCGGCACCGCGGTCGCGCTGACCGTGCGCGCCCCCGGCGGCGACCGTCCGCCCGTGCGTGCGGACGAGAACCCGCTGCGCAGTCTGCTGACGGGCGTCTCCATCCTGTGGCAGGAACCGAAGGTCGCCGTCGCGGGCGTCGTCCGCGTCATCAACGGCGTCTCCCAGTTCGGCTTCCCGGTCTTCCTGCCGGTCTACTTCACCAGGTCGCTGGACTTCTCCCTCGGCGACTGGCTCACCATCTACTCGGTGATGTACATGGTGAACCTCGGCTGCAATCTGCTCGCCGGGTACTGGAGCGACCGCTACGGCATCAGCCCGGTGGTGCGCTGGATGGGCTGCGCGGGCTGCGCCGTCACCACGGTCGCCTTCTACTACGTGCCCACCACGACCCACAGCTTCTGGCTGTCCCTGCTCACCGGCTGCCTGTTCTGCGCCTGCCTGGCCGGTTTCTCCCCGATGTCCGCGCTGATGCCGCTGCTGGCGCCCCGGCGGACCGGAGCCGCCATGGCCGGCCTCAACCTCGGCGCCGGCCTCGGCACCGCGGCCGGTCCCGCACTGGTGAGCCTGTGCCTCACCCCGCTGGGCGTGGAGGGCGTGATGTGGGTGTTCGGCGCCTGCTACGCCCTCGGCGCCGCACTCACCCTGTTCCTCCGCGTCGCACCCCGCACACGGGAGCCGGTGCCCGGCGGCGAACTGCCCGTCGGCTGACGGCTGTCGGACCCGGCACACCGCCGTCCGCGGCGGCCCGTCCGCGGCGGGCGGATGTCTCAAGGTCCGTACACCCCGTCCGCGCCCGCGGCCGGACCGCCATACTGGGTCCCGTCCGCGACCCCCCACAGATCGACGCCATGCCGAAGACCAACGACTCCTCCCCCCTCGCCCCGCCCCTCGTCCCCGAGACGATATGGCTGGGACACGGGCGCCACCTCGGCTCCTCCCCCGAGCAGGACATCCGTCGCAACCTCATCGCCCTCAAGGCCGCCGGGGTGATCGACGACTTCCTCGACCTCGACCCCGCCGACGCCGCGTCCTCCGCCGTCGGCGGTGTCCCCGACCCCTTCGAGGACCAGGACGGGGCCCCCACGCTCGACCCCTCCGTCCGGCAGGTCTTCGAGGCGCGCTGGCGGGTGGCCGACGAGGTCACCGTGCGTGCCCAGCTGTCCACGTACGACGTGGTGGAGCGGCGCAGGCGCGGCGAGGCCGTCACCTGGGTGCTCGCCGCGGAGGCGGAAGCGCCGTGGGACCAGGAGTGGCCGTCCCCCGCCACCATGTTCTGGCCCGACAGCGACCTCGTCGCCTGGGACCACGACATGGTGCCGGGGCCCCGGCTGCGGGCCACGCACCGGCTCCCGGAGGACGACAAGGAGATGCGGCGCCTGCTGAAGGACTGCGCCCGCAAGAGCTGGAACATCCATGTCGTCATCCACGAGGCGATGACACCGGCCGAGCAGGGCCGCCGCCCGCTGGCCTCCTTCCTGCCGCCGGGCCTGCGGCACCGCGTCGTGGAGCACCGGGCGGCCCCCGAGCAGGCGCAGATCGTCAACTGGGCGCTGAAGGACCTCCACGTGAACGTGCCGCGCGGCGGGGCCGTCGTCCTGCCCACGCTGCCGGCGGACCCGGCCTACGAGGCGGACCGCTTCACCGTGCGCAACCTCTTCCTGGACAGCTCGGAGCCGACGGAACTGCTGTGGCGGATCACGGCGTTCGCGGCCCTGCCCCGGACGCTGACCGGTGAGGCGGAGCGCGCGGTGCGCTTCCTGCGGCAACGGTGGCACCTGCTGGACCGGGAGGAGGAGCTGGAGCGCGCCCGCTCGCTCGTCGGCCGGTACGCCGAGGCGCTCGACGCGATGACGGCCTCCCGGGACGCCTACCGGCAGGAGGCGGAGCACCTCCGCGCCGAACTGGCCGCGGCGCGCAGCACGGACCCGGCGGCGCCGTCGCCCGCCGTCCCCCCGGCACCGCAGGACGGAGCACAGCACGGGACGGCCGGCGGCGCGCTCGGCCAGGTGCTGGGGCGTTTCAAAGGCATGACGAAGCGCCCTCCGTGGCAGTGACCGGGGCCGACCGCGCCCCGACCGTCCACCTCCCCTCCCGAAGCCGCCACACCTGACCCGCCCGACCGTCCACCGCCGCCTCCGTGGCGCCGCCACGCCTTCGTGTCGCCGCCACGCCTGACACCCGGCCGTCCGCCTCCCCGATCCGCCTCCGCCGCCCGGCCCGTGTCCTCTCCCGCGGCCGCGGGTCGGGACGAGGGGCCGGGGGCGGGTCCGGTCAGATGCTGCCCTCGTCGGACGGCGCCGCCGGTGCGGGCCGGTACGCGGCGAAGGCACGCAGCGTCGGGTGGGCGAAGAAGCGGGCCAGCGGGACGGTGTGGCCGAGTTCGGTGGCTGCCCGCTCGACGAGGCGTACGGCCTTGACGCTGTCCCCGCCCAGGGCGAAGAAGTTGGCGTCCGGGCCCGGGACGGGCACGCCGAGCACGGACTCCCACAGCGCGGCCAGGGCGCTGTGCGGTCCCGCGGCCGGCGCCTCGTCGCCCGTCGGCGGGGCGGTGTCCGCGTGGCCGGCCGGTGCGGGGGCGGCGGCTTCGGCGACGGCCGCCCGGTCGACCTTTCCGTTCGGGGTGAGCGGGAGCCGCGGCAGCACCCGCAGCGCCGCGGGGGTCATCGCCGCGGGCAGCCGGTCCGCCAGCCAGGCCCGCAGGGACGCCTCGTCGGGCCCGCCGCCGGCGGCGGGTGTCCCCGGGTCCGTCCCGGTGGCGGGCCCGCCGGGCGGCGTCGCGGTGGCGGGGCGGTGCGGTACGACGGCGGCGACGAGCCGGCGGTCGCCGTCGTCCTCGGCGAGGGCCGCCACGGCCCGGGCGACCTGTGGGTGCGCGGCGAGCGCCGCTTCCACCTCGCCGAGTTCGACGCGGTGTCCCCGCAGCTTGACCTGGTCGTCCGCCCGTCCCAGGAACTCCAGCAGTCCGCCGGGCCGGTAGCGGCCCTGGTCCCCGGTGCGGTACCAGCGGCCCTGCCCGTCCACGACGAAAGCGCGGGCGGTCGCCTCCGGTGCGGACCGGTAGCCGCGTGCCAGGCCGGTGCCGCCGATCCACAGCTCGCCGGGCACCCAGTCCGGGCGGTCCCGTCCGAGCGGATCGACGACCCGGTAGCGCTGGTTGCGCAGCGGGCGGCCGTAGGGCACCGAGGGCCACAGCGGATCGAGCGCGTCGGCGTCGGGGATGTCGTGGACGTTGGACCAGACCGACGCCTCCGTGGCGCCGCCGAGCCCGGCCAGCCGGCATCCGGGGAGCGCGGCCGACAGCCGGCCGGGCAGGTCGAGGCCGATCCAGTCGCCGGACAGCAGGGCGAGCCGCAGCTGCGACGGGGCGGCCCGTGGACGGTGTTCCAGGACGATCAGCAGCATGTCCAGGAGCGCGGGGACGGTGTTCCAGACGGTGACGCCGTACCGGTGGGCCAGCTCCGCCCAGCGTGCCGGGTCGCGGCGCTCGTCCTCCTCGATGGTGACGACGGCCCCGCCGACGCCCAGCAGACCGAAGACGTCGTACACGGACAGGTCGAAGTCGAGCGCGGAGACGGCCAGTACGCGGTCGGCGGGCCCCGTCCGGTAGCGGTCGCCGATGGCCTCCACGGTGTTGGCGGCGGCCCGGTGGGTGATCTCCACGCCCTTCGGTTCCCCGGTGGAGCCGGAGGTGAACACGAGGTAGGCGAGCTGGTCCGGGGACGGGTCGGGAAGGTCGGCGGCCGGGGCGTGCCGGGCGCCCTCGTCGAGGGTCAGCCGCCGGACGGGCCAGTCGGCTCCCGCCGTGTCCGCGGTGAGCGCCAGCCGGGCCCCGGCCGTGGCCAGGATGCGGTTCCTGCGGACCGGCGGCTGGTCGACGCCGACGGGCACATAGGCGGCGCCGGCCGCGAGCACGCCGAGGACGGCGGCGATCTGGTCCGGTCCCTTCGGCAGGCAGACGGCGACCGGCTCGCCGGGGGTCACCCCGTGCGTGGTGAGCAGTGCGGCGATCCGCCGTGCGTGCAGGGCGAGTTCGCCGTAGCCGACGGTGCGCCGGGGGCGCTCGGCGAACAGGGCCGGGGCGTCGGGCCGTGCGGCGGCGTGCCGGAAGAACGGGGCGTGCAGCAGGGGCTCGCGCTGCGGTGCCTCGGTCGCGTTGACGTCCCGGCGCACCGCGCGCTGGTCCTCGGGCAGCGGTACCGGCAGTTCGGTGTTCCAGTCCTGCTCGCACAGCGCGTGCACATGGGCGACGTAGGCGTCGAACATGGCGTCCAGCAGGCCCTCGGGGAAGAGGTCCTCGACGGCGTCCCAGTGCAGGTCGATGCCGGGCCCGTCGGGGCCCGGCCGTTCGACGGCCTGGTGGTCGAGCCAGACCTGCGGGGTCTGGGTGATGCCGTACACCTGGTCGGTGAACAGTCCACCCGGGTCGCCGCCCGCTGTCAGGCCGAGTGCGCTGGTGAAGACCACCGGCACGGTCGTCTCGGCGCTGCCGGTCCGGCGGGCCAGCTCGCGCAGCACCCGCACCGCGGAGACCGCGCGGTGGTCGAGGGCCTCCCACAGCTCGTGCTGGGTGCGGCGGGCCCCGGCCAGCCAGGGTTCGCCGGGGCGCGGCCGGTGTCCGACCAGCACGAGCGAGGTGAAGTCCCCGAGCACGTGCGGGATGTCGGGGTGCACCTCACGGCGGTCGAACAGGGTGAGATCGACGGTGAGTTCGGGGTCGGCGCTCCACCGGGAGAGCACCTCGCAGTAGGCGGTGAGCAGCACGGCCGAGGGGGTGAGGCCGTGGGCGCGGGCGCGTTCGGTGAGGGCACGCCGGTGCGCGGCGCCGAGGGTCGCGGTGCGCCGGACGAAGCGGGGCCGGCCGACCGCCGCGGGGTCGCGGGCGAGCGGCAGCCGGGGCG
The DNA here is from genome assembly GCF_006539165.1 of Streptomyces cacaoi. GTDB lineage: Bacteria > Actinomycetota > Actinomycetes > Streptomycetales > Streptomycetaceae > Streptomyces > Streptomyces cacaoi. The sequence continues at coordinate 563,889 of NZ_BJMM01000002.1, read as the reverse complement.
CGGGCGGGAGGTCGTCCAGCCGCGCGCTCCAGTGGCGTTCGGCGGCTTCGCGCTCCTCGGTGCCGGGCGCGGCGTCGAGCACGTAGTCGCGGAACGAGACGTCCACGGAGGGGAGTCGGGTGTCCGGGTCGGCGTAGAGCGCGGAGAGTTCCGCGGAGAAGGTGAGGATGCTGAGCGCGTCCAGCACGAGGTTGTCCATGCCGACGGCGAGGCGGACGCGGTCGCCCGCGCGGACGGCCGAGAGGGAGAACAGCGGCCAGCGGGCGGGATCGAAGACCCGGTGGGAGTTGTTCTCGCGCAGGGCGGCGAAGGCCGCGTCGGGGTCGTCGCCGGCGTCCGTGACGGGGACGGTGAAGCGCGGCACCCGGGGCAGGATCCGCTGGTCGCCGTCGGGTCCGAAGACGGCACGCAGCATCTCGTGCCGTGCCACGAGCCGGTTGACGGCCTCTTCCAGGCGGGCCACGTCGAGTCCGGGTATGTCGTACTCGCGGTAGAAGTGGCAGCCGACGCCGCCGAGGGTGAACTGCTCGTCGCGGCCCAGCCAGTAGGCGAGCTGTACATCGGTCGGCGGGAAGGGGTCGTGCCGGTGTTCCGGGTCGGGCCGGGGCGCGGTGGGGGCGCGGTGGGCCGTGCCCGGGTGGAGGGTCTCGGCGAAGTCGGCCAGCACGGGGTGGGCGAACAGGGCGCCGAGCGCGGCCCCGGAGACCCCGTCGGCGCGGAGCCTGGCCAGGAGCCGGGTGGCGAGCAGGGAGTCGCCGCCCAGCGCGAAGAAGTCGTCCCCGCGGCCGGGCCCGGGCGCGGGCGTGCCGAGCACGTCCTGCCAGGCGGCGGCGACCAGCCGCTCGGCCTCGGTGCGCGGCGGTTCGTGGTGTCCGGACGCGCCGTCGCCGGGGGCGGTCGTCCCGTCCTCGGCGAGCAGGGCCCGGACGGCGGCCCGGTCGACCTTGCCGTTGGCGGTGAGCGGCAGGGCGGGGAGCGCCGCGACGGTGCCGGGCACCATGGCGGAGGGCAGGCGCGTGGCGAGGAACTCCCGTATGCCGGGCTCCGGTTGCGGCGCGGGCGTTGCCCCGGGCGGGGCGCCGGCACGGCCGGTGTCGTCGGGCGGCGGCGCGTCGCCGGCCGGGCCCGGCCCGGCGGCTCGGTCCGCTCCGTGGGTCACGGCGGCGGCGAGCCGCCCGGAGGGCAGCTGAACGGCGACGGCCCGCGCCACCCGCGGGTGTGCCGTCAACGCGGCCTCGATCTCGCCGAGTTCGACCCGGTGGCCGCGTACCTTCACCTGGTGGTCGGCGCGGCCGAGGAACTCCAGGGTGCCGTCGGGCAGATACCGGGCGCGGTCGCCGGTGCGGTACCAGCGGCGGCCGTCGTGCTCGACGAAGCTGTCGGCGGTGCGCGCGGGGTCGCCGCGGTAGCCGCGTGCCACTCCCCCGCCGCCGATCCACAGTTCGCCGGGGACCAGATCGGGCCGGTCCCGGCCCTGCGGGTCGACGACGCGGCAGACGACACCGCTCAGCGGGACGCCGTACGGCACCTGCGTCCAGTGCGCGGGTACGGGCAGCGCGGTGACCTCCTGGACGGTGGAGTGGATGGCGGTCTCGGTGGTGCCGCCGAGCCCGGCGAACCGGCAGCCGGGCGCCTGCGCGGCGAGCCGTGCGGGCAGGTCGGTCGGCACCCGGTCGCCGCCGAGCAGCACGGTGCGCAGCGGCAGTCCGCCCGGTCCCGCGGTGGCGTCGGGTGCGTCCGGCCGGGACTCCAGCACGGTCAGCAGCATCTCCAGCAGCGCGGGAACGCAGTTGAGGACCGTCGCCCGGTGGCAGTGCAGCAGCCGGAGCCAGGCGGTGGCGTCGCGGCGTCCGGCGTCCTGGGCGCAGACGACCGCGCCGCCCCGCTGCCACGGTGCGAAGAGGTCGAAGACGGAGAGGTCGAACTCGGGGGCCGAGAGCGCCAGGGTGCGGTCGTCCGGGCCGAGGCCGAACCGTTCCACGAGGTCGGCGACGGTGCTCATCGCCGCGGCATGCGGGACCTCGACGCCCTTGGGCTCGCCCGTGGAACCGGAGGTGTACAGCACATAGGCGAGGTCCTCGGCCGCTCCGGGCACGGGTCCGGGCAGCGGTTCGGCGCGCTGTGCTTCCGCCAGCTCCCCGGGGTCCAGGACGAGCCGGGCGCCGGCCGCGTCCAGGATGCGGCGCCGGCGTGCCTCGGGCCCGTCGGCGGCGACCGGCAGCCAGGCCGCCCCGGCGGCGAGCACACCGAGCACGGCGACCGTGTGTGCGGGCCCCTGCGGCACGCGGATCCCGACGAGGTCACCGCGGCCCACGCCCCGCGCCCGCAGATGACCGGCGACGGCCAGGGCCCGCGCGGCGAGTTCGCCGTAGCTCCACCTGTCGTGCGGCGGCCCGCCGTGCGGCAGTCCGTCGCGCGGTGGCCCGTCGTGCGGTGGCCCGTCGGGTGACGGTGCCTCGTGCGGCAGTTCGCCGGGCGATGGCCCGTCGTCTCCCCACAGCACGGCGGGGGCGGCGGGTTCGGCCGCGGCGTGGGCGAAGAAGGCGTCGTGCAGCCGGGTTCCGGCGCCGGGCGGGGCGCCGGTGGCGCCGACCCGGTCGCGTACGGCGCGCTGCCGGGGCGGCAGCAGGCAGGGCACCGGCTCCGACCAGGCTTCGGCGTCGGCGAGCAGCCGGTCCAGCAGCGTGCCGTAGGCGGTGAACATCGCGTCCGGCACGCCGGGTGCGAAGGCGTCCTCGCGGACGTCCCAGTTGACCAGCAGCCCCTCGGACACCTCGGTGATCTGGGCGTCGAGCCAGACCTGGGGCCCCTGGGAGATGATCCACACGGGGTCGCCGAAGCACCGGCGTACCGCTTCGGGGAACAGCGGTCCCAGGCCGAGGGCGCTGGTGTGCACCACGGGGGCGAGGATCTGTGCGCCGCGCTCCCGGCTGAGGTCGCGCAGCACCTCGACGCCCGAGTGACCGGCGTGTGCGGCGTCGGCGTGGAAGCGCCGCTGGAGCCGCCGGGCACGGTCGGCGAACCCGCCCGGCGCGGCGCCGTCCCAGGCGAGCAGCACGGACGAGGTGAAGTCGCCGACCAGCGCGTCCACATCCGGGTGCAGCGGCTCCCGGTCGAACAGCGGCAGATTGAGCAGGAAGGCCGGGTCGTCGCTCCACGCGGTGAGGACCTCGGCGAACACGGCGGTCAGCGCCATCGCCGGGGTCAGTCCCTGGGCGCGGGCGTGCGCGGCGAACGCGGCGGTCTGCTCCGGGTCCAGGACGCGGTGCCGGCGCACGACGGTGGTGGCGTCGTCGGCGCCGTCCTCGGCGGCGGGCAGCCCGGGGGGACCGGGCAGCTCGGCCAGCCGCTCGCGCCACCAGGCACGGTCGGCGGCCAGGGCGGCGGCGCCCGGACCCGCCCGGTGTGCCTCGCGGTCGGCGAGGTAGCGGCGGAAGTCGTAGTCCGGCGCGGGGCGGGTGGCGCGGCCCGTGGTGTAGCAGTCGGCCAGGTCGGCGAGGAGCACCCGCAGGCTGAGCGCGTCGGCCGCGACCATGTCGAGGTTGACGTGGGTCCTGGTCCGGCCGTCGGGCAGCAGCGTGAGCCGGACGTCGAAGACCTCGCCCGCTGCGATGTCCAGCCTGCGGTGGGAGAGCCGGGCGCGGATCCGCTCCAGCTCGGCCGCCGCCTCCTGCCGCGTCGCGTCGCGCAGGTCCCGCACCCGCAGCCCGGGCCAGGGCGCGGTGGGCAGGATCCGCTGGGTGCCGTCGTCGAGCACCTGGGTGCGCAGCATGCCGTGGCGGGCGAGGACGGCGCGTACGGCGGCCTCCAGGCGTGCCGGCTGCACGCCGGTGCCGTCGAACTCGTGGTAGAAGTGCGCGGCCACACCGCCGAGTCGCTGGCCGGGCGTGCGGCCCGCCCAATAGGCGTGCTGCATCAGGGCGAGCGGGAAGGGCTCGCCGTCGCCGGACGCGGCCGGGGCCGTGCCGGGGGTGGCGGCGGGGGTGCCGGGTCCGGGGCCGGGGCCGGGGCCCTCGGCGAGGCCGGTGCGGGAGGCGAGCAGGGTGTGCCAGGCGGCGAGGGTCGGTTCGGCGGCCAGTTCGCCGAAGCTGACGGGTGCGCCGGCCCGGCGCCAGCGTGCGGCGAGCTTCATCAGGCCGAGGGAGTCGAGGCCGAGCGCGATGAGGTTCTCCTCGTCGCCCAGGGTGTCGGCGGGCAGGTCGAGCAGCGCACCGAGGTGGGCGCGCAGGGCGCGGGGGTCCTCGATCTCGGCGGCGGCGTCCGTGGCGGCGGTGTCGGTGGCGGCCGTGTCGTCGGTGGCAGCCGTGTCGGTGGCGGCCGTGTCGTCGGTGGCGTGGGGCAACGGGTCGTCCTTCTTCTCGCACCGGTCCGGCGGGACCGGCTCGTCTCGGTGGGCCCGTTCGACGGGCGGGGCAGGGGCCGATGGCGGACGCCGGGCGGTGGCGGGCGTCCCCGCGGCGGTCACCAGCGCACGGGCAGCTCGGCCGGACCGCGCAGGAACGCCGCGGTCCTCCAGGTGGGCGCGCCCGCCGGGCGGAGCCCGGGGAGCACCCGGGCGAGGGCCCGCAGCCCTTCCTGGAGTTCGACCCGGGCGAGCGCCGCCCCGGCGCAGTGGTGGATGCCGTGGCCGAAGGCGAGATGGCCGCCGGTGTCCCGGCCGGGGTCGAGGTCGTCGGGGCGCGGATAGCGCAGCCCGTCCCGGTCGGCGGCACCGATCGCCACCAGCACCGGTTCCCCGGCCCGTACCCGGACGCCGCCGACCTCGACGTCCTCCGTGGCGTACCGCGGCAGCGAGGCGGAGGCGGCCAGCGGTACGTACCGCAGCAGTTCCTCCACCCACGCCTCGGCGCTGCCCGGCGAGTCGGCGAGCGCGGGGAGGACCTCCGGGCGCTCGGTGAGCAACACCCAGGTGAAGTTGGCCAGTTGGGCGGCGGTCGTCTCGTAGCCGCCCAGCAGCAGGGCGATGCACAGCTCGACGAGTTCGTCGTCGGCGGAGGTGCCTGGCGCATCGCCGGTGCCGTGCGCGGCGCTGTGCGCTGTGCCGTGTGCGGTGCCGGATGTGGCGCCGGATGCGGTGCCGTGCTGTTGAGGCCCGGCGGTGTCGGGGGCGTCGGCGGCGGAGTCGGCGGCTGCGGTGTCGGTGACGGTGTCAGCGGAGTCGGCAGCGGCTTCGGTATCGGTGACGGTCTCGGCGGTCTCAGGGCAGTCGGTGGCGGTGGCGGTGGCGGAGGGGCCGACGGCGGCGGAAGCTGCGGTGTCGGCGGAAGCTGCGCTGGCGGCAGAGACTGCGGTAGCGGCGGAGACTGCGGTGGCGGCGGTGTCGGCGTCCTCGGCGCGGGCGTGCAGGAGGGCGGTCAGCAGGTCGTCGGCGGGTTCGGTGCGGCGCTGGGCGAGCAGCGCGGCCATGTACGCCTTCAACTCCCCGGTGGCGGCGCCGAAGTCCTCCCGGGTGGCGCCGCTGGTGGAGAGCACCGTGTCGCTCCAGCCCCGGAACCGGTCCCGGTCGGCGGTGGGGACGCCGAGCAGCTCGCAGATGACGGCGATCGGCACCGGCAGGGCGAAGCCCTCGACGAGGTCGGCGGGCGGGCCCTGCGCGGCCAGCCGGTGCGCGGCGGCCTCGGCGATCTCCCGGACCCGGGGCCGCAGCCGTTCCGCCCGCCGTGCGGTGAAGGCGCGCGCCGCGGGCCGCCGCAGCCTGGTGTGTTCCGGCGGGTCGGTGGCCACCAGCCCGATGGGGCTGACGGGCGTGGTGCGCGGCGCGTCGCGCACGGCGTCCATGGCGCGGCTGAAGCGGTGGTCGGCGAGCACGGCGCGGGCCTCGGCGTACCGCGTCACCAGCCAGGCGGGTTCGCCGTAGGGCAGTTGCACACGGATCGGTCCGGCGGTGCGCTGGGCCTCCCGGTAGGCGGCGGCGAGGCCCAGCCCGTCCCTCGTGTGGAAGGGGTAGGCGACGGGTTCCGGGACGCGGCGGGCGGTCATCGGGTCTCCTCGGGCGTGGTGAGGGTCCGGGCCAGCGCGGCACGGTCGACCTTGCCGGCTCCCGTGCGGGGGAAGACGGCCAGGGTCCGCACCCGGTCGGGCAGTTTGAAGGCGGCGACGCCGCGCCGGGTCAGATGCGCCACCAGGTCCCGGCGGGTGGGCTCGTCCGGACCGTGTGGCACGACGAACGCGCAGGTGCGCTCGCCCATCTCCGCGTCCGGGAAGCCGACCAGCGCCACGTCGTGCACCGCGGGGTGGGCCAGCAGATGGTTCTCCACCTCCTCCACCGGAACCTTGTCCCCGCCCCGGTTGATGACGTCCTTCACCCGGCCCTCGACGACGAGATGGCCGGTGGGCAGGGTGCGGACCAGGTCACCGGTGCGGAAGTAGCCGTCCGGGGTGAAGGCCGTGCGGTTGTGCTCCTCGGCGCGGTAGTAGCCGCGCAGGGTATAGGGGCCGCGCACCCACAACTCGCCTGCCTCGCCCGGCGGTACGGAGGTTCCGTCGGGCGTGACGACGCGCACCTCGTCGGCCTCCGACAGCGGCCTGCCCTGGGTGGTGCGCACCAGTTCCTCGGGGTCGTCGAGCCGGGTGAGGTTCAACAGCCCCTCGGCCATGCCGTACACCTGCTGGAGGGCGCAGCCGAGCACCGGGCGCACCCGGCGCGCGGCCTCCTCCTTCAGCCGGGAGCCGCCGGCCTGGAGGAGTGCGAGGCTGCTCAGGTCCGGGTCGAGGAGTTCCGCCGCGTCCAGCCAGGCCAGCACCAGCGGCGGGACCAGCGCGACGGTGGTCACGCGCTCCCGCGCGAGGAGCGGGAACGCCGTCTCCGGGTCGGGCCCGGGGCTCAGCACGACGGTGCCACCGGTGCACAGGGTGCCGAGCAGTCCGGGGCAGGCGAGGGCGAAGTTGTGGGCGGCGGGCAGCGCGACGAGCGTGACGGTGTGCGCGTCGAAGCCCGCGGCGCGTGCCGAGGCGCGCACGTTGTAGGCGTAGTCGTCGTGGGTGCGCGGTATCAGCTTGGGCGGCCCGGTGGTGCCGCCGGACAGCAGCAGCACGGCGACATCCCCGGGGTGCGCGGAGTCGGCGGCGGAATGCGCGGGGCCGGGGCCCGGGGTGGGGTCCGGCGGGGTTCCGGCGCCGCGTGCGGGCTCGGTTCCGTCCGCCCGGTCCCGGCCGAGCAGCGCCGCGAACGGGGCCCAGGGGCCGGGCCGTTCCGGACCGGCGGCGAAGACGTGCCGGACGGTGGGGGCGGCGCCGGTGACCGCGTGGGCGAGCCGGTGCTGCTCGTGGCCGTCGGCGTGCAGCACATACGCCTCGGCGCCGGAGAGCCGGGCCAGGTGCGTCAGTTCGCTCTCCCGGTGCGCGGGCAGCGCGAGCACCGGGACGACGGCGGCCCGGAAGCAGCCGAACAGCAGGGTGACGAACTCGGAGCTGTTCGGCAGGTGCACCAGCAGGCGGCTGCCCGGGTGCAGCCGGTGGGCGCGCAGCCCGTCGGCCACGCGGTCGGCGGCGGCGTCGAGTTCCGCGTACGTCCAGCGGCGGTCGCCGTCGACGAGGGCGGTACGGCCGGGGGTGCGGTGGGCGCTGTCGCGCAGGACGGCGCCGAGAGTGGTGCCGCTCCAGAGGCCGGCGGCGCGGTACCGGTCGGCGAACTGCCGGGGCCAGGGGGTGAATCCGTCGAGCTGGGGCACGGTGTCGTCCTCGTCCTTCTGTTCCTTCGTGTCGTGCGTCGTGCTGTCGCGGGGCTGTGCTCTCGCGGGCCGTGCTCGCGTGCGGTCGCGCCGGCCCGCGTCGTGCTCTCGCGCGTCGCGCTCTCGCGCGTCGTTCCGGCTCGGCTTCGCGCTCTCGCGCGTGAGTGGCTCCCGCTTCGTGCTCGGTCGCCGGTCCTTCGGTCTGGCGGCGGACGGGCGGGGTCAAGGTGCGGGGTGCAGCCGTACCGGTAGCTCCTCCAGTCCGTGCATGGCGGTGGAGTGCCGCCAGCGCAGGTTCTCCGGTGCGGCGGCGAGGGCGAGGCCGGGGAACCGGGCGAGCAGCCGGCCGAAGGCGATCTCGCCCTCCAGCCGGGCCAGCGGGGCGCCGACGCAGTGGTGGATGCCGTGACCGAAGGCGAGATGGCCGGCGGCGGGCCGGGTGATGTCGAGCCGGTCGGGTGCGGCGAAGCGGACGTCGCGGTTGGCGGCGAGCCAGGAGACCATCACGAAGTGCCCCTCGGGGACGGTGACACCGCCGAGTTCGACGGGCTCGGTCGCGTACCGGGGCGAGGAGAGGTTGTTGGGCGTCTCGTAGCGCAGGAACTCCTCGACGGCGCCCGGCAGCAGCTCGGGGCGTTCGCGCAGCAGGGCGAGCTGGTCGGGGTGGCGCAGCAGCGCCAGGGTGCCGCTGCCGATGAGGTTGACGGTGGTCTCGAAGCCGCCGGTGAGCAGGACGAGGGCGGTGGAGATCAGCTCGTTGCGGGAGAGCCGGTCGCCGTCCTCGCTGACGTGCACGAGCCGGGTCAGCAGATCCTCGCCCGGGTGTGCGCGCTTGCGCTCGACGAGGTCCCCCAGATATCCGGCCATGCGCAGGGAGGCGGCGCCGATCTCGTCCGGGGTGCCGGCGGCGACCATGGTGCGCGACCAGGCCGTGAACCGGTCGCGGTCGGCGAAGGGGACGCCGAGCAGTTCGCAGATGACGCGGATGGGCAGTGGGAGGGCGTAGTCGGCGAGCAGATCGCGGTGCTCCCCGGCCCCGCCGGGGGTCTCCGCCGCGTCGTCGGCCTCCATGGCGTCGAGCAGTTCGTCGGCGATGGCCTCGATCCGGGGGCGCAGCGGGGCGACGGCACGGGCGGTGAACACCTTGGTGAGCAGGGAGCGCAGCCGGGTGTGGTCCGGCGGGTCCAGGTTGAGCAGGTTGCGGGCGAGTTCGGGGGCGAACCTGCTCTCGGTGTCGGCACCGTCGCCGAGGCGCATCCGCTCCAGCCGGTCGTAGACGCCGTGGCTGCTCAGCCGCGGATCGGTGACGGCGGCGCGGGCCTCGGCGTGCCCGGTGACCAGCCAGACCGGGAAACCACCGGGCAGTTCGACGAAGCGGACCGGCGCCGTCGACCGCAGCCGGGCGGCGACGGTGTGGGCGTCCTGGATGAACTCCTCTCCCAGGGGCAGTGGCGGGGTGGGCGCGGTCATGTGGGTGCTCCTGTCGTGCGGTGGGCCGCCGGGTGTGCGGCGGTCGTCGGGTGTGCGGCGGTCGTCGGGTGGTGCGGGTGGTGCGGTGGGCGGGGGCGACGGCGGTTGTCCGCCCCGGCGGTCGGCGGGTGTGCCGGGGCCGGGACGTGCGGGGCCGTGCGAGGCGGGTTCGGCACTGTGCGTGACAAGGGCGGACCGTGCGCGGCGGGTTCGGCACCCTGCGGGGCAGCGGCGGACCGTGCCGGTGCCGGTGCCGGGGCCGGGGCCGGGGGCTGAACCGGGGGCTGAACCGGAAGGATGGGTCAGGGCACGGTCAGCTCCGGGTCGTAGGCGTCGGACCACACGTGGAAGTCGAGGAACCGTTCCAGGCCGGTGCGGGCGGCACCGGTCACGGCCGCCGGGGCGGCGTCGGCGGTGCGCCGCACCCAGTCGCGGTCGAAGACGGCGAACACCTGGTGGTCGCGGTCCGCGAGGACGTCGCGGGCCTGGCGCTGGAGGGCCGCGGCGTATCCGGTGTCCTGGGTGGACGGGTAGGGGCTCTTGACCCGCTCCGTCACCGAGCGGGGCAGCAGCGGGGCGACGGCCTGGCGCAGCAGCCCCTTCTCCCGGCCGTCCACGGTCTTCAGCGCCCAGGGCGCGTTGTAGACGTACTCGACCAGCCGGTGGTCGGCGAAGGGGACCCGGACCTCCAGGCCGGCGGCCATGGACATCCGGTCCTTCCGGTCGAGCATGGCCCGCACCAGCCGGGTGATGTGCAGATGGCTGCTGGTGCGCATCCGCCGCTCGAAGGCGTCCTCGCCGGGCAGGTGCTCGACCCGGGCGACGGCGCTCGCGTACTCGTCGGCGACATAGCCGCCGATGTCGAGGGCCTCCCGCAGCTCGGGGCGCAGCGGCTCGGTCCGGTCGGCGGTGTAGGTGTTCTGGAAGGCGAGCCAGGGGAAGGTGTCGGCGTCCCGGGCGGCGGGGTGGTGGAACCAGGCGTATCCGCCGAAGAGTTCGTCGGCGAACTCGCCGGACAGCGCCACGGTCGCCTGCTCCCGGATGGCCCGGAACAGCAGCAGCATGGAGCTGTCGATGTCGCCCAGCCCGATGGGCATGTCCCGGGCACCGACCACGGCACGGCGCAGCGCGGGATCCAGCAGGGACCGGGAGTCGAGCAGCACCGTGCGGTGGTCGGCGCCGAGGTGTGCGACGACCTCGCGGATGTAGGGCGCGTCGGGGGTCTCGCGCAGCTCGTCCGGGCGGAAGTTCTCCTCGTATCCGGCGAAGTCGACGGAGAACGTGCGCAGTTTGCCGCCGGTCTCCCGCTGGTGGCGGGCGGCGAGCGCGGTGACGGCGCTGGAGTCGAGCCCTCCGGAGAGCAGCACGCACTGCGGCACGTCCGAGACGAGCTGCTGCGGCATGATCTCCCCGAGCAGCGCGGCGACGCGCTCGACGGTGGTCTCCGCGTCGTCGGTGTGCTCGGTGGTCTCCAGCCGCCAGTAGGTGCGCTCACGCATCCCGGCCCGGTCCACGGTGACCACGGTGCCCGGCTCGACCTCGCGCAGGTCCTTCCACAGCGACCAGCCGGGGGCCTTGGTGAAGCCCGCCAGTTCGCGCAGACAGCCGGTGTCCACCCGGCGCGGGAAGACCGGGTTGGCGAGCACGGCCTTGGGCTCGGAGCCGAACAGCAGCCCGTCGTGCGTGCGGTGCAGATACAGCGGTTTGACGCCCATCCGGTCGCGGACCAGCACGAGCCGCTGCCGCCGTTCGTCCCACAGCGCGAAGGCGTACATCCCGGTGAGGCGTTCGGCGACCGCCTCGCCCCACTCCAGATAGCCGCGCAGGACCACCTCGGTGTCGCTGCGGGTGGTGAACCGGTGGCCGCGCGCGGTGAGTTCGGCCCGCAGCGCGGTGTGGTTGTACACCTCCCCGGAGTGGACGAGGGTGACCGGCCCCGCCGGTGTTCCGGCCGTCATCGGCTGCCGGCCGCCGGGCGGGTCGATGACGGCGAGCCTGCGGTGGCCCAGCGCCGCGTGCCGGAACAGGCGGGTGCCGGACTCGTCAGGGCCGCGCTCGGCGAGCGTGGCGGTCATGGCGGCGACGGTGTCTCCCTGGCCGGTGAGGTCCTGCTCGAACGCCACCCAGCCGGTGATTCCGCACATGGTGCTCCTCGGTTCACGTCTTACGGTTCATGTCTGCCGGTTCACGTCTGCCGGGCCCTGTTTCCGGGGCCCGTCTTCGGGGGTCCTGGTTCCGGGGCCGGGCCTCCGGGCCTGGTTCCGGGCCTGGTTTCCGGGCCTGGATTCCGGGCTGGATTCCCCCGGCCCTGTTCTCGGGCGGGAAGGGCCGGACTGCCGGTGGTGCGGCGCCGGTTCAGTGGGTGCCGGGGGCGCGGGCGGCGAACACCCGGTGGCCCAGCGGCTCCAGCGGGTGCCCCGGGCCGGGGAGATCGGCCACCGGCCGCAGCCCCGCGCCGTCGAGCACGGCGAGCCACTGCGCCCGGGTCAGAAAGCTGGCGCCCGTGGCGGCACGCGCGTCCCGCGGTGCGGCCATCGAGAAGCCCTGGGTCACCAGCACCCAGTACTCCTCGGTGGTCGGCTCCGTCAGCACCAGCAGCCCGCCCGGCGTCAGCAGCCGGGCCAGCCCGCGCACGGAGGCGTCGGTGTCGACGGCGGCGTTGAGCACTCCCCCGGCCACCACGACATCGGCCTCTCCCGGGCGGTGGCCCTGGTCCAGCGGATCGCCGTCGATGTCCAGCAGTCCGTAGCGCACGCGGTCGCCGAAGCGCTCCCTGGCATGGCCGAGGAAGAACGGCGACACGTCGGTGAACAGATAGTCGACGGGCGGGCCCGGCAGCCGGTGCAGCGCGGGGAGCAGGACCTCCGTGGTGGTCCCGGTGCCGCCGCCGGCCTCCAGGACGTGGGGCCGGCCCGCCCCGGACCGGGCACGCAGCTGTGCCGCGGCCAGTTCGGCTGCCGCGTGGTGCTGGTAGCGGGCGGTGGCGCTCTCCCGGTACAGCGCACGGGCATGCCCCAAACCGCCCTCGGGGAAGAGGAGTCGGGCCGCGCTGTGCTCGCCGCGCAGCAACGCGGGCAGCTCCTCGGCGCAGCGCCGCGCGTGGTCCACGGTGTCCGCCGCGCCGTACACCTCCAGCCAGCGCCGCCGGGCCCGTTCCCAGACCCGGTCGGGCGCGGTGCCCGACTCCGGGCCGGGCACGCGCCGGAAGGCACCGTCCGCCCCCTCTTCGAGCAGTCCCTCGGCGGTGAGGACGGTGAGCCAGCGGCGCAGCAGCCGGTGGTGTGCGGGCGCGGCACCGGTGGCGGTGCGGATCTGCGCCTCGGTGTGCTGCTCGGCGGGCGAGGTGAAGCAGCCCGCGCGGCGCAGCGTGCCCAGCATGGTGTGCAGCGCGGCGCGGTCCACTTCGCGGGCCGCGGCCACCGCCGCCTGCTGGTCGACGCCGTCCAGCGCGGCGTCACCCGCGGCAGCGGCGAGCGTGACCGGGCTGTCCGGCCCGGCGTCCGGCTCCCCGCGACCGGCGACCGCCTCCCGGCGACCGGCGCCCGGCTCCCGGCGACCGGCGCCCGGCTCCCCGGCTTCCGTGCCCGTGCCCGTGCCGCCGTAGCCACCGGCACTGTCCGAGCTGCCACCGGTGCCGGCCGTGCCGCCGCCGGCACTGTCCGAGCTGCCTCCCGTACCGGCCGTGCCGCCGACGGTACGGCCCGAGCCGCCGCCGGTGCTGCCGTTCCGGACCGGGTGCTCCCCGCCGGGCGGAGCGCTCCCGTCCGGTGCGGGGCCGGACAGCTCGGCCGGTGCGGGACCGGACAGTTCGGCCTCCGGCGCGGGACCGGACAGCTCGGCCTCCGGCGCGGGGCCCAACCCGGCCCAGGCTTCGGTGTCCTGCGCGGTGGGCTCCCCGCCGGTGCAGCGCACCCGGGCGAGCGTCGAGAGGTCGGTGAGCACGGCGGCGGGCTCGCGCGGCAGCGTCCGCACGGAGGACAGCGGCAGTACGGCCTCGGTGACGGCGTCGCGCTCCAGCAGGGCGAGCAGCCGCGCGGCGGGGATGTCCGGTGCCGCGCAGACGACGCGACCGCCGCGCGCCCAGGTCTCCACCGCCGCCCGCGCCCCCGCCCGGTCCCCGGCGAGGACGGCGGTGCACGGCGGGGGCGTGCCCGGGGTGCCGACTGCCGGGAGCGGCGGAGAGGCGGTCAGGACGGCGGCGACGGCGGCGAAGAACTCCCGTGCGGTGTGCGGCACTCCGGCGCGTCCGCCGTCGTGCACGGCCCGCTCCACCTCGTCGGCGCGGTACGCCGTCCCGTCGATCTCGCAGACCACGGCGTCGGGTTCGGCGTCGGCGAACCGGAGCCCGGTCGCGGGCCGCGCGGACCGGGACGGCCCGGCGCTCCCGTCGCGCGGCTCCGGGTCCGCCGTGGCGTGCCACAGCAGTTGACCGGCGGCGGCGTACGGCGACCCCTCCGGCGGCAGGGTGGCACACACGGTGAAACCGGCGCCCGTCAGCTCCTCCCGCCAGGCCGCCGCATCGGGGAAGACGTCGTCGGTGCCGGACCGCCGGTCGGCGAACCGGGTACGGGGATCGTCGGCGTGCTCGGATCCGGCCGGCGGAGAGAGCAGGAAGTGCAGGGAGGTGAGGACGGCATCGGTGTCCCGCACGGAGTCGAGGACGAGCAACTCGCCGCCCGGAGACAGGAGTCGGCGGATGCGCCGCAGCGTGGCCGGCAGGTCGGCGGCGTTGTGCAGGACGTTGCCGGCAATCACCACGTCCGCGCTGCCGTCGGCGAACCCCTGCGCGGGAAAGTCGGCGTCGATGTCGAGCAGCGCGGTGCGCACGCCCGGTATCCGCTCCGCGGCAGCGGTGAACAGCCGTGAGACATCGGTGAACAGGTACTCGGGGCACAGCCGTGGCGCCCCGGCCAGCGCACCGAGGACGGCCTCGGTCGTCACACCGGCCCCGCCGCCCAGCTCCACCACCCGTGCGCGGCGGCCCCGGCGCGCCACCGCGGTACGCGCCAGCTGCCCGCAGCGGTCGTTGAGCCACGCGGTGAACACATTGCGCTGGTAGGCACCGAGGACACCGTGCGCCGCGCTCCCGGCCGCCGCCTCCGGCCCGTGGGCGGCGTCGTGCCCGGGGCCGGTGAACAGCAGGTGCTGTGCGCTGATCCGGTCGCTCAGCAGATCCGCCAGGCGGTCGAGGGCGGCCCGGTGGTAGCGGGCCATCTCCGGCGGGAACCCCAACGCGGCGTATGCGTCGGCGAGTTGACCGGGCCGGTACGGGGGCGCGGGGGCGGCGGCGCGGAACGTGCCGTCGGGGTCGCGGGCGAGCAGCCCGGCGCGGCACAGCGTGGCCAGCCAGCGGCGCAGCAGCGCACGGTGCCGGGGCGCGGCGCGCAGGGCGGCGGCGAGTTCCGGTTCGCGGGCGGGCAGCGCGGGGCGCAGCAGCCGGTCCATCGCGGCGCGGCTGACGGCGTCCAGCCGCTCCAGCCCGGCCGACAGCGGATCGGCCTCCTCCTGCCGGGGTGCGCTGGAGGACCCGTGCACGCTCACGGGTTCCGCGGGGTTCGCAGCAGTCGGGGAGTTCGCGGGGTTCGCAGCAGTCGCCGGTGCCGCAGAGGCCGCGGGGCTCGTGGGGCGTGCGGTGTGCGCTGGCTGTGCGGCGTTCACAGGGTTCCTTCCTCGGTGGCCGCGCCCGCGGTGAACGGTGCGGTGTCCGTGGGCAGATGGACGACACGGGCGGGCGGAGGCGGGGCGCCGGAGCCGTCGTCGGCGGTGAGTGCGGTGACGGTGGCCTCCGGGTCGAGGACGTCGGCCGCCTGGTGGCACCCCGGCGGGATGTCGCCGCGCAGGACCGCGAGCGTGGCCCGGGCGAGGACGGCGCCGCTCAGCGGGGCGTTGCCCGTGCCGTGCAGGACGGCGGTCCTGCTGCCGGGGCCGTGCGGCCCGGTCCCCTCGGCGGTGACGGCGAGCGTGACCGACGTCCTGCGCCCGGCGAGATCCAGCAGCCCCGCCCGGCACAGCAGATCGGCCGCCTCGCCCGGGGGCAGCGTGTGCACCCGGTCGAACGCGGCGGTGACGTGCTCGCCGGAGAGCACCGTCAGCCAGTCGCCCCGTTCCAGTCCCAGGTCGCGCGCCAACCGCTCGTCCTCGGCGGTCAGTTGGGGCAGCAGGGTGTTTCTGCCGGGGAAGAACGGCAGGTCCGTCGCGGTGCGGCGGGTGAGGGCCCGGGCCCGGGGCGCGCCGTCGCGCCAGGCGGCGAGCGGGCGGGCGGCTCCGGCGGCGGCGCCGTGGACGTACTCCAGGGCGGCGGTGCGGGTGAAGCGGTCGACCACCCGCGTGTGCACGCTCAGGCCGTGCACCCGCGTCAGCCCGTCGGCGCGTGCCCAGCCGGCGACCGCGCGCGGGAACAGCCCGGTCAGCCCGGGCCGCAGCCCGGCGGAGAGCACGGCGGTCCGGCCGGCGCGCACGAACGGGGCGCCTTCCGGCTGTGCGTGCGGGGCGTCGCCGGCGGCGTCGAGGTAGTCGGCGCCCGCTGCCAGAGCGGCGTCGGCCGCGGTGGTGCCGGTGAACCGGGAGGGCCCGGCGCAGACGACGAGCGCCCGCAGTCCCTCGGCGAACGCGCGGACGCTGCCGGGGTCGGTGATGTCGACGGCCGCGTGCTCCGCGCCGTCCACCCGGCGGGCGGCGTGCGCCGCGGCGCGTGCGTCGCGCCCGCCGATCCGCAGTCGCTGCCCGGCCCGGTGGAGGGCGCGCACCGCGTGCTCCCCGACGTCTCCGTAGCCGCCGATCACCCCGATCACCGGGCCGCCCCGGTGCTGCCGGAGCCGTCGCCGTGCCCGTCGGACCGAGCGGCGGCGGCAGCGGGACCAGGGGCCGAAGAGGAGGCGAAGGGAGCGGAGGCGGCGGCGTCCGGCGGTGCGGCGGCGGATTCCGGGCCGGGGTCGCCGGCGCCGACGAGCCGCCAGCCGCGGCTGCGGCGGCGCTGCTCCCAGAAGCGGCTGTAGCGGCCGCCCGCCGCCAACAGCTCCTCGTGGGTGCCGCGTTCGGCGATGCGGCCCTCGTCCAGCACGACGATCTGGTCGGCGGCGACCACCGTGGGCAGCTTGTGCGCGATCACCACCAGCGTCGAGGTGCGCATCAGTGTGCGCAGCGCCTCCTGGACGTACCTCTCGTTCTCCGGGTCGAGCGCCGCCGTGGCCTCGTCCAGCAGCACGACGGGCGCCGCCTTGAGGACGGCACGGGCGACGGAGACCCGCTGCCGTTCGCCGCCGGACAGCGCGGCTCCGCCCTCCCCCACCGGGGTCCGCCAGCCCTGCGGCAGCCGGTGGACGATCTCGTCCACCCCGGCCAGCCGGGCGGCCTCGCGTACCTCGGCGTCCGTGGCGGAGGGGCGGCCGACCCGGATGTTGCCCTCCAGCGTGTCGTCGAACAGGTAGACGTCCTGCATGACGAGGGAGAGCTGGTCCATCAACCGGGCGGTGGGCAGCTCCCGTACGTCGGCGCCGCCCACCCGGACCGTGCCCGCGTCGACGTCGAAGAAGCGGGTGATCAGCCGGGTGAGGGTGGTCTTGCCGGAGCCGGACGCGCCCACCACGGCGGTCATGGTGCGCGGCGGCACCCGCAGCGAGACGTCCCGCAGTACGGGGGCGTCCTCCTCGTACCCGAAGGTGACGTGCTCGAAGGCGATCTCGCCGGGCCGCTCCAGCGGGGCCTTTGCGGTGGCCTCCGGCAGCGGACGCTCGTCGAACAGCGCGGCCAGCCGGCGCAGATCGTTGCCCGCCATGCGGAGCATGCCGCTCATACCGGCGGCCTCGCTGAGCGGGCCGACGAACCGTGCGGCCAGCGCCAGCAGGGCGACCAGCGCGACCGGTTCGATGGCGTCCCGCAGCGCCAGCGCCACCCCGGCGGCGACCAGCGCGGCGAACGAGAGCTGCACGGCCAGGCCGTTGGCGAGCAGCCGCGGCATCGTCTCGCCGAGCATCCGCCCGCCCGCCCGGCTGCGCCGCTCGATGGCCTCCTCCAGCGGGGCATACCCCTCGACACCGCGGCCGAAGGCGCGCAGCGTCCGCTGGTTGCGGGCGAATTCCACGACGCGGCTGCCCGCCAGCGCGTCGGCCGCGTCCCGCTGTTCCTCCGAGCGTCCGATCCAGGACGCGGACCAGCGGTGCGTGGCGTACAGCAGGGGTGCGCACACCAGCAGCACCAGTCCGAGCCGCCAGTCCAGCACGAGCATGGCGGCCAGCACCGTGGCCGGGGTGACCACCCCGCTGACGGCGGGCGTCAGCATGTGCGCGAAGACGTTGGTGACCATGAACGTGCCGGTGGTGGCGCTGCGGGAGAGCCGGCCGACCTTCTCCGAGGTGAACCAGCCCAGCGGCAGCTTGACGACGTGGTCGCCGAGCCGCTCGTGCAGCGTGCCGAGGGTGGCCAGCGCCAGCCGGAAGCCCTGCATGGCCTGCTGGTAGCGGGCCACGCAGGTGGCGAGGACGGCGGCGGCCAGCACGGCCAGCATGCGCAGCGCCCGGCCGGTGTCGCCCTCGAACACGGCCCGCAGCACGGGCACCAGACAGGCCATGGCGACGCCTTCGAGGACGGCGTAGCCGACCAGCCAGGCCAGGTAGCGGCGCAGGGCGCCCCGGTGTGCCGGGCCCAGGATCTTGGCCAGGTGACGGATCATCGCTCGTTCTCCTCCGGGGGGCGGTGCGGACCGTGCGGGCCGTGCGGGCCGGGGTTCCGTGCGAGGTCGTGCTGCTCGCCGCCGCCCTGGGCGGCCCACATCCGGGCGTAGCGCCCGTCGGCGGCGAGCAGTTCGCCGTGTGTGCCCTGTTCGGCGATGCGGCCGTCGTCGAGCACCACGATCCGGTCGGCGCCGGTGACGGTGGTGAGCCGGTGGGCGATCACCAGCACGGTGCGGCCGCGCACCACGGTGGACAGCGCGTCCTGGATCTCGGCCTCGGACTCCGGGTCGGCGAACGCGGTGGCCTCGTCCAGGACGAGCACGGGGGTGTCGGCGAGCAACGCGCGGGCGATGGCCAGGCGTTGGGCCTCGCCGCCGGAGAGGACGGCGTCCTCGCCGACGACGGAGTCGTAGCCGCGCGGCAGCCGCGTCACCCGCTCGTGGATCCGTGCCGCCTCGGCGGCCCGTACCAGTTCCTCCGCGGTGGCGTCCGGCCGGCCGAGCCGCAGATTGTCCGCGACGGTGCCGTGCAGCAGCTGCACGTCCTGGAGCACGAAGCCCACGTGCCGGTACAGCTCGCGGGGCGCGATCTCCCGTACGTCCGTCCCGCCGACCCGGACGGCTCCGGCGTCGACGTCGTGGAAGCGGGGCACCAGCTGGGCGAGCGTGGACTTGCCGGCGCCGGAGCTGCCGACGAGCGCGGTGACGGTGCCCGGCCGGCAGGTCAGGTCGATGCCGGTGAGCACCGGGGTGTGCGGGTCGTAGCCGAACCGGACGCCGTCGAACTCCACGTCGCTGCCCCGGGGTGCACGCGGCCGCTCGGCGACGGGCAGCGCCGGGGTCTCCAGCAGCCCGACGATCCGTCCGGCGGCGGCCACGGCCTTGCGCTGGGCGGTGAAGCCCTGGTTCAGGGTGAGCAGGGTGGAGGGCACGACGACGGCGACGAGGACCTCGGCGAGGACGTCGGCGGGGGTCACCCAGCCCCGGTCGGTGAACCAGATCCCGCCGGCCAGCCCGACGAGGGCGATCACCGGGACGGACAGCGCCATGGAGGTGTACGCCTCCAGCTTCAGCACAGGGCGGACCCAGCCCGCGTACTTCTCGCCGTACTCGCCCACCGCGCGGCGGTATCCGGCGTGCGCCCGGTGGGCTCCGCCGAACACCTTCACCACGGCGATGCCGTGCACGAACTCCACGATGGCCGCGCTGACCCGGGCGAAGCCGGCGTCCATCTCGCGCATCTTGTCCTGGAATCCGCGCATCATGAAGCCGTACGCGACGAGGTACACGGGCAGGGTGGCGAGCGCCAGCAGTGCGAGGCGCCAGTCGACCCAGCACAGATAGCCCAGCCCGGCCACCGGCAGCACGGCGGCTCCCGCCAGCTCCACGTCGTGGTGGGCGACGAGGTGGTGCAGATCGTCGATGTCCTCCTGGGCCGCCTTGCGTACCCGGCCGGAGGTCGTCTCGGAGTACCAGCCCAGCGGCACCTCGCCGAGCTTGGCGGCCAGCCGGCGGCGCAGGTCCGCCTGGAGCCGGCCGTCGGCGACATGGGTGATCCACAGCGCCGCCCCGTTGCAGCTCCAGCCGGCGACCAGCGTCACGGCAACGACGACGGCCGCGGTGAGCACCCGGTCCCGGTCGAGCGGCCCCTCGGCCAGCAGGGTGCGGCCGATCTCCGCGATGCCCACGAACGGCATGAGGGTGGCGAGCGCGCCGAGGCCGCCGAGCAGCACGCCGAGCCGGGTCATCCAGGCGACCGGCCGGCGCAGCTCGGTCAACGCCCGTGCGGTGTCCCGCCGTTGGGCGCGCTCGCGGTCCGCGGAGGCCGCCTCCTGGGGCAGGGGCTCGTCCCGCCGGCCGGGCGCCGGGTCGTGCGCCACGGTGGTGTCCGTCATGCCTGTGCTCCTCGCTGGGTCTCCTCGGGGGTGCGCCAGGGCGTGGCCAGGTGCGCGGCCACGGTGTGGACGTGCGGCGGTTCGATGACGCTGAAGTGGTTGCCGGGCACGTCGTGCACGGTGAACCGGCCCAGGCAGGTGCGCTCCCAGAAGGGCGCGGCGAGATGTCCGACGCCGCCGGTGACGCCGAACGACTGCTGTTCGGCGGCGCGCAGGAACGTCATGTCCCCGGCGTAGGGCTCCAGTTCGAGGTGGGCGGCGCGCATGCTGTGCCGGCACACCCGGAAGAGGTTCGGCACCAGCTCGGCGTCCACCGGGACCCCGGCGTCGCCCTCGGCGGCGCGGGCGTATCCGGCGAGGCGTTCGGCCTGCGGGCGTGCCCCGGCACGGCGGGCCGCGGCGGCGACGGCCGCCAGTCCGGGATCCCCGTCGAGGGCGGCGAGGGCCCCGGCGGGGATGTTCCCGCCGTGCCGCTCGGTCAGCAGCTCGACGGCGCGGTAGACATCCGTCGCCGCGACGTCCTCGCCGAAGACGGCGGGCACCGGGTCGAGCCCGAGGTTGGGCACGAAGATGGACTCGTAGGCCAGTTCCTCGTCGGTGGCGATGAACATGGGGATGCTGTCCACCAGCGTCAGATCGACGACGTCCAGGCCGCGTTCGCTCAGCCGCCGGGCGACCTCGGTGGCCAGCAGTCCGCCGAGGCAGTAGCCGACGAGCTGGAAGCGGGTCCAGCCCTCGTCGGCGAGGCGCTGTGCGTAGCGGTCGGCGACGGTCGCCACCAGCTGCTCCGGTGCGGTGGCGGTGTACTCCTCGGCGTCGGCCACGGCCACGCCGACGACCGGGCCGAGGCGCTGGCCGGCCAGTGCGCGGCCCAGGTGCTGGAAGTAGTCGAGGGTGCCCAGCGCCGCGTGGAAGAGCACCCGGACGGTGCCGGGTTCGTCGCCGGGCCGCCCGTCCGCTGGGTCGCCGCCGAAGGGGACGAGCAGGGCGTTGCCCGTGGTGGTGGCCGGTGCGCCGGCGGCCTCTCGGGGGCCGGCGGCGCCCGGTGCGGCGCGCAGCGCCCTGGCGAGGGCGGCGACGGTGGGCTCGTTGAGCATCTGCCGCAGCAGCGCGTCGTAGCTGAAGGCGGCGGCCTCGGCGACGTCCTCGCGCAGCCGGCCGGCCACGCGGGCCATGACGAGGGAGTCGGCGCCGCGGTCGTAGACGTTCTCTCCGGGGCCGATCCGGCCGGTGCCGAGCGCCTGGGCCCACAGCGCGCACAGCCGGTCCTCCAGGCCGCCCTCCCCGGCGGGCGACGGCGGTTCGGCGCCGGCGAGTTCACCGAGGCGCAGACCGGCCAGCGCCGCCCGGTCGATCTTGCCGTTGGCGGTGGTGGGCAGCGCGTCGACGACGTGCAGCTGTGCGGGCACCATGGCGGCGGGCAGCCGCTCGGCCAGGTGGGCCGTCAGCTCGTCGGCGCGCAGCGGCGCCCGGTCGCTCTTCGCCCGCAGGACGAACACGCCGGCGCCGGCCGCGGCCAGCGGATGGTCCGCGTCGGGCAGGGCGAACACCTCGTGCGCCCCGGCCTCGGCGAACAGCCGCCGCCGGCGCTCCGGCGACAGCAGCGGGGAGGGGCCGCGCTCCCGGTCGCCGTCGGCCGGTTCCATCATGAAGCCCTGGGTGAGCAGGATGTGCGGGTGTTCGGCGGTGGGCTCGGTGACCACCAACAGGCCGCCGGGGGCGAGGAGTTCGACGGCGGTGGCGACGGCCCGCGCGGGGTCCCGGGCGCTGTTGAGCATGCCGGCGCACACGACGACGTCGGCGGAGTTCGGGGCGACCCCCTGGGTGTGCGGGGCCCGGTCGACATCGAGGACTCCGTAGCGCACCTGGGCGTTCCCGCCGAAGGTGTGCCGTGCCTGGGGCAGGAAGGACGGGTCGGCGTCGGTGAACAGATAGTCGACGGTGAAGCCGTCCAGCAGCGGCAGCACGGCGGAGGTGGTGGCGCCGGTGCCGGCGCCCAGCTCGACGACCCGCAGCGGGCCGCCGCCCCGGTGTTCGGCGGCTGCGCGGTGCACGACAGCGGCCGCCGCGTGATTGAGGTAGCGGGAGAGGGCGTCGTCGCGGTAGACGGCCCGGGCCGGGCCGTCCCCGCCCTGCGGGAAGAGCAGCTCGAAGGGGCTCTGTGCGTCGTCCAGCAGGGCGTCGAGCCGGCGGATGTGCGCACGGTGGTAGTCGAGGAACTCCGGTGTGCACAGGCCGTGTTCGACGCCCTCGGCCACCTGCTGCCAGGCGTGTTCGACCGCTTCGGTGCCGTCCGGGTGTGCCGGGCGGAAGCGGCCGTCGGCTCCGGCGGTGAGGACGCCGGGCGCACCGCCCTCGGCCATGACCGCCAGCCAGCGGCGCACCAGCCACCGGTGCCGCTCGTGCACCCGGGCGTCCGCCAGCACCTGCTCGGCGGTGCACGGTCCCGGCCCGGCGAAGGCGCCGCGTGCCCGCAGCCCGTGCAGCATCGACAGCCGGGCGGCGTGGTGCAGGGCCCGGTGGTGTGCTGCCGCCCGCTCGGCGGCAGCCCCGGTCAGCTGACGGCCGGCGAACCGGGCCGCCGCCGCGCGCAGCCGGGCGTCGGCCTCCGCCGTGTCCGCGGGGGTCCGCCGGGCGGGTTCGGCGAAGGCGAGCAGCGCCCGGTCGGCTCCCTGCCGGGCGCCGTCCGCCGTGCTCTCCGCGACGACGGCGGCGGCGCCGACGCCCGGGTGGGCCAGCAGGGCCGCCTCCACCTCGCCGAGTTCGATCCGGTGGCCGCGCAGCTTGATCTGGGTGTCCTCCCGGCCGAGGAACTCGATCTCCCCGCCGGGCAGATAGCGGCCCAGGTCGCCGGTGCGGTAGTGGCGGGCGCCGCCCGGTGCGCCCGCGGGGAAGCGCCGTGCGGTCAGCGCGGGGTCGTCGAAGTAGCCGAGGGCGAGCCCGGCCCCGGTGATGTACAGCTCGCCGGGCACCCAGACCGGGCAGTCCCGGCCGTCCTCGTCCAGCACCTGGAAGCCCTGGTTGCGCAGGGGGCGGCCGTAGGGGACGGCGGTCCGGCCGGCGTCGGCCTCCTCGATCGGGTGGTGGATGGACCAGATCGCCGCCTCGGTGGCGCCGCCCAGCGACACCGCTCGCAGACCGGGCACCAGGCCGCGGATGCGGGCGGGCAGCGTCACGGGTATCCAGTCGCCGGACAGCAGCGCGAGCCGCAGTGCCGGGAGGGCGACCGGTTCGGCTTCCAGATAGTCGGCCAGCATGTGCAGTTGGGCCGGCACGGAGTTCCACACGGTGACGGCGTGGCGGGCGCACAGCTCGGCCCAGTGGGAGGGGTCGGCGTGCCGCGCGGGGTCCGGCAGCACCAGGGCGGCACCGGCCGCGAGGCCGCCGAACAGGTCGTAGACCGACAGGTCGAAGCCGAGCTGGGCGAGTTGCAGTATCCGGTCCCGGGCGGTGACGCCGAAGCGTTCGCTGATGTCCCGCACGGTGTTGAGCGCGGCCCGGTGGGAGACGACGACGCCCTTGGGGGCGCCGGTGGAGCCGGAGGTGTGGATGATGTAGGCGGGGGCGTCGGGGTCGCCGTCGGGGGCCGCGGGCACCTCGTCGACGGGTTCCAGCGCGTCCACGCGGGTGTGCGCGAGGCCGTCGGGCAGCCCGTCGTCCGGGACCGTCCAGGACTGGGTCAGTACGTGCCGGACCCGCGCGCCGGTGAGCAGGCCGCGCCGGCGCAGCGCGGGCTGGGCGGCGTCCACGGGCACATAGGCGCAGCCGGCCAGCAGGGTTCCCAGCACGGCGGCGGCCTGCTCGGGGCCCTTGTCGGTGAGCACGGCCACGCGGTCGCCGGGCACGCAGCCGGCCGCGCGCAGCGCCCGGGCCACCGCCCCGGCGGTACGGGCCAGTTCGCCGTACCGGACGGTGCCGAACACCCCGGTCAGGGCGGGCTCCCGCGGTGCGCGTGCGGCGCGCTCGAAGAAGCCGTGGTGCAGCAGTCCGTCGGGCAGGGGGCCCGCGGTGTCGTTGGCGGCGTCGCGTTCGCGCCGCTGCCGGCCGGGCAGGGCCACCGGTTCGGGGTCCTCCCAGGCCGCCGGGTCGTCGGCGAGCGCGGTGAGCAGCGTGCCGAAGGCGTCGAGCATGTCCTCGACCACGCCGTCGGGGAACGCGCCTGCGCGCACGTCCCAGTGCGCTTCCAGGGCGCCCGAGCCGTCGCCGACCTGGCAGTCGAGGAGGACCTGCGGGGTCTGGGTGATGCCGGCGCCGGGCGTGCGGCCGCTCGCCGTGGTGCCGGGGCCGACGCCGAGGGCGCTGGTGAACACGTACGGCATGAGGGCCGCCGCGCGGCCGCGTTCCCGGGCCAGATCGCGGATCACCTGCACACCGGAGTACAGCCGGTGGTCGAGGTCGGTGAACAGCCGCTCCCCCAGCCGGGCGGCCCGCTCGCGCAGCCCGGAGCCCGCGAGGCCGTCCACCTCCAGCAGGCTCACCGAGGTGAAGTCGCCCACCAGCCGGTCGACCTGGGGGTGCAGCGGCAGCCGGTTGAGCAGCGTGAGGTTGACGGTGAAGCGGGAGCGGCGGCTCCACCGGTCCAGTACGGAGGCGTACGCCGCGAGCAGCACGCTCGTCGGGGTGAGGCCGTGGGCGGCGGCCCGTTCCCGCAGCCGCGCCCAGGCCGGTTCGGGCAGCCGGAAGCCGTGGCGGACGAACCGGGGCGCGGCTTCCGCGCCGCCGCCCTGTTCCGCGGGCCGCCGGGGCAGTTCGGGTGCCGGGGGCAGCTCGGCGGTGCGCGAGCGCCAGTGGGCGCGGTCCCTGCGGTAGCGGGCGGTGTCCCGCAGCGCCCGCTCGGCGAGCAGGTAGTCGCGGAAGGAGAGGTCGAGCGGCGGCAGCACGGAGGTGTCGGCCGGGTCCGGGGCCGCGAGCAGGGTGTCCAGTTCGTCGAGGAGGATCCGGGCGCTGCCCCAGTCGGCGATGAGCGAGTCGAGGGAGAAGTGCAGGATGTCCGCCGTGCCGCCGGGCCCGGCGGGGTCGTCGGGGCCGGTGCGGGTCAGCCGCAGCTCGAACAGCGGCCAGCGCGTGGTGTCGTAGGTGCGGTGCCCCATCTCCTCGCGTACGGAGGCCAGATGGGCCGCGGCCTCGTGCGGCGGCGCGGCCCGCAGGTCCGTGACGGCGACGCGGCAGCGTGCCACCTCGTCGAGGACCTGCTGGGAGCCGTCCTCGTGGACGACGGCGCGCAGCATGCCGTGGCGTGCGATCAGCGCGTTCCAGGCGTCCTCCAGCGCCCGCGGGTCCACCGCGGGGTAGCCGACCTCCAGATAGCCGTGGCAGGCGACGCCGCCGTGGCCGAAGGAGTCGTTCCGGCCGAGCAGATAGGCCGTCTGCACATCCGTCAGCGGGAACGGCTCGCCGGCGGCGCCGGGGTCGGGGACGACGGTCCCGGCGGCGTCCTCGGCGGCCAGGAGCGCCAGGATCTCGGCCCGGTGGCCGCGCAGCGCCTGCCGCCGCTCCTCGGTGAGCACGCCCTGCGGCGCGCGGAACCGGATGCGGCCGTCCTCGGCCCACAACTCCGCGCCCAGGCTGTGGAGTTCGTCGACGATCTCGGTCGCGGTGGTGGGTACGGTCATGGTGTGCGGGGTCCCTTGCGGTGTGTGGTGTGCGGGGCTTCGACGGCCGGGCGCAGTACGGCGCCGTGCAGCAGTTCCGGGGCGGGCGCGGTGGTCAGGCCCGCGAGTTCGACGGCGCGCACCCCGGTGGTCTCCGCCTCCTCGATACGCAGCCCGGGCAGGCCGAGGTCGCCGGGGTCGGTGCCGGTGAGCTGCCGCACGGCCGGCAGATCCGCCGGGGCGACGCCGAGCACGACGGTGCGCAGCGCCGTCGCGCCGTTGGGATGGCGGACGTCCGGCGGGTGCTGCGGCGGGTCGTAGGGGGTGACCAGGAACGGCAGCCGGTGGGCGCGCGGGTAGGCGAAGGAGAAGCGGGTGGCGGCGCCGTCCGGGCGCCGTCGCCGCCAGTGCACCGGGCGGCCGCCGGGTACGCCCGCGCGGCGCAGTGCCCGCAGCCGCTCGGGGAAGCCGTCGGCGTCGGCGAGCAGGGCCAGATCGCAGAAGCCCTCGTCCTGCCGGGCCCAGCGCACCATGCGGGCGCCCGCGCCACGGCCGAACCGCAGGGTGACGGGCAGCCGCATCCAGCGGGCGCCGGGCGGGGTGGTGAGCAGTTCGATGACGGGGCCTTCGCGGAACCACACGTGGGCGTGCAGGGCCTTGTGCTCGGGCGCGGTCGCGTAGGCCACCTCGAAGCCCGCGGCCCGGAAGTCGGCCACGGCGCGCGGCAGTTCCCGTACCCGCAGCAGCACATGGCTGCACCGGGTGCCCGTCGGCTCTCCTGTCCGTCCCTCGCCGGCCGCGGGCCGTCCGGCGGCGGTGCGGTGGTCCGTCATCCCTCTCGTCCTCCTCGCGGGCCGGCCGCGGCGGGCCGGCGGGGTGCGGCGGCCGGGTCGGCGGTGCCGGCCGGTGCACCGCCGCCGGGCGGCGACCCGGCGCTCGCGCGGGCCAGTTCGTCGGCGGTCACGACGGGGGGCTCCGGCGGGCGGATCAGCTCGGGCATGCCCAGCCGGGCGGTCAGCTGCGTCCAGCAGCGGGCGACGGTCAGCGCCCACTGGCCGGCGGCGGCCCGGCGGGCGGGTGCGGCGGCGGCCTCCCGCAGCCGGTGCAGGGCGGACAGCACCGCCTGCGGCCACAGCTGTGCGAACACCTCGTGATAGCTGCCGGCGGCCCGGTGGAGCCGGGTGGTGGACGCGGCGGCGAGCCGTTCCGTGCCCGGTCCCGCCAGCACGAGGCGGCCGGTGGCGTCCCGCGGGGCGTGCAGCCGGGGGTTCCACAGCACGGGCCCGTGGGTGTCGGCGAGGGTGAGCACACCGGCGTCGGTGCCGAGCGCGATCCGGTGCAGCAGGAACGAGTGGTTGTCCGGGTCGTCGGGGTGCACCTGGTTCTGCACCCGCAGCGTGGCCGGTACGCCGCCGAGGACGGCGTGCAGCGTCCGGAAGGGCTGCGGCCCGTGCGCGGCGGCGGCGAGTGCGGCGTCCGGCTCGTGGCAGGCGCCGAAGGCCCAGGGCCTGGGTCCGCCGACGGCCCGGCCGAGCACGTCGAGCAGCGGATGGGCGACCTGGCTGTTGCAGGCGGCGTCCAGGAACCGCAGCGGGCCGCGGGCGCGCAGCGTGGCGGCGGCGGCCAGGAAGGCGCGCACCGGCGCGAGGTCGGGGTAGAGGGTGTCGACCGCGTAGGCCGCGTCGCCGTCCCGGGCCGCACGCAGGTTCTCGACGATCTCGTCGGCGTGCACCGGGTGTTCCTGGAGGACGTGCATGCCGCGGCGCAGGAAGGCGCGGGCCAGTTCGGAGCCCGGGCCGCCGGTGGCGCCGGAGCGGACGACGACGCAGACGATGTCGGTGCTGTCGGGCACCTGCTCGGGCGCGGTGTACAGCGGCACGCCCTCCCGTTCGGCGAGGCGGCGGGAGAAGTCGCTGCCCTTGGCGAGGACGCCGGTGAGCGTGAAGGCCCCGGCGGAGGCCCGTACCGCGTCGAGGTAGATCCTGCCGAAGGCGGTGCCGGCGACCACCACACGCAGGGGCCCGTCGTCGCGGCTCACGACGCCGCCCGGGCCGGGGCCGCCGGTTCCGGGTGCGGGCCGCCGGCCGCCACGTCGTGCGGCGCCACGAGACACCGGCTGACGGCCCGCAACTTCTCGCGGGTCTCCTCCAGTTCGCGCTCCGGGTCGGACTGCGCGACGATGCCGGCCCCGGCGCGCAGCCAGGTCCGTCCGCCGTCCCGGTAGACGCTGCGCAGCACCAGTGCCGCGTCGAGCGTCCCGTCGGCGTCCACGGTGACCACCGCGCCGCTGTACAGGCCGCGTTCCTCCGGTTCGCTCCGGGCTATCAGCTCGCAGGCGGCCTGTTTGGGTATGCCGGAGGCGGTGACGGCGGGGAAGAGCGCGTCCAGGGCGCTCCACCGGCCGGCCCCGGCGGCGAGCCGCCCGGACAGCCGGGAGGCGAGGTGCTGCACGCTGCCGCGTTCCTCGACGGTCATGAACTCGCCGGTGCGCACCGTCCCGGGGATGCACACGCTCTCCAGTTCGGTCTGCACCAGCCGTACCGAGACGGCGTGTTCGTAGACCTCCTTCGGGTCCCGGTACAGCTCGGCCCGGCGTTCCGCGTCGGCCTCCGGCTCCCCGGTCAGCGCGCGGGTTCCGGCCAGCGGCTGGGCGGTGACGGTGCCGTCGGCGCCGACCCGGACGACGATCTCGGGGCTGAACCCGGCGGCCTCGCGACCGCCGTGCCGCAGCAGGAAGGAGCGCGCCGGCTCGTGCGACCGGCGCCCGGCGAGATAGGTGGCGGGCAGATCGACGGCGCCCGGCACGGGAACGGTCCGGGAGAGGATGACCTTCTCCAGCCGCCCGGCGCGGATCTCCCGCACGGCCCGGGCGACGTCCTCCCGGTAGCGGACGGCTCCGGCGTCCGGGTCCACGGGCACGGCCGCCCGGCGGGGGCCGTCCCCGTGCGTCAGGGCCTCCGCCCGGTCGGCGGCCGCGCACAGTCTGCGCTCCAGCCGGTCGAGCGCCGCGCCGTCCTCGGCACGCAGCAGCGCCTCGGAGCCCCGCATCCGCACCTCGCGCCGGGGCAGGACGAACCGCACCGCCGGCCGGCCGCCGGGCTCGGGGCCCGCGCCCGCACGCGCCCGCACATAGGAGAAGTCCACCCAGCCGTGGGCCCGCCAGTTGCCGCGGCCCACCAGTTCGACGGCGCGGCCGGCCGCGGCCAGCGGGTGCACGCCGGCGACGGCGGGCTGCCGGCGCCGGGTGCCTCCGACCCCGACGGTGGCGCCCTCCGCTCCGGCCTCCACGACGACCGCTTCGCCCTCCGCCCAGGAGACGGAACCGTCGCGTTCGTAGAGCAGGTACGGCGCGTCCGAGCCGGCGCACAGCACGGTGGCCGTGGCGATCCGATCGGCGAGGAAGGGCACATGACGTTCGATCAGGCCGTCGGGCATGTTCACGCGGGGGTCTCGCTTTCCGAGGGAACGGGCCGCGACGCCTCGTGCGCCGCGGTACGCAGCAGGTGCAGCACGCCGGTGTCGTCCGGGACGAACCAAAAGTGGCCGCCGGGGACGGTGTGCAGGGTGAACGCGCCGGTGGTGTGGGCGGCCCACCGGCTCGCCTGGTCGTGGTCGACCTCGGTGTCCGCCGCGCCGATGACGGCGGTCACCGGGCAGGGCAGCGGCCCGGCGGGGGCGTACCGGTAGGTCTCGGCCAGGGCGAAGTCGGCGCGTACGGCGGGCAGATAGACGGTGCGGAAGGCCGGCTCGGCCAGCAGTTCCGCGCTGGTGGCGCCGAGCCGCGCCAGCTCGGCCACCAGGGCGTCGTCGGACCGGGTGTGCAGATCCCCGGTCACCGGCACGCACGGGGCGCGCCGGCCGGAGACCACCAGCCGGGCGGGCGGCGCTCCCTGCCGGGTCAGCCGGCGGGCCGTCTCGTAGGCGACGACGGCGCCGAGGCTGTGCCCGAACAGCACCAGCGGGCGGCCGGCGAGCGGCAGCAGGGCACGGCACACACCGCTCAGCAGTGCGTCGAGGTCGTGCGGGGGCGGCTCCTCGATGCGCTCCTCGCGCCCGGGGTACTGCACGGCCGACAGCTCCGTCCGGCCGTCGAGGGCCGCACCCCAGGCCGCGTACGGGCCCGCCGTGCCGCCGGCGTGCGGGAAGCACACCACGCGCACCCGGGGGTCGGCACGGGGCGCCCGGCAGCGGAGCCAACGGTCGTTCAACGCGCTCTCCTTCCACGCTCGTTCACCGGCTCCCGGAGGTGACCGGCGGCCCCATCCAAACCTTATTGAAAATGATTGTCAATGCTATAAGCTGGCCGCGCACGTCACCGGCCGGCCGGACAGCCGGAGAGGAAGAAGAGAGAAAGAGAAAGAGAAGAGGAACCGGATGGCACCGCCCGTACCGTTCACCACCCGCACGAGCATGACCTGCGTCGCCGTCGGCGCCGCGTTCGGAATCGTGCTGATACCGGCCAACATCCTGGCCAACGCCACCGCGAGCATGCCGGTCCTGGTGTCGCTCTTCTACGGCCTGTGGGTGCTGCCCGCGCTGGTCGCCGTCGCGCTGCTGCCCCGGTTCGGCACCGGTGTGCTCGCCGCGACGGTCGCTGGGCTGGTCGCCGGATTCGGCTCCGGCTACGGCCCGTTCATGATCGTGATGATGGCGCTGTGGGGGCTGCTGCTCGAACTGCCCTTCCTGCTCACCCGGTACCGGCGGCTCGGCACCGGCACCTTCCTGCTCTCCGGCCTGCTCATCGGAGTCGTCAGCGGGGTGTGGACGGCCGGCTTCATCGGCTTCGGGCAGCTGGCGGCCGGGGTACTGGCCGCCGTGCTCGCCACCGCGCTCGCGAGCTCCGTCGTCTTCGCCTGGTTCTCCGTGCTCCTCGGCGGAAAGCTCAGCAGATCCGGGATCGGCACCGCCGTCCGCACCGGTGCCGCCTCCACCGCTGCCTCCGCCCCCGCCACGCCCGGAACCGGTCCGGAGGCCGGCGGACGATGAACCCACCCCGCACCCGGCCGGCACCCGGCCCGACGGCCACCGCCACCCCGTCCGTCACGCCCTCCGCCGCACCCGCCGACGGCACCGGCCCCGACACCGGCGCCGACCCCGGCCCCGGCTCCGGCCCCCTGGTGCGTCTGCGCGGCGTCCGGGTCCGCCACCATGCCGCCGGCACCTGGACCGGCGAGGGCACCGACCTCGAACTGTTCCCGGGCGAACTGGTGCTGCTGCTCGGCCCGTCGGGCGCCGGCAAATCCGGGCTCGCCCTCACCGTCAACGGGCTGATCCCGCACAGCGCACCGGCCGACCTGGACGGTGCGGTCCTCGTGCGCGGCACCGACACCCGCACCACGGGCACGGCCCGGCTGTGCACCGAGGTCGGCATGGTCTTCCAGGACCCCGACGCGCAGATCGTCACCCGCACCGTGCTCGACGAGGTGTGCTTCGGCCCGGAGAACACCCTCGTCCCCGCCGCCGAGGTGGAGCGGCGCGCCCTCGCCGCGCTGCGCGCCGTCGGCCTGGACACCGGCCCCGCCGGGCTGCGCCGCGACCCCGCTTCCCTCTCCGGCGGCGAACGTCAACGCCTCGCGCTCGCCTGCGCGTTGGCCATGCGCCCGGCCGTGCTCGTCCTGGACGAGCCCACCGCCAACCTGGACCCGCTCGCCGTCCGCGACTTCTACCGGGTACTGGCCGGGCTGCGCCGGAACGGCACCACGGCCCTGCTGATCGAGCACCAACTGGACGACGCCGCACCGCTGGCCGACCGCGTCGTCGTCCTCGACCACCGGGCGCGGGTCCGCGCCCAGGGACCGCCGCGGGAGGTCTTCGGGCGCCACGCACGGCTCCTGGCCGAGGTGGGCGGATGGCGGCCCGCCGCCGTCGAGATCGCCGAACGGATGGGCCCGGCACCGGGCGGGACCACACCGCTGACCCCCGAGGAGCTGGCCGACGCGGTGCGGGCCGACTCCGTTCCGGCCCGCACTGTTCCGGCCCGCACCACTCCGGCCGGGCACCCCGGTGGCGCCCAATCCCCGTGCGCTGCCCGGCCGTTGCCCCGCCCGGCGGACAGCCCGGCGGACACCCCGGACCGTCCGGCCGGCTCCGGGGGCGCGCCCGTGGCCGAGCTGCGGTCCGTCACCGTCCGCCGGCAGGGACGCACCGTGCTCGACGCGGTCTCGCTCACCGTTCCGCCCGGCGACTTCCTGGCCGTGGCCGGTACCAACGGCGCCGGAAAGACCACCCTGCTGCGCACGCTCGCCGGGCTCACCGCCGTCTCGCACGGCGAGGCACGCGTCGAGGGCCGCCCGGTACGCACGGGCGCCCGCGGCAGACGCGCCGGCGGGTGGCCGGGCGCGGCGGGCCGGATCGGCTACGTCTTCCAGAACCCCGAGCACCAGTTCGTGACCGGCTCCGTGCGGGCCGAACTCGCCCACGGGCCGCGGCTGCTGGGCCTCGGCCGGGAGGAGACCGGGGCGCGGGTCGACGCGGCCCTGGACCGCTTCGGCCTGACCCGGTACGCAGAGCGGAGCCCCTTCCTGCTCTCGCACGGCGAGAAGCGCCGGCTGTCCGTCGCCACCGCGCTCATCACCGGCCCGCGTCTGCTCCTGCTCGACGAGCCGACGTTCGGACAGGACCGGGCGCGCACGGCCGAACTGCTCGCGCTGGTCGACGAGGTGCGGGCGGCGGGCACCACCGTCGTCGCCGTCACCCACGACCTCCAGCTGGTGGCCGACCACGCCGCGCACCTGGCGCTGCTCTCCCGCGGCCGGCTCACCGCCCACGCTCCGGTGCGCGACGTGCTGTGCGACGACACGCTCCTGGACGCGGCCGGACTCCGCCCACCACCGGTACGCCGCTTCGCTGCCCGGCTCGCCGCGCACGATCCGGTCTGGTCCCGGGTGTGCCGACTCGACGACCTCGGCAGGCCCGGCGAGTTCGACGGGTTCGCCGGGGCCGTCACCCCCGTCGGGCCCGACGAGCCGGACGACCGCGGCGGACCCGAGGGCCCCCACGGAGCCGATGACCGGGACGGACGCGACGGCCCCGCCGGCGGAGAGGACCGACCATGACGACCGACCGGCCCGGCAGCGCCCCGCACGGCCCGGCGCCCGGACCGCACTCCCCCGCGGGGGATCCACCGCAGGCGGGACGCGGCTTCCTGCGCCGGGTCGATCCCCTGGTCAAGCTGGGCGTCTCGCTGGTCGCGATGGCCGTGGCCTATCTGGCCGGTGACCCCGCCGTGCCCGCTTTCCTGCTGCTCGCCGCCGTGGCCGTCCACCTGGCGGGGACGCTGCCGCACCCGGGCCGCGCCCTGCCGGCGCTGGCGGCGGCGGGTCTCCTGCTGTGCTGGTTCACCGTGCTGTTCGCGCTGCTCGCCTCCGCCGACGTCGGCGCGGGCACCCCGATCGCGCTGTCCTGGGGCCCGCTGCACCTGCACGCGGGCGCCCTGCGGTACGGCGCGCTCGTGGCCGCGCGGATCGGCGCCATCGCCGCCCTGTCGCTGCTGGCCGGTGCCGGGACGACCCCCGAGGGGCTGCGTACCGCGCTGGTGTGCCGGGCGCGTGTGCCGTACCGGTTCGCCCACGCGGCGCTCGCCGGGCTCCAGTTCGTGCCCGTCTTCCGGGCCGAGGCGGACCACATCCGCGCCGCGCACCGGATGCGCGGCGCGGACGGCGGGCGCGGGCCGCTGGCCGCCGCCCGGCGTGCCGCCCGCATGCTGGTACCGCTGCTGGCGGGCGGCATCCGGCACGCGGAACGGGTCTCCCTGGCGATGGACGCCCGTGGCTTCGGCGCCCATCCGCGCCGCACGGAACGCCGGTTGCCCCGCCGCACCCTCGCCGATCCGGCCTACTGTCTCGGTGCCCTCGCGGTTCTCGCCACCGCGACCACCACCGGCCACGCCCTCCTCTCCCCCGTCCTCCCCGGTGTCCCGTGACAGCGGCCGGAACGGGTGTCGGGGTGGGACGGCACCGACCTGACGAGGCGTCAACCGCGGGAGGGCGTTGTCGGTGGCGGATGCGACGCCCGGGCCCTGACGTCAGCGCCGAACCCCGCGATTCCCGTTTCCCGGGCCCGTATCAGCTGGACCGGGAGTTGCTTCGACCGGCGCGGCGCTCCTGCTCGTCGTCGGACGGCCGGCCCCCGGCCCGTTGCGCGGCCTCCGGTGTGCTGTGGGGCAGCAGGGCCGAGCGGACGGCATCGGGCATCTCCCGCTTGCCGCCGGCCGCGGTGTCGACGAACACGTGCCGCACCTCGCCCTCGGCGACGAGCCGTTCGCCGACCTTGAAGACGGGGCTCAGTATCAGGCTCGTCGTCCCCAGGTGGGTGACGGGCATCTCGATGTCGACGAGTTCGTCGAAGTGGGCGCTGCGGCGGTAGGCGAGACGTGCCTCGGCCACCACGAGATCGGTGCCCTGCGCGACCATGGCCGCGTAGTCCACGGCGGTCTCGCGCCACAGCTCGGTCAGGGCGACGTCGTAGTAGAAGAGGTAGTGGCCGTTGAACACGACGTTCTGCTGGTCGCATTCGCTGTAGCGCACCCGCAGCCGGTGGGTGAAGGGCTTCGTCATGGCCGGGATGGTAATGGTCCGCCGGCGGGCGTCCGGGCGCGGGCGCCCGCTCCGGACACCGGTGCGGCCCCGGCCCGCTCGCACGGGACGGGGCCGGGCACCGGCGTCGGGCCCTCAGCGTTTCGGACCGGCGAAGGCGTAGGCGACGGTGCCGGCCGCCGTGAGGGCGAGGGCGGTCCAGGTGCCCGCCGGTGTGCCGGCCGGCAGCAGCATCCAGGAGAGCACCTGCGCCGGGACGCTCTCCGGCGGCGGCGCGAAGAGCGAGGCCGCCAGCCAGACGATCGGCAGCGTCCAGGCGAACTGCGCCCCGCAGACGACGGCGCCGAGCGCGGCGAGTCCCATCAGTCCGGCGCTGTCCCGCAGCAGGAACGCGGGTGCGCCCAGGTCGTCGCCGAGCGTCTGCACGGCCGTGGCCACCGCGGCCACGAGGGCGCCCGCGAGCAGGACGTGGACGGCCCTGCGGGGTCTCCAGCGGATCGCGGCCGTCCGGTCCAGCGCGACGTCCTGCCCGCCGAGTCCGGTGGAGGCGGCGGTCGTTCCGGCGGCGAGGGCGAGCGCGGCCATCTGCGGATCGCCCGGCCCGTCGTGGCCGCCCCGGCCGAGGGCCCAGCCCACCACGGCGCTGATCACGACGGCCGCGAGGGAGACGGGCATCTGCCGGGAACGCGCGTACAACGTCAGCCACCTCATCGGGCGCCGCCCGCGGACAGCTTGTGCAGCACATCGCCCTTGCAGGAGAGCGCGGCGGTGTGTGCGGCCCGGATCCGGGTGCGCTGTTCCGCGCGCGGCTGCGCCTGGAACCTCTGCCACGCGGGGCGGGCGATCTCCCTCTGGTCGGCCGCCTGGTGCGCGGTCCCGCCGAAGGGTTCGAGCTTGCCCGTGACCGAGCCGGCGGCGATGCTCTGTGCGGCGATGTCCTGGAGCGTGCCGCTCTCGTTCCCGGTGCGGGGGGAGCAGGAGGGAACGAGGCCCTCGGCGAGGAGGGCCCGGGTCAGTTCCCTGCCCTCGGCGGCGGCGATCATGCCGTCGTCGAAGTCGACGAGCACGGCCTCGCGGGAGCGCTGCGGTGTGTCGCCGAGTGCGCGCAGCTCGGTGCTCTCCCGGATCTGCCGCGGTGCCCGGTCGCCCAGGGCGCCGCGCATCTCGTGCAGCGCCTGCTTGCCGGCGTCCGCGAGTTCGTGGAGCCGTGCCTGGTGGGTCTTGGTCACACAGACGGGTCCCTCGCAGACCATGGCCGCGGCCGCCTCGTCGACGACGTAGGTGCGGCGCGGATCGGACGGCAGGACGAGCAGCGCGAGCACCGCGCCGGCCAGCACGGGCGTCCAGGCGAGCAGCCGGCCGCGGCGGGTGGCGGCGGCGAGCAGCGCGAAGCCGGTCGCGCCCAGGCCGAGCAGCCAGAGCGTCTGCCCGAGATGGGCGGAGGCGGAGAGGGTCAGCAGCACCTCGCGCACCTGGGAGACCGCCGGGGACAGCAGCGAGAGCCGGTTGGACACGAGCGGCGTGGGGACCGCCGTGTCGGACGAGACCCGCAACAGGGTGATGAACACGAAGGCGGCCACAGTGACAGCGGGAGGGGTGAGCACGGACGGCAGTGCCCGCCCGAGGCCCATGCCGAGGACGGCGCCCACGGCGAGGGAGAGCGCTCCCACCAGAGAGATCGGCAGCCAGCCGAGGTGCTGGTACGCGGGCCCGGCGAGGACCTGCACCGCGCCGACGGCGACGAGCAGCGCGAAGGCGGCGACCAGGGTGAGCACCGAGGGGCCGGCCAGTGCGGCGGCGCGGTGCCAGGCGGGCCGCGGTGTGCTCGTCAACAGCTCGGAGATCCTGGCGCGGTGGTCGCGCAGCCCCTGGAGCGCGCCGAGCCCGACGGCCGGCGGCCACAGGTAGACCAGCAGGCTGCGGGTCCACATCGCCAGGGACGTCCACTGGTCGGTCCAGCGCACGGTGCCCCTGCTCCAGGGCCCGGGGATCAGCAGAAGGAAGGCGAGGGCGAGGACGAGGACGACGGCCCCGGCCCACGGTGCGACGGTGCGCCGCAACTCGGTACGCAGGACACGGCCGTTCACCAGGATCCCCTCCCCTTGTCCGAGCCGGCCAGCAGCGCGGAGTAGCCGCGCTCCAGCGGGCTGTCGCCGACGTGTTCGGGTCCGCCGGCGGCCGCCAGTTCGTCGGGGGTGCCCTGGAAGACGAGCCGGCCGTCGGCGAAGAGCACCACGTCGGTGCAGGCGGCGGCGACGTCCTCCACCAGGTGGGTGGAGACGACCACGCAGGTGTCGAGGCCCAGCTCCTGGAGGAGTTCGCGGAAGCGCAGCCGCTGGGCCGGGTCGAGGCCGACGGTCGGTTCGTCCAGGAGCAGGATCGCGGGATCGTTGACGATGGCCTGGGCGATGCCGGCGCGCCGCACCATGCCGCCGGAGAGCGCCTTCATCCGGTCGTCGGCGCGGTCGGCGAGGCCCACGCGTTCCACGGCACGCTGTACGGCGCCGGGGATCTCCGCCTTGGGGACCTCCTTGAGCCAGGCCATGTACTCGACGAACTCGCGCACGGTGAAGCGCTTGTAGTAGCCGAACTCCTGCGGCAGATAGCCGATCCTGCGGCGCAGCGCGCGGTGTTCTCCGGTGCCGCCCGCGGACTCGCCGAGCAGTTCCAGGCTGCCGGCTGCGGGGCGCAGCACGGTGGCCAGCGCGCGGATGAGGGTGGTCTTGCCCGCGCCGTTGGGGCCGAGGAGACCGTGCACTCCCGTGTCCAGGGAGAGATCGAGCCCGTCGACGGCCATCCGTTTCCGGCCGGCCGCCACTTTCAGTCCGGTGGCCCGGATCTGCCAGGCGTAGGACGTCGGCGCGAGGTCGGCCGCGCTCACTGCGGGCGTCATGCGGTGTTCCTTTCCGAGGTTCAACGGTGGGCTCCCAGCACGGAGTAGGCGCCCCTGCGGGCGATCACGACACCGGTGCCGAGCACGGCGATCAGCGCCCAGACGGGCAGTCCGTCCGTCCGCAGAGCGAAGCTCTCCCGGCCGGCGGCGAGGGCGGGCGCGGCGATGACGGCGGCCCACACGGCGACCAGCGCGACGGCCGCCCGGGTCACCCCGATGAGCCCGCCGAGCGCGAGGGTCGTCGTGGTGAAGGCCAGGCAGGGCAGCAGCCAGTGGGCCACCATGACCCCGGTCGCCCACCCGGCCAGCAGCAGGACGGGGACGAGGACGGCGAGCACCGAGGCGGTGCGGCGCAGCACGAGGTGGAGCCCCGCCCTGGGTGTGGAGGCGGTCAGCTCGTACCCGGGGTCGAGGCCACGCGACCAGGCGGCGGCGACGCCGAGCACGGGCAGCACCGGGGAGAGCAGCAGTACGGGTGACGCCTCGCCGAAGCGGGCGCCGCTCAGGTCGAGCAGCAGCGCGAGCAGCGTCACGCCCGCCGCCATGAGCAGCCAGGGCACCATCGCGGGGGTGAGCCACGCTCTCAGCTCCACCGGCCACCGCCGCCGGCGCGGCCGTGGCGCTGTGGCGGCGAGCCGGGGTTCGAGGCCGGACCACACGGTGTCGACCAGTTCCGTCACGGCGGGCTCCTGTGCCGTGACGGCGGCCGACAGCCGCTCCCGGCATCCGTGGCACGCCTCCAGATGGGCCTCCAGGGCCCAGGTCTCGTCGGCGGCCAGTTCGCCGCCCCCGCGCACATAGGCGTCGATGATCCGCACCGACGCGTGTTCGCCACTCATGCCAACGCCTTTCGCATCGCGATCCGGGCCCGGCGGGCGCGGGTCTTGACGGTCCCTTCCGGCAGCCCGAGCAGGACGGCGGCCTCCCGCACCGACAGCCCGTCGAGCACGAGGGCCTGCAACACCTGTCTGAGTTCGGGTGCCAGGCTCCGCAGCGCGTCCCCGACGTCGCCGCCGACGGACGCGGAGAGCGCCTCGTCCTCGGCCGCCGGCGCCGCGTCCGGGAACGCGGCGGCGGGGGGCGGCTCGGCGTGGTGCGCCCGGCGCCGGAAGGCGTCGACGAGGCGGCGTGCGGCGATCGTCCACAGCCAGCCGACGGCGGTCCCGCCCACCGTGGAGCCGGCGAACGCGCCCGCTGCGCGCCACACGGCCAGATAGGTCTCCTGCATGACCTCGGCGACGAGCTGCTCGTCCGCGCAGCGGCGGCGCAGCCGCACCGCCAGCCAGGGCGCCGTACGCCGGTACAGTTCCTCGAACGCGGCGCGGTCGCCCTTGGCCACCTGCCGGACGAGGCGCTCCTCGTCGGCCTCGCCCGCTCGCTTCCTCACTGATCTCACACCCGCTAGACGCCTGCGCGGGACGTGAGGTTTTCCTGCACCTGTGGCGCTCGTCACACAGCGCGAGGCCCCGACGGCCGGTGTCCGGCGCCGGGGCCTCCGTCAGGGGCTGTCGTGGAGCTGGCGTTGTGCTGGCGTTGTGCTGGCGTGCGGTTGTCAGGGTGACGGGCCGCGACGGCGGTGGGCCGTCACTCCTCCCGCAGGGCGATGGCGGCGGCCGGGCAGATCGCGGCCGCTTCCCGTACGTCCTCGTGCCGCGGGGCGTCCGGGCGCTCGTCGAGCGTCACGACGATGCCGTCGTCGTCCTGGTCGAAGACGTCGGGGGCGACCAGGACGCACTGTCCGGAGGCGACGCACCGGGGCCGGTCGACTTCCACGCGCATGGGCTTCTCGATTCTCCGCGAGGGGTTGGAGGGGGTCACCAGGTGACGGGAAGCTTGTAGACGCCGTAGACGATGCCGTCGTGCTTGAACTCGATCTCGTCGAACGGTATCGCCGTGGCGAGGGTCGGGATACGGCGGTACAACGTGCCGTAGACGACCTGGAGTTCGACACGGGCGAGCGGCTGGCCGAGGCACTGGTGCACGCCGTAGCCGAAGGCGACATGGCGGCGGGCGTTGCGGGTGAGGTCGAGCCGGTCGGGGCCGGGGAAGGCCGCCGGGTCGCGGTTGGCGACGTCGTTGGCGAAGATGATCCCCTCGCCCGCGCGGATCGTCTCACCGCCGGCCTCGATGTCCTCCAGCGCCACCCGGCGGCGGCCGGAGTGGGTGATGTTGAGATAGCGCAGCAGTTCCTCGACCGCTCCGGCCACCACCTCGGGATCCTCGGTCTCGCGCAGGAGGGCGAGTTGGCCGGGGTTCCGCAGCAGGGCGAGGGTGCCGAGGGCGATCATGTTGGCGGTGGTCTCGTGGCCCGCCGCGAGCAGGAGATTGCCCAGCCGCGCGGCCTCGCGCCGGGTCAGCTCGCCGGTCGCCACGCGCTCGGTGGCCAGGACGGACAGCAGGTCGTCGGCGGGCCGGGCGAGCTTGTCGGCGAGGAGGTCGTCCATGTAGTCGATGAGCGCCGCGTTCGCCGCCGCCACCTCCTCCGGCGTGGAGGTGCGGCGGACGATGATCCGGGTGTTGCGCTGGAAGAAGTCGTGCTTCTCGTAGGGCACGCCGAGCAGTTCGCAGATGACGAGGCTGGGCACCGGCAGCGCGAACGCCTCGACGAGGTCCACCGGTTTGGGGCCGGCGAGCAGGGTGTCGACGAGATCGTCGACGATCTTCTGGATGGACGGCCGCAGCGCCTCGATCTTCTTGATCGCGAAAGGCGCCGTCACCATCCGGCGCAGCCGGGCGTGTTCGGGATCGTCCATGGTGAGGAACGTCTGGCTGGCGGGGTCGCTGCCCTGCATCGCGGCGGAGCGGTGCGGATAGCCGTCGCGGGTGGCGTCGGCGCTGACGCGCGGGTCGTTGAGCAGGGTGCGCACGTCCTCGTGCCGGGTGATCAGCCAGGGCCGGCTGCCGTCCCAGATCTGCACCCGGGAGACGGGCCGGTCCGTCTGGAGCGAGCGGAGGGCGGGGGGCGGG
This sequence comes from Streptomyces cacaoi, assembly GCF_006539165.1. Taxonomy (GTDB): domain Bacteria; phylum Actinomycetota; class Actinomycetes; order Streptomycetales; family Streptomycetaceae; genus Streptomyces; species Streptomyces cacaoi. The sequence continues at coordinate 524,201 of NZ_BJMM01000002.1, read as the reverse complement.
TCGAAGGGGCATCCGGCCGCCCGGGGTGAGGGGTGTTCGGGCAATCCCGCCGGGGCGGATGTCGCGGTGTCGGCCATGCGTGCCTCCGTGGGCAGGGGATTCGCGTCCCCGTTTTGCTAACACCGTTAGGTGCCCTGGGCAACCATTTGGACGGAAGCGGCCTCGCCCACCCGCACTATCTGGTCATCGCCACATCGAGAAGCTCGTCCGCCATCTCCTCCAGGGCCCGCCGGTCGGTCTCGAACGGGGTGGACATGGCCATCGCCACCACCCCGTGCAGGGAGAACCACAACAGCCTGGCCACCCGCGCGTCGTCGGCCCGGCCGGTGCGCTCCTCCCGGCAGGCCGCCACCGCCTCCGCCCACACCTCGGACACCAGCCACACCGGATGTGCGGCCCTCTCCTCGCGGGGCACCTCGATCCGCTCGATGCCGAACATCAGCCGGTAGAACCGCGGATTGTCCAGCGCCAGCCGGCAGTACCGCTGCACCATCGCACGCAGCCCCGCGCGCGGCCCGTCCGCCGAACCGCGCTCCCTGGCCTCGCACAACTCCGCCACCAGCCACTCGTAGGCCCGCTGCGTGACCGTCGCCACCAGCTCCGCACGGTCCTTGAAGTGCAGATAGATGCTGGGCGCCGAGATGCCCACCTCACGGGCGACCGCGCGCAGGGACAGATCGCCCTCCCGTCCCGACCGCGCCAACAGCCGTGCCGCCGCCGCGAGGATCTCGTCCCGCAGCGCGGCACCCTCCCCCCACCGGCTCGGTGTGCGGCGCTTGAACCCCTCGGCCATCCCGGCCTCCCCTCCCGCCCACGGTGAACACGGCTCATTGTGGCCTGAAGTCGTCGCTCGTCCGCGGGTGCGGCCCCAACGGAGCGGAGCACCGCGGGAGAAGCCCGCACGCGTCGGACCCGGTAGGCCGCGGCAGGAAGCCACCAGGCAGACTGATGGCATATGTCCCACCTGGAGGAATACGCATGATTACGCTGACGAAGGACGACGAGCCGGCCGACCTGGACGGCGTGACCCATCTGTCCATCGGGGTCTCCTGGGACCCGACCGCCGGCAGCAGCGGCGGCGTCATGGGCAAGCTGCGCCGGAAGGTCGGCACCGACCTCGATCTGATCGCGATCGCCATGCAGGGAGGCGACCCGGTCCGGCTCGCGGGCCTGGACTCCCTGGATCCGATGGGCAATCGCTCCCTGCTGCACTCCGGCGACAACCAGACCGGCCGCGGCGACGGTGACGACGAGACGGTGACCGTCGAATTCGACAAGATCCCGTCCAACATCACCTCCATCGTGTTCGTCGCCGCCGCCTACAAGAAGGGCAGCGCCTTCAACAAGGCGCGGAACATCAGCTTCAAGGTGTACGACTCGACGGGCGGCAGCAGCGAGCAGGTCGCCGACATCTGGCCGAGCCTGCTCACCACCGACAACGGCTGTGCCATCGCGAAGGCCATGCGCACGGGCGGCGGTTGGAAGCTGAAGGTCATCAACGAGACCGGGAAGATCAAGCAGGGCAACGAACAGGCCCTGATGCAGTTCGCGGTGAACAAGTAACACCCCCGGGGCGGCCCGGAAGCCACTGGCCGCCCCGGTCGCATGCCTCCCCCGCCGGTGCGGGCGAGGAGGCTTCCCACCGCGCAGCTAGCGTTTGTCGACGACGGGTTCACCGCCGAGGACGACCATGCGGAGGTCCCGCAGGCCGGTGATGTCCGCGGTGGGATCGGCGTTCAGGACGAGCAGATCGGCGCGCTTGCCGGGAGCCACCGCACCGAGATCGGGCCGGGCGCACTGCCGCGCAGCGCCGCTGGTGCCCGCGGCCAGCACCTGGGCCGGTGTCATCCCGGCCGCCACCATCAACTCGGCCTCTTCCAGGGTGTTGGCCCCGTACCGGCCCCGGCCGCTGAAGGTGTCGCTGCCCAGCGCGATGTGCACACCGGCCTCGGCGGCCTTCCGGAGATTGCCGCGCGCGTCCGGGCGGGCGTCGTCGATCCACAGCGTCGGCGTGTAGGTGACGCCGTGGTCGAGCATCAGGTCGATGAGCGCGTGGTCGGTGAGGGGCTCGACGGTGACGCCGTGTTCCAGGCCGTCCGCCCCGGCCTCGATCGCCTCGCGTGCCGCGGCCTGCTGAGTGGTGTGCACGGTGACCCGAAGGCCCCGTTCGTGCCCGGCCTCGACGCCCGCCCGGAGGAGTTCGAGAGGAAGCCGTTCCAGTGCGACACCGTCCGGGAAGGCGGGGTTCTGCCAGAGGTAGGCCGGCCCGCCGGAGTGTGCGCACGCGCCCTCCGAGAGCAGCTTGACCGCGTCCACCTCGCGGTCGGCGAGGTGGTGCACCAGGTCGCGCATCTGCTGCACGCTCTCGGCCTCGCCCGTGAAGCGCGCGCGTGCCCAGGGGTTGCCGCCGAAGACGGTGGCGGCGGGATGCCCGCCGCGTCCGGTGATACCGCAACCGGTCGCCAGCAGGCGCGGGCCCCGCAGCGTGCCGGCGGCGAGCGCGGCCCGTGTACGGAGGATGCCGTCCGTCGGGTCGCCCACGGACTTGATGGTGGTGATCCCGTGGTCGAGGAACAGGCCCAGCTTTCCGGGGAGTTCGCTCTGCTCGAAGGCCCGCAGCGACTCCGGCCCGGAGACCGCCCGCACATCGTAGAAGTGGATGTGCGTGTCGATCAGGCCCGGCACGACCCATCCCCCGTCCGCGTCCACCTGGCGCCTGCCCCGAAGCGGCCGGGCCGAGACACCGGCGATCTCTCCGCCGTCGACGGCGATGTCGTACAGACCGGCGAGCGCCCGGCGGCCGTCGAAGACATGGGCACGACTGATCACGAGGTCGTGGACCCGCGGGGCCGCGGACCTCGGTGTTCGCCGTCGTCGCTTCGGATTCCTGGGGCACCGCTGTCACTCCTGGCGTTCGGGGGTCGATGTGCGGGACGGGTGTACGCGGAGGGTCCGCGGGGCGCTGAGGCCCAGAGCCGCGAGGCACCAGAATTGCAACCGTGCTGGTTACAGTTTGCTCGTGCGGGAACGACGCGGGCCGGGCCCGCGTCGTCAGGTGATCAGTGGCTCCCCGGTTCGCCGTCGAAGGCCAGGATCCGCCGCAGCAGTCCGGCGATCGTCGTTTTGCCGAGCTGCTCCTCCAGGGCGCGCTCCGCGTCCCGGAACTCGGCGTCGAGCAGAGTGCCGATGCCGCGCCCCACCTCGCAGGCCCCGCTGGGCGGATGGGTATGCCGGGAGAAGATCTGCCCCTCCTCGACGGCGGCGTACGCGTCGTAGAGCGTGATGTCCCGCGGCGCGCGGGCCAGCGACCATCCGCCGCCCCGCCCCTCGGTGGACCACACCAGCCCGGCGTCCCGCAACCGGCCGAGAACACGCCGCACGAGGACGGGGTTGCTCTCCAGGCTGTCGGCGATCTCCGCGGAGGTGAGCGAGCCGCCACGCCGGTGCGCCAGCATCGCCAGCGCGTGCACGGCGACCGCGCTCCTGCTGCTGAGCCCCGCCATCCGCCGCTCCCGCCGTCGCACCGATCAACCGCAACCAGACTAGTTACAGTTTCATTCTCCGGTCAACGGAACCGGTCGGCGCCCTCGTCAACCGGATCGGTCGACGGGACCGGTCGACGAAACCGGATGACCGGGCCGGGCAACCGAAGCACCCTCGCTCGCGTCACCGCACAGGGAACGCCCCGGCAGGGCCGTCCGGCCCGGTCCGGGGCCCCTCACGGGAAGGGCGGCGCGCACAGCTCTGCAAAGCGTGCTGCCGGAAAGCGAGGCGGCCTCGGGCGTCCGTTACACGCCGATAACCGTGTCGCCATGCGCGGTTCACGGCAACCCCGTCCGATTGCTGTGGTGAACCTGCGCGGGGAGTCGCCGCGGTCGTATGCGATCGTGTGGGGCGTACGTGATCTTGATCGGGGCGCTGCCCGGGGAGGACGAACCATGAGTCGGTCGGTCACCGAGGCGCCGGGCAGTGCCGGTACAGCCGCCGGGCAGGACACGGACGCCGCGAGCGGGGCGCCGGTGCAGGAGCCGGTGGCCCTCATCGGTATCGGCTGCCGCTATCCCGGCGGCATCACCGACCCGCGCGGCTTCTGGGATCTGCTCATATCCGGGACCGACGCCATCGGCGACATACCGCCGGACCGCTGGAACGCGGACGCCTTCTACGACGCCGACCCGGCCACCCCGGGCCGGATGACCGTACGTCAGGGCGGCTTCCTGCGGGACCGCGTCGACCGGTTCGACGCCGGCTTCTTCGGTATGACGCCGAGGGAGGCCGCCGCGCTGGACCCGCAGCAGCGGCTGCTCCTCGAAGTCGCCTGGGAGGCGTTCGAGGACGCGGGCCTGCCCCCGGAGCGGACCGCGGGGACCGGCGTCGGCAGCTACATCGGCGGGTTCACCTTCGACGCCGCGACACAGCAACTCGGCGTCACCGAACGGGAACTGATCGGTACGTCCACGCCGACGGGCGTCAGCATGACGATGCTGGCCGCCAGGCTCTCCTACGCCTTCGACTGGCACGGGCCGTCGCTGACGATGGACACCGCGTGCTCCTCCTCGCTGGTCGCCTTCCACCACGCCTGCGTCGCCGTCTCCCGCGGCGAGTGCGAACTGGCCGTGGCGGGCGGGGTCAACGTGATGACCAACCCGGTCACCACGATCCTCATGTCCAAGGGCCAGTTCCTCTCCCCGGACGCACGGTGCAAGTCCTTCGACCACCGCGCCAACGGCTACGCACGCGGCGAGGGCGCGGGCATCGTGCTCCTCAAGCCGCTGGCCGCCGCCGAGCGCGACGGCGACCACATCTACGCGGTGGTGCGCGGCACCGCCGTGAACCAGGACGGGCGGACACCGGGCATCACCGTTCCCAGCGCCGAGGCCCAGCGTGCGGTGATCCGCCGGGCATGCGCTGCGGGGGACGTCGACCCCGCCTCGGTCGGGTACTACGAGGCGCACGGCACGGGAACGGCCGTGGGCGATCCCATCGAGGCGGACGCCATCGGCACCGTGCTCGGCGACCCGGGCCGCACGAGCTGGATCGGCTCGGTGAAGTCCAACTTCGGGCACACGGAGGCGGCGGCCGGGGTCGCCGGTGTGATCAAGGCCGCGCTCTGTCTCGAACGCGGCCTCGTCCCGCCCAATCTGCACTTCGAGAAGCCGAACCCGAAGATCCCGTTCGACTCGCTGCCGCTGCGTGTGCCCACGGAGACGGTCCCGTTCCCGGCGTGGGACGGCCCGCGCCGCGCCGGTGTGAACTCCTTCGGGTTCGGCGGCACCAACGCGCACGCCATCCTCGAACAGGCCCCTGCCGCCGTGGCCGCTCCTGCCGCGCAGGCCGCCTCGGAACAGGAAGCCGCCCCGGGCGAACCCGACGGCGGGGCGCCCCGGTTGCTGCCGCTGTCGGCCCGCGACCCGCAGGCGCTGCGGGCGCTCGCCGAGCGGTACGCGGACCTGCTGGCGGAGCCCGGCGCGCCCGCCCTGCACCGGGCCGCGCGGGCCGCGGCACGGCAGCGCCAGCACCACCAGGTGCGGGCCTTCGTCGTCGCGGACGAACCGGCGCGGGCCGCCGAGCAGTTGCGGGCGCTGGAGCCCGCCGCCCGGCCCGCGTCCCGGCCGGGCGTGGCCTTCGTCTACACCGGCATGGGCCCGCAGTGGTGGGGCATGGGCGCCGAACTGCTGCGCACGTCCGAGCGGTTCGCCGAGACCGTCGCGGCGTGCGACGAGATCCTCGCGCCCCTCGGCCTGTCGATCGGTGCCGAACTGAGCCGTCCCGAGCCGGAGTCACGGCTGACGGAGACGCTGTACGCACAGGTCGCCAACTTCGTGGTGCAGGCGGGGCTGACCGCGATGTGGCGCGAGTGGGGCATCGAGCCCGCCGCGATCGTGGGGCACAGCGTCGGCGAGGTGGCGGCGGCCCACGCGGCAGGCGTGTACACGCTGCGGGACGCGCTGACGATCTCGTACCACCGCGCGAGCCTCCAGGCCCGGCTGGCCGGACGCGGGGTGATGGCGGCCGTGGACATGCCGGAGGACGCCCTGCGCCCGTATCTGTCCGACGGTGTGGACGTGGCGGCGGTCAACGGCGCGACGGCGACGACCCTCGCCGGCGACGCCGGCGCCATGGACGCGCTGATCCCGCGGCTGGAGGCGGCCGGCGCTTCCGTGAAGCGGCTCCGGGTCGAAGTGGCCTACCACAGCCACCAGATGGAGGAGATCCGCGAACCGCTCCTGGCGGCCCTGCGCACCATCCGGCCCCGCACGGCCGAGGTCCCCCTGGTGTCGAGCGTGACCGGCGACCGGGTCGACGGCGGCGAGCTGGACGCCGGCTACTGGTGGCGGAACGTCCGGCAGCCCGTGCGGTTCGCCGACGCCCTGCGCCGGCTGTCCGGGTTCGCGCCCGGCGCGGTCGTGGAGGTGGGCCCGCACCCCGTGCTGGCGACGGCGATCGACGAGGCGCTGTCCGGGCAGGCCGGCGGCCCGGTGCGGGTGGCCTCGCTACGGCGGGACCGGCCGCAGCGGGAGCAGCTGCTTCAGGCCCTGGGCACCCTGTACACGGCGGGCGCCGCACCCGACTGGGAGCGGGTGCACCCCGGCCCGCGCGAGCATCTCGACCTGCCCCGCTATCCGTGGCAGCGGGACCACCACTGGAGCGAGTCGGCGGCCGGCCGGGAGGCACGGCTGGGCGGCGCGGGGCCCCGGCTGGCGGGGCGCGAGGTCCGGGGCACCGTCCCCGCGCGCGAAGTGCAGCTGTCCACGGCCGAGTTCCCGTATCTGCCGGACCACCGGATCGGGCAGACCGTGGTCTTCCCCGGCTCGGGATACCTCGAAGCGGCGCTGGCGCTGTTCCCGGACGAGGCCCCGGTCGTCTTCGAGGACGTGGTCTTCCAGCGCCCGCTGACGCTCCTGCCCCACACCGTCAGCACGCTGCGCACGGTCCACGACCCGGAGACCCGGCTCGTCACGCTGCACTCCCGGGAGAGCGGCGACGCGGCGTGGACTCCGCACGCGCGGCTGCGGCACCCCGAACTCGCCCGCCCGCGCACGCCTGCGCCCCGCGCGGAGAGCCTGGCCGAGCTGACGGACGGCCTCCCCCGCTGGGACCGCGACGAGATCTATGCGCGGCTGGACGACACCGGCCTGGAGTACGGGCCGGCGTTCCGGGCCGTCGAGGGGATCTGGCACCGGGAGCGGACCGGTGAGGTGTTCGCCGAGCTGAGCACCGGCACCGTCGACACCGAGGGCTACCGGCTGCATCCGGCGCTGCTGGACGCCGCGCTCCAGGCCATGATCGCCGGTGCGCTGCGCTCGGCCGCCGATGTCGAGGGCGCCACGTTCGTCCCGGCGCGCATCGGTGAACTCCGCTTCCACCGGCCGCCGGGCGAGCGGCTGTGGGTGCACGGGCGGGACCGCGGCAGCACCGTCGAGGGCCGGATCGAATGCGACCTCACGCTGCTCACCGACGGCGGCGAGGTCGTCGCCGAGGTCTTCGGGCTGCGCGCCCAGCGCATGGCCGACGGCCGGGACGGGGAGCACACGGACCCGCCGAAGCCGTACTACGAGCACAGTTGGCACCTCCGCCCGCTCGACGCCGCGGGCGACGCAGCGGGCACCTGGATCGTCGTCGGCTCCCCCGCTGCGGACGCCGCCCTCGTCGAGGCGCTGGAGAAGCGGGGCGGCTCGGTCGTCCGCTTCGCACCGGACGACGAGCCGGGCGAGGACGGTGTCCAGCCGGGCGAGGACGGCGGCGCGGCGGGCGCCGGCGCCGGCTGGCCGGAGCGGGTGGCCGCCCATGTGGCGCGGACACCGGACTGCCGCGGCGTGGTCTACCTCGCCCCACCCGCGGCGGACCTCGCCGACGGCGGCGCCGAGGTGGCGGCCTGCTCGCCCGTCGCCGGTCCGCTGCGGCTGGTGCAGGCCCTCCCGTCCCCCGGGGCGCAGCTGTTCCTGGTGACGTCCGGCGCCCAGAGCGTGCACGGCGACGACGCGACGAGCGACCCGTTCACCGCTTCCCTGTGGGGCTTCGGCAGGGTGATCGGCGCGGAACGGCCGGAGCTGCGGTGCCGGCTGATCGACCTCGGCCCCGATACCGGCGCCGCCGGTGCCGCCGACGCGCTCGTCGACGAGCTGACCCACGACGGCCTGGACGAGGTGGCGCTGCGCGCCGCCGGCCGGTACGTGCGCGCCCTGGAACACGCCGGTGCCCGCTCCCCGCTGCACCATGTGACCGTCCGCCCCGAGCAAACGCCGGTGCGCCTGCGGGCCGACGGCACCGGGGCGGACGGTCTGCACTTCACCGCGGCGGCCCGGCGGCGCCCCGGCCCCACCGAGGTCGAGGTCGAGGTCTCCCACGTGGGGCTCAACTTCAAGGACGTGCTGAAGGCGACCGGTCTGCTGGCCCCGGAGGCGCGGGAGGGCAGCTACTCGCAGGACACGCTCGGCCTGGAGTGCTCGGGCACCGTGGTACGGACCGGTGCCGAGGTATCGGAACTGAGCGTGGGCGACGAGGTGTTCGTCCACGCCCGGGACCTGTTCTCCTCGCATGTGACCGTGGACGCCGTCCGCGTGGTCAAGAAGCCCTCGACGCTCTCGCTCGCCGAGGCGGCCTCCCTGCTGCCCGCGGTCACCGCGCACCAGTCCCTGGTGCGGCTGGCCGGGGTACGCGCCGGGGAGCGGGTGCTGATCCACTCGGCGACGGGCGGGGTCGGGCTGGCCGCGGTACGCCTCGCCAGGACGCTGGGCGCCGAGGTCTACGCGACGGCGGGCAGCGAGGAGCGCCGGGAGTTCCTGCGCGGCGAGGGGGTGGCGGGCGTCGCCGACTCGCGCTCGACGTCCTTCGCCGACGACATCCTGCGGATGACCGGCGGGGCCGGCGTGGACGTCGTCGTCAACTCGCTGTCCGGCGAGATGCTGCACAAGAGCCTGGGGCTGCTGCGCTCGTTCGGCAGGTTCGTCGAACTGGGCAAGGCCGACATGGCGGCGGACCAGGCGCTGCGTCTGGCGCACTTCCACCGGGCGCTGTCCTTCCACGCGTTCGACTACGACCGGATGATGCTGCTGGACCCGGAGGCCGTCCGCGCCTGCATGCGGGAGATGGCCGAGCTGTGCGAGCGGGGCGCGTTCGCACTGCCGCCGGTCACCGAGGTGCCGGCCGGGCAGGTGGACGAGGCGTTCCGGACGATGGCCGGGCGCGGCCGCGTCGGCAAGACCGTCGTCAGGCTGGCGCACGAACCGGTGACCGTCCCGGCGTCCTCCCTGGCGGCGGTGCCCGGCGCCGAGCCCACCGCCCCGGTCCGGCCGGACGGCACCTATCTGCTCACCGGCGGCCTGGGCGGCCTGGGGCTCGTGGTGGCCGAGTGGCTCGCCGGGCAGGGCGCGCGGCATCTGGTGCTCGTGGGCCGCAGCGGTGTCGCCACCGAGGAGGCGGAGCGGGTGGTCGGCGCGCTGCGTGCGCGGGGCGTCGAGGTGTGCGTCGAGCGGGCCGATGTGTCCGACGGTGCCGCGGTGCGGGACGTGCTCGCCCGTGTACGGGCCCAACTGCCGCCGCTGCGCGGCATCGTGCACGCCGCCGCGGACTTCGACGACGTGGTGCTCGCGGACACCGACCCGGCGCGGCTCGTCGAGGCGACCGGGCCGAAGGCCGACGGCGCCTGGCATCTGCACACCCACACCCACGGCGACGAGCTGGACTTCTTCCTGCTGTTCTCCTCGATCGCGGCGCAGCTCGGCGCGGTCGCGGCGGGCGCCTACGCCACCGCCAACGAGTTCCTCGACGCGCTCGCCCGGTACCGCCACGCCCGCGGGCTGCCGGCGACCAGCGTGGGCTGGGGAATGATCGACACGGTCGGTGTGGCGGTCAGCCGGGACGGTGTCGTCGGCTCCATCCTGCGCCGCAACGGCCATCTCGGGCTGGTGCCCGAGCAGTTGGCGGCCGAGCTGGACGTCCTGCTGCGGACCCGGCCCGTCGAGGCGTCGGTCGCCGACGTCGACTGGCGGCGCTGGGCACAGGCCAATCCGCAGCTGGCGCCGCTGCCGGCCTTCCGTTCCCTGGTGCCGGAGGACGGGGCGGACGGCGAGGCCGAGGCGTCGGTGGCCCGGCGGCTGCGCCGCACCGGCGGCGAGGAGCGCCTGCGGCTGCTGTCCGAGGTGCTGGTGCCGCTGCTGCACCGGGTGACGGGGCTGTCCGAGGAACAGCTGCGCGCCCAGCAGTCGGTGGACATCGACTCGCTGATCGGCGTCGAGCTGCGGGTGCTGTTGCAGAACTCGCTCGGGGTGTCGGTCCCGGCCGTGCGGCTGCTGCGCGATCTGTCGGTGGAGCGGCTGGCGGCCCTGCTGGCCGAGGAGCTGGGCCGGGAGCCGGCGGACACCTTCCGCGTACAGGAGCAACTGACCGCGCACACCTTCGAGTCCGCAGACGGGCTCACCGTCCACGGCCACCTCAGCGTGCCGCCCGGCCCGGGACCGCACCCGGCGGTGGTCGTGTGCACCTCGGGCGCGGGCGGCGCCCTGGACGACAAGGGCCGGTACGCCACGGTCGGCGAGCACGCCCCGCTGCACGCCGCCGGGTTCGCGGTCTTCACCGTCGACCACCGCGGAGCGCCCGGGCACGGCGACGCCTACGCCGCCCGCGGTGAGATGGGCGGCGGCGACATCGACGACGTGGTGGCGGCGGCCCGTCACCTCGCCGGGCTGCCGGAGATCGACCCGGCACGGCTGAGCATCCTGGGCACCAGCCGGGGCGCCTACGCGGCGCTGCTGGCGGCGGCCCGCGAGCCCGCGCTGTGGCAGCGCGCCGTCCTCCTCATGGGCCTGTACGACCCGGCCCGGCTCGTCGAGGCCGAGACGCACGCGCCGGGGACCCTGCTGCCCGCGCGCCCGGACGTGGGCCCGGAGGAGATCCGCGCCTACTTCGCCGATCCGCGGCGGCGGCCCCTGGACGCGCTGCGGACGGTGGAGACACCGCTGCTCCTCGTCCACGGCGAGGCGGACGAGGTCGTCCCCGTCGGACAGGCCCTCGACCTGGCCGACCGGGCGGCGCGACTCGGGCTGTCGGCGCAGCTGGTGACGGTGCCCGGGATGGGGCACGACAACGAGCACACCGGCGAGGTCTGGCCCGGGCTGTGGTCGCGCATCACCGGGTTCCTGACGGGAGGCGCGGCATGAGCTCCTCCCCCGTCCGCACGGATGTGGTCGTCGTCGGGGCCGGTATGTCGGGCCTGTGCCAGGCCGTGGAACTGCGCCGGGCCGGGCTGGACTTCGTCGTCCTGGAGAAGGCGGACGACCTGGGCGGCACCTGGCGTGACAACACCTATCCGGGCGCCTCGTGCGACGTCGAGTCCCATCTGTACGCCTACTCGTTCGCGCGCAATCCCGGCTGGAGCTCCACCTTCGCGCGGCAGCCGGAGATCCTCGCCTATCTGCACCGGGTCGCCGCGCGGCGCGGGGTGCTGCCGCACTTCCGCTTCGGCACCGATGTGCGCGGGGCCCGCTGGGACGAGGCGGCCGGCACCTGGACGGTCACCACCGCGCAGGGCGCCACCTATGTCAGCCGCTTCCTGGTCCTGGGCGTGGGCGGCCTGCACACGCCGCGGACGCCCACGCCGCCGGGCTCGGAAGCCTTCCGCGGGCCGGTGTGGCACTCGTCCCGCTGGAACCACGACGCCGACCTGGCGGGCAAGCACGTGGCCGTCGTGGGGGTGGGCGCTTCCGGCGTCCAGATCATTCCCGAACTGGCCCGGCGGGCCGCCGGGGTGACGGTGTTCCAGCGCACACCGGCGTGGGTGCTGCCGAAACCCGACGTGTCCCATCCGGCCTGGCGCAAGCGGCTGTTCCGGCTGCTGCCGTGGGCGCAGGACCTGTACCGGCTGCGGATCCATGTGCGCCGGGAGATGCGCGGTATCGGCTTCCACCACCGGCCGGACGCGCTGCGGGTGGCGGAGGATCTGATCCGCGGCCTGATCGACCGGCACATCGACGACCCCGGGCTGCGCGAGACGCTCACCCCGCACTACCGGCTCGGCTGCAAACGGGTGCTGCTCTCGGACGACTACTACCCGGCGCTCAACAGCCCCCATGTGCGGGTGGTCTCCGGCGGCCCCGCCGCGCTGCGTCCCGGGGGCGTCGTCGACGAGGCCGGCACCGAGCACAGGGCCGACGCACTCGTCTACGCGACGGGCTTCGACCTCGCCGGCTCCTTCGACCGGATACGCGTCGAGGGCACCGGTGGGCGGCTGCTGCACGACACCTGGAGCACCGGCATGTACGCCTACAACGGCGTCGCCGTCTCCGGGTTCCCCAACATGTTCCTCCTCCTGGGGCCCAACGGGTTCGTCCCCTACACCGGCGTGGTGACCAGCATCGAGGCCCAGGCCCGGTACGTGGTGCGGGCCGTCCGGGCGCTGCGCTCGTCGCGTGCGCGGGCTCTCGTGGTGCGCCCGGAGGCCGAACGGCGCTTCCTGGAGGGGGTACGGCGGCAGTACGGCCGCACCGTGTGGGCCGTGGGCGGCTGCCGCAGCTGGTACCAGTCGGAGTCGGCGGCCGGGACGGTGCTGTGGCCGGACTCCACCACCCGGTACCGCCGGCAACTGCGCACCGTGCGGCGGAAGGACTTCGCGTTCCTCGGCACGCGCTGAAGACCCGGCCCGCACCGGCGCGCCCGGTGCGGGCCGGGCCCAACAGTGCCTGGTCGCGGCCGTTTTGGATCAGCGCCGAATTCTCCATACCATCTGGCGATGATCATCAGAAGACGGCTGGCGGCCGGGGCCTGCACCCTGCTCGCCGCCTTGACCCTCGGGCTGTTGCCGGCCGGTACGGCAGCGGCCGAGCCCGCGTCCGGCGAGGACGCCCCCAAGGTGGAGCTGACCTTGGACGTCAGCGGTTCGATGCGGGCACGCGACATCGACGGCAAGTCCCGTATGGCGGCGGCCAAGCAGGCGTTCAACGAAGTCATCGACGCGGTGCCGGACGAGGTGCAGCTCGGCATCCGCACCCTGGGCGCCCACTACCCCGGCGAGAACCGGAAGGTCGGCTGCAAGGACACCCGGCAGATCTACCCCCTCGGCCGGCTGGACCGCACCGAGGCGAAGACCGCCGTGGCGACGCTCTCCCCCACCGGCTGGACGCCGATCGGCCCGGCGCTCCTGGCCGCCGCCGACGATCTGAAGGGCGGCGAGGGCTCCCGCCGTATCGTCCTCATCACCGACGGAGAGGACACCTGCGCGCCGCTCGACCCGTGCGAGGTGGCGCGCGAGATAGCCGCCAAGGGGATCGGGCTGACCGTCGACACGCTCGGCCTCGTCCCCGACACCAAGACCCGCAAGCAGCTCAAGTGCATCGCGGAGGCCACCGGAGGCACCTACACCTCGGTCCGCAAGACCGACGAACTGTCCGGCCGTGTCAACCAGTTGGTGGACCGTACGGCCGATCCGGTCGCCGTGCCCGTGGCGACCGAGGGCGCCCAGGAGTGCGCGCAGGCCCCGCGGCTGCGCCCCGGCCTCTACAGCGACCGGGAGAAGTTCGGGCAGCACCGCTTCTACCGGGTGGACGTCTCCCCCGGCCAGGAGCTGCGCGCCTCGGTGAGCATCGGCGCCGACCGGGCCGTGCACAACGACTACGGGGTGCTGCTGCGCGCGGTCACCGTCCACGGCCGGGAGGTGGTCCGCGGCTCCGAGGCGGGCGACGGCCGCACCGATGTGATCTCGACGGGCCTGCGCTATCCGAAGGCGCCCGCCGACGACGACGACAAGGACGCGAAGGAGACCGTCTGCCTCCAGGTCAGCAACTCCTTCTCCGCGCCCGCCTCGGTCAAGACCGAGCCCGGCCTGCCCGTCGAGCTGACCGTCGATCTGGTGGACGGCCCGGACGACGCGTCCGACGTCGCCTCCTTCGGCCTGGGCCGCGGCTGGTGGCTGCTGGGCGCCCTCGCGCTCACCGGCCTGGTGGTCGGCCTGCTGTGGGGCTGGCTCTCGCGCCTGCGTGACGTCACCGGGAGGAGCTACTGATGCGCAGCCTCCGCACGGCGTTCACCGCGCTGATCTGCACGACCGTCCTCGCCGGGCTCACCGGCTTCGCCGGAGCCGGCACCGCGGCGGCGGAAAGCCCCTCGCCCGACGCCGGGGAGAGCACGTCCGGGCCGACCCAGGCGGGCACCGGTTTCCGTGACGCCACCGCCGTCCCGCCGGGCAGCGCGGCCACGGCCGAGGCGTCCAGCGGCGACTATCTGTACTGGGCGTTCCCCGTCGACGCCGGACAGCGGCCCACCTTCAAGGCCGAGGTCACCCTGCCCCAGGCGACCGCCCGGCACGGCGACTCGACCTGGCGCATCGACGTCTACGACGGTCTGCGCCGCCGCCAGCCCTGCATGTACGGCATGCAGAGCAGGGCCGCCGGCCAGGACACCGGGTCGGTCGCGCTCTCCTGCACGCTGCGGCCGGTCCGTTCGCTGGCCGACCCGTGGTCCGACCATCCGCTGCCGGGCAGCTACTACCTGCGGCTGACCGTCACCGACGCCCCGGAGAAGGACCTCGGGCTGCCGGTCCGGGCCCGGGTCGAGGCGGACCTGAAGGACGCCGGCGGCGCCGAGGCGGTCGACGGCACCCTGTCCACCCCGCTGGTCCCCGGCGCCTCCGCCAAGGACGCCGAGGACGCCGAGGACGACAAGGCCGCCGAGGAGGAGGGCGGGGACGACGCGAGCCCCGGCCCGAGCACCACCCGGCAGACGGCGTCCTCCGTCGAGCCGGAGGACGGCTGGTCCTCGGGGTGGTGGTCCGACCGCTGGATCTGGACCGCCGCCGGAGGCGTGCTCGCCGTCCTCGCCGCCTTCGGCGGCCGCGCCCTCACCCGCAGGCCGCAGCGCCCCTCGCGGGTCCCGCCGGGCTACTGACCGACCGCACCACACCGCGCGTGGCCGGGCCTTCCGGCCACGCGCCCCGGCCGTGGGGCGACGGCGACCGGCGCTCACGGTGCCGCCGCGCCGCGGCCACCGGGTCAGGGCCCGGGCAGGAGCCGGGCGGCGGTCTCGGTGATGGTGTCGACGGCGTGGGTCAGGGTGGGGATCTCGCGGGCGCCGAGCCGGGTGACGGACATGATGCGGCGCGCCGGAGCCGGTTCGCCGTGCAGCGGGATACGGGCCACGGGCGAGTCGTCGCGCAGCCGGGCCAGCCGGGGCACGAGGATCACGCCGAACCCGTGGGCGACCAGCGCGGTCCCGGTGTCCCACTCGTCCGCGTAGTGCGCGATGTCGGGGGTGAACCCGGCGCTCATACAGGCCGCGAGCACCAGCTGGTGGTAGGTCGTGCCCGGGGCGCCCACGATCCACGGCTCCGCCGCGGCGTCGGCGAGGGTGACCCGCCGGCGCCCGGTCAGCGGATGCCCCTGGGGGACGACGAGGTCCAACGGGTCGTCCAGCAGCGGCCGTTGGTCGAACCTGCGGTCCGTCATGGGCGGCGAGTCCGCCGTGACGACCAGCAGCGCGAGATCGGCCTCCTGGGAGAGCAGCAGGTCGAAGCAGCGGTCGGGTTCGGCCTCGATGATGCGCACCGTCAGCTGGGGGTAGGCGTCGCGCAGCCCGGCGGCGGCGGGCGGCAGCAGCCGGCTGGCGGCGGTCGAGAAGCCGCACAGGGTGATCTGTCCCGTGGGTTCGGTGTCGGCGGCTGCCACCTCGGCGCGGGCGCGCTCCCACTGCTCCTGGAGACGCTCCGTGTGCCGCAGCAGCACCCGGGCCGCGTGCGTGAGCCGGATGCCCCGGCCGCTGGGCACCAGCAGCTTGGCGTCCACCTCGGCGGCGAGCTGTTTCAGCTGGTAGGAGACGGCGGACGGCGTGTAGTTCAGCGCCTGGGCAGCGGCGGTCACGGTGCCGTGCTCGGCGACCACCTGGAGGATCCGGAGCCGGGAGTCAATCATGCAAAGAGTTTGCATGATCAGATCCAGAAGCGTTTGATTCCCCTCGCGTTTGTTCGGCTGCACACTGGCTGACGTGACTGATCAGCGTGTTTCTTCGGGGCGAAGCGCGTACACGGAGCCCACCCTCATCTGCCCCACGGGCCCCCGGCCCCGGTGGCGTGGCCGTACCGTCCAGCGGCCGGAGGGCCGCGCCGACCGCAGGACGGTACGGACCGCGGGACTGCTGGTGGTGGTGCTGACCGCCGGCGCCTATCTGCCCAGTCCGCTCTACCCGGACTACCAGCACCTCTTCCGCTACGACGACCTGACCATGACCCTGCTGTTCGCCACCTTCGCGCTGGTGAGCGGCCCGGCGCTGCTGCTGTGCGGCCCCGCGGCCGACCTGTTGGGCTCCCGGCCCCTGCTGCGGCTGAGCGTGCTGCTGGCCGCCGCCGGCTCCGCCTGTTTCGTCCTCGCCGACAGCCCGGCCTGGCTCTTCGCCGGACGCGTCGGCCAGGCGCTGGCCCTGGGCGCGGCCACCGGCGCGGCGCAGGCGCTCATCAACCGGCACCGCAGCGCCTCGGCCCGCGTCGGCGGCCCGCTGTTCGCCAGCCTGGTCTTCGCCGCCGGTACCGCAGCGGGACCGGCCGGCTCCGGGGTGCTCGCGCAGTACGCGCCGGCCCCGCTGGTCACCCCCTACCTGCTGCACCTGGCCCTGCTGGTCTGGGTGTGGTGGCGACTGCACCGGACCGTCCCCGGCCCGGTCGCCGCACGCCCGGCCCTGCGCCGGTGGCGCCCGGCCAGGCCGCACATCCCCGCCGCGCTCCGGCCGTTGTTCGCCGTCGCGGGACTGTCCGGCTTCCTCGCCTGGGCCGTCGTCGGCGTCTACCTCGCCCTGGTGCCCGCCCTTCTCGCGAAGACCCCGCACGGCGACTCCCCGGCCCTGTCGGGCGGAGTGCTGGGAACGGTCCTGGTCTGCTCGCTGCTGTCCCAACTGGGCGGCGCCCGCCGCGCCGCGCACACCGCCCAACGGCTCGGCCTCGGCGCGCTCGTCGCGAGCCTGCTGCTGCTCGCCGCCACCGGCGCCGCCTCGCTGCCCGCCACCCTCGGCTCGGCCCTGCTCGCCGGCGCGGGACACGGGCTCGCCTTCAGCGGCGCCGCCCGCGCCGTGGACGCGCACACCCCGCCCGGGCACCACGCCGGCATCGGCTCGGCGCTCTACCTCCTGTTCTACCTGGGCTCAGGGACACCGGCCGTCGCCGTCGGCGTCATGACCGCCTGGACACCGCTCACCACGGCCGTCACCCGGCTCAGCTGGGCAGGCGCCGCCCTCGGCCTGATCGCCCTCCTGACCACCTGCACCCTCACCACCCGCCCGTCGCCCGCCCAGCAGCAGCCGCCTGTGGTGATCCCGTCGACCGTTGCCGGGCCGGGCCCGGAGCCGGTGCACATCTCCCTCCCGGCGAGCGTGAGTCCGTCCCTCCCGGCGAGCGTGAGCCCGACGCGGCCGGTCTCCTCGGCGGCACCGGGGGCGACCGGCGAGCGGGCCGGTGCGGAGCCGACCGGCGCCGGCTGACGGAGAACCGGCGCCGCCCGGCGGAAGGCCACCGGGGGACGTTCCGTCAGGCGACCGCCCGGCGGACCGCGTAGGCGACGGCCCCGAGCGCCAGGACCGCGGCTCCCGTCACGACCGACGACGCGGGCAGGGCGCAGGCCAGCACGAGGCAGCCGGCCAGCCCCAGGAGGGGAACGGCCCGCACCGGTTGGCCCTCCTGGGGCGTGAGCGTGAGAGCGGCGGCGTTGGCGACGGCGTAGTAGACCAGCACGCCGAAGGAGGAGAAGCCGATCGCGCCGCGTACGTCCGCACCGGCGGCGAGGGCCGCCACCACGGCGCCGACGACCAGCTCGGCCCGGTGCGGCACCCCGAACCTCGGGTGCACGGCGGCCAGCGCGTGCGGCAGATGCCGGTCGCGGGCCATGGCCAGGGTGGTGCGGGAGACGCCGAGGATCAGCGCGAGCAGCGAACCGAGGGCGGCGACGGCCGCGCCCACGCGCACGACGGGCGCGAGCGCGCCGGCGCCCGCGGCCCGGACGGCCTCCGACAGGGGTGCGCCCGCACCGGCGAGACCGTCCGGGCCGAGCACCGCGAGCGCCGCGACGGCGACGGCGGTGTAGACGAGGAGGACGAGGCCGAGCGCGAGGGGGACGGCCCGGGGAATGGTGCGCCGCGGATCGCGGACCTCCTCGCCCAGGGTGGCGAGGCGGGCATACCCGGCGAAGGCGAAGAAGAGCAGGCCCGCCGCCTGGAGCACGCCCCCGAGGGTGAGGCCGTCGCCGGGCTTCAGCCGTACCGCGTCCGCGGCGGACGAGGTGAGGGCGGCGGCCACCGTGGCGGCGAGCACCGCCAGCACGACGGCCACGACGGCCCGTGCGAGCCGGGCGGATCTGTGCACCCCGGCGTAGTTCACCGCGGTCAGCACCACCACAGCGGCGACGGCCACGGCGTGGGCGTGGGCGGGCCACACGTAGGAGCCGACCGTCAGCGCCATCGCCGCGCAGGACGCCGTCTTGCCGACGACGAAGCTCCAGCCCGCCAGATAGCCCCAGAAATCGCCCAGGCGTTCCCGGCCGTAGATGTACGTGCCGCCCGAGGTGGGGTGGCGGGCAGCGAGGCGCGCGGACGAGGTGGCGTTGCAGTAGGCGACGACGGCGGCCACCGCAAGACCGAGCAGCAGGCCCGAACCTGCCGCTTCGGCGGCCGGACCGAACGCGGCGAAGACCCCCGCGCCGATCATCGATCCCAGCCCGATCACGACGGCGTCCGCCGGGCCCAGCCGGCGGCGCAGCCCGTCCGGTGCCCCGGCGGCGTCCGGTGCTCTGCTCATGGCTCGCTCCCCTGCGGTGCGCCTCCTGCGGAGGCCGGCATCCGCTGACGATACGGAGCCTTGCGGCCGGACGGGCGTGCCCCGCTACCCCACCTCCACCGACAGATTGTTGTTGACCGTGTAGTACGGCCGCACCGGGTGGGCGGTGCCGTCGCCGTCCGTCACCTGCTGGGCCGGGTAGCTGAAGACCCGCTTCTTGTTCAGGACGTCGTCGAGTATGCGGGCGACGCGTACCGGCTCCTCGTTCTCGGCGGGGCGCAGCCACAGGTCCCATACGCCGCCGAAGGACAGCAGGGCGTCCAGGGGCAGTTCGGTGGTGAAGCCGCGTACCGGGTGCCGTCCTTCGGGGCCGTCGTCGGGTGCGGTCGCCTGTCCGGGGTGTTCCTCGGTGTCCGGGCGCACGGGGACGCGCACGGGTGCGGCCGCGGCGTCGCGGGGGCGCGCCTCCAGGTGTGCGGTGGTGTCGAGGCGCACACCGTGGAAGGTGCCGTGCAGCTCCATGACGCCGTCCGCCAGGTGCAGCGCGCCCGCCTCCGCGTGCGGGCGGCGCAGCCAGGCGCGGACGGAGAGATTGCCGTGCTTGGTGGTGTAGGGGATCCGCACGCCGAGCCAGGCGTGTGCCGGGAAGGTCGCACCGGCGGCGAGGGAGCGCAGATCGTTCATGCCGGGCAGCAGGCGCAGCAACTCCTCGTCGCCCAGGTCGAGATGGGCGTCCCAGCGCCCTTCGCGCAGCAGCGCGGTGCCGGCCAGCGTCGCGTGGAGCGTCTCGCCCGCCTCCGCACGGGCGAGCGGCAGCCGGACGGTGGCGTCCGGGCCGTGCTGCTGTCGCAGGCGCAGAAGGACGGCCGCGGACTCCGGCGCCTCGTGGGCCGGGACGTCCGCCGCGGTCTCGTCGAAGAGCCGCACCGCGAAGGCGAGCCCGCCGCGGCTGTCGGCCGTGCAGTCGGCGCGGGCGTGGTCGATGCGGCGAGCGGCGGGAGCGCCGGCGCGGTGCGGGGCCGGCGCCGGTACGGCGCGGGGCGGTGTGCCGAGGTGTTCCTGAATCATGACCGTGCTCCTTCCAGCGCGTGGCTGACTCCCTGCCGGATCCTGTCCTTGGCCGCGTACGCTCCGCCGAGCAGATTGCCGCGCGCCCGGTGGACCGCGCCGGGCCGGTGGTTCACCAGCGAGGTCAGCAGTTCCTCGTAGCGGGCGGCCACCTCCGCGGGGTCGAACCGCGCCGACGCGGTGAGCGCGGCCTTGCCCATCCGCGTCCGGAGGCCCTCGTCGTCGATGAGGCGCAGCAGCGCACCGGAGATGGCGCGCACATCGCCGGTGGGCACCAGGAGGCCGTCCTCGCCGTCGCGGATGATCTCCTTGGGCCCGTGCGGGCAGTCGGTGGCCACGACCGGGAGCCCGCACCGCATGGCCTCGACGATGGTCATCCCGAAGGATTCGAGGCTGGAGGTGACCGCGCAGATCGCGCCCTTCACCCACTCCGCCTCGATGGGGTTGGCCGAGCCCATCAGGAACACGTGGTTGTAGAGGCCCAGTTCGTCGATGAGCTTGCGCAGCTTGCCTTCCTCACGGCCGTGGCCGTAGATGCGCAGCCCCCAGTCGGGGCGCTCGCTGACGACCTCGGCGAAGGCGCGTACGAGCACGTCGTAGCGCTTGGCCGGGGCGAGCCGGCCGGCGGCGACGACCCATTTGCCGCTGCCGTCGGCGGGGCTGACGGCCGGCTCGGGCACGCTGTTGGGCAGGGACTGGACGTGCACACCGGGCAGCCACATGTGCTTGCGGTAGTCCCGGGCGTCGGCCTCGGTCACCGTGGTGACGGCGTCCAGCCGGGGGTAGTTGCTGCGCAGCACCCGCTTCAGCCGTGCGGAGTGGGTGGCCAGCGTGAGGTGTTCCTGGCCCAGGCGCACGGGGCCGCGGCGCGTCTGCCGGGCGACGTGCACATTGAGTCCGGGCCGGGTGCCGATGACGACGTCGGCCTCGGTGGTGGCCAGGTGTTCACCTATCAGGCGGTCCGTCAGCGCGCTGTGCTGCTTGTAGTTGCCGTCGGCCGCGGGGAAGACGGTGGCGGGGAGGGCGTGTTCGGGATCGTCGCCCTGGTAGCCCGGTCTGTGCCGCCGCATGTCGACCAGCGACCGCAGCCGCACACCGTTGCCCGGTTCGAAGAACGGCTTGTCCCGGTACCGGAAGACGGACACGACCTCCACCTCGTGCTGCTCGGCCAGCGCCTGCGCCAGATTGAAGGTGGTACGGACGGTTCCCCCCATCCCGTACGCACTGAAGATCAAGAAAGAGATGTGCATATCCCCTCCCACTCGTCAAAAAGGCACATGCCCGACCGACAGCTGACATCCCGCCACCACAGCGACGAGGCGAGATGTCATCCCGTACGTCGTGCGGTGTCGGTCCCGGGGCGTTTTCTCCGCCCGGTACGTTCACTGTGATGACAAGCGGCACGGGTTTGTTCACGGGTTCTTGTCCGCACTCTGTAACAGGCCATGGGCCCGCTTCCCCGCCGGGCGGTGTCAGCTCCCGCCACCGGTCGCGTGGCGGGCCAGCTCCTCGGCCAGACGTCGCATGACCGTGCGGTTGGCGTTCCGCATCGCACCCCGGACGAACGGCGCCAGCAGCCGGTCGGCGAGCGGGGCGCGCAGCCAGGAGTAGGTGAACGAGACGCGGCTCCGCCCGGTCTCCAGCGGTTCGATGGTGTAGGTGCCGTGCGCCCGGCGCCGGCCGCCGGCGCTGACGTTCCGCTCGACGATGCGCCGGGGCGCCTCGGCCTCGACGACCTCGATGGTGACGTCGGTCCTGGTTCCGCCCAGTGCGGCGGTGACCGTGGCGCACGCTCCCGTGCCCCGGCCGGGTCCGCTGTAGCGCCAGTTGGTCAGGTAGTGGTCGGTGAAGCGCTCGTGGTGTGCCATGACGTCGAGGAAGTCGTAGATCTGAGCGGGCGTGTGCGGAACATCGATCGCTACGGTGACAGGTCTCATGTACCAGACGGTACAGACGTCGTGTACCACTTGGTACGCTCCCTCGATGGTGAATCCGGAGAACCCGCGGCCTTCCGGCGCGACCGCGCGCGGTACGGACGGGAACCGACGCGCGGAACTGGTGGAAGCGGCCGTCGACCATGTCACGGCGCACGGCATCGGGGATCTGAGCCTGCGCCGTCTCGGTGCCGCGATCGGCGTCAGCCACCGGATGCTCATCCACTACTTCGGCACCAGGGAGCAGCTGCTCGTCGAGGTCGTCCGGCGGTCGGAGCGGCGCCAGCGCGAGCTGCTGTCCCGGCTGCACGCGGAACCGGGCCGCTCCCCCGCCGAGGTCGCGCGGCTCCTCTGGCGGGAGCTGTCCGACCCGCGGCTGGCCGGACGGGAGCGGCTCTTCTTCGAGATCTGCGGATACGCGCTCCGGGGGCGCCCCGAGGCCGTCCGGGTCCTGGACGGGATCGTGGCGGACTGGCTGGAGCCGCTCGTGGCCGCCGAGGTCGCCGCGGGCGCGGACGCCGGCACGGCCCGCAACCGCGCGAGACTGGGACTCGCCACCGTCCGCGGCCTGCTGCTCGATCTGCTCGCCACCGGCGACCGCGCCGGAGTCGACGCGGCGCTGGAGGAGTTCCTCCGGCTGTTCTACCCGCCGGAGCGACCCGGGTGAACGGGAGCGCCGCGCGGGGCGGCGGGGTCGTCCGCGAACACCCGGGCCGGGGCGGGCACTTCCGTGGCCGTCCGCCTCGATGGCTCCCCTCTCAGAACTCCTCCTCGCCCGGCTCGTCGTCGCTCTCGGCCGGCTGGGTCCAGGTCAGCCAGGCGGCCGGGAAGAAGACGTTCAGGGCCAGCAGCAGGAAGGCGGCCGGGGGTACGGCGGCCATGTCCACCTCGTCGGTGAGGCCGCTCAGCAGGAGGGCGGCCACGAAGGCGACGGCGAGGGCCACGTTGGTCACACGGTCGCCCAGCAGCCGGGCACGGGCCTGCTCGGCGCGCTGGCGTTCGTCCAGGTCGTGGTAGTCGGAGCGGAAGCGGCTGGCGAGGCCGATCTGGGTGCCCACCACCGCGAGCAGCCCGCCGGTGACGACGACCACGAGCAGGCCGACGAGCCGGTTCTCCCCGCCCGCCAGCAGCCGGATGCCGCCGGCGAAGAGCACGGCGGACACCGCCTCGGCGACGACGAGCGGACGCCGGCGGCGCCGGGACATCCACCGCCTGCGCACCTTCTCCGACTCGACCTTGGCCCGCAGCCTGTCCTGCCGGCCGTCCCGTTCTCCGTCCCGGCCTCCGACGGCGTTCTCCGGCGTCACGCGCGTCACTCCTCACTTCCGATTCTGGGGAACGGCTCCAGCGCGAAGACCGACTCCACCGAGGTGCCGTAGTACGCGGCGATCCGCAGCGCCAGATGCAGGCTCGGGCTGTACTCGCCCCGCTCCAGATAGCCCACGGTCTGGTAATGGACATCGAGCGCGTCGGCCAACTGCCGCCGGGAGATGCCCCGTTCGATGCGCATGAGCGCGATTCTGTTGTAGATGCGCTCCGAGGACTTGTCCCCGGTCGCGGCGCCCCGGCCCGGCTGACCCGGTTTGCTCGCCTTGCCCGCCTTGCGCACCTTCTTTCCCGTCGGTGATTCCGCACCGTCAGACACGCTGCATCGCCTTCAGTCTCGATTCGTCCAGGGTGGCTCCGTTGACCGTACGCGTCATCCGCCGCAGCAGGACGAGCGCGAGGGCGAAGCCTGCCACGGCCCACAGGGCCAGGACTCCGAGGGTCTCGGGCACCCGCCAGCTCCCGCCGATCTCCAGGGCCAGCATCGTGTCCGGCAGCATGGCGGCCCGCATGCCGAGGCCGAGCCAGTACAGCGGGGTGAACTGCACCAGCGTCTGCACCCAGTCCGGCATCCAGGACACCGGCATGAGCACGCCGGAGATCACCGTCAGCCCCATGAAGGGGATCATCAAAGAGCCGATCGCGGTGCGCGGATTGTCGAAGCAGGTGCCGAGGATCGCGCCGATGGGCAGGCACGCGGCGAGGCCGAGCACCATCATGCCGAGCATCTGCGGGCCGCCGTCGGCGAGGCCGTCCGCGACGCCGTCGAACAGCAGCAGTCCGGCGACGAGGACGAGCACGACGGACAGCAGCGTGTTCAGCAGCATGAAGACCGTCTTGCCCCACAGATAGGAGGCGATTCCGCCGGGCAGCGCCTTGGCGCGCAGCAGCGTGCCGTCCTCGCGTTCCGTCGTCAGATACGTGGCGGTGCCGACGAGCCCGTTGTAGACGAGCATCATCGCCACGATGCCCGGCAGGGCGGCCGTGGCCGTGCTGATCCCGGTGTCCTCCAGGGTCTCGTTCCGCTGGAAGAACACGACGAGGACGAAGGCCAGCGACATGACGACGGCGCTGAAGAGTTCGTTGCCGCTGGCGAGCAGTCCTCTGAACTCCCGCCACCCGCGCTCCGCGCCGAGGCGGAGGGTCTGGGCCGTACGCGTGTCCGCGCTCACTGCTGCCTCCTCAGGGGGATGCTGCCCGCGGCCTCTTCGGCCCGGCCGGATTCGTGCAGCCGCACCATCTCCAGATAGACCTCCTCCAGGCCGGGCCTGCGGACCTGGAGGTCCTCGATCTCCTCGCCGTGACGCTCGAACAGCTTCCGGGCGAAGCCGGTGCCGTCCGGGGTGAAGGTCACCTGCCGCTCGCCGCGGTGGGTCCAGCGCACCTCGGCGTCGCTCTCCAGCTGGGCGGCCAGTGCGGCGGGGCTGCCGCCGGCGACGATCGTGCCGCCGGAGAGGATCAGGATGCGGTCGGCCAGCTTCTCGGCCTCGTCGAGGTCGTGGGTGGTGAGGAGGATCGTGGTGCCCTCCTCGCCCGCGAGGCGCTGCACCAGCGCGTGGAAGTCCCGCCGCGCCACCGGGTCGAAGCCCGCGGTGGGTTCGTCGAGGAACAGCAGCTCGGGGCGGCCGACGATCCCGACGGCGACGTCCATGCGCCGCCGCTGGCCACCGGAGAGCGAGCCCACCTTGGCGTCCGCCTGCTCGGTGAGCCCGACGGTTTCGAGGAGTTCGTCCACGTCGCGGGGGCGGGGGCGCTCCGGTGTGCCGTACGGGGCGTAGTGGGCGGCGAAGTGCGCGAGGAGTTCCCGTACCCGCCATTTCGCGTGGTCGCGCCAGGATTGCAGGACCACGCCCAGCCGGGCCCGCCACGCCTCGTTGCCCCGGTCCGGGTCGACGCCCAGCACGGACACCTCGCCGGACGATCTGCCGCGGAAGCCTTCGAGGATCTCGACGGTGGTGGTCTTGCCCGCGCCGTTGGGCCCGAGGAGCACCAGCACCTCGCCCTGCTCGACCCGGAGGTCCACGCCGTTGAGGACGTCGTGCGTCCCGTAGCGCATCCGCAGGCCGCGTACGTCGACCGCCGGTTCGCGCTCCGGCGCTTCGGGCGGGCGCTCACTCGGCCGTCGAAGGTTGTTCTGCACCGCCATACGACACCTTCCCCCTCGTCTCAGGTCTACTTCTAGAGATAGCACACCTACTACATTCCATCTAGAGGTTGCTATCGACAGCGCCGGGGTGCCCGGCCGGCGGGCCCGTTCGGGTATCCCCCCGGGACCGCCGCGGCGGGAGGCTTCGGGGGCAGGCACGGTCCCGCCGGACCCGGCGGCGTCTTCTCGGAGGTAGCACGTCCATGGCCCACAGCACCGACCGGGCACGGCGAAGCGGCACGGCACACGGCCGCGCCCGGCCCCGCTCCGCGCGCCGCTTCCCCCGGCCGACCGTGGAGGCGATCTCTGCCGCGGCACGGGTGGTCACGCTGATCTGGCGGCCCCGGTAGCCCGTCAGCCGCCGGAGGCGCCCCGGGCGAGCAGCCCGTGCAGGAACTCCCGCTGCCTCACGTCCCGGTCCCGCATGACGGCGCTCATCCGTGCCGCCTGGTCCTTCGAGGTGCACCAGGCCGGGTCGTAGAGCAGATGGCCGTCGCGGCGGCGCGCGTGCCGCAGTTGTGTGAACACATGGGTCCGCGCCCCGTCCGACCGCTCGCGCAGCGCGCCGAGCACCTCGGCACGGGCCGTTCCGGGGGCCGTACGGAACCGGTCGTCGCGCGCCAGGGCGTCCCACCAGTCGGCGAAGTCGGCCGCGTACAGGGCGGCGAGCCGGTCGCGGGTGCCGTCGTCGGCCAGCGCGTCGAGGCAGCCGCGTGCGGCGTCCTCGCTGTCGGTGCGGCCGACCGGGATCGCGTAGCGGGCGCGTACCGATTCGGTACGGGTGTCGCTGCCCCGGTAGATGACCGCGGTGCGCTCCAGGACCGGCTGGAAGGCGTGGCCCGCCTCGCCCAGGCGCCACCACAGGTCCCAGTCCTCGAAGCCGGCGGTGTCCGTCGTCCAGCCGCCGACGGACTCGACGACGCCGCGCACGTGTCCGACCCTGGCCGGCTCGAACAGCGCGTAGACCGCCTGTAGATCCGGGTGCCAGACCATGTCGGCGGGCTCGGTGCGGCCGGTCTCCCGCCCCTCGTGGTCGATGTAGGTGGCGCCGGTGGCCACGATCTCGGCTCCGCGCTCCAACTGCTCCAGCAGCGTGCGCAGATGGTGCGGCTCCCATAGGTCGTCGTGGTCGAGGTAGGCGATGTACGGGGCGCGGGCGTGGGCGAGGCCCACGTTCCGTGGACCGCCGGGATGGCCGTGGCGCTCGCTGCGCAGCAGGGCGATCCGGGGATCGCGGCAGCCGAGCACCACGTCCTCGGTGTCGTCGCTGGAGGCGTCCGACACGACGAGGAGCCGCCAGTCGCCGACGCTCTGCTCCAGGACGCCGGTGAGCGTCGGCCGGATCGCCGTCGAGCGGTTGTAGGTCGGGCAGATGATGTCGATGCGCGGCCTGCGGCTGCCGGTGGCCTCGCGCAGTACCTCGGTTCCCGTCATGCCGTCACCTCTCCGCACACGGCGGCCGCCGCCTGCCTCGCCTGCTCCGCCTCCTCGGCGCCGGCGCGCAGCACTCCCGTGAACCGCGCCTCGCCGAACAGCCGTCGGGCGGCCTCGGCCACCTCCTCGACACCGGTCTCGCGCAGGGCCCGCGGCAGGTCCAGCAGCGTCCGCGCGGACTGCCCCTGCGCGCCGGCCCGCACCAGGTGGTCGGCGAGGGCCGCCTGGGAGTCGAAGACCCCGCTCAGCTGCCCGGCACCGAACTCGGCCACGCGGCGGACCTCGGCCGCGGTCGGCGGGTCGGCCGCCAACAGCCGCAGCTGCCCGCAGACGGCGGCCACTCCGTCCCGCACCGTGCCGGGAGGCATCCCGGCGGAGACGAGCACGCGGCCGGCGCCGAAGAGGACGTCACGGCCGGCGAGGGCGAACCCCCCGGCGAGCGGCGCACCGGCGGCCCCGCTCAGCGAGGCGAAGCGGGAGCCGGGCTGGCCGCCGAGCACGCCGACCGCGAGGAAGCGCGCGGCCTCGCCGCGGGTGGCGTCGGTGGGCGTCCCGGGCGCGGCGTGGGGCGTGGGGTCGGGGGCGCACAGGCCGAGGAACGCCACCGGGGTGTGCGCGTCGGGCGGCAGGATGCGCAGGCCCGCCCGCGGTGCGGTGTCCGGTGCGGTCCGCCGGCGCGGTCCGGCCTGCCACGGGCCCAGCAGCCGGGAGGCCGCGGCGGCCACGTCGTCCGGCCCGGCGTCGCCGACCACCACGAGGGTGGCGCCGTCCGGGACAGCACACGCCGCTGCCGCTTCGCCCCGCGTCCGCCCGGCGAGGACGTGCCAGGCCAGGTCGTTCTCCGTGCGCGCCCGCAGCGGGCGGCGGGGGGCCGCGGGCGGGGAGGCGAGCGGGGAGGCGAGCGGGGGGACGAGCGGGGGGACGAGGACGGCGCGGAGTTGCGCGAGCAGGTGCTCGGTACGGTCGGCCGGTGCGCTGCCCGTCATGGTCAGCCGGATCCCGTCGCTGCGGACGGACCACGGGCCGCCGGCGCAGCGTGCGCGCAGCAGGGCGGCGGCCGACTCCAGTACGGCCTCGTCGGCGGCGCGGGCGCCGCTGTCGGGAAAGCGCAGCCGGGCCTCGACGAGCGGGGCGTGCCCGGCACGGACCGCCGTCACGCGCAGGCCGTTGCCGAGCGTCGTCTCCCGCAGGCCCCGCACGGACGGCGCGTGGCGTGTGCCGAGCGCAGGCCAGGCGGGGGCGGGCGCCGGGTCGAGCGGAGCGGGCGCCGGATCGGGCGCGGGCGGGCCGGAGCCGAGCAGCCCGTCGGGGAGCGGCGCGGCGGCCGGCCGGCCGCCGCCGGGTACGACGGCGAGCACCGCGCACGGCGATCCGTCGAGCCCCGAGGCCGCGGCCGTGACGTCGTCGGGCCCGAGCCGTGCCAGCAGCCGGGGCACCTCGTCCACCAGCGACGGGTCGCCGAACAGCAGCTCGGTCCTGCCGCGGGCCCGGCAGCGGGCGAGGAGGTCGTCGTGCGTGCGCCGCCATCCGGCGCCGACAGCGGCGACGTCGTCGGGGCGCGGGTCGGCGGCGGCCTCCCGCAGGCTCGCGCGGACGGCGTCGGCGACGGTCCGGGGCGGCACGTCGCCGGGGACGGTGGCGGTGCAGACGAGCGCGTCCGGGTCGAGCGCGTCGAGCGGCGCGAAGAAGCCGCACCGGGCGCGCAGCGGCACCGGCGGCGCCCCGGGGACGTGGACCGGCCGCCGGGACGCGAGCCCGGCCAGGGCGAGATGGGCCAGATAGCCCGGCAGTTCGGCGGCGGGGTCGGGCAGGCGGTGGCCGACGGCGACGGCGGTCGCGCCGCTGCCCGGACCGGTCACCGTGCGGATCCGGTCCTCGTGCGCCGCGGGTTCCGCCAGCGACGGCCGGTCGGGGACGGGCCGCGCGGCGATGCCGGCGAAGTGGTGTCCGGCCATGTCCAGCACCTCGTCGGGGTGTTGCGGGGCGAGGACGGTCAGTACGGCGTTGCCGGGGCCGTAGTGCCGCTCGAAGAACGCGGCGCACTCGGCCACCGTCGTCCCGGCCAGCTCGCGCAGATCGCCGTATCCGTCGTGTGCGTTGGGGAAGGCGGAGAAGAGCACACCGGGCAGCAGGGGCCAGGGCAGGCCGCCGTGCGGCCGGTCGTGGATGCGGCCCTTGATCTCCCAGGCCACCGCCGCGAGTTGGCCGGCGAGGGCGTGCTCGGTGAGGACGGGGGCGCGCATGCGGTCGGCCTCGCAGAACAGCGCCCGCTCCAGCCACTCGTGCGGGACCACCTGGTGGAAGTCGGTGTAGTCCTGGTGGGTCGAGGCGTTGCCGTTGCCGCCCGCGGCCAGCAGCCGGTCGATGTAGGCGCGCCCCGGCAGGGACTCGCTGCCCTGCGTCATGAGGTGCTCGAAGAGGTGCGCGAAGCCGGCCCTGCCGGGCGGCTCCGCCCGGTAGCCCACCCCGTAGTGGACGCTCACCGCCGCGCGGGGCGCTCCGGGGACGGTCTCCACCACCACCCGCAGGCCGTTCGGCAGCCTCGCGCGGGTGACGGTGGAGCTGCCGGGCGCGGCGGTTGCGGCGGGCACGGTCGTGCGCGTCACTCGCGACTCTCCTTGATCAGATGCCCCAGGAAGGCGGCGGCGCGGGCGAACTCCCGCTGGTCCCAGCCCACATAGGCGATGAAGTCGTGCAGATGCAGGGCGATCCGCAGCACCGCCATACGGCGCAGCCCGGTGTTCTCGGAGACGCCGTACGCGCGCAGCAGGCTCCGCAGCAGCTCGTGCCAGACCTGTGTGCCGCCCTTGGCGGCCAACCGCCACTGGAACTCCATCAGTTCGCCGACGATCCAGCCGAGGTCCCACAGCGGTGGTCCGGCCGCCACGTCCTCGCCGGCGAGGAGCCCGGTACCGGTGCCCTCGCCCGGCACGAGCGCGCCCAGGCCGGGCGCCCCGTGCAGCGCCGCCGACCGGTCCTGGAGCGCCTCGTCGGACCACGCGCGCAGCCGTGCCCAGCCGGGCGCGCCGAGCAGCGGCCGCAGGAACTCGGCGGAGCGCGCCGCGTCGGGCCGCTCGGCGGTGCCGTCCAGCCAGGCGGACAGGCGCAGCAGGCCGGGCGGCGGGGCGGCGCCGGGCGGGGGCGGCTGGTCGTGCACGGCGCGCAGCAGTCCGCCGGCGCCGGCGAGCGGGCCGGTGACGGCGGCGCACGCCTGGTGGCCGCCCACCAGCAGCCGGTGGGCGCACGACTGCCAGCCGGGGGCGGTGTAGCGGCGCGGTTCGGTGCCGTCGGCGGCGAGGACGAAGCGGGCGCCGGCGGACTCGGC
Organism: Streptomyces cacaoi; assembly: GCF_006539165.1. Lineage (GTDB taxonomy): Bacteria > Actinomycetota > Actinomycetes > Streptomycetales > Streptomycetaceae > Streptomyces > Streptomyces cacaoi. The sequence goes on along the minus strand of NZ_BJMM01000002.1, from coordinate 494,229 downwards.
GGCGGTCAGGACCGGCAGGAGTGTCTCGTCCGGGTAGCGGAACGCGGCGGGCGCCGCGTCGCCCCGGGCGCGCTCCCAGCGGTAGCGGCCGTCGTCCTGCTCGTACACGGTGGTGCGCAGCAGCCCCGTCGCGAACGCCAGCACCGGGGCGCGGCCGGTCTCCGTGGTCATACGCGCGCCCATGCGGCCGGTGGCTCCTCCCGGGAGTACGGCCCGTCCGCGGCCGGGCCGCTCCGCTCCCCCTGCTCACCGCGCTCGTCCCGGCCGCCCTGCTCGCCGCGGTCGCCGCGGTCGCCGCGGTCTCCTTGGTCGCCTCGGGCTCCTTGGTCGTCTCGCTCGCCGCGGTCGTCCGGCGTGCCCGGTCCGTCGGCGCGCAGGCCGCCGACGGCCTTCAGCACGTCCAGCAGCGGCGGGATGACGGCGCTGTCCTGCCGCCGTCCGGGCCGGGCAGCGCTGCGCGCCGGAACCACCACGACGTTGTCCCGGGACTCCAGTTCCGCGACGTGCCGGGTGTAGGCGGCGCTCCGGGCGCCGCCGGGTGGCGGCATGGGCGCGAGCGCGATCGGCGCTGTGGTGCACTGGCAGGCGATCATCACGGGGGTGTCGGCCATCCCGAGTGCCAGCCGGGCCAGGAAGTTCATGGTGGCGGGGTAGACCACGACGGCCTCCGCCCACTCCGCCAGCTCCGCGTGCAGCGGCAGCCCGCCGGTCTCCTCCTCCGGCCAGGCGTCGCGCACCACTTCGCGCTCGGCGCGCAGGGCGAGCGCAGTACGGGTCACGAACCGCTCGGCGCTGCGCGTCACCGCCACCCGCAGCTCCAGGTCGCTGAACGAGGACCTCAACCAGCCGATCCAGAAGGGCAGTTCGGAGACGCTGACGGAGCCGGTGCCCACGACGAGCAGCCGTGAGAAGCCGAAGACCGAGCGTACGGAGGTGTCCACCTCCGGCACACCGGCCGGGTCCGCCGTCACCGGTCCACCCCCGCCAGGATCTCCTCCAGGTCCGCGGCGGCCGCCGTGGGTCCCTCGTGCATCGCGACACCGGCGAGGTTCACCACCAGTTCGTCGACGCCGGCCGCGCGGTGCGCGTCGAGCTTCTTGTCCAGCGCCGAGGGATCGCCCACCAGGAACACATCGCCGTCCACGAGGGCCGCCGCGGTCGCGTCCGGGTCCTCGCCATTCACGTCCACACCGGCCCGGCGCAGCATGTCCTGGTAGTGCGGGAAACGCAGATGGGGGGTGCGGGCGAGGACGGCGGGGTCGCGGTCCGGGCGGTCGAGCGCCATCGGTACGACCGCCACCAGCTTCGGCACCGGCCGGCCCGCCCGCTGCGCGCCCTCCTCCAGCGCGGGCCGCACCACGTCGTGGAGGTACGGGGCCGGGGCGAGCCAGGTGATGGCGACGTCGGCCACCTCGCCCGCCAGCCGGGCCATACCGGGGCGCAGCACGCCGAGGCCCACATCGATACGCGGGGTGGGCATCGGCATCAGCTCGCCGGTGAAGGAGAAGTAGTCGCCCTCCTGGCGGCAGGGGCGGCCGTCGAGCAGGGTGCGGACGACGGTGAGGTACTCGCGGGCCGCGCGCAGCGGTCTGGCGTACGGCTCGCCGTGCATCGACGCCTGGAGCGCGGTCGCGCCCGGGCCGAATCCGGCGATGACCGGCCGGCCGGTGGTGGCGGCGATCGAGCGGGCCTCCAGCGCGCCCTGGAGGGGGTGCCGGAACGGCATGAGGGAGACGCCGAGTCCGGCCTCGATACGGAAGCCGAGGCCGGTCAGGTACGCGTACAGATGGTGCTGTTCGAGCGTCATGCTCTGGCCGCACCACAGCCGTCCGCTGCGTGTCCGCTCGGCCACGGCCGCGATCCTGACGAGGCGTTCCGGCCGGGTGGGCACGACGGGGGTGATGACGGACAGCTCCACCGGTGTCTCCTTCCTCGCGCGTCTTCCGTGCGTCTTGCGTGCGGCTCGCGTGCGTCTTCCGTGCGTCTTCCGTGCGGCTCGCGTGCGGCGTGCTCGCGTCTTCCGTGCGGCTTGCCCGCGTCTCGCGCGCGGCCGTTGTGCGGTTGCCGAGCGTCGTTCGGCCGGGGCGTCCGGGCCGGGGCGGTCTAGACGCTGCTGAGCAGTTGGCCGCGGACCAGCAGGCTGTACTCCGGTGACCTGGCCATGAGTTCGTGGTGCGTGCCGTCGGCCACCACCTGGCCGCGGTCGAGGACGATGATGTGGTCGGCGTCCTGCACGGTGGACAGCCGGTGGGCGACGACGAGCAGGGCGCGGTCGTCGGCCATGCGCCGGATGGAGTCGCGCAGCAGCATCTCGTTGACGCTGTCGAGCTGGGAGCTGGGCTCGTCGAGGAGTACCAGTTCGCCCTCGGCGAGGATCGCGCGGGCCAGCGCGAGGCGCTGCCGCTGGCCGCCGGAGATGTCGGTGCCCTCGTCCAGCCGTGCGTCGAGCCCGCCGGGCAGAGCGCGTACCGCCTCTTCCATGCCGACCTCGGCCAGGGCGGCCATCAGCCGGTCGTCGGGCGGCGGACTGCTCGTGCCGAGGGTGAGGTTGGCGCGGATGGTGTCGCTGAGGAGCGTGAACTTCTGGTCCACATAGGCCATATGGGCCCGCAGGTCGGCGACGCGCCAGCGGGTGACGTCCTCGCCCAGGACCCGGACCGTGCCGCTGTCCGCGCTGATGAACCGCTCGATGAGCGAGAGCACGGTCGTCTTTCCCGCGCCGGACATACCGACGAGCGCGGTCATGCCGCGGCGCGGAATGGTGAAGTCGACCGCGCGCAGGGCCGGTTGGGAATCGTAGGAGAAGGTGACGCCCTCGAACCGGACGGCTGCCGCCGGTGTCTCCTCGGACGGGGCGGTCCGGGGCGCGGGGGCGGCCGCTTCCGCGGACTCCTCGGTGGGGGTGGCGAAGATCGCCCGGAACCGGTCCCGGGAGGCGAGCCCCGCCTGGAGGCTGCCCACTCCCATGGCGACCAGCAGCAGCGGCGCCGTCAGTTGCAGCATGTAGAGGAGGAAGGCGGCGAGGTCGGGCAGGGTGAGCAGGCCGCTGTTGAGCCGTACGCCGCCGGCGACGATGACCGTCACCAGCGCGATCTGCTGGCCCAGGTTGATCACCGGGAACAGCAGGGACGCCAGCCGGGTGGTCGTCACGCCCAGGTCGGCCGTGTCCTCGGCGAGCGCGGCGAGCTCCCGGGACGTGCGCTGTTCCGCGCGGTACGCCTTGATGGTGGGCAGCGCCTCCAGGGCGTTCATGAAGACCTGGGTCATCTTCGCCACGCTCATCTGGAGCGCCATGAAGCGCTTGCGCATCACCTTGATGATCACGACGACGCCGCCCACGGACAGGGCGAAGGACGCCACCAGGTAGAGCAGCAGCACCCAGTCGAGGAGGGCCATGATGACGGCGGTGCCGGTCACCGTGATGATCGCCATCGGCAGTTGCAGCACTCCGACGTCGACGACGGCCTTCATCTGCAATCCGTCGGTGCCGAGCCGGGCGGCGAGCGTGCCCTGGCCCTCGCGCCGCACGACGGACAGCGGTAGCCGGAGGGAGTGCGCCATGAAGCGGCTGCGGACCCTGCCGACCATCTGCTCGCCCACGCGGGAGAGGAGATACGTGGACAGGGCGTGCGCCGCGGCGGCGGCCAGGCCCGCGCCCACCATGAGCAGAACCGGAACGAGTGTGGAACCGCCGCGCTGCATGGCGGAGATGAGCCGGGCGGCGGTCAGCGGCAGGGCGAGCGTGCCGAGCGTCGAGACGACGGACAGCAGCACGATCCCGGCGATCAGCCAGGGCTGCCGGTTGACCAGCTCGCGGGTGATGCCCAGCTGCTCCTCGGAGTGCGTACGTTCCATGTTCCCCGGCTTTCTCGGACCGTGTCGGGAGCCCTGCCCATCCGCGCTCCGCGTTTCCGCGAACCGACGGATGGGCAGGGTTGATTACCGGTGTGTTCCGGGATGCTGGATCAGATCTCGATCAGCAGCCCCAGGAAGCGGTGGCGCTGATGGACGCGCTGACCGATGCGTAGATGGTGCACGGAGCGGAGGACTCCGGCGCCTCGCCGACCGCGATCTGGTTCAGCTCCTCGACATCCGCGTAGGTGTCGAAGCCGGCCACCATCTCGACGACCTCTCCCATGCTGTTCACCCCCTTTGCGCTCTCGATGGCTGATCTGAAAACAGGGCACGGGTGCGGTACTCACCCGCGCCCTGCAATCAGTTCAGCAAGGGCTCAAGGCCCAGTGATCCGACGAACCTGTCCGGGTCGAGCAGGGCGGTCCTGCCGATGCCGGCCGCCGCCCGCTCGATGCCGAGCAGCCGCGGCCGGAAGTGCGCGGTGGCGATCATCCGGTCGATCAGATGCCAGCCGGCGAAGGCGGCGGCGCGGGCGGCGAGCCGCGGGTCGCGGCCGGGGCGGCCCTGCGCGTAGCCGGCGGTGAACGCCGCCATGAGCGGCTGCCGCGCGCGGATGCGCTCCACGCCGCGGCGCAGCACGTCCTCCACCGTCAGCGACGCCGCCGTGAAGTCCACCTCGCCACGGGCGGAGACGATGTCGAGGACGGAGCGGTAGAGGCATTCGCCGATGAAGGCGCCCACGTCGCGGGCGGGGTCGCCGAGCCGCAGCTCCTCCCAGTCGGTGAGGGTGAGGTGCTCCCCGGCGATGAGGAACTGATCCAGCCGCAGGTCGCAGTGCACCGGCACCCGTGGTGCCTCCCGCTCCCGGCGCAGCAACCGCGCGACGGCTCCGCGCAGTTCGTCGTCGGTCTGGAGCAGCCGCCACATCTGGAGTTCCGCCGTGCCGAGCAGGTCGAACATCGTGTCCGGAATGCCCTCCAGCAGCTTCAGGGAGGGGAACAGCGGAACGGAGTCGTCCAGTTGGGCGGCCTCCCCGGGCCGCAGGGAGTGCAGATGCGCGACGGCTCGGCCGCAGCGGCGCGCGGTGTCCTCGTCCAGGCGCCGCTCGATCATCAGGTCGTTGCCCGGCTCGCCGTCCGTGACACGGGTGAAGGCGAAGACGGCGGCTTCGGCGTCGTGTCCGAGCAGGCGCGGCGCATCGAGTGCGGCACCGCTTTCCCGCGGGAAAGGGAAGAAGGCGCGCAGCGCGGTTTCGAAGGAGAGCAGCCGCCGCGTCCGCTGCTGAATGTCGAACGGATCCCCGGTCATACGCTTGACGAAAACCGAGGCGCCCGTGGTGGTCGTACCGCACCAGATGTCGTTGCGGCCGGGGCGGGAATCCACGGAGTTCTCCTCGAATTCACCCAGCCCGAGCCGGGCGAGCAGCGCGCCCACGGCGGGAACCCGGTCGAGTTCCCCGGACGCCGGGTGCACACCGCGCTGGGACTTCACTGAAACCGTCACGCCGCCACACTCCCCCCGGTGAAAAGTTGTCCACAAGCGCCGATTCGCCCCTTCCGCCCTGGACAACCAGGTGTGGACAACGCGTCCGCGCTCCGCTGCTCAGGAACCGACACGGTGCCCGCTCCCCCGCCCCGCGTGCCGCTCGCATTCCTCGACGAGTTCCGCCAGGACGGCGCGCTGGCGCACATCGCGCCGGGCGAGCAGCCCGGAGACACGGGAGGCGTGTGCCGGCTGGGTGCACCAGAGGGTGAGGAACAGCGCCCAGCCGTCGCCCTTGGGGCCGGTGAACACCGACTGGTAGCCGTGCTGGTTCTCCATCCGTGCCACCCTCTCCAGGCACGCGTCGCGCAGCGCGGCGACCGTGTGCCCGCGCGGGACGACGTAGTCGGGCGTCGCGGCCAGCCGCGTGTGCCAGGCGGCGAGGTCGGCGCGGGCGCCGTCCCGCATGCGCCGCGCCGTGCGGGGTTCGCGCAGCCGCTCCACCACGGCCTCCGCCACCTCGCGGGTGCTGGTCCTCGCCACGGTGATGGCGTACTTGGCGGTGATCGTCTCGCGGCGGGTGCCGTGCGTCTGGCGCATCTGCACGGTACGGCGGGCGTCGGTGGTGAACCGGATGCCCTGCTCCGCCATGCGCCACCACAGGTCCCAGTCCTCGAACCCGTGGTCGGCCTGCGTCCAGCCGCCCACCCGGGGCACCAGTTCGCGTACGTGCCCCACCCGGGACGGCTCGTTGAGCCCGGCGAGCGCCTGGATCTCCGGGTGCCACACCATGTCGACGGCCCCGACGTCCTCGACACCGCCCTCCGGGGTGAGCCGCCGGCAGCCCGTGGCCGCCGCCTGCGCCCCGGATTCCAGCATCTCCAGCAGCACCGCGAGATGGTCGGGCCGCCAGGTGTCGTCGTGGTCGATGTACGCGGCGAACGGCGCGCCGGCGTGGTGCAGTCCGATGTTGCGCGGGCCGCCCGGGTGGCCGTGGGGCGGGCAGCGGAGCAGGGCGATCCGCGGATCGTCGTAGGCGCGCACCACGTCCTCGGTGTCGTCGGTCGAGCCGTCGGAGACGACGACGAGGCGCCAGTCGCCGACGGACTGGGCGAGCACGCTGTCGACGGTCGGCCGGATCCGGGTGGACCTGTTGTGGGTGGGGCAGACGACGTCGATCCGGGATTCCCCGGCCGTCCGCCGGGCCGCGCGGAGCGTGACGTACTCGGGCGCCGTGCCCGGGCGTCGGGTGTCTGGCGTGTTGCCGTTCATCGGGTGCCGTCCTCACTCGCCGCGCGCTGCCGGGTCGGGGCTGTCGCAGTTCCTGGCGGGCCGGTCCGGGTCGATGTTGGCCTCCAGCAGCGCCTCGCGGACGGCCTGACCCGCGGGTGCGCCCTCGCGTACGGAGCGGACCAGGCCGTGTGCGACGGCGGAGGCCCGGTGCTGGCCGAAGCTCAGCCCGCGCATGCCGGTGCGGGGGTCGGACGGCTCCCAGGCCAGGGCGACCCCGGGGCGCAGCCGGCGGGCGAACACCGAGGTGGCGTCGCCCACGCCCGGCATGTCCCCGGCCAGGCGGGCGATCCTCGGATGCAGGTGCCAGGAGTCGCGGCCCAGGTACAGCACGAGCGCGTCGAAGCGCGGATAGCCGGTGCGGGTGGAGATGACCTTGGCGCGGTAGGCGGCGCCGGCGGCCTCCAGATCGGCGAGCACGGCCTCCCAGACGGCGGTCGCGGAGTCGAAGTCCTCCAGGTGCACATAGACGCGCAGGCCCGGGTCGCCGGGGTGCGGCCTGCGGGTGCCCTCGACGAAGAAGAAACCCGGGGAGAGCATCGGCCGCCGGGACGTGGCCCGCATCCGCACGACGGCGCCCGGCCGCCAGGACGCGGGCCCGCCGGCGAGCGCCGTACACGGCACCCACACCCGGACGCCCTCACGTTCCACGAGGAGGCGTTCGCCGTCCGCGCCGTCCGGCCCCCGCGGCGTTCCGGCGAGGCCGGCCGGTGCCGCCTCGGCCGCGGGCACGACGTCCCCGGTGAGGACCCGCACGCGCACGGACACCTCGCGGTGCGGCACCGCCCGGGCCAGCGCCCGGTCGCACGCGGAGTCGCGGCGGGGCAGCGGCGGCGCGGCGGACCGTTCACCGATGCCGGCGTGCAGCACCTCGTACAGAGCGACGGAGAGTTTCTTGCTCAGTTCGTGCGGCGAATCGTCCGCGATCTGCCGGTCCCCGACCGCCGCCGAACGCAGATCGCGCGCGAGCCGAATTCCGTCGAGTGCGCCATTCAGCCAGTCCGTCGATACGGCGTCATGAAGGATCACATGCCGAACTTCCCCGAGCACCGGGTTATCTGCAAGCGCCGGGCCACCCGGACAACCGCACGCACAATCCGCAGACAACGGTGGCCCGGCAGGCGATTGCGGACAATTCAGCGGGCGGCCGAGAATGACCGCCTGGGCGGCCGGGAATTCCCGTGCGGCCGCCAGGGTCATCGAGGTGGTGCAGTGAAAGCGCTCGTTCTCGCAGGGGGCAGCGGTACCCGGCTCCGACCGATCACCCACACCCGGGCCAAACAACTCGTCCCGGTCGCCAACAAACCCGTGCTCTTCTACGGGCTGGAATCCATCCGGAACGCGGGCATCACCGAGGTCGGCCTCGTCGTCGGCGACACCGCGCCGGCCATCGAGGAAGCGGTGGGCGACGGTTCGGCGTTCGGTCTCCAGGTGACGTATCTGCGGCAGGAGGCGCCGCTGGGCCTCGCGCACGCGGTGCGGATCGCACGCGGTTATCTGGGCGACGAGCCGTTCGTCATGTACCTGGGCGACAACTTCCTGGTGGGCGGCATCACCGAACTGGTCCGCTCCTTCGACCCGGCCGTCCACGACGCGCTGGTGCTGCTGACGCCCGTCCCCGATCCGGAGATGTTCGGCGTCGCGGAGGTCCGTGCCGGGCGGGTCGTCCGGCTCGTGGAGAAGCCGGCGGAGCCGCCGAGCGATCTCGCGCTCGTCGGCGTCTATCTGTTCAGCTCCGCCGTGCACGAGGCCGCCGCGGAGATCAAGCCCTCGTGGCGCGGGGAGTTGGAGATCACCGACGCCATCCAGTGGCTGATCGACCGGGGCCGCCCCGTGGCGTCCACGACGGTGGAGGGCTACTGGAAGGACACCGGCGACGTCGAGTCCATCCTGGAGGTCAACGGCCGGCTGCTGGACCGCAGGGGCGACGAGACCGCCGTCCACGGGGACGTCGACGCGGTGAGCGAGCTGACCGGCGGCGTCCGGGTGGCCGCGGGCGCCCGGATACGGCGCTCGCGCATCGCCGGGCCCGTCGACATCGCGGCCGGCACCCTCATCGAGGACTGCTCCATCGGACCGTGGACCTCCATCGGGGAGGGCTGCCGGCTGCGCGGCAGCGGCCTGCGCCGCTCCATCGTGCTCGCGCACGCCAGCATCGCCGGCGCGCACGGCATCGAGTCCTCCCTCATCGGCCACTGTGCGGAGATCGCGTCGGACGGCGACCGCGGGGCGCCGCGCCGCACGCTGGTGCTGGGCGACCACAGCAAGGTGCGGATATGACCTACCGGGTGCTCGTCACCGGCGGGGCCGGATTCATCGGCTCGTGCTACGTGCGGGCGCTGCTGAACGGCGAACTGGGGGCGGCGGCACCGGCGGCGGACGCGGCGGTCACTGTCCTGGACAAGTTCACCTACGCGGCGCACCCCGCCAACCTCCCGTCCGGCGACGGCCGTTGCACGGTGGTCGAGGGCGACATCTGCGACGCGGATCCGGTGCGCGGGCTCGTCGCCGGCACGGACCTGGTGGTCAACTTCGCGGCGGAGACCCATGTGGACCGCTCGATCCGGGACGGCGGCGACTTCGTCCGCAGCAACACCCTCGGGGTGGAGACGCTGGCGCGGGCGTGCCTCGACGCCCGGGTGCCGCGCCTGGTGCAGGTGTCCACCGACGAGGTCTACGGCTCGATCGCGCACGGCGCGTGGGACGAGTCGGCGCCCGTCGCACCGAGCTCGCCGTACGCAGCGGCGAAGGCGGGCGGCGACCTCGTCGCCCTGTCCTGTGCCCGCACGCACGGCCTGCCCGTCAGCGTGACGCGCTGCTCGAACACCTACGGGCCGCGGCAGTTCCCGGAGAAGCTGATCCCGCTGTTCGTGACGAACCTGCTGCGGGGACGGCAGGTGCCGTTGTACGGGGACGGGCGCAACGTCCGGGAGTGGATCCACGTCAGCGACCACTGCCGGGCCGTCCACCTCGTCGCCGAGCGCGGCGCACCCGGCGAGGTGTACCACGTCGCGGGCGACACCCGGCTGACGAACCGTGCGCTGACGAAGCTGCTGCTGGAGTTGCTGGGCGCCGGCCCGGAGCGGATCGCGCACGTGGCCGACCGCACGGGGCACGACCTGCGGTACGCGCTGGACGGCGGCCGGCTCGCCGCCCTGGGCCACCGGCCCCGGGTGCCCTTCCGTGCCGGGCTGGCCGACACCGTCGAGTGGTACCGCGACCACCCCGAGTGGTGGCGGCCGCTGCTGCCGGACTGACCCGGCGGGCACCGCACCGGCCAGGGCGCCGGCACCGAGCGGTCCGTGCGCCGGGTGCCGACGCCAGGCGGGGCGGCTCGTCTCCGTGCTACGCCCCTCCGTCCGGTGCCGCCTGCGCGGTGCCGGTCCGCGGCGTCAGCTCCAGCAGCGACCGGATGGCGCTGGCCTCCCCCTGCCACGTGATGTCGAGCCCGGCCCGCCCGGCCAGTTCCTTCACCCCGTCGACGTCCCGGCCGATGCCCGGCACGGTGGCCATGGTGCGCAGTTCCGCCGCGGCCTGGTCGGCGGGATCGGGCATGTCGAGCACCAGATCGATGTCGGCCAGCAGGATCCTGCCGCGCGTACCGCACGCCTCGGCGCAGCGGCGCAGGATCCGTACCGCGTCCTCGTCGTCCCAGTCGGCGAGGACGCCCGAGAGGACGTACACATCGGCGCCCGCGGGCAGTTCCGCGAAGAAGTCGCCGACGACCGCGGTGCACCTGTCCTGGAGCCCGGCGCGGGCGAAGTCCTCGGTGGCCAGCTCGACCAGGTTCGGCAACTCGACGAGGGTGCCGCGCAGATGGGAGAACTCGCTCAACAGCGCGATGAGCAACTGCCCCTTGTTGCCGCCGACGTCGACGACGTGCCCGACGCCGGACCAGGGGTACTCCTTGACGATCCGCTCCCCCTCCCAGGCGAGCCCCGAGTGGCCGAGGGCCTTCAACTGCTCCCGGAACACCGGCTCGGCGTTGACGTCCTCCCAGTACTCGCGGCCGTGGACCCCGGCGTACGCGGACTTCCCCGTGCGCAGCGTGTGCAGGAGGAAGGGCGTGGCGCTCTCGCCGCGGCCCATGAGGCCGTCGATGTCGAGCGCCTCCCGCAGCCCGGCCCCGGAGCGCAGCAGGGCGCCGGTCCCGGTGACGTCGTACCCGCCATCGTCGGTCTCGCACAGCACGTCGATGGTGGCCAGATAGCGCAACAACCTCTCCATGGGCACCCGTTGGGCACCGGCGCGCTCCGCGATGCCCGCCGCGTCGCGTACGCCGTCGGCGATGTGGTCGGCGATGCGCAGGGTCGCGGCGATCCTGATCGCGGTCGGCGGCAACAGGTCGGCCTTCTTCAACAGGTCCCTGACCTGCGGGGGTATCTCGGTTGCCATGCGTGTGCTCCTCACCTGGTGCGGTCGGTGGCCGCACGGGCCCACGGCCCCGTGCGGTGTCCGGTCGTCGAACGGTCGTCGAACGGTCCTCGGACGGTCGTCGGGCGGTCGTCGGGCGGTCGTCGGGCGGTCCTCGGGCAGACGGTCAGTGCGCGGCGTCCGCCCGTTCCGGGCCCGGGCCGAGCGCGCCGAGCACCAGCGCGGACGCGTACGACCAGCGTTCCTGCCAGGGCCCGATGGGGGCGACGTCCGCCCCGGCGGCGGCGACCCGGTGCACGGCGTCGTGACCGAGCGCGGAGAACGCCGGCCGGGGCGCCCGGCGCCCGATCCCCGCGGTGGTCGCCGGGCGCACCAGAGCGGGGTCGGCGCCGTCCGCGGCGGCGACGGCACGGGCGAACGCGTGCCACGACGTCCAGCCGGCGGCGGTCGCGTGGTACGTGCCCGACGGCGCCGCGGCGAGCACCAGCTCGACGACGAGCCGCGCCACATCACGCGTCCAGGTGGGCTGGCCGAACTGGTCGTCGACCACCCGCACTTCACCGTGCTCACGCAGCCGCCGCGCGATGCTCAGCGGAAAGCAGGCGCCGTATCTGCCGTACAGCCACGCGGTCCGCACGATCAGATGGTCCGGGCACAGTGCCTGGACCGCCCACTCCCCCGCCGCCTTGGTACGGCCGTACGCGGACCTCGGACGCGGCAGATCGTCCTCGGCGTACGGGGTGGGAGCGGCGTCGTGCGGACCGCCCGGCGCCTCGTGGAACACGTAGTCCGTCGACACGTGGACGAGCCGCGCGCCCGCTGCCGCGCAGGTACGGGCGAGGACCGCCGGGCCGTACGCGTTGGCCGTGAAGGCGCGGTCCTCGTCCAGTTCGGCGTCGTCGGCAGCCGTCCAGGCGGCGGCGTTGACGACGACGTCGCCGCGCCGGATCACCGCGGCGCAGGCCCCGGCGTCGGTGATGTCCAGTGCACGGCGCGGCAGTGCGACGACGTCGTCGCCGCGTTCGCCCAGGAACCCGGTCATCTCCCGCCCCAGCAGCCCACCGGCACCCACCACCACCCACCGCACCCGCCCCCGCACTCCACCCGCACCCGTCCCCCCGTCCTCACGACCGACGCCCTCGCCACCCCTGCCGGTCTCCGTCCGGCCAGGCCCGTCAAGGCCCGTGTCCCCGCGACCGCCGGCGCTTCCCGTACGCCCGGGCCCGGTTCGGCCGGTGCTCTCGTTCCGGCCGGTGCCGTCGGGACGGCCGGTGTCCTCGCCACCGCTCGTGCCGTCCGTACGCCCGGGCCGGGTTCGGCCCGCGTCCTCGGTCCGGCCGGGCTCCTCGTCCCGGCCCGTGGCATCGGTGCGGCCGGTGCCCCGCGCCCGGCTCACCGGCGGGCCGCGTTTCGGCCGCCCATGACGACACCGGCCACGAAGGCGGCGGCGCAGGCGGCGGTCGCCGCGTACCGGACAGCGGGCCCGCCGCCGGCACGTGTCCGCACCTCCCGCCACGCCGGCAGCCGCGTCCCCTGCACCCGGCCCGGCACCGCCTGCCTCGGCACTCCCTGCCTCGGCACTTGCCGCTTCGGCACTCCCCGATTCGGCACCGCCTGGCGCGGCGCCGACAGCGGCACCCGCGACCGCACCGCGCGCACGGCCCCCTCCCTGACTTCGCCGGCCTCTCCCGCCTCCTCGTCGATCCCGAGTTCCGCGTTGAGTTTCCGCCAGCGCTCCTCCCAGTGCGGGACATCACCCGCGCACGCCTCCACGAAAGCGCGGGTGATCTCCAGGGTGGGGCGGCGCGTTCCCCGTGCCGCCTCGGAAAGGGCCGCCACCGAGTAGTGGACCCGCTTGGACATTTCCCGGTAGGTGGGGCTTCCCGCCTTTCGCCGCAGCTCTCTCAGCTCCATGGAAAATTGCTGCACCGGCCCTTCCGTCGGATCGATCACTGTTTCGGGCCTTCCCATGTGCTGCCTCCCCGTTGTGTGCTTTCCGCGCGAGCGCGAAGTGCTCGATTTCCGCGGCGTGGTGTCCACCGGACCTTGGGGCCCGTACCGGTCGCGCACCGGCCCCGGGCGCGGGCGTCGGGAGCGGTCTCGCGCGCACGTCGACGATCCGACGGCGGGTGCGGACGGCCGCGCCGTCCCCGACGGGCGGCCCCGCCCGCACATGTGTCCGCGAACCACCCCGTGGTGCACGTGCCTTCAGCTCCCCCGTGTCGCCGCCGGCCCGCTGGCGCTCCCCGCACGTCCGGATCCGCTCCGACGTGCGGAAGTCGTCGGGGGCGGAACTCGGCGAGGAAAGCGTGTCCGGCTTTTCCTCTCTTGCCAAGACAATTACCGGAAGAACCGGTCGACTTGCCCGCCCCGCGCCCCTGTCTGGGATTCTCGGCCGCCCCGGCAACGCCTTGCAGCCCCGCACGACCCGCTTGCACCTCTCCACACGGGCGTGGCCCATCTCCCCGCCGGGGGTAGCCGATCGGGCAGCCCACACCGGCGGCGCGCGCGGCCGTCCGGGGACCCGGGCACGGGTTCCGACTCGTACCGGCTCGTCCCTTCGATCAGCATGTGAAGAGTGGCGTGACACGGGGGAAAACGGATGCGATGGTGAGCAAGATGCCAATCTCCATGCTTCGTGCCCACGGGGGATGCGCCACGGCCCGGCGCTGAAGATCACAGACCACCGAGATCATGGGCACTTGACCTTCGAAGGGGGAGCTTTGCTGCACGAAGCATTTCAGCAGAACGGCCATCGACAGCACAGCACGGAGCGTCAGCCGCAGACCGTGGCGGTCGCCACCGAGAGCGAAATCGTCCGGCTCGGCCTGTTCAGCATGCTCGACCTCGCATCCGATTTCCAGCCGCTGCGTCACCGGGTCACGCCGGGCACCGCCGTGTCCGGTGAGTACCCGGTGGACTTCGTCATCGCCGAATTCGACGGACACTTCGTCGACGACCTCAAGGAACTCACGGAGAAGTGCAGGAACGACAGCATCTCCGTACTGCTGTTAGTGAGTTCCACCGACCGCGAGGAACTCGACCTGGCGATTCAGGTCCCCGCACAGGGATTTCTCCTGCTGGCGGAGCTGACTCCCGACGAACTCAACACGGCCCTCAGCAAGGTGGCCGCCGGTTCCGTGCACCTGCCGCCCGTGTTCGCCAACAGGCTGCTGACCCGGGCCCGCCGTGAGGAGTCCTCCGCCCTGTCACCCCAGGGCCGGACGACGCTCACCCCGCGCGAGCTACAGACCCTGGAACTGCTGGTCGAGGGGCTGTCGAACAAGCAGATCGCCCGTCGCCTGGCCATCTCGCAGCACGGCGCGAAACGGCTGGTGGCGAACGTGCTGAGCAAGCTCAACTGCCACAACCGCACCATGGCGGCGGCCGTGGCGCTACGCGAACGCCTCGTGAGCCGCCCCGGCTCGCGTGCCCGCGAGACGAGATGACCCGGGGACGGCCGGGGTACCGCAACTGACCTGACCACCGGGACCACCGGGACCACCGGGACCACCGCGGCGGCCGGGACAGCCCATACGGCCAGGGCGACGACGCAGCACCCGTAGCGCGCCGCCGTACTCGCAACGGGCCGCACGACACCACACGACGGACACCCACAACAGCAGGGAGACAGCAACAGCAGGGAGACAGAGGGACAAATCGACACAGCGGCGTTTCCGCGTCAGCCTGGAGGAACCGGCTCCCCGCCGGACCCGTGTGCGGAGGAGGCAGGCATGGCGCGGACGCTCGCCGTCGATCCGGACGGCGCCCAGGAGCGCGCGGCAGCAGCGCGGTGGGCGCGGAAGCGGTCGCAGAACTGGTCGCAGCACGTCACGGGCGCTCACCGCCGGGCGCCGGCGTCCGTACACGCACCGTGGCGGGACCGCCACGGACCGACGGCCGGGGCTGCGCGCCCGGCACCGGCACGGCCGCACAGCGCCGGGACCCCGGTGGCGGTGGTACCGCATGGGTGAGGGCCACACCGGCGAACCCCGCCACCGCCAGCGCTCCGGCACCGCCGAGCCGGAGCCCCGCCCCGGCGACGGAACGCCCGACGGAACACCCGACGGAACACAGACCGGAACACACGACGAACCGCACACGGGAGGGCACGGCGAACCGCACGGCGGACAGCGGCTGGACGGCGGTGAGGACGGCACGTGGCGGTGGGTGTACCAGGGGTACGCGCCCGCGGAGGAACGCCTGCGGGAGGCCCTGTGCACCCTGGGGAACGGCTTCTTCGCCACGCGGGGCGCCGCTCCGGAGGCGACAGCCGGCGACCACCACTACCCCGGCACCTACGCGGCGGGATGCTACGACCGGCTCACCAGCACGGTGGCGGGCCGCAGCGTCGAGAACGAGGACCTGGTCAACCTGCCCAACTGGCTTCCGCTCCGGTTCCGGATGCACGACGAGCGCGGCGCCTCGCCGTGGTGGTCGCCCGAGTTGCCGGGGCTCGTGGAGTACACCCAGGAACTCGCCCTGCGGGACGGCGTACTCGTGCGCGCCTTCACCTGGCAGTGCGGCCCGGGCCGGCGGCTGCGCGTGGAACAGACCCGCTGGGTGAGCATGGCGGACCCGCACCTGGCGGCGCTGCGCACCACCTTCACCGCTCTGGGCTGGTCGGGCCGGCTGGAGGTGGAGTCGGCGCTGGACGCCGAGGTGACCAACAGCGGGGTGGAGCGCTACCGGGAGCTGGACGGCGAGCATCTGACGGCCGTGCGCACGGGCACCTCGGCGGCGGACGGCGCCTGGGTGAGCTGCCGCACCCGCACCTCCGGGATCGCCGTCGCGCTCGCCTCCCGGACGCGCACCCCGCCGCCGCTCTCGTCGAGGCCGACGGCCCGCACGTCGGGCCACCGGCCGGGGCACCGTTTCGTCCTGGAGCTGGCGGCGGGCGTGGACGTGACCGTCGACAAGCTCGCCGTGCTGCACACCGCCGGGGACGGGGAGCCCCGCGATCCGCTGCGTGCCGCCCTCGACCAGGCGGCGCACGCACCGGGCCTCGACGAGGTGCTCGACGCGCACCGGCGCGCCTGGCATCGCATCTGGGAGCGCGCCGAGTTGACCGTGCCCGGCCCGACGGGACGCATCCTGCGGCTGCATCTCTTCCACGTCCTACAGACCCTCTCCCCGCACACCGCGGCCCTGGACGTGGGCGTCCCGGCCAGGGGGCTGCACGGTGAGGCGTACCGGGGCCATGTCTTCTGGGACGAGCTGTTCGTCCTGCCGTTCCTCGATCTGCACCTGCCGGAGGTCTCCCGCGCGCTGTTGACCTACCGGCACCGCCGGCTGCCCGCTGCCCGCCGTGCCGCCCGGGAGGCGGGGCTGGTGGGCGCCATGTATCCGTGGCAGAGCGGCAGCGACGGCCGGGAGGCGACGCAGACCCTGCACCTCAACCCGGCATCCGGCCGGTGGCTCCCGGACCGTTCCCACCTCCAGCGCCACGTGGGTTCGGCGATCGCCTACAACATCTGGCGCTACGCGGAAGCCACCGGCGACCGGGAGTTCCTGTTCGGCGACGGCGCCGAAATGCTGCTGGGCATCGCGCAGTTCTGGTCCGGGCTGGCCCGGTTCGACGAGGCGGTGGGCAGGTACCGCATCCGGGGCGTGGTCGGCCCCGACGAGTACCACGACGGGTATCCGGGGAGCGAACGGGCGGGCGTCGACGACAACACGTACACCAACGTGACCGCTTCCTGGGTCCTCAGCCGCGCCGTGGAACTCGCCGCTCGCCTGCCCCGCCCCCGCAGGGACCGGCTCTTCGACGCCCTGCGGCTCGGCAGGGACGAAACCGCCCGCTGGGACGAGGTGTCGAGACGCCTGCTGGTCCCCTTCCACGAGGGGGTCATCTGCCAGTTCGACGGCTACTGCACGCTGGAGGAGCTGAACTGGACGGCGTACCGGGCGCGTTACGGGGACATCCGCCGGCTGGACCGGATCCTGGAAGCCGAGGGCGACAGTGTGAACCGCTACCAGGCTTCCAAGCAGGCCGACGTCCTCATGCTGGGCTATCTCTTCCCGCCGGCCCGGCTGTCGGAGATCTTCGCGCACCTCGGGTACCGGATCGACGACGAGGTGTGGCGGCGCACCGTCGAGTACTACCTGGCACGCACCAGCCACGGCTCGACGCTCAGCGCCCTGGTGCACGGCTGGATCCTCGCCCGGGAGCGGCGGCCGCAGGCGTGGCAGCACATGCGGGAGGCCCTGCTGGGCGACGTGGCGGACGTCCAGGGAGGCACCACGGCGGAAGGCATCCACCTCGGGGCGATGGCAGGCACCCTGGACCTCGTCCAGCGCGGACTGACCGGGCTGGAGGTGAGGGACGGCGCCCTCCACCTCGATCCGGCCCCGCTTCCCGAGCTGTACACCTACCGCTTCACCCTGCGTATCCGGCACCACCGGGACATCTCCGTGCGCCTGAGCAGCGACGCGGTGGAGGTCGGCCTCCCCGCGGCGGAACGCACGCCGCTGCGGGTCCTGCTGCGCGGCCGGCCGCACACGGTGTGGCCCGGCCGGACGCGCAGGATGCCGCTGCCGCCCTGACCGTTCGGCGCGGCCCCGTCGCACAGGAGAGGGCGCCGTTCCCGTCCCCTGCGTCCACCGCCTCTCCCGGCGCGTGGGCCGGCGGGGCACATCGGCCGGCGGGACGAGGGGTACCCCGGGGGCCGGAAGGCCGCGTATGCGGCGACGGCGTGGCGCGGCCCAGCAGGTCCGGGCGCGCGCAGCGGACCGCGCGCCGAGCCGGTCCGGCCCGTGCGGAGGAGAGTGGTGATGCCCGGCGCGACGACGGCCGACCTCTACGAGGTCACCATGGCCATGTCCTACCTGCGGGAGGGGATGACGGCACCGGCGACCTTCGACCTCTTCGTCCGGCGTCTGCCCGCCGACCGCGGCTTCCTGGTGGCCGCCGGCATCGAGGACGTCCTCGACCATCTGGCCGGCCTGCACACCACGGAGCGGGATCTGGCCGACTTCGCCGCCGCCCTGGGGCACCCGCCGCGGGACGTCGCCCCGCTGGCCGGGCTGTCGTTCACCGGTGAGGTGCGCGCCGTCCCCGAAGGAACGGTCGTGCTGCCGGGCGAGCCCCTGGTGGAGGTCACGGCGCCGCTGCCCGAGGCCCAACTCGTGGAGAGCTTCGTGCTCAACGAGATCAGCTACCAGACCTCCCTGGCGTCGAAGGCGGTGCGCAGCGTGCTCGCCGCCGACGGCACGCCCGTCGTCGACTTCTCGCTGCGCCGCACCCACAGCACCCGGGCTGCTTTCCACGCGGCCCGCGTGGGACGGCTGACCGGGTTCTCGGCGACGAGCAACGTGGAAGCGGCCGCTGCCTGGGACATTCCGGCGACGGGCACCATGGCCCACTCCTACATCGAGGCGTTCGGCCCGGAGGAGCGCGCCTTCCGCGCCTTCGCGGAGGCCCACCCCGGTCCGGTGACGCTGCTCGTCGACACCTACGACACCGCCGGAGGCGTCGGAACAGCGGCGCGCGTCCTGCGGTCCCTCGACCGCCCCGGGTCGGCGATCCGGATCGACAGCGGCGACCTCGCCGAAGAGGCGGTCCGGGCCCGTCGGATCCTGGATTCCGCCGGGCTCGCCGACGTCCGGATCGTGGTGAGCGGCGGGCTGGACGAATACGCCGTGGACGAGCTGAGAAGACGCCGGGCCCCCGTCGATGTCTTCGCCGTCGGTACGAAGGTGGGGGTGTCCGCCGACGCCCCCTATCTGAACTCGGCCTACAAACTGGTCGAGTACGACGGCCGCCCCGTCATGAAGCTCTCGACGAAGAAGGTGACGGCCCCGGGCCGCAAACAGGTCCACCGCTCCGAAGCCGGCGGGGATCTGGTGACGTTGGCCGACGAGGAGCCACCCGGGCCCGGCCGTCCCCTGCTGCGGACCCTGATGCACGAAGGCCGGCGGGTGCACCCGAGGGAGGATCTGGCCGACGCGCGGCGCCGGTGCGCCGCGGAGGTGGCGGCGCTCGATCCGGCAGCGCGCGGCATCCACTCCCCCGAGCCGCCCTCGTGCCGCTTCTCCCCGCGGCTGGACGCCCTGACCGCGAAGGTGCAGCAGCACATCGAGGACGCCTACACGAAGTAGCGGGTGTCGGGTCGCCGCGTACCCGCACCCCGGGTGCGGCTCGGCTCCCCGGGGTGCGGATGTTGAGTCGGGAGCGGCTCGCCCGTAATATCGATGATCGACGAACATCGATCAAAGGGAACGGAGACCGCCATGGACTTCCTGGTGCGCATCGACACCAGCCGCGTCCACGACCTGCCCGCCGACGACCACGCGGACCTCGTCCGGCGCGAGCGCCACCGGGGCCGCGAGCTGATGGCCGAGGGCGTCCTGCGGCGGCTGTGGCGACTGCCCGGCAAGCGCGCCAACATCGGGCTGTGGAGCGCCGACGACGCGGACGCCCTGGAGGAGGCCCTCGACAGCCTGCCGATCCGGCCCTACGCCGACATCGAGGTCACCGCCCTGGCCACCCACCCCCTGACCGCCGAGGGTCCCCTCCCCCGCTGAGCATCCGAAGGACCCGAGCGCCCGCGGACCTCACAGAACACGGCTCCGCTCGGCGTGCCAACGGCGGTAGCGCCGCAGCGCCCGACGGCGGTGGAGCCGCTCCCCCAGCAGGGAGGTGACGGCGGACGGGGACCGCCCCGTGGAGCACCCGGCGCCGAGACGGGCGAGCTGCCGGCGCGCCACGGCCTGGGTTGCCGCGGCGGCGAGCGCCTTGTCCTTCCACTGCGCCTGTCGCGGCGCGACGTCCGCCTGCTCACCGCGCAGCCAACGCCCCGGCAGATCGGGGTCGTTGGCCAGGGCCGTCGCCATGCCGACCAGCGCTCCCCCCTGGTCGAGGACGCGTCGCGCGGTCGCGGCCCGGCGGATCCCGCCCGTCACCATGAGCGGCAGGGGCGCCGTACGCAGGAGGTCGGCGGCCAGCTCCAGGAAGTACGCCTCGCGTGCGAGCGTCCGGCCGTCCGCGGGATGCCCGTGGGTCGCGAGGCTTTCGACGGAGCCGCCGGAGAGTTCGACCATGTCGCAGCCGGCCGAGGCGAGCATGGCCACGACCTGGGCGGCGTCCCCCTCGTCGAACCCGCCGCGCTGGAAGTCGGCCGTGTTGAGCTTGACGGCCACCGCGAACCCGTCCGGCACCGCGGCGCGCACGGCGTGCACCACGTCGAGAAGCATCCGGGCCCGGTTGTCCAGGCTGCCGCCCCAGCGGTCCGTCCGCCGGTTGGTGAGCGGGGAGAGGAACTGCGCGAGCAGATAGCCGTGCGCGGCGTGGATCTCGACGCCGTGGAAGCCCGCGTCGGCGGCCAGGGCGGCCGTCCTGGCGAAGCGGGAGACGACCTCCCGTACGGCGTCCTCGGACATCGGCTCGGGCCGCGCGTACAGACGTGAGTACCGCCCGGCGTCGACGGACACGTCGGAGGCCGACAGCGCGAGACCCGGCATGTCCGAACTCACCACGCGGCCGGGGTGGTTGATCTGCATCAGCACCCGCCCGCCCCCGCTGCGTGCCGCGTC
The DNA here is from genome assembly GCF_006539165.1 of Streptomyces cacaoi. Lineage (GTDB taxonomy): Bacteria > Actinomycetota > Actinomycetes > Streptomycetales > Streptomycetaceae > Streptomyces > Streptomyces cacaoi. The sequence continues at coordinate 473,694 of NZ_BJMM01000002.1, read as the reverse complement.
GGCCCAGCGGACGAACGGCTCCAGCGGTGTGCCGTCCTCCAGGACGACATCGGAGGGGTCGGCGAGCGCCCGGCCGTCGACCATGACGTGCCCGGTGATCAGCAGGCCCGCGCCGCCGTGCGCCCACCGCCGGTACAGCCGCGTGATCCGCTCGCCGGGCAGCTGCCCGGCGACGGCCAGATTCTCCTCCATCGCCGCCTTCACCAGCCTGTTGGGCAGACTCAGACCACAGTCCAGAACGAGCGGTTCACCAAGACCGGTCAAGACAAGCTCCTCCCCGGTGGGGCCATGCGGCGCGGACCGCGCCACAATGTGTGCAACGTCAACATCCAATGCCAAGGAAGTGGGCAGTGTCAACATCGGACCGGCGCAGCTACCACCACGGCGATCTGCGTGCCGCCCTACAGCAGTCAGCCCTGCAACTCCTGGACGCCGAGGGCGTGGACGCCCTGTCCCTGCGCGCGGTCGCCCGGCACGCCGGGGTCTCCCCCAACGCCCCCTACCGCCACTACCGGGACAAGGACGCGCTGCTCGCCGCGCTGGCCGCCCACGGGTTCACCGAACTCGCCGCGCGCCTGACGGACGCCGTCGCGCACCCCGCCGCACCGGGGGCGGACGGGGCGGACGGGGCGGAACTGGCGGAGACGACGGCGGCCATGGCACGCGCCACCGTCCACTACGCCCTCGAACACCCCGGGCTCTTCCACCTGATGTTCGGGCACCCGTGCATCGGCCACCCCGAGGTGGTCTCCGCGTCCGACGCGGCACAGAGCGTCGTGGCCACCCACCTCGCCGCCTTCGTCCCCCCGGAGGCGGGCGAGTCACTCAAGATCGGCGTATGGGCCCTCGTGCACGGGCTGAGCGTTCTGCTCCTGGGCGGACGGCTCGGAGCGCTCACCCCCGACCGGACCGACAGCCTGATCGACGCGGTGGTGCACACCCTGCTCGACACCGGCGCGGCCCGCACCACACCCCGCGCCGACCGCTGACCCTGCGCCGCACCCGGCAGCCCTCCGGGTCCGTGCGGCCAGGCGTCCCTAGCGCCCGGCCGCCGTCCCGTGGCGCAGCAGGGCGAAGGCGCGCTCGGCGGCCCGGACGGCCTCGGGGTAGCGGTCGTCGGCGGACGAGCCGGCCAGCAGAGCGCTGTGATTCATGAAGGCCAACTCGTGCTGCACGGCGAGCACTTGCGCCGCCCTCAGACGCGCTTCCAGCGGGTCGGCTCCGGCCTCCCGCAGCGCCTCGGCGAGCGCGTCGACGCCCCGTGCGAGATACCGGGTCAGCCGCGCGGCCAGGCTCTCGGTGTCGATGATCATCCGGAAGAACGCCCGGGTCTCCGGGACGTCGTTCAACCCGGTGTTGGGGTCCCGTCGCTCCAGGGCCGCCAACAGCGCTTCCCGGAGGGCCTCCAGCGGGTCCTGGCCGGCCGGGCGGGCGCGCACGATACGGGCGGCCTCGCTCTCGTGGTCGGCGAACCGGTACAGCGCGAGGTCCTCCTTCGTCGGGAAGTAGGCGAACAGGGTCCGCCGGGAGACCTCCGCGGCGGCGGCGATCTCCGTGATCGAGACCTGGTCGAACCCCTTCGCCAGGAACAGGCGGATCGCCGCCCCGGCGATGGCCTCCCGCGTCCGTTCCTTCTTGAGCTGCCGCAGGCCCGTCCGTTCCGTCATGCACGCAGTCTACCCGCATATAGACTGAGTGCACTTTTGCACTCGGTGCAGCACTCGATGCAGATGAGGAGAAGTGCCATGCGTACCCAGGTGATCGTGGTGGGCGCCGGACCGACCGGGCTGATGCTGGCCCACGAACTGACCCTGGCCGGGGTGTCGGTCGTGGTCCTCGAAAAGCAGCGCGAGCGCGGCATCCAGTCCCGCGCCGGCGGTCTGCAACCCCGCACGGCCGAAGTGCTCGATCTGCGCGGCCTCCTGGACCCGCTGCTCGACGACGCACAGCCCTCCGACCCGATCGGCGGCCACTTCGCCATGCTCCCCGTCGAGTTGGACTGCCGCCCCTGGCGCACCCGCCACCCGCACCTGGTCAAGCTCCCGCAGGCGCGCCTGGAGGCCCATCTGGAACGGCTGCTCGTCGGCAGAGGTGTGCCGGTGCTGCGCGGCCACGAGGTCACGGAGGTCGAACAGGACGCGGACGGCGTACGGGCCGGGGACGTCCACGGCGACTACCTGGTCGCCTGCGACGGCGCGCACAGCGCGGTCCGCTCCCTGCTGGGCGTACCCTTCCCGGGCAGAGCGGGCCGGATGTCCGCGGTGGCCGCCGACCTCACCCTCGCGTCCCGGTCCGACGCCGTCCCCACCGCACAGGGGCACTTCAGCCGGTACCCGCGCACCGCGGGCGGCTTCTTCGCCATCCTGCACCCGTTGGACGACGGCCTGTACCGCATGCTCTTCGGCAAGCTGACGGGCGACGGGCCGGGACGCCGGGCACCGGTCACCGCCGACGAGGTCAGCGAGGCGCTCCACGCCGTGTACGGGCCCGGCACCGAACTGGGCGCGCTGCGGGCCGCGTCCCGGTTCAGCGACGCCGAACGCCAGGTCGAGCGCTACCGCGAGAACCGGGTGTTCTTCGCGGGCGACGCCGCGCACATCCATATGCCGATCGGCGGCCAGGGAGTGAACCTGGGCATACAGGACGCCGTCAACCTCGGCTGGAAGCTCGCCGCCGCCCTCAACGGCTGGGCCCCCGCGGGCCTGTTGGACAGCTACCACGACGAACGGCACCCCGTGGCCGCGCGCGTGCTCCGGCACACCCGGGCCCAGAGCCTGATCACCAACCCCGGGCGCGACGAGGACGCCGCCGCGGTCCGCGAGCTGATGACGGAACTGCTGCGCCTGCCCGACGCCAACCGCTACATCGCCGGCATGATGTCCGGACTCGACCTCCGCTACCCCGGCCTCGGCCCCCGCCTCACCGACTACGACCTCACCGTCGACGACCGCCCCACCCGCGCCAGCGACCTCCTCCACACGGGCCAGGGCCTGCTCCTCTGCCTCGACGGCAGAACGAGGCAGCTCGGCAGGCACTCCGACCGCGTACGCCAGGTCCTCGCCTCAACCACCGAGGACACCGCCGACACCACAGCCCTCCTCGTCCGCCCCGACGGCTACATCGCCTGGACCGACACGGACGAGCAACCCCTCGACGAGGCCCTCGGCCGGTGGTTCGGCTAGCGGGTGCCCGCAGCAGCGGCGTCCACCCCCGCCCCTTCGGGGCCCCGGTGGGTGCGGCGGTAGGTCTGGGGGGAGAGGCCGAGGTGGTTGTGGAAGTGTTTGCGGAGGGCCACGGGGTCGCCGAAGCCGCAGAGTGTGGCGATCCGCGCGACGGTCAGATCGCTGGACTCCAGCATGGTGCGCGCCTGGGTGAGCCGGCTCTGCAACAGCCATTGCAGGGGGCTGGTGCCCACCTCGGCACGGAATCGCCGGGTGAACGTGCGCTCGCTCATGTGGGCATGGCGGGCCAGGTCCCGCAGCGTGAGCGGCTCGGCCAGCCGGGTCAGTGCCCACTGGCGGGTGGCCGAGGTGGAGCGGCCGGCTTCCTCGGGCACCGGGTGTTCGATGAACTGGGCCTGTCCGCCCTCGCGCCAGGGGGCGACCACGCAGCGCCGCGCCGCCGAGGTGGCCACGGCTGTGCCGTGGTCGCTGCGGACGAGGTGCACGAACAGGTCGAGGCCGGCCGCTCCGCCCGCGGCGGTCAGGATGCGGCCGTTGTCGACGAACAGCACGTCCGGGTCGACCTCGACGTCCGGGAACAGCCGGGTGAACCGCTCGCACAGTGCCCAGTGGGTGGTGGCCCGCAGTCCGTCCAGCAGGCCGGCAGCGGCGAGCAGGAACGACGAGGTGCACAGGCTGACGATGCGGGTGCCGGGGCCGATCCGGTCGAAGGCGGCGGCGAGCGGGGTGGGCAACTCCCCGGTGGCCAGCAGGTGTTCGCCGGGTTCCTGGGTGGCGATCACCACGGTGTCCGCGTCGTCGAGGAGCGACTCGTCCTCGTCGACGACGATCCGGAAGCCCTCGTTGGTGCGGACCGGCCGTCCGCCGAGCGAGCAGGTCGTCACGGAGTAGAGCCGTGCCCCGGCCGGGTCGAGGGCCTCGTTCAGCACCCGGGCCGGAATGCCCAGGTCCATCGGCATGACCCCGTCGAGGGCGAGAACGGCTACGCGGTGCGGCATGGCCGGAATGGTACGACAGGTGGCTGCCCGGCCACTCACACAGCCCCGGATCGTCGGCGAGGCTGAAGCACGTGCCCGGGACCCGCTCCCGGGCGAAGGAACGTGCACAGCGGATCGAGCGAGGACATATGAGCGAGCAGACCATGCGCGCGGTCACCATCAAGGAGTTCGGCGGGCCGGAGGTGCTGGCCGTCGAGCGGGTCGCGCGCCCCGAGCCGCTGCCGACCGAGGTGCTGGTGCGCGTGCACGCCGCCGGGATCAACCCGGTGGACTGGAAGACCCGTGCGGGCCACGGCATGGCAGGGTTGCAGACGCTGCCGCTGACCCTCGGCTGGGACGTCTCCGGCGTCGTCGAGGAGGTCGGCTTCGGGGTCACCACGCTCGCGCCCGGCGACGAGGTCTGTGCCATGCCGTGGTTCCCGCGCCCGGCCGGCGGCTACGCCGAGTTCGTCACGGCGCCGTCGCGCCAGTTCGCCCGCAAGCCGGCCTCGCTCTCCCACGCCGAGGCCGCGGCTCTGCCGCTCGCGGCGCTCACCGCCTGGCAGGCCCTGGTGGACACGGCGCACGTCACCGGCGGGCAGCGGGTGCTGATACATGCCGCGGCGGGCGGCGTGGGGCACTTGGCGGTGCAGATCGCCAAGCACCTGGGCGCCGAGGTGGTAGCGACCGCCCGTGGGCACCGGCACACCTGGCTGAGGGAACTGGGCGCGGACGAGACGATCGACTACACCAGCCGGCGGTTCGAGGAGGCCACCGGCGCGGTGGACGTCGTCCTCGACCTGGTCGGCGCGGCGGACGGGACCGATGTCCGGTCCGTGGCGGTGACCCGGCCCGGCGGCCTGATCGTCTCCGTCCCGAGCGGTGTCTCCGACGCGCTGGCCGCCGCGGCCGGAGAGGCCGACGTACGCACCAGCCCGCTGCTGGTCGAGCCAGACGCCGCCGCGCTGACGGCCGTCGCCGGCCTGGTCGACTCGGGAGCGGTCCGGGTCGAGGTCGAGCGCAGCTTCGGCCTGGAACAGGCAGGCGAGGCCCACCGGTTGGGCGAGACCAACCGCACCCGCGGCAAGCTCGTGCTGGAGGTGGCACGGTGACGACGACGGCGCTCGTGATCGGAGGCACCGGGAGCATGGGGAGCCGCGTGGTGCGTGCCCTCGCCGCGCGGCCCGGCACCGTCGTGCGGGTGCTGACCCGCGACCCGTCCTCGGACCGTGCGCGTGCCCTGGTCGAGAACGTGTCCGGGGACGTGCGGCCGGTCCGTGGCGACCTGGACGACGAGCAGTCGCTGGCGGCCGCCTGCCGAGGTGCCGACGAGGTCTTCTGCAACACCGACTTCTTCGCCACCGCCCGCCCGCGGCAGGAGTACGCGCAGGGACTGCGGGCGCTGCGCGCGGCACGGCAGGCCGGGGTGGACCGGTTCGTCTGGTCGTCGCTGGACAACGCCGCCGTCCTCACCGACGGACGCGTCCCGGTCCCGCACTACGACGCGAAGGCCGCCGTGGAGGCGCACATCGCGTTGGAGCGCTCCGAGGAGGCCATGCGGCAGGAGACGGACGGCTGGTACTCGCGGCACGTCGCCGTCCTGGTGACCGCGCCGTACTTCGAGAACCTCCACGATCTGGCCCCGCGGCCGGCCCGGCTGCCCGACGGGCGTGACGGCCTCGTCTTCGCCCTGCCGCTGGGCGAGGCCGGCCGCTGGCCGCTGATCGCGCTCGACGACATCGCGTACTTCGCCCGCCACCAGCTCGACCACTGGGACGACTGGGCCGGCCGGACGCTGCGTGTCGCCGCCGACGCCCTCACCGGTGACCGGATCGCGGCGGTCTTCGAGGAGGTGACCGGTGTGCCGAGCGCCTACGAGGCGGTGGACCTCGACGAGTTCGGCCGCTCCTTCCCCGAGGTCGGCCACGACCTGGCGGCGATGTTCGCCTTCTTCCAGGACCGCGACCTCCTCACCCGCGACCGGGACCTGCCCGCCCTGCGCACGCTGCACCCGCGACTGGCCACCTTCCGGGACTGGTTGCACACCACGGGCTGGGACGGCACGGCCGCGTCCTGACAGCGCGACGACTCCGCACACACGACTCCCCCACCCGTCCTTCGCTCACCTCGGGAGCGTCAAACCACGGCCGCCGGTGAAGGCACATGCTTCGAAAGAGCGTCGTGCTGCGGGAGTTCTCGACGCAATTCCCGCTCGCCAGAACCGTCTTGTGAGCCGGAAATCGGAACAGGCGTCACTGCACCGGGAAAAGATGCTACGGCGTGAGTACGGTTGCATATTCCAAGCGGGGACGATGACGCCTGAGGGCCCGAAACGGAAACTACGGGTCCGCAGGCGTCATCGTGCTGTTTCCGTCCTCCTCGGCCGCGCACCCGCCGGTCGGAGACTCACCGGAGAATCCGATCCGGTTGTCGGGGGAGGTTCCCTGCTCATCGACAGGGAACTCACGCTTCGGCAGCGTGCTGGAAACGGGAAGGAAATCCAGCGCTGCATCAAAGGGATCTTGCATGATCAGTAACATAACCCACCCGAGCTGTTGAGCTCCTGAGTCCTCCGCACGCGGGCGCACATTCACCCTCTCAGGCGCGTCGTACCTGACGCGGCCCCCGCGCACGGCACGCGACGTACCGCCACGTGCGGCCCGTGCACCGTCCCGACCGGCACGCCGTGGCGTTCAACTTGTTCACGGGTCCACGAAGGCCGTGCGCTGACTCCCCCGCGGCGCCTGCCGTATCAAAGAGAGAGAAGCGCACGGCAGAAACTGCTCCGGCCGGGCCGGGGCGGTCCCGACCCGCGTGCCGGGACACGCTCGTAGGGAGTCTGGTTCATGTATCTGGTCAGGGTTCTCCTCGAAGGAGGACCGTCCGAACTTCCCGGAAAAACCCGCCAACAGCTCAGGGATTCCCATAACTCCGAGGAGCACCTACGAGTGGACTTCCGCGGGGGTTACGAACACTTCTTCTTCGTCGCGGAGCTCGGCAGGGACAAGGACGGCATACCGCTCCGGCGCTACGACTGGAGCTACCGCACGGAAATTGCCGAGTGACGGCCGGGGCCCGGTCACGGCCACGAACCGTGTGTGTTGCGGGCCTTGCACACTGTCGAAAGGGGAACTTGATGAGCTCGACTGACGTCGCCGTCCTGGGTATCGGCTGCCGGCTCCCCGGCGGTGTCGACTCCCCCGCCAGGCTCTGGCAGGCACTGCTGCGCGGTGAGGACGCCATCACGGAGATACCCGCAGACCGTTGGGACGTGGAGGAGCACTACGCGCCGGAAGTGGGTGCCGCCGGTGCCTCGGTGTCCCGCTGGGGCGGCTTCCTCGACGACGTCGGGGGCTTCGACTCGGCGTTCTTCGGTCTCGGGGACCGCGAAGCGCGCGCGATGGACCCGCAGCACCGGCTGCTGCTGGAGACCTCCTGGGAGGCGGTGGAGTCGTCCGGTCTGCCGCCTTCGACCCTCGCGGGTCACAGGACTGGCGTTTTCCTGGGGCAGGCCCACGACGACTACGCCCTGATAGGCCATGACACGGGGAACTTGGAAGGTCCCTACGGTTTCGCCGGCAACGCCTCCAGCATGGCCTCGGGCAGGATCGCGTACGCCCTGGCACTGACCGGGCCGGCAGTGACGCTCGACAGTTCCTGCTCCTCCGGCCTGTTGTCCGTCCATCTCGCCTGCCAGAGCCTTCAAAAGGGCGAGACCGACACAGCGTTGGCGGGCGGCTGCATGGTGATGCTCGTGCCGGAGGTCAGCGCCTCGGCGTCGGCGCAGGGCATGCTCTCGCCGACCGGACGCTGCCGGGCCTTCGACGCCTCCGCCGACGGGTTCGTGCGTTCCGAAGGCTGTGTCGTGATCTTCCTGAAGCGCCTGGAAGACGCCCGCCGTGACGGGGACCGGGTCCTCGCCGTGGTACGGGGAAGCGCCACGAATCAGGACGGGCGGACCGGCACAATCACCGAGCCTTCCCGGGATGCCCAAGTAAGCGTCTACGAAGCCGCGTTGAGGGACGCCGGGGTCGAGCCGGGAACGGTGGGCCTGGTGGAGGCACACGGGACGGGAACCCCGGTGGGCGACCCGATCGAGTTCACCGGCTTGCGCGAGGTCTACGGGCGCGAGGGCAGGTGCGCGGTCGGTTCGGCCAAGACCAACTTCGGTCACACCGAAGCCGCGGCGGGTGCGCTCGGTCTGGCCAAGGCCGTTCTCGCTCTGCTGCACGGAACGATCCCGCGCAACCTGCACTTCACCGAGTTCCCGGAGGCGCTACGCGGCGCCGAGACCGGTCTGTTCGTGCCCGACAGGGCCGAGCCGTGGCCTGCGCGGGGGAACACACCACGGCGCGCGGTGGTCTCGTCCTTCGGGATGAGCGGAACCAATGTGCACGCGGTGCTCGAACAGGCGCCGGAGACCGCCGCCGACTCTCCGCCTCCCTCGCCCGGTGAGCCGGAGAGCCTGTTCTTCCCGGTCTCGTCGACCTCCGTGGAGGAGCTGCGGACGACCGCCCGGCGGCTGGCCGAATGGGCCGAGGAGAGCGACGGCCGTGTGGCGGCCCGCGATGTCGCGTACACCCTGGCCCGGCGCCGTGAGCACCGCTCCGTCCGGGCTGTCGCCCTCGCACCGGATCTCTCCGCTCTCGCGGGGCGGTTGCGGGAGCTGGCTGACGACGGTGTCCTGCGGCCGATCGTCGCGCCCGGTCAGCACCGTGGACCTGTCCTGGTGTTCTCCGGCCACGGTTCGCAGTGGGCAGGTATGGGGCGTGAACTCCTGGCACGCGAGCCGGGATTTGCGGCAGCCGTCGCCGAGGCCGAACCGCTGATCGCCCGTGAGGCGGGTTTCTCGGTGACCGAGGCGATGTGCGGCGACGAGACCGTGACGGGCATGGAGCGGGTGCAGCCGGTGCTCTTCGCCGTACAACTGGGCCTGGCTGCCGCGCTGCGCGCTCACGGGGTGGTTCCCGGCGGGGTGATCGGCCACTCGATGGGTGAGGTCGGTGCTGCGGTGGTCGCCGGCGCTCTCTCCCTGGAGGACGGGGTCCGGGTCATCTGCCGCCGTTCGGCACTGTGCGCCCGGATCGCGGGTACCGGTGCGATGGCGTCGGTGGAACTGCCCGCCGAGCACGTCCGTGCGGAGCTGGCGGGCCAGGGCCTCACGGATGTGGGGGTGGCCGTCGTCGCTTCCCCCCACAGCACGGTGCTGAGCGGGGCCCGGGAGACGGTGCGGCGTCTGGTGCGTTCCTGGGAAGGGCGAGGGGTGCCGGCTCACGAGGTCCAGGTGGAGGTGGCCTCGCACTCTCCGCAGGTGGACCCGGTCCTCGACCCGCTCGCCGAGTGCCTCGACGGCCTCGCTCCGAAGCGGCCCGCTGTCCCCTTCTTCAGCACGTGCCTGCAAGATCCCCTGGTCGAGCCGGAGTTCGGACCGGACTACTGGGTGGACAATCTGCGTCAGCCGGTGCGGTTCATGGACGCGGTGCGGGCCGCTCTGGAGGACGGGCACCGGGTATTCGCTGAGCTGTCCCCCCACCCCTTGCTCGCGCGAGCCGTCGAGCAGACGGCGGAGGCCGAGGACAACCCGGCCGAAACTGTCGTCTGCATGCGACGCGACATGGATCTGCCGAACGGGCTGCTGCCCACGGTCGCCGCCCTTCACTGTGCCGGGGCCGCCGTCGACTTCGCCGCCGTGTGCCCCGACGGACGGCTGGTCGATGCCCCGCTGCCCTCCTGGACCCACAGGCAGCTGATGTTCCGGACAGGGGAGGGGCCCCGGCACACCGGCGCGGCGGGAGAGCATCCGCTGCTCGGTTCTCATGTACGGCTTCCGGAAGCACAGGAGCGGCATGCCTGGCAGGGCGATGTGGGAACCGGCCCGCTCCCGTGGCTCTCCGGCCACCAAGTGGGTGGCGTGCCCGTACTTCCCGGAGCCGCCTACTGCGAGATGGCGCTCTCCGCCGCGCACGTGCTGTTCGGCGAGAGCGCGTGCGTGCATGACCTCACCTTCGAAGACATGCTGTTACTCGATGAGCACACTCCCCTCTCGGTGACGACGGAGACCGAGGCGCCGGAGCAGGCGGCCTTCGCCGTGCACACCATGGACGGTCAGGCCCCCGTCCGGCGCGCCGCCGCGCGTCTGCGAGGCGGGGCTCCGGAAGAGCCGCTCCCGCGGGACGTGTCCGGCCTGCGTGCGGGGCATACCGGGACCACCGAGGGCGACGTGCTGCGCCGGGGCTTCGGCGAACGCGGTGTGGTTCTGGGCAGCGCCTTCTCCGGGCTCGCGCGCGTCCACCTGTGCGAGGACACCTCGACGCTGCTCGCCGAACTCGCTCTCCCGGCGGCACTCCACCGGCAGCAGAGCGCTTACGTGGTGCACCCGGCGCTGCTCGACGCCTGTTTCCAGTCCGCCGCCGCGTATGTGACGCTCGTCGAACCCGGGCGGTCCAGGGGCCTGTTCCTGCCGCTCGGTGTGGAGCACGTGAGCCGGCACGGGCCGCTGCGCGAGGCCCGCTACTGCGTGACCGAGGTGACGGCGGCGGACGAGCGGCAGGTGACGGCGGACCTGGACGTCGTCGACGAGTACGGCTCCGTGCTTCTGTGCGTCCGGGGCATACGGATGGGCAGTGCGGGCACGGACGGACGCCGGGCCGACGCGCTGCGGGACGAGCGCCTGATGACGGTGAGCTGGAGCCCACGGCAGCTCGGGCCCGGCCCCTCCGACGACGCCGCGGGGCACTGGCTGGTGATCTCCGACGAGCCACTGGGCGAGGAGCTGGCCGCGGCTCTGCGGCGGCACGTCGCCTCCTGTGCGGTGCTCCGCTCCGTCCCGCGGAGCACGGAGGAGGTGACCGGGCTGGATGGTGTGGTGTATCTGGCGCCGGCTCCGCACGGCCTCACGCCGGACACCGACTCGGCGACACGCGGGCGTGAACAGGTCAGGCAACTGGTCCGGGCCGCCCGGCTGCTGCCGGATCTGACCTCTCCGCCACGGCTGTACGTGGTGACGCGTGCGGCACAGCACGTCCTCGATTCCGATCAGATCAGCCTCGACCAGGCCGGCCTGCGCGGCCTGGTGCGAACCCTCGCCGTCGAACATCCAGGGCTGCGCGCCTCCCAAATCGATCTGGAGGCGGCCACAACGGAGGTGTCCGACGTCGTCCGGGAGTTGCTCTGCGGCGGGGAAGAGGACGAGACGGCGTGGCGGGGCGGTGTGCGGTACGCGGCACGCCTGCACAGCGCGCCCTTCGGCCCGGAGGAGCGCCACCGGGCCCCGGCGGCCCACGCGGACGACGGCGTGCGTCTTCGGGTCCGCGTCCCGGGAGATCCCGGAACGCTGGAGCCGACCGCGCATGACCGGCGGCCCCCGGGGCCGGGCCGGATCGAGGTCGCGGTCACGGCGGCCAGTGTCAACTTCGTCGACGTCCTCAACGTGCTGGGGCGTGGTTTCGGCGAAGCGGCGCACGATCCGGAACTCGGCGTGGACTTTGCCGGCACGGTGGCCGCTGTCGGCGAGGGCGTCACCGGACACCGGGTGGGCGACCGTGTCGCGGGCACCGCCGACCCCGGCACCGGGACGTGGGCCACCTTCGTCACCTGCGACGCCCGGCTGGCCGTCCCCCTGCCCGAGGACCTCTCGGACGAGGAGGGCGCCGCTTGCGCAGCCGCCGGGGCCACCGCCTGGTACGCGCTGCACACACAGGGGCGGATGGCGCCGGGGGAGCGTGTGCTCATCCACTCGGCGACCGGCGGACTGGGACGGGCCGCACTGGCCGTCGCCCGGTCGGCGGGAGCGGAGATCCACGCCACCGCCGGCAGTCCCCGGCGACGGAAGGTGCTGCGCGAGCTGGGCGTGAAGCACGTATACGACTCGCGTGGTACCGAGTTCGCCGACCGTGTGCGGGACGCGACCGGTGGATACGGCGTCGACATCGTGCTCAATTCCCTGCCGGGGCCCGCCCAGCGAGCCGGTATCGAACTCCTCGCGGACGGCGGCCGGTTCCTGGAAGTCGGCAAGCGGGACGTCTACGAGAACACCCGGCTGGCCCTCTATCCCTTCCGTCGCAACCTCTCCTTCCACCTGGTGGATCTGAGTCTGCTGCGGGAGACGCATCCCGGCCTCGTGCAGGAGCTGCTGCGGACGGTCTGCGCACAGGTGGCGCAGGGCATACTGCCGAAGCCGGTGCTCACCTCACGGCCTCTGCACGAAGCGGCGGACGCGGTCCGTGAGATGAGCAACGCGCAGCACGACGGGAAGCTGGTACTGCGCGTGGACCGCGGCGCCCGGTCCGAGGTCGTGATCCCGCCGGACCGGGTTCCCGTCCTCCGCCGGGACGGCGCCTACATCGTGACCGGAGGGCTCGGCGGACTCGGTCTGTTCCTCGCGCAACGGATGGCCGAAGAGGGATGCGGCCGCATCGTCCTCACCTCCCGCTCCCGGCCGGGTGAGGAGGCCCGCCGGGTCGTGGACGGGCTGCGCGCGGTGGGTACCGACGTCGAGGTGGTGTGCGGTGACATCGCGGCGCCCGAGACCGCACCGCACCTGGTGGAGGCGGCGTGCGCGACGGGGCTGCCGCTCCGCGGCGTGCTCCACGCGGCAGCGGTCGTCGAGGACGCCACGCTGGCCAACATCACCGACGAGATCATCGACTGGGACTGGGCCCCCAAGGCGCACGGGATCTGGAATCTCCATCGCGCCACCGAAGGCCACCCTCTCGACTGGTTCTGCTCGTTCTCCTCCGGGGCGGCCCTGTTCGGCTCCCCCGGGCAGGGCGCCTACGCGGCGGCAAACAGCTGGCTCGACGCCTTTACGCACTGGCGCCGTTCTCAGGGCTTGCCCGCTCAAGCGATCGCCTGGGGTGTATGGGCGGAAGTGGGACGTGCCACGGCGCTCGCCGAGAAGGGCGGTCATGCGGCGATCCGCCCCGGCGAAGGCGCCGACGCCTTCCTGTCGATGCTGCGGCACACACGGACGTACACCGGTTACGCCCCTCGCCATGGCAACCCCACGCTCGCCGCACTCGCCGAACGTGGCCCCTTCGCCGCGGCACTCCGCTCGGGGACCAGTGGCAGGGAACACTCCACGCTCCTGCACGAACTGCGTGAACTGCCGGAGGACGAACGGCCCGGCAGGCTCCGGCGCTTCGTCAGCGAAGAGGCCGGCGCCATCATCCGCGATCACGTCGACGTCGACCGACCGTTCGACAGCTGCGGGCTCGACTCCCTGGGGACGCTGGAACTCCGGACTCGCATCGAGACACGCACCGGCGTCCGGCTCACCCCCGACGACATCCGGACACATAGGACGGCCCGTGCGCTGGCCCATTACCTGTGGGGCCGACTGCCGTCGCACCTCGGAGGCGCCGCATGACCGGGGACATCGTGCTGACGGGCGTGACCGGATCGCTCGGCGGACACCTGGCGCGCTCGCTGCTGGAGGCCACGGACAGCACCGTCCACTGTCTGATCCGTGCCCCCGAGGACGAGGCCGCGGCCCGACGGCTCCGGAAACGGCTGAAGGAGGTCGGGGGGTGCGCCGGACCGGACCGGCTCGTCGCCGTCGCCGCGGATCTGCGCCGAGAGCAGCTCGGCCTCGCCCCGCGCCGTTACGAAGAGCTGGTCGAGCGCACCGTTGCCGTATACCACTGCGCCGCCCACGTCCATCTGACGGCGCCCTACCGGCAGCTGGCCCCGGTGAACATCGGCGGTACCCGGAACCTGCTGGGCTTCGCGGCCACCGCGGCCGACCGTCGAGGCGACCCGGTGGGCTTCCACCACGTGTCCTCGGCGAGCGTCTTCATGTCGGCACGCCGTGCCGGTGTCCCGCACGTCGACGAGACGAGCAAGCCGACCGTGAGGACCGGGAAACCGCTCGGCTACGGACAGACCAAGGCGGCCGCCGAGCGTGAACTGGACGGAGCGCAGAAGCGGGGAGTGCACAGCAGCATCTATCGGCCGGCTGTGGTCACGGGACATTCCAGGACCGGCAGCACCTCGGGCTCGGACGTGCTCGCGCCGCTCATCCGGGCGGTGGCGGCTCTGGGCGCGGCCCCCGAGGGCGTCCCCCCCTTCCCGGTGGAGGCGGTCGACGAGGTCACCCGCCAGTTGGTGACGCTCTCCACGGTGCCGTGCGCGGCGGGAGAGGTGTTTCATCTCTTCCGGCCGGATCCGCTGCCGCTGAGCCGCGTGGTGTCCGCGCTCCGGCGCACGGGTGTCGAGATGCGCTCCGTCGGCCGGGAGGAATGGCTGCGGATGGCCGACGACCACCGGCAACACCCTCACGTGCTCCCCCTGCACGGTCTGGGCGAGGCCGGCCGCCGGCTGCTGGGAATCGGAGCCGAGCGCGAGTCTCCCGCCCTGCACAGCGGAAAGACCTGGACGGCGCTGGAGCGGGCCGGCCATCACGCGGCCGCTCTGGACGATGCGTATCTCTACCGGCTGGTGCGCGCACTGCTCGCCTCCTGAGCCGGCCCGCGGGGAAGCTCCGCACACCTCGACCTGCCTGAAGAAAGGAGAACGCGTCATGGACACGGTCCCCGGCGTCGGCCGGGACGCCCCGAGGAACCCCGCGGTGCTGGTCGTCGGGGCGGGTATGTCCGGCATCGGCCTGTGCGTGCGGCTGAAGCAGGCCGGGATCACCGATATCACGGTCGTCGAAAAGGCAGACCGTATCGGCGGTACCTGGCGTGACAACACCTACCCCGGGCTGACCTGCGACGTTCCGGCAGCGATCTACCAGTACTCGTTCGCGCTGAACCCGGACTGGTCGTCCTGCATGGCTCCCGGCGCCGAGATCAGGGACTACCTGGAGCGAGTGGTGGACCGATACGGGCTGCGGCCGCACATTCTGCTCGGCCGACGCCTGACTTCGGCCCGCTTCGCCGACGGGAAATGGCAGGCGGTCACGGCCGACGGCACAACCTTCACCGTCGACTTCCTCGTCTCCGCCACCGGGTTTCTCCACCGGCCGAGGACCCCTGCCCTGGAGGGAGGCGACGCGTTCCGCGGCGCGGCCTTCCACTCGGCCCGCTGGGACCACTCGGTCGACCTCGCGGGAAAACGTGTCGCCATTGTCGGTACCGGCTCCACGGGCGTCCAGCTGGTGACTGCCCTCGCCGGTACCGCTCACCGCCTCACCGTCTTCCAGCGCACACCGCAGTGGGTCCTGCCCCTTCCCAACTGGCGTACCGGTCGTGTCGCTCGGGGACTGCGGCGGCGTTTCCCCCGGCTGCACAAGGCCGAGCGCCGGCTTCTGTTCGCCCTCTACTACTGGTTCTTCTCCCCTGCCTTCGTCGAACCCGGTTGGCGCAGGCGCTTGATCGGCCGACTGTGCCGGGCACATCTGCGCACGGTGACCGACCCCGAGTTGCGTCGCCGTCTCGCTCCGGCCTATCCGCCCCTGTGCAAGCGCATCGTCATGTCCCACCGGTACTACCGTGCGGCTCAGCACCCGTCCGTCTCCTTCGTCACCGACAGGATCACCCGCCTCGTCCCGCACGGTGTCGAGACGGAGAACGGCACCCTCCACGAGGCCGATGTGCTGATCTACGCCACGGGATTCGACGCCCACTCCTATCTGCGACCGGCCGAGCTCACCGGGCCCAGTGGCCGTTCCCTCAGCGAGGCGTGGGCGCAGGGAGCGACCTCCTACTACGGGATCGCCCACCCCGACTTCCCGAACTTCTTCATGCTGATCGGGCCCCACAGTCCGGTGGGCAACGACTCGATCACCGCAGTCGGTGAGGTCCAGGCGCGCTATGTGGTGCAGTGGATCGACATCTGGCGCCGCAGTTGCATCAGCACCATCGCGCCGACCCGGGAGGCCACCGACCGCTTCCGGGCACGTGTGCGTCAGGCCCTGCCGGCCACCGTGTGGACGGCCGGCTGCCACAGCTGGTATCTCAACCAGCACGGTGACCCCGAGGTGTGGCCCTGGACGGCGAAACAGTACGCCGACGCTCTGGCCACGCCCGATCCCGGTGACTTCACCGTGCGGTGAGCAGCCCGTGCACTGCCCCGCCCGTACGGCCCGGCCGGCGGCAGTACCCTGCTCCCGCAGCCTCCCGCTTCAGCTCCGGTGCGGGGGATCGTGCCGCGTCACCTCGTCCCGGACATGCGCCGAGCGCGCCAAAAGGCTGCGCGCCGGACGGTAGCGGTGAAAAGGGAACAGAGCGGCATGGAGGGTGGTGAGGGTCGAGGTCGCCCGCCGGCACGAGAGATGGGAGACCTCGTCGAGGAAGAGGCCGTAGTCATGGCATCCGTCCTCCACATGCCCCAGGCTCAGCCGCGCCTGGGCCAGCCGGGCGCGTGTGAGCACCCGCGCCCGCCGCTGTTCGGGGGCCCGGGTGCTCACCGATGCCTCCAGCGCCCTGATCCCGGCACGTTTGTCACCGAGGGCGAGCAGCGCCTGGCCCTCCTGGAACCGTAACGCCGCCGGCGGGTACCACCCGAAGTAGTGGCCGGCGTCCGGAGTGGAGGCGCCCAACTCCCGCTCGGCGGCGGAGAGATCGTCGACGGCCTCCCGGCGTAGACCGGCACCGGCGTGGGCGACGGCTCGCTGCGCGAGAACGAACGCACGCACCGGGGAGAGTTCGCAGTGGTGAGCCGCACGCATGGCCTCGTGGGCCAGAGTGAGCGCCCGTCGGTCGTGCCCCAGCCGGGATGCCTGGACGCTCAGGGCACGCAGGACGATCGCCGTGAGCGCGTCGTCGTCCGCGTTCCGGGCGAGATCCAGGCCGACTCCGTGGTAGCGCTGTGCGAGTCCGTGCAGGTTGCTGTCCTCGCACATCATCGCCAGGACGTGAGTGGCCCGGGCGAGTTCCCTG
The DNA here is from genome assembly GCF_006539165.1 of Streptomyces cacaoi. Classification (GTDB taxonomy): domain Bacteria; phylum Actinomycetota; class Actinomycetes; order Streptomycetales; family Streptomycetaceae; genus Streptomyces; species Streptomyces cacaoi. The sequence continues at coordinate 456,714 of NZ_BJMM01000002.1, read as the reverse complement.
GACAGGCCGCGCCGCTGCGAGGCGGATGCGGCCCGGGTCAGCACGGGGACGGCGTAGTCGGCGAGGTAGGCGACCAGCGCCGTCCGTCCCTGCGTGCCGCCGTACCGCTCCCTCTGCTGGAAGAAGACCCCGGCCATGTCGGAGATCGCTCCGGGGCCGGGGGCCTCTCGTGTGTGTCGGGGAGCGACCACATCTTCCCGGGCGGGACGTCGCCGTTCGGTACGGAAGCCCGGGTCGTAGACCAAGTGGTGCAGTAACCGGCGTTGTTGACGGTCCGAGTCCGCCTTCACCAGGTGTGTGAGACGCCGTACCGGGTCGTCGTCCTCGACCAGTTCCGCGGCGATCGGCCGGGACGGGCCCGTGCGGGCGGCAAGCCCGGTCTCTGCCTCGGTCACCGGCCGTCCGATGCGCGTGCTCAGTACCTGGGCGACGAGTGCGGGCACAGGCTGGCGTGGGCACGAGCCCTTGACCCAGTGCGCGACCGAGGTCCGGTCGTAGCGCAGCGCCAGACCCTGTGCCCGCCCCAGTCCGTTGACCGCTCGCGCCAGCGCTGTGCCGGACCAGCCTGCCTCGTCCAGCAACTTGGGCAGACGCTCATTGGGTGTGCGGTGGCGGGGCATGTCGTATCCTCCAGCAAGCTGCGCCGATGTGGAACGCCGGGAACTGGTGGGTGCCGGGGGCGGCTGGGTGACCGGGCTCGCTGCGGCAAGCAGCCTGGGCCGTGGTCCTCCCCTTCCCGAGATCACCTGTCCTCACAGGGAATTCCATGGGCATTTTCCACGCAAGGAGCGCCAGGCCGGGGCACCGTGAACGTGTTGAATGAAATAGGTGTTCCCGAACGGAGCCTTCACATTCTCGATGGATTGAAAACCGCCGAGTCGCCTTCGACCCCGGGTCTCACAGACGCCACTGACCTCCCACTCGGCCCCTTTCATTCTCCGTGGTCACCGGACCGATGGGTTCTCAAGTGGACGGCCCGACACCGCGGTTTCGAGTCGCGGTGCCGATTCCGCCGCCAGATGTACAGGGGCTGCCGGAGTGCCGAAACCGAACCGAAAAAAGGAATCCGGTCGGCAAACGACGGAAATCCACCGTCGTGTTGTCGCGTTTCTCGCGCGGGGTCGGGCTGAGGTCGGGCCGGCGCCAGAGACCTGCTCGCCGGGCGTCCTGGAAGCCATGTGCGCGGCTCTACCGCCACCGCGGCGGGGCTGGGCCCAGCCCCTCCGGTCGTCCGGTCGAGGGGCCACCGCGCCGCTCGGCTCACGGCCGGACGCCGCCCGGGCGAAGCTCAGCCCCTGCGGCGGGAGTTGCTCAGCAGGCGGGCCAGGAGCCAGGCGAGCAGGCCGGCGCCGGCGAGTGCGGCGGCGGGCCGGGCGGCGCGCCGGGCCAGGACGGGGAGCACGGCGGCGCCCAGGTCCACGGCGTCCGGCTCGGCCGGGGCGGGCGCGGTGGAGGTGCCCGGCCCCGGCAGGGCGGTACCGGGCGCGCCGCCGTCCTGCCGGTGCGTGCTCAGGTACTCCGCGAGCCGGGCGGCGAACTGCTGGACGAGGCCGTCGGCGACCTCGGCCAGGATGCCGCGGCCGAACTGGGCGGGGCGGCCGGTGAGAGCGAGGTCGGTGCGGACGGTGACCCGGGTGCGGTCCCCGTCCGGCGTGAGCCGGGCGGTGACCTCGGCCGAGGCGGTTCCGGACCCGCGGGTCTCGCTGCCGCTCAGTTCGAGGACGACGGTGTGTTCCGCCTCGTCGCGGCGGACGGTGCCCCGGCCGCGGTAACTCATCCGGACCGCACCGACCTTGACCCCGACCCGTCCGGTGAAGCTGTCGCCCTCCACGGTGTCCAGGACGGCGCCCGGCATGCACGGGGCGACCGCGCCGATGTCCTGGAAGAGCTGCCAGGTGTCGTCGAGCCCGACGGGGACGGTGAAGCTGTTGTCGAGTTGCACTGTGGAGCTCCCGGGGTGTTCAGACGGTGGCCGGTGCGGTGGTGCCGGTCGCCTCGCGCAGGAGGCCGCGGACGCGGTCGGGGGTGAGCGGGCCGCGCCGGACGACCACGCCGAACGGGGCGAGGGCGTCCTCCACGGCGTTGGCGATGGCCGCCTGCGGCGCGATGGCGCCGCCCTCGCCGAGCCCCTTGACCCCGAGTGCGTTAAGCGTGCTCGGTGTGGTGATCTCGGCCAGTTCCAGGTCGGGCACCTCGGCGGAGGTGGGGACCAGGTAGTCCATGTAGGTGGTGGTGACGGGCTGGCCGTCCGGGCCGTAGCGCATCTCCTCGTACAGGGCTCCGGCGATGCCCTGCGCGACGCCGCCGGCGATCTGGCCGTGTGCAATCACCGGGTTGACGATCCGCCCGGCGTCGTGGGCCATCGCACAGGTGTCGAGAGTGACCTCGCCGGTGGCGGTGTCCACATCGACGACGACCACGCCGGCCCCGCCGGCGAAGGTGAAGCCGGGCGGGTGGAAGTGGGCGGTTTCGCTCAGCTCGTGGCCCTCGGCGACGAGCTGGGCCAGTCCGGCCCGGACACCGGTCGGATGGTGCTCGACGGCATCCCCGTCCAGGGTCAACTCCGTTGCGGGCACGCCGAGTCGGGCGGAAGCGGCGGCCAGGATGCGCTCCCGCAGCCGCCGCCCGGCAAGATGGGTGGCGTTGCCCGCGGTGACCAGGGCTCGCGAGGCGATCGTGCCCACGCCGTACGGCACGGTGTCGGTGTCACCGCCGACCACCTCGACGGCGGAGAACGGGACGCCGATCGCGTCCGCGGCGATCTGCGCCATGCTGGTGCGGTGGCCCTGCCCCTGCGAGGGGGTGCCCAGGGCGATCCGCACCCGCCCGTCGGACAGGACGGAGGCGCGGGCCGACTCGAACGGGCCGAGCCCGGTGGCCTCCAGATAGACCGCGAAGCCGACACCGATCCGGTGGTCCGAGCCTGCTGCCGCGAGTGCGGCCTGCCGCTCGCGCACCGCGGGCAGATCGGCCATCTCCTCGGCACGGCGCAGCAGTTGGGGGAAGTCGCCGGAGTCGTACTCCTGCGGATTGCCGGACCGGTCCAGGAGGCCCGTGCGGTAGGGCAGTTCGCCGGGGGTGATCAGGTTGCGGGCGCGCAACGCGACCGGTTCCATGCCGAGTTCGCGGGCCAGCCGGTCCAGGGCCCGCTCCATGGCGAACACGGCCTCCGGGCGGCCGGCGCCGCGGTAGGGCGACGTGGGCGCGGTGTGGGTGAGCGCGGCCCTGACCCGGATGTCCACGTTCGGCACCCGGTAGGGGCCGAGCAGATGGACCACCGAGTTGTAGGGCACGACCAGTCCGGTGAAGGTGCCGGCGCCGAAGTTGACCACGAAGTCGTCGCGCAGCCCGCGGAGCGTTCCGTCCGCGTCGGCGGCGAGCGCGATCCGGTGCACCTGCTCGCGGGCGTGCGAGGCCGCGGTGAGGTTCTCGTTGCGGTCCTCCCGCCACAGCACGGGCACGCCCAACTGCCGTGCCGCGTACGGGACGAGGACCTCTTCGACGTAGATGATGCCCTTCTGGCCGAAGCCCCCGCCGACGTCCACCGCGACCACGTGCACCGCCTCGGCGGCCGTCCCCAGCGTCTGCGCGAGGTGGTCGCGCAGCCGGTGCGGCGTCTGGGTGTTGGACCACACCGTCAGCCGCCCGTCGTACGCGCCCGGCGCGGCTTGCACGGCGCGGGTCTCGATCGGGGAGGCGACATGGCGGTGGGCACGGAACTCCTCCTCGATCACCACGGCGGCGCCGGCGAAGGCGGCGTCCGGGTCCCCGACCGAGGTGGCGGCCTCCAGCGCCAGATTGTCGCCCCAGCTCTCCTCGATCAGTGGGGCGCCGGGGAGCAGCGCCTCGTCGGGGTCGACCACCACGGGCAGCGGGGTGTAGTCGACCTCGATCGCCTCCAGGGCGTCCTCCGCGAGGTACCTGCTCTCCGCGACCACCATGGCCACCGGCTGGCCGGAGAAGCGCACCCGGCCGTCGGCGAGCAGGGGGTGGGGCAGCGAGCGCACCAGCGGGTCCAGCTCCCGCCGGAGGGGTTCCGGGACCCGCAGTTCGGCCTCGTTGACCACCGGCGCGAGGCCGGCGATGTCGGCCGCGGTCCAGACGGCGCGCACGCCGGGCATGGCGCGCGCGGCGTCCGTCTCGATCCGGGTGATCCGGGCGTGCGCGTGCGGGCTGCGCAGGAACGCGGCCTCCAGGGTGCCGGGCAGCCGGATGTCGTCGACGTAGCGGCCGTGCCCGCGCAGCAGGCGTTCGTCCTCGACGCGCGGCAGGGCGCGCCCGATCCAGGGACCGTCCGCCGCCCGGCCGCCGGACGCGGCGCCGGTGTCCGAGGCACCGGTCCGCGGGGCGCCGGTCTGTCGAGTGCCGGTCTGTCGAGTGCCGGTCTGTCGAGTGCCGGTCTGCCGGGTGCCGGTCTGCGAGGTGTTCATTCCGCCTCCTGCGGGCCGAAGCTCTCGTCCAGCGCCTGGCGCACCGCGGCGCGGATGTTCTGGTAGCCGGTGCACCGGCACAGATGACCGCTCAGCTCGTCGGCCACCGTCTCCTCGTCCGGACGCTCGGCGCGCCCGGTCAGCGCGGTACAGGTCATCACGAAGCCGGGGGTGCAGAAGCCGCACTGCATGCCGTGCTGCTCGTGGAAGGCGCGCTGCACCGGCCCGAGCGGCTCGCCGTCCCCGGCGAGGCCCTCGACGGTGCGCACGTCCGCTCCGGCGGCCTGCACCGCGAGGGTGAGGCAGGAGCGCACGGGGACGCCGTCCATCAGCACCGTGCACGCCCCGCAGACGCCGTGCTCGCAGCCGACGTGCGTACCCGTGAGGCCGAGCCGCTGCCGCAGGAGATCGCTGAGCAGCAGCCGCGACTCGACCTGGGCGGCGACCGGTTCGCCGTTGACGGTGAGGGACACCTCGTGCCAGGCCGTGGGCTCGGGCAGCGGCGGCTGCTGCGCCCGGCGAGGGCCGGTGCCGACGTTCATGTCGTGCGCTCCCATGCTTCCGTGAGGGCCCGTGCGAGCAGGACCTCCGCCGCTTCCCGTCGCCACCGGGCACTGGCGTGCACGTCCCCGGGCGGGTCGAGGACGGCGCCCACCGCGCGGGCGGCGTCGGACCTCGACGCCGCGCCGAACTCCCGGCCGACAAGGGCCTGTTCGGCCTCCGGCACCCGCACCGGAGTGCCGCCGACGCCGCAGTAGACGAGACGCGCCGAGCCGACCGCGGCGCCGTCGGCCCGCAGCAGTACGGCGAGGCCGACGGCGGCGAAGTCGCCGCGCCGCTGGGCGAGTTCGCGGAAGGCCCAGCCCGTGCCGGCCCGGAGGGGCGGGACGACCGCCTCGGTGACGATCTCCTCCGGCTCCACATCGGTGGTGAAGGTGCCGCGGAAGAAGTCCCCGGCCGGCACGGTCCGGCTGCCGCCCGCCCGGGCCACGGTGAACCGCGCGTCCAACGCGAGTGCCACAGCGGGCAGTTCGGCGGCCGGGTCGTGGTGGACGAGGCTGCCGCAGACGGTGCCGCGGTTGCGGATCTGCGGATGTCCGATCCGCTCGACCGCCGCCGCGAGGAGCGGCCATCCGGCGCGGACCGCGGGGTCGGCGGCCACGGTGGACTGCCGCACCGAGGCACCGATCCGCAGCGCTCCGTCCGCGTCCACGCCCAGCCGGTCCAGCTCGGGGATGCGGGTGATGTCGACGAGCAACTCCGGGCGGGCCAGGCGCATGTTGAGCATCGGGATCAGCGACTGGCCGCCGGCGAGCACCTTGCCATCCCGCTCGGTGTCGGAGAGCAGCCGCAACGCCTCGGGCAGCGCCGCGGGGGCGATGTAGTCGAAGGGGCCCGGTTTCATTGCACCACCTGATCCTCCCGCGGGGCCGGCCAACCCCGGCAAAATAGTTAAGCACTAAGGAGTAAGGAACCTTAGACAGGAGACGCCGTACGCCGCGAAGCTGTCAACCCCCGGGCCGTGCACGACACGAAGGGACCGAGCACGCGGGACGTCCCCAACGCCCCCCCCCTCACCGCGACACCGACCACACCTCCGAGCGAACCCCCACCACGGCTCCAACCGGACCCTGACCACGACACCGACCGCGCCCCCACCACGACGCCGACCGGATCCTCACCGCGACACCGACCACGCCCCCACCACGGCTCCGGCCGGACCCTCACCCCGGCTCCACCGACCGGCCCACACCTCGGCACCGCCATGACCGGACCGCTGCCGCCCACCGACCGACGGCGGCACATCCGCTCGACCTCGCCCCGACAACCCGGCCGTTGCGCCCACCGACCCGGGGGCGGCAGCCTCACCCGGACCCACCCGGCGGCCCGCAGCCCACGGGCACCACCGATCGCCCCCGGTCGACGCCGGTCGACGCCGGTCGACGCCGGTTACAGCCGCTCCAGCAGCTCCCTGAGCTGTGCCATCTCCGTGGCGCTCAACGCCGAGAACTCCTCGGCGAGCACCCTGCCCACCGGGCCCTCGCAGCGCTCCACCAGCGCGCGCCCGGGTGCGCTGAGCCGGTGACGGTAGATCCGCCCGGGGCCCTCCGTCCGCTCCACCAGCCCGCCGTCCACGAGCCGGCGCAGCATGGCGCCCACCGACTGGTCCGTCTGCGCGGTGCGCACCGCCACCTCGTGCGACGAAGCGTCCGGCTGCTCGGCGATCGCCAGCAGCACCACGTACTGCGACATGGAGGTTCCGCACGGCTTCAGCGCCGCGTCGATCGCCTGATGTTTGCGCTGGTGGACCTCGCGCAGAAGCACCCCCGCCCGCCAGACGTCACTCGTTGCCACGTCGCTCTGCCCCATGCCAGCAGCCTAACCAGCTCCCCCGGCCCCCCTGTGTTAAGTTCCCCTAAGTAAGGCTCCTTAGTAACGAGGTGATCTCCCTGCCCGTCCGAGCCCGCCCCGGCATCCAGACCCCGCCGACGGCCCGGTTCTCGCTCCGCGGCGTGCTGGCCCTCAACCCCGGCCCGTGGCTGTGGGGCCAGGCGCTGCTGGTGGCCGGCTCCGGTGCGGCCGTCTTCCTCTGCGGGGTGTGGGCAGCCGGGCTCACCGCCGGACTGGCCGCCTTCGTCGGCAGCTGGAACGTGATGCTGGAGCAGCGCACCCCCGCGGCACACCGCCGACGGCTCGCCCCCGTCACCGGTGTCGCCCTGGTCCTGGCCGCCATGGCCGGGTTCACGCTCTCCGCCGTGCACGCCTCCCCCTGGGCGGTGATCGGCACGGGGGCGGCGCTCACCGCCGGCTGCTACTACCTGTGCCTGGTCCTCCGGGCCGCGCCGCCGGGCGGATTCCTCTACCTGCTCGCCTACTCCCTGTGCGGCGCCACCCCGGTGACCACCGGTCAACTGCCGGCCCTGCTCGGCTGGGCAGCCGCCGGAGCCGCCGCCGGCTGGCTGATCGCCCTCGCCGAGACCCTGGCGGTGGGGCGGGCCGCCGAACACCGGGCGGTGGCCCGCGCCTACCGCTCCCTCGCGGCGCTCATCGCCGCAACCGGCAGCGAGCGGGCCGAAGCCGCCCGCCACACCGCGGTCACCGACCTGGACGTGACCTGGCAGACCGTCCGCCGGGGAGCCACCGAGGCGATGCGGCGCAGCGGGGAGTGGCAGCGCCTGGCAGACCTCTGCCGGTACGCGGCCACCGCCGTCGCCGCCGCCGGAGCGCTGCCGCACACCACCGGGCGCACCGCGCTGGACGCCTGGCACGCCGCCGCCTCCACGACGGCACAGCGGCTGGAGCAGCAGGCCCGGCGCGGCCGGGGCCCGGCACCGGACGAGGGCCCGGACCCCGACCCGCCGCCCGCCTCCCGGCACCGCACTCCCACCGACGCGACGGCACGCCTGCACCGGGCGCTCGCCGACGCCCGACGGTCCTTCCGCACCACCGCGCCCGCCGGACACCGCCCCGCCGACTGCGCCCGGTACCCCTCGCTGCGGACGGCGTTGGCCGCCGGCCTCCGCAGGCGCTCCTTCGCCTGGCGGCACGCGACGCGGGCCGGCGGCGCGGTACTGGCGGCCGGGGTGCTCACCCACCTGTCCGGGCTGACCGAGCCGGGCTGGGCCATGATCGCGGCAGGCTCGGTACTGCTCGCGTCCGACGGCGTCGGTACGGTCAACCGGGCGGTGCAGCGCTGCCTGGGCACGCTGGTCGGGCTCGGCGCCACCGCGGCCGTGCTCGCCCTGCGCCCCGCCGAGGCCGTGGTGGTGCTGCTCGCCGCTGCCCTGGTCGGCCTGGCCCAGCCCTTCCTGGCGAAGAACTCGGCCCTCGCCATGGTGGTGCTCACCCCGGGCGTGCTGCCCCTGTCCTACAGCGGCTCCGGCCCCTATCTGCCCCTGCTCGACGACCGGCTGCTGACCACCGCACTCGGCTGCGCGGTCGCCGTCCTGACCGTGCCGGCGCTGTGGCGGCGCCCCGACGCGGCCCTGCTGCGCGCCCGGTTGGCCACCGCCGTACGCGCCCTGACCGCCGAAGCCTCCGGCCCGCACGCCGAGTACATCCGGCGGCGCACGGTGCTCACCGCGCTCCAGAACACCGGCAACGCCTTCCGCCAAGCGCTCGCCGACCTGCGGCCCTCGCAGGCCGCGCTCGCCCTGTGGCCCTCCTTCCTCGCCCTGCAAGAGCTCGGTTTCCACCTGGCCGCCCGGCCGCTGTCCACGACCGAACGGGACAGCGCCGCCCGGGCACTTCACGGCCTCGCCGAAGCGGCCGAACACGGCACCCCGCCCCGGTCCGGCGACCCGCTCCCCGCCGACTGGGCGACCCCGGACGCCCGGGACGCCTTCCGCCGGCTGCGCGCCGCACTGGGCGACGGGCTGCCGCTCCCGGCCGACGACCGCCTGATCCGGGGGCAGTTGCGCGGCCCCGAGGGCCACCCGCTGCCGCACACCCCGGTGACCCTGATCGATCCGAACGGCACCCAGGCGGACGTGGCCTACACCGACGCCCACGGCCGCTACGCCCTGCGCCCGGCCGGCACAGGGCGCCATCTGCTGATCGCCACGGCCGACGGCACCACGGCCCCGACCGCACACGCCGTACGGGTGCCCGTCCCCGGAGGATGAACGGTCCGCCGGGCAGCCACGCCCGGCCCGGCCCGCCCGCTGCTCCCCCGGCGACGCGGTCCCCCGCTTCGGGTCGGCGGTCTCCGCCCAGGACGCGGCGGGCCACAGCGAACGCGGAGCGCGCGGCCGGGACGCCGCGGTGGACGCCCGCCTGGAGGAGGGCGGCGGCGATCCCGTCCGGGGTGAGGCCGTTGCGGCGGGCGGCGCGGACCTGGGGGGCCGGTCCGCGCGGGGGGTCAGGTCGCGGAGACGGAGTGCGCTTCCCGGTCCGTGGTGGCGTCGTCCGCGTCGGGGGTGTCCGGGGCGGCGGCCGCTCGGCGGGGGCCGAAGGCGCGGCGTGCCGTGTAGGCGAGCAGGACCACGGCGAGGCTGCCGAGGCTGGTGAACAGCTGCGCCCGCTGGTCGTCGATCACGGCCATGGCCACCAGGACGGCGGCGAAGCCGGCCATCACCAGCCAGGTCAGATACGGGTGGAGCCACATGCGCAGGGTCAGACGCCCGGGGTCCTCGCGCTCCAGGCGTCGCCGCATCCTCAGCTGGGAGACACCGATCATCAGATACATGAAGATCGCGACCGCACCGGAGGAGTTGACGAGGAAGCTGAAGACCGTGTCCGGCGAGACGTAGGCCAGGATCACGGAGATCCATCCGACCGCGGTCCCGGCGAGGATGGCGCGGACCGGCACCTGGCGCTTGTTGGTCTTCACCGACCACTGGGGGGCGTCCCCGTGCGAGGCCAGCGCGAACAGCATGCGCGAGGAGACGTAGACCGAGGAGTTGAGCACGCTCAGCACGGCGGTGAGGATCACCACGTCCATCACCGTGCCCGCGCCCTTGAGGCCGATCGCGTTCCACGCCGCGACATAGGGGCTCGCGAGCACCTTCGCGCTGTCCCACGGAACGATCGTGACGACGAGGACGATGGAGCCGACGTAGAAGAGGATGATCCGCCAGATGATGCCGGTGGTCGCACGTGCCACGGAGCGCTGCGGCTCCTTGCTCTCGGCCGCGGCGATGGTGACGATCTCCGCGCCGCCGAAGGCGAAGATGACCACGACGATGGCCGAGAAGATCGCTGTCGTCCCGTTCGGCGCGAAGCCGCCGTGCGCGGTCAGATGGGAGAAGTCGAGGGAGCTGCCCGGCCAGACACCGAAGACGTGGAGCCCGCCGACGATCAGGAAGGCCACGATCGCGGCGACCTTGACGGAGGAGAACCAGAACTCGAACTCGCCGAAGGACTTCACCGAGAACAGGTTGGTGGCGGTCATCACGGCCATCAGGCCCATGGCGAGCACCCACAGCGGCACATCGATCCAGTTGTGCAGGATCGCGGCGCCCGCGACCGCTTCGACGGCCACGATGATGACGTAGTAGTACCAGTAGAGCCAGCCGATGGTGAACCCGGCCCAGGGGCCGATCGCGGTGCGCGCGTAGTCGGAGAAGGACCCCGTGGAGGGCCGTGCCACGACCATCTCCCCCAGCATGCGCATGGTGCACAGCACGAGTGCCCCGGCGAGGCAGTAGGAGATGATCGCGGCCGGCCCCGCGGTCTTGATCACCGATCCGCTGCCGACGAAGAGCCCCGCACCGATCGCACCGCCGATGGCGATCATCGACATGTGACGGTTGCGCAGTGAGCGGTTCAGTCGTGGTTGTTCTCTGTCCGGCGAGGTGGTGGACATGGGTACTCCTGAGAGGGCGGGGAGCGGCCGCGGGGCGTACCTCCGTGCGGTGCTCCGGGGGGGTGTTGGGCCCGCGGAACCGGGTCGGGCTCGGGCGAGCGGGTCGGGCGGGACCGAGGGGGACGGTGGCGGTCCCGTCAGGTCCAGTCGCCCTCGCGGCCGCCGCCGATCACCCAGGTCAGGGCGCGGAAGCGGCGGAGCGCCTCGCGGGCGTCCGGGCTCTCCAGACGCACACGGCGCGGGCCGGAGGCGGTCACTCCGGGAAGTGAGCAGGCACGTTCTGCCTGGTGAGGACTGTCGAGATCGATCTCCACGACGTGGCCCGCGGCCTCCGTCGCGGGGCGCGGGAGCGGTGCGCCGAGCGCCGCCGCGGCCTCCCGGCGGATCTCGGCCGAGGTGGCGGCGGGGGTGCGGCAGACCGCGGCGTGGCGGGAGATCGCCCTCTTCACGGCGACCGTGCGGCAGCCGGGTGCGTAGGCGGCGGCCTGGTGGCAGGTGGCGTCGTCGCCGGTCACCAGCACCACGGGGATCCCCGCCTCGGCGGCCACCAGGGCGTTGAGCGTTCCCTCGTCGGCGGGACGGCCGTCGATACGGACCCCGAGGATGCTGTGCGAGAGATACGTGTGCGCCAGAACGCCCTGTTCGCCCGCGCCCGTGTGGTAGCCGACGAAGGCCACGGCGTCGACACCGTCCTCCAGGCCCTGCATCATGCCGAGCGGCTTGTGGCGGCCGGTGATCAGCAGCGCGCGCGGATCCAGCTCCTCGATGAGCACGTTGTTCATGCCGCAGTGCGCGTCGTTGACGATCACCTCGTCCGCTCCGGCGTCCGCGAAGCCCGCGACCGCGGCGTTCACGTCCCCGGTGAGCAGGCGGCGGAAGCGCTGGTACTCCGGGGTCCCGGCGGCCACGTCGGTGGGCAGGACGGTACCCGTCGCGCCCTCCATGTCCGCGGAGATGAGCACCCGCTTCATGCGCTCACCTGCTCGTCCCGGCCCGGCGCGGCGTCCTCCGCGCCCGGGTCCTCGGCCAGTGCCAGCAGGGCCTCGGTGTGCGCGGCTCCGCTCTCCTCGACCACCTCGCGCAGGCTCTGCGCCGACCGGACGGGAGCGAACGCCACCCGTCCCCCGGCGTCCACGCGGTAGCCGTAAACGGCCGGCCGGGGAAGCGAGTTGTAGGAGAAGTGCGAGGAGAAGTAGTAGGCGCCGGTGTCGTACAGCGCGACGATGTCGCCCGGAGCGATCTCCGGCAGCTCGCGTCCGACGGCCGTCAGATCCCCCGCGAAGCAGCAGGGGCCCGCGATGTCCACGGTCCGCTGCGGCCCCTGCTTGGCCTCGCCCCGCGCGTCGAAGACACCGGCCCTCAACGGCCAGGCGTCCGGCATGAAGACGGTACGGGTGGCCACCTGGGCGCCGGCGTGGGTGACCGCGATGTCGCGTCCGCCGGCCGACTTGGTGTACTCGACGTGGGAGGCGATCGTGCCGCTCTTGGCGAGCAGCGAGCGGCCGAACTCGGTGACCAGGGTGTACCGGCCGTCGAACAGCCCGGGCGCGGCGGCACGCAGCTCCGCCACGTAGTCGGCGTAGCGGGGCCGGTCCTCGTCGGTGCCGAAGTCCACCGGCAGACCGCCCCCGATGTCCAGGCCGGTCACCTGGCGGCGCCCCAGGGTCTCGTTGATCTGCTCGGCCAACTCGTAGGCCGCCCGTACGCCCTGTGCGATGAGGGGCAGGGGACATCCCTGCGAACCCACGTGCGCATGCAGCCGGTTGAGCCAGGGCCGGGCGGCGAACGCCTCGACGACCGCCTCGACGGCTCCCGGGTCCCGGAGCGCGACACCGAACTTGGAGGTGGCGGTCGCGGTGCTCATGGCACCGATGGCTCCCGCGCCGACCTGCGGATTGACCCGCAGCCCGACGGGACCGGCGGCGTCCCGGCCGTCCAGCAGACGATCGACCCGGGCGAGTTCCTGGAAGTTGTCCAGGTTGACGGCGATGCCGTGGTCGAGCGCGAACTCCAGTTCCTCCACGGTCTTCGCGGGGCTGTCGAAGACGAGCTGGTCGTGGCCGAAGCCCGCGGCGAGCGCCTGCTGGAGTTCGCCGGGCGAGGCCACCTCGCACCCCATTCCGGCCCGTGCGAGCAGCCGCAGCACGGGGACGAGGCCGCACGCCTTGGCCGCGAACGTGTGCTGCACCGTCGCGGGCCCCTCGAACGCCTGGTGCAGATCGGCGACGGCGGACCGCACCCCGTCCACGTCCAGGAGGCCGATCACCGGCGCGTGCGGGCCGAGCAGATTTTCGGCGACGGCGGCCTTCAGCGCCGCCTCACGGGCCGTTCGCCGTCGCTCGGCCAGACCGGAAGTCACGTGCACCACACCTCGATACCTACGTCGGAAGAGACACGACCCGCCCTGTGCCTGTGCCGCCGCCGGACGTCTCCGAGGGAGCCGGCCCGGGCGGCGGACGCGAGTCGCCATGACAGTTTCGACGGAGACGAAGGACACGTCTTCAGCCCGGACGACCATCTCGGAGCTGCCCGGATGTGCGCCCCGACAAGAAAACGATCTTGAAGCGGGATCTGCCTCCGCCCCGGTCACGGCTTGTGGCGGGCGAGCCGCAGTCCGAGGTCCGCCAGCAACCGGCCGTCGGGGTCGCCGAGATCGACGCCGAACAGTTCGCGGGCCCGGCGGAGCCGGTAGCGCAGCGTGTTGGGATGGACGTTGAGACGCGCCGCGGCCTTCGCGGTGTCGCCGAACGCGTGCAGATAGGCCGCGGCCGACGCGCCGTACTGCGAACCGTGCGCCCGGTCGTGCGCGACCATGTCGTGCACGGGGCCCGCCAAGACCCGCCACAGCGGCTCCAGATGATCCATGACGCGCAGCAGCGCCGCCTGGGAGACGACCTCCCCGTGCAGCGCCCACGCCGACTCCCGCGCAGCCGCCGGTCCCGCCGACGCGCGCTGCCGCAGGACCCGCACCACGAGTTCGGCCGCCTCCCGGGAAGCGGGCAGACCGGTCGGATCCCCGGCCGCCGGGCCCATCCCCGCGAAGACCACGGTGCGCGGCACCGAACGCGCCGTCGCCACCAGTCGCCGCACCGGCTCGGCAGGGTCCTCCGCGTCCTCCGCCGCGGGAACCAGGACGAAGAGACGCCGGCCCGAGCGCGCCGTCACACATCCCGGCCGGTGGGCGGCGGCTTGCAGCGCCAGCACGTCCAGCACGCGCTGCTCGGCCGTGTCGACGGGCGAAGCGGGAGCGCCGCCGCCCGCGCCCCGGACCGCGGCGTCCAGCGTCCCGGTGTCATGGGCCTCCGCCACCACCACCGCGTAGGACCGGTCGGGCGCCAGGCCGAGGATCTGCGCCGCCTGCTCGACGTCGGCCTCCCCCGCCAGCAGCGTCCGCACGGCCTCCTCCTGTCTCCGCGCCGCCTCCCGGCCCCACTCCCTGTGGTGGACCAGGTGCGGCACGGCGGCGCGCGCCGCCGTGCGCAACGCCGCCTCCGACTCCTCGGAGAGCGCGGCCCCGTCGGCGGCTGCCCAGATCGAACCGAGGACCTCGCCCCCGTGCCGCACCGCGACGGCCAGGCGCTCGGCGTACGGGCCCTCGGCGGGCCGCCGGACCACGCCCTCGGCACTCCACAGGGCGCGGAAGAAGCCGCTCTCGCGCAGCTCCTCGACGCGCCAGCGCGGAACCTGCTGGCCCAGGATGGTGAGCCTGCGCATCGGGTCGGGTTCGCGGTCCATCCGGGAGTACGCCAGAACCCGCGACTGCGGATCCTCGATGGTGATCGCACCGCCCACCAGGTCCGCCACCGTGTTGGCCAGCCCCGACAGATCGCCGAGCCGCAGCCCGTCCACGGCCTGCGAGCCGGTCCCGGTGCTCTGCGCCAGGGCGGTCCGCAGCCGGCCCAGCACATCGGTCCAGCCGATCCCCGCCCCTCGGGTCAGCAACGCGGTACGCCCCCGCGCGGCCACTTCCGCCAGCGCCGGGCGCACACCCTGCGCGCCGCACCGCATGACCACCGCGGCCGCCCCCGCGCGGTCGGCCGCGCGTACCGCCTCCTCGGCCTCCGGCGAGGTGGCCTCCAGGCCGACCGCGAGCAGTATCAGCCCCGAAGCCTCCCCGGGACCGCCGAGCGCGTCCCCGGGATCGTGCAGCACCACATCGGTCACCGGCACATCGGTGCCACGGGGCGCGACGGCCACATCGAGAACGCCGGAACCGGCCTGCCGCAGCACCTGTGACAGCGTGGGCCCGGCGGCGGCCGGGGAGCCCGATGTGCTCGTATTCATCCGGCCATCATGGCGCGTTTCCGCCCCCCAGGCCATGCCGGCCAGGCACGCTCCGCACCCGCTCCGGGTTCCCCGCCACTTTCCCGGCACTTTCCCGGCATTTCCTCGGCATGCCCCCCGGCACAAGGAACTCACAAGCTCTTCCCCGCCTCATCATTCACCCGGCAGAAAGAAGAATTCCGAATTCCGCACCGACACGGAAGCGCCGCTCGCACCGCAGAGTTTCCTGAGAACATCCCCGGGGGAAAGCTCCTCTGGAAAGACAGCCGTGCGTCTCCTTGTGCGGGATGGTTTACGCAGAGCCACGTCACACACATGGCACGGGAACAACAGACCAGTTGAGATGAACACGCCTTCCCCCGATTCACCTTGTCGGGCGTAATCACGGAAAAGCGGCTTCCACGGACACCCGGTGGGTAGATCCCCGGCACAGAGTCGGACGATATTCACCGTCGGCGCCAGCACGACCGTGGCGCCAGTGTTTCATTGAGCCCCGGATTGCGCTCGGGGGAATGAATAATTCCGGTTGCCTTCGATTCCACGGGCCTACGACGGTCGACTTTGCGAACAATTCTTCCCCATGGTGAAGATGGATGCGCAATGAGCACCGTCACCACCCATACTTCCCGGGCGCTTTCGAAGGAGGAGGTATGGCCACGCCGATCACCACGAGTTCCTCGGTCTTCGTTCTCTTCGGAGACGCACTGCTCCCGGGTGTCACCACCCAGATCATCGTGTTCTGGCCCGGACCGTGCGGCGGGGAAACGGTCGAGTACAGCAGCCAGATCTGCCCCGGCGGATCCGGCACGTGGCACGCCCTCACATCTGTGTGCGGAACCTCTTACTGGGTGGGCGACTTCACGCTCCTCCCCGACGCCCCCTTCGGCGAGGCCACCGTCGCGCTCAGGAAGTATGTCGACTGCGATTGGGCGACCGAGACCCTGTCGGTCACCATCAGGGAACCGGCCAGGGGCGAAAAGGGAGAGAAGGGCGAGAAGGGAGACATCGGCCCCCGCGGAAGGCAGGGAGACAGGGGAGCCGAGGGCGAAAAGGGGGACAAGGGAGACCGGGGCGACCCCGGGCCGCGAGGAGAAAAAGGCGACAAGGGAGATCCCGGACCTCAGGGCGAGCGGGGATGCAGGGGTGACCCCGGCAGGGACGGAGAGCAGGGCGAGCGGGGAGAGAAGGGCGAGCCAGGCCCCCGGGGAAAGAAAGGCGACAAGGGCAACAAGGGTGAGCCGGGAAGGCAGGGCGAAAAAGGAGACAAGGGGGAACAGGGCGACCCGGGGCCGCGTGGCGAACAAGGGAAGCAGGGACCCCAAGGCATTCCCGGTCCTCCTGGCTGCGACGGGGAGCCGGGCGACAGGGGAGAAAAGGGTGACCCCGGACCGCGAGGTGAACCCGGCAAAAAGGGTGAGAAGGGCGATCCCGGGCCCCGGGGTGATCGCGGAGAAAAGGGAGAAAAGGGCGACCCTCCTGATTGGGAAGCCATCGAGGCCATGGTCTGCACCATCGTTAAGCGCATGTTCGACAGATTGGAATGCTCCTGAGTCCGGCGAGACCTCCGCGTTCTGGTGGAGACCGGGCCGAGGCTGTCCGACGGCGGCGCCCGCGGGGTCCGCAGCCGTGCGGCGCCCCCTGTCCACCCACGGCGGACTCGTGCGCCGCGACCCAGCAGCGCGAGGCACCGCCCTGGACCGCCTCGGCCCGCCCACCGGACTCCGCCGCAGCAGCCGTGCCCGCACCACCGCCCGCACCACCGACGGCCACGGCGACGACGCCTCCGCCGCCGTAGGTGATGACGTGCTCGTCGCCGTGCGCCCGGTGCATCGCCGTGCGCCCGGCGCGGGCCGCGGGTTCCCCAGGGCGCACGTGCGCCGTGCCGCGCGTTCGCCGGGCGGAGGCGGCGGCTCGGGCGGTTCGGGTAGCTCGGGCAGCCCGACGCGTCAGCCGTCACAGCTGCTCGTCGAGGCCGGGAATTCTTCGGGCGCCCCCGTGAACCGGGCCGCCGTCGCCGTAACTGCCCGGCGGGCCTCCCACTGCCTGCCGGACAGTACGGCGACGGCCTTCGGCAGCGCACGGGAGCCGGAATGCGCCCGCGCGCCCGGGAGTTCGGCACAGCGGGCAGCCCGGTACGCCGGGTCGCGGGACAGCTCGGGCTGCGGGGACAGGTCGGTGGGCCGACGGCGGATCGACTGCTCGGGGGTGCGCCACTGCGGCGCCCCCGCAGGTCCGACCGCCGACCAGTGGGAGGGTCTTCGTCGCCGACCTCGCAGCATGACTGACTGCTGCACACCGTGCAGAACCGGGCCGCGCCGCACGTGGTGGTGCGGCTGTGCGATGGTGCCGCTCGTGTATCGCCGGAGCGGCAGCGCGCGACCGCGAATCCGAGGACGGTCGGGCTGCGGTCCGCCTCGTCGTCACACCGATGTCCGGAAGGCCGAGGGCCGCGCCGGGAACATCCGGTCCGCCCGACACGGTTGCATCCACTGAAGGGCCGGCACAGCGGGCGGGAACAGGGCGGCCACCAGGTCGTTCGCCCCTCCCCCGGCATCCGGCCCCGGCCCCCGGGACCGCGGTACGCCCGCCGCGCACTCGGAACACGACGCATTCCTGCGAGAGGACTTTTTTCATGACCGACCGTCCCTTGACGCTCATGGCGGTGCACGCCCACCCCGACGACGAGGCCACCAGCACCGGGGGCATCCTCGCGCGGTACGCGGCCGAAGGCATCCGCACGGTTCTTGTGACGTGTACCGACGGCGGTTGCGGTGACGGACCGGAGGGGGTCAAACCGGGCGAGCCCGGGCACGATCCGTCGGCCGTCGCCGCGATGCGCCGTCAAGAGCTCCAGGCGAGCTGCGACGTCCTGAAGATCAGCCACCTGGAGACGCTGGACTATGCCGATTCCGGGATGATCGGCTGGCCGAGCAACGACGCCCCGGGCTCCTTCTGGCAGAGCCCCGTCGAGGAAGGCGCCGCCCGGCTCGCGGAACTCATGCGGCACTACCGGCCCGACGTGGTCGTCACCTATGACGAGAACGGCTTCTACGGCCACCCCGACCACATCCAGGCCCACCGCATCACGATGGCGGCGCTGGAGATGATCACGCTGACGCCGAAGGTGTACTGGACGACGATGCCCCGCTCGATGATGCAGCAGTTCGGGGAGACGGTGCGCGAGTTCGGTGAGGACATGCCGGAGCCGGATCCTGCCGAGGCCGCCGCGCTGGCCGAACTCGGCCTGCCCGACGACGAGATCACCACCTGGGTGGACACCACGCCGTTCAGCGACCAGAAGTTCGACTCTCTGGCCGCGCACGCCAGTCAGGGCGAGAACATCTTCTTTCTCAAGATGGGCAAGGAACGCTTCGGCAAGTTGATGGGCATGGAGACCTTCGTCCGCGTCCGGGACACCACGGACGCGCCCGTACCCGAGAACGATCTCTTCGCCGGACTGCGCTGATCCGTCCGTCCGGCGAGGGCTTGGAAAGCGATGAACGGTGAACGGAGCCCTCGACGATCCCACCGGGCAACAGTGATGTCCCCCTGACGCCCGTCACATGTCCCGTCCCGCGCCCTCGACCGAGGCGCAGGGCGGGACAGCTGCCCGAACTGCGCTCCTACGGTGCGGCGCATGAGGGACGAATCGCTCCTCGCATGCGCGGATCCGCGCCACCTGGTCCCTGCGCCTCGCTCCTTCGCACCGTGCCCTGCTCCACGCGCCCTCGTATCCGGTGTCAGGGCCTGGACAGTGACCCGTCCGACTCCGTCAGCCTCGCCCCGGGCACCGTCACGGCGTCGCGCCCGCGGCCGCGGGGTCCCGCCGAAGCACTAGGCCCCGGTCCCGGGTCAGCCGAGGCGTGCGCCGAGTTCGGTGGCGGCGGCGGTGACGGCGTCACCGAGGAGGTCGAGTTTGGTGTCGGCCCGCCTCGACGGGCCGGAGACGGACAGCGCACCGCAGGCCATGCCCTGCTGGTTCCGTACCGCGGCGGCCACCGCGTAGAGGTCCGGTTCGCTCTCCTCCCTGTTGGTGGCGTAGCCGGTCTCCCGGACCTTCTCCAGTTCGGCCTCCAGCGCCCGGCGGGTGCTGACCGCGTGCTCGGTTCCGCCTCGCAGGCGGGTGCCCGGATAGCGGCGCCGCAGCTCGTCCCGGGAGAGTTCGGCGAGCAGAACCTTCCCCGCGGCAGAGGTGTGCGCGGGGCCTCGCTGCCCGGTGCGGAGCCCGGCACGGATCACCTGCTGGCTCTCCACCCCTTCGATGAAGACGATCTCCGTGCCTTCCAGCACGAGCAGATGCGCGGTCTCGGAGGTGTCTTCGGCCAGCCTTTCCAGCAGGAGACGCGCTTCGTCGCGGAGGGAGACCGCCCCCATCACGGCGATGCCGAGCCTGGCCAGCGCGGGCCCGGGCCCGTAGCCCTTGGTCCGGGCGTCCTGGCGGAGCAGGTCGCGGGCTTGCAGGGTGGTCAGCATCCGGTGCGCGGTCGACCTGGCCACCCCCAGTTCGGCGGACACGTCGGCGACCCGCAACACCGGCCTGTCCACCAGCATCAGCAGGATCCGCGCCGCGTTGTCGATCGATTCCACCGGGTAGGCGGCCGACACTGCCACAACCCCTCCCTCTCGCCGTCTCCACTGCGGCAGTTCTGATGATGGAACTGCATTTCGCAGGTCAGAATAGCCGCAGCCCCGCCTCCCGCTCTCCCGGCGATCGCACGGATCAGCCCGCGGCCGGTGGGCGGTGCGTCACACCGCCGCCGTGGCACCGGAAGCCGTCGCCGGGCACGTCCCCGAAGGCGCGGGCGCCTTCCGGCAGGCCGGTCACGCCGCGATCGCCGTTCCCCCGATGTACCGCACAGCTCTCCCGTTCTGCTGAGCAGAGCAGCAGCCGTCCAGCAGAACTGATCGATTGACGGGGTACCGGGACCGGACTACGGTGCAGAACGCGATCTGCGGTGCAGAACACTGTCCCGGGAGGAGTGGCGTACCGGGCTCGCCCCGCTCCGTCGCGGCACTCGGCCATGCGGGCCTGCGCTGTCACGGCGCGAACCGGCAACCGGCGTCCTCCACCGGCGTGTTCGGGCTGACGGGCCCGACCGTGCCGACCGGCCCGGCCGCGTGTGACCGCGGCGGCCGCACCTCCGCATCCCACCCACTGACCAGACAGCGAGGTACCCATGAAGGCCATCACAGTCGCGCAGTACGGCGGCGCGGACGACCTGGAGCTGACGGAGCGGCCGACACCGGCGGTCGCGCCCGGGGAGTTCCTCGTCCGGGTCAAGGCGGCCGGAGTGAACCCGGCCGACGAGAAGATCGCCATCGGCAATCTCGACGGCATCATGGTGACCCACTTTCCGCTCATCCCCGGCTTCGATGTGGCCGGCGTCGTCGAAGCCCGCGGTCTCGGCGCCACCGAGTTCGAGATCGGCGACGAGGTGATCGGCTTCGTCCTCAAGGACTGGGCGGAGCACGGTACTTACGCCGAACTGGTCTCTGCTCCGGCCCGGACGCTGGCACGCAAACCGGCGTCCTGGGACTGGCTGCATGCGGCATGTCTGCCGCTGACCGGGCTGACGGCGTACCAGGCCATCGAACGCATCGGCATCGGTGAGGGCGACACCGTCCTGATCCACGCAGCGGCCGGCGGGGTCGGAACGCTCGCCGTGCAGCTCGCCGTCGGCCGGGGCGCACACGTCATCGGCACCGCCGGCGCGCACAACCACGACCCTCTGCGGGCACTCGGCGCCACACCGACCACCTACGGGGAAGGACTGGCCGAGCGGGTGCGCGCGCTCGCACCGGAGGGCGTCGACGCGGCGCTCGACTTCTACGGCGGGGACGCGGTGGCCGTCTCGCAGAAGGTCTTGAAGGACCCCGCGCGGGTCGCCTCCGTGGCCGACCTCACCGCTCCCGAACAGGGCGGCCAACTGGTGTGGGCGCGCGCGAACGCCGCGGAGCTGACGGAGCTGGCCGCGCTCGCCGAGGCCGGGAAGCTGACCGTGCCCGTGCACCGTTCCTTCCCGCTGGAGCAGGCCGCCGACGCCTGGCGGCTGCTCCACGCGGACGGCCGCGCCCGCGGCCGGATCGTGCTGAACGTCGACGCCACCTGAGGCGGTCTCCGCCACGGACAAGTCCCTGGCGCACGCGTACGAGCCCTGGGCGCACGCGTACAAGTCCCGGGCGCGCACATGGACAAGGCCCCAGCGTGTGCGCGGAGTTGCGGGACATCGGGCTCCGTCCACCGGTTCCGGGCCGTCGAGGCCGACGCGTTCCGCCACGGGTCGGCTCCGCTCGCCTCACCGCGCCCGGACCCGTCGCCGGTGCAGCGGCGTGCAACCGTTCCCGCGATGACCGGCGGGGGCCCGGAACCTGTGACACACAAAGGAGTTCTCATGCCGAAGACGAGCAACGGTGTCCACTACGAGGAGCGCGGAAGCGGGCCGGAGACGATCGTTCTGCTGCCCGGGCTCGGATGCTCGCTCCGGTGCTGGTCCGAGGTGGCGCCCCTGCTGGACGGCTACCGTCTCGTTCTCATGGACCTGCCGGGCCACGCCGGGTCCCTGCACGCGCCTGCCGACGGTTCGAGCCTCGGCCGGATCGCCGGGACGGTGCTCGACGCCTGTGATCAGCTCGGCCTCGAACGCTTCGCCCTCGTCGGCCTCTCGTTCGGTGGGGCGCTCAGCGTGCGGATCGCTCTCGACCGGCCCGGCCGGGTGTCGGCCGTCATGGCGTTCATGCCGTGGAACGCGGGCGGTACCGAGGCGGGCGATCCCGTCATCGAAGAGTTCCACGCGTCCTTCCGTGACGTCGAAGCCGTCACGCGGGCCATCGGGGCCATGTCGCTGGAGCCGAGCAGGACGACCGACGTCGTGCACACCATGACGAGCGCGGTCACCGAGCAGTTCTGGCGCAGCTGGCTCGGGACGGGCGGCGGTGCTTACACGAGCATGTTCGAGGAGCTGTCCGGGATCGCCGTGCCGGTGTGCTACGTCCTCGGCGGCAGGGACACCGTCGCCCCGCAGGACAAGTTGATCGCCGACGTCCGTGCGATGCCCGGCGGCCGACTGGTCCTCCTGTCGGACGCGGGACATCTCGCCCCCTACGAGGCTCCCGAGCCGGTCGCCCGGGAGATCCGCGAGTTCCTCGGCCGCCACGCGAACAGGCCGTCGCCGGGCGCGGGCTCCACGCCCGGGTCCTCGCCCCCGCACGGCCGGGCCGGTAGCGACCTCCTCCGGTATCCGCCGTCCTCCATCGGTCTTCGCCGGTGTCCGTCGGTATCCGCCGGTCGCCGCCGGGACAACGGGCACGGCTGTGGTGCAGTGATGACGCCCGTGCCGGACTGACAGGTCCCGCGCGGCCGAAAGGCGGCAGGTCCCGGGAAGCCGAGGCCGTCCGGGACCTGCCGGAGCATCGGGCCGGAGCGCGCGAACGCGCCCCTCCCGTACGCTCTTTGGCCGGTACGCCGTACCCGGTGGCAGGGGCTAAGGGGAGACCGCGCCTTCGCCGTCCGCCATGGCGACCGCGACCGGGTCCGGACCGTGCCGGCCGTCGAACTCCGCATGGGCGCGCTCGATCTCCCGGTGCACCCGGGCCAGGAACGGCGCCCACTCACGATGGGTGACGATCAGGAACTCGCGCTGCTGGACTGCCTCGACGACCTGTTCGCCCACACGATCGGGGTCGGCTCCCCGCAGCAGCAGCGCGCTGTTCTCCTCGGCGACGGCGGTGTCCATCGCGCGTCCGAGCAGCTTCGCCTCGGCCGCGCCGGCGTTGAAGTTGATCGGGGTGGCGACCGCGCCGGGCACGAGCAGCGAGACGCCGACGTTCGTGCCCCGCAACTCTTCGCGCAGCCCCATCGACAGCCCGACGCCGGCGAACTTCGAGGAGGCGTAGGCGGCGACGCCCGCCATGGGCAGCAGACCGGCGACGGAAGCGGTGTTCAGGATGTGGCTGCGTCGGCCGCGGCTCTTGAACCGCGGCAGGAAGGCCGCCGCGGAGGCGAACTGCGCGTCGATGTTCACGCTGTGGACCCACCGCCACACCTGGAGCGGCGTCTGCTCGACCGTGCTCCCACCGTGCACACCGGCGACATTGCACAGCACCGAGATCGGTCCGAGGGCGTCCTCGGCACGGTCGGCCACGCTCTCCCACCGGCCTGTTTCGCTGATGTCGAAGGGGAGGGCCGCCACGGTGCCCCCTGCGTCCCGCAACGCCTTCTCGGCTCCCGCGAGCCGCGTTTCGTCGACGTCGACGAGCGCGACCTTCGCGCCGGCGGCCACGAGCGCCCGGGCGATCCCGAGTCCGATTCCGGATGCCGCGCCGGTGACGAGTGCGGCTTCCCCTGCCGGCCAGTCCATGGTCTTCTCCTCTTCCTCGTTGTCATCGCTGTCAGAGCTGTCGTCGCCGTCATCGCTGTCGGGGCAGTCATCGCTGTCAGGGCTGTCGTCGCTGCCAGCGGTGCGGGAACGTCGCTCGGCGTGCGGGGACGGTGGTCGCCGCACGCCGGTCACGGGTGAGCCGGTCCGTGGGTCCCGCGGTGGTCGTCGGCCGCCGGGCGGTGGGGCGGCGGGCCGCCCGCGTCCGCGTCGCGGGACGGCTACATCTGCTGGGAATGCCCCCGGTCGACCGGCCCGGTGAGGCGTAGCAGCAGGGCCGCCGCGATGTACCGCATGCGGCCGATGTTGCTGCGCGGGTCGTAGCCCAGGGTGTGGGTCAGCGCTTCGTGGCGTGCCTGCACGGTGGAGTGGTGCATGCCCAGTTCGGCGGCGGCGGAGCGGATGCTGTCGGCTTCCACCAGCGTGCGGAGTACGTCCGCCGAACGCGGATCGAGCCCGGCGAGAGCGCGGACGTCCTCGTGCGGGGTCCGTGGGTCGTACGCCTGGGCGAGCAGGAGCATCGCTCCCAGCTCGGACGCGTCGACGGCGGGTGTGTCGTCGTCCGTCAGCCGGAGCGCGACGATCGCCGCGTCCCAGGATTCGGGGGCCCGGTCGGCGCGCACCCACGTCCCGAAACCGACCGGTCCGGGAGGGGCGAGCTTGCCGAAGACGTCGAGGGTGGCGCGCAGCAGCCCGTACCGGGTCGGCGTGATCGCGGAGGGTGCGCCCAGCTCGGCGGTGTCCGCGGGGGTGGCCAGGATCCGCACCGGTGTCGACGGATCGAGCCGGTGCTTCGCGAGGAGCGTCACCCGCTCGGCGAGCGGACGGGCCGGATCGATGACCGCGTCGAAGCCGCTCACGGGACGACGGCGCCCCTCGATCAACTCGACGCCCAGCGCGAGGCGTTCCATGATCATCTCGTCGTTGGGTCCCGGTTCCCCGTCCCGCTCCAGCCACACCGTCCAGTCGCCGTGGGACATCTGTGCGGAGCGGCGGGCTCCGCCGGCCTCGGTGACCGATCGCCCGTCGGGGTCGCGGCGGCTCACACGGCCCCGGATCTCGGCGCCCGCGACCGTGCCGGAAAGGACCGCGGCGCCGCGCAGGAGCCCGTCGAGTCCGGCGCCCCGGGTGATGAGGACGTCGAAGTACGACACGATCCGCAGGCTCTCGCTCGCCTCCGGGTCGAGTGCGCTCAGCCGGCCGACCAAATGATGCAATTGCGCCCTTTCTTCCTTTTCGCAGTGTACCGAGCGCCGAGGGAGGGCCCCCGTCTCAGGACCCCAGGGTGCGGGCCACCCACGCGTTGCGCGTGGCGGTCATGGCGTGTGCGAGCGCGGTGTGGGGCGCGGTCAGGTCGAATCCGTGGAATCCGCCGGGCCAGATGTGCAGCTCGGCCTGGACGCCCGCGTGCCAGAGCGCGGTCGCGTAGGCGACGTCCTCGTCCCGGAAGACCTCGGCCGAGCCGCAGTCGATGAACGCGGGCGGCAGCCCCGCGAGGTCGCTCGCGCGGGCGGGCGCGGCGTGGACCGAGACGTCGTCGGTGCCGCGCCGCTCGCCCAGGAGCGCGGTCCAGCCCATGGCGTTGCTTCCGCGGTCCCAGACGCCGACGCCCTCGAACTGGGCCGAGGAGACCGTCCGGTCCCGGTCGTCGAGCATCGGGTACATGAGGACCTGGCCGATCAGGGCCGGTCCTTGCCGGTCGCGTGCCATCAGTGCGACGCCCGCGGCGAGACCGCCCCCGGCGCTCTGCCCGGCGATGAGCAGTCTGTCGGGGTCCATGCCCAGTTCCCGTGCGTGCTCGGCCGTCCAGAGCAGCCCGGCGTAGCAGTCCTCGACCGGGTACGGGTCGGGGTGTTCGGGAGCGAGCCGGTAGTCGACGGTGACCAGCACGGCGTCGTGCTCGACGACCCACGGCAGTGCCTGGGTCAGACCGGAGAACCGGTCGCCGGAGACCATGCCGCCGCCGTGCGTGTGGTAGATCCCGGGCCCGAGCCCCCGATGATCTCTCCGGGCCACCACCGAGACGGCGATCTCGTCCCCCAGGTAGCCCGGGATCGCGACATCGCGCCGGGTCAGGCCGGAGGCCTCCAGCATCTCGTCGGTGACCTCCGCCGGGGCCGCCTGCCGCATGCCGGGGATCATCTCCGCGGTCATGGTCGGCGGTATCCGGTCCCCGAGCACCGCGAGGACGGCCTCCAGCTCCGGATCGAACGGGGGACGCGGAACGATGAGGGACATCGTGGCTCCTTCCTCTGCGGTGTGCGGTCGCGGTGTGTCGGCGTGTGCGGTCGCGGTGTGTCGGGGTGTGCGGTCGCGGTGTGTCGGGGTGTGGTCGCGTCCGGTGTCACGGTGCGGAGCGATCGTCCGGTGTGGGCCGTCGCGTGCGGAACCGCCGGACGCCGCTGTCCGGGGCCGTGCCCTCCGCCGTTCGCGCGCCCGGCCCGAGGCGAGGGCGCAGGCCGGCACGGGCAGTCCCCGGGCTCGCCCGTACCGGAGCGTCCGGGCCGCTCAGCCGAGGCGCAGCAGCGTCTTCCCGCCGAGGCCGCGGCGCAGCGAGTGGAGGGCGTCGACGAGGCCCTCCAGCGGCAGCTCGCGCACTCAGCCGGTGGTGTCGTAGCAGCCCTCGGCCATGGCGGCGATGACCGCGTCGAACTCCTCGGGGCGGTAGCCGACCGCGCCCACGATCCCGGTCTCGCCCATCATGAGCCCGGTGGGCCGGAAGTCCATCGTGTGCTCGTGCAGCGCGGCGACCACCAAGCGACCGCCGGCCGCCAGACCGGCCAGGGCGGAGGAGACCGCGGCGCCCGCGCCGGCGGCGTCCACCGCGGCGTCCACACCGTCACCGTCGGTGAGCGAGGCGATGGCGCCCGCGAGGTCCTCGTTCACCGGGTCGACGTCCCGGGCGCCCAGCGCGGCCATGAGCGCGCGACGGTCCGCACTCGGCTCGGACACCAGCACGTTCTCCACCCCGCGTGCCCTGAAGGCGAACCAGGTGCCGATACCGATCGGCCCGGCCCCCGCCACGAGCGCGCTGCCGCCCGGTTCCACGCCGCTGCGCGCGGCGGCGTGCCAGCCCACCGCCATGGGCTCGACGAGCGCCCCCATCCGCAGATCCACACCGTCCGGCAGCACATGCACCTGGGACGCGTCGCAGACGGTGAACTCGGACAGGCCGCCGCCCTCGGCGTTCGAGCCGAGCGAGCCCATCAGCGGGCACGAGAAGGGCAGCCCCCGACGGCAGGCGGCGCACGTGCCGCAGGAGACCGCCAGCGGGAAGACGGCACAGCGGTCGCCCACCTGCACATCGGCCACGCCCTCACCGGTCTCGACGACGGTGCCGGAGAACTCGTGGCCGAGGATCTGCGGCAGCCTGGCCCCCGTCAGCGGGTGCGGCTCGTCCAGGGAGAACGGCAGCGACTCCGGAAAGAAGTAGAAGTGGAGATCGGAGCCGCAGATACCGGCGTAGGCGTTGCGCAGCTTCACCTGCCCCCGCCCCGGAACGGGTTCCGGCACCTCCTCGATACGGAGGTCCTCCTTGCCGTGGAACCGTGCTGCCTTCATCGTTCGACTCCTCACTTGCGAGGTCACCGCTCTCCGGTGACCGTCCTGCCGGCGCGACCCGTCGGGGCCGGCCCGGCCGCGCCGTCGAACGACGGCCGCGGGCAGGCCGGCATCGGGCTCCCTCGGGTCTGACGTGCGCTTCCGGGCACGCGGCGGCAATGCTCCGTCGCGGCACGGGCCGGTGGCACCGCCGAGCTGGGCAGATGTCGGAGCCTTCGTCCGCCATTCGCGCGCCGTACCGGTCGCCGGGCGGGCGGGTGGGACATGGGCGGCGCGTCACCGGCGAGGTGCGTCGGAGGTCGGCTTCGGCGTCGGCCGGGTGCCCCGTCTCGCCGGAGAGCGCCGGGGCCGGGCTCCCGACGCCTCCGGGCCGTACGCGGTGCTCAGTGCCCGCGGACCTCGGGTGTACGCCGCCGAGGAAAACGCGTATCAGGCGTCCCGGAAACAGCGCGCAACCCCTTGTGCAACTCCCGGCCGCTCCCTACAGTCCCGCCGTCTCTCAAGGAAAGACGGTGTCATGAATACTGTGACAAGCGCCGCGACGCCGCAGCGGACACGGTCGACCACCCCTCCCCTGGCCACCGTCGTGAAGGCACTGGCCCTGCTCGACTCGCTGGCCGACGCCACGGAGCCCGTCCGGGTCTCGTCCCTCGCCCGCGCCATGGGGACGTCACGGGCCGAGATCCACCGCCAGTTGGTCACCCTGGAGGCCGCCGGCTGGATGGAACAACTCCCGGACGGCGCCTACCGGTTGACCCTGCGCCCGGCTCATCTGGGACACGCCGCCCTGCGCCAAGCCGGCATCGGCGAGCGCACGGCTCCGCTGCTCGAACGGGCCGCGCGCCAGGCAGGCGAGGTCGTCAGCATCGCCGTGCTCGACACGGACACGGCGCGGGTCGTGCAGCGCGCCGACCCGGGCCGCTCGCTGCACGCCACCCTGCTCCTCGGCGACCGGCTGAGCCTGACCTCCAGCGCTTCGGGACGGCTGCTCGCTGCGCTGTGCCCGCAGGACGTCGTGGAGCCGCTGCGGGAACGGGGCGTCGCCCTGCCGGACGACGACGCGGTCGGCCTCATCAACGGCACCCGGTGGGCGACGTCCACCGACGACGACGAGGACGGCATCGCGGCGCTCGCCGTACCGCTGTGCCGTCACGGTGACGAAGTCGTCGCGGCCCTCAGCGTGCACGGGCCGCGTGAGCGCATCACGACGGCGGACGCGCTCGCCGTGCTGCGCCCCACCGCTCGCGAGGTCGAGCAGCTGCTCCGGCTCGACACCGACGGTGCGCTCGGTCTGTACGGCTGAACACACCGCCTTCCCGGCCCCACACCCGGTCTTCGCAGCCCTTCTCAGCCCTTCTCGGTCTTTCTCGGCCCTTCTCGACTCCCGGCTCACCCGCGCCTTCCCTCTCCGTCAGGCGCGCCGGGACCTCCCGCCGCATGTCAGCGCATACCGCGCCGTACCGGGCCGTATCGCGGCATGCCCGTCCACACACGATCAGGACCGCGTATGAACGCTCCCCTTTCCACCGCCGGCCCCGGCGGCTCCCCCGGCCCCGCCGATTCCCCGGTTTCCGCCGTTCCCGCAGCCGGCCCCGATTCCGCGGCTACCGCTGCCCCCACCGGACCTGTCGGTCGCACCCCGGACCGTCTCCTGCGGCCCGAGCGCCTCGCTCTGCTCCCGCCCACCCGGCTCAGCGCGAGCCGGGCCCTGGTCAACCGCATGATCGCGCAGCGGTGGCGCGTGGAGCTGCTGGAGTTCGCCGTCGACGCGGAGGCCCGCGGCCGGGCCCGCTACCGGGTCCGGACGCCGGGCGGGCCCCTCGACTTCGTCGCCTTCTCCTTCCGGCCGCGTCTGGAGGGGCGCACCAGCCGCATCGTCGGCACCGACTGGGACATGACGGGCGCCCTGTTCGACGGCACGGCGGACGAGCGCGACCTCGCCCACACCGAACGGGAGTTGCCGAAGCTGTACGAGGGCCGGGCCACCGCGCACACCCTGGTGTGGTGCCGCTCCAACCGCAGCCTGCGGCTGTTCGAGCACGTCGTCTCCAGCCTCGCGGAGGGGCGCCAGCCGGACGCCCGACGCCTCTGGGACGTCGGGTACCTGATGCGCAACACCGGCCTGGACGGCAACGGCACCTTCGGCACCCGCTCGTTCGCCGCACTGCCCGACAACCATCCCCTGGCCGCACCGCTGCACGCCCAGATGCTCGCCGCCTATCTGATGCGCGAGTTCGCCGCCGACCTCGTCGACCACCTCGCCCGGCACCGCAACCCCGCGGCCCCCGCGCTGGCCCCGGGCCTACGGCGGCGCCTGGGGCTCGGCAACGCCTCCGCTCTCGGGCTCGTCTTCTTCGCCAACAACCATCCCCGGCTCGTCGACCGCTGGCTCGCCCTGCGCGAGCGGGCTCTCGCGCAGGCCCTGCACGCGCGGCGCGGTGCCCCGCACCTGGCGGCCGTACGCGCGCTGATCGAGCGCACCGCGCGCTTCCACGAGCAGGACCCCACCGTCTACGACCGGTTCGAGGCACCGGACGCGCTCGTCCGCTCCCTGCACCGGGCGCTGACGTCGCTCGACGCGCTGCCACGGCCGGACGACGCGGACGCGCTGCCCCGCCTGTGGGCGCTGTGGAACACGGAGTTGGACGAGCGTGCCGTCGAGGCCCTCGCCGGTGTGCTCATCGACAGCGTGCCCGACCTCACCGATCCGCTGGTGGAGCGGCAGCGGGTCGACGAGACGCTCACCGGCGAACCCCGGCAGACCACCGGTGCCCTCCTGGAACACCTGGACGACGCCTACCGCTGGGCGCTCGATATGGATCTGACCGCGCCCGGTGCGCTGCGCCACATCTGGTACAAGTCCCGGGCTGCGGAGGAGCCCCGGCGCGGACCACGCGAGGAGGTCGCCGAGGGGCTCGACTGGCAGCTCAACGTGCCGCGTTCGGTGCAGGCCCTCCACCGGGACCTGAAGGCCGCCGACCCTTGCGAGACCACGGGAGCCTTCTGTGTACGCCACCCCGAGCACCGGGACACGGTCGTACGGGTGCAGGGGCTCGCCGACTGCGCCCTGCACAGCCCGCACATGAACATCGCCGACGACGCGTTCGTGCCCGCGACCCTCGTACGGTTCCTCAACTCCGCCGTACACGGCCTGGACAAGACCGCCGATTCGGCCGGGCGGAACGTCCTCGGGCTCCTGTTCCACGGCGCACCGACGCGCCACACCGTCCATACGCACGACCGCGACGGCTGCGACGACGGCGACGGCAGCTCCAACAGCTCCAACAGCTCCAACAGCTCCAACAGCTCCGACTGGACGCTTCCCGTGCGCCCGGCCTTCCCGGACGCCCCCGCCTCCGGTCCCGCCACCATCACCGCCGCCGAAGCCACGGCCCACGAAGCACCGGCCGTCGAGACCTCCCCCGCCGAGGTCTGCCCCGCCGCTCACACCGAGGAGGACGAGTGACCCGCTCCCCCACACGCCCCGCGCCCACCGATCTACGGGTGTCGGTCCGCGAACTGCGCCTGATGACCGGCCGCGTGCTGCTGACCACCGCGATCCCGTTCGGCACCGTCGCCGCGACCCGCGACATCGTGGTCGGCGCCGAGACGCACGGCCTCGACGGCCTGGCCGGTCTGCTGGACGCGCTGCCCGCCCTGCGCGCCCGGCATCTGCGGCCGGAACTGCGCGGCGCCACCGCCCTGTTCCCCGCCCCGGAGTCGCAGCCCGCGCTCGCCACGGCCGCGGACCTCCTCGACCTCGCCGTCGCCGGCGCCCACGCCGACGGCTCCGCCTCCTTCGCCGCCCCCGGCGACGACTGGGCCGTGCGCGCCCTGCCCCCGCGGGCCCGCCGCCACGGCGTCGAACTGACCCTCACCCGGACGACGGTCACCGCCGAAGCCTCCGCCGACGGACCGCGCCCCGGGCCCGACGCCGCCGAGCTGCGCGCCCTGACCTACGGAGTGGCGGTCCCGACCGCGCTGTGGCGACGCGTCGTCGCCGAGGCCGAGACGGCGCTGACCCCGGACAGCGCCCTCTCACGCACCCACGCCGGTGACTCCGTGTTCGGCCCGGACGGCGAGATCCTCGCCGAGGTCGGGGAGGACGAACCGGTGGAGGCCGAACCGGTGGAGGGCGAGGACGAGCCGGTGGAGGTCGCCCCGTGACCGCCACCACCGCCGCCACCGCCGCCCGGACGACGGACACACCGCTCGTCATCGACGGGCTCCAGTGCGGACCCTACGACCGCGACGTCTTCCAGCAGTTGCGCGCGGGCCGCGTGACCTGCGCGACGGCCACCGTCGCGTTCTGGGAGGACGCGATCGAAACCATGGACGCGCTGGCCGCCTGGAACGACCTCCTCGACGCCAACGCCGATCTGGTCCTGCCGGCGCGGACCGTCGGCGACATCGAGCGGGCGCACGAGACGGGCCGGACCGCCATCCTCCTGGGGGCACAGAACGCCAGCCCGCTCCAGGGCCGGCTCGGCTTCGTCCGCCACTTCCACGCCATGGGGCTGCGCGTCATGCAGCTGACGTACAACAACAACACCGAGTTCGGGGGTTCCTGCTACGAGGAGACCGACCCCGGTCTCACCCGCTTCGGCCGCGAAGTGGTGCGCGAGATGAACGCGGTCGGCATGCTCGTCGACCTCTCGCACTCCGGCGAACGCACCCGGCGGGACGCCATCGAGCACTCGGCGCTCCCGGTGGTCCTCACCCACGCCAACCCCCGTTCCCTCTACGACCATCCGCGCAACGCCGACGACGCCACGCTCAAGGCGCTCGCCGCACGGGACGGAGTCGTGGGCCTCGCCACGTACGGCTCCCTCTGCGGACGCTACGCGCGCACCCTGGACGACTGGTGCGCGATGGTGGCACGCACCGTCGAGCTGGTCGGTGTGCGGCACGTCGCCATCGGCACGGACCTGAGCCCCAAGGCCGGGGCGGCCGAGTTCGCGTGGATGCGCAAGGGCCGCTGGACACGCAGCGAGCAGCGCGGCGCCGACCTGGGCTCGCCTCCCGCCAGCGCGACCGGGACCGGCGAGTGGCTGGCCGACGCCTCCGGTCTCGCCCGGGTCGCCGACGGGCTCGTCGCGACCGGTTTCACCCGCGACGAGGCGCACGCGGTGGTCGGCGGCAACTGGCTGCGCCTCTACGCCTCCGTCCTCAAGACCGGGGACGGCGACGGCAGTTGAACCGCGTGGCCGGGCGGTCCGCGGCAACGGGCCGCCCGGCCCTCCACCCGCCCACCGACGGGCGGCCCTTGCTCCACGGCATCGGGCGGGCCGCCCTCCCAGCGAAAGGCCGACGGGCCATGACATCTGAGCAGACCGCGAACATGCCGCGCAAACCGGCGCAGGAGCCGGACCCCGGCGCGGCGCCACCACCGGACGGAAGGGACGCACGCGCCGCCCGGCTCACCGCCCGTATCGACCGGCTTCCCATGACATGGGTGCAGGGCCGCATCCTCACTCAGGGCGGCCTCAGCACCACCCTGGACGGGCTCGACCTGGGCATCATGTCCTTCCTGCTGCCGCTGATCACCACGGCGTTCGCGCTCAGCGGCAGTGAGCAGGGCATGATCGCAAGCGCGACGCTCGCCGGGGCGCTCGTCGGCGACCTGTCGCTGGCGCTCCTCGGGAACCGGGTGGGCCGCAAGCCCCTGCTGCTGTGGTCTCTCGTCCTCTACAGCGGCTGCACGCTGCTGTCGGCCGCCGCCCCGGACTACGGGCTCCTGCTGGTCCTGCGCTTCCTCGCGGGGGTGGGCGTGGGCGTGAACGTCAACATCGTGATCCCGTACCTGGCCGAGTTCGCGCCGCGCGCCAAGCGCGCCGCCTATGTCGGCTCCCTCGCCGGCTTCTTCGGCCTGGGGTACGTACTGGCCGCGCTGGTGGGCACGTTCGTGGTCGCCCGGTTCGACCACGGCTGGCGCTGGGGGCTGGTCGTCGTCGGCCTGCCCGTGATCCTCGCCCTGTGGTGGCGGCGCCGACTGCCCGAGTCACCGCGCTACTTGCTGCTCAAGGGACGCGACGACGAGGCGGAGGCCGTGGTCACCGTGCTGGAGGACGCGGTACGCGCACGCACCGGCGCGCCACTGCCCGCGCCCGAACCGCCGGAGGCCGCCGGGCGCGACGAGGACCTCGGCGCGGCCGCCCAGTTCGCCGGGCTGTGGCGCGGCCCCTGTCTGCGGCAGACCGTCGTGGTGTGGAGCATGTTCTTCGTCGCCAGCTTCGCGTACTACGGGTTCCTGACGTTCCTGCCCAGCATGCTGCTCGACCGGGGCATGAGCATCACCGACAGCTTCGGCTACGCACTGATGGTCGAGATCGCCCAGGTGCTCGGCTACTACCCGGCCGCACGGCTCGCCGACCGGACGGACCGCAAGTGGTCCATCGTGTCCTGTCTGGCCGCGTCGACGCTGTGCGCCTACCTCGTCTCCCAGGCACAGACCGATCTGTCGGTCCTCGTCCTCAGCCTGCTCCTCGGTTTCTTCCTCAACGGCCTCTACGCTCCGCTGTACACATATCTGCCGGAGGTCTATCCGACCCAGCTGCGGTCCATGGCCGCCGCCACATCGGACGCGTTCAGCCGGATCGGCGGCATCGTCGCACCCCTGCTCATCGGCACGATGTACACCTCCCTCCGGTTCACCGGCGTCTTCAGCCTCATCTGCCTGGTCCTCGCCGCCGGTTGCGTCCTCACCCTCACACTGTCCACCGCGACGAAGGGGCGCTCCCTGGAGACCCTGACGCGGGGTTCCTGACGGGCGGGGCGGGCGCCGGCGCCTCTACGGGTCTTCCGCGCCTTCGCCGCGAGGTGCCCGAGGGCGACGAGCGGGGCCGGCTGGCGGTGTTGACCGACGAGGGCCTCGCGCGGGCCGGCCCCCGCCTATGCGCGCAGCGTGCGCGAGAGCGTCCTGGCCCGCTGACCGACGCCTTCCCCGCCCGCCGTCCGCCCACCGTGCTGGGCGTCAACGTCACCGTCGCGGCGAGGGCGCAGGTCCTCGGCCCGGCTCTCGGCGGCGCCCGACGGCACCCACCCGGCACCGGACCGACGCCGTCGCCTGCCCCGAACCTGTTCCTCCGCGACGCGGACCTCACCGACCCGCCGGCACTGCTCGACGTCCACGAGGCCGCCCGGCCCGCCGAGCCGCCCCCGGCCCTCTTCGAACGGGCCTCCACAGAGAAGGGAACGACCCCGGAGGTCGGCGCGAACACCTCCAATTCCCCGCCGCCCGGGGTACGTTGGGCTCGCCGAAGTACGCGAGTGCGCGGAAGGGGGAAGGGGGATGGTCGATGCTCCGTTGGACGAACAGGTCGAGATCGTACGAGCGGGCGAGGAGCATCTTCAGCAGATCGTCCGGCTCGCCGAGTCGCGGAATCTGAGCACGACCGACAGGACGGATACGGGAGCGACGGAGAGCGGCTTTCTGGTGTCCGCGTACACCGAGGCCGACTACCGTGCACGGCTGGGGACAGCCGAGCAGTTCTACGTGGCGGTCAAGGGCGGAGAAGTGCTCGCGTTCCTGCTCGCCTACACCTCCGACCAGCTGGAGCCGGACGAGTGGCTGAACCACCGGATCAAGATCACGCTGGGTGGCTTCCTCGTGATCAAGCAGGTCTGCGTGGCACGGGGAGCCGCGCGCCTCGGGATCGGTTCCATGCTCTACTACCGCGTGCTGGAACACTGGCAGGAAAGCCCCGTCATCGCGGCCGTCGTCAACGACCCGCCCAACGAAGCGTCCTCCCGCTTCCACCACAAACTCGGCTTCCAGGAACTGACCCAACTGACGCCGCCGGACGGCAGACAGCGGGTCGTGTGGGTATGGCGCAAGCCGCGAGAGGCGATGCTGCAAGTCCAGTACGCGATCGCCGTGGACCTCTACAAACACGAGGACAACACCAACTGGCAGAAGCTGAACAACTTCTTCTACATCACTGCCGGCCTCGCCGCCGCCACCGCGTTCGCACTCGGCAAGGAGGGCGCGGGCGGGGGGCACTCCGGGAGAAGCCCTGGCCTCGATCATCGCGATCATCGGCTTCGGGGTTTCGGTGGCCTTCTCCCAGATGCTGCGCTTCGGACGGCGGTATCTGCTCGCACGCAAGAGCGCGGTGACCGACCTCGAAGAGGACATGGCCTGGCACGGCGGCCAGCGGATAGTGTCCTGGCGCGCCACGGACCCCGGCGGCACCTATCTGAAGATCTCGCCAACCGGGACGATCATGGTCCTGCTGCCGCTCCTCGTCGGCCTGTGCTGGCTCGCGGTCTTCGGCGTGCTGATGGGCAACTGAGGGCGTGTGCCCTGCGGTGCGGTGAACGTCATCGAGTGCTGAGCAACGGCCTCTGACCAGGTGACTCACCTCATGCCGCGCTGACACCGGCCTACCCTTCCGTACGACGGACCGCCCCCCCCCGGCCGGCGGACGGGGAGTTGTCCGTTTCGCCGGCCTGGGAAGACCGAGGGCGACAGTCACGGGGAATGCGTGATCGATACAGTGTGCGCGCCAGCTCTCGCCCGCCGGGCCAGGGGGGTCTCAACCCCCTCTCGACTGCGGGGAGTTGAGAAGGGTACGGGTGTGGAGACGTTCAAGCCGACAACCCCGGAGGATCCGAAGCAGGTGGGTCCCTACCGGATTCTGGCGCGCTTGGGTGCGGGTGGGATGGGCAGCGTCTATCTGGGGCGCTCTCGGAGCGGACGCGTCGCTGCCGTGAAGGTGGTGCGTCCGGAGTTGGCCGACGACCCGGAGTTCCGACGCCGCTTCGAGCGGGAAGCCGCCGCGTCGCAGCAGGTGAACGGCGCCTACACCGCCGCGGTGGTCGATGCCGATCCGACGGCGCGGACACCGTGGCTGGCGACCGCGTTCGTACGTGGCACACCGCTCACCGAGGCCGTCGCCGCTCACGGGGCCTGGCCGGAGAGGTCGGTTGTCGCGCTCGGTGCCGGGCTGGCTGAAGCCCTGCATGCCATCCACCTCGCGGGTGTGGTGCACCGGGATCTGAAACCGTCGAACATCCTCCTCGCCCCGGACGGGCCCCGGGTGATCGACTTCGGGATCTCGGTGATGGGCGACGCCACGGCGCTCACCCAGTCCGGGGTGATCCTGGGCTCGGCCGGTTTCATGTCTCCGGAGCAGGTCCTCGGCCAACGGATCGGCCCGGCCAGCGACATCTTCGCCCTGGGAGCGGTCCTCACCTTCGCCGCCACGGCCGTCGGCCCGTTCGGGACCGGGACACTGCCCGTGCTCTGCTTCCGGACCGCCTATGAGGCCCCCGACCTCAGCCGCCTGCCGCGGTCCTTGGCGGAAGTGGTGTCCCGCTGTCTCTCGAAGGACGAGAGGCAGCGCCCCACCGCCGCCGCCCTGCTGGACCAGCTCGCTCAGGACGCCGGAGGCAGCGACGACATCGCCTCCGTCCTGGCGGGGAACGACTGGGTGCCGGCGCCCGTCGCCGCGACGATCGCCGCTCTCCCGGAGGTTCCGCACGTTCCGCTTCCGTCGCTGTCCGAGGAGGAGACCCGTACCGGGGCCCCGGGAGCCGGGCCGGCGGCCTCCTCCGACGGCTCGCTCCCCGCCTCGGCACAGGGGAACTCTCCGAAGGAATCAACGGGGCGGGGTACTCCCACCCGCAGGTGGCTGCTGTTGAGCGGCGGTGCCGCCGTTGCCGGCGCTCTCGGTATCACCGGTTGGCAGTTGCGCGACAACGGAGGATCCACTGCGGGCGACCGGTCGGGCGGTCTCGGATCGACCGAGAGCCGCTGGATGCGGAAGATCCGCGGCGGCGACAACAGCGACCCCGAACTCCTGCCTCCCGACAAGCTCTTGTATACGGATGACTCTCGTCTGGTTGCCGTGAGGACGACTGACGGGAAACGCGAGTGGGCATACAGAATCGATAACACTTCGGAATTCATGGGCGGCACCGGAAAGTTCGCCTACATGGCCATGCCCAACAGGATCGAAGCTGTTGACGTATCCAAGGGAAGGAAGGCTTGGGGCCGTTTTTTCCCTATGGTCACGGATTCATCCGATCCACTCGTGACGGAATTCGATAACGACGTGGTCTGCCTTGCCGGAGAAGGCAACCTCTTCCTTCTGTCAGCCTCCACCGGTGAAAGCATAAAGGAGAGGAAGATCGGGGGCGACGAGGCGGGAGCCACAGTGGATCTGGTGCTGAACAGCGGAACCGTTTACGTGCGCACCGAGCAGATTCTCCACACCATGGACTCCCGCACCGGCAAGGAGAGATGGCGACGCTCCCTCACTGATCTTTCCAGTACGCCCGTCATCGCCGATGGGAAGCTGTTCATCGTCATCGGAAATCGACTGTACGCCCTGGGGACGCGAACCGGGGGCGAGCACTGGAACGTCATCGCGGGGCGCGGAGCATCCGCAGCGGGGGATGTCCGGGACTTCGATCTGGCGGTTGCGGGCGGCCTTGCTTGTGTGATGACGGAACAAGAACTGCAAGCGTTCGACGCGAACACAGGCCGTAAGAAATGGAACCTCCGTCTCCCCTACCCTGACGGTGTAGCAGTCCATTACATCCCGCAATTCGGGATGATGCTGATCAGCAGTCCCGCGGACATCAGGGCAGTGGACCCGAAGAGCGGCAAGGTGACATGGACGTTCAAAATGGCCGTCGAGGTGGGCTCGTCGCGTGCCAGAACCGTCGACGGGGTGACCTACATCGGCGGTGACTCCGTCATGCATGCACTGGACACCAAAAGCGGCGAAAAGAAGTGGGAATTCACCGCTGACGGGAAACGCCCTGTCAGTACACCCGTCGCGTCCAGGGGGACCGTCTACTTCCGCTCCGACACGGCTCTGTACGCGGTCGAGGGGTAGCAGACCGGACCGGGCCCGCCCCTGGAACGCACGAGGCCCGCTCCAGTGCGGGCCCGTGTCCGGGGAAGACCGCCCCTGCCGCCGTCCCGGGCACACACAGCAGCGTGGGCCCGGCAGTTGCCGCGCAGCCGCCCGGCCCGGAGATGCCCCGCCCGTCGCTCCTCCGGATCGGTTGCCGACTGATGAACAGCAGGGGTCATTTCACCAGGCACCCGGGTTTTCGCAGGCTGAACCGCGCCCGCACCCGGTCCGGATCCACCGCCGACATCGCAGCGGCCTCTCACGGGATTCGGACGTCTTCCGCCGACCGTCGCGCGGCCGGGAAGTGACGGGCACGGCAGCGAACCGACGAGCCGCGGCCAACGGCCGTCCGGCACAAGCCCGCTGCTGCCGAGCCGAACGCGAGGGCGGCAGCGCGGCCGGTGGGTCCGGTGGGGCGGCCGGAAAGGGGCGGCCGAGCAGCCGCAGCGGCCGCCTCGACAATGACTCGATTCTGCTCAACCCCTCTCCGGCAGAAAGGAAAACGGCTCGGAGCGAGGAAAGTTGCCGGATACTCGAATTCGCGCACACCGAACCAACCGAGCCTGCGTACAGGCACGTTGAGAGGATTTCCGTGACGCTTGCCCGAGCTGCCGCCCCCGATCGCCGTCCCGTACGGGGCCTCGGCTCCCGGACAGCCACGCCGCGCGCCCGGCTGCCGATCCCCCGATGAACCCGGGCCCTGTCCCGGCCACCATGATTCGACCGACCGACGCGGTCTCCCGGCAGGGCCGAGGGCCTCGCCCCGGTGACCGGCCTCTGCCGAGCAGCGCGTAAGGACTGATGGACGGCCCGCCCTCCCACCGGTCCGCCGGTACGTGGACGGCGCGCAGCGCGCCCTGAAGCCGCTGGAGGAGGACGGCTTCCGCGCCCCGGCGGCGTCCGCGACACCGCGGTCCGCGGTCCGCAGTACCCGACGAGGCCCAACAGGTCACGGCCCGCGCCGCAGCAGCACGGGGAGGCCGCAACGGCACGTGGAAACCGTCGAGTTGCTCCACGGTGCGCGCCGACGCGGGGCGCACGCCGTCGAGAAGGCTGCCGCCGCTGTGGCGGCTCCGCAGGGGTGAGTCTCCGCGATCCGGGCCGATCCGGCGGTCCGCCCAGCACCTCCGTTCGCCGTCCCCCACGTCACGGGCGGCGCGGTCACGTACGTCCACAACCGAGCAGAGCCCCATTCGCACACATCCGAAGGGTCCCCTGTGCCGCATTCCTTCACGACGACCACCCCCATGGCCACACACGCCTCCGCACCCGCACCCGCACCCGCACCCGCACCCGCAGCCGCACAGCCACCATCGGCCGGCAGCCACACCCCGCTGCCGTACACGCCCAACTGCCGTCGGATCCTGCAAGACGCCGATCACCTGTTGATCGGGGTGAGCCCGGGCAACGGCTACTTCGGCATTCCCACCCTCACCCGGATGTTCCGCTGGGCGCATGCCACCTTCGGACGGGTGGACGTCATCGTCCCCGACCGCTCCCTGGCGTCCAACTACCGTGCCCAGGGCTACCCGGAGCAGGCGGCGCGCAAGAAGGCGCGGACCGAAGTGTCCTGTGTCCCCAGGCGTGTCCGCCGCGCGTGGGAGCGCGGCGAGATCCCCGAGGAACACCGGCGCGCCCATCTGCTGTCCGACCTCGCGCGGTCCGATGCCTACGAGCAACTGCATCTGCGCGTCCGGAACGCGCTGACCATGGACGGACGGATCCGCGCCCTCTGCCGGAGCCTGTCCGCCCGCGCCGTCCCCGTGGCGGCAGCCGCATCCGGGACCCCGGGCGACCCCGGAACCGCAACCGGGTCCGCCGAGGACGGCGGCGCGGAACCGGGGGGCACGGGCGGCGACGCCACTGCCCTGGCCCTGGAGTACCTCATCGACGAACTGCCCTTCTTCATCGATACACCGAGCATCCTCGGTGTCCCCTCGTCACTGGCCTGCTACCACGCGCCGGTGGGGTTCGCCGATCTGCTCTACACCGAGGACGGTCCCCTGCACGCCGCAGCGAACCAGGGCTTCGTCCTCCTCAAGGACCACGTGACGCAGCAGTGATCCGACCGCAGCCGCACCGGTCCCCCGTGGACCCGTACACGAAGGAGTGCCGCACCGTGACCACCGCACCGGTCCCCCTCACCTTCCCCTTCCACGACTGGAGTCAGGAGCTGTCACCGCACCACGACCGGCTGCGCGAAGCCGACGCACCGGTCTGCCCCGTCGTCTCCGAGTACACCGGAGACCGGCTGTGGCTCGTCACCCGGTACGCCACCGCGAAGCGGCTGTTGGAGGACCGGCGGTTCAGCTCGACCGCCGCGATGGCACCCGGCGCTCCCCGTCAGGAGCCGGTGGAGCTGCGCGCTCCCGGCACCACCGGAGACGGAGTGTCCGTGCTGCGCGAGGCGGGTCTGCGCACGGTCTTCACCGAGGGCCTCGGGCCGCGCGCGGCCAGGCGCCACGGGAAGTGGCTCCGCGACCGGGCCGATACGCTGCTGCGCGACCTCGCCGAGTGCGAAGGCCCCGTCGACCTCGCGGCGGACTTCGCACAGCCGCTGGCGGTGGCGATGACGTCCCGTGTCCTGCTCGGCGAACTCAGCACCGAGGAGGCCGCGCTGCTCCGTGACCGGACCGACCTTGCGCTCCAGTTCTGCGGCGCCACCGCCGAGGAGCAGCGCGGGGGCCTCATCGACATCCACCGGTTCTTCACCGCCCACGCCCGCCGACTGGCCGACGGCCCCGGCGACCACCTCCTGAAGCGGCTCGCCGAAGCCCCGGCCGAAAACGGTCCGCTCGGCGACGCCGCGCTGTCCGAGATCGCCGCACTGCTGCTGATCGCCGGATTCCCCACGTCCTCGGGGTTCCTGTGCGGCGCCCTGATCACCCTGCTGCGGCACCCGGAAGCCGTCGGCCGGCTGCACCGGGATCCGGAGCTGATTCCGGACGCCGTCGAGGAACTCCTGCGTCACACACCGTTGTCGACCGGGGCGGCCAAGCGGATGGCCACCGAGGACGCGGACATCGACGGCGTGCGGATCCGGCGGGGAGAGGTGGCGATGGTCTCGCTGGAGGCCGCCAACCACGACCCGGACGCCTTCGACGACCCCGACAGCTTCCGCCCGGAGCGGCAGGGCCCGGGCCACCTCGGCTTCGGTCACGGCCCGAACTTCTGCCCCGGCAACCGGCTGGCCCGCTGTCTGATCGACGCGATGGTACGCGCGGTGGCCCGCCGGCCCGGACTCCACCTGACGGTGGGCCCCGAGGAGATCCGCTGGCACGAGGGCCTCTTCTTCCGCCGCCCGAAGGCGATCCCCGCTTCCTGGTGACACACGGGCGCCGACCCGTCGTACGTGCCCGTCCGGCACCGTCGAGTCCTCCCCCTCGGCGTGAAGGATGTGAGGTTTCCACACGGGGGAACTCCCCTTCGTGGCGCCGTCGGTGACGTGCTGCCGCTCTCGGCCGGGCACAAAGACGCGACGCCGCGGACGATCCACGAGCCACTCGATCCCGCCGACGGGCAGGTACGGGCGCGGCAGGCTGTACCCGCGCCTGACCGGCGAGGCGCCTCTCCGCGGCAGGCCGGACGAGCGGGGCCGTTCCGGTCAAGGGGCCGCGGTGCGGCGGCACTTCGGGCCGTGGCCTGCCGCGTCACGCATGCCGGGCGTGTTCTATCGTCACCGTCGGAAGACGCGGAACAGCCGGACCGCCACCGGCCGACAACAGGGGTGAGCCTGCCATGCGGGTTGTGATAGCCGAGGACGACCCGCTGCTGCGGGAGGGACTCGCGCTGCTGCTGCGCGCGGAATCGCTCGACATCGTGGCCACGGCGGGCACGCCGGACGCGTTCCTCTCGGCGGTCAAGGCGCACGAGCCGGACGTGGCCATCGTGGACGTACGCATGCCGCCCACGCACACCGACGAGGGCATCGCCGCCGCGGTGGAGGCCAGGCGCAGCATGCCGGGCCTGGCGGTGCTCGTGCTCTCCGCCTACGTCGAACGGTCCTTCGCCACCGAGCTGCTGGCCGAGGGAAGCGCCCGGCTCGGCTACCTCCTCAAGGAACGGGTCGGCCGCGTCGAGGAGTTCATGACGGCGCTGCACCGGGTGGCGGAGGGCGGCACCGCCATCGACCCGGAAGTCGTCGCGCAACTCTTCGCCCGCAGGCTGCCCGACGCTTCCCTCGAACGCCTCAGCCCGCGCGAGTACGGCGTGCTCGGCCTGATGGCGGAAGGGCTGGGCAACAAGGCCATCGCCGAAC
Source organism: Streptomyces cacaoi (assembly GCF_006539165.1). GTDB lineage: Bacteria > Actinomycetota > Actinomycetes > Streptomycetales > Streptomycetaceae > Streptomyces > Streptomyces cacaoi. The sequence goes on along the minus strand of NZ_BJMM01000002.1, from coordinate 414,631 downwards.
GGCTCGTCGTCACCGAGGGCGCCGTCCACAAGCACATCCGGAACATCTTCGCCAAGCTCGGCCTGGCTCCCACCGACCGCACGGACCGCCGTGTGGCGGCCGTACTGCGCTACCTGGAGGACGCGGAGCACCGCGCCTGACCGGGGAGCCGGTCGACGGGCCCGGCCGACGGGTGCGCCCGGGTTGCCGGACGAGGTGTTCCTGCCGCCACAGGGCAGCGGGCACCGCCGCGCAGGCCGCGGTCGTCGGTCCACGGGCGCAGTGCGCACTGGGCACCGTGGCCGCACCTGACGCCGCGGAACGAGCCGTCGTGCCCGGGACCGGCGCCATCCACAGCGCCGGGCGCAACGCCCCGAACGGCCGGGAACACGCGGCCGGGAACACGCGGCCGGGAACGCGCGGCCGTGTCGCCGCGCGGATCGGCTGCCGGCACCGCTGCTCCGTCCAGGGTCAGGGTTCGCCCGCTTCCTCCGCTGGCCGACGGTACGCGGCCGGACGGGCGGCGGGCGATCCCGCCCGCGAGCCGGTTCGAGGCACGGCAGGCGGCACCCGCCGCCCGCACCGCCCAACTCTCCCTCGGCATAGGGTCGGTGGCGACGTCGGCGAAGGGCGGGGAGAGGCGCGCATGCGGGCAGACCAGGCCTCGGGGGCCAGTACGCACTCCGAGTCGGGCGGCCCGGCGGCTCCCCGTCGCGCCCGGCCGGTCGCCGGGCTCAAAGGCGCCGCCGCCCGCACGGCGTCGGCCGCCCTCGCCGCGCTGGAACAGCTCGCGGGCGGCCTGGGCACCAGCATGCTGGCTCTGATCGTGCTGGCCGGGCTGCTCGTCTCGGTCCTGACGATCCCCCTGGGTGTCGGCCTGCTCCTGACGCCTCTCGCGCTGCGTTCTGTGCACGCGCTGGCCCGCAGGGAACGCGACCGGCTCAGCCGCTGGGTCCCCGAGATCGTCGCTCCGCACGCCCCGTCGACACGGCTGCGCGCGGCGTGGTCCGACCCGGTCACGTACCGCACGCTGTGCTGGCTGGTCGTGCACGCCACGCTGGGGCTGCTCCTGGGGCTGCTGGGGGTGCTGATACCACTGTTCGCCGTACGGGACAGCACCTTCCCGCTGTACTGGCCGCTCGCGCCCGAGGACGCCGCGAGCACCTCGCTCGGCTTCGGTGTCGCGCACACCTGGCTGGACGCCACTTCCGTCTGCCTGCTGGGCCTCGGCTGGATCGTCGTCGTCCTGGCCCTCGCCCCGGGCATGGCACGCCTCCAGGCGGTTCCCGGCCGCCGTCTGCTCACCGCGCCGCCCGGTGCCGACCTGTCGCTGAGGATCGCCGAGCTGACCGCCTCCCGTGCGGGCGCCCTGGACGCCCATGCCACCGAACTACGCCGTATCGAGCGCTCGTTGCACGACGGCACACAGAACCGGATGGTCACGGTCACCGTCCTGCTCGGCGCCGCACGGCGCATGGTGGCGCGCGACCCGGAGGGGGCGGACGAGCTTCTGGAACGGGCCCAGTCCGCGGCCGAGCAGGCCCTCGGCGAGCTGCGCACCGTGTCCCGCAGCATCCTGCCGCCCGTCCTCGCCGACCGCGGGCTGGAGGGCGCGCTGTCCGGGCTGGCCGCGAGCTGCGGCGTCCTCTGCGACATCGACGTCGACGCTCCGGAGCGGTGCGCTGCCTCCGTCGAGGCGACCGCCTACTTCGTCGTCGCCGAGGCCCTGACGAACATCTCCCGGCACAGCGGCGCCCACCGCGCCTTCGTCACCGTGCGCGGGGGCGCGGGCCGACTGCGCCTGCGCATCGAGGACGACGGCCACGGCGGAGCCGACGAGGAGGCGGGCACGGGGCTCTCCGGCATCCGCCGCCGGGTCGCCGCGCACGACGGCTCCCTCACGCTGTCGAGTCCGCCCGGCGGGCCCACCGTTGTGGAGGTCGTCCTGCCCCGCGGCGTCTGAGGGACGGGCGGGACGACGGACACCGGCACGCGCCGGGGCGGCGACGCGCGCGGGGCGGACCGGCGCCCCGGGCAGAGGGCGGTACCGCGCCGGTACAGAAGGCGGTACCGCGAATCGGGGCGTGGGCGGTAGTGAAACCGGCAGGGCTGCTTGGTGTGCTGGCGAGGTCACATCCATCCCCTGCGAAGAGGCACCGTTGACCATCCGACAAAGACCCCTGACCTGGTTCTTCACGCTGGCCTTCCTGCTGAGCTGGGCCGCCTGGACCCCCTACGTCCTGTCCCGGAACGGCGTGGGGATCTGGGACTTCACCTTCCCCGCCGTGGGAGGAACCTCCCAGCTCCTGGGCGTGCTGCCCGGCGCGTACCTCGGCCCGATCACGTCCGCGCTGCTGGTGACCGGCCTCACCGAGGGACGGGAAGGGCTGCGCACCTGGGCGCGGCGCATGAGCAAGTGGCGGGTCAACTGGCGCTGGTACGTGGGTGTGATCGTCTCCGTGCCCGCCGTGCTCGTCCTCGCCTCCACGGTGCTGGGCGCGCGGGGCCCGGCGATGCCCTCGGCCGTGCTCCTCACCGCCTACCTGCCGGGGCTCGTGTTCCAGCTCGTCACCACGGGGCTCGCGGAAGAGCCCGGCTGGCGCGAGTTCGCCATGCCACGCCTGCAACGCCGCTTCGGGCCCGTGCGTGCCACTTTGATCGTCGGCCCGATCTGGGGCCTGTGGCACATGCCGCTGTACCTCACCGACTGGGGCGGCGATGCGGTGACCTGGAACATACCGGTGGAGTTCATCGCGACCACCATCGCCTTCAGCTTCGTCATGACCTGGGTGTTCAACGCGACCGGCGAGAGCCTCCCGCTGGCCATGCTGCTGCACTGCGGCGTGAACAACTTCTACTCGATGGGCTGGGGCGACATGTTCCCCTGGCTCTCCAACTCCTATACGACGCACGCCTTCCTGGCGGCTTCGGCCATCGCCGCGGTGATCATCCTCCTCACCACCCGCGGCCGTCTCGGCCAGCCGCCCTCGGACAGGCCGCTCCACCCGCTCCCGCCGCTCCCCGAGCAGCCGCCCCTCGCGGCCCGGCCCCCGCGGCTCTGACGCGCGAGGCGGACCAGGCCCGTACCCGTGGCAAGCACGGCTCCCCCGCGGACCGGCCGTCGCGACGCGAGGCGCTCGACGACGACCGCCCGGCCCGGCGTGGGAGTGCGGCGGGCCTTCCACCGGTATGCAGCCGTCCCGGGGCCGTGCGCACACCGGGCTCCATCGCCCCGCCCGCCGCGCGCGGTCCCGCGGTACCGATACACCGACGACGTACGGCACACCGGAAGCCGGGCAGCCCGGCAGCCCGCGCGCCCGGACGCCGATCGGTCGACACGTATCGTCTCCTGCACGGCGAACGGACAGTTCGCGGTGATGCCCGGGGGCGCCGCGCCCGGCGGTGACGCCGCCGCGGGGCGCCGCCGGACGAGACGTCAGGAGGGGAAGCTTGACCGAGACCAGCAGTACCCGAACCGCCGACGGTGTGGACAGTGCCGACGGCGCCGACAGTGCAGACAGCGAAGAGCAGGAGGCGCCACCGAGCCGACTGCGGCGGCTGATGCGCTACCTCCCCCTGATCGCCCCCGTCCTGCTGTGGGCCGTGCCGTGCTGGGTTCTCCTGTACACCGGTCAGCACTGGCCGCTCCCCGTCACAGTGACCGGCACCGCGCTGTTCGCCCTCGGCCTGGTCGGTATGCCGCTCGCGCTGGTGCACGGCCACGGTCGGCGCCAGCGCGACCGCGCGGCGATCCTGGGTGACACGCTGCTGGGCGGCGTCTGGGTCCTGTTCACCTGGTCCGTTCTGCTCGGAGTCCTGCTGCGGCTCGGCCTGAGCCTGGCCGGTGCGGGTGACGGGCAGGACCGGGCGCGCACCGTCACCTGGGCCGTCCTCGGCATCACCGCCGTGCTGCTCGCCTGGGGGTACGCCGAGGCCCGGCGCGTACCACGTGTACGCCGACTCGATGTGCAACTCCCCCGCCTGGGGGCCGGGTTGGACGGCACCCGCGTCGTCCTGATCACGGACACCCACTACGGTCCGCTCGACCGCGCCCGCTGGTCGGCACGGGTCTGCGAGACGGTGAACACCCTGGAAGCCGACCTGGTCTGCCACACCGGCGACATCGCGGACGGCACGGCCGAACGCCGCCGCGCCCAGGCCGCCCCGCTCGGCACCGTGCAGGCGACTCACGGCCGTGTCTACGTCACCGGCAACCACGAGTACTACAGCGAGGCCCAGGGCTGGGTCGACCTGATGGACGAACTGGGCTGGGAGCCGCTGCGCAACCGGCATCTGCTGCTCGAACACGGCGGTGACGCCCTCGTGGTCGCCGGCGTCGACGACGTCACCGCCGAGTCGTCCGGACTGGCGGGCCACCGCGCCCACCTCCCCGGAGCCCTCCACGGCGCCGACCCCGACCTTCCCGTCCTCCTCCTCGCCCACCAGCCCCAGTTCGTCGACCGCGCGGCGGCCCACGGTGTCGACCTCCAACTCTCCGGCCACACCCACGGCGGCCAGATATGGCCCTTCCACCACCTGGTCCGCCTCGACCAACCCGCCCTCGCCGGCCTCAGCCGCCACGGCACCCGGACCCTCCTCTACACCAGCCGCGGCACCGGCTTCTGGGGCCCACCCTTCCGCGTCTTCGCCCCCAGCGAGATCACCCTGCTGGTTCTGCGCTCCCCGCAGCGGTCCACCCGGTCCACCACCACGTCCTAGACACGCTGTTCCGGCACATCGGCGCCGGGTGCGAGACCTCCGCTCGGCGCCGAGTGTGTGCGCCGCATCCACTCATGTGCGCGCCGCGGGATCCGTTCCGATGTCGGCCGAACCGGCGGGCCTTGAGTGCTCAGCCCCCCTCCCCTGCTGATGCAGTTGCACCGGGGACGGTCTCGCCGATGATGCGGGCGAGGCGGTGCAACTGTGCGGCGAGTTCGTGCCGTTCATGCGGTGCGAACTGCGACAGAGCGGCGTACTGGCGCGTGCGCAGCTCGGCCCGCATGGCGGCGAGGCGCTCCCCGCCTTCCTCGGTGAGCCGGACGAGGACCTGACGCTCGTCGTGCGGAGCACGGCGTCGGGTGACCACGTTCTTGCCCTCCAGTTGCTGGAGCATGCGCGTCGCGGTGGGGACACTGATCGCGGCGTGGGCGGCCAGCTGACTGACCGGCAGGCCCGCGCCTTCGGCGTCCTCCGCCAGCACGGCGAGAAGGGACATCTGCGCCATGGACAGGCCGCCCTCGGATTGGCCGACTGTGGCAGACCGTGAGCGACGCATGGCATAGAAGAGCCGGTCGGCGGCCTCGGCCAGGTCCTCGATGCCAGGGTCCACCCGCAGTCCGGACGTGCCGCCGGCCTCGGAGTTGCTTGCCTCGCTCATGACGGTTAGCTTACTAAATGAATCTAGTTAGCAAGCTAATGATTAGGAAGGAAAGCAAGCAACATGCGCTCTCCCGCTCGCATCGATGTCCACCAGCACATCGTTCCGCCCGCCTGGGCCCGGACCCTCGCCGCGCAGGGGCTGGACTCCGGCGGTTGGGCCATCCCCGACTGGAGCCGGAAGAGTGCCATCGCGATGATGGATCAGCAGGGTATCGCCACCGGCGTCCTGTCCGTCACCGCTCCCGGTGTCCACCTCGGAGACGACGCCCGGGCCCGGGATCTCGCCCGTGCCGTCAACGAGTACGGCGCCGAGGTCGTCAAGGACCGCCCCGACCGCTTCGGCCACTTCGCGAGCATTCCCCTGCCCGACGTCGACGCCGCCGTGGCCGAGGCCGTGCACGCACTGGACACCCTGCACGCCGACGGCGTCGTCCTGCTGTCCAACGCCGGCGGCCGCTACCTCGGCGACCCCGGCTTCGAGCCACTGTGGGCCGAACTGGACCGCCGCGCGGCGAACGTCTTCGTCCACCCCGCCCAGCCCCCCATGGCCCTGCTGCCCGGCACCCCGGCCCCGCTGGCCGACTACGTCTTCGACACCACTCGCAGCGCCCTCAACCTGGTGCTGAACGGCGTCATGAGCCGCTACACCAACGTCCGGGTGATCCTCTCCCACGGCGGCGGCTTCCTCCCCTACGCCGCATACCGCTTCGCCGGACTCACCTCCACCGTCGTCGCTCCCGACCTCAAGCCGGCGGACGTCCTGCACGACCTGAAGCGCTTCTACTTCGACACCGCCTTGTCCGCCAGCCCCAGCGCACTGCCCGCGCTGCTCGCCTTCGCCGAACCCGGCCATGTCCTCTACGGCAGCGACTGGCCCTTCGCCCCACAGGAGGCCGGCACCTACTACAACCACTTCCTGGAGTCCCACCCCGACTTCACACCTGGCCAGGCAGAGGCCATCAACCGCGAGAACGCCGAGGCCCTCCTCCCCCGCCTCGCCCACTGACCAGAGGCGAAGCCCCGAAGCCCTGGCCCCGGCCCAGCGCCCGAATCAGCACCCCGTCCTCCTCTGCCGAGCCAACGCCTCAACACCCGCCACCCCAGCGGCTTCATCGCCGCCCCTTCCCCCTCCGCACTGTTCCCTGCCCGACCACGCTTGGACGCCGGGCACCTCCGGGCAGTCAGCCCCTGGGAAAGAGCACCGCGAGTGGGTCCCGACACCCCGCGGCTGCCACCGAAACCCGTGCACTCTTCCATCCGCCCGGAGCACACCGACACCTCCCGGACACACGAACAACCGCTGTCGCCACTCAGGCTCTGACTCAGGTTGCCGACCGCCACGGTGAGCGACCGCCGAACTCTTCGCGGCAAGGGGCAAGTTGCCGAGAGCCGCGCGCAAGGTCACGCAGTTCCACGCACGCAGAGCACGGCGAAACGACAGCGCTGCCCCGGGAGTTGACCGTCATCAGCCGAGGAAGCTCAACCGCACCTGCCGTCGCGGATTGTCCACGTTGGTGTCCACCAGGCACACCGACTGCCAGGTACCCAGGGCCAGGGAGCCGTCGGTCACCGGGAGGGTGGCGTGTGGAGGGACGAGGGCGGGGAGGACGTGGTCGCGGCCGTGGCCGGGGGTGCCGTGCTGGTGGCGCCAGCGGTTGTCCGGGGGCAGCAGATCGCGCAGGGCGGCGAGGAGGTCGTCGTCGCTGCCGGCGCCGGTCTCCAGGATCGCGATGCCCGCGGTGGCGTGCGGCACGAAGACGTTGAGGAGGCCGTCGCGGCCCCGGGCGACGCGGGAGAGGAAGGCGTCGCAGTCGTGGGTGAGGTCGTGCACGGTCTCCGACGAGCCGGTCGTGATGTCGAGGACGTGGGTGTTCAGTGCGTCGGTCATGGCTCCCATGATGGCTCCCGGTGCGCGCCCGGACGCGGTGGGTGTCCCCGGGTGCGGCGGGGCGCCGTGGGAAGGTTCGCGGGCTCCGGGTGGTTGTGCACGGCATGGACGAGGTGGAGGTCGTGGTTGTCGGCGCCGGGCAGGCGGGCCTGTCGGCGGCGTACCACCTGAGGCGTTCCGGGTTCGAGCCGGGCGGGGGCTTCGTGGTGCTGGACCATGCTCCGGCGCCGGGCGGTGCCTGGCAGTTCCGGTGGCCGACGCTGACATACGGCCGGGTGCACGGCATGCACGCGCTGCCGGGCATGGAGCTGACGGGCGCGGATCCCGGCCGGTCCTCCGCGGAGGTCATCGGGGAGTATTTCGCCCGCTACGAGCGCAGGTTCGAGCTGCCGGTGCGCCGCCCTGTGGATGTGCGGGAGGTGCGTGACGCGGGTGCGGAGGGCCGGCTGCTGGTGCGCACCTCGGCGGGCGACTGGTCGGCCCGGGCAGTGATCAACGCGACGGGCACCTGGGAGCGGCCGTTCTGGCCGCGGATCCGTGGGCAGGAGCTGTTCCGGGGGCGGCAGCTGCACACGGCGGGGTATCCGGGGCCGCGGGACGACGCCTTCGTGGGGCGGCGTGTGGTCGTGATCGGCGGCGGCACCTCGGCGGTGCAGCATCTGCTGGAGGTCGCGCGGGTGGCGCAGGAGACGGTCTGGGTGACGCGCCGGCCGCCGGTCTTCCGCGAGGGACCGTTCGACGAGGAACAGGGCCGGGCGGCGGTCTCGCTGGTGGAGGAGCGGGTGCGTGAGGGGCTGCCGCCGCGCAGTGTCGTCTCGGTGACGGGCCTGCCGATGACGGAGGAGATGCGCCGGGCCCGTGCGGACGGGGTGCTGGTGCGGCGGCCGATGTTCACGCGGATCACCGAGGACGGGGTGGAGTGGCCGGACGGGAGCCGGTTCCGGGCGGACACGCTGCTGTGGGCGACGGGCTTCCGCCCGGTCATCGACCATCTGGCGCCGCTGCGGCTGCGGGAGCCGGGCGGCGGTATCCGGATGGAGGGGACGCGCTCGGTGCGGGATCCGCGCGTCCATCTGGTCGGCTACGGCCCGTCGGCCAGCACGATCGGGGCGAACCGGGCGGGGCGTGCGGCGGTGCGGGACATCCGTGCGCTGCTGGGCGCCTCCGGTGCACCGGCCGAGCGGGGTGTGGAGGGCGCGGCGGCGGCGTGAGCCCGGGGCGCCGGGATGCCTCGGAGCGGGGGGACGTGAGCCGTGCTGTTGCTGTCCTGTCGCGGTGGCGTCTGTGGAGGCGTCCGGCCTGCTCGGCCCGAGGGACACGGTCGGCCGGCGGGCCGGTCACGCGGATGGCGGTGCCGGCGGACACGGCTGGAGAGGCCCAGCCCAGGGCCAGCCCGGCGGACTGCCCAGTCGGGCGGCGGAGCCAGAGGCCGGACTCCCCCCCCCGCGGACACGGACACGGACGCAGACGCGAGCAACGAGGCGGAGCCGGGCGCGGCCGAGCAGGCCGGCAGACGCCGACGAAGCGGGCGGGGACCACACACGGCCCGCCGAACCGCACGCACCGGCAGCGAGGCCCCCGGTAAGGCGCGGCCCACCGGACCGCACACCGCAACACGGCCAGGACGGTCACAGCCCACCGAACCGCACACACCGTCCGCAAGGCCCTGGCAAGGCACGGCCCACGGGACCACACACCGCCACACGGCCAAGACCGGCACAGCCCACCGAACCCCACACACCGACCGCAAGGCCCCGACCAGACACGGCCCACCGGACCGCACACCGACAGCCAGGGCGCGGCCCGCCGGGCACTCAGCATCGGCCGCGGAGTCAGGGGTCAGGCGCGGCGCGGCAGGGTGGAGGTGCGGGCGACGAGTTCGGGGGGCAGGACGATGCGGTGGTGGTGGTGTGCGGCCGGGGCGGTGGTCTCTTCGATGAGGAGTTCGGCCGCGATGCGGCCCATGCGCCGGGCGGGCCGCCGTACGGAGGTGAGGGGCACGGCGGCGGCAGCGGCGAACTCGATGTCGTCGTAGCCGACGAGCGCCATCTCCTCGGGCACGGCCACTCCGGCGCCGTAGAGGGCCTGGAGCACGCCGAGGGCGAGCAGGTCGTTGGCGCAGAAGACGGCGGTGGGGCGGGGTGACATGCCCAGCAGGCGGGCGCCGGCGTCGCGTCCGGCGGCGACGTCCATGCGGTCGGTCTCCAGGTGCCGCAGGGTGGCGCCGGCGCCGGGGAACGCGGCAACGGCCCGGCAAGCGCCGGTGTGGCGCTCGCGGCACTGGGTGAGCTGCATGGGCCCGCTGACGTGAGCCAGGTCGCGGTGGCCCGCGTCGAGCAGGTGGCGTACGGCGAGTGCGGCGCCCCGGACGTCGTCGACGGAGACGGAGCAGCCTTCGGCGGAGGGCACCAGGCGGTCGACGCAGACGCTGGGGATGCCGTGCCGCTGGAAGGCGGCGAGGGTTTCCCCGGTGGTGTCGGCGGGGGTGACGAGCACGCCGCGTACCCGGTGTTCGGCGAACATGCCGAGGTAGGCGGCCTCTTCGGCCGGGCTGTGCGCGCTGTTGCACAGCATGACGCCGAGGCCGGCGGCGCGGGCGACGCGTTCGGCGCCGGTGGCGACGTCAGCGAAGAACGGGTTGGCCATGTCCAGCACGAGCAGCCCGATGAGCCGGCTGCGTCCGGCCCGCAGTTGGCGGGCCGACTCGCTGCGGACGTAGCCGAGTTGTTCGATGGCGGCCTGGACCCTGCGGCGGGTGTCCTCGGCCACCGTCGCGGGGCGGTTGATGACGTTGGAGACGGTGCCGACGGAGACGCCGGCCGCCCGGGCGACCTCCTTGATGCCGACCGTGCGTCCCATCCGTCCTCTCCCCGCCCCGCTCGCCGGCCGTCAGAAGTCGTAGTCGTCGATGTTCTTCTTGTCGAAGACGGTGGGCGGGCCGAGGACGACCTCGCCGTCCTTGCCCACCTCGCGCTTGCCGAGCTTTCCGGCCTTGAAGGTCTCGCCCTCCTTCCCGGTGACCTGTCCGGAGGCGAGGGCGGCGCCCGCGTAGGCGCTGAGGTAGCCGAGTTCCTCGGCGTCCCACAGCAGGAACTCCTCGATCGTGCCGTCCTTGATGTACTTGCGCATCTGGTTGGGTGTGCCGAGGCCGCCGAGGACGACCTTGCCCTTGTAGGAGGAGCCGCTGACGTAGCGGGCCGCCGCGGCGAGGCCGACGGTGGTGGGCGAGACGATGCCCTTGAGCTTCGGGTACGCCTTGAGGAGACCCTGGGTCTCCTGGAAGGACTTCTGGTCGACGTCGTCGCCGTACGCGATCTTGACGAGCTTCATGTCCTTGTAGGCCGGCTTCTTCAGCTCGTCCTTCATGATCTTTATCCAGGTGTTCTGGTTCGTGGCGTTCTGGGTCGCCGACAGCACCGCGAACTGGCCCTTGTAGTCGATCTGTTCGGCCATGTCCTTGACCATGGCGCGGGCGAGTTCCTGGGAGCCCGCCTGGTTGACGAAGATGTTCCGGCAGTCCTTTCCGGCGTCCGAGTCGAAGGAGACGATCTTGACGTTCTGCTTCATCGCCTGCTTCAGCGGGCCGCAGACCGCGTTCGGGTCGTTGGCCGCCAGCATGACGGCGTCCTGACGCTGCTGGGTGAGCGTGTTGATGTAGCTGACCTGGGAGGACGCCTTGGCGTCGGAGGGCCCGACCTCCTTGCCCGTGCCATGGAACTCCTCGGCCGCCTTGATGCCCGCCTTGTCGACGACCGTGAAGTAGGGGTTGTTGATCTGCTTGGGCAGGAAGGCGAGCTTGAGGCCCTTCTTCAGCGGCGCGTCGGGGTCGGCCTGCGCGCTGCCTGCCTTGTCCTTGGCGTCGGCCCCGGAGTCGCCGGAGTCGCTCTTCGTCGTGCCGGAGCAGCCCGCGAGGGCGAGCGAGAGGGCGCAGGCCGCCGCGGTGACGACGAGGCCGCGGGAGGGCGGATGCGGTCGCATGGCTGTGCCTTTCGAGGGTGGGGGTCGGGGGTCAGCCCGCGGCGGCTCGGCGCCGGCGGCGGGCGGTGAGCACCGCGGCCAGCCGCGGGGTGAGGACGGAGACGACGAGCAGCACGCCGGTCACGATGACCTGGATCTCGTGCGAGATGTCGTTGAGCGTCAGCAGGTTGTCCAGGACGCCGATGAGCAGGACGCCGGCGACGGCGCCGCCCAGGGTGCCCTTGCCGCCGTCGAAGTCGACGCCGCCGAGCAACACGGCTGCCACGACGGCGAGTTCGAGCCCGAGGCCGTTGTCTGCGCGGGCGCTGCCGTAGCGCAGGGTGTAGACGATCCCGGCGAACGAGGCGACGAGCCCGCTGAGCGTGAACAGGACGAGCTTCAGCCGCTTGACGCGTATCCCCGCGAAGCGCGCGGCGTCCTCCTGCGCGCCCACGGCGAACAGTGCGCGCCCGAAGCCGGTGCAGTGCAGGGCGATGGCGGCGGCCACGGCGAGGAGGCAGAACAGTGCGATCGGCCAGGGGACGAAGGTGCCGGGCACGGTCTCGGTGTTGCTCGCCCACCGGGCGTAGCTCTCGGGGAAGTCGGCGACGGCCTTGTTCCCGAGGACGACGGAGGCCAGCCCCCGGTAGAGGGTGAGCGTGCCGATGGTGACGGCCAGCGAGGGCAGTCCGACGCGGGTGACGAGCCAGCCGTTGAGGAGTCCGCCGAGTGCGCCGATCAGCAGACACAGCGGGACGAGCGTCTCGAACGTCCAGCCGGCGTCCCACAACCGCCCGGCCAGCGCGCTGGAGAGGCCCAGCATGGAGGCGACGGACAGGTCGACCTGGCCGGCGACGACGAGCAGCGTCATCGGCAGCGCGATGAGCGCGACCTCGGCGGTGTCGTTGAGCGCGGCGGCGAGGTTGGCCGTGTCGGAGAAGCCGTCGGTGGTGCCGGTGCCGACGAGGAAGGCGGCCACCAGCAGGGCGCCGACGGCCGTGTCCCAGCGCAGGAACCGGCCGGGGCCCGGGCGGCCCGTGTCCGGCCGGGCCCCAGCGGTGGCGGGTGCGTTCAATCCCTTCTCCTCTTCCTGAGCGCCCTGGTGCTGCGGGTGCGCACGACGCGGTCGGTGGCGATGGCGGCGAGCAGCAGGGCGCCGGTGATGGCCTGCTCCCAGAAGGCGCTGACCTTGAGGACGACGAGGGCGCTGCCGATGGTGGTGAGCAGCATGGCGCCCAGGGCTGCGCCCCACACCGTGCCGACGCCGCCGGTGATGGCGACGCCGCCGACCACCACGGCGCTGACGACGGTCAGTTCCCAGCCGTTGGCGGCGTCCGCGACGACGGTGCCGAACCTGGCCAGCCACAGGGCGCCGGCGAATCCGGCGACGGCGCCGGAGAAGGCGTAGGCGGCGAGGGTCCTGCGGCGCACGGGGATCCCGGCCAGCCGGGCCGCCTCGGGGCTGGAGCCGATGGCGTAGAGCTGTCGGCCGCTGCGGTAGGTGCGCAGGAAGTAGCCGGTGGCGGCCAGGACGAGGGCGGAGATCAGCGGCAGGTAGGGGATGCCGAGGACGCTGCCGCTGCCCAGGGTCAGCACGCTGTCGGGCACGTCGGAGGCGTTGATCTGGTCCCCGTGCGCCCAGGCGTGGCCCACGCCCTGGATGACGTAGAGCATGCCGAGGGTGACCACGAGCGCGGGCACCTTGCCGAAGCTGACCAGTGCTCCGCTGATCAGGCCGCAGCAGGTGCCGAGCGCGATGCCGAGCAGCAGGACGAGGGCGGGGCCGTGGTCGGTGCCGGAGACGAACGAGCCGCAGGCGAAGGCGGACAGGCCGACGACGGAGCCGACGGACAGGTCGATGTTGCGGGTGAGGACGACGACGGACTGGCCGGTGGCGAGCAGCACCAGGATCGCCGCGTTGAGGAGCAGGTCCTTGACGCCCTGGTCGTCGAGGAAGGAGTGGTTGACCAGCCAGGTGACGAGAATGAGCACGGCGAGCGCGGCGCCGATGACGAACTCCCGTACACGCAGGACGAGTTCGGCGGCGGAGCGGCGCTCGGGCGCGGGTGGGGCGGGCGCGGTGGTCCGCGGCGGCAGGGTGGTGCTCATCGGGGTCCCCCGTTCGCTTCCGGGCGCGCGCCGTGGGCCGCGCGCGGCGGCCGGCGGCCGGTTCTCCCGCCGGTCATGCGGCCTCCCCCGCGGTGTGCGGGCGGCCGGTGGCGGCGGCGAGCACGCGCTCCTCGTCGGCCTCGTCCCGGGGGATCTCGGCGGTGAGCCGTCCCTCGTGCATGACGAGCACGCGGTCGGCCATGCCGAGCACCTCCGGCAGATCGGAGGAGATCATCAGCACGGCGAGCCCGTCGGCGGCCAGCGTGGACAGCAGGCGGTGCACCTCGGCCTTGGTGCCGACGTCGATGCCGCGGGTGGGCTCGTCGACGACGAGGACGGTGGGCTCGGTGGCCAGCCATTTGGCGAGGACGACCTTCTGCTGGTTGCCGCCGGAGAGGAGGCCGACCGGGTCGGTGAGCCGGTCGTACTTCAGCCGGAGCTTGAGCGCCCAGTCCGAGGCGCGGGCCCGTTCCCCGGCGCGGCGCACGAGGCCGGCCCTGCCGAGTTTCCCCAGCCCGGTCAGTCCGATGTTGCGCTCGATGGAGGCGGCCATCACCAGGCCGCACTGCCGGCGGTCCTCGGGCACGAGGGCGAGCCCCGCGCGCACGGCGGCGGTGGGGGATCCGGGGCGCAGCGGTGCGCCGCCGACCCGGATCTCGCCCGCGTCGGGACGGTCGATGCCGAAGACGGCCTGTGCGACCTCGCTGCGGCCCGCGCCGACGAGCCCCGCCAGGGCGACGATCTCTCCGCTGCGGACCTCGAAGGAGACGTCGTGGAAGACGCCTTCCCTGGTCAACCGCCGTACGGTCAGGGCAGGTTCGCCGGGGCGCGTGGGCTGCTTGGGGTACAGCTCGTCCAGGTCGCGGCCGACCATGCGGCGCACGAGGTCGTCCTCGGTGAGCCCGTCCAGGGGTTCGGTGGCGACGAGTTGCCCGTCCCGCAGGGTCGTCACGTGCCCGCACAGCCGGAAGATCTCGCCGAGCCGGTGGGAGATGAACAGCACGGCGGTGCCCTCGGCGCGCAGTGCGTCCACGACGGAGAAGAGCCGCTCGGTCTCGCTGCCGGTGAGGGCCGCGGTGGGCTCGTCCATGATGAGGACGCGGGCGTCGAAGGAGAGGGCCTTGGCGATCTCGACGAGCTGCTGGTCGGCGATGGACAGCCCGCGTGCGACCCGGCCGGGGTCGAGGTCGACGCCGAGGCGTTCCATGAGGGCGGCGGTGGCGGAGCGGACGGCGGTGTGGTCGATGCGTCCCAGGGAGCGGCGGGGCTGGCGGCCCATGAAGATGTTCTCGGCGATGGACAGATCGGCGAAGAGCGTGGGCTCCTGGTAGATGACGGCGATACCGGCGTCGCGGGCGTCGGCGGGCCCGGAGAAGGTGACGGGTGTGCCGTCGAGGGTGAGGGTGCCGGCGTCGGGGGCGTGGACGCCCGCGAGGATCTTGATCAGTGTGGACTTGCCCGCGCCGTTCTCGCCGGCGAGCGCGTGTGCCTGGCCGGCGTGCAGTGACAGCGAGACCTCACGGAGGGCACGCACGGTGCCGAAGCTCTTGCTCACCCCCTCCAGCGCGAGGACCGGCGCGGCTCGCCCGTCGGCGGCCGGTGCGGTCGTGCTCATGCTGATCCTCCCGTGCGGCGGACGGGCCTGGCGGCACCTGGGGCGGGGTGAAATGTTTCAGACAACGGAAGGGGAAGCTAGCCGTGTGACTGGACGCGGTCAAGAGGTCGCCGTCCCGCAACGTGCCCTGTTTCCAGGTGCGTTGACGAGTCTGCGGGAGGGCCGCCCGTCCGGCTCGGCGCGCTGAAACGTTCAAGGCGGGAGGGCCCGGTAGGGCGTGGCCGGGGCCGGGAGAGTGCCCGGTGATCACCCGGCGGATCGCGGCACATGATCAAGTTCCGGTCGGCAACGGCGTCTTGACGCCCGCCGGAGCCGAACCTAGGTTCCCCGGCGGACCGCCTGAATCGATTCACGCGCCCCCACGGACCGAGGAGCCGCATGCCGGAGCCAGCAGACCTCACCGCCGTCGAAGACGTCCTGCGCGGCCAGCGGATCGAGACGCCGTCGTGGGCGTACGCCAACTCCGGCACCCGCTTCAAGGTGTTCGCACAGCCCGGTGTGCCCCGCACGGTGCGCGAGAAGCTCGACGACGCCGCCCGCGTCCACCGGCACACCGGCGTGGCGCCGCTCGTCGCCCTGCACATCCCCTGGGACCGCGTCGAGGGCGGCGCGGAGGGCTGGGCCCGGCTCGCCGCGTACGCACGCGAGCAGGGCGTGCGGCTGGGCACGGTCAACGCCAATGTGTTCCAGGACGACGCCTACAGGCTGGGCTCGGTCACCAACCCGGACCCCGCGGTGCGCCGCAAGGCCCTGGACCATCTGCGGGAGTGCGTCGAGATCATGGACGCCACCGGCTCCCGCGATCTGAAGCTGTGGTTCGCCGACGGCACCAACTACCCCGGCCAGGACAGCCTGCGCGCCCGCCAGGACCGTCTCGCCGAGGCGCTGACCGAGGTATACGAGCGGCTCGGCACCGGCCAGCGGCTCATCCTGGAGTACAAGCTGTTCGAGCCGGCGTTCTACGCCACGGACGTCCCCGACTGGGGCACGGCGTACGCGCACTGTCTGCGGCTGGGCGACCGCGCCCAGGTGTGCGTCGACACCGGGCACCACGCGCCCGGCACCAACATCGAGTTCATCGTGGCGTTCCTGCTGCGCGAGGGGAAGCTGGGCGCGTTCGACTTCAACTCGCGCTTCTACGCGGACGACGACCTGATGGCCGGCGCCGCCGACCCCTTCCAGCTCTTCCGCATCCTGTACGAGGTCCGCGCCGGCGGCGGGCTCGCCCCGGACGCCGGGATCGCCTTCATGCTGGACCAGTGCCACAACATCGAACCGAAGATCCCGGCCGTCATCCGCTCGGTGATGAGCGTCCAGGAAGCCACCGCCAAGGCGCTGCTGGTGGACACCGAGGCCCTGGCGAAGGCCCAGCGTGAGGGCGATGTCCTGGGCGCCAACGAGGTGTTGATGGACGCCTACCACACCGATGTGCGCCCGCTGCTGGCCCGGCTGCGGGAGAGCCTGGGCGCGGACGGCGACCCGCTCGCCGCCTACCGGGCGTCCGGCTGGGCCGAGCGCATCGTGGCCGAGCGGGTCGGGGGCGAGCAGGCGGGCTGGGGAGCGTGAACAGCCCTTCGGCGGGGGCCCGGACGGGCCCGTTCGCCGCCGTCGATCTCGGGGCCTCCAGCGGCAGGGTGCTGCTGGGGCGGCCCGTGGACGGCCGGCTCGTCCTGCGCGAGGCACACCGGTTCGACAACCGGCCGGTGCGTGTCCACGGCACGCTGCACTGGGACGCGCTGGGACTGTACCGGGGCGTGCTGGACGGGCTGCGTGCCGCCGCCGCGCTGACCCGGGGCGAGGGCGGGCCGGCGTCGGTCGGCATCGACACCTGGGGCGTGGACTTCGGCCTCCTGGACGGGGACGGCGCCCTGCTGGGCAATCCCGTCCACTACCGCGACACACGCACCGAGGGCATGGCCGACGAGGTCGAAAAGGTGCTGCCCGCACGGGAGTTGTACCGGCTCACCGGTCTCCAGCAGCTGCCCATCAACACGCTCTACCAGGTGGCGGCGGCCCGGCACACCGAAGGGTTCGCGGCTGCGCGGCAGATGCTGCTGATGCCGGACCTGCTCTCCTACTGGCTGACGGGCGTCGCCGGAACGGAGACGACGATCGCCTCGACCACGCAGTTCCTCGATCCGCGCACCCGCCGCTGGTCACCGCGGGCCGCCGCCGCTGTCGGGCTCGACACGGGGCTGTTCCCGCCGCTGCGGGACGCCGGCGACCCGGCCGGTGCGCTGCTGCCGGAGGTGCTGGCGGAGACGGGGCTCGACGGGCCGGTACCGGTGACCGCCGTCGGCGCGCACGACACGGCCTCGGCCGTCGTCGGCGTACCGGCCGAGGGCGACCGGTTCGCCTACATCTCCACCGGCACCTGGTCGCTGGCCGGTGTCGAACTGCCGTCTCCCGTCCTGACCGAGGAGAGCAGGCTGGCGAACTTCGCCAACGAGCTGGGCGTGGACGGCACGGTGCGCTATCTGCGCAACATCATGGGCCTGTGGCTGCTCCAGGAGTGCCTGCGCGAGTGGCGCGCCGACGAGGTGCCGGGGACGGAGGACCTGACCGGCCTGCTGGAGGCGGCGGCCCGCGCCCCCGGTCTGCGGTCGGTCGTGGACGCGGGCAGCCCCGCTTTCCTGGCGCCCGGCGGGATGCCGGAGCGGATCGCGGACGCCTGCCGGAGCACCGGACAGCCCGTGCCGCGGGACCCTGCCGAGACCACCCGCTGTGTGCTCGACTCGCTGGCACTGGCGCACCGGCAGGTGATCGCGCAGGCCGAGCGGCTGTCGGGACGCGAGGTGGAGACGGTGCACATCGTCGGCGGCGGGGCGCGCAACGCGCTGCTGTGCCGGCTGACGGCCGACGCCTGCGGACGGCCGGTGGTGGCCGGCCCGGTGGAGGCCACGGCGTGCGGCAATCTGCTGGTGCAGGCCCGGTCGGCCGGGGCGGTGCGGGGCGGTCTGGGCGAGCTGCGCGCACTGGTACGCACGAGCCTGCCGCCCCTTCGCTATCCGCCGGGCGGGGAGGGCACCACCGCCTGGGAGCGGGCCGCCGCACGCCTCGCACCGTGAACCTCCCGGCGCCCGGGGCGCGTCCCGGGGCCGGGCGTCACGCCGACGGCAGCGGGCAGGCGTCCGGGACGGTGCGCGACGAGCACCGCACCAGCGATCCGCGCGGCCCGTCCGCGGCGGCCCGCTCCGCCGCCGACCGCCGCTCGCGGGCGTTGCGCCGGGCGAGTGCGTCCCACAGCAGACTGACGGGGTGCGAGGGGTCGCGGGCCTCGGGGCCGCGGCGCCGGAACGCGCCGACGAGCGCCCGCTGCGGCGGGCCCATGTCCTCGACGAGCGGCAGCGCGCGCAGCCCCCGCGCCTCGGCCAGCCGCCCCTCGGCGACGGCCTCGCCGATGCCCTCGGTCACCAGCATGCTGCCGCTCAGCACGCCGGAGGCCAGCAGTTCGAAGCCGTAGTGCGCGGAGTCGATCTCGGCGGCGATCCGCATCCGGCGCCGGTAGTCGGACCCGAACCAGCCCCGCAGGAAGTCCGGTATCAGCCCGTCGGCCGAGACGACCAGCGGCAGCGTGGCCAGCGCGCGCACGGACACGCCGTCGCGGGGCAGCCGGGCGGCGTCCTGGTTGGTGACGACGGACAGCCAGCTGCGCCGCCACTCCATGACCTCGTAGCCCTCGTAGGTCCCGTAGGGCCCGTCGGCGGCGTGGGGTCCGTGGGTGCCGGTGGCGCCGTGCGCGCCGGGCGCGCCTGCCCCGCCACGGAGCGCCTCGCCCTCGGCGGCCCCCGCGGACGCCGAGGTGAGGATGCTGCCGCACACGAGGTCGAGTTCGCGGTGCCGCAGCCGCTCCAGCATGCTGCTGGAGCGCACGTGCGCCATCTTCAGTTCCACACCGTCGTTCAGATAGCGGTCGTTGACCTGTTCGACGGCGTCGAGCAGATAGCCGAGCGTGTAGCGGGTGGAGCCCACCTTCAGGGTGCGCCCGCCGCGCCGTCGGGCGTCGTCCAGCCCCTCGCGCCACTCGTCGAGGGTGCCGCGGGCCAGCCGGACCAGCGCCTCGCCGGTCGCGGTGAACTGCACCCGCTCGCCGCGGCCCCGCTTGCGCAGCAGCGGCTCGCCGCAGTGCTCACCCAACTTCCGGTTCATGGTGTCGAGTTGCTTCTGGATGCTGGACTGCTCCCGGCCCAGCAGACGGGCGGCAGCCAGCGCCGTGCCCTCCTCGTGCACGGCGAGCAGGGTGCGCAGCTGATCCATGGTGGTGTCCAGCAGGCCGGGCGGATAGTCGGCAGGGGCGGGCACGGACATGGGCCCTTCTCACTCTCCTTCGGGGACGGTTTCGGGCCCAGCAGCCTAACTCCCCCCAACTGTCCGTGAGTTCAGCGGAAATGTTCTGCGGATTCCTTGGCGGAAAGCCTGGTTTCCCTTCGGATGCCCATGGAAAGCTCGGCCCGTCCTTCGCATCCAACACATCTGTTCCCACGAGGAGTTCGTCGAAAGTGAGTTATCCCCCCACCGCGCATCCCCGGGGCGGTCCGGCCATGGGCCACCCGGGCCCCGCCGTGCCCGCGGCTCCGCCGAAGAAGCCGGGCGTCCTGGTCGCCCTGCTGGTCACGACGGTGCTGGCGGCGCTGTCCGGGGCGCTCGGCTCGCTGCTGGTGTACGCCGGCGGCAAGGATCTGGCGGACGAGAACGTCCGCAACGCCGTCGACAGCGAGCCCGACCTCGTCGGGCTGCCCGCCGGCACCACATCAGCGGACATCAAGCACGTGACCGGCTCCCTGTGGGACCAGGTCGTCTCGGACTGGCAGGGCACGATGTCGGCACGGGCCACCATCGCCCTGGTGTTCGCCGTCGGTCTGCTGATCTTCGCGCTGGGCGCACGCTCGGGTGCCCTGTGGGCGCGCGTCCTGATCACCGTCACGGTGCCGATCGCCCTGTGCTTCCCGCACGCGCTGATCCTCCGCGACGCGGCGCCCACCGGGCTCGCCGCGACCAGCACGGGCGCCATCGTGCTGGGGCTGGCGGCGCTGGTGCTGTGCTGGCTGCCGCCGGTCGGCCGGTACAAGAAGGCCCGCAGGGCCGCCGGCTGACGCCTGACGCACCGGCGGCCGTCCCCGCTCCCGGCGGGCCGGCCGCCGCGGCGTTCCGGGCCCCCGCACCGGGTTCCACCTGCTGAGACGCCGAACCGACCGGTGCACGCTACAGCTAACCTGGGCCGTCCGAGAGCACCCGGGGACGGCGTCCCCCGGTGCCGCGAACCACCCGCCGGGAGGCTGAGATGCGCCAGGACCCGCCCCGTCCCCTCGCCGCGCTCGAAGGCGTCGGCGTCCGCCGGATCACCACGGACCAGGTCATCCTCGACGACATCTCCTGGTCGGTGGGGGCGGGCGAGCACTGGGCGCTGCTCGGCGCCAACGGCGCGGGCAAGACCACGCTGCTCAAGCTGCTGGGCGCGACCATGCACCCGACGACCGGCAGCGTGGAGGTGCTCGGCAACCGGCTCGGCCGGGTGGACGTGCGCGAGCTGCGCGCCCACATCGGACACGTGTCCACAGCGCAGCGCGTACCGCAGGACGCCACGGGACACACGGTGGTGCTCACCGGCGCCACGGGGACGGTGCAGCCGCTGTGGCGCAAGTACGACGACGCGACCCGCGAGCTGGCCCATGAACTCCTCACCGAACTGGGCTGCAAGGAGCTGGCCGACCGCCCCTTCGGGGTGTGCTCGGGCGGACAGCGCGCCCGCGTCCTCATCGCCCGCGCGCTGATGCCCGCGCCGTCGCTGCTGCTGCTCGACGAGCCGTTCAACGCGCTGGACCTGCCCTCGCGCGAGGACCTCATCGACGCGCTGGCCCGGCTCGCCGCCGACCGCCCCGCGCTGTCCACCATCACCGTCACGCACCACCTGGAGGAGCTGCCGCCCAACACCTCGCACGCGCTGCTGCTGCGCGAGGGCAGGGTGCGCGCCCAGGGCCCGGTCGCCGAGGTGCTCACCGGGGAGCTGATGACGCAGACGTTCGGCCGGGCCATCGAGGTCACGTCCCAGAACGGCCGCTGGCTGGCCCGCTCCGGCAACCAGCCGTAGTCCGCCGGCGCGCGGCGTCCGTCGCACGACCGAGGACCTGCGGACCGCGGGGTTCGGGCCGTCGTCCGATACCGCCCGGCGGCGGGTGCTCCGTAGCGTCGGGCCATGGACACCGACGCGAGGAACACCGACGAGGCCGCGGCCGGATCCGGCGAGGGGACCGGTGTGCTGGACGAGGCGCTGGAGCGGCTGCACCTGAGCGGGCCGGAACGCGAGGGCTGGCTGAGCAATCACGCGCCCATGGCCGTCGAGGCGCTGGTGCGGCACGGGCAGGCGGGCGCCGTGCACCGCTGGATCGACGGCTACCGGGACAAGCTGGAGGATCCGCCGGAGCCTGTCGAGCCGGTCACCGACGCCAACTGGCGGGAGGCGCTGGGCGATCCACGGCGGCTGGCGGACTGGGCCGGCTACTTCGGCCGGCTGGTCGCCGAGCAGGACTGGCGGGACGTCCTGGCCACCTGGTGGCCCCGGCTGCTGCCCGGAATCGCGGCCTCCGCCACCCACCCGGTGATCCGTACCGGCCATGCGGTGCGGGCGCTGCGTGCCGGGGGCCCGGGGGCCGGTTCCGCACCCCGGCGCGCGGAGCTGGCGCACGCGCTCGGTTACTGGGCGGCCCGCCACCAGCCGCTGCCGGGGATCGCCGCGCTGCCCGGGGCGCCGACCGCGGCCGAGGGCCTCGCGGCCGTGCCCCGGGTCCTCGACGGGAGCGGCGGCGTCCGGGATCGGCTCGCGCGGATCACCGGGCTGCCGGCCCGGCCCGGCGCGGACGGCGGCCAGGGCCCGGACGAGGCCCGGGCCGTGCTCGTGGATCTGGTGCGCGCGGCGACACACCGGTACGCGACGCACGCGTACGGCGCCCCGGTGATGCTCGTCCACGCGGCGACGGCGCCGAACGCCGTCCTGCGGACGCTGCCGTCGCTGCCCCGCGCCCTGTGGGAGGCGAGCGTGGACGCGGCGTGGACCGCTGCGGCAGCCGTCACGGCCGTCTACGCCCCGGCCGAGCCGGCGGACGTGCACACCAGCGGGCTCCCGCCCATGGAGGAGGTGTTCGCCCGCGCGGCCGCGCACGGCGACGAGCACACCATCAAGTTCGCCGACACCGCCTGGGACGTGGCGACCGGCGCCGGGGACGATCCCACGGCCGTCGCGGCGACGCTCCGCGCCATCGAGCTGATCGAGCCGATGGCCGCCCGGTGACCGGCCGGCGCCGTGAGCGGCCCGCACCCGCACCGCTCACGGCGTCCGCTCACGGTGTCCCTTCGCGGCGTCCGTTCGCGGGTGTCACCCCACGGCGTCGGCGAAGGCGTCGTAGGAGTCCCGGTCGAACAGGACGAGGCGCAGCTCGTCGAAGCCCTCGCCCTCCGCGCGGAGGGTGCGCACGGCGATCCGCGCGGCGTCGGCCACCGGCCAGCGGTAGACGCCGGTGGAGATGGCGGGGAAGGCGACCGTGCGCGCGCCGAGTTCGCGGGCGACGCGCAGCGACTCGCGGTGGCAGGAGGCCAGCAGGCCGGAGCGGTCCTCCTGGTGGCTGTGCACCGGACCGACCGTGTGGATGACCCAGCGGGCGGGCAGCCGCCCCGCCGTGGTGGCGACGGCCTGCCCGGTGGGCAGGCCCGTGCGGTACCGGGAGGCGCGCAGTTCACGGCACTCGCTCAGGATGTCGGGCCCGCCCTTGCGGTGGATCGCGCCGTCCACTCCCCCGCCGCCCAGCAGGCTGGAGTTGGCGGCGTTCACGACGGCGTCGACGTCCTGTTCGGTGATGTCTCCCTGGACCAGGGTGAAGTGGGGTGTCGCCATGCCCCCATCCTCGCGCGACGCGTGTCACGGTGCACACCTTCCGTCCCGCCCGCACCCTGGTCGCAGGTGCCGCGTTCGTACTAGCTTGCGTCTGCTGCCCGTCCGGCGCGCGCCCCTGTCCACGGCTGTCCACCGCTGTCCACCGCCGGAGCCCCGCGCCGGCCGCCCCGGCGCCCGCGCCGTCGCCGCCCGAAGGAAGGACCGTCCCCCATGGCCAGTGCTCTCACCCGCCGCTCCCTGGTGGCCTCCGGTACGGCCGCCGCGCTCGCGGCCCCGCTCTCCTCCTCGGCGGCCGCCGCCGGCGGCGCCTCCGGGCGGGACGGCGGGCGGGCGGTGGTGCCCGGCGCCGATGTGGCGGCGGCCTCCGGGTGGCGGCTGCTGCGCGGCCGCCGGACGGGCGTCATCAGCAATCCGACGGGCATCCTGCGCGACGCCCGGCACGTGGTCGACTCGCTGGCCGAGCAGGACGGCCTGGACATCGTCGGGGTGTTCGGCCCGGAACACGGCTTCCGCGGCAGCGCACAGGCCGGCGAGTCGGAGCCGGAGTTCGAGGATCCGAGAACGGGGCTGACGGTCTACGACGCGTACGGCGCCGACGCACGGAAGATGGCAGAGCTGTTCGAGAAGGCCGGAGCCGACACCCTCGTCTTCGACATCCAGGACGTGGGCGTGCGCTTCTACACCTACATCTGGACGATGTACCAGGCGATGGTGGCCGCCCGCTCCGTGGGCGCCTCGTTCGTCGTGCTCGACCGGCCCAACCCGATCGGGCGACGGGTGGACGGGCCGATGCTGGAGCCGGAGTTCGCGTCGGGGGTGGGGCTCAAGCCGCTGATCCAGCAGCACGGCATGACGGTGGGTGAGCTCGCCCGGTACTTCAACGCGGAGCTGCTGCCCCACGAGGGTGACGGCGGGCGGGTGGAGCTGAAGGTCGTGCGGGTGCGGGGCTGGAAGCCGGGCACACCGGCGCAGCACACCGGGCTGCCGTGGGTACCGCCCTCGCCGAACATGCCGACCCCGGACACGGCGTCGGCGTACGCGGGCACCGGCTGGTTCGAGGGGACGAACCTGTCCGAGGGGCGCGGCACGACACAGCCGTTCCAGTTCGTCGGCGCGCCCTATCTGGACCACCGCTACAGCGACCGGCTGAACGCGTACGGGCTGCCGGGGGTGCGGTTCCGCGAGGGCTATTTCGTGCCCACCTTCTCCAAGCACGAGGGGAAGACGTGTGCGGGTGTGCAGCTGCTGGTGACCGATCCGGAGCGCTACCAGGCGGTGCCGACGGCGGTGGCCATGCTGGTGGAGGCGCACCGCTACGAGGGCTTCGCCTGGCGCAAGGACTCCGGCACCGCACATCCGTACTGGATCGACAAGCTGTCGGGCTCCGCACGGCTGCGCACGATGGTCGACTCGGGGGCGCGTCCGGACGGGATCGCCGCCGCCTGGCGCGAGGAGGTACGGGAGTTCGAGCGGGCCCGCCGCCCGTATCTGCTGTACGGCTGAGCCACCGGACGGCTGCGCTGCCGGGCCTGCGCCCCGGCCGTAGGCTCGGCGCCATGGCCGCACGCTTCAAGGACCTCGCGCTGGACGCTCTCGACCATCAAGCGCTCGCCGACTGGTGGTGTGCGGCTCTCGGATACGTACGCCGCGAGCCCCCGGCCGGGTCGCCGAAGCCACCGCCCGCGGAGTGGCCGGTGCCGATCTACGACCCGGAGGGTGCGGGCCCGCTCATCTGGATCAACCCGGTGACCGAGCCGAAGAAGGCGAAGAACCGGATGCATCTGGACGTCTACGGCCACCGGGACGAACTCCTCGCCCTGGGCGCGACGTTGGTCCGCTCCCGGAACACCGAGCTCGACTGGGACGTGCTGGCCGACCCGGAGGGCAACGAGTTCTGCGTCTTCACTCCGCCGAAGCCGCCCGTCGTCCGGCCCGCCCGCAGATAGTCCGCCGGGCGGCGCCGCTCAGGTGGCCGCCACCGCGCCCGTCCCCGCGTCGCGGCGCACCAGCGCGGCGTAGCGCCCGCCGGCGGCGAGGAGTTCACGGTGGGTGCCGCGTTCGACGATGCGTCCGCCGTCGAGGACGACGATCTGGTCGGCGTTCTCGATCGTGGACAGCCGGTGCGCGATCGTCAGCGTGGTCCGGGAGGCGGACAGCGCGTCGACGGCCTGCTGCACGGCCTTCTCGGTGCGGGTGTCGAGCGCGCTGGTGGCCTCGTCGAGGATGAGGACCGGCGGATCGCGCAGGATCGTGCGGGCCAGGGCGAGGCGCTGCTTCTCGCCTCCGGAGAAGCGGTAGCCGCGCTCGCCGACGAGGGTGTCGTAGCCGGCCGGCAGGGCCTCGATCTGCTCGTGGATCTGCGCGGCGCGGGCGGCCTCGCGCAGCTCCTCGTCGGAGGCGTCCGGCTTGGCGAAGCGGAGGTTGTCGGCGACGCTCGCGTGGAAGAGGTAGGTCTCCTGCGAGACGACGCCGACCGCGCGGGCGAGGGTGTCGAAGTCCAGCTCGCGCACGTCCACTCCGTCGAGGGTGACGCGTCCGCCGGTGACGTCGTAGAGCCGCGGTACGAGGTAGCTCAGGGTGCTCTTGCCGGAGCCGGTGGCGCCGACGACGGCCAGGCTGCTGCCGGCGGGCACGGTCAGGTCGATGCCGCGCAGGGTGGCGCGCGGGTCGGTCCCGGCGTCGTAGGAGAAGTCGGCGTCCTCGAAGCGCACTTCGCCCTTGACCTTCTCCAGCCGGACCGGGTGTTCCCTCTCCTCGATCTCGACGGGCAGGTCGAGGTACTCGAAGATGCGCTGGAAGAGCGCCAGGGACGTCTGCATGTCCACGCCGGTGGACAGCAGGGAGACGGTGGGCCGCAGCAGCCCCTGCTGGAGCGTGACGAAGGCGACGAGGGTGCCGATGGAGAAGGCGGGCCCGCCCATCTGGACGAGCATCCCGGCGGTCCAGTACAGCAGCGCGGGGATCGCGGCCATGACGATGCCGATCGTCGACATCCGCCAGCGGCCGGCCATGCTGGAGCGGATCTCCAGATCGACCAGGCGCTCGGACTCCTTGGCGAAGTTGCCGGTCAGCGACTCGGCCCGGCCCATGGTGCGGCCGAGCAGAATGCCGCTGACCGACAGGGACTCGGTGACGATGGCCGACATGGAGGCCATCTGCTGCTGGCGCTCGGTGGCGATCCGCTTGCGCTCGCGGCCGACCCGGCGGCTGACCCAGACGAAGACGGGCAGCAGGAGCAGCGAGGTGACCGTCAGCCGCCAGTCCAGGGCCAGCATGGCAACGACGGTGGCGACGACGCTGGTCAGGTTGGAGACGAGCGAGGTGGCGGTGGAGGTGACCGTGGCCTGCATCCCGCCGATGTCGTTGGCGATCCGCGACTGCACCTCGCCGGTCCGGGTCCTGGTGAAGAACGCGAGCGGCATCCGCTGGAGCTTCGCGTAGACCCCGGTACGCAGGTCGTGCATGACCCGCTGGCCGACGGTGGTGCTGATCAGGGTCTGGAGGACGCCGAAGACGCTGGTCATGACGGCGGTCACGATCATGCCGAGGGCGAGCAGCGTGAGCAGGCCGGTGCGCTGCTGCGGAATGGCCACGTCCAGCACCTCGCGCAGCAGGAACGGCGAGGCGACCGAGACCAGTGAGGAGGCGCCCACGAGCAGCCCGACGAGGGTGAGCCGCCCGGCGTAGGGCCGGAAGAGTCTCAGGATCCGGCGTACCTGCGCGGGCTGTTCGGACGGGGTCTCGGGCGGCGTCCAGCCGGGGGCGTCATGGCGCAAGGCGCTCCTTGAGGTGGGTCGGAGGCGGTCGGTACGGGCCCTGCGTGAGGGCGGGGACGGACCGCCGACGGGCAGGGGAAGACACCGGATACCGGAGCATAGTTCATCGTTACCTATATTCACAATGAACTGTGTCCTGGTAGCCTGCGGCCATGCCCGAGCACCCCCCGGACGAGAGCGCCGGAGACCTCGCCGACCAGCTGTTGCGTCTCACCCGCCGGCTCCACCACGCCCACCGCCGGCACTTCTCCCCCCTCGGCGTGACCCCGGCACAGGCCCGGATGCTGCGGACGGTCGCGCACAGCCCGCGCCCGCCCCGGATGGCCGATCTGGCCGAGCTGCTCGGCGTCGTCCCCCGCCAGGTGACGAGCCTGGTCGACGCGCTGGAGGAGCGGGGGCTGGTCCGCCGCGCGCAGGACCCGGCGAACCGCCGCGTCACCCGGATCCAGCTCACCGACGACGGCGGCACGGCGCTGACCCGGCTGCGGCAGGCCCGCAGGACCTCGGCCGAGGAACTCCTGGCACCGCTGTCCCCGGCACAGCGCACGGCACTGAGCCGGCTGCTCACCCGGCTGGAACCCGAGGACGCGCCCGAGCCCGAGGCCCCGGCACAGGGACCGCAGGAGCCGAAGGAGCCGAAGGAGCCGGCGGACGGACGGGAGCCGGCGGCGCACGGGAATCCCCGAAAGCCCGGAGAGCCCGGTGCGCGGCGGGAACCGGAGGCGCCGCGGGAGCCGGGGACGGCGCCCCGGGACCGTCCCGCACCGGGATTCTCCCGGTCGAACTAGCATGTGAGAAACGCCTGATCAGGCTCCCCTCAGCACGTTCTGGAGTCCGCATGCCGCTGCTCGAACCGAACCCCGGCGCCCTGCGCCCGCGCCCCGGAGGACAGGCGGACTCCCCCGCTGCCGACCGCGTCCCCGATGTCCGCGCGCACGGGACACCGGCACGCCTGCGCGCCGATCTGGAGCGTCTGCTGGGCGCGGAGAAGGTGCTCTCCTCCGTCTCGGATCTCGTCCGGTACGCCTCGGACGCGAGCCCCTACCGGTTCGTCCCGCAGGTCGTGGTCCTCGCCGAGGACACCGACGACGTCTCCCGGGTGCTGGCGTACGCGCGCGACCACGGCCGCAACGTCGTCTTCCGGGCCGCCGGCACCTCCCTGAACGGGCAGGCGCAGGGCGAGGACATCCTCGTGGACGTCCGGCGGCACTGGGCCGGCGTGGAGGTGCTGGACGACGAGGGCCGGCAGGCACGGATCGGGCCGGGCACCACGGTGTTCCGGGCGAACGCCTCGCTGGCCCGGCACGGCCGGCTGCTCGGCCCCGACCCGGCCAGCTCGATCGCCTGCACGGTCGGCGGTGTCGTCGCCAACAACGCCTCCGGCATGACCGCGGGCACCACCCGCAACTCCTACCGGACGGTCGCCTCCCTGACCGTCGTCCTGCCGAGCGGCACGGTCGTCGACACCGCGGCGCCCGACGCCGACGAGGCCCTCGCCCGTGCCGAACCCGGGCTCTGCGAAGGGCTGCTGGCCCTCAAGGCGGAGATCGAGGCGGACCCGGAGCTGACCGCCCGCATCCGCGCCAAGTACGAGCTGAAGAACACCAACGGCTACCGGCTGGACGCCTTCCTGGACGGGAACACCCCCGTCGAGATCCTGCGCGGCCTCATGGTGGGCTCACAGGGCACCCTCGGCTTCCTCTCGGAGCTGGTCTTCGACACCCTGCCGCTGGGCCGCCGCACCTCCACCGGCTTGTTCTTCTTCCCGACGCTGTCGGCCGCTGCCGCCGCCGTGCCCCTCTTCAACGAGGCCGGCGCCCTGGCCGTGGAGCTGATGGACGGCAACACGCTGCGCGCCTCGGTCAGCGTCCAGGGCGTGCCGCAGGACTGGGCGCAGCTGCCCCGGGAGGCGACGGCGCTGCTGGTGGAGTTCCGCTCCCCCGACGAGGAGACACAGCGCGAGCGCGAGCAGGCCGCACGCGAGGTGCTGGACCGGCTGGAGCTGATCGAGCCGGTCGCGTCGGTCACCAACGAACTCACCCGGGACACCGGGACGATCGCCTCCTACTGGAAGGCACGCAAGGCGTTCGTCACCGCCGTCGGCGGCTCCCGTCCGCCCGGCACGACGCTGATCACCGAGGACTTCGCGGTACCGCCCTCGCGGCTCGCCGAAGCCTGCGAGGCGCTCCTCGAACTCCAGGAGCAGCACGGCTTCGACGCCGCCGTGGCCGGGCACGCCGCCCATGGGAACCTGCACTTCCTGCTCGCGTTCGACGCGGCCGACGAGGGCGACGTGGCCCGCTACGCCGCCTTCATGGACGACTTCTGCCGGATGACGGTGGACCGCTTCGACGGGTCGCTGAAGGCCGAGCACGCCACGGGCCGGAACATCGCGCCGTTCCTGGAGCTGGAGTGGGGAGCGCGCGCCACGGAGCTGATGTGGCGCATCAAGGAACTCGTCGACCCCTCCGGGGTGCTGGCGCCCCGCGTCCTGCTGGACCGCGATCCGCGGGCGCATCTGCGGGGCCTGAAGTCGATCCCGCGGACGGAGGCGATCGCCGACCCGTGCATCGAGTGCGGCTTCTGCGAACCGACCTGCCCCAGCGAGGACTTGACGACCACGCCCCGCCAGCGCATCGTCCTGCGCCGGGAGATGATGCGCCAGACGCCCGGCTCCCCCGTCACCGACAGCCTGCTGGCGGACTACGGCTACGACGCCGTCGACACCTGCGCCGGCGACTCCACCTGCAAGCTGGACTGTCCCGTCGGGATCGACACCGGGGCGCTGATGAAGCAGTTCCGGCACGCGCGCCACTCCGCGCGCGAGGAGCGCACCGCGGCGCTCACCGCGCGCCACTTCGGCGCCGTGGAGCGCGCGGCGCGGCTCGCCCTGGCGGCGGCCGAGCAGGCACGCGGGCGGCTCGGCGGCCGGGACGGCGCCCGCGCCGACCGGGCGCTCGGCGCGGTGACGCGCGCGGCCCGCCGCGCCGTGCGCCCCGATCTCGTCCCGGAGTGGCTGCCGGAGATCCCCGGTCCCGCCGCGCGGCGGCTGCCCGCCACGAGCCGGCAGGGCGCCGAGGCCGTCTACTACCCGGCGTGCGTCAACCGGATCTTCGGCGATCCGGAGGGCCACGAGGGCCCCTCGCTGCCGGAGGCCATGGTCGTCGTCTCCGCACGTGCGGGCCGTCCGGTGTGGATCCCCTCGGACGTCAACGGCACCTGCTGCGCGACGATCTGGCACTCCAAGGGCTACGAGCAGGGCAATGCGCTGATGGCCAACCGGATGGTGGAGGCGGCCTGGCGCTGGACGGACGGCGGCGACCTGCCGCTGGTGGTGGACGCCTCCTCGTGCACGCTGGGCCTGGCGCAGGAGGTCGTGCCGTATCTGACGCCCGCCAACCGCAAGCTGCACGACCGGCTCACGGTGCTCGACTCGCTCCAGTGGGCGGCGGACACGCTGCTGCCCCGGCTGACCGTGGAGCGGCGGGTGGACTCCGCGACGGTCCATCCCACCTGCTCCATGCGGCACCTCGGCGACGAGGCGGAGCTGCGGCGGGTGGCGGAGGCGTGCGCCGAGGAGGTCGTCGTGCCGCTCGACGCCGGCTGCTGTGCCTTCGCGGGCGACCGCGGTCTGCTGCACGAGGAGTTGACGGCGTCCGCGACGGCCCGGGAGGCGGCCGAGGTCACCTCCCGGGAGTTCGACGCCTATCTCTCGGCCAACCGCACCTGCGAGATCGGCATGGACCACGCGACCGGGAACCGGGGCTACCACTCGGTGATCCAGGAGCTGGAGCGCGCCACCCGGCCGCGCTGACGCGTGTGCCCTCCCGGGCCCGTCCCGGGAGGGCACAGCGGGCTCGGCTCAGCCGGTCGCGTCCACGTGCAGCGCGAGAGCGGCGTGCGCCGGGACGGTCGCCTGGGCCGTGCCGTCGGCGGCGACCTCGACCTTCTCGTCGCAACCGCCCTGCTCCGAGGCGACGTTGCAGTAGCTGCCCTGCGGGAGCGAGGTGTCGAAGGTGCGGGACAGCGGGGCGTCGCCGTTGTTGAGCGCCACGAAACCGCGCTCTCCGCGGCTGAAGGCCAGCGCCTGCCCCTC
Source organism: Streptomyces cacaoi (assembly GCF_006539165.1). Taxonomy (GTDB): domain Bacteria; phylum Actinomycetota; class Actinomycetes; order Streptomycetales; family Streptomycetaceae; genus Streptomyces; species Streptomyces cacaoi. Next base: position 383,947 of record NZ_BJMM01000002.1, on the reverse strand, counting down.
GGACCACCAGTCGGTCGGTTCGGCGTCGCCGACGGCGTTGCGGAAGCCGACCATGCCGCTGATCGCGGGATCGGCGTGCCGGTTCGTCCAGCCGGTGTCGCCGCCGGGCGGGCCCGCGTCCTGGTCGTCGAACTCGTAGCCGGAGTAGACGTTCGGCGAGCCGTAGGGGTGCGCCAGCATGAAGACGTTGGCCAGCGTGTAGGTGGCCCCGTCCTTGGCGGTGAGGGTGGAGCCGTTGCGCTCGGTGTCCCAGTTGTCGACGAACGAGCGTGCCGACGCCCCGTCCAGCATGCCCTCGCCGATGGTGCGCAGCGCGCTCAGGTCACCGCCCTGGAAGGCGCTCTTGAGCTGCCGCCCGTAGCGGAACTCGTCGACGTCGCCGATGCCCGTGTACTCCTCGGGCTGTACGGCCTCGCCGTCTCCGTGGATGACCTCGCTGACCCAGAAGCCGGGGTCCTGCGTCATCGCGCCGCGGATGGCCGCGATGTCGTCCGCCGCCATGTGCTTGGCGGCGTCGATACGGAAGCCGGCCACACCGAGGGAACGCAGGTCGTCGAGGTAGGCGGCGATCCGGGAGCGGACGGCCTCGCTGCCGGTGTCCAGGTCGGCCAGGCCCACCAGTTCGCAGTTCTGTACGTCGTCGCGGTCGGTGTAGTCCGCGATGTCCTTGCGGCAGGTGTGGAAGTCGCCGTCCTGCCAGGTGTCCGGATAGCCGTACTTGGTGTACTGCGTGCCGCCGGTACCGGTGCCGGAGCCGGACGACATGTGGTTGATGACCGCGTCCGCGATGACCTTGACCCCGGCGGTCTCGCAGGTCTTCACCATGTCGGCGAAGTCCTGCCGGTCGCCCAGCCGTCCCGCGATCTTGTAGCTCACCGGCTGGTACGAGGTCCACCACTGGTCGCCCGCGATGTGCTCGGACGCGGGTGAGACCTCCACATAGCCGTATCCGGCCGGGCCGAGGGTGTCGGTGCACTCCTGGGCGACGGAGCGGAAGGGACGCTCGAAGAGCGTGGCGGTGACGGTCTTCTCACCGGGCGGGCCGGCCTCTCCCGCGGGGCGTGCGCCGGGGCTCGCTGCGCTCTGCTGCGGGGTCGCCTGGGACTGCCAGGGCGCGAGTCCCGTCAGACAGGCCACCGCCAGGACACCGGCCGAGCCGGCGCCGAGCAGACGTTTTCTCATGATGCGGCTCCTTCGTCCTCTTGCGGGCACGTGGGGGTGTGCCCGGGAAGGCAGCCACGCGCCTGGCCGCCGTGGGGGGATGTCGTGCTGTCAGCGGGGAGCCTGCCGAGCCTGCGTGAGCACGTCAAGAGAGTCCGCAAGAATTTCCAGCTTCTTTCTGCAAGTTCTTGCCACGCAAAAGTCCATCCACGGAGCAACAAGAGTCCAAGTCCGTCCTCTTGCGCTCGACTGGTCCCAACCACCAGGGTCCTGTGCGGAGTTGACTGCTCACTGGCAAGTTCACGCAGGTTCACGCAGGTACACCCGTCACGTGCGGACGCGTTCGGCACGCGCCGACACGTGCGGTCATGTGCAGACACAGACAGAGGATGTCCGAAGCGTGGGAGGCCCGATGAACGACCAAGGTTTCAGCCGCCGTTCGGTACTGCGCTCCGCCGGCGCCGCCGGTGCCGGTCTCGGTATCGGCGCACTCGGCACCGGCGCGGCACAGGCCGCCACCCCCGGGGCCGCACCGGCGCCGGCGCAGCAGACCGCGGCGGCGGCACCGCCCCGCCGGGGAAAGAGCATGATCGGCGTCCCCTTCGAACAGCGCAGCACCGTACGGGTCGGCATCATCGGACTCGGCCAGCGGGGCGGCAGCATGATCGACCTGTTCCTCGCGCTGGACGGGGTCCGGGTCACCGCCCTGTGCGACCCGGTCAAGGAGAAGGCCGAGCGGGCCGCCAAGAAGGTCACCGACGCCAACCAGCCCGCCCCCGCCCTCTACGTCAAGGGCGACCACGACTTCGAGAAGCTCGTGCGCCGCGGCGACATCGACTTCGTCTACGTCGCCACCCCCTGGGACTGGCACTACGAGATGGCGGCGGCCGCGCTCAAGGGCGGCAAACACGTCGGCATCGAATGCCCGCTCGCCCTGGAGCTCAAGCAGCTGTGGGAGCTGGTCGACCTCTCCGAACGCACCCGCAGACACTGCATGCAGCTGGAGAACTGCGCCTACGGGCAGAACGAGATGCGGGTGCTGCGCATGGCGCACGAGGGGCTCTTCGGCGATCTGCTGCACAGCGCGGGCGCCTATATCCACGACCTCCGCGAGCTGATGTTCGACCCTGAGTACTACGAAGGCCCCTGGCGCCGGCTGTGGCACACCCGGATGAAGGGCGACCTCTACCCCAACCACGGCTTCGGCCCCGCCGCCAACTACATGGACGTCAACCGGGGCGACCGCGCGGTACGCATCACCAGCTTCGGCTCCCCCTCCCTCGGCCTGGCCGCCTACCGCGAGGAGAACATGCCCGCCGGCCACGAGAGCTGGAAGGAGACGTACATCAAGAGCGACATGACGATCAGTCTCGTCCAGACCGAGAAGGGGCGGGTGATCCGGCTGGAACAGAACGTCAGCAACCCGCACCCCTACGACCGGCTCAACATCCTCGGCGGCACCAAGGGGGTCTTCGAGGACTACCCGCCCCGCATCTATCTGGAGCCGGAGATGTCCGGCCACGAATGGGGCGACTTCGACAAGTACAAGGACCACGACCACTGGCTGTGGAAGGAACACGCCAATCCGCCCGGCGGGCACGGCGGCATGGACTACATCATGCTCTTCCGGCTGATGCAGTGCATGCGCCTGGGCCTCGTCCCGGACTTCGACGTCTACGACGCGGCGACCTGGAGCGCCCCCGTTCCGCTCAGCCACGCCTCCATCAAGGCACACGGCACGCCCCAGGAGTTCCCCGACTTCACCCGCGGCGGATGGCGCAAGAAGCGCGAGGGCATCGACTCCAGCAAGCCCGAGGAGTGAGCAGGCACACGGAAGGCGGCCGCTCAGCCGCTCAGTGACGCCTTGTCCCCCATCACCACCACCGGGTGCTTGTCCGGGTCGAGGGTGCGCAACAGCGTGCGCATTACGGCCTTGGAGACGCTCACGCACCCGGAGGTGCCGTCACCGTGGTCCCGGTGCAGCCAGATGCTGCCGCCCTTGGCCTGGCCCTGCGGACGGGTCGGGTCGAGGGGGGTGGTGCCCTTGACCCGGTTGTAGTTGATGGCGATCACGTAGTCGAAGTCGTTCCGCGTCTTCTTCGGCCAGTACGTGGGCGGAGTGAACGCCGCACTGTGCGCGTACGGCAGCTTCGCTCCCGGATCGGGCAGCACACCTCCCGCGTCGGAGAGCGAGAAGACCCCCACGGGGCTGCGCTTGTCGCCCTCGTGGTGATGGTGCGTCCATCCGTTCTTGCCGTTGTGCGCGGGCCAGCTGTGCGCCCGCTTCCATGTGCCGTTCCCCGCGCGTGTGTACAGCCGCACGACAGCGTCCGCGGAGTCCTCGCCCTTCCCCTCGACCGCCACCACCTGACGGCTGTCCTCGGGGATACGGCCCTGCAACCGCGAGCCGACCCCGGGGATTTCGGTGAGCCCCTCGGCGCGGGCGGGGCGGTGTGCCCGGTCGGCCTTGGCCGTTGCCCGCTCACTCGCGGCGTCCCCGCCGCCACCCTGCGCGTTCCCGCTGCCGCAGCCGGACAACAGCACGGCCAGCGCCACCCCCGCGGCGCCCGCCACGAGTGCGGCCTTGCCCTTCGCGCGCGCCCGCTCCCGCGCCGCCGCGTCCCCTCGGCGGCCGGCCGCGATCCTCCGCGCCTCCGCCCTGTCCTGCCCGCGTCCTGTTCCAGCTGTGCGCATGCCCCCCATCGTCGCACCGGCCCAAAGTGCCCCGCCCGCCCGGAAAATCCGTTGCCGTCGGGCACACAGCGCGGTCAGCCTGTCACCGCATCCCCGCAGCGCTTCTCCGTCCGGCCGGGCCGACCGCCCAACGATCAGGAATTTCATGCGCATTCGCGATCTCCCCCACCCCGATCCCGGTGTCCCCGATGTCCGTTCGGGCTTCCGCTTCCTGCTGTGGCTGGGCCGCATGCAACTGGGCGGCCAGCTGAAGGCTCTCGGCTGGGGCGTGCTGCACCTGGCCGCCATGGCCTCCTTTCCCGTCGTCGCCGGGCTGGCCGTCGACGCCGTCGTGGACCGATCGGGTGAGCGGCTGCTGGGCGTGGCCGGAGTGATGCTGTGCGTCACGCTGGCCGTGACGGTGGGCGACACGATGCTGCACCGCGTGGCCGTCACCAACTGGATCACCGCGGCGGCCCGTGTCCAGCAGCTCCTGGCACGGCAGGCGTCGACGCTCGGCGCCACGCTGACCCGGCGGGTGGCCGCCGGCGAGGTCGTCGCCGTCTCGACGGGCGACATCGAACGCATCGGATGGTGCGTCGAGGCCGTCTCCCGGTTCAGCGCCGCCGTGCTGACCACCCTCGCCGTCTGCGCCGGCCTCGTCGTCCACGAGCCCCGGCTGGGACTGCTGGCCTGCGCGGGCACGGCCGGGCTCGTCCTCGTCGTACTGCCGCTGCTGCCCCGGGCCACCCGGCGGGCCGACGCCCAGCGGGAACGGGCCGGGCTGGCGACCGAACTGGCCGCCGACACCGTGGCCGGGCTGCGGGTACTGCGCGGCATCGGCGGCGAGGAACTCTTCCTGCGGCGCTACCGCGACCTCTCCCAGCGGGTACGCAGGGCCGCCGTGCGCACGGCACGGATGTGGGCCCTGATCGAAGCCCTCCAAGTGGCCCTCCCCGGACTGCTGTTGGTGGGCGTCGTCTGGTACGGGACCGGCCTCGCCCTGGACGGGCAGATCGCCGTCGGAGAGCTCGTCACCGTCTACGGCGCCATGTCGTTCCTGCTCTTCCCGCTCCGGCTGTTCGGCGAATTCGCCATGTCCTACTCCTTCTCCCGGCCCTCCGCCGCCCGCGCCGCCCGTGTGCTCGCCCTGCGACGCGCCACCGTGGACGCCGACGCCCGGGAGGAGGGCAGCGGCACGGCGGGCGGCGGACCCGAGGCACGAAGCGGGCAGCGCGACGGCCTGTACGACCCCGTCACCGGGCTCCGCGCCGCCCCGGGCCGGCTCACCGCCGTGGTGTGCGGAGACCCGGACGCCGCCGGACGGCTCGCCGAACGGCTGGGCGGACACCCGCCGTCCGAGGCCGCACCTCCCGAGGGCGCACCTCCCGAGGGCGCACCTGCCGACGCGCCTCCCTCGACCACCGCCCCGTCCGGGCAGAACGCCCCGGCCGGTCGGGACGCGCCAGCCGTCGGGAGGAACGCCCCGGCCGAAGGGGGCGCCGAGGGACACAACGGAACCGCGGACGCCGCCCCGCACACCTCCGTCCTCCTCGACGGCGTCCCACTCGACCGACTGCCGCTGGACACCGCACGCTCCACCGTGCTCGTCCAGGACAAGGACCCCACCCTGCTCTCCGGCACGCTGGACGAACTGTTCGCCGTGCCCGCCTCCGGGCAGGTGACCATGGACGAGGCGCTGGCGAGCGCCCAGTGCGACGACGTCCTCACCGCGCTGCTCCAGGGCAGTCCCGACGCGGACGGCGACCCGCGCCGCGCACGGATCACCGAACGCGGACGCTCCCTCTCCGGCGGACAGCGCCAACGGCTCGCCCTCGCCCGCTCCCTGCTCACCGACCCGCCCGTGCTGGTGCTCGACGAGCCCACCTCCGCCGTCGACTCGCACACGGAGGCCCGCACAGCCCGGGCGCTCCGCCGCCTGCGTGCGGGCCGGACCACGGTCGTGCTCACCTCCAGCCCCCTGCTGCTCGACCAGGCTGACGAGGTCGTCTTCGTCCCCTGCGGCACCGTCGCCGCAGTGGGGACCCACCAGGAACTGCTGCGCACCGATCCCGCCTACCGCGCCGTCGTCACCCGCGAGCCGGAGACCACCCCACCCGCCGCCCTGCTGCCGGCCGCACCCACCGGCACCGCACAGACGGAAGGAACCGACAGCCGATGAGCGCGCGGACGGAACAGGCCGGACAACCGGCGCCCGACGGACCGGCGAACGACTCCGGCCCCCACCGGGCAGCAGCCCCGCACCCGGCTGGACAGGCAGCAGCACAGCAGCCCGGGCCTTCCGCGGCCCCGGAGGACGAACGCCGGGGAGCGGCAGAGCGGCCGGAACACCGGGGCCCGGTGACACCCCGGTCGGCGAGCGGGGACGGCACGGACGGAGGCCGGGCCGGCGCGGGACCGGGGGACTCGTGCCCGCCCGCGAGCCAGGCCGCTGAGGCCGCCGGGGCCACTCAGGCCGCCGCTGGGACCGTGCAGGAGCCGTGTGCAGCCGGGGACTTGAGCTCCTCCGCAGGTGGGGACGGCCCGGCCGCAGCAGACACCGGCGCAACCGGCAGCCGGGCGGTACCCGCCGCAGGAGGCACAGGGGAGACCGGCAGCCGAGCGGTACCAGCCGCAGGAGGCTCGGGCATGGGCGCAGGCCGGGCCGACGAGACCGCGAGGAACCCGGACGCGACCGGACCCCGGGCCACCGAACCTGGGCGGGCCTCGCAGCTGGAGCCAGAGGACCGGGGCGCGGTTGAGGGTTGGACTGCGCCGGCCGCATGGGGCTCGGACACAGCCGCGGGGCGAGCCCCCGGAACCGACACGGGCCCGGCGGAAGCCGGCAACCGGATCGCCGAAAACTCGGAGGACTCGCGCACAGCCGAAGAACAGGCCGACGAGGCGGCAAAGGGAGCGCCCACCGCCGAAGAGCGAGCTGCCGGCGCCGTCACGGGCCCGGCGGGCGCCGAAAGCCGAACTGCCGCGCCGGTGGCGGTTCGGGGTGCCCGTACCCGCCTACGATCCCTCCGCGCCGGAGGACCTGACCATCCTGCCCGTCGGCGCTCCCGCCACCGTCCGCGCCTACGCCGGCACGCTGCTGCGCCGGCACCGCTGGACGTTCGTGACGCTCATCGCCGTGAACACCGTCGCCGTGGTGGCCTCCATGGCCGGCCCCTGGCTGCTGGGCGGGGTCGTCGACGACCTGGCCGACGGAGCACGCGACATCCAACTGGGCCGCGTCCTCTCCCTGTTCACCCTTGCGCTCGTCGTCCAGGCGGTCTTCACCCAGCAGGTGCGGATGCGTGGCGCGGTGCTCGGTGAACAGGTGCTCGCCGACCTGCGTGAGGACTTCCTCGTCCGCTCCGTCGCGCTCCCGCCGGGCGTGCTGGAGCGGGCCGGTACCGGCGATCTGCTGTCCCGGATCACCACGGACATCGACCGCCTGGCCGACGCCATGCGCAAGGCCGTTCCGCAGCTCGCCATCGCGGCCGTGTGGACGGCACTGCTGCTGGGTGCGCTCGCGATCACCGCCCCGCCGCTCGCGCTGGCCGTGCTGCTCGCGCTGCCCGTGCTCGTGCCGGGCTGCCGGTGGTACTTCCGGCGGGCGCCGGGGGCCTACCGGGCCGAAGCCGCCGGTTACGCGGCCGTGGCCGCTGCTCTGGCCGAGACGGTGGACGCGGGCCGCACGGTGGAGGCACACCGGCTCGGTGCGCGCCGCGTGGCCTTCTCGGAGCGGCGGATCGGTGAGTGGACGGCGTGGGAGAACCGGACGATGTGGCTGCGCACCGTCCTCTTTCCCGTCATCAATCTCGGCAACATGCTCATCCTGGGCGGTGTGCTGCTCCTCGGCGGGTTCTTCGTGCTCCCGGGCTGGATCGGGGTGGGCCAACTGACCACCGGCGCCCTCCTGGCGCAGATGCTGCTGGAACCCGTGGGCCTCATCCTGCGCTGGTACGACGAACTCCAGGTGGCGCAGGTGTCGCTGGCCCGGCTGGTGGGCGTGCAGGAGATCGAGCCGGACCGGGGCGAGGACGGCCCCACCCCGGCCGGGGATCTCGTCCGGGCCGACGAGGTGCACTTCGGCTACCACGAGGGCGTGGACGTTCTGCACGACCTCAGCCTGGAGGTGCCGCCCGGCACCCGGGTCGCACTCGTCGGGCCCTCGGGGGCCGGGAAGTCGACACTCGGCCGCCTGCTGGCCGGGATCTACGGCCCCCGCTCGGGCGAAGTCACGCTGGGCGGTGCGGAGTTGAGCCGGATGCGGGCCGAGGCGATCCGCCGGCATGTGGCGCTCGTCAACCAGGAGCACCATGTCTTCGTCGGCACCCTGCGCGACAATCTGCTGCTGGCCCGGCAGGACGCCGGGGAGAGCGAGCTGTGGGCGGCGCTGCGCGCGGTCGACGCCGAGGAGTGGGTGTCCGCGCTGGACGAGGGGCTGGACAGCCGGGTCGGTTCCGGTGGGCTGAGCGTCACCCCGGCGCAGGCGCAGCAGATCGCGCTGGCCCGGCTGGTACTGGCCGATCCCCACACCTTGGTGCTGGACGAGGCCACGTCGCTGCTGGATCCGCGCGCCGCACGGCATCTGGAGCGCTCGCTGGGACGGGTGCTGGACGGCCGGACCGTGGTGGCCATCGCCCACCGGCTGCACACGGCGCACGACGCCGACGTGATCGCCGTGGTGGAGGACGGGCGCATCAGTGAACTCGGCAGCCACGACGCGCTGGTGGCCTCGGGCGGGCCGTACGCGGCGCTCTGGAACTCCTGGCACGGCCGCAAGGACGAGCCGGAGGAGCCGGCGCCACGGCGTGGATAGCGACGACGGCGACCGGGCCGGCCGGGCGGCGGGCGGACGGTGCGGCGGCGGCCACCAGGACCGGCACCCTGCCGCGCGGCCGCTCTGCCGCCGGTGCGGCGGCCCCGGCAGCCGCCACCCCCGCGGCGGTGTCAGCCGACGACGCCGAGAGCCACCAGGCTGCCGACGCCACCCAGGACCATGAACGCGGGCATCAGCACCTTGTGCTCCACCCAGGCCCCGGCCCGGAACCGCATGAAGCGGGGCGTGCCCAGCGGGTACCAGCGCTTGCCGGCGATGGGTATCGGCCACAGGATCGGGCAGCCGGAGATCGTCAGGGCGTCGCCGATGTTGTGCACCAGCGCCCCGACCACGATGGGCAGCCCCAGCCAGAGGTACTCCTGGCCTTCGCCGGTGAACAGCCAGTGCGAGCCGTTGCCGGGCTGGTCCAGCACTTCCGCCAGGATCCAGGCGCTCGTCGCGCCGAGCAGCCACACCAGGACGTCGCTGGAGACCCGGGCCATCCGCCACAGCAGGCCCTCCACGGCGAGGACCATGTGGATGAACAGGATGATCAGCACCGCCCACCGGTCCCAGACGACGGCGGCCGTCGAGAAGCCGGCGCCTATGAACACCGCCCAGGGCCAGGTGTGTGTCAGTGTCCGGTGGCCTCCGGCGCGCCGGCGCTCCCCGTGGCTGCGTGTCGCGTTGTAGACCACCGTCGACAGCTTGTCGATCACGCCGCACAGGGCGTGGGAGAGCGGGCCGAAGGCCCGGGATATCGTCGCCGACTTCTGGTCCAGGTCGGGGGCGAGCGCGGCGCCCGCGCAGATCAGTGCTCCGACCACCACCACGGGCCAGGGCATGGGATGGTCCAGCGCCGCTGCCGCCGCGCCCACCCCCAGCCAGGCCGCGGCTCCCGACAGCGAATGCGCCGGTCCCATCATGCGTATCCCCGCCCTGTTCCGTCTCTCGCGTGCGTCGCGCTCCCGCCCCGAGGCTGCCGGGCGGAGCCCCCGTCGTCCTGCCACCCGGTTCTGACGCCGGGTCGGCAACACAGCGTAGCGCCCGAAGATCACGTGGAACCCACCGGTTCCCGCATCCCGGGGACCAGCAGGCAGTATGGGGGGCGTGACAGCCACCCTTATCGACCAGATGCCGAGCGACGCCGACCCGGACTCCCTTTTCGAGTCCTTCTCCAGCTGGGCCGAGGAGCGGGGGATCTCCCTCTACCCGGCCCAGGAGGAGGCCCTGATCGAGGTCGTCTCGGGAGCGAACGTGATCCTCTCGACGCCGACGGGATCCGGGAAGAGTCTGGTCGCTGCGGGGGCCCACTTCGCGGCGCTGGCGCAGGACAAGGTCACCTTCTACACCGCGCCGATCAAGGCCCTGGTCTCGGAGAAGTTCTTCGACCTGTGCAAGCTGTTCGGTACCGACAACGTCGGGATGCTCACCGGCGACGCCTCGGTCAACGCGGACGCCCCGGTGATCTGCTGCACCGCCGAGGTCCTGGCGTCCATCGCGTTGCGGGACGGCGCGGACGCGGACATCGGCCAGGTGGTCATGGACGAGTTCCATTTCTACGCGGAGCCGGACCGTGGCTGGGCCTGGCAGATTCCGCTGCTGGAGCTGCCGCAGGCGCAGTTCGTGCTGATGTCCGCGACGCTGGGCGATGTCTCGCGTTTCGAGAAGGATCTCAACCGGCGCACCGGCCGGCCGACGTCGGTGGTGCGCTCGGCCACCCGCCCGGTGCCGCTGTCGTACGAGTACCGCACCACGACGCTCACCGAGACGCTCACCGAACTGCTGGAGACCCGGCAGGCGCCCGTCTACATCGTGCACTTCACCCAGGCGCAGGCCGTGGAGCGGGCGCAGGCACTCATGAGCATCAACATGTCGACCCGGGCGGAGAAGGACGAGATCGCCAAGGTCATCGGTAACTTCCGGTTCACGACGCGGTTCGGCCGGAACCTCTCGCGCTACGTGCGGCACGGGATCGGCGTGCACCACGCGGGCATGCTGCCGAAGTACCGGCGCCTGGTGGAGCGGCTGGCCCAGGCCGGGCTGCTCAAGGTGATCTGCGGTACGGACACCCTGGGCGTGGGCGTCAACGTGCCGATCCGTACGGTGCTGTTCACGGCGCTCACCAAGTACGACGGCACGCGCGTACGCACGCTGCGGGCGCGCGAGTTCCACCAGATCGCGGGGCGCGCCGGGCGGGCCGGCTTCGACACCTCCGGCTTCGTCGTGGCGCAGGCGCCCGAGCACGTGGTGGAGAACGAGAAGGCGCTGGCGAAGGCCGGGGACGACCCCAAGAAGCGCCGCAAGGTCCAGCGCAAGAAGGCTCCGGAGGGCTTCGTCAGCTGGAGCCAGCAGACCTTCGAGAAGCTCATCGCGTCCGAACCGGAGCCGCTCACCTCGCGGTTCCGGGTGACGCACGCGATGCTGCTGTCGGTGATCGCGCGTCCCGGGGACGCTTTCACGCAGATGCGCCGGCTGCTGGAGGACAACCACGAGGACCGCCGCGCCCAGTTGCGGCATATCCGGCGGGCGATCGCGATCTACCGCTCCCTGCTGGACGGCGGCATCGTCGAGCAGCTCGACGAGCCGGACGCGGAGGGGCGCAGGATCCGGCTGACGGTCGATCTCCAGCAGGACTTCGCGCTCAACCAGCCGCTGTCGACGTTCGCGCTCGCCGCCTTCGAACTCCTCGACCCCGAGTCGCCCTCCTACGCTCTGGACATGGTCTCCGTCGTCGAGTCGACGCTGGACGATCCGCGTCAGATCCTCGCCGCGCAGACCAACAAGGCCAAGGGCGAGGCCGTCGCCGAGATGAAGGCGGAGGGCATCGAGTACGAGGAGCGCATGGAGCGGCTGATGGACATCAGCTACCCCCAGCCGCTGGAGGAGCTGCTCTTCCACGCCTACGGGCTCTACCGCACGTCCCACCCGTGGGTGGGTGATCATCCCCTCTCCCCCAAGTCCGTGATCCGCGACATGTACGAGCGGGCGATGACCTTCAGCGAGTTCGTCTCCTTCTACGAACTCGCGCGCACGGAAGGCATCGTGCTGCGCTACCTGGCGAGCGCGTACAAGGCGCTGGAGCACACCGTGCCCGACGACCTGAAGTCGGAGGACTTCCAGGACATCGTCGAGTGGCTCGGCGAGATGGTCCGCCAGGTGGACTCCAGCCTTCTGGACGAGTGGGAGCAGCTCGCCAATCCGGAGGACGAGTCGGCGGAGGAGGCCCAGGACCGGGCCGACCAGGTCAAGCCCGTAACGGCCAACCCGCGTGCCTTCCGCGTCCTCGTCCGCAACGCCATGTTCCGCCGGGTGGAACTCGCGGCGCTGGACAAGGTCGAGGAACTGGGCGAACTCGACGGCGAGGCAGGCTGGGACGCGGACGCCTGGGGCGAGGCGCTGGACGCCTACTGGGACGAGTACGACGAGCTGGGCACCGGCCCTGACGCCCGCGGGCCGCGGCTGCTGCGGATCGAGGAGGTGCCCGAGGACCGGCTGTGGCGCGTCCGGCAGACGTTCGCCGACCCGCGCGGGGACCACGACTGGGGCATCTCGGCCGAGATCGACCTCGTGGCCTCGGACGAGGAGGGGCGTGCCGTGGTCAAGGTGACCGACGTCGGCCCGATGTGACCGCCGTACCGGACGGAACGACCCCGTTGCCGGGTGGAGGAGAGGGAGTGCGATGACCGGGCCCAGCCCTGCTGAACGCCTCGTCGACCTGCTGAACCTGGAGGAGATCGACCTCAACATCTTCCGTGGCCGCAGCCCCCAGGAGTCCCTCCAGCGGGTCTTCGGCGGGCAGGTCGCCGGGCAGGCACTGGTGGCCGCCGGCCGCACCGTCGACGCGGCACGGCCGGTGCACTCCCTCCATGCGTACTTCCTGCGACCCGGCATGCCCGGGGTGCCGATCGTGTACCAGGTGGAGCGGGTCAGGGACGGCCGGTCCTTCACCACGCGCCGGGTGGCTGCCGTGCAGCAGGGCAGGACGATCTTCAATTTGACTGCCTCCTTCCATCACCCCGAGCCGGGTTTCGAGCACCAACTGCCGATGCCCGACGTTCCTGAGCCGGAGACCCTCCCCCGGCTCGCCGACGAGATCCGGGAGCACCTGGGCTCCCTTCCGGTGCCGTTCGAGCGCATGGCCCGCCGCCAGGCGTTCGATCTGCGCTATGTGGAGCGGCTGCGCTGGGACGCCTCCGAGCTGGCGGACGTGGAGCCGCGCAGCGCCGTGTGGATGCGGGCGATCGGCTCACTCGGTGACGATCCGCTCGTGCACACCTGTGCGTTGACGTACGCCAGCGACATGACGTTGCTGGACGCCGTCCGTCTTCCCATGGAACCCCTGTGGGGGCAGCGGAACTTCGACACCGCTTCGCTGGATCACGCCATGTGGTTCCACCGGCCCTTCCGTGCCGACGAGTGGTTTCTGTACCAGCAGGAGTCACCGATCGCGACGGGAGCGCGGGGGCTGGCCCGCGGCCTGATCTTCAACCGGAGCGGTCAACTGATCGTTTCGGTGATGCAGGAGGGGTTGTTCCGGGCCGCCGGAGCACGGCCGCCCGGGCGGCAGCCTGGCCCGAGCGGTCCGCAGCGCTGACCGGACGGAACCGGCCGTCTCCGTCCGGGCCGCACGCCCGGACGGGCCCGGGGGCCCGGTGGACCCACGAGTCCGCTCACGCCGTCGGTGGTGCCTCACTGCCGCGCCGTCGGCGGCGCAGGGACCATCGGCGCCGGGAAGCCCCGGCCTCCGCGGCCGGCGCCGCCCGCGACGGGGTTGCGTCCGCGCCGCCCGGTGTGTGGGGGCGGACGGGACCGGCACGGTGCCGACGCCCGCGCTCCGGCCCCGTGGTCGTGTGCCGCCGGGGCTTCGGGCGCTCGCCGGTGCGTGCGGTGTGCAACTCGGCGCCGAGCAGGGCCCGGTGTGCCTGGATCTCCTCCTCGGCCTGCGCGGGTGCCAGCCGGTTCAGCGCCTCGCACACGGCGTCCGAGATGCCCCCGGCTCCGGCGAGCCGCGGCCGGTGGGCGAGCAGCCGTTCCCGCTCGGAGGCGTCGGGCACGGCCTCGGCGAGGACGGCGTCGGGCAGGACGGCCGCGTGGGCCGCGGCGCGCTCCCAGGGCCCTGCGGCCTGGCCGACCAGTTCCCGCACCCGCCGCTGCCGCCAGCACCGGGCACGGTGATCGGCCCCCGCCGCCAGCTCCTCCCGCATGCCGTGGGGCAACCGCCCGGTGAGCACCTCGGCTCCCGCGACGGCGAACTCCCGGAGCTCATCGGCCAGATAGAGCCAGACCACGCTGCGGTACCGGTTGACGTAGAAGGTGACCGGGCTGAACAGGCCCAGTCTGGCCAGGCGGGAGAACCGGTGCGGGGAGATGCCCAGCAGCGCGGCCGCCTCGGCTGCCCCCACCGCGCGCGCCCGCTCCAGCAGGCTCTCGGGGACATCGGGATGCTCTCGCAGGCGTTCCAACTCCGCACGCGGAATCCGGCGTGGCCCGCCGGATGCTCCGGGCACGGTGTGCACCCGGCCTGTCTGTACCGCCAGGTTCAACTCGATGGGCCGCAGGCCCAGTTCCCGCGCCGCCGTACGCAACGTCACGTCGGCGGCGGGGGTTCCGGCTCGGTTCTGCACGCTCGCTCGCGGCATGCTCGTTCCCCCCGTTGTCGTTTCCTCACGTGGTGCAACGACGATAGCCCGCGGAACGATTCTTGTCCGAGCCTGTGGATAACTTCCAAAAGTGCAGGTCAGAGCGTCAACTCCGTACGGCGACGCCCAGGTGTTCGCCGACCCGGTTGACCAACAGCGTCATCTCGTAGGCGACGTGGCCGATGTCCGCCTCCGCCCCGGTGAGTACGCACAGGCAACTCCCGTCGCCCGCCGCCGTGACGAACAGGACGCCCTCGTCGAACTCGATCATCGTCTGACGCACCCGCCCGGCCTTGAAGTGCCGTCCCGATCCCCGGGCCAGGCTGTGGAGTCCGGAGGCGACGGCGGCGAGGTGTTCCGCATCCTCCCGTTCGAGGTCCTGGCTGCTGCCCGTGACGAGCCCGTCGTTGGAGAGGACGAGCGCATGCCGCACGGTGGAGATGCGCTTCGTGAGGTCGTCCAACAGCCAGTCGAGTCCCGTGTTCAGTGCCACCCGCTGCCCCCTTTTCCTCGGCTCCTGCCGTGCCACCCTTACCCACGAGAGCACGGTGAGCAACCACCACGGCGCGTTCCGTCCGGAGCATCGGCCCCTGTGTCACTCCTGTCACTCCGGCACCGGCCACGGCGGGCCATGATGGGCGGATGACTCAGGAAACAACGCCGGGGACCTCGTCCGGATCCGCCGCATCTCCGGGGCAGGACACGGCCCACGGGCGGCGCGAGGGACCGGTGTCCGGCTCCTGGTGGAACCGGGCGGCCGTGCAGGAGTTCTTCGCCGAGCGGGCGAGCCGCTGGGACTCCCGCTTCCCCGACGACGGCCCGGCCTACGCCGCCGCGGTGGCGCAGCTCGGACTGCGGCCGGGCGAGCGGGTGCTCGACGCGGGCTGCGGCACGGGCCGGGCGCTCGCGCCGCTGCGCGAGGCGGTGGGGCCGAACGGGACCGTGCTGGGCCTGGACGTGACACCGGCCATGCTGGAGGAAGCCGCCCGTGCAGGACGCCACCGGCATGCGGCACTCCTCCTCGGCGACGTGGCACAGCTGCCGCTGCCGGACGCGTGCCTCGACGCCGTGTTCGGCGCCGGGCTCGTCTCCCACATGCCGGGCCCCGGGCAGAGCCTTCGCGAACTGGCCCGCGTGGTACGGCCGTCGGGCCGGCTGGTCCTCTTCCATCCCGTGGGACGCCGTGCCCTGGCGGCACGGCACGGACACGCCCTCACCCCGGACGACGTACGTGCCGAGCCCCGGTTGCGCCCACTGCTGACGGCGGCCGGCTGGCGCATGCTCTCGTATGCGGACGAGGACGACCGGTATCTCGTACTGGCCCGGCGCGAGTAGCGTGCCGACGCCGGCAGCGCGGACCGCGGCTGTGCCGGACGTCCGGCCCGCGGCCGTTCCGTACGTCCGGAAGCCGCGCGCCAGCCTCCGTGCGCGCCCGCTGTGCCGAGGGAAGGCTCAGCTCTGCGTCCGGTCCCGCAGCTGTGTCACCGGGCAGCTCTGCGCCCCTCGTTCGGCAGGCGAGCCCCCTTGTCCGGGGAAGGTGCCGAGGTCGGCGACGCGGTAGCCCCGCGGGTACCCCGGGTAGCTCCTGATCTCCGGATTCTGCCGTGCGTAGTGCGGGCGGCGCCGGGGCGGGAGCAGCCGTACGCCCCGGCCGCGCAGCCGTACCGCGGTGCGCACCAGGCGTCGGACGTGGTCGGCGGGCGGGTCGTAGCGGAAGGCGCGCAGGAGCGCGTCGTCCAACAGGGCCATCGCGGCACCGCGGGCCAGCGGCGCGAGAGGGCGGGGATACCAGGAGCCCATCAGCCGGAGTGTGGCGTCCGAGACGCTGCGGGCACCCTCGTCCCAGCCGAAGTGCGCTTCCTCGTAAGTGTCCAGGTACTCCTCGAACTCGGCATAGGTGCGCGGCGGTTGCGGAATGCCCATGTGCCGCCCGAGAGTCCGGTAGTAGTGCGCGAGGGCCTGCAATTCGTGCTCGGTCAGCCGACGCCAGCCGAAAGCGTCCAGCCAGCGCTTGGGCACCACGACGAAGGTGCACAGCACATAGCGCATGTCGTCGTCGGAGATGTCGTAGGAGCGGTGCATCCGGTTGATGCGCCGGATGGCTGTGCGGCCCTCGGTGCTGTCGAAGCCGTGCTCGACGACGGCGTCCAGCAGGAGCGAGGTGTCGTCGTAGCGCTTCTGTGAACGCTCGGTCAGCTCCGCTGTCTCGGCCAGCAGTCGTCCGATGGACGGGACCGCGTAGGTGCGGAAGAGAGCCAGTTCGAGGGCTCGGGTCACGTCCCAGGGGAACTCGTAGACGGCGATCAGCCGGTAGATCTCATGGCAGTCCGCTTCCGGGTCCATGCGCAGGATCTGCCTGAGCCTGTCGTAACGCTCCACGCGCGTCGCCTCCTGTCGGTACACATCTGTCGCTGATGCGCTGGAGGGACTATGGTCGCCGGGATCATGAACGGAGGGGAGGCCGCCGGTGGCCACGGACGAGGATTCGCTCCATGTGCTGACAGCTGTGTTGCTGACTCCGGCCCGGTTCCCGAGTGTGCTGGGCGACGACTACCCGCAGGCGTGTGCGGCCTTGGGGCTGGAGCCTTATGCCGAGGGGTACGGACTGGTGCTGGGCCAGGACGGCGGGGGCGCGCGCTGGACCGTGGTGACCGAGGACGTGACGCTGGTCGCCGGTGCCATCGCCGCCTGGGACTGCGGCATCGACCAGGAGCTCTCCCCCGACGCCGGCACCGTCATCTCGGCGCTGCCCGGCTGGCCGCTGTCCGTTGCCGTCGCGGCGCCGGGACTTCCCGCCCCGCACGACCCGCCGGAGACGGACGAACTCGCCTCGGAAGTGCCGGTACTCGCTCCGCCGGACTCCTCCGCGTGGGGGCCGGCACAGCGGCGGCTGGGCGCGGACGAGATCGCTCTACAGTGGGCGCAGTGGCGGGAAGAGGCCGAGGACGGCGTGGAGTTCGTGCCTCGGGGTGAGGGCTGCGACAGCAGAGTGCGGGGAGTCCTGGCGGCGATCCGCGCCTATGTGCAGACCCCTCCCCCGCCCGGCCGGGTCCGCTCCGCCTTCGCGTCCGGCGACGCCCGCATCCTCCGGGCCGACGGCCCGGGTTGGAGCGTGGTCGCACGCACAGATGACATCGCTTTCGTCCTGCTCGACGAGGCGCCCGGCGAGGTGTTCCCGGTCGGGCGCGGCAGTGAACTCCCCGGACTGCTGGCCGCACTCGACGGCATCGCCCTGCGTCCGGCTGCGTAAGACCGCGGGGGAACGCGCGTCCAGCGGTCCAGCTGTCCTAGCGGTCCAACTGCTTCCTGCCGACCCTGCGGAGCCTGCGCCGCTGTCCGGGATCCAGCGCCAGGTAGGCGACCGTCGGTACACCGACGATCACCACGAGTGCGATCCAGAACGACGTCAGCCACCACAGCAGCAGCCCCACGGCCACTCCACCGACGGCGACCTTGGCCCGGTTGGTCATCTCGATCCCTCCTCCGGGAGCAGCGGCCTCGCCGCCGCCCCGTCGCACGACGGTGCTCTCCTTCCATTGAAACGCCATTTCGAGCCCGCGGGTTCCGTCGGCGTTCCCCGGCCGTCCGGACGTGGGGTACCCTCGGCCGCCCACTTTTACTGGTCAAATTTGAGGAATGCGTCAGCACCGTGGCAAAGACCGTGGCAACGCCCTCATGGACGACTGCGCTCGCCGACTGCGCGGCCGTGCTCCTGCCCACCGACCCTCCCCGCCGCTCCCTCATCGGTTTCTGGCGTCCCGACGGCGGACCGCCGCTTCCCGGCGGGCCTCCGGGTGACGGCACGAGCGGGCCGTCCACCGCACGACAGCAGTCCCTGACCGTTCTCCTCCCGGACGGCTCGGGCACGGTGGACGTCCGGGAGGTCCCCGCTCTGCTGATGCCGGCGCAGCACGCGCTCCCGGTGCTCACCCGCGCGTACGCGGCCGGCACCGGGACCACCGCCGCCTTCTGGGGCGCGGCCGCCGTGCACGCGCTGGAGATCGCCTCCCGTGGGCGGCTGCTGCCCGGCGTCAGCCCCGCGGGGTACGACGCCTGGCGGCTGGGCCCGCTCACCGCCCGTGACCGGGAGGTGCTCGCCCGGCTCGCCGCCGCGATGCCGCCCCTGGCACACGCCGTGCCGCTGCCCGGCGACGGCCCGCCCCGCATGCCCGCTCCCGAGTCACAGCTGAGCGCGTTCCTGGACGCCGTGGCCGACGGGCTGCCGCGCACGCCTGCCGCCGGCCACGCCTCGGGAGGCGCGGCCTTCGCCGGTGAGGCGCCCTGCGCTCCTCGGGGGCTGCGCTCCTGGGCCGACGAGGTGGCCGCCGGGCTGGACAGCGGTGTCCGGCTCTCGCTGCGCATCGAGATCACGGGACTGCCCCCGGGCGACGCGGCCACGGAAACGGCCACAGCTGGTGGCGGTTTTCGGGGCGTGGTCCAGCTGCACGCGCCCGATGACGGCACGCTGGTGGCGGATGCCGCGGACGTCTGGTCCGGGGCCTCCGCCTCGGCGGCCCGCTTCGGGCCCCGGGTCCGGACGGACACCCTCCTCACCCTGCGCAGGGCGGCCGCCGCCTGGGACGCACTCACCCCACTGCTGTCCGCGGCCGTGCCCGACGCGGTCGACCTCGCCGACGAGGACATTGGTGAGCTGCTCGGTCCCTCGGTGCCCCGGGCCCTCGCGGCAGCCGGACTGCGGGTGCACTGGCCGCGCGGAGTCGCGCGCTCCCTCTCGTCACAGGCCCTGATCGGCCCGGAGGACGACGGCCGGGATTCCGGGAGCTCGGCACGGTCCGGGCTGCCGCCGGCGCTCTCGTCCGACACGCTGCTCGGCTTCCGCTGGCGGTTCTCGGTGGACGGCCAGGAGATCTCCCGCGCGGAACTGGACCAACTGGCCGAGGCAGGACGCCCGTTGGTGCGGCTGCGGGACCGCTGGGTACTCCTCGACCCCGAGGAGCTGCGGCGGGCACGCGGCCGTCAGGACGGCGAGATCAGCGCCCTGGGCGCGCTCAGGGCCGCCTTGAGCGGCACGGCGGAGGACGGCGGGGAGCGGTTCGACGCGCACGCGACCGGCTGGCTGGAGACGCTCAGGGAACGGCTGTCCGACCCGGAACGCCGCGACGAGCCACCGCTTCCGCCGCCCGCACAGCTGCGCGCGACGCTCCGCGACTACCAGCTGCGCGGCCTGGACTGGCTGCACCGTATGACCTCGCTCGGCCTGGGTGCCTGCCTGGCCGACGACATGGGGCTCGGCAAGACCGTCACGCTCATCGCCCTGCATCTCCGCCGCGGGGAGCAGGCGCGGACCGCCGGCCAGACGCTCGTCGTGTGTCCGGCTTCGCTGCTGGGCAACTGGCAGCGCGAGATCGAGCGGTTCGCCCCGCACATCCCGGTGCGCCGCTTCCACGGGCCGGCACGTGAGCTGGAGCAGCTGCGCGAGGGCGAGTTCGTGCTGACGACGTACGGCACCATGCGCCTGGACACCGAGCGCCTCGCATCGGTCCGGTGGGGCATGGTCGTCGCGGACGAGGCCCAGCACGTGAAGAATCCGTTCGCCGCGACCTCGCGGGCCCTGCGAACCCTGCCCACGGATGCGCGCGTCGCGCTGACGGGCACCCCGGTGGAGAACAACCTCTCCGAGCTGTGGTCGGTTCTGGACTGGGCCACTCCCGGACTGCTCGGACGGCTGGGCACCTTCCGCAGACGCCACGCGGACGCCGCCGAGGAAGGGGATCCGGCGGCGGCCGAGCGGCTGGCCCGTCTGGTGCGGCCCTTCCTGCTGCGCCGGCACAAGTCCGACCCGGGCATCGCCCCGGAACTGCCGAAGAAGACCGAGACGGACCGCGCGGTCGCCCTCACTCCCGAGCAGGCCGGTCTCTACGAGGCCGTCGTGCGGGAGAGCCTGGACGCGCTGCGCGGCACGGACGGATTCGCCCGGCGCGGACTCTTGGTCAAGCTCCTCACCGCTCTCAAGCAGATCTGCAACCATCCCGCGCACTACCTCAAGGAACACGACGGGCGGCTCACCGGGCGGTCGGGAAAACTGGAGCTGCTGGACGAGCTGTTGCGGGCGCTGCGCGCGGAGGGCGCGGCTGCGCTCGTCTTCACCCAGTACGTCGAGATGGCACATCTGCTGGAGCGTCATCTGCTGGCCCAGGGCGTACCGGTGCAGTGCCTGCACGGAGGGACGCCGGTCGCACGGCGTGAGGAGATGGTGCGCCGGTTCCAGGAAGGCGAGGCGGGGGTGTTCCTGCTGTCGCTCAAGGCCGCGGGGACGGGCCTGAACCTGACCCGCGCCGGCCACGTCATCCACTACGACCGGTGGTGGAACCCCGCGGTCGAGGCGCAGGCGACCGACCGCGCCTACCGGATCGGCCAGACGCAGCCCGTCCAGGTGCACCGGCTGATCGCGGAGGGCACGGTCGAGGACCGGATCGCCCAGATGCTGCGCCGGAAGCAGGAGTTGGCCGACGCGGTGCTCGGCTCGGGAGAGGCCGCGCTGAGCGAGTTGTCGGATGCCGAGCTGAGTGAACTCGTCGAGCTGCGGAAGGCGGAGGGGTGAACAGCACCGAGGAAGCGCCACGGCGTGTGACGGACGAGGAGCGGGTCTTCGCACCGCTGCCGCCGGCCCGGGGCCGTGGATTCGCGCGTACCTGGTGGGGGCGTTCGTGGCTGGACGCGCTGGAGGACTCGGCGTTGGACGGGGCGCAGCTCAAGCTGGGCCGCGCGTACGCGCGCCGGGGAGCGGTCGGTGCCGTCTCCGTCCGTCCGGGCCGGATCACCGCGGTGGTGCGGGACGGGGACGGCTCGGCGCACCGTGCCGATGTCCTGTTGCGGCGCCTGTCGGACGACGAGTGGGAGCGGGTGCTGGAGATGATCGCCGACGAGGCGGGCCACATCGCCGCGCTGCTGGACCACGAACTGCCGCCGCGGCTGGTGGCGGACGCGGCCGACGGCGGCCTGGACCTCCTCCCGGCGATCGGCGACCTGGAGGCCGAGTGCGGCTGCGGCGCGTGGGACCACTGCCCGCACACAGCGGCGCTGAGCTATCAGATGGCGCGGCTGCTGGACGAGGATCCCTTCGCTCTGCTGCTGTTGCGCGGCCGGAGCGAGCGACAGCTGTGGGAGCTCGTCCAGGAGCGCAGTGCGGCGCGGGCCGCGACCGCCGTCCCCGCGCGCGTGCAGGGGTCCGGCGGCGGCTCGGGGACACCGGCCGGGGTGGACGCGGTGGAGGCCTTCGCGCTGGGTGCCGTGCTTCCGCCCCTTCCGCCGCCCCCGGTGGCCGTGCCCGGCGCGGAGGAGCCCGCCGTCCTGGACACCGGCTCGGAGCCGCCCGAGGAGGTCGATCTGGACGCCGTGGCGTTCCTGGCGTCCGCCGCCACCGCACGGGCCCGTCGTCTGCTCGCGGACGCTCTGGCCGACGGTCATCACACGCGCCCGGTGCCGCGTCCGCTCACCGAGGCCGAGGACGCGGTCCGGCTGGCCGCACGCCGTCCCGCTCCCGCCGTCGCCGCGCGGCTCGCCGCGGTCGGCGGGCGCGGCCGACAGGGCCTGGATGTGGCCGTGCGGGCCTGGGAGTTGGGCGGCGCCGCGGCTTTGGAAGTGCTCGACGGACAGCCGGCCCCGGAGAGCGCGGAGCGGGCGCGGGAGGAACTGGCCGAGGCGTGGACGGGAAGCGAGAACCGTCCACGGCTGCGGGCGTCGCGGAGCGGCTGGACGGTCGTGGGAGAGGACGTCCAGCTGCGCTACGGGCCGGACGGTCTGTGGTGGCCCTTCCGGCGCGAGAACGGCGTCTGGTGGCCGGTGGGCACGGCGGAACGGGACCCGGCGGCCGCGCTCGCGGTCGCGCGTGCGGCGGGTGCGGCGCAAGAAGAGGGATTCCCGGACGTGCAGGGCGCTGTGTGACCGGTCCGCGGGGTGCCGCTCGGCACGGCACCCCGCGTGCGGTTCAGGCGAGGCTTTCGAGCGTGGGCAGGTACGCGCCGGACTGCCCCTCGGCCGTGGGGTGGTAGGACTCGTCGACCGGCAGGGTGACGCTGTGCAGCCACTCGTCGCCGGAGCAGATCTCGTGCCCGGTGAAAGCCGGACGGACGTCGCCGAAGCCGAAGCCGTGGTCGGCGGCGCGCTTGGCGGTGACGTCGTTCAGGTCGTCGGCGGCACCGTTGATGGCCTCGCGCGACTTCTCGCTGAGGCCCACGGAGCAGCTCCCGCCGAGCTTGTACATGCGCGGGTAGCCGAGGACGACGACCTTGGCCGACGGCGCCTTGTCGCTGATGGCGTCGTAGACGGTGTCGAGCTTGCCGGGCAGGGTGTTGGCGATGTAGTCGCGGGCTTCCTGGATCCGGGTCAGGCAGGCGCTCTCGCCCTGGAGCACGCAGGTGCTCATGGCGTCCGCGAAGCCGGCGTCGTTGCCGCCGACGCTGATGCTGACCAGTCCGGTGGAGTCGTTCAGCGGCCCGAGCTGACCGGATATCACGTCACCGGTGCGCGCCCCCGAGCACGCGGTGAAGTCGAAGGAGGAGGGGGAGTTCGCGGCCTTCCACAGCTGGGGGTAGGCGTTGGCACTCCGCTTGCAGTCGCCGGATTCGTAGTCCCCGGCGCCGACGCCCGAGGAGTAGGAGTCACCGAGCGCCACGTAGCCGGTCGGTGCCGCCTCCTGAGCGGAGGCGGCGGTGGCGCCCGTGATGGTCGACAGTCCCAGGACGGCGACGGCGGTGACCGTGGACGCCCATCTGCGGATCTTCATGGAACCTCTCATGGATGGCATGGAAGGAGCACCCGGCACACAGCACGTCGACCTGCATACGCGATGTGTCCACGCCAAGTATCACCACCTCAACTACACGCGTAAACCATGGAGTTGACCCTTCCACTACCCGTTCGAATAGGAGGTTCCGCCTCCCGTTGCACGCGGTACGGCTCAGGTCAGAGGCTTGTGGAGCTTCTTCCCCTTGCCCGCCGTCAGGCTGCATGTGACGGACGTGAATCCGGCCTCGACGCCCTTGGCCTTCGGGTAGGAGACGAGCGTGCCGCCGACGGTGCCGCCGGGCTGTTCGGCCGCCTTGTCCCGAAGGGGCTCGCGGCACAGGGAGTCGGCTTTGCTGCGCACCGCCGAGTCCGACGTGTAGTCCCCCGTCAGCTCCTCGCGACTGACGACCTCCGCCTCGTGCGCGCCGTCGCAGGACTTCTTCCGGACCCCGCCCGCGGACTTCCCCGCGGTGTCGAAGCAGTCGCCGACCTGAAGGAGGAAGGAGGGCAACTCGGTGTCGTCCGGCTCGTCCTCCGGCTCGTCCGACGACAGGTCGTCGTCCTCGTCCGGATCGGGGAAGTCCGTCGCGGCGCCGTCGTCCGGCGCGTCGGGTTCATCGCTCTCCGTGCCACTGTCCTCCGGCGAGGGCTCCGCGGTCGGTGAGGCGGACGGGGACGGGCCCGCGTCGGCGCCTCCTCCGTCGTCGCTGCCACCGCCCAGGAAGACGATGCCGGCCGTCACGAGCGCGGCCACGATCACGACCGTCGCCACCACCGCGACCACGACGCGCCCCCGGCGCGGCCCGGGCGGCGGCGGAGGAGGCGGCGGCCAGCCCGGCGCCGGTGGGCCGAATCCGCCGGACCCGGGCGGGCCGAAGGCACCCGGCGGGACGGAAGGCGGAGGGGGCGGCTGCTGTCCGGGCGGCATGGTCATGACCTCACCCTGTCATGACCAACTCACCCCCCGCAGTGGGATTCCGCTTGTTCCGCGGCCTTCCCCAGCTGAGCGCCGCACCACGGCTGTGGCACATCGCCCCCTCCGCCGAGGGCACTTCAGGCGACGAGGAAGTCCGCCTCCCCCGCCTTGGCGGCCTCGACGAAGAGCGCGATACCGGCACGACTACAGATGAGTGCCGGACCGTCCGGATCGGTGGACTGCCGTACGGCCACCCGTCCGTCGGCGAGCGGCAGAACCTCCACACAGCTGCCGCCGTTTCCACCGCTCCAGGGTTTGTGCCAGCCTTCGCGGCCGAGGTGCGCGGCGGGCATACCGTTGTAGATGCGTCTCATCTCAGATCTCCTTGCGCAAGGCACCGAGGACAGCCCGGGTCCGAGCCGGCGGCAGGGCCTGGGCGCACATCCGGTCCAGCGCCTCACGGAACACCCGGACGTCGTCACGCTGGTCGAAGTAGACCGCGCCGACCAGGCTCTCGGAGCACACGACATCCGGAAGTTCGTCGAGAGGGAACCGGAAATGGTGGAAAGGGCCGTACATCGCCGCGTGCGGCCCCGAGCTGAACGGCAGGATCTGCAACCGCACCTGGGGGTGTTCGGTGGCCTCGATGAGCTCGTCGAGCTGCTCACGCATCACCTCCGTACCGCCGATGCCGCGGCGCAGGACGGTCTCGTCCAACACGGCCCACAGCATCGGCGGATCACCTCCGCTCAGCACGGTCTGCCGCTCCATGCGCAGCGCGACCCCGCGCATGATCTCTTCCTCCTCGGCGTGCGGCTTGCCGGAGCGCAGCACAGCTGCCGCGTAGCTCTCCGTCTGCAACAGTCCCGGCACATAGTGCGGCTCGTAGGCGCGGATCACCTGCGATTCCGCCTCCAGGCTGACGAAGACGCTGAACCACTCCGGCAGCACATCGCGGTAACGGTGCCACCAGCCCGGCCGGTTGGCCTCGCGCGCGAGGCAGACGAAACCGTCGATCTCGCTCTGATCGCGCACTCCGTAGGTGCGCAGCAGCTTCTCGACGTAAGGAACCTTCAGGCCGACCTCGGCCTTCTCCATCCTGCGGACGGTCGCATGGGTGACGTCGAGCGCCCTGGCCGCCTGGTCGAAGGAGACCCCCGCCTTCTCCCGCAGATGCTGAAGCCTTTTGCCCAGCACCATGCGCAAGACGGTGGGCGCCGCACCGCCCGAACGCGTCTCCGCCACTGTTCTCCCTCCCGGTCCCCACCAACTCAGGTTGCAGAGGGGCAAGTTTGGCACGACCGTGACTCCTGGCACACCCTGTCAATCACAGTTCTGCAATTCACAGATTGATCCTTGCCATGCGCGAGTGACGAACCGCATAGTGGAGCTGTGGCTGCCCCCCATGACGCCCTGTCCCTGAATTGCCGTCCCCCTGGCGCGTTGACGACCCGCCCGCTGCGAGACGCCTTCCACCTCCCCGCGCGAGACACCTCCGTAGCCGTGGCGCGCGCACGCGTACTGGACAAGCTGCGCGAGTGGTGCGTGGACGAGGAGTCGAGCGCCGACGCCCAGCTGTTGATGTCGGAGCTGTTCACCAACGCCGTGCGGCACACCGACAGCGAGAAGGTCAGCTGTGAGCTGTGGGTCATAGGCGTGCGTCTGCGCCTGGAAGTGGCCGACGAGGGAAGCGGTTCGGAGCAGATACGCACGGCCGCGTGTACCGGCTCCGCACCACCGTCCGAGGACGAGGACGGTGAGAGCGGCAGGGGCCTGCTGCTGGTCAGCGTCCTGGCCGACGACTGGGGTGTCCGGCCTGCGCATCGCGGGGGTGCGCAGGAGAACACGGGGCACGCCGTCTGGGCCGAGTTGGAGTGCCATCGCACCTTCGGGTCGGATCCGGCGTCCGGGCCGGCGCCCACGCCGCGGCCAAGCCCTCACTGACCAGCGGCGGCGCCACGCGCACGGGGCGGCAGCGCTTCCGGGGTTCGCCGGACGATTGTCGGACCCCTGCTCTAGGTTCGGTCCTCACCAAGAGACCTCCGCTGCGGCCGTCGACGGCGCAGCACGAAAGGCGAGGACGATGGCACAGACGCCACCCACCGCACCCGGCCCCGCGCGTTCCTCCACGGGCGGCCCGAGCGCCGACGCACTGCTGGAGGAGGCCAGGCCGTACCGCAATGAACTGCTGGCGCACTGCTATCGCATGCTCGGCTCGCTGCACGACGCCGAGGATCTGGTGCAGGACACCTTGCTGCGTGCCTGGCGCGCGGGCGAACGCTTCGAGGGCCGCTCCTCGTTGCGCACCTGGCTCTACCGCATCGCCACCAACGCCTGCCTCACTGCCATCGAACAGCGCGGCCGCAGACCCATGCCGTCGGGGCTGGGCGCGCCGAGCGATCCGGAACAGCCGGTCTCCGAGTCCCCCGAAATCCCCTGGCTGGAACCCGTACCGGACGCGGTGTTCACCGGCGACAAGCCCGCCGATCCCGCTGCGGTGGTGGTGAACCGCTCGTCCCTGCGGCTCGCGCTCGTGGCCGCGCTCCAGCATCTGCCGCCGCGTCAGCGAGCCGTGCTGCTGCTGCGCGACGTCCTCAAGTGGCGTGCAGCCGAGGTCGCAGAACTGCTCGACTCCTCGACGGCGAGCGTCAACAGCGCGCTCCAGCGGGCCCGTGCGCATCTCGCCCAGGCCGCGCCCGTGGAGGAGGAGCTGACGGAGCCCTCCGATCCGGAGATGCGCACGCTGCTGGACCGCTATGCGGCCGCGTTCGAGAAGGCCGATGTGGCCGCGATCGTCGACCTGTTCGCGCAGGACGCGGTCTGGGAGATGCCGCCGTTCCCGCAGTGGTTCCGCGGCGCGGAGACCATCGTGCGGCTGGTCGCGAACCAGTGTCCGATCGGCCCGGGCGAGGGGCTCATGCTGCCCACCGCGGCCAACGGCCAGCCGGCCTTCGGCCTCTACCGTCTCCAGGACGGGTTCTTCCGGCCGTTCCACATCCAGGTGCTCACCGTGCGCGCACTCCGGGTGGAGCATGTGGCGGCGTTCTTCTCGGAGGATCTCTTCGCCCGGTTCGGGCTGCCCGAGGCGGTTCCGGCCGGAGAGGCGGGCCGCTGAACCGGCTCCTGCCGCCGCGCGCCCGGTGCTTCGCGCCGCCGTCCACGAGGTCTCCCGACCCCGGGCCGGACCGCGGGACATACGATGCGCCCAGCGTTCGGACCGAGGGAAGGAGCGGCCCGTCATGACCGCACCGGAAGGACCACTCGTCGCGGGTGTCGACAGCTCGACGCAGTCCACCAAGGCTCTCGTGGTGGACACGGCCACCGGGCGGGTGGTCGCCCGGGGCCAGGCCCCGCACACCGTCACGACGGGCGAGGGCCGGGAGAGCGACCCGGAGCAGTGGTGGCGGGCGCTCCTCGCCGCGCTGGCGGAGTGCGGCCCCGCCGCCGCGGAAGCGGCGGCCGTCTCGGTCGCCGGGCAGCAGCACGGCCTGGTCACACTGGACGCGCAGGGCCGTCCCGTCCGGCCCGCTCTGCTGTGGAACGACGTGCGTTCGGCACCGCAGCGGGAGCTGCTGGTGGAGCAGCTCGGCGGCCCGGCGCAGTGGGCGCGGCGCACCGGCAGCGTGCCGGCGCCCGCGTTCACCGTGACCAAGTGGGCGTGGCTGCGCCGGCACGAGCCGGAGGCCGCCCGGGCGAGCGCGGCCGTCCGGCTGCCGCACGACTTCCTGACCGAGCGGCTCACCGGCCGGGCCGCGACCGACCGGGGCGACGCCTCGGGCACCGGCTGGTGGTCGACGGAGACCGGCACCTATGACGAGGAGATCCTCGAACTGGCCGGTATGCCACCGGAGTTGCTGCCACCGGTGCTGACGCCCGGTGAGGCGGCCGGCACCGTGCGGGACCTCGAAGACAGCCCACTGACGCCGGGCACACTGGTGGCCACGGGCACGGGCGACAACATGGCCGCGGCACTCGGACTGGGCCTGCGTCCCGGCCGGCCCGTGGTGAGCCTGGGCACGTCGGGGACGGTGTACGCGGTCTCCACCCGTCGTCCCGCCGACCCGTCGGGCACCGTCTCGGGGTTCGCGGACGCGCGTGCCGACTGGCTGCCGCTGGCCTGCACGCTCAACTGCACCGTGGCGGTGGACCGTACGGCCGCACTGCTGCGGCGGGATCGCGAAGAGGTCGAGCCCGGCGGCACGGTGGCGATGCTGCCGTTCCTGGACGGCGAGCGCACACCCCATCTGCCGTACGCCACCGGGCTGTTGACGGGAGTACAGCAGGCGACGTCGGGCGGGCAGGTCCTCCAGGCGGCCTACGACGGCGCGGTGTTCGCCCTGCTGCGGGCCCTGGATCTGGTGCTGGAGGTCGACCCGCAGGCGGCGCGGGCGGCGTCGGAGCCGCTGCTGCTGATCGGTGGCGGCGCCAAGGGTGTCGCGTGGCGGGAGACGGTGCGGCGGCTGTCCGGCCGCGCCGTGCAGGTGCCGCGGGCCGAGGAGTTGGTGGCGCTAGGTGCGGCCGCGCAGGCCGCCGGGCTGCTGCTGGGTGAGGATCCCGGGGCGGTGGCCCGCCGGTGGAACACGGCCGAGGGCCCGGTGCACGAGCCCGTCGAGCGGGACGAGGAGGCTCTCGCGCGGCTCGACTCGGTCCTGGAGGGGGCCGGGGAGCTGCTGAGCCGCAAGAGCTGACGGCAGGCCGGGAGAGCGCCCGCGGCGGCGCTCTCCCGGCCTTCTGCGTTCCCGGTCGGAGAGCCCCAGGTGGCAGGCCCGGGACGGTGACTGCCGTAGGGAGTCGTGTGCCCGGCTCTTGGCAGGTTCCTTTCGCTCCTGCCATCATTCAACGCGCGTCAACTTGTCATGCGCACACCTGTCAACCTTCGGTCTCAGCCTTTCGGCTCCACCCCCCACCTGGAGACACGATGGACATGGCACATCCCTCCCGGCCCCACAGACCGCAGCACACCTCCGCTCCCCCGCCCACCGGTCGCCGGACACTGCTGCGCGGCGCGGCAGGCTTCGCCCTCGCGGCGGGGATCGCGGGCGCGAGCGCGGGCGCCGCTCTGGCCCGCCCGGCGTCCAGGAAGCCCTCCGCCCGCGACGTCGACTACCCGGAGGCCGAATGGGTCCCGGCGGCCGGCGGCAACTACACCGGCGGCGACCGGCCTTCGGACTATCCGGTGGAGTTCGTCGTCATCCATGTGACCCAGGAGACGTACAAGAACACGCTGGACATCTTCCAGAACCCGGACAAGCAGGTGTCCGCGCACTATGTGACGCGTTCCGCCGACGGACACGTCGCACAGCTGGTGCGGGAGAAGGACATCGCCTGGCACGCCGGCAACTGGGACTACAACACACGCAGCATCGGCATCGAGCACGAGGGCTGGATCGAGGAGCCCGACAAGTGGTTCACGGACGCGCTCTACTCGGCGTCCGCCGCGCTCACCGCCGACATCTGCGCCCGGCACGGCATCCCGGTCGACCGCCGGTACATCATCGGCCACAACGAGGTGCCCGGAGCCGACCACACGGACCCCGGCCCGGGCTGGGACTGGGCCCGGTACATGGAGCTGGTCCAGGCGGCGTCCAGGTAACCGCCGCGCGCGCCTCCTCGGCCCGCACCCCGCCCACAGCGGCGGGGTGCGGGCCGCTGTGCTGCACGGCGCACACCGCCCGCGCCCGGCGTCCCCACTTCATCTGCCGTACGGCGTCCGGGTGTTCAACGAGCTGACCGACTCCGGGACCGCCTCGACGCTGCCGGGCCGCGAACGACGACCCTCCACCCACTCTTTCGTCCGAGGTGTGACGGACACCGGTGGCGAGATCTCCACCACCAAGGCTTCCCGAGGGCGGGTTCATCCGATGTTTATGAAGCCGAGGTCTTCCGCTCATGCCCGGACGTCTGCACTATGCGAGAGGGATTCACGGACCGGACTTCGCGCCGCATATGTGACTGGAGACTCGTATGCCCAGCCGTCCACCCTCCCCCTCAATGCCCCGACCACCCTCCCGGAGAGCCGTTCTCGGTACGGCCGGCGCGGCCGCCACGGCCGGTGCCGCCGAGGCGCTCCTGCCGTCCCCCGCGCGGGCCGGGGACACACCGGACCGGACCGGGCGCGGCGGCCCCGTACCGGCCCCCGAGGCGTGGAGCAGCGTCCTCGACGACGCCGACCCGGTGTGGCGGCGGGTGCCGGAAGCCTGGTACGAGGCGCCATTCCTGGGCAACGCCCGGCTCGGCACCACCCTCTACGCCGAGCCGGAGGCGGAGGGGCGCGCGCTGCGGGTGACGGTCCAGCACAGCGAAGTGCAGGACAACAGGCCCGAGTTCGGCTCCCTGTTCGGCCTCGCCCGGCTGCCGGTCGGACACTTCACCCTGAAGACGGCGGGCAGGATCACGAATGTCGACTGGCGCCTGCGGCTCCAGGAAGCCGAACTCACCGGGACGATCACCACCAGCGAAGGACACATCGGGATCCGGGCCGCCGTGCACACCGCGCGCCCGCTGCTCGCCGTCGCACTCGTCCCCGCCGGCGGCGAACACGATTGCAGCTGGCGCTTCCACCCGGCCGAGGCCGTCAGCCCCCGAGTTGCCTTCAAGGAGCCGCCGGATGGGTACACGGCCAACCCTCCGGCCCGGACGGAGCACCACGGCGATGTCACAGCCGTGGTGCAGCCACTGCACGGAGGCGGCCACCATGTGTCCGCGTGGCAGGAGGTGGAGGGCCGGGGAGCGAGCCGCACGCTCCATGTGACGGTGGCGCCGTCCGACGCGTCGGGCTCGCCCGTGGCGACAGCGCTCGCGACCCTGCGCAAGGCCGCCCACCTCTCCTACGAGGCACTGATGAGGGCACACCGCTCCTGGTGGCGCGCCTACTACCGGAAGAGCTTCCTGTCCGTGCCGGACACCGGGCTCCAGCGCTTCTACTGGATCCAGCTGTACAAGGTGGCCTCCGCTGCCCGCGCCGATGCGCCGGTGATGGCCACCTGCGGCCCCTGGCTGGAGCCGACTCCCTGGCCTGCCACCTGGTGGAACCTCAACGTGCAGCTGGCGTACTGGCTCATCCACGGCTCCAATCACCTCGAACTCGACGCCGTCACACGGGCGTTGGGAGCCTTCCGGGACGAGCTCACCAGGGCGGTCGCGCCCGCCTACCGCGGCGACTCGGCGGGCATACCGCGCACCACCGACGCCCGGCTCCGGGGCGGTGCGCGCGCGGAGAACGCCGGCTACGGCGTCGGTGTCCCAGGGCAGGCCGAGCCCACTCCCGAGGTGGGCAATCTGACCTGGGCGCTGCACAACGTGTGGCTCAGCTACCGGCACACCATGGACGAGGGCATCCTGCGTGACACGCTCTTCCCTCTGCTGCGCCGGGCCGTCTCGTACTATCTGCACTTTCTGGAACCGCGCGCGGACGGCCGGCTGCATCTGCCGCTGACCTTCTCGCCCGAGTACCCGCGCTCGGGTCCCGACTGCAACTACGACCTGATGCTGCTGCGCTGGGGCTGCCGCACACTGCTGGACGCCACGCGTGTCCTGGGCCTCGACGACGAACTCGCGCCGCGATGGCGGGAGGTGCTGCACCGGCTGACGCCCTGTCCGCGGGACGAGAACGGGTTCATGATCGCCGAAGGGGTCCCGCTCGCCGAGTCGCACCGGCACTACTCGCATCTGCTGGCCGTGTATCCGCTGTACGAGGTCACCTGGGAACAGCCGGAGCACCGCGAGGTGATCGAAACCTCGCTGCGGCACTGGGTGGGCTTCGAGGGGGCACTCCAGGGCTACACCTTCACCGGTGCCGCTTCCATGGCCGCACAGATGGGACGCGGCGAACAGGCGCTGGAACATCTCGGTCAGCTGCTGGAGCGTTTCATCCAGCCGAACACGATGTACAAGGAGTCCGGTCCGGTCATCGAGACACCGCTGTCGGCGGCACAGTCGCTGCACGACATGCTGTGCCAGAGCTGGGACGGCGTGATCCGTGTCTTCCCCGCCGTCCCGCGCAGCTGGCGTGAGATCACCGTGCACGACTTCCGCACGCAGGGCGCCTTCCTGCTGAGCGCCGTACGCCGCGAGGGGCGGACCCGCTGGGTGCGCGTCCGCAGCGAAGCGGGCGCTCCCTGTGTGGTCCGGCACTCCCTGCCGGACGAGGACATCGAGGTGCGGGACGGCCACGGCGGACAGCTGCCGCACGAGCGGGTGGCGCCCGGAACGGTCCGCCTCCGGCTGCGTCGTGGGGAGGAAGCGGTGCTGACGGTGCGCGGAGAACGGCCCGGCATGACGGTCGAACCCGTCGCTCCGGACCCCGGGGCCCGGAAGTGGGGGCTGCCCGGATGAGCACACAGCGGATGCGCCCTGACGAGGAGACCCGGCGAACGAAGGAGTCAGTGATGCAGCGTGGGAGACGAGGCCGTGCACGAGCGCTCGGGACCCTGCTGGGAGCGGGTTTGGTGGCCGTCTGTCTGCCGGCCCTTCCCGGCGGTCCGGGGGCGGCGGCACAGACGGCGGCGGTCGCGGGCGCACAGGGCGCCGTGAGCGGGCCGGGAACGGACCACGCGGTGGACGACCCGTTCACCGCGGAGCGGACCTCCTGGTGGCGCCAGGACCGCTTCGGCATGTTCATTCACTTCGGCGCCTACTCCCAGTTGGAGGGCGAGTACACCCGTCCGGACGGCAGCGTCTGCCGGGACGCGGAGTGGATCATGCGGGAGTGCGCCGTCCCGAAGGAGGAGTACGAGAAGCAGGCGGCACGCTTCGACCCCTCCGCGTTCGACGCCGAGGCCGTGGTGCGGGCCGCCAAGGACGCAGGACAGCGGTACATCGTCATCACGTCCAAGCACCACGACGGCTACGCCATGTGGCCGACGAAGGTCAACTCCTGGAATCTGCGCGATCATTCCGCCTTCGACGAACACCGCGACATCATGCGCGAGTTGAAGACCGCGGCGGACAAGGCAGGCATCAAGCTCGGCTTCTACTACTCGATCTGGGACTGGCACGACCCCGACTTCGCCGACCCGGACACCTTCCCCCGCTACAAGAAGCGGATGTACGCACAGCTGAAAGAGCTGGTGGACGAGTACGACCCGGCGCTGCTGTGGTTCGACGGCGAATGGGACGCCGACAACCCCGTCAACCGCTGGTCCGCGCGGGACGGCGCCGAGCTGGAGAGCTATGTGAAGAGCCTCAAGCCCGGGCTGCTGGTGAACAACAGGGTCGGCAAACGGCGCGTCGTCGACGGCGACTTCGGCACACCGGAGCAGGAGATCCCCGACGGTCCGGTGGACGGGCAGCCGTGGGAGAGCTGTATGACGCTCAACGGGCACTGGGGATACGCCCGGTACGACCACGACTGGAAGCCGGCTGCCGAACTCGTCCGCAATCTGCTGGCCTCGGCGGGCCGCAGTGGCAACTATCTGCCGAACATCGGCCCCGACAGCAAGGGCCGGGTGCCGGCGGAGTCCCTTCGGCGGCTGCGGGATGTCGGCTCCTGGATGCGTGCGCACGGTCAGGGCCGTGCGGTCCGTGGCGCCGGATACAGCGGCCTCGTCGAGTCGCCGGGGTGGGGCGAGGTCACCCGCGGCCGTCGAGGGCAGCTGTACGCAGCTGTGACCGACTGGCCGGAGGAGGGAAAACCTCTGCATCTGAAGGCGAGAACCGACTTCGAGATCACTGGGGCGCGCGTGCTGGGCAGCGGCCAGAAGGTCGCGGTCTCCCGCAGCGGCGACGGCTTCGACCTGATGCCCTCGGGCGGCCCGGTGGACGAGAAGGCCACCGTGGTCGAACTGCGTGTCTCCGTCCCCAGGGGACGGGCCGGCAGCGGCAGCGGACTGAAGGCACGGTTCTGGGACAACGACTCCTTCCGGGGAGCACCGGCCGCCACCCGCACCGATGCTTCGGTCAACCACGCCTGGCGGTTCGACGGTTCACCGTCCCCGTCCGTGCCCGCCGACCACTTCAGCGCCCGCTGGACGGGCTCGGTCCAGCCGCGCTGGTCGGACACCTACACCTTCACCACCGTCTCCGACGACACGGCCCGGGTGTGGATCGACGGCCGTCTCGTCGTCGACGCATCCGACCCGCACGGCCCACGCGTCGACACGGGCACGGTGCGGCTCCGGGCCGGCAAGAGGCACCGCATCCGGGTCGACTACCGGGAGCTGAGCGGTGAGGCGCACATGAAGCTGCTGTGGTCCAGTCCGCATCAGCAGCAGGAGATCGTGCCCCGCTCACAGCTGTACGGGAAGTGAGCGGCCTCCTCACGGCGGAAGGCGCGGGGACGGCAAGGCCGGGGCCGGGGAGCCGGAGGCCGGTGCGGCGGGCCGGAGTCGGGGCCGGACGAGGGTGTCGCGGCAGCGGCCCGGGCGCGGCCCGCCGTCCCACGGTCGGGTGATCTGTCGGCACCGTGTCCGGGCCGGCCCCGCTCCTCCTCCGCACCTGCCCTCCCCTCCCGGGCGGCGGTGTCGGCGGTCGGTGAGATGCTGGCGGTCCCAGAGGCGAGAGATCACGAAGGAGTCCCCGGGTGTCCCTGCTCTTCCCCGCGCTGCACACGGCGTCCTCGCAGACCGCACTGCGCTTCGGCGACCGGGCCCTCACCTACCGGCAGCTGGCCGCCGTCGCCAGCGGCCTGGCCACGAAGCTGGACGGGGCCTCGCGGGTGGCGGTCTGGGCGACGCCGGAGCCGGAGACGGCGGTCGCGACCGTCGCCGGGCTGCTCGCCGGCGTGCCCGTCGTCCCGGTGAACCCCAGGAGCGGGGAGCGCGAGCTGGCGCACATCGTCGCCGACAGCACGCCTGCCGCGGTGCTGACGGCGCCCGGCGCCGAACTGCCCGAGTCCCTGGCAGGGCTCCCCCGCACCGATGTCGACCTCTCCGAGGGGGAGGCGGAGGCCGCCTGGGGTCTGCCGCCGGAGCCGAACGAGGGCACGTCGGCGCTCGTCGTCTACACCTCCGGAACGACCGGGCCGCCCAAGGGGGTTGTGCTGTCGCGGCGTGCGATCGCCAGCAGCCTCGACGCTCTTCAGGACGCCTGGCAGTGGACCGCCGACGACGTCCTGGTGCACGGGCTGCCGTTGTTCCATGTGCACGGGCTGATCCTGGGTGTGCTCGGCCCGCTGCGGCGCGGCGGTACCGTCCGCCATCTGGGCCGCTTCACCACGGAGGGCGTCACGCGGGAGCTGAGCAGCGGCGGGACGATGCTGTTCGGCGTGCCCACGATGTACCACCGGCTCGCCGACGCGTGCCAGAGCGATCCCGGCCTGGTGCAGGCGCTCGCCGGGGCCCGGCTGCTGGTCTCCGGCTCGGCCGCGCTGCCGCTGCACGACCACGAGCGGCTCACCGCGGCCACCGGTCAGCACATCGTCGAGCGCTACGGCATGACGGAGACGCTGATGAACACCAGCGTCCGCGCGGAAGGCCCCTTCCGGCCCGGCACGGTGGGGGTGCCGCTCAAGGACGTCGATGTACGCCTCGTCGACGAGGACGGCACGCGGCTGCCCGCGGAGGACACCGAGAGCGTCGGCGAGGTACAGGTCCGTGGTCCGAATCTGTTCACCGAGTACCTCAACCGGCCCGACGCGACAGCCGAGGCGTTCGACGGCGGCTGGTTCCGCACCGGCGACATGGCCATGCGGGACGCGGACGGCTTCTTCCGCCTCGTCGGGCGCAAGGCCACCGACCTGATCAAGAGCGGCGGTTACAAGATCGGGGCGGGCGAGATCGAGAACGTCCTGCTGGGCCACCCCGGGGTCGCCGAGGCGGCCGTCACCGGAGAGCCCGACGACGATCTGGGCGAGCGGATCGTGGCGTGGATCGTGCCTGCCGATCCGCAGTCCCCGCCGAACGAGGAGGAGCTGGCCGCGCTCGTCGCCGGGCAGCTCGCCCCGCACAAGCGGCCACGAGCGGTGCGCCACCTCGAAGCGCTGCCCCGCAACGACATGGGCAAGATCATGAAGCGGCAGCTGCCGGGGCAGGCGTGAGCCCGGCGGCCCGCGCCAGCAGCCGGTAGGAGTCCAGGCGCTCGCGCGGGTCGTAGGTGTTGAGCGTCAGCAGCACCTCGTCCGCGCGGGTGCGCCGCACGACGGCCTCCAGCCGGGGCAGCACCTCGTCCGGTCTGCCGTGCAGCTGCGAGGCACGGGCCTCCTCGTACGCCGTACGTTCCTTGGCCGTCATCTCCCGTGCGAGAACGCTCTCCGCCGGCTGCAACGGCACGAACGAACCGCGGGTACGGGAGACGGCCGTGGACCACGCCTCCGGTATCTGGAGCAGCTCCGCCTGGCGCGCCGTGGCCGCCACCGCCGCGTTCACGGCGAGGACCACATACGGCTCCGCACCGCCCGGACCCGGCCGGAACGCCGCGCGGTAGGCGTCGACCGCCTCGGCGGTGCGTGCCTCGTCCCGGGAGAGGCCGATGACCAGCGGCAGGCCGTGCTCGGCGGCCACCGCCTGGGCCGAGCCGACCGCCAGGACGAACGCCGGCACCCGCAGGCCCTCCACGGGCCGGGCCCGCACCGGCCCCGCACCGTGGAAGTAGCCGAGCAGCTCGGCCACCTGGCCGCTGAATCCGTCCGCCGCGTCCTTGCCGACCCGCAGGGCCTTGCGCACCCCGTCGGTGAACCCGACCGAGCGGCCCAGGCCCATGTCGATCCGGCCGGGGTGCAGGGACTCCAGCACCCCGAACTGCTCGGCCACCACCAGCGGCTGGTGGTTGGGCAGCATCACGCCGCCCGTGCCCACGCGGATACGCGAGGTGGCGGAGGCGACGGCCGCGGCCAGCACCGTGGGCGCCGAGCCGGCGATTCCGGGCACGGCGTGGTGCTCCGAGACCCAGAACCGCAGAAAGCCCAGCTCTTCGGCTGCCCGCGCGAACTCCACCGTCTCGCGCAGCGCACCGCTCGGGTGCTCGCCGTCACGCACCAGCGAACGGTCGAGAACGGACAGCTGTGCGGGAAAGACCGGAAGAGAAGTCACGTCCGGTTCAACAACCGTGAGCGCTCAGGATTCCCGCGCCGGTTCTGCACCATCGCGCCCCGCGTGCGACCCGCGCCCGCACGCCTCCGCGCCCCGCCCCCGCGTGAGACCTGCCCCGCCTCATCCGGCGTCCGGGCCGGCGTTCTCCAGGAGGCCCGCGTCGTGCACCAACAGAGCGATCTGCACCCGGTTGTTGAGGTCCAGCTTGGTCAGGATGCGCGAGACATGGGTCTTCACCGTGGGGACACTCATGTACAGCTCCGCCGCGATCTCGGCGTTCGCGCGCCCCCGCCCGACCGCCACCGCCACCTCACGTTCGCGCTCGCCCAGCGCGCTCAGGGCCTCGCGGGCCCGTTCCCGGCGGCTGTCGCCCCCGGCCGGCGCCACGTGCCGGATCAGCTGACGGGTGACCGCGGGTGACAGCACGGGCTCGCCCGCCGCCACCTTGCGCACCGCCGCCAGGATCTCGGCGGGCGGCGTGTCCTTCAGCAGGAAACCCGCGGCACCGGCCCGCAGGGCCCGCAGCACCTGTGCGTCCGCGTGGAAGGTGGTCAGCACCATCACCTCGGGCGCCGCCGGACGTGCCCTCAGCTGTTCGGTCGCGCTCAGCCCGTCCACGGCGGGCATCCGGATGTCCATCAGCACCACATGCGGACGGTGCCGGTCGGTGAGCGGCAGCACCTGGTCACCGTCCGCCGCCTCCCCGACGATCTCCACATCCTGCGCCCCGTCGAGCATCAGCCGCAGTCCGGCTCGTACCAGCGGATCGTCGTCGACCAGGAGCACACGGATTGGCATGCCCCTACCGTAGCCAGCCGCGACGGCCCGTCCGTCCCCCGTCTCCCCCGCCGCGGTCTCAACCGGCGGCGGAGACCGGGGCGTCCCAGTCGATGCGGTAGTGCAGGAACCGGTCCGCCGGATCCCCGGATTCCGCCTCCGGTCCGCCGGCGGCTCCGGGGCCCGGGCGGTCCGCGTGCCGGCCGGCTCCCGGCACCACGCGTGCGTTCAGCCGGGCGCTGCGGTCGACGAGGGCCTCCACCCGCGCCCTGCGCAGCCGTTCGAACGCGGCGAACGCCTCGCCGGGCAGCGGCAGATCGCGCAGGCAGCGGGCGAGCACCACGCCGTCCTCGATGGCCAGCGAGGCGCCCTGTGCGGCGTTCGGCGCCGCGGTGTGGGCCGCGTCGCCGAGCACCACCATCGGGCCGCGCGACCACACGGGCGTATGGGCGAGGT
Organism: Streptomyces cacaoi; assembly: GCF_006539165.1. Taxonomy (GTDB): domain Bacteria; phylum Actinomycetota; class Actinomycetes; order Streptomycetales; family Streptomycetaceae; genus Streptomyces; species Streptomyces cacaoi. The sequence goes on along the minus strand of NZ_BJMM01000002.1, from coordinate 345,793 downwards.
CGTAGGCGTTGAAGGCGACGATGCGGTCGCCCGTGGCGCGTACCACGGCCTCGGCGGGTGAGGCGTCGTCCGCGAACAGGCCGGCCACATGGTCACGCCATCCGGCGCGCTGCTCCGGTGTGCCGGCCGCCAGACGCTCCGGGGCCAGCTCGCCGCCGGGTGTGTTCGCAAACCACCACACCGCGCCGTCCGGTGCCCGGGTGCAGCCCAGGAACGCCCTGCTGCCCCGGATCATCCGGTAGACGCCGGGCGCGGGCGCCGCCTCGGCGGGCACCAGCGGGGAGAAGCCGCACACCGTGATTTGACCGGTGTGCCGCGGTGCGGGCGCCTCAGGATCGATGAGGGTACGGGTGAGCGAGCGGACACCGTCCGCGCCCAGCAGCACATCGCCCCGCGCGCTGCTCCCGTCGGCGAACCGCGCCGTGACCCGCCCGTCCGGCCCCACGTCGGCCGCGACCAGCCGCTTGCCGAACTCCACGGCCACGCCTCGGCGTTCGGCCTCCTCCCGCAGCGCACGGTAGAGCGCGGAGCGACGCAGCGTGCGCGGGCCGAGGACCGGCCGCCCGTCCCCCGTTCCGCTTCCGGACACCGGCCGCTCACGGCCGTGCCCCTGCGCGTCGAGCATCTCCACCCGGTCGGCCGGAAAGGAGGCGTCCAGCACGGGCCGGTGCGCGTCGATCGTGCGCAGCGCCTCCAGCCCGTTGTGGAACAGCACCAGAAAGGCGCCCACGTCGTCGGCGGGCGCCGGATACGCCTCGTACACCGTCGCCCCGATCCCGGCCTTGTGCAGCGCCATCGCGCTCACCGGGCCCGCGATACCGCCGCCGATGATCAAGGCATGGGTCATCCGCCCCACCTTCCCGCCTGTCCGGACGCCCGGCCGGCCCGGCCCCGAGCACCCCACCGTATGCAGCGGCGGCCCGGTGCAGAAGCCCGCCGGGGTCGCGTCAGCCGCGCAGGGAAGCCTTCAGATACGGCGCGGTCGCCCCGCCCCCGGCCGCGACCTCCTGGGGTGTCCCTGCGGCGACGATCCGCCCGCCCCGCTCGCCGCCGCCCGGCCCCATGTCGAGCACCCAGTCGGCTCCGGAGACCACGTCCATGTCGTGCTCGACGACGATGACGCTGTGTCCCGCGTCCACGAGGCCGTGCAACTGCCGCAGCAGCACTCGGGTGTCCGCCGGGTGCAGGCCCGTCGTCGGCTCGTCGAGGACGTAGAGCGTGTGCCCGCGCCGGGTGCGCTGGAGTTCGCCGGCCAGCTTGATGCGCTGCGCCTCGCCGCCCGACAGCTCCGTCGCCGGCTGCCCCAGCCGCAGATATCCCAGGCCCACCCGTTGCAGTGCCTCCAGGCCGCGCACGGCCGCTGGCACCGAGGAGAGGAACTCCGCCGCGTGGTCGACGGTCATCTCCAGCACGTCCGCGATGGTCGCGCCCGCGTAGGTGATCTCCAGCGTCTCCGGGTTGTACCGGGCGCCGTGGCAGTCCGTGCAGGGCGCGTACGTGCCGGGCAGGAAGAGCAGTTCGACGGCGATGTATCCCTCGCCCTGGCAGGTCGGGCACCGGCCCTCGGCGACGTTGAAGGAGAACCGGCCGGCGCCGTACCCCCGCGCCCGGGCCTCGTCCGTCGCGGCGAACACCTTCCGCACGGCGTCGAACAGCCCCGTGTACGTGGCCAGGTTCGAGCGCGGTGTCCGGCCGATCGGCTTCTGGTCGACCCGGACGAGGCGGTCCACCGCCTCCAGGCCCGTCACGGCGGACACGTCCCCTGCCGCGCCCTCGGTCTCCTCCTCGGCGTCCTCGGCCGGTGTCTCGTTCGTCCGGCTCCCGGTGTGCTCCGCCACGAGGCCCGCCAGCACCTGGCTGACCAGCGTCGATTTACCCGAACCCGAAACACCCGTGACCGCCGTGAACACGCCCAGCGGGAACTCCGCGTCGAGGTTGCGCACGTTGTGCCGCGTCACCCCCGACAGCTTCAGCCATCCCCGCGGCTCCCGCACCGCCCGGTCCGTCTCCCGGTCGCCGTCCGCGCCGTCGCCCGTCCGCGCCGCGGGTCCGTCCGCGGCCGGCGTGGGGTGCAGAAAGCCGCGCGTCACCGAGCGGTCCACCTGGGCCAGCCCGGCGACGGGCCCGCTGTAGAGGACCTCTCCCCCGTGCTCGCCCGCCCAGGACCCGACGTCCACGATCCAGTCCGCCCGGCGGGCCACCGCCATGTCGTGCTCGACGACGAAGAGCGAATTGCCCGCCTCCTTCAGCCGGTCCAGGACGCCCAGCAGCGACTCCGTGTCCGCCGGATGCAGCCCTGCCGACGGCTCGTCGAGCACGTAGACCACCCCGAACAGGCCCGATCGCAGCTGCGTCGCCAGCCGGAGGCGTTGCAGCTCGCCCGGCGACAGCGTCGGCGTCGGCCTGTCCACGCTCAGGTAGCCGAGGCCCAGCTCCGTCAGCACGTCGATACGGGACACCAGCTCTCGCGAGAGCGTCGCCGCCACGCTCTCCCGGATGCCGCCCTCCACGGCGTCCTGCCCCTCCGCGCCCCGGGCGCTCGGCCGCAGCACCTCCGCCAGCCTTTCCACCGGCAAAGCAGCCAGCTCGGCGATGTCGCTGCCTGCGAACGTCACCGCCAGCGCTTCCGGACGCAGCCGACGGCCCGCGCAGACCGGGCACCTGGTGCTCACCAGGAACCGCTGCACCCGGCGGCGCAGCGTCGCGCTCTTCGTCTCCGCGAACGTGTGCAGCACATAGCGCTTCGCGCTCTGGTACGTGCCTTGGTAGGGACGCTGGATCCGGCCGGCCTCGCGCACCGGGTGCACCGTCACCACCGGCTGCTCGTCCGTGAACAGCAGCCACTCCCGGTCCGCCCGCGGCAGCTCGGACCAGGGACGGTCGATGTCGTACCCCAGTGTCTGGGTGATGTCGCGCAGGTTCTTCCCCAGCCAGGCACCGGGCCAGGCCGCGATCGCGCCTTCCCGGATCGAGAGCGAGGGGTCGGGCACCAGCGATTCCTCCGTGACCCGGTGCACCGTGCCCAGGCCGTGACACTCCGCGCACGCCCCGGCTGCCGTGTTCGACGAGAAGGCGTCCGAGTCCAGCCGCTCCGCGCCCTCCGGGTAGCGGCCCGCGCGGGAGAAGAGCATCCGCAGGGAATTCGACAGTGTCGTCACCGTCCCCACCGACGATCTGCCCGTCGGCGCCGACCGGCGCTGCTCCAGCGCCACCGCCGGCGGCAGCCCGGTCACCTCCCCCACCTTCGGGGCCCCGACCTGGTGGATCAGCCGCCGCGCATACGGCGCGACCGACTCGAAGTAGCGCCGCTGCGCCTCCGCGTACAGCGTCCCGAACGCCAGAGACGACTTGCCCGAGCCCGAGACCCCCGTGAAGACCACCAGTGCGTCGCGCGGAACATCCACATCCACCGCTCGCAGATTGTGCTCCCGCGCACCCCGGACCCGAACATATGCGTCGTGCTTCATGGGGCCAATGATCGCGCACCCGGGGCGGGCGGCCCGGCCCGGCTCCCGCCGCCCGCTCTCCCCGCGCCCCGGGGGCCCGGGCGGTCCGCGCGTGGCGTGAAGGCCGCGCGCCGGTGGTACCCATGGCCGCCATGGACTGGTTCACGTCGTGGTTCTCAGCCTCGGGATACGGGCTGAGCCGTCTGGTGCTGCAACGCGCGCTGGCCTGCATCTACCTGGTGGCCTTCCTCTCGGCCGCGATGCAGTACCGCGCGTTGCTGGGCGAGCGCGGACTGCTCCCGGCCCGGATCTTCGTGCGCCGGATCCCCTTCCGCGAAGCACCCAGCCTGTTCCACTGGCGCTGCACGGACCGCTTCGTGACGGGCTGCGCCTGGTTCGGCACGGCTCTCTCCGCGGCGCTCCTGGTGGGCGCCGGTGACGTCGTACCGCTGTGGGCCTCGATGCTGATGTGGGCGCTGCTGTGGGCGCTCTATCTGTCGTTCGTCAACGTCGGCCAGATCTTCTACGGCTTCGGCTGGGAGTCCCTGCTGCTGGAGACGGGCTTTCTCGCCGTGTTCCTGGGCAACGCGGACGTGGCTCCTCCCATCCTGGTCCTGTTCCTGCTGCGTTGGCTGCTGTTCCGGGTCGAATTCGGAGCGGGCCTGATCAAATGGCGCGGTGACCCCTGCTGGCGGGATCTGACCTGCCTCTACTACCACCACGAGACCCAGCCGATGCCGGGGCCGCTCAGCTGGCACTTCCACCGGCTCCCCCGGCCGCTGCACCGGGTGGAGGTCGCCGCCAACCACGTGGCCCAACTGATCGTCCCCTTCGGTCTGTTCTTCCCGCAGCCGGTGGCGACCGTGGCCGCGGCGATCGTCATCGTCACCCAGTTGTGGCTCGTGACGTCGGGCAACTTCTCGTGGCTGAACTGGCTCACGATGATCCTCGCTCTCTCGGCCGTCGACAGCTCCCCCGTGACGGGCACCCCGTCGTACGCCGCAACACCGGCCTGGTTCGCGGTACTCGTCTGTGCCGCCGCGCTGCTGATCGTGCTGCTGAGCTACTGGCCCGCACGCAATCTCCTCAGCCGTTCCCAGCAGATGAACCGCTCGTTCAATCCGCTGCATCTGGTCAACACCTACGGGGCGTTCGGCAGCGTGACGCGGGTGCGTCAGGAAGTGGTGCTGGAGGGGACGGACGAGGAGCAGATCACCAAGGACACCGTCTGGCGGGAGTACGAGTTCAAGGGAAAGCCGGGCGATGTGCGGCGGCTGCCGCGTCAGTTCGCGCCCTATCACCTCCGTCTGGACTGGCAGATGTGGTTCGCCGCGCTGTCGCCGCTCTACACCCGCGGCTGGTTCGACCGTCTGCTGGAGCGACTGTTGGAGAACGACCGGGCCACCCTGGCTCTGTTGCGCCACAGCCCGTTCCCGGACCATCCGCCCACCCATGTGCGGGCACTGCTGTACCGCTATCGCTTCACGACGGCGCGGGAGCGGCGGGAGACCGGCGCATGGTGGCACCGCACCTATGTCCGGGAGTTCCTGCCGCCTGTCCAGCTGGACCAGACGGGCCGGCCGGGCCGTTCCTTCGGCTGAGAGCGGCCGGCCCCTCCGTACGGCTCATGCCGGTGCGGCGAGAGCCGGTCCCGGCGCCCTGCCTTTCTCGTACACGGTGAGGCCGCGGGAGAGGCGCAGCGGGACGAGTACCAACTCGACGAGGACCGCCTTCCACGCGTACCAGAGGTTGACGATTCTGGTCGGATAGACGCAGGGGAGATCGGTGAGCACCTTGCGCAGACGCAGACCCCGTTTGTGCGTGGCGTAGAGCAACGGCGGCAGTGTGAGGGCGAGTTCGCCGCCTACCCACCAGGCGAGGGCGCGGGGCAGCGGCTCGTCCCAGGCCAGGGTCAGCAGTACGGGTGTGGCCCACCACAGGGGCGCGATGAGGATCTCGGTGAGGGCGAGCAGCACCCATACGGCGAGCATCGGCTTGCGCACCACCAGGTCGGCGGCGTGGATACGGATGTTCTGGCAGAAACCCGCCATCCAGCGCCAGAGCTGTTTGCGCAGGTACAGCAGAGTCTCCGGGTCGGCGGCCCAGGCGACGGCCCCGCTCACGTAGCGGGCGCGGTGGCCGTCGATCTGCACCTGCCAGCTGTAGTCCATGTCCTCGACGATGGTGCGTTCCGGGAAGCCGCCCGCCGCCACGAGCGCGTCCCGGCGGAAGACGGAGCAGCAGCCCGAGCAGACCATGGGGCTGCCGGCGCGCTCCTGGATGGGGCGGTGCCAGTGGAACCCGAAGAGGTACTCCACGGAGCGCCCGCGTTCCCACACGGTTCTGGCGAAGCGGGTCTGCACATTGCCGGCGGCGACGAGGACTTCGGGGGCGTCGAAGGCGGGCACGAGGCGTTCGATGTAGTCGGGTGCGAGGACGGTGTCGGCGTCGACGGCCAGGACGAGGTCTCCCTCGCAGTGGGCCAGGGCGTGGTTCTGGGCCTTGGCCTTGCTGCCGAGGTTCGCGGGTGGGCGCAGTACCTGGGCGCCGTGGCGCCGGGCGACGTCTCCGGTGCGGTCCTGGGAGGCGTCGTCGACGACGATGACCTGGACCGGCGGGTGGGTCTGGGCCCGGATGGACTCCAGGGTGGCGGGGAGGCCGGCCTCCTCGTTGTGGGCCGGCACGATGACGGTCACACGGCCGTGCACGGCTCACCACTCCCCCGTGCCTGCCCGGCGCGGCGGACGCGCCGGAATCGCCGGTGCCGCCGGGCCCCGTGCCGCGACGCCGGACGGGCGCAGCCCCCGGCGTTCCGGACGTGGCGGCTCCTTCGCGTGTGCTCCCGGACGCGGCCGCAGGCGGTCCCGGCGAGAACCACGGCTGCGACGGCCGCGTAGACGAGCACGCTGAGCCCGATCATGGGCAGTCCCCCGTGCATGGGGATCCCTCCCTTGCTGGTGGTGCGGAGCCCGGCCGGTGGGTCCCGGGGGCGATGCGAAGGAAGGTAGCGGCGTTCGGCGAGGGCTGCCGAAGAGACCCGATTCCCGTGGAAAACCAGGGAGTTGTGGACAACTCCGGCACTCGTGTGGGTGAGTGACGGCCCCGGTGCACCGGCCCCGGTGCGCAGGCCGCGGTACACCGACGCGGAGCGCCACCTCCGGCACCCGGGGCCCGGCACCGAACGCCCTCGTACGGGCCCCGGCACCCCCTGCGGGCCGACGCACCCGCGCGAGACCCGATCAGAGGGCTCATGCGAGACCCGATCAGGCGGCTCGGGAGCTCAGAGGGCCCAGCCGGACTCGTCGGCAGCCCGGCCCCGGCGGCTCAGTGCGCGGAGGGCAGCCGTGCGACCTCCGGCGAGGAGGATTCCAGCGGCACGGACCAGGAGCGGACCAGCCCGAGCTGGGCCGCCTGGCGCGGCAGAACGGCGTCCAGGGCCCAGTCGGCGAGGACGCGCACACGGTTCCCCGGCATGGCGGCCAGGTGGTAGCCGCGCGTGACGAGGTTGGCGAGCGGTCCGGACAGCGGGAGACCCAGCGGATTCGCGGCGCCCTGGATCCCGCCGAGGTCCACGGTGAAGCCCAGGTCGTGGTGCTTGTAGGGCCGCGCGTCACCGTGGCCGAGGGAGGCGGCGAGATTACGGCCCGCGATCTTGCCCTGGCGTGTGGCGTGCTGAGCGGTCATCGGTGTGTAGGACCCGGGCTGTGTCAGGTCGGGCACGGCGGCGGCGTCGCCGCAGGCGTACACGTCGGGGCATCCGGGCACGCGCAGGTACGGGTCGACGACGAGGCGTCCGCGCTCGGTGTCCAGTCCGATGTCCTCGACGAGCGGGTCGGGGCGCACGCCCACGCACCAGATGAGCGAGTGGGTGCGGACGAAGTCTCCGTCGTCGAGGAGGACGCCGTCATCCGTGGCCTCCTTGACGGACGTTCCGGTGCGGACCTCGACACCGCGTTTGCGCAGCACCCGGTCCGCTGTCGTGGAGAGGCGTTCGTCGAGTTCCGGCAGGACGCGGGAGGCGATGTCGAGCAGCAGCCAGCGGGGCGCGTGGTCGGCCCTGCGGCCGGGCCCCCCGGGGCGGGCGTGCTGCCGGGCGAGGGAATCGGTGAACATCTTGCCGTGCGCGGCGACCTCGGTGCCGGTGTATCCGGCGCCCACGACCACGAAGGTCCGGCGTGCCTCGGCTTCGGCGGGATCCTCGCAGGTGGCGGACATGGCGATCTGCCTGTTGACGTGGTCGCGCAGGTAGAGCGCCTCGGGCATGCCCCGGAACCCGTGGGCGTGCTCGGCGACGCCGGGGATGGGCAGCAGTTTGTTGACGCTGCCGACGGTCAGCAGGAGCCGGTCGTAGGACAGCTCGCCCCGGCCGCCCTCCGGGTCGGTGTAGTGGAGCAGATGCTGGTCGAAGTCGATGGCACCCACTTCGCCCAGGACGAGCCGGACGCGGGGCAGTGTGCCCGCCAGGGAGACGGAGACGCGCCGGGGCTCCAGGGCTCCGGAGGCCACCTCGGGCAGCAGGGGCAGATACAGGAAGTAGTCGTTGGGGTTGACCAGGACGATCTCGGCGAGTCCGCGGAGCCTGCGGGAGAGGGTGCGTGCCGCCTGGTATCCGGCGAACCCGGCTCCGACGATCACGATGCGCGACCGGCTCACTGCGTGTGCCTCCTTCCGGAAGCGGCGGGGCGGGACCGCGCGGGGCGGGCCCTCGTGTGCACGGGCCCGTCCCGGGGTTCCCCGGGGCACCGCCGTGAAACCCGCCGCTGATGCGGTGGCGACCGCTGCCGTGGCTCCTGCCTGCATGAATGCGGGCCGGCTGGTCCGGACGGGGGTGCGCGAGCACTGCCTGGAGTGCTGTATTGTTCTTTGTGCGCGAGCGGCGCGGGGCCCGGCCCCGAGTCGTGAGGCACCGGGACGTGGCGCAGTTTGGTAGCGCACTTGACTGGGGGTCAAGGGGTCGTGGGTTCAAATCCCGCCGTCCCGACCAGCGATTTCGTAGGTCGAAGGCCATCTCCGAGGTTTCGGGGATGGCCTTTTCGTATGCCCTGCGGCGTCCCCTCGCGACGGAAAACTTCCTCAGCTGTGCTGCTCCCATCCGGGCCCCCACCAGCTGTGCGGGGTTGGTCAGCTGTGCTGCTCCCCCGCCGGTGCGCTCCGGCGGCCGGGCCGTCCCAGCAGGTCGAGCAGCGCGGCGGTCAGCAGGGCGAGGGCCGCCAGGACGAGGACGGTGCGGGCGAAGCCGTATGCGGCGTCACTGTGGGAGAGCGTCGCGAAGAGGGCGCCGATCCCCGCGACGCCGAGTGCCTCGGACGCCTGGATGGCCGTGAGGATGCCTCCCGATGCGGCACCCACGTCGTCCGGGTGCACACCGGAGAGCGCCGTACCCAGCAGTGAGGTCGCCACGATGCCGCCTCCGGCGCCGTACAGCAGCAGACCGGGCAGCAGCGCCGTGGCCGGACCGTCGGGGCGCAGGACGACGCCCGCGAGGACGAGCAGCAGTCCGAGCGCCATGGCAGCTGCGGAAGCGGTGACGGCGTGGCGGCCGAAACGTGCCACGAGGCGGCCGCACAGCACGGAGGCAACGGACGTCAGGATCGCCATGGGGGTGAAGGTCAGCGCGGACTCCAGTGCGGTGAGGCCCTCGGTCTTCTGCAAATGGAAGGCGAGAAGGAAGACGAAGGCGCCGTTCATGCCGTGGAAGCTCGCGGCGGTGGGCAGGCCGAGGGCGAAGCCCCGCTGCCGGAAGAGCCGGGGCGGCAGCAGCGGTGCCGCCCCGGCGGCGGCCACACGGCGCTCCCGGAGCGCGAACAGGCCCAGCAGTGCGACGGCCAGGACGGCCTGAGCTGTGCGGACTCCCGGCCAGCCCCGTTCCGCTCCGGTGACGAGGGCGTGGATACCGGCCAGCAGACCGAGACCGAGCAGGGCGGCACCCGGCAGGTCGAGGGTCGGCCGGGGGCCGGCCGCGCCGTTGCCGCGCTCGTCGTCCTCGATCAGCCGGACACCGGCCACGAGGGCGATCAGGCACAGCGGCACGTTGACGAGGAAGACGGACCTCCAGCCGAGCCCGGCGACGTCCCAGGCGATGAGCAGACCGCCGACGATCTGCCCGGCGACGACGCCGACGCCGATGACCGCCCCGTACAGGCCGATGGCGCGGGCACGCTGGCTCTCCCGCCGGAAGGTGACCTGGATCAGCGCGAGCACCTGGGGCAGCATCACGGCCGCCGCGAGGCCCTGCACGACACGGGCGGCGATGAGGAAGCCGGGGCTCTGGGCCGCGGCGCAGCCCACCGAGGCGGCGGCGAAGGCGACCAGCCCCGCCAGGAAGAGGCGGCGCCGGCCGAGGAGGTCGCCGAGCCGTCCGCCGGTCACCAGGCCGGCGCCGTAGGCGAGCGTGTATCCGGTGGGGACGAGTTGGATCTCAGCGAATCCGGCGTGCAGTTCGGCCTGGATGGACGGGTTGGCGACGTTCACGATGAAGATGTCGAGGAACCCCATGAACGCGCCGAGCAACAGCACCGCGAGCGCCGCCCATTGGGCCGGTGTGGCGGCCGCGGGTCCCTCGTCCGGGCTCGTGCCCGGTGCCCCGGTCCTGGAGGGCTCGGCAGGGCCGGAGCGTGGCGCGTCGTCGGGTGTGCGGGACACGTGGTGCTGCCTTTCGGTGTGCCGGGAGCGGCCCGGGCTGTGATGCGAGCGGATGCGGAGATGAGGAGCGGGCCGGTGGGCGGCCCGGGCCCCCGCGGCGGCCCGGCAGGGGCCGCCGCCCGGGGCAGCGCGCGGCCGGGGAAGGTCCGGCCGCCGCGGCCGGGACCAGTCTCAACCGGCCCGCGCACAGGGTGAAGTTGGTGTTTATGCTGTTGCTGTGACCACCACGCCGGGAGCGGAGCAGGCAGGACGCAGAACGGAGTTGCGCGACTTCCTGCGCAGTCGGCGGGCCAGGCTCTCCCCGCAGGACGTGGGGCTTCCGCCGACGAGGCGGCGCCGCACCCCGGGGCTCCGGCGCGAGGAGGTCGCCACGCTCGCCGGAGTCGGCCTCACCTGGTACACGTGGCTGGAGCAGGGGCGGCCGATCTCCGTCACCGCGGGCATCCTCGCCGCCGTCGGTGAGGCACTGCGGCTGGACGGGGACGAACTGGCGCATCTGTACCGGCTGGCCGGGCACGTACCGCCCGCGCCGGACGCGGACACCGGCGGCACGGAGCCGGGCGTCCCCGGGCAGGTGGCCGCCCTCGCCGACGAGTGGGCCCCGAACCCCGCCTATGTCCTGGACCGTTACTGGCGCTGCGTGTACGCGAACGCACCCGTCGAGCTGCTGCTCGGGAAGGCGGCCCCGCTGCGCAGCTGTCTGGAGGGGTTCGAGCGCGGTCCGGATGCCGAGCGGGTGCTGCCGGAGTGGGAGTCGATGGCGCCGTCGCTCGTCGCCCAGTTCCGGGCGGACGCCGCACGGCATCCGGACGACGCGGAGTTCGCCCGGATCGTCGGCCGGCTGTCGCGGCGCAGCGAGAGCTTCGCGCGGCTGTGGGCCGAGCAGGAGGTGCGGGACTCCGGACTCGGCGAGAAGGTCTTCCAAGTGCCGGACGGGCGGCTGGTGTTCGAGCGGACGGCGCTCCAGCTGGGCGACCGTCCCGATCTGCGTATCGTGCTGCTCCGGCCGAAGCCGGGGACGGGTACGAGGGAGCGGCTGGCACGGCGGGCGGAGGCGCGGCCCGGCTGAGCGCGCTGCCGCTCACACGGCGGGAGGCGCGAGGCCGGAGCAGCGCGGGGGCGGCGGTTCGGCGGTGGACTTGCGGGAACCGTGTTCCTCGCGACAGCGGGCCCGTTAGGATCTGCGCAGGTGTTCGGGCACAGGGCCCGGAGATGTGGTTGAGGTGAATACGTATGGCTGCTGGCCGAGTTGTCCGGTTCGACGGTGCGAGGGGTTACGGGTTCATCGCGCCGGAACACGGCGGCGAAGACGTGTTTCTGCACGCGAACGATCTGCTGGTCCCCGAGTCCCTGGTGCACGCGGGCGTGGCGGTCGAGTTCGAGATCGAGGACGGCGACCGGGGGCTGAAGGCTTCCTCGGTGCGGCTGTCGAAGGCGGCCGAGTTCGCCTCCGCTCCGGCGCGCGGCGCCGTGGCTCCCGCGGGGCTCTCCTCGTCGGTGCCGTCGCCGTCGCCGCGCACGGAGGACGGCGAGGATCCGCTGTGCGACGTGCTCAGTGTCGCCGAGTACACCCGTTCCGTCACCGAGCTGCTGCTGGCCACGGCGCCGGAGCTGACGGGCAAACAGGTCCTGGAGATCCGGCGGCAGTTGGTGCAGTTCGGCCGCAGTCACGGCTGGGCGGAGGACTGACGTCTTCTTTCCTCCGGCTGTTTCCGGCCCCCGGCCCGCGTGGGGCCCGTCGTGCGCCGAGCGTGTGCACGGGCCCGGGCCGGGGGCTCCGGGGGCCGGGGCCGGGTGCCGGTTTCCGCCGAGGCGGGGCGGGGCGCCCGGGACGGCCGGTACCGCGGGCGGTGGCAGGTCGGCGGTGATCCGGGCGTTCGAAGTGTTGTATTGTTCTTACCGCGCGAGCGGCGCGGGGCCCGGCCCCGAGTCGTGAGGCACCGGGACGTGGCGCAGTTTGGTAGCGCACTTGACTGGGGGTCAAGGGGTCGTGGGTTCAAATCCCGCCGTCCCGACAGTGAAGAAGAGCAGGTGAAGGCCGCTCCGGCAGTGCCGGAGCGGCTCTTTCGTGTGCGCGTCCGCGCTGTGCGGGGGTTGCTGTTCCGGGGGCCCGCCCGGCCCGGCGCCTGGGCCGGGCGGTGCCGCCTGGGGGTTTGCGTCGCGGGTCAGTACCAGCCGTGTGTGGGTCAGTACCAGCCGTGTGTGTCGTGGAAGTGCAGCGCCGACTTCCAGGACCCGTAGCGCTCCCGGACGTACTTCTCGGCGCCGGCGTGCTGTTCGGCGACGGTGCCGCGGCCCCACGGCTGGTCGGTCTGGAACAGGCCGTGGTACTTGCCGTTCTGAGCGTTCGGGTTGCCGCTGGACTCGCGGCGGATGATCTCCTTCTTGGCCCGGGCCTCGGAGCGGGAGGCCGCCTGGGGCGCGGAGGCACGGCTCCCGCCGGAGGAGTGCTTCCCGGCCGAGTGGCTGCCGGAGGACTGCTGCCCGGACGGCTGCGTTTCGCTCTGCGGCCGGGATTCGCGCCGGGGTGCGGTGGGCTGCTGGGGTGCGGACTGCTGGGGCGGAGCGGCCTGCTGACGGGGGGCCGTGGGCGTATCGGGGCTACTGGCCCCGTCCAGGTCGAGATGCTGGCCGGCGTAGATGCGATCGGGATCGGGGAGGCCGTTTCTGGCCGCGAGGTCTTGCCAGGTCGTTCCGTGCTTCTGGGCGAGCTCGGAGAGCGTGTCGCCGGGCTCCACCTCGTAGGCGAATGCGGGGGTGGCGGGGACCGCGATCATCGCCGCGGCCAGCACACCGAAGGTTGCGACCTTGGTCTTGCGCATCTGGATCAGCTCCTTGCCGTCGAGTCCGGAAACTCTGGGTTGGTGTCGGAGTCAGGCCCGTACGTCCCGGACCGGGGGGCGGGCCGCTCCCCCCGTGCCGGGTGAGAGGTAGCAAACTCGTTACGGGGCGCCGTGCCGCTGAGATTCCGGGCGCGATCGTGGTTCTTTCACCCGCGCAGAGGTAGCGGGAGCGCCCAACGGGATGTAAGCGAGGCGCCGGGAAGAGCGCTGTGCGCCCCCTGGCGTGCGCGGGTCCGTCCGTGCCCGTCGGCCGGGTGGCCGGTGGAGGCTGTCGGCCGCCGTCGGCAGTGGTGGTGGTCGGCGGTCGGCGCCAATCGCCGGCAGTCGTCCGCGCTCGTCGGCGCTCGTCGGCACTCGTCGACAGGCGCAACGTCCGTTCCGGGCGGTGGTGGACAGGCACCGGGCAGGAAACGGGCGCCCGTGCTGTGCGGGCGGGCATCCGTTCGTGACCGCGGAACCCCTGGTTCCAGGGTTGAAGCGGCTCAACTCCCCATCGGAAGCGGGCAGAAGCGGGCAGCATCGGGTTCAGGAGGAGTCTGGTCGGGGGGCACGCGGGCCGGTAGAACTCTCCCTGCGGGCAGGAACGGGCACCGCGGTGACCGAACGGAGAGGTGCACCCGAGAGCATGAGTGCGGAGGAGCGGCAGCGGACGATCGTGGCGACGGCCCGCCGTGAGGGGGCCGTCGACGTCGGGCGGCTCGCGGTGGATCTGGGCGTCGCGAAGGAGACCGTGCGCCGCGATCTGCGGGTACTGGAGTCGCACGGGCTGCTGCGCCGTACGCACGGTGGCGCCTATCCGGTCGAGAGTGCGGGCTTCGAGACGACGCTGGCGTTCCGCACGACGATGCACGTGCCGGAGAAACGGCGGATAGCGCAGGCGGCGGCCGGGATGCTCGGGGACGCCGAAACGGTGTTCATCGACGAGGGGTTCACCCCGCAGCTGATCGCCGAGGCGCTTCCGCGGGACCGGCCGCTGACGGTGGTGACGGCGTCCCTGCCGGTCGCCAGCTCCCTGGCGGCGGGCGACGGGGAGTTCACCGTGCTGCTGCTGGGGGGCCGGGTGCGTGGCGGCACGCTGGCGACCGTGGAGCACTGGACGTCGAAGATGCTGGCGGGTTTCGTCATCGACCTGGCCTTCGTCGGCGCGAACGGCATCTCGCGGGAGCACGGGCTGACCACTCCGGATCCGGCCGTCGGCGAGGTGAAGGCGCAGGCGGTGCGGGCTTCCCGGCGGCGGGTGTTCGCGGGGCTGCACTCGAAGTTCGGCGCCGTGAGCTTCTGCCGGTTCGCCGAGGTCGGCGACTTCGAGGCGATCGTGACCTCGACGGCGCTGCCCGGGCACGAGGCGCACCGCTACGCCCTGCGTGGGCCGCAGGTCATCCGGGTCTGACGGGTCCGACGGCCTGTCCGCTCTCCGTCGTGGGGAGCCGTCGCGCGCCGCTGCGGGCAGCCTGGCGGTGGACGGTGGCTCCTTACGCATCCGCTGAATCGAAATCCATCCGAAAATGCCAGGAGTTCCCGATGCACCATCCGAGCCGCCCCCGCATGCGGAGAGGCCGCGCGGTTCTGGCGGTGACCACCGCCGGCATGCTGCTAGCGCTCTCCGGCTGCGCCGGGGCCGGAGAGCTCGCGTCCGGCGGTGACACGCTTCGCGTCCTGATGGTGAACAACCCTCAGATGGCCGAGCTGCGCAAGCTGACCGCCGAGCACTTCACCGCGAAGACCGGTATCAAGGTCGACTTCACGGTCCTGCCGGAGAACGACGTCCGCGACAAGATCAGCCAGGACTTCGCCAACCAGGCGGGCCAGTACGACGTGGCGACCCTCAGCAACTACGAGACGCCGGTCTATGCCAAGAACGAGTGGCTGCGCTCGCTGGACCCCTACATCAAGAAGGACAAACGCTTCGACCAGAAGGACATCCTGCCGCCGGTGCGGGAGTCGCTCAGCGGCGAGGACGGGCAGGTCTACGCCGAGCCGTTCTACGGCGAGTCCTCCTTCCTGATGTACCGCAAGGACGTCTTCGCCGAGGAAGGGCTGAAGATGCCCGCCCACCCCACCTGGCAGCAGGTCGCGGAGCTGGCCGCGAAGGCGGACGGCTCCCGCAAGGGGATGAAGGGGATCTGTCTGCGCGGGCTGCCCGGCTGGGGCGAGCTGATCGCACCGCTGACGTCCATGGTCAACACCTTCGGGGGCACCTGGTTCGACAAGGACTGGAAGGCCCGGCTCCAGGACCCGGAGTTCGTCAAGGCGACGAAGTTCTATGTGAAGCTCGTGCGCGAGCACGGGCAGGCGGGCGCCGCGCAGTCCGGGTACGCCGAGTGCCTCAACAACATGACGCAGGGCAAGAGTGCCATGTGGTACGACGCCACCGCGGGGGCGGGCTCGCTGGAGGCGGCCAAGTCCCCGGTGCGCGGCAAGATCGGGTACGTGCCGGCCCCGGTGGAGCGCACCAAGCAGTCGGGCTGGCTGTACACCTGGGCCTGGGGCATCCAGAAGGCCAGCCCCAACCCCGACAAGGCGTGGAAGTTCATCTCCTGGGCCTCCGGCAAGGAGTACGAGCGGCTGGTGGGGCGGGAGTTCGGCTGGGCCAACGTGCCGGCGGGCAAGCGGGCCTCCACCTATGAGCTGCCCGAGTACAAGAAGCAGGCCGGTGACTTCGGCGAGGTCACGAAGCAGGCCATCGCGGGCGCCAAACCGCGGGATCCGGGCGTGCAGGAACGCCCGGCGATCGGCATCCAGTTCGTCGGCATACCCGAGTTCGCCGACCTGGGTACGAAGGTGTCGCAGGAGATCAGCGCGGCGATCGCCGGGCGCCAGTCGGTGGACAGCGCGCTGCGCAAGTCCCAGAAGCTGGCGTCCGAGATCTCCGAGGACTACGAGGGGCGGGACCGCCAGTGACCACTCCGACCGTCGCTCCCGCGGAACCGTCCGCCGCCCCCTCGTCCGCCGCCCCGGCCTCCCGGCCGCCCGGCAAGGTGCGGGCCTGGGTGACGCGCGCGCCGCTGCTGCCCGCGCTGATCTTCCTGATCGTGGTGACGCAGCTGCCCTTCGCCGCCACGCTGGTCGTCTCCTTCTTCGACTGGAACGCCCTCTACCCGGAGGCGCGGACCTTCGGCGGCCTGGCCAACTACCAGGAGGTGCTGGGTGATGCGCAGCTGCGCGACTCGGTGCTGACCACCATCCTGCTCACGGTCGTCGTCGTGCTGGTGAGCCTGGTGCTCGGGCTGCTGCTCGCGCTGCTGCTCGACCGGCGCTTCCCGGGCCGCGGCCTGGTGCGCACGCTGCTGATCGCGCCGTTCCTGCTGGTCCCGGTGGCCGCCGCGCTGCTGTGGAAGCACGTGCTGTTCAACCCCGAGTACGGGCTGCTCAACGGCCTGCTCACCTGGGTGGGCGGCGACAAACCGCCCCAGCCGGACTGGATCGCCTCCATGCCGCTCGGCGCGGTGGAGATCGCGCTGATCTGGCAGTGGACGCCGTTCATGATGCTCATCCTGCTGGCCGGTCTCCAGAGCCGCCCGGCGGACGCCATCGAGGCCGCCCGGATCGACGGGGCCGGTGCCTGGCAGATCTTCCGGTACCTCACACTGCCGCATCTGCGGCGCTACCTGGAGCTGGGGGCGCTGCTCGGCTCCATCTACATCGTGCAGAACTTCGACGCCGTCTTCACGATCACCTCGGGCGGGCTCGGCACCGCCAACCTTCCGTACACGATCTACCAGACCTTCTACCAGGGCCACGAGTACGGCCTCGCCTCGGCCGCCGGTGTGCTGGTGGTGATCGGCTCGCTGGTGATCGCCACCCTCGTCCTGCGGGTGGTCTCGTCCCTCTTCCGCGAGGAGGTCCGCGCATGAGCGCCGCCACCGCAGCTCCGCCCGCCGCCCGGGGCGCACAGGCCCCGCCGGGCGCCCCGTCGCCCCGCCGGGCACGCCGGGTCAACACCCTGCTGGGCCTGCTGGCCTGGGTGTGCGCCCTGGTGTTCGTCCTGCCGATGGCCTGGATGGTGCTGACCTCCTTCCACTCGGAGTCGGACGCCGCCACCAATCCGCCCTCGGTGGGCGCCTCGCTCACGCTGGACGGGTACCGCGAGTTCTTCGGCGGCGGGGGCGGGCCCAGCCCGTGGCCCGCGCTCGCCAACTCGCTGATGGCGTCGGTGTTCTCGACGCTGTGCGTGCTCGTGCTCGCGCTGCCGGCGGCCTACGCGCTGTCGATCCGTCCGGTGCGCAAGTGGACGGATGTGCTGTTCTTCTTCCTGTCGACGAAGATGCTGCCGCTGGTGGCCGGCCTGCTGCCGATCTATCTGTTCGCGAAGAACACCGGGATGCTGGACAACGTCTGGCTGCTGGTCATCCTCTACACGTCGATGAACCTGCCGATCGCGGTGTGGATGATGCAGTCCTTCCTCGCCGAGGTGCCGGTGGCGCTGATCGAGGCGGCGCAGATCGACGGGGCGCGGCTGCCCACCGTCCTGACCCGCGTCGTCGCGCCGGTCGCCGCGCCCGGCATCGCCGCCACCGCGCTGATCTGCTTCATCTTCAGCTGGAACGAGTTGCTCTTCGCGCGTGTGCTGACCGGTGTGGTGGCCCAGACCGCGCCGGTCTTCCTGACCGGTTTCATCACCAGCCAGGGGCTGTTCCTGGCGAAGGTGTGCGCCGCGTCCCTCGTGATCTCCCTGCCGGTGCTCGCCGCGGGGTTCGCCGCCCAGGACAAGCTGGTCCAGGGCCTGTCGCTAGGAGCTGTCAAATGAAGGCCGCAGTCGTCGAGTCCGTGGGCAAGGTCGCCCTCTCGCACGTCCCCGACCCCACCCCCGGACCCCGCGACGTGGTGGTGAAGGTGGCGGCGTGCGGTCTGTGCGGAACCGATCTGCACATCCTCCAGGGCGAGTTCGCGCCCACCCTGCCGGTGGTGCCGGGGCACGAGTTCGCGGGCGAGGTGGTGGCCGTGGGCAGCGAGGTCACCGAGCTGGCCGAGGGCACCCGGGTCGCCGTCGACCCCTCGCTGTACTGCTACGAGTGCCGCTGGTGCCGCACCGGGCACAACAACCTGTGCGACCGGTGGCAGGCGATCGGGGTGACGCGGGCGGGCGGCGCCGCCGAGTACGCCGTCGCGCCCGTCGCCAACTGCGTGCCGCTGCCGGAGCATGTGCGCACCGAGGACGCCGCGCTGATCGAGCCGCTGTCCTGCGCCGTGCGCGGTTACGACGTGCTCAACACCAGGCTGGGCGCCCATGTGCTCATCTACGGCTCGGGGACGATGGGCCTGATGATGCTGGAGCTGGCCAAGCGCACCGGTGCGGCCTCCGTCGACATGGTCGATGTGAACCCCGACCGGCTGGCGACGGCCCGGCAGCTGTCCTGCACGCGGGCGGCGGTCGGCGCCGACGAGCTGGACCAGCCGGAGGGCTGGGACCTGGTCGTGGACGCCACGGGCAACGCGGCGGCCATCCAGGACGGGCTCGGCCGGGTCGCCAAGGCGGGGACCTTCTTGCAGTTCGGGGTCGCGGACTACGCGACGCGCGCCACGATCGACCCGTACCGGATCTACAACCAGGAGATCACCATCACCGGTTCGATGGCGGTGCTGCACAGCTACGAGCGGGCCGCCGAGCTGTTCGCCGCCGGGGTGCTCGACCCCGAGGTGTTCATCTCGGACCGGATGCCGCTGGACTCCTACCCCGAGGCGCTGGACCGGTTCGCCCAGGGCAAGGGGCGGAAGATCGTCGTCGCTCCCTGACGGCTCCCCGGTGCTCCGCTCGCCCCCGGGCGGAGCACCGGACGGCGACGGCCGCACACCGCAGCACCCCACGGCCGTCCACCGGGCGCCGTGTCGGCTCCTCCTTCTCCCGGCACGGCGCTCCGGCGTGCTCGCCCTCCCCTGCCGCTCGTCCGCAGTAAAGCTGCGGAAATACCCATAAATGTAAGAATCGGCGGGAAAGAGCACGGATTTCCGTGCTCCATCGAGGAGGAACGGGGAGAGCTGGGGTGCGCAGAGCGCGGAACGTGCTGGGCAGGGTGCCGCATACGGCGCCGTTGGTGCTGCTCGTCGGCGGCGCGCTGGCCGACGCCTTCGGCCCCCGGCCGTACTTCGGGCTCCCCCTGCTGTCCTGCGCACCGCTGCTGGCGAGCATGGTCTCCACCTTCCGGGTCTGTGCGCTGTACGCGCTGGCCGCCTGCGGGACGGCGGCGGGGATGGCGGTGGCCGCGCACCGCGAGCCGACGGCCGTCGTCACGGACGTGCTGGCGGTGCTGCTCGTCGGGCTGGTCGGGCTGTGGATCAAGTGGTTCGTCGACCGGCAGCAGGACGATCTGACGGCGGTGCAGGACGTCGCCGAGGCGGCCCAGCGGGCGGTGCTGCCGGCGCCGCCGGAGAGCGTGGGCCCGGTGACGATCGCGGACCGGTACGTGGCCGCGCAGGTGGGGGCGGCGATCGGCGGCGACCTGTACGCGCTCCAGGAGACCCCGTTCGGGATCCGGGCGATCATCGGCGATGTGCGGGGCAAGGGGCTGCGCGCCGTCTCGGCCGTGTCGGTGGTCGTGGGGGCGTTCCGCGAGGCGGCCGAGCACATGCCGACGCTGCACGAGCTGGCCGAGCGGCTCGATCGGGCGCTCGACCGCGAGGGCGGCCGGCGGCAGGACACGCTGGACGACATCGAGGGCTTCGTGACGGCCCTGCTCGTCGAGATCCCACCCGGCGGCGGCTCGGTGACGCTGCTCAACCGGGGCCATCCGCCGCCCTATCTGGTTCGGGAGGGTCAGGTGACCTGTCTGGAGCCGGCCCATCCCGAGCTGCCGCTGTCGACGGGCCTCGGGCGGCCGGCGCGGCGGGTGGCCGAGACGCTGCCGTTCGCTCCCGGGGACGCGCTGGTGCTGGTCACGGACGGGGTGACGGAGGCCAGGGACGCGCGCGGCGTGTTCTTCGACGCCACCAGGGACCTGGCCGGGATCACGCCCCGGCACCCGTGCGAGCTGGCCGATGCGCTGATCGCCGCCGTCACCCACTGGACCGGCGGCCAGCGCCAGGACGATCTGGCGGTGCTCGTCCTGCTGCACGAGGAGCCCGGGCGGGAGGGGCCGGAGACGGCGTAGGGCGACGGGCGCGCGCCGGGCCGGTCAGGGGGTGCCGGCGGGCGAGAGCGCGGCGGCGACCAGGGCCTCGATCTCCGTCTCCGCGACGGCGCCGCCGCTCACCAGCCGGTCGAACACCAGGCCGTCGACGCAGGCCAGCAGGGTGTTGGTGCGCTCCTCCGGCTCCCGGGCCCCGTGCGCGGCGAGGAAGTCGCGTACGGCGCTCCGTGCGGCGTTGTCGCGGGGGGTGAGGATCTCGCGCAGCTCGGGGTGGCGGACGCTCTCGACGGCGCAGGCGTAGCGGGCGAGGGTGCGCAGCCGGCCCTCGCCGGTGAGGCGGCGGGCGGTGAAGGCGGTGAGTCCGGCGGTGAGTTCGGCGACGGTGCGGGGGCGGCCGGCGGCACGTCCGGCTTCCTGGAGTTCGGCCTGGTCGCGGTCGGCGAGGCGGCGCACGAGCGCGGTGAGCAGGGCCTGCCGGGTGCGGAAGTAGGCGGAGGTGGTGCCGGGCGGGAAGGCGGCGGCCCGGTCCACGGCGCGGTGGGTGAGGCCGCGCATGCCGTCCCGGGCGAGTACGTCGATGGCGGTGTCGGCGAGTGCTGTTCTGCGGTCCGTCGTCACCCCGCCTTTCTACACCGGTAGAGGACCGCCGTACGCTGTCCCGCACAGAGATTTCTACAGATGTAGAAAGCGAGGCGTCATGGACGACCGTGCTGTGGTGGTGGGCGGCGGCATCGGGGGGCTGGCCGCGGCGATCGGGCTGCACCGGGCCGGCTGGCGGGTGACCGTGCTGGAGCGGGCGCCCGTGCTGGCGGACGTCGGCGCGGGCATCTCCCTCGCGGCCAACGGCGTCCGCGCCCTGGAGGCGCTCGGGCTCGGTCCGGCGCTGCGTGCGGCGGGCCGCCCCCAGTACACCGGCGGCACCCGCACCCCGGACGGGCGCCGGCTGGCGCGCATGGACGGCCGGGTGCTGGAGCGGAAGCTCGGGACGGCGCTGGTGGGCATCTCCCGCGCCCGGCTGCACCGGCTGCTGCGCGCGGCCCTGCCCGACGGCGCCCTGGTGACCGGCGCCGAGGTGACCGGGACCGGTCCGGCGGACGGCCGCCGGGTGCGGGTGCACGCGACGGACACCGTGCGGGAGGCGGACCTCGTGGTGGCCGCCGACGGTGTGGGCAGCCGGCTGCGGGCCCGGCTCTTCCCGGCACATCCCGGCCCCGTCCGCACGGGCGCGACGGTGCTGCGTGCGCTCACCCACCGGCCCGTCGCAACGGACGAGGACTTCACGCTCACCTGGGGCCGGGGCACCGAGTTCGGGCATCTCTCGCTGGCCGACGGGCGCGCGGAGTGGCACGCGGTCCTCCCCGCGTCCGCCGGGGCGCCGCCCGGGGACGCGCTGGAGACCGCACGCGAAGAGTTCGCCGGCTGGCACCGGCCGGTGCCCGAACTGCTGGCCGCGACCCGTCCCGGCGAGGTGCTCCGGCACGACGTCCAGGAGCTGGCCACTCCCCTGCCCCGCTACTTCGGCGGGCGCACAGTGCTGCTGGGCGACGCCGCGCACGCCATGGCGCCGCACCTCGGCCAGGGCGCCTGCCAGGGGCTGGAGGACGCGGTGACGCTGGCCGCCGCGCTCGCCTCCGGGGTGGGGACCGACGCCGCGCTGGTGCGGTACGACGCCGAGCGCCGGCCGCGCAGCCAGTCCGTGGCGGCGGCCGCCCGCCGGGCCGGACGGCTCGGCCCGCAGCTGTCCGCGCCGCTCGCCGTCGCGGCCCGCAACGCCGCCCTGCGGCTGGCCCCGGACCGCGTCACCGTCCGGGCGATGCTGCGCCACGCCGACTGGACGCCTCCGGCGCCGGACTGACCCCGGCGCGTCCTGCGGCCCGACTCCCCCGGCCGGTGCGGGGGTTGGCGGCGGGCGCGCTCCCGGGCCCGGTGGAGCCCCGGGGCCTCGGGCGACCCCGGCCGCCTCCGCCGGGCGATCGCATAGGCTGGTCGGGAAGGTGGTGCGGCCCGCGCCCGTGGCGGGAGCACCGCAGGGGAGGAGAACCCGTTGCGGGTCGGGGCCGCTCAGCAGCTGGAGAAGCGTGACTCGCGAAGGAGAGTTCCGTGGCCATCGTTCCGAGTGTTCCGAGCATCCCCTCGCCCGGCCGGCCCGAGCCGGAGCAGCGGGCCGGGACGGCGGCGGGCGGCGTCGCCTCGGCACAGGAGTGTGTGCTGCTCAA
This sequence comes from Streptomyces cacaoi, assembly GCF_006539165.1. GTDB lineage: Bacteria > Actinomycetota > Actinomycetes > Streptomycetales > Streptomycetaceae > Streptomyces > Streptomyces cacaoi. The sequence goes on along the minus strand of NZ_BJMM01000002.1, from coordinate 323,582 downwards.
GCACGGCGAGGTCTTTCTGCGGGGACGCAACCGGGCGCGGTTCGAGGAGCTGCTCCAGCGCAACCTCCAGGACGCGCTGCGGGGCGTGGAGGGGCCCACTTGGGTCAAGAAGGGCCGCAGCGTCACGCTCGTCGGCGGCCGGGTCCCGCGGGAGCGGCTGGTGGAGTGCGTCCGGCGGGTGATCGGCTTCAACCTCGTGCAGCCCGCGCTGCGGGTGAGCAGCAGCGAGGAGGACATCGGCCGTACGGCGGTGGAGGTGCTGCGCTCCGTACGGGAGGAGCGCGGGCGGGAGGTCACCTTCGCGGTGCGGGCCCGGCGGCGGGACAAGACGTTCCCGCTGACCTCCTCGCGGCTGGCCGCCGCCGTCGGCGCACGGGTGTGCGAGGAGACGGGCCTGCCGGTGAACCTGTCCGCGCCGGACGTCGAGCTGAACATCGAGGTCGAGCGGGGCGGCACCTGTCTTTCCTGGGAGAAGCTGCCCGGGCAGGGCGGGCTCCCGGTGGGGTCGAGCGGGCGGGCCCTGGCGCTGCTGTCGGGCGGCTACGACTCGCCCGTCGCGGCGTACCGGGCGATGCGGCGCGGACTGGCCTGCGACTTCGTGCACTTCACCGGCGCGCCGTACACCGACGCTTCCTCGGTGTACAAGGCGTACGCGCTCGCCCGGCAGCTGTGCCGGTTCCAGCCCGGCGGCCGGCTGCACGTCGTCCCGCTGGGCAAGGCGCAGAAGCAGCTCGCGATCGCGGGCGCCGGGCGCTACCAGGTCGTCGCGCAGCGGCGGTTGATGGCCCGTACCGCCGGGGCGCTCGCCGCGCGGCTGGGCGCCGAGACGCTGGTGACGGGCGACAGCCTGGGCCAGGTCGCCAGCCAGACGCTGGCGAACATGGCGGCCGTGGACGAGGCGGCGCCGCTGCCGCTGCTGCGTCCGCTGGTCGGCTGGGAGAAGCAGGAGATCATCGACGAGGCGCAGCAGCTGGGCACCGCGGAGATCTCGGTGCTGCCCGACGAGGACTGTTGCAGCCTGCTCGCGCCCCGGCAGGTCAGCACCCGCGCGCGGACGACGGACGTGCACCGGATCGAGCGCCGGCTGGAGGTGGACGAGCTGGTCGAGGAACTGCTGGAGGGCTCCTGGACGCTCACGCCCGGCGCCGACGACGCGCCCTCCGCGTCGGCCTCTCCGTCGGCGTCCGCACCTGTTCCCTCGCCCGCGTCCTCGTCCTCGTCCTCGTGTGCTGCCGGCGCGCGGGCTGCCTCGTCCGGGGCGTGAGTCCGGCGGCCCGTCCCGTCGGCGGCCCGTCCGGTCACCGGCCGGTCGGCGGCCCGTCGGCGCGGGCGGGGCGCTCCGGCCGGGCCGCCGTGGTCGGCCGTGTCACGGTTTGATGCCGAGTGCCGCCCAGACGCCGACCTCGGAGCGGTCGACCATGTCCGCGTCCTGGGGTGAGTCGTCCAGCTCGGGCCGCCAGTCGCAGGTGGCCACGAGGCCGGGCTCGACGAGTTCCAGGCCGGAGAAGAAGCCGAGCACCTGCTCGTGGTCGCGCAGCCGGACCTCCAGGCCCTGCCGGCCGTAGGCGTCGGCGACCTTCTGGAGACCGGGGTCCAGCTCCAGGGTGGCGTGCGAGAGGGCCAGCGCGCTGCCGGACGGAAGGGCGTCGACCAGCCGCCGCACGATGCCGAACGGGTCGTCGGCGTCGCCCACGAAGTGCATGAGGGCGATCAGGGACAGCGCGACGGGCCGGTCGAAGTCGAGGGTTCTCCCGGCGTGTTCGAGGATGAGTTCCGGGTCGCGGACATCGGCCTCGACGTAGTCGGTCGCCCCCTCCGGGCTGCCGGTCATCAGGGCCCGGGCGTGCGCGAGGACGATGGGGTCGTTGTCGGAGTAGACGACGCGTGCCTCGGGGTGCTCGCGCTGTGCGACCTGGTGCAGATTGGGCTCGGTGGGAATGCCGGTGCCGATGTCGAGGAACTGGCACAGGCCCGCCTCGCGGCCCAGATACCGCACCACCCGGTGCATGAAGGCACGGTTGTGCCGGGCGGCGACCATGGTGTTCGGATAGAGGCTCAGCGCCTCGGTGGCCAGCTTCCGGTCGACGCCGTAGTTCGTCTTCCCACCCAGGAAGTAGTCGTACAGGCGGGCGGTGTGCGGCCGAAGGCCCGGCGAGGCGGGGGCCGGGGACGCGTGGTTCATGTCCTCTCCCGGAGTGGGTCCGTGGGCCGCCCAGCTTGGTACACACCTCGGCCGGGCGCCAGGGTGCGTACCGGATCCGCCTTCGGCCTGCCTGCTGCGGTCGCGCTCCCCGCCCTGTTGCCGGCGTTGCCGGCGCTGCCGGCGCCGCCGGTGTCCTGCCGGGCGTGTGCGGAATCCGGTGGGACACGGCGCGGCACCGTGCCAGGCTGCCCGCATGACCGACTCCGGAGCCAAAGAGGACCTGTTGAGATATCTGCGGGCGGGCCGTGCGGCGCTCGTCTGGAAGCTCGACGGCCTCGGCGAGTACGACATACGCAGGCCGCTGACCCCGACGGGCACCAATCTGCTCGGCCTCGTCAAACATCTGACGGGCTGCGAACTGGGCTACTTCGGCACGGTCTTCGGCCGGGCGTATCCGCACCCGCCGCGGTGGCTGACGGAAGACGCCCCCGCGAACGTGGACATGTGGGCCACCGAGGACGAGCCGCGGGCACAGATCCTCGGCCAGTACCGGGAGGCGTGTGCGCACTCCGACGAGACGATCGCCCGGCTGCCGCTGGACGCGGTGGGCGTGGCCCCGCATTGGCCGGCGGGGCAGCGGGAGCTGACGCTGCACCGCGCGCTGATCCATATGACGGCGGAGACCCACCGGCACGCCGGCCACGCCGACCTGGTGCGCGAACTGATCGACGGCGCGGCCGGGCTGCGCGCGGACAACACCAACCTGCCGGAGGGCGACGCGCGTTGGTGGGCGGAGCACCGGGACCGGGTGGAGCGGGCCGCACGGGCCGCGGACGGATGACCTCCTCCCCGCCCGGGCTCACCGGCCGCCCGGCGGCCGGTCCCGGTGCCGGGCGGTCAGTCCGTGTCCGGGCCCACGCCCTCCAGGGCCTCGGCGACCGTCTCCAGGAAGGCGGCGTGCGCCTGCGGCCCGCAGGGCAGTTCGGGGTTCCACGGCAGGACGCGCGCCCGCGCGGTGAGCGCCTCCCAGCCGGGCACGCCCGCGAGTTCACCGGCCGGGGTGGCATTGCCGCGTGCGTCCGCGAGGACGAGGTGCGGTTGCAGGGCGGCGGCCGTGTCCCAGTCGGTCGTCGACCAGTTGGCGCTCAGGCCGGCGGGCGGGTGGACCGTCGTCACGCCCCGGGCGGCCAGTTCGGCGAGGTCGCCCCACGCCTCGGGCCGCGCCAGGTGCACGCTGTCCCGGCCCGCGGGCGAGAGCGCCAGGACGCGGATGCCGGGGGCGCCGGACGCCGCCCGGGTCAGCCGCTGCTCGGCGGCGTCCAGTGCGGGCGTGCGCGCCGTTCCCCGGCCGCCGAGCGCGGCCGCCAGCGCGGCGAACCGGTCGCGTACCGCCACGAGGCTGTGCCCGGGCCCGACGGCGAGCGCGACGGTCGGCACCCGCGCGGCCAACTCCTCGGCCTGCTGCGGATCGAGCCCGTAGACGCTCTTGCCGTCGTAGGTGACGGCCACCAGCAGATCGGGCCGGGCCGCCAGCACCGCCTCGGTGCTCAGCGCGTCCCCCGCGCCCAGGTAGGGCACGCCGTCCAGCGGCAGGTCGCCCGTCTTGAGCGGGTCGGGTGCGGCGCCGTCGTGCAGCGAGCCGAACAGGCCCGCGGGGGTCAGACCGTGGTCCCATAACGAGGCCGCCGCCTGGAGGTAGGCGACGATGCGCCGGGGCGGGGCGGCCGCGGTGGCGCGGTGGCCTCTGTCGTCGTGGAAGAACCAGGGCGTCTGTGCGGTCATGGTGCGGAGTACCTCTCTTCGCTTGCCGTGAGTTCCTCGGTTGCCGTGAGTTCCTCGGTTGTCGTGTGTTCCGCGGTTGTCGTGTGGGCGTCCGGTGCTGCGTGCTCCCGCCCCCCCGGGGCCGCCGTCCACGGCCCGGCGGCGGGTGCCGTTCGCTCAACCACCGGCGGGGGAACGCCGGTTCGCCGTACGGAGGGCCGGGGCGCCTGCCCTCGACTCTGCCCCGCGGGCCGGTGGCGTACCCGCGGCCGGGCACACCGGGCGCTGCGGGTACCGTGACCGGACGATCATCCGTGTCGACGGGAAGGAAGCCGCCGCCCATGTCCTCCGCCCCCTCCCCCGGACCCGCCGCGCACTCCTCGGCGGAGGGCGAGGAGCCCGTCCTGCTCGGCCGCCGGGGCCGCACCGGGCACATCCGGCTCAACCGGCCGCGCGCGCTCAACGCCCTGAACCACGCGATGGTCCGGCTGATCGCCGGGGCGCTGGACGGCTGGGAAGGGCAGGACGAGGTGGCCGCCGTCGTGCTCACCGGCGCCGGGGAGCGCGGCCTGTGCGCGGGCGGGGACGTGCGGGGCATCCACGCGGACGTCGCGGCGGGCGGCGGTGCGGCCTCGACGGCCTTCTGGGCGGACGAGTACCGGCTCAACGCCCGGATCGCCGAGTACTCGAAGCCGTATGTGGCCGTGATGGACGGCGTCGTGATGGGCGGCGGTGTCGGCCTGTCTGCGCACGGCTCGGTGCGCGTCGTCACCGACCGGACGGTGCTGGCCATGCCGGAGACCGCCATCGGTTTCGTGCCCGACGTCGGCGGCACCTGGCTGCTGTCCCGGGCGCCCGGCGAGCTGGGCACCCATCTCGCGCTGACGGCCTCGTCGGTGGGCGCCGGCGACGCCCTGCTGTGCGGTCTCGCCGACCACTTCGTACCGGCCGGAGCGCTGGAGGAACTCCTGACGGCGCTGGAGGAGGAGACACCGGCGCGGGCCGTGGCGCGCGTGGCCCGGCCCGCACCGGAGGCGCCGCTGGCCGGGCAGCGTTCCTGGATCGACGCCTGCTACGCGGCCGACAGCGTCCCGGAGATCCTGCGCCGGCTGCGCGACCACGGCGACCCGGAGGCCAAGGAGGCCGCCGAGTCGATCGAGAGCCGCTCGCCGACCGCGGTGACGGTGACGCTCGCCGCACTGCGCCGCGCCCGGCGCCTCGGCTCGCTCCGGGAGGCCCTGGACCAGGAGTACCGGGTGTCGCTGACGGCCCTGCACTCGGCCGACTTCGCCGAGGGGGTGCGCGCCCGGCTCATCGACAAGGACAACAGCCCGCGCTGGTCGCCCGCCCGGTTCGACGCGGTGGAACAGGCCGACGTGGGGCGGTACTTCGCGCCCCTCGCCGGACGCGAGCTGGGGCTCGGCTGAGCCGTCCGCGCCCGCAGCCGCCGCGCGCGGATCCGCACGGATCATCCGCGCCGGCCGCTCCGCCCGCCGCCCAGGGCCGCCAGCGCGCTCAGCACCAGGGTGAACAGCACGACGACCGTGTTCTGGAAAGCCGGCTGCATACCGTTCCACTTGTCGTTGAGGTACATCACGAACCAGTTGCCGCCGATCACCAGGAAGCCGAGGAAGAAGACCAGCAGGCCCACCACGCCCCCGGCGAACACCGCACGCTGCTCGCGCTCCCAGCGCCCGGGGCGGCGCAGGTGCAGCAGCCCGCGGACGCCGCCGAACGCCAGGAGCGCCCCGGCCACGGTCTCCCCCGCGATGATCAGGACGTAGGCGAGGACGGCGAACCAGGTGGCGTGGATCCCGCGCCATTCGAAGCCGTCGTCCGGCGGGGTGCCGTCCCCGGCGAGCACGCCCTTGACGAACTCCCAGTTGCTGCCCGGGTTGCTGAGGTTGTCGAAGGCCACCAGCAGGAAGTACAGGGCGGTCATCAGCGTCACCGCGCAGCTCGTGGCGCGTACGTACCGCCACAGCGGGCCCTGTGCCGCGTCCTCGTCGCGGGACGGGTCCGCGGGTGCGGGCCTGCCGCCGGATGCGTCGGACATCGGGCTCTCCTCTCCACCGGGTGACCGGCCGGTCACCCTCTCTCGGTCTCCGTGCCGTTTCGGCAACGACCCTGCCACGCCGGGATGTTGACGCGGCGCACCGCACACGGAAGCGTGGCCGCGTCCAGGAACAGGTGAACGACGAGGAGTGTGCGGTGCGGGACGGCAACATCGCGGTGGTGGGCGGCAGCGTCGCCGGGTGCGCGGCGGCGCTGGCGGCGGCGCGGGGCGGCGCCGGACGGGTCACCGTGCTGGAGAGGGCGGGCGGACGGCTGCGCGAGCGCGGGCTCGGGGTGACGCTGCACAGCGACCGGTTCGCCGAGCTGGAGGCGGCCGGCTACGTCGACGCGGCCATGCCCTGGTCCCCGCTGCACCGCCGGATCTGGACCGTACGCGACGGCTCGGCCCCGCTGGGCAGGGCCGTCGCTGTGCACACCTTCCCGTTCCGGGCCTACTCCTGGGGCTCGCTGTGGGACGAGCTGAGACGCCGGGTGCCGGAGGGCGCCGTGTACCGGACGGACACCGTGGTCACGGCGGTCGAGCCCGACGCCGACGGCGTGACGCTGCGGCTGGCGGACGGGCGCGGCGAGCGCTACGACGCGGTGATCGGCGCCGACGGCTACCGCTCGGTGGTACGCGAGACGATGTTCCCCGGGCTGCGCCCCACCTGGGCGGGCTATCTCGCCTGGCGCGGCAGTTGCGCCCCGCCGCCGTACCCGGAGGAGTCCGCCCGCCGGCAGTCGGCGCCGGACCCCGCCGAGGCCCGCACGGTGCTGTTCCCCGGCGGCCACTGCATGATGTACCGCATACCCGACGGGCGGGGCGGGCAGCGGCTCAACTGGGTGCTGTACGTGGCGCCGCCCGCGGGGACGGACGCCCGGCAGGACCTGCGGACGCCGACCTCGCTGCCGCCCGGCGGGCTGGACCCCGAACTGACCGGATTCCTGCGCGGGTTGGTGGCGGAGCACTTCCCGGCGTACTGGGCCGGATGCGTGCTGGACACACCGGCGGACAGCACGCTCGTCCAGCCGATCTACGACCTGGAGGTGCCGCACTACGCCGCCGGCCGGCTGCTGCTGGCCGGCGACGCGGCGACCGTGGCCCGCCCGCACACCGGCGGCTCCAGCGTCAAGGCCCTCCAGGACGCCTGGGCCCTGGAGACCGCCTGGCGGTCCGGTGCCGACTGGGAGGCGGTCACCAAGACCTACGACGCCGACCGCACCGCCGTCGGCGCCACCATGGTGGGCCTCGGCCGCCGGCTGGGCCGCGCCCAGGTGACGGAGGCCCCCGACTGGGCCGGGCTCACCGAGGAGGACCTGGAGCAGTGGTGGCGGGCGCAGCACCAGGGCTCCGAACACAGCAGCGGATTCGGCGGCCACGCCCGCGGCCGGGCCTGACCGTCCACCGGGCGGCGCCGTCGGGTGCCGCCCGGTGGGCCCGCCGGACCGCGCTCGGGCCGAGGACACCGGCGCGGAGCCCTGCGCGCGGCGCGACCGCTGATTCCCCTGATTCCCCGTTCGAAGGAGGCGGGCCTCAGTCGCCCGTCGGTCCCGCGGTGTCCAGGGACAGGGCGGTGTGCAGGGGCTCCGGGTCGGTGCGCAGGGGGGTGCCGGCGAGGCGGGCGGTGATGCGGCCGGAGGTGAGGACGGTCACCGTGTCGGCGCAGTCGACGGCCAGTGCGGGGCTCGGTGAGACCAGCAGGACGGCGAGGCCCTCCTGTGCGAGGAGGCCGGCGAGTTCCCGGACGCGGCGTACGTAGACCGGGGCGAGGCCCTCGGTGGGCTCGTCGAGGAGCAGCACGCGGGGGCCGGTGAGCAGGGCGCGGGCGAGGGCGAGCATCTGCTGTTCGCCGCCGGAGAGTTGACCGCCGCGGTGGCCGCGGCGTTCGGCGAGCCGGGGCATCAGCGCGAGGACCCGCTCGGGCGTCCACGGCCCGGCGGCCTTGGCGCGGTGGGCGAGCCGCAGATGTTCGGCGACGGTCAGCGAGGCGAAGACGCGCCGGCCCTGCGGGACGAGGGCGACTCCGGCGCGCGCCACACGGTGCGCCGGCCGGCCGGCCAGCTCCGTGCCGGCCACCCGGATGCTGCCCGCGCGGGGCCGCAGCAGCCCGGCGACGGTGTGCACGAGGGTGGTCTTGCCGGCGCCGTTGTGGCCGACGACCGCGTGCACGCTGCCCGCCGGCACGGTCAGGTCCAGGGCGTGCAGGACGGTGCCGCCGCCGTAACCGGCGCTCACGGCGTCGAGTTCGAGCACGGGGTGTCTCCTTCGGCGGGGCGGGGGCGCGGGGGTGTCTCCTCCGGGAGGCCGAGGTAGGCGGCGCGTACGGCGGGGTGCTCCAGCGCCTGTGCTGTGGGCGCCGTGAGGAGGGTGCGGCCCTCGACGAGCACGGTGACGGTGCCGGCGAGCCGGCCGATGACCTCGGTGTGGTGCTCGACCAGCAGGATGCTCACCCCGTCGGCCAGCTCGTCCAGCAGTCCGGGCAGCAGGGCCAGTTCGTCGTCGGTGAGGCCGGCGGCCGGCTCGTCGAGCAGCAGGACGCGGGGCCGGGAGGCGAGCGCGGCGGCCACGTCCAGCAGCCGGCGGCGGCCGTGCGGCAGGGCACCGGCCCGGGTGTGCAGCGCGTCGCCGAGGCCGACGGCGGCGGCCTGTTCGGCGGCGTCCGCACGCACGGCGCGGTGCCGGGCCGGGCTGCGCCAGGCGCCGCGGCGCCGGGGGTGGTGGTGCCAGGCGGCGAGGACGAGATGGTCCAGGACGCTCACCTCGTCGGCCAGGGCGGGCCGTTGGAAGCTGCGGGCGATGCCGAAGCGGCTGCGGCGGGCGGGCCCGGCCCGGGTGAGGTCGTGGCCGTCGAGGGTGACGGTGCCGCGGTGCGGGGCGATCGCGCCGGCGACGAGGTCGAGCAGCGTGGTCTTGCCCGCTCCGTTGGGCCCGATGACGGCGTGCCGGGCGCCCGGCGGCAGGTGCAGGCCGACGTCCTCGACCGCGGTGAGGCTGCCGTGGCGGCGGGTGAGGCCGGACAGGACGAGACCGGTGGTGCCGGTGGCCGGTGGACTGGTCATGCCGGTTCCTTCGCGGGTGCCGGGCCGCCGCCGCGCAGTCCGGCCAGTCCCTGGGGCAGCAGATGGACGGTGAGCACGAACAGCACGCCCAGCAGCAGGGGGCCGTGGCCGGGCCACACGCCGGCGAGCCAGTCGCGGGTGAAGACGATGAGCCCGGCGCCGAGGACCGCGCCGACGACGGAGGTCGTGCCGCCGATGACGGCGGCCAGCAGGGCGAGCGCCGCGATCTCGAAGCCGACGTCGGCGGGTGAGACGTAGCTCTGCACGGTGACGAGGAGGGCGCCGCCGATGCCCGCGAGGGTGCCGGCGCCGATGTGGGCGACCAGCAGATAGCGGCCCACGGGGTGCCCGGCGGCGCGCATCCGCGGCTCGGCGCCGCGGATCCCGGCCAGCAGGGTGCCCGCGGGCGAGCGCAGCAGCATCAGCGTGACGGCGAGCGCGAGCACGGCGACGACCAGTACGTAGCCGTAGGTGGCGGCCTCGTCGGCGAGGGGCTCGGCGCCCCACAGCGGGCGGGTGGCGGGGAAGCCGGACAGGCCGTCGGTGCCGCCGGTCAGCGACGTCATGCCGCCGAGCGCGGTGTGGGTCAGCTCCCCGAGGGCGAGGGTGATCATCAGCACCGTGGTGCCCCGGGCGCGGACGACGGCGGGGCCGGTGAGCGCGGAGAACAGCGCGGCGGCGGCAGCGGCGGCGCACAGTTGGAGGGGCCCCGCCGTCCAGCCGGCGTCGGCGGCCAGCGCGGTGGTGTAGGCGCCGACGGCGAACGGCGCGGTCTGGCCCAGGGTGGGCAGGCCCGCGTGCCCGGTCATGACCGAGGCGCTGACGGCGACGAGGCCCAGCGCGAGCGCGTAGGCGGCGAGGGAGACGCTGTAGAGGTCCAGCAGCCAGGGCACGGCGGCCAGCAGTACGAGCAGGACGGCGAGCGGCAGTCCGCGCCGCAGCCGGGGGCCGGGCACCCGGGCTGCGGCCCCGCGTACGGCGCCGGTCAGGGTGTGCAGGGCCGTGGTCAGCCGCCGCACCGGGCCGGGGGCGGCGGGCGCCGAGGCGGCGTCGGACGCCCCGGCGGGGTCGTGCAGCGGGGCGCTGCGGGCGCGCAGGGTGAGCACGCAGGCCATGGCGGCGAACAGCAGGTAGGGCGCCCAGTCGGGGGCGAGGGAGACGCCGAGGGTCTGCACCTCGCCGACGGCGACGGCAGCGGCGAGCGTGCCCCACAGCGAGCGGAGCCCGCCGAGGACGACGACCACGAGGGAGAGCATCAGCACCGTGTCGGCGGTGCCGGGCCCGGGGCCGATGATGGGCGCGCCGAGCACCCCGGCGGCCCCGGCCAGTGCCCCGGCGGCGGCGAGCACCCCGGTGTGCACGGCGCGGGGTGCGATGCCGCAGGCGGCCACCATCCCGGGGTCGTCGGCGGTGGCGCGGACGGCGGCGCCGGCGCGGGTACGGGTGAGCACCCAGGTGCCGGCGGCGGCGAGCACGAGGGCCATCGCACAGAACACCAGCCGGTAGGCCGGGTAGCGGTGGCCCAGCAGCGGGACGGAGGCGTCCAGCGCGGCGGGGACGTGCACGGGCATCTCGTCGGCGCCGAACGCCTCGATGAGCAGGTTGCCGCCGATCAGCGCGAGGCCGAACGTCAGCAGTGCCTGGGCGAGATGGCCGCGCCGGGCCAGCGGTGCGAGGGCCACGGACAGCAGCACTCCGGCGGCGCAGGAGGCGAGGGTGCCGGCGGCCAGGCCGAGCAGCAGCCCGGTCCAGGTGCCGTCGGAGAGCGCGGCGCCCGTGTAGGCGCCGACGGCGTACAGGGCGCCGTGTGCCAGGTTGAGGACGCCGGCGGTGCCGAAGGCGAGGCCGAGTCCGGCGGCGACGACGAAGAGCAGCAGCCCGTAGGCCACGCCGTCGACCGCCGGCACCAGCTGTGCGTCGAGTGCGCCCACCTCAGTCGCCGAGTGTGGCCAGGTCCTGGACCATCACGTTGTCCAGCTTCTTGCCGTCGGGGCGGACCTGGCGCAGGTACCACTTCTGCACGGGGGCGTGGGTGCGGTCGCCGAACTCCCAGGTGCCGCGGGGGCTTTCGAGCTGGCCCAGCTCGCCGATGGCCTCGTTGACGGTCTTCGGCGTGATCTCCTTGCCGGCGTCGGCGGCGGCGGAGATGGCCTTGTCCAGCACCGCCGCCGCGTCGTAGGAGGACATGGCGTAGGTGGTGGGTGTGGTGTCGTGCGCCTCGGTCCAGTCGGCGACGAAGGTGCGGTTGGCCTCGTTGTCGAGGTCGGGTGCGTAGTTGAGCGAGGAGTAGATGTTCTTCGCGGCCTTGCCCTGGGCGGGCAGGGTGCTGCCCTCGGTGAGGAACCCGGCGGAGTACAGCGGCAGGTCGGCCACGTCGGACTGCGCGTACTGCTTGACGAAGTCGATGGCCGCCTTGCCCGCGTAGAAGCAGTAGACGGCCTTGGCACCGGACTTGGCGATGTCGGCGAAGTACGGGGTGAAGTTCGTCGTCTTCGGGAACGGCGTCCAGCGGGTCTTCCCGTCGGAGTTGGCGAGCTTGCCGCCGGCCTTCTCGAACGCCGTGGTGAAGCCGCGCAGTTCGTCGTGGCCGCCCTGGTAGTCGGGGCCGATGGCGTAGACGGGCCCGTCGACCTTCTTCTTGACGTACTCGGCGATGGCCTCGCCGGGCTCGTCGGAGAGGTAGCTGGTGTGCCAGACGTTGGAGACGTCCTTGACCTCGGGGCGGCCGTTGGAGCCGATCAGCGGGATGCCGCTGCGCTTGGTGAGCGGCAGGACGGCGTTGAAGGAGCCGCCGCCGACGATGCCGGTGAGCACGTCGACGCGGTCCTTCTTCAGCAGCTTGGTGGCGGCGGGCACGGCGGTGGGCGGCCCGTCCCCCTCGTCGGCGACGGAGAGTTCCACCTCGCGTCCGCCGAGCTTGCCGCCGTGGGTGTCGAGGTACAGCTCGAAACCGGAGCGCATGTCGGTGCCGACGGACTTGTAGGTGCCGGAGAGCGAGACGAGCAGGCCCACCTTGACCTTTCCGTCATCCCCTGCACCGCCGCTGCACGCGGCCGCGGCCGTCAGGGACAGGGCGAGCGCGACGGCCTGCACGGTACGGCGCACCCGCCGGACCGGACGGGCTGCGCGGGCGATCTGCGTCACTGTGGCTCCATTTCGACGTCGACGAGGGGGACGGTGGCCGGGCGGCCGCCGCACGGACCGGACGGGGCCCGGCCGGGGCGGCGGGCCGCCGGTGTCACTGCGCCGAGGGCCCGGCCTGCTCGCGCAGCTGGGGGCTGAGCGCGTCGCCGACCTGGTTGATCAGTTCGGACATCATGTAGCTGACCTCGCCGATGTCTGCGTCCCGGGTGGTGGTCACCAGCAGGGAGGCGCCGGAGGAGACGGCCATGGAGAACAGATAGCCGCCCTCCATCGCGGTGAGGCTGTGCTCGACCGGGTCGGTGCGCATCAACTGGGCGGCGCCGGAGAGCAGGTTGACGACCCCGGAGGCGATGGCGGCGAGCCGGTCGGCGTCGTCGGTGTCCATCCCGGTGGAGGCGAGCGCGAGTCCGTCGACCGAGACCGCGATGGCCCGGGTCACGCCGGGGACGCGGGCGGCGAAGTCGCTCAGCAGCCAGCCGAGGTCTCCGGTGGATTCCGTGGTCATGTGGTGCTCCGTTGGGTGTCGTCGTCGGTGTCGTCGGTGGCCCCGGCGGCGTGGTCGGTGGCCGGGGCGGCCCTGCCGCCGCCCGAGGCGCGGGCGCTGCGGTTGATGCCCTGGGTGTACGCGGCCAGGACGTCGGAGACCTGGCGTGAGTCGCGGCGCTGCCGCGGGCCCTTGGCGGGGCGGGCTCCGGCGGCGTCCCCGGCGCCGGGGGCGTTCGCGGTGCTCCCGGGCGCCCCCGGGGTCCCGGCGCCCTCGTCCGGGCGGGCGCCGAGCCGGCCCGGGGTGGGCCGGCGGCGGCGGACGGGCAGCCCGGCGGGGCTGATGCCGGCCACCCGCTCCTGGGAACGGGCCGGTGCCGGGTCGGCGGGCCGGGGTGCCTCGTCCGCCGTCTGCTCGTGCTCGGGGTCGGCGCCGCGGGCGCGGTCCGGCCGGCGGGGCACCGGCCGGCCGCCGGGCAGCGGCCGTTGGGGCCGGGCGGCGGGCGCCGGTGCGGAGGACGCGCGCCCGTCCGCCGGGCCGCCGCCGTCCGCGCCCGCGGCCCCTGCCGCCGGGTCCGTCGAGTCCGTCGAGTCCGTCGCGTCTCTTCCGGGGGCTCCGGAGGTTCCGGTCCCGCGGGCGAGGGCCGGGTGGCCTCCGGGCTGTTCAGGCGGGGGCAGTTCGGCCAGTGCCGAGCCGGGCAGGGTGACCTCGGCGATGGTGCCGGGGCCCGAAGAGGCCCGCAGTTCGACGCCGATGGAGTGCCGGGCGGCGAGGCGGGAGACGACGTGCAGGCCCATGGAGCGGGCGGCGGCGCCGACGTCGTCGCTGGGGGTGGCCAGCCGTTCGTTCAGCTCGCCGCGCCGGTGCGGTGCGATGCCCACGCCCTCGTCGACGATCTGCACCACGACGCGGTCCTTCAGATGCCAGGCGGCGACCCCGACCTCGGTCTCCGGCGGGGAGAACCGGGTGGCGTTGTCGAGCAGTTCGGCCAGCAGATGGGCGACATCGTCCACCACGCGGGCCGCGATGCCGATGCTGGGCTCGACATGGCCGAGGGTGACCCGCTCGTAGCGCTCGATCTGCTGGGCCGCGGCGTAGACGACGGCCGTGCACGAGGCGTTGGCGGTGCGCACCCGGCCCTGGCCGTGTCCGCCGAGGACGAGCAGGCTGTTGGTGTTGCGCTCCATGCGGATGGCCAGGTGGTCCAGCGCGAAGAGCGTGCGCATGCGTTCGGGGTCCAGCTCGTCGCGCTGGACGGCGTCGAGCTGGCCGGCCATCACACCGGTGAGCACGGCGCCGCGCCGGGCCACACCGACAAGGGTCTGGGCGAACTTCTCGTGCGAGGCGGCCTGTTGGGCGGCGAGGCGCACCGCCTCGTGGTGGACGGCGTTGAACGCCTCGCCGACCTCGCCGATCTCGTCCCGGCCCGTCGTCTGAAGCGGGCTGCCGGCGCGCCGGGCGATCTCCTCGGGTGTCGCCCCGCCCGGCGCCCGCGAGGTGGACAGCTCCTTCATCGCCTCGGGCAGCCGCCGGTGTGCGACCTCGTGCGCCGCGTTGCGCAGGTCCCGCAGCCGCCGGATCATGGCACGGGCCAGCCGCAGCGCGATGAACAGGACGCCGGCCAGGGTGAGGACGACCAGGGCGAGTTCACCGGCGGCCCACCAGATGAGCGTGGTGCGCCGCGAGGTGACCGTCCCGTTCAGGTCGTCGTCGATGCGGCGCTCGACGGTGTGCAGCAGGGACAGCCGGTCGGCGGAGGACTTGTGCCAGCGTGCCGGGGAGAAGTCCGGCCGGGAGCCGGGCGTCGTTCGGGCCGCCTCGTCCTCCAGTCGCTGCGCGGCGAGCGCCTTGGGCCCGGACAGCGAGCGCTCCAGCCAGGTGCGCCACGCGGAGGGTCCGAGCGCGTAGACGTCGGCGAGCGCGTCGGTGTAGCCGGTGCGGGTCGCGTCGAACGACTGGTGGGAGGCGCGGGTGAAGCCGCCCGCGGCGAACGACCGGGTGACGGCGGCCTGTTGCTGTCCGAGGTTCTCGCCGGCCTCGGTGACGGCGGCGGCGGCCCGGATGCGGTCGGCGGTGGCCGGGTCGACGCCGCCCGCCTGGGCGAGGCCCTCGCGGTAGGCGATCAGCTCGGCGATGGTGATGCGGTAGCCGAACGCGAGGGAGCTGAGGGAGCCGTTCCCGGAGCGCACCTGGGCACGCAGGGAGGGGAGCTGTTCCAGCGAGCGGTCGATGCGGCGCAGGGCCGCGGCGGTTCCCTCCGGCGGTGAGGAGACCTCGCCCCGCCGCTGCCGGTAGCGCTCGGCGGCGCGGTCGGTGGCCTCGGCGGTGCGCGCGAAGTGGGTGTCGTCCTCGTGCGAGGCGACATAGGCGGTGGCGGCCGCGCGTTCGTTCTGGAGGGCGTGCGCCAGCTCGGAAGCGGAGGACGCCACCTCCACCAGGTGGGTCAGCCGGTTGGCTTCGACGGCCTGCTCGGTGGCGGGGGTGAGGGCCCGGACGGCGAACGCGAGGGCGACGGCGAGCGGTACCGCCACCAACAGGACGAGGCGCGGAGTGATCCTCAACGCGGTCCCCTCCTGCCTGGTCGGGGCAGGATCGTGTACTGCACGGAACACCTGTCTTGCTGGTCGGCGGAACGGGTGCGGCGCCTGTGGCTCCCGTGTCAGGGCATGCCAATGGGCGTGGAAGTGACGGGAGTTGCCCCCGTGTTCGATCCCCGATGCTATGCCGTTCGGCTGCTGCGTACGAGGCATTGGCCAAGGCTCCGTGAAGATCCCGAGGATCTTGGGCACGGCAATTCCGGCACATCCCCGTCAATCTCCTCGGCACCCCGAACCGGAGGGCGGCGCACGGGGGTTGACCGGAGGTCACAGGAGGAGGAACCTCCGCTTCAGCTGCCGTCGGGGAGGCGCCGCGTCACCACAGCAGCAGGGCGAACAGCGCGATGCCCACCATCGCGCAGGCGACGTAGTCGCCCACATGCCCCGAGTGCAGCCGGCGCAGCGGCAACGACCAGCGGGGCCTGCGCCCGCCCGCCGCACGCACCCCGCCGGCCGCGGCCGCCAGCGCGAGCACCACCGACAGCAGGCCCAGGCCCACGCCCGGCACCGACCAGTGCGGCGGTGCGGAGAGCACCGGACCGGTCGCCGTGGTACCGAGCACGGACGCGGCGTATCCGGCGTGGTCCGTGAAGGCACCGGCCGTCTCCCCGACCGCGCGCCACAGCGCGGGCACACAGCCGACGGCCAGTCCCCCGGCCAGCAGGGCGGCGGCCGAGCCGAGCATCGTGTCGGGCACCCGCGTCAGCCGCACCCCGGTCTCCGGCTCCTCGCCCGCCCCGCTGGTCTCCTCCGCCTGCTGCTCCCGGCCCGCCCGCGCCGCGCGCCCGCCGTCCGCCGGGGCACCGCGCCCGCCGAGGCCGAGGAACACCCCGCCCGTCACCCGCAGCACCGCTCCCCCGGTGACCGCCGAGACGGCGACGAACAGCACGCTCGCCGCCGGTCCCGCCGACTCCTCGCACAGCGCCTTGCCCAGGGCCGTGCCGAACGGCGGGAGCCCCGCCAGCGCGAGCCCGCCCAGGCCGAACACCGCCGCCACACCCCAGATCCCGCGGCCCCGGCCGTGCAGCTCCCGCTCGTCGACGCTGCCGAACCGCGACACCAGCACCCCGGCCCCGGCGAACAGCGCGGCCTTCACCCCGGCGTGCGCGAGCAGATACAGCGCCACACCGGAGACCGCGTCGGGGGTCAGCGCGGAGAGCGCCACCAGGAACAGCCCCGTGTGCGCGATCGTGGAGAAGGCCAGCAGACGCTTGATGTGCCGCTGGAGCCAGCACAGCAGCGCGCCGGTGACGGCGGTCAGCACCCCGAGCGCGAGCAGGGCCCGCTGCACGGCCTGCTCGGGGACACCGCCCGGCCCGGCGAAGACCGTCCAGTACACCCGGGCCACGCCGTACAGCCCGAGCTGCACCATGACGCCGGACAGCAGCATGCACACCGGGGACGGCGCGACCGTGTGGGCGTCCGGCAGCCAGAAGTGGAAGGGCACGGCGGCCGCCTTGACCAGCAGCCCGGTCGCCACCAGCACCAGCGCCCCGGTCACCAGCGCGTCGCCCCCGCCGGGGCGGGCGTCGAGCCGCGCGCCGATCTGGGCGAAGCCCAGCTCGCCGGTGCGTGCGTACAGCAGCCCGATGCCCAGCAGCGTGGCGTAGCCGCCCACGGAGTTGAGGAAGCCGAAGGTGAGCGCCCCCTGCACGGCCCGTGCCTCCTCGACGCGGTAGCCGGTCAGCGCATAGGAGATGACGCCCATCAGCTCGAAGAAGACGAACGCGTTGAACAGGTCGCCGGTGAGCGTGAATCCGCCCATACCGGCCTGGAAGATCAGCACGAGCGCGGGGAAGGCGCCGTTCTGGCCGCTGGGCGGCTCGTCGAAGAACCGCCAGGAGTGCACGAGCGCCGCCACGACGAGGACGCCGACCAGCGCGGCCAGCCCCAGCCCGGCCCGGTCCCCGACCAGGGAGATGCCCACCCCCGAACCGTGCACGGGACGCCGGCCGCCCACCCACTCGACGGGGGCGCTCCCGCTCCGGGCCGCCAGCAGCAGACAGGCCAGCGCCGCGGTGGCCGCCGCGACGGCGCAGCCGAACGCGTCGGCCGCGTACCGGGGCAGCCACCGCCCGGCCGCCACCAGCAGCGCGGCGCCCGTCAGCGGCAGCACGACCAGCAGCGGCAGCGCCTGGGCGGCCGTCATCCGCGCAGCTCCCGCAGCTCGTCCGGGTCGACGGTGCCGTGCCGCTTGGCGACCTGGACGACGAGCGCGAGCAGCAGCGCCGTCACCGTGGCGCCCACGACGACATCGGTCAGGGTGAGCGCCTGGACCACGGGGTCGACGAGCGGCCGGGAGCCGGGCCGGATGTCGGAGTGCACGGGCGCCGTACCGCCGCGCCGGTAGCCGACGGCCAGCAGCAGCACATAGGTCGAGGACTGGCAGACGGCGAGCGAGCCGACGGCGTGGATGAGGTTGCGGCTGGTGGCCATGCCCACGCAGCCGGCCAGGAACAGCCAGCCGGCGACGAGATACGGCAGCACGCTCACCCGGCCCCACCCCGCCCGGTGCGGTGCGGCCCGTCCGCACCGTCCGCACGCCCCGTACCGCCCGCGGGCCGCGCACCGCCGGTGCCGGGTGCGCCGTCCGTGCCGGGTGCCCGGTCCCCTTCCTCGCCGCTCGTCACGATCTCGATGGCCTGGTCGAGGAAGCGCGCCAGCAGCACCACGACGGCCGCCGCCACCTCCACACCGATCGCGGCGTTCAGCAGGGGCACGGTGCCGCCCGACGCGAGGGTGCCGAACGTGCCGAGCGGCAGCACATCCGTCAGGTAGGCGGTGCCCGCCAGCAGCCCGCCGGTGCCCAGCAGCAGATAGCCGGCCTCGCCCGCGGCGTCCGCCAGGGTGAACAGATGCACCGACCGGACCCTCTTCAGCGCCCGGTAGTCGACGGCCACGTACAGCAGATGGAGCCCGGTCGCCGCGACGACCCCGCCCTGGAAGCCGCCACCGGGGCTCAACTGGCCGTGCGCGACGACGTAGACGCCGGTCAGCAGGACGACGGGCAGCGCGATCAGCGCGTAGCGGCGCACCGGTCCCGCGACCCCGGCCGGTTCGGGCTCGACGCGCCGCTCGTCGCGGGTCTGCCGCAGCACGACGACGGTGCCCAGCACGGAACCGAACAGGATGGCCTGCTCGCCGAGGGTGTCGAAGGCACGCTGGTCGAAGTTGACGGAGGCCACGGCGTTGGCCACGCGGCTTGCCAGCGCCGCCTCCACGGCACGCTCGCCGTAGGGGTGCCGGGCCCCGCCGAACGGCGGCAGCCGCCACACCGTCACCGCGAGCAGCGCCGCCACCCCGGCGACGCCGCACGCCAGCACCCACAGCCGCGTCCGCGGGCTCACTCGTGCTCCTCCCTGCGCTCGCTGCGTGCCTTGCGCCGCACCTTGCGGACGGACAGCAGCACCATCAGCGGTGTGAGAGCCGTGCCGACGGCCAGCTGGGACAGGGCGACGTCCGGCGCCTGGAGGACCGTGAACAGCAGGGCGAGCGCCAGCCCGAGCACCCCGAGCACCAGGGACTGGCGTACCGGGTCGCGGGTGGCGACGGCCGCCGTGCCCGCGCAGGCGACCAGCAACAGGGCCAGCGCCACGGGCAGTTCGTCCACCCCCGGTCACCTCCCCCAGGCGGCGGTCAGCGCGCGGGTGCACACGGCGCTGCCGGCCAGCAGCAGACAGCCGGTCAGCAGCAGCTTCACGGTGGCCCGGCCCGGGTCGGTCACCACGGCCAGCGCCAGCACGACCGGCGGCACGGCCGCCGTCCCGGCGAGCCCCATCAGACGCTGGAAGGGGGTGCGGGCGGGGCTCGCGGCCAGCTCCTCGGCCAGCAGCCGCTCGAAGACGAGCGTGCCCGCCGGGCCGAGCACCGCCAGCACCAGCGCGAGATCGCCGTACGCGGGGCGCGCGTACCCCTGCGCCAGCAGCAGCAGGACGAGCGCGGTGAGGACGGTGGTGAGGTTCTGCGCCAGCACGCGGCGCAGCACGGGCCCGGTGCAGGCGGCGGCCAGCGCGGGCAGCAGACCGAGCACGAGCAGCGCGCAGGCCGCCGCCAGCCAGCCGTTCACCGGTGTGCCGCCGCGAGCCGGGCGGCGCGGGCCGCGCAGGCGACCGGCAGCGCGGCGGCCGTGCCGACGACGAGTTCGAGCCGGTCGACGGTCTGGATGAGCACCAGCCACAGCCCGGTCAGCACGGCCCACCACAGCGCGGTCTCCCCGGCGGCGCGGGCTGCCCGCCGGGCGCGCGGCGGCCGGGGCCTCACGGTGCCGCGCACCCTTCGGGCCCGCCCTCGGCGGCCTCGTCCGCGCCCTCGACGACGACCCGCACCGTGGACAGGTCGGGCGCCGCCGCGTCGGGCAGGTTCATCCCCGCCTCGACGCCGGAGCGCAGATAGCGCAGCACGGTGTGCGTGAGCCGCTCGCCGGGCAGCGCGGTGGGGATGCCGGGCGGATACGGGGTGATCATCTCGGCGACGACACGGCCGACGGCCTCGTCGGCGGGGACGTCCTCGACCCGGCCGAAGTAGGCGTCCCGGGGCAGGCACTCCTGCTCCATCCGCAGCCGGGAGGCGGCGGGCAGCCGGACGGTGGGCGAGGACGCGAACTCCTCGCCGCTGTCCGCGCGTTCGGCGAGGTCGCGCACCGCGTCGACGAGCCGCCGGCTGCTGTCCTCGTCGTCGGCGTGGGTCAGCTGCACATTGATGCGCCGGTGGTCGCTGATGTGGACGTCGACCCGGTGGGTGGCGCGCAGCCAGTCCGCCGCCTGGTAGCCGGTGACGGGCAGCCCGGACAGATCGAGCACGACGGGCAGCGGATCCAGTGCGGCGCCCCGGCCGGGCCCGGTGAGGTCCCCGGCGCCGTCCACATGGACGCCGGGCACGCCCTCCAGCGCCGCGCGGGTGCGGCCGGCCAGCTCCAGGGCGTGGCCGAGCAGTTGGTGCCCGTGCTGCACCATCTGCCGGCGCCAGCCGTCCAGTCCCGCGTAGATGAGGACGCTGGGGCTGGTGGTGCCCAGCAGATCGGCGCGGGAGGAGAGGAGGACGGGATCGATGTACGGTCCCTGGAGATGGAAGACCGAGCCCTGTTCGAGGCCGCTGCCCATCTTGTGGATGCTGGTGACGCAGACGTCGGCGCCCGCGTCCATCGCCCAGGTGGGCAGGTCCGGATGGAAGGGCAGATGGGCGCCCCACGCCTCGTCGACGAGCAGCGGGCGCCCACGCCGGTGGCAGACCTCCGCGACCGCCGCGAGATCCGCGCAACTGCCGTACGGCGTCGGGCTGGTGACCAGCGCGCCGCGCGCCTCCGGGTGTGCGGCGAAGGCCCGCTCGTAGGCCTCGGGCGCGGGCGCGTGTGCGAGCTGGCGCTCGTCGTCCCACTGCGGCTCGACCCACACGGGGCGGATGCCCGAGAGCACCAGGCCGGAGATCACCGACTTGTGCGCGTCCCGGCCCACCAGCAGCTTCTCGTGCGGCCCCGCGACGGCGAGCATCGCGGCCTTCACCGACAGGGAGCTGCCGCAGGTGGAGAAGAAGGTGTGCTCGGCGTGCACGGCGTCGGCCATGAGGCGCTCGGCGCTGCGCAGCACCTCGCCGCGGTCCCGCCGGTCGTCGAGCCCGCCGGAGGCCAGCACGTCACCGAGGAAGACGGCGTCGCCGAGCACCTCGCGCACCCGCGGATCGGCCCCGCGGGCCTGCTTGTGCCCGGGCGGGGTGAACGGCAGGTGGCCTGCGCCGCGGTAGTGCTCCAGTGCCTCCAGCACGGGCGCGGAAGTGTGGTCCATGCGGGACGGGGTGCCCGCGCCGGACGATCCGGAACCTGTCCCGCCGCCGTGCGGGGCCCGGGCCGTCACCGCCGCTCCCGCGGGATCTCGCGCACCACGTCGTGCGGCGCCTTGTCGTCACGCAGCCCCAGGAACCGCGGGTGGCGCAGCATGCCGTCCCGGGTCCACTCGCCGAACGCGATCTGGGCGACGAGCCGGGGCTCGACCCAGTGGGCGCCGCGTTCGCGCACCTGCCCGGCGAAGGGGCTGCGGCGCGTCTCGATCCGGTCCAGGCCGGCGCGCAGGGCGCGCAGCGAGGCCGTGTCCCAGCCGGTGCCGACCTTGCCGGCGTACCGCAGCGCGCCCTTCTCGTAGTAGCCGAGCAGCAGGGCGCCGAACCCGATGCGCGAGCCGGACGGTTCGGTGAAGCCGCCGATCACCATCTCCTGCTCGCGTGCGCACTTGAGCTTGAGCCAGTCCCCGGAGCGGCGGAAGCGGTAGGGCCCGTCGGCCCGTTTGGCGATCAGCCCCTCCCAGCCGCGCGCGCACGCCTTCGCCAGCTCCTCGGCACCGCCCTGGTTGCGGTGCTGGGTGAAGCGCAGCGGCGCACCCGGGTCGAGGGCCCTGCGCAGCAGGGACTTGCGGGTGCGCAGCGGCAGCCGGGTGAGGTCGGTGCCGTCCAGCCGCAGCAGATCGAAGACGTAGTAGGTGACGGCGACGCCGCTGGCTCTGGCCTTGCGTGCGCTGCTGAGCTGCATGCGCTGCTGGAGCAGGCCGAAGTCGGTGCGGTTGCCGGAGAAGGCGACGATCTCCCCGTCGACGGTGAAGTCCGCGCAGGGCTGCGCGGCGAGCGCGTCGACGATCTCCGGGTAGGTCTCGTCCACCCGGCGTCCGGTGCGGGAGAGCAGCCGCGTGCGCCCCTCCTCGCGGACGGCGAGGGCCCGCACCCCGTCGAGCTTGCGCTCGAAGAGCCAGCCCTCGCGGAAGTCGCGCCGGTCGCTCAGCTCGGCGCGCATCGGGTTCTCGGCGAGTTCGGCGCCGGGCGGTGCGGTGCGCAGCCGGGAGCGCTCGGCCTCGGGGAGCTTCTCCAGCAGCGGGTTCATGTCCCGGTGTCTCCCTCGGGCATGCGTTCCTCGCCGTGCTCGGCGACCTGCTTGAGGGTGCGGGAGCTGATCGCCGAGCGGACCCGCTGCGGGTCGACGCCGGGGCGCGGGGAGGCGTACCGGTCGTTCTTCTTGACCAGCAGCCACGCCTCGCGTTCGCCGTCCTCCCCGCTGCGGAAGCGGCTGAGCGCCCACTCGCCGCGCAGCTTGCCGTCGTGCAGCCGGAAGGAGATGTGCCCCTTGGCCAGTGCCCGGGGGAAGTCGCGGGTCAGCGGCTCGTAGGTGCCCTGGTCCCAGACGATCACCGGGCCCGCGCCGTACTCGCCGCGCGGGATGACGCCCTCGAAGTGCCGGTACTCCATCGGATGGTCCTCGGTGGGCATCGCCAGCCGTTTGGTCTTCGGGTCCGTCGACGGCCCCTTCGGCACGGACCAGGACTTCAGCACCCCCTCGCACTCCAGCCTGAAGTCGAAGTGCAGCGTGGTCGCGTCGTGGATCTGCACCACGTAGACCGGCTGCTCACCGGCCTCGCCGGGCTGTCCCTGGGGTTCCGCCGTCCTCGCGAAGTCCCGCTTGCCGCGGTAGGTGCTCAGCGTGTCCTTGTCACTCACGGCCTGCCTCCTCGACCGACGTCTGCGTCGGCTGTCTGCGGTACGCCGGCCCGGGTGCCCGCCACGGGCGGGTGGCGCACGGGGTCGCCGGATCCACTGTCCCCCTCGGCGCCCGCCGGCGCAGGGCGGGCGCTCCGGCCCGCCGCGTCAGCGCACCGGGCCGAGCTGCTCGCTCCAGGGAGTCAGCGGCAGGACGAGCGGCGGCGGCTTGGTGACGCCGGGCCCCACGGTGACCTCGCCGAGCCGTCCGCCCAGCCGGACGAGGCGGCCGTCCTCCTCGCGGTAGTGCACCGCTCCGTCGCCGCGCTGGACGGCGGCGATCGCGTCGGCGAGCGCGCCCAGCTGGCTGGTGTCCTCGTCGGACCACTCGTAGACGTTCCACATGTACTGGTCCACCCACAGCGTGACGGTGTCGTCGAGATAGACGGCGATCATGCTGGAGGCGTTGCCGGGGCCGATCAGCACACAGAACTCGTCGCTGACCAGGGGATCCAGCGGATAGCCGGGCACCGAGGCGGCCGCCTCGGTGAAGATGCGCACCACGGGGTGGCCGGCGTCGGGCGGGCCCGCCGTGCCCGTGACGTGCCGGGCCACCGGGTGGTTCGTGCCGGCGGCGTCCCGTACGGCCTGCTCGGACATGTATTCCTTCACCATCGTCGTTCCCCTCGTCCGCTGGTCTCGGCGGTGCCCGTGCACCGCTCGGCGCCGGCACCGGACCGGGCCCGGCGGCCCACGCGGAGCGTGCCGCCGCCGGGTGCGGTGCCGGTGTGCGGCACCGGCCGCGCGGCGCGTGCCCCGTTGCCCGTCCGGCGAGTTGACCTCACCGGGAGGCGACGGCGGCACCGTGCGTACGGACCGCCCGCCCTCCCGGCGACCGCCGCCCGACTTCTGGAGGCCCGCGTGCAGCCCGTATCCGGCACCCCCGCCGCATCCACCGTCCCCCGTACTCCCCCGTCCGGCATCCCGGCCGTCCCCCGAACGCCTGCACCCCCGGACCGGGCCGAGGAGCCCTACGACGCGGACCTGGCCGGCTATCTGGCCGCGCACCCCGCACCGGCGGCCGCCGTGGACGCCGTGATCCGGGACGAGCGGGGCCGCATCCTCGTCGTCGACCCGGTCTACAAGGACGGCTGGGACCTGCCCGGCGGCATGGTGGACGACGAGGGGCTCGTCGACGGCCTGCTGCGGGAGATCCGCGAGGAGCTGGGCCCGGTTCCCGCGCGGGCCGGGCGGCTGCTGGCCGTCGACGACGTACCCGCCGCCGTCTACGGCCGCGCCCTCGTCGCCTGCGTCTACACCGTCCGGCTGCCGCTGCCGGTGACCGTGGACGATCTGGTGCTCCAGCGGGACGAGTTGCGCGCCGCCGCCTTCCTCCCGGAGGAGGCCGCGCTGGCCCGGCTGCCCCGGCGGCTGCGCCGGCGCACGGCCGCCGCGCTGGAGGCCGAACGCGGCGCACACACCGCCCAGCTGCATGACGGCCGGCCCGTACCGCTGGATCCCCGGGACCGGTGGGCCCTCCTGCCGTCGCCCGCGGTGTACGCCGCGGTGCTCCACGAGGACGGGCGGGGCCGGGTGCTGCTGGTGCGGGCGGGCACCGACGGGCCGGACGAGCGGGGGGACGGCGCGGCCGAGGCACCGGGCGGCGGTCTGGTGCTGCCCGGCGGACCGCTCACGGCCGCGGAGACACCGGCCCGGGGAGCCGCCCGCGCTGCGGCCCGGGCGCTCGGCACCCGCCCCGCGCCGGTGGGAAGGCTGCTCGCGGTGGACGGTGTGCCCGCCCCGCCCGGCGGACGCGCCCTGACCGCCCATCTGTTCGCGGCGGACCCGGACCACCCGACGGCGGTCCCGGACCAACCGGCCACGGACCCGGCCCACCCGGCCACGGACCCGGGCTGCGCTTCCGGGGCGTTCGGCCCGACGGGAGCGGACGAAGCGGCAACCGTCCCGGGCACCGGGCGGAAGGACGGGCCGGAGGGGCCGGAGGGGCCGGAGGGGCCGGAGGACGAGCCGAGCACGGAACCCCGGTCGGACGCCGAGGCGGAGGTCGGGCCGGACGCGGAACCGCGGTCGACCGCCGGGCCGGAGGCCGGGGCGCCGGGTGGGTCCGGAGCGGTCCGGGCGGTGTGGGTGGAGGCGCGGGAGGCCGCCGCTCTCCTGCCGGACTGGCAGGCCCCGCTGCTCCGGCACGGGTTGCGGGCCCTGGCCCTCGGCACCGTCGCGCAGCTGGAAGGCGGTGTGCCGCAGCCCGGCACCGCCGCCGGCGCCCCGCCCCGGGCGCAGCGGGGCGGCGGAACGCCGGAGTGAACCGCGGCCGGACCGGCCGGGGACCGGGCCCGGTCGCCGGCCGGTGCCCGGGCTGCCTCCGAGGCGCCGGAGGCCGGCCGCTACCGTAGGCGTGACGTGCGGTTTCCGTCCGCGGAGGCCGCGGCAGGACACGCACGGAGGTGACCGGACGGTGACGCAGGAGCCCGCCGAGAGACCCTCGCGGCTGCCCCGGCTCCGGCTCGACCAGCTCCTGGACGAACTCCAGGCGCACATCGAGGGGGCCCGCGGCATCCGCGACCGGGTGCACAGTCTGCTGGAGGCGGTGCTGTCGGTCGGCCGCGAGCTGGACCTCGACCAGGTGCTCCAGCGGGTCGTCGAGGCAGCGGTCGCCCTGGTCGACGCCCGGTACGGCGCCCTCGGCGTCATCGGCCCCGAGGGGCACACGCTGGGGCAGTTCTTCACCGTCGGCCTGAGCGAGGAGGAGGCCGAGGCGATCGGCCCGCTGCCGTCCGGCAAGGGCATCCTGGGCGAGCTGATCCGCGATCCCCGGCCGCTGCGGCTGAGCGATCTGACCACCCACCCGGCCTCGTCCGGCTTCCCGCCCAACCACCCGCCGATGCGCGGCTTCGTGGGGGTGCCGCTGCGGGTCCGTGACGAGGTCTTCGGCAACCTCTATCTGACCGACAAGCGGGACGGTTCGGACTTCGACGCCGAGGACGAGGCGGTGCTCTCCACCCTGGCGGTGGCCGCGGGCGTCGCCATCGACAACGCCCGCCTCTACCAGGAGGCCCGCCGCCGGCAGGCGTGGCTGGGCGCGGGCGCGGAGATCACCCGCGGTCTGCTGTCGGGCCTGCCCCGGGTCGAGGTGCTGGAGCTGATCGCCGAGCGCGCCCGGGAGATCACCGGCGCGGCCCTGGCGGACGTCTCGACACCGGCGGGCGACGGGAGCGAACTCACGGTGGAGTTCGCCGCCGGCCGGGACGCGCCGTCCCGGCTCGGTCTGACCGTCCCGCTGGAGGGCACGCTCTCCGGCACCGCCTGTCTCACCGGCTCGCCCGCCGCGACGGAACGGATCGCGGACGATCCGCGCTGCACGGCGGGACCGCCCCGCTTCCACGGGCTCGGCCCCGCCGTCGCCGTGCCGCTCGGGGCGCGGGACGGAGTGGTGCGCGGCGTCCTGCTGCTGGCGCGGGAGCGGGGCTCGGCCGTCTTCGCCGGGGAGGAGACCGACGCGCTGCTGGGCTTCGCCGGCCAGGCGGCGCTCGCCCTGGAGCTGGCCGAACACCGCAGGGACGCCGAGCAGATCGCGCTCCTGGAGGACCGCGACCGCATCGCACGGGACCTGCACGACCTCGCCATCCAGCGGCTGTTCGCGACCGGTATGACGCTCCAGAGCGCCGCCCGTCTCGTGGACAACCCCGCCGCCCGGGACCGGGTGACCCGCGCGGTGAGCGACCTGGACGAGACGATCAAGATCATCCGGTCGACCATCTTCGGGCTGCGCCAGGACGAGAAGGCCGGCGACGGGCTGCGCGCCCGGGCGGCCCGCGCGGTGGAGGCGGCACGGGAAACCCTCGGATACGCGCCCCGGCTCTCCCTGGAGGGCCTGCTGGACACGGATGTGCCCGAGCATGTGGCCGACCACGTCCTCGCCGTCCTCGGTGAGGCGCTGAGCAACGCGGCCCGGCACGCGGGCGCGAGCGCCGTCCAGGTCTCCCTCCAGGCCGCGGGCGGCCACGTCACCCTGACCGTCACGGACGACGGATGCGGCATACCCGAGGGGGTCCGGCGCAGCGGGCTGCGCAACCTGGAGCACCGTGCGGCCGGCGTCGGCGGCTCCCTGGAACTGTCCACCCCGCCCGACGGCGGCACCCGGCTGCGCTGGTCGGCGCCCCTGGACACGGACTGAGCGGACGGCCGGGGCCCGGGGCACCCGGCGCCGTCACCCGACGGCTCCGCCGGTGTCCCGTTCCCACGCCCTTCTTCGGCCCACCCGTTCGATACCGCCGCCCGGCCGCCCGCCGCTGCCCCGGCGGCACGGCGCGGTCGAGCGGCTGGTGCGGCGGCGCGGGTCCCATCGAGCCGTCGGCCGGGCCGCCGCTGACCGTCGGCACCGGGCTCGGCCCGGACGCGGACGGCCGTCGGCGGCGGGGGTTCAGCCGGGCCGGCCGGGGAACGGTGCCGCGCCGCCGGGGCGGGGCCGGATCCCGGACGGGGGCAGCGGGGCGCCGGTGGGACGGGCCGGGCGGGCGGTGGTGCCCGCGTCGCCGGGGGTACGCCGGTCGCCGGGGGCGCGGCGCTCGGCGGGTGTGCGGCGCTCGGTGGGGGCGGTGCCCGTGCCGAGGCGGCGGGTGGCGATGACGGCGGCCTGCACCCGGCGTTCCACGCCGAGCTTGGCCAGCAGCCGGGAGATGTGGTTCTTGACGGTCTTCTCCGCCAGATACAGCCGCGCGCCGATCTGCCGGTTGGTGAGCCCCTCCCCGATCAGCGCGAGGATCTCGCGCTCGCGGGCGGTCAGCTCCTCCAGATCGTCCCGGCCGCCTCCGTCGGCCTGTCCCCGCAGCCGGGCCATGAGGCGTGCGGTGGCCCCCGGGTCCAGCATCGAGCGCCCGTCGGCCACCGTGCGCACCGCGGTGATCAGATCGGTGCCGGTGATCTGCTTGAGGACGTAGCCGGCCGCGTCGGCCATGACGGCGTCGAGCAGCGCCTCCTCGTCGTCGAAGGAGGTGAGCATCAGACAGGCCAGTCCCGGCATGAGGGAGCGCAGTTCGCGGCAGACGGTCACCCCGTCGCCGTCGGGCAGCCGGACGTCGAGGACGGCCACGTCCGGGCGGAGCGCCGGCACCCGTGCGAGCGCCTGCTCCGCCGTGCCGGCCTCGCCGACGACGGTCATGCCGGGCTCGTCGTCCAGCAGGTCGCGCACTCCTCGGCGTACCACCTCGTGGTCGTCGAGCAGGAAGACCCTGATCGGGCGGCCTTCCTCGGGCCGCGCTCCGGCTGTGCCGCTCACCCTTGCCTCATCCCTGATGGTTCCCGGTCGCCGCGCCGGCGCCCGGCCCCCGGCGGGCCGGGGCGGGCGTGCGGCAGCTGCTGTGTGCTGAAGCTGGGCCGGTGCGCGCACCTCGCGTCCCACGGTCGGGAGGGGCGCACCGGCACCAGACAGTCAGGCACATTCTTCGCCACGCCGACAGGGCCGAAGGTCCCCGGTCCCCCGCCGAGGGCGGCGCGGCCGGGTTCTTCCCGCGCCGCGGTCCACTGGTCCCGGCGGCGCGCGGCGCGCGGGGCCCGGCCGTCCCGGATCCCCGGGACCTTGGTCCCCGATCCGCCGCAGCGGCACCGGCGGCGGGGTCGTGCACTGGTACCACGGTGACGGTGCCGGCCGGCGTGCCGCTTTCCCCCGACGGCCACGCCGGCCGGCCACCGGGCGCCCGAGCGGCCGGGGCACCGACGGCGCGCGGACCGCCGTTCCCGGGCGCCGTCCGCCTCCGCCGTCACCGCACCGTCCGCCCGTCGTCCGTCCGTTTCCGCACGTTGCCGCAAGGAGCACCGTCATGCTGTCCCCCTCCTCCGCCTCGGTCGTCCGAGAGACCCTGCCGGCCGTGTCCGGAGCACTGGACGAGATCACCCACCGCTTCTACACGACGATGTTCGCCGAGCATCCCGATCTGCTGGACGGCCTGTTCAACCGCGGGAACCAGGCGGACGGCAGTCAGCGCAGGGCGCTGGCCGGGGCGGTGGCGGCCTTCGCCGGTGCGCTGCTGGGCGCCCCCGAGGCCCGGCCGGACACGCTGCTGTCCCGGATCGCGCACAAGCACGCGGCAGTCGGGGTCACCGAGGACCAGTACGCGATCGTGCACAAGTACCTGTTCGGGGCCATCGGCGAGGTGCTCGGCCCGGCCGCCACCCCCGAGGTCGTCGCGGCGTGGGACGAGGTGTACTGGCTGATGGCCGGCGCCCTCGTCGCGCAGGAGGCGCGGCTGTATCTGGAGGCGCAGGTGCGGCCCGGGCACCCGTGGCGGCCGTGGACGGTCGTCGAGCGGCGGGAGGAGACGGCGGACGTGGTCTCGTTCCTGCTGCGCACCACCGACGACGGGCCGCTGCCCCCGGCGCTGCCCGGGCAGTACGTGAGCGTGCGGGTGCGGATGCCGGACGGGGTGCACCAGCTGCGGCAGTACAGCCTGTCGTCGGCCCCCGGCGGCGAGCTGCGCCGGATCACCGTCAAACGGCTGCGCGGCGGGGGCCGGACGCCGGACGGCGAGGTGTCCACGCTGCTGCACGAGACGGTGCGCGCGGGCGACGAGCTGCTGCTGTCCGCGCCGTTCGGCGAGGTGACGCTCGCGGACGGGAACGGCCCGCTCGTGCTCGCCTCGGCGGGGATCGGCTGCACTCCCATGGTCGGCATGCTGGAGCATCTGGCGGCCACCCACTCCGAGCGCGAGGTGCTGGTGCTGCACGCCGACCGCTCTCCCGCGACGCACGCGCTGCGCACGGACATGCACCGGCTGGTGCGTGAACTCCCCGGCGGCCGGGGCGAGTTCTGGTACGAGCGGCCCGGCGCCGAGACGCCCGGGGTGCACTCGGGGCTCCTCGACGTGACCGCGCTGGACCTCCCCGCGCACGCGACCGCGTACCTGTGCGGGCCGCTGCCGTTCATGCGGGCGGTGCGGCGCCAGTTGCTGGCCGGCGGGCTCGCCGCCCGCAACATCCGCTACGAGGTCTTCGGCCCCGACCTGTGGACGGCCGACGCAGCCGACGCATCCGACGCAGCCGGGGCCGCACAACCGGCCTGACCGGGCGGGTGCCCGTGACGTAACGTGGCCCGGCCGGGCGGGGGCCCGGCCGGAGCCGACGGAGCGGGGTGGGCGGGTGTTCGGGCACATCGAGCCGTACGACAGCGGCATGCTCGACGTGGGTGACGGCAACCGCGTCTACTGGGAGGTGTGCGGGAACCCGGAGGGCAAGCCGGCGCTCGTCGTGCACGGCGGCCCCGGGTCCGGCTGCGGGGTGGGGTGGCGGCGGCTGTTCGACCCGGCGCGGTACCGCATCGTCCTGTTCGACCAGCGCGGCTGTGGACGCAGCACGCCGCACGCGAGCGACCCGGCCACCCCCATGCGGCACAACACGACCTGGCACCTGGTGGCCGACATGGAGCGGCTGCGCGAACACCTCGGTGTGGAGCGGTGGTTGCTGCACGGCGGCTCGTGGGGCTCGACGCTGCTGCTGGCCTACGCCGAGGCCCATCCGCACCGGGTGTCGCAGATCGTGATCGCGGCGGTGACCACCACCCGGCGCCGCGAGATCGACTGGCTCTACCGGGGCGTGGGCCGCTACTTCCCCGGCCAGTGGGAACGCTTCCGGACGGCCGCCGGCGCCTCAGCCGACGCGAGCGGCGTCGAACTCGCCGCCGCCTACGCCCGGTTGACCGGCCACCCCGATGCGGCGGTGCGCGAGCGGGCGACGCGGGAGTGGTGCGCCTGGGAGGACACGGTGCTGCTGGGCGAGACCGGCGGCGCCACCCGCCCCTACAGCGACCGCCCTTCGCGCGACCGGCTGGGGCTGGTGCGGATCTGCGCGCACTACTTCTCGAACGGCGCCTGGCTGGAGGAGGGCGCGCTGCTGCGGGACGCGGACCGCCTGGCCGGGATCCCGGGCGTCCTCGTGCACGGCAGGCTCGATCTGGGCGGCCCGCTGGAGACGGCCTGGGAGCTGGCCCGGGCCTGGCCGGACGCGGAGCTGACCGTCGTGGAGGACGCCGGGCACCTGGGCACCGAGGAGACCGGGCGACGGATCACGGCGGCCCTGGACCGTTTCGCCGCCACCGGCTGAACGGGCCGCCGCGCAGCGCCCGTTCGGCGCCCTACGTCTGCTCGTCGGTGGCGACGTCCACGTCGACGTCGTCCAGGAACGCCAGCATCCGGGTGAGGACCTTGACGCAGGACTCGACGTCCTCGCGGGTCAGTTCGCCGCCGACATGGCTCAACAGGTCCTGTTCGCGGGCGTGCAGGGCGCCGACGGCGGCGCTGCCCGCCTCGGTGAGCCGGATCAGCGGGGAGCGCCGGTGCGCCGGGTTGGGGACGGCCTCCACGAGGTGCTGTGCCGTCGCGTCGTTGACCATCCGCTGTACGAACTGCCGGCTGAGCGCCTGGGCGCGGCCCATCTGGGGCACCGTCTGCGGCCCGTGCTCGCGCAGCAGATCCAGCACGGCACGCATGCCGACCGAGAGGCTCTCGGTCGGCGCGACCTGTTCCATCTTGCGGTGGGCCCGCCGGTAGAGCGGACCGACCAGGGAGTAGACCTCGGCCAGCCGGGCGGCGAGTTCACCGGGAGGCAGCGGGGCTCGGGACGGGTCCGGGGAGGGTGCGCGGGAGGCGGTGTCGTCTGTCACCCCACCAGGATGACACCTGGGTTGCCAACTCCCCAGAGAAATGACACCTTGGTTGTCATGTCTGACGGTGACGCACGTTCCCGGATCTCCTCGTTCGCGACGCCCGACGGGCGCCTGGCCTACCTCGACGAGGGCTCCGGGCCGCCCCTCGTCCTGCTCCACGCGGGCTTCGCCGACCACGGCATGTGGGACGCCCAGCGGGCGGCCTTCGCCTCGCGGTACCGGGTCATCACCCCGGACGCCCGGGGACACGGGGAATCCGCCAACGCGACCCGCCCCTTCCGCGCCACCGACGACCTGGCCGCGCTGCTGCGCCACCTCGATCTGCCCTCCGCGGTCCTGGCCGGCGTCTCGATGGGCGGCGCCACCGCGGTCGACACCGCGCTCGAACACCCCGAGCTGGTCCGCGCGGTGGTGGTCACCGGGGTGGGGACGAGCGAGCCCACGTTCGAGGACCCCTGGAACCTGGCGGCCTTCGCCGAACAGCAGCGCGCGCTGGCCGCGGGCGACGCGGAGCGCTGGCTGGCCGTCCATCTGCGGTTCGCGGCCGGACCCCACCGCGAGACGGCCGACGTGGATCCCGAGGTGCTCCGCCGGCTGCGCGAGATGACGCAGCGGACCATCGCCAAGCACACCGCGGGCGAACCGGACCACCGCGTCCCCGTCGAGGACACCTGGAAGCGCGCCGCGGACATCACCGTCCCGGTCCTGGCCATCGACGGCGCGCTGGACACCTCCGACCACCTGGCGATGTCCGCACGCCTCGTCCGCACGGTCGCCGACGGCCGCGCCGCCACCGTCGAGAACGCCGGCCACTTCCCCAACATGGAACGCCCCGATACCTACAACTCGTTGCTGGGCGACTTCCTCGCGGGCCTCACCCCCTGACACCGCGCGACGACGGCCCGCCCCCCGATGCCCCCGCCTCCCCCGCCGTACGTGACGCCCCCGGCGCCGGCATCCACACCAGGGCCGTCACCGTGCCGAGCAGCACCAGGCCGCCGCTGATCAGAAAGGTGAGCGCGTAGCCCGCCGCGCCGCCCCGTGCCTCGGCGACCGTCGAGAGCACCGCGACACCCAGCGCGGTGGCCACCTGGCGCGTGGTGTTGAGCAGCCCGGAGGCCAGACCGGTCAGCGAGGCGTCGACACCGCTGGTGGCGCTCACCGTGATCGGCGTGAACGAGAGCCCCGCGCCCAGCCCGAAGACCAGCGACGGCACGGCGATGTCCGGCAGGAAGGAGCTGTGCTCCCCCACCCGGGCCAGCAGCAGGAACCCGGCGGCCGTGAGCGCCGTACCGAGCACGGCGGTGCGGCGCGGACCCCAGCGCGAGGTGAGCCACCCGGCCAGCTGGGCGCCGAGCATCACCGCGAACGCGGCGGGCAGGAAGCCGAAGCCGGCGCGGCTCGCGCTGTAGTGCAGCACCTGTTGGAGGTACAGGGCGAGCAGCACCGGGCTGGCCAGGTAGGCGACGCCCAGACAGAAGACGACCACGTTGGCGCTGCTGACCGAGCGGTGGGCGAAGATCCGCAGCGGGACGAGCGGTTCGGGCGCCCAGCGGGCCTGGTGCACGAGGAACACCCCGAGCAGCACCACGGCCGCCACCAGCGCGGCCTGCGCCCCACCGCGCGTGGCCGTGTCCCGGACGGCGACGATGCCGTACACGAGAGCGGTCAGCCCGGCGGTCACCAGCAGCGCGCCGAGCACATCGAGCCGGGGGCGCGGCGCCCGGGCCCCCGCGGTCCGCCGGGTCAGCACACACAGCCCGAGGACGGCCAGCGCCGCGCCGAGCGGCACCTTCGTCCAGAAGACCGAGCGCCAGCCGAGGCTGTCGGTGAGGAATCCCCCGGCGACGGTCCCGGCGGCGGCGCCGACCGCGCCGACCATGCTCCACAGGCCCAACGCCCGGGTGCGGCGCACCGGATCGTCGTAGGTCCGGTGCACGACGGTCAGGGTCGCCGGGAGCAGCAGCGCACCGCCGATCCCCTGCACGGCACGCGCGGTGATCAGCTGGGCGGGCTCCATGGCCAACGCCGAGCCCAGATTGCCGAGGCTGAAGACCGCCAGCCCGCCCACCAGGACCGCGCGGACCCCGAACAGATCGGCGAGCCGCCCGCCGAGGAGCAGCACACCCGCGACGGCCAGGGTGTAGGCGTTGACCACCCAGCCCAGCCCCGCGCCGCCCAGGCCGAGCCGGCCGCCGATCGCGGGCAGGGCGACCGAGACGATCGTCGCGTCGAGCACGACGAGGAACAGCGCACCGCAGGCCAGCACCATGCGCAGCGCGGGCGAGGGCGCACGCCCCGCCCCCGTGGAACCCGTCGTCGCACCGGAAGACCCCTCCCCGGGCGCCTCCTCGGCCACCTCACCGGCCACACGACCGGACACGTCCCCGGACACAGTGCTCCCTTCCGTCGGCCCACCGGAGCGCCGACGAGCGCCAGTTCACCAAAACTAAGGTGAGCCTAACCGAATAGAGACCAGTGGTCACCACCTGCCGCACAGCACTCGTCCGCGGCTCGGTAAAGTCCTGGTCATGACTGGTCCCGGGAAGCGGCCCGGCCCGCCCGCGCGGCTGAGCCGAGAGACGATCGTGCGGGCCGCCGTGGCCTCGGGTGATCTGGAATCGCTGTCCATGCGCGAACTGGCGGCCCGGCTCGGCGTCTCGCACTCCGCGCTCTACCGGTGGGTGGACGGCCGGGACGGGATCATCGACCTGGTCAGCGAAGTGGTCGTGGACAGGATCGTGCCCGCCGAGCCGCCGACCGCCGCCGACTGGCGCTCCTGGCTGGCCCGGCTCGGCTGGGCCGCACACGACGAATTCCTCGCCGTCCCCGGCTATGCGACCCGCGTCTCCCGGCCCCACCGCCACTCACGGGCGTTCACGACGATGCAGGACGCGGTCGTCTCCGCCTTCACCGCGGCCGGCGCCTCCCGGGAGACGGCGCTGCACAGCTGGTACATCTTCGGCACCTCGCTGGTCACCTGGCTCGGCGCGCAGGAACAGCGGCTGCTCGGGGACGCCCCCGTACGTTTCGACCTGTTCCTGGACAGCCTGCTGCGCGGCCTGCCCGCAGCCGAACCGCCCACCCTCGGAGCCCGGCCGCAACCACCGGGGCGGACCTGACCCGCCCCGCTCCCCCGCCGTCGCCGAGACCCCGGTCCGTACCCGGCGCACAAGAGTCGGCGCGCACGCAACTCCGGCGCTCCCGGACCCGGTCGCCGCAGCCGCGCCACGCTGTCCGGCCGCTCCCGGCGGCCGCACCGACGGCCCCCGCCCCCGCGCGCGGGGCCGCGAAGGTGCGCGGGCGCGCGGGGACCGCGGAGGCCGCAGCCGTCAGACCAGGCCCTGGGCCTGCATCGCGTCGGCGACCCGCAGGAAACCGGCCACGTTGGCGCCCAGCACGTAGTCGTCGGGGGCGCCGTACTCCTCGGCCGCGGTGACGCACTCGGTGTGGATGTCCCGCATGACGGCGGCCAGCCGGCCCTCCGTCTCCTCGAAGCCCCAGATCTCCCGGGCGGCGTTCTGCCGCATCTCCAGCGCAGAGGTGGCCACGCCTCCCGCGTTGGCGGCCTTGCCCGGCCCGTA
The DNA here is from genome assembly GCF_006539165.1 of Streptomyces cacaoi. Classification (GTDB taxonomy): domain Bacteria; phylum Actinomycetota; class Actinomycetes; order Streptomycetales; family Streptomycetaceae; genus Streptomyces; species Streptomyces cacaoi. The sequence continues at coordinate 288,631 of NZ_BJMM01000002.1, read as the reverse complement.
CAGGACACCGGCGTCGCGGAAGACCTCGACGGCGGGCGGCGTACAGGGCATGTTGGCGCCCTCCGCCACGGCCTTGACGCCGTTCTTGACGAGGCCGACGGCGTGCTTCTCCGTCAGCTCGTTCTGCGTCGCGCAGGGCAGTGCGATGTCGCAGGCCACGTCGTAGACCGAGCCGCGCGAGGAGAACTCGGCGGCCGGGCGGGCCTCCGCGTAGGTGTCCAGCCGGGCCCGGCGCTCCAGCTTGATCTCCTTGAGCAGGTCGAGGTCGAGGCCGCGCTCGTCGACGACGTAGCCGGAGGAGTCCGAGCAGGCCACCACGTGCGCACCGAGGGCCTGTGCCTTCTCGATGGCGAACAGGGAGACGTTGCCGGAGCCGGACAGCACGACCCGGCGCCCGGCCAGCTCCTCGCCCCGGGTGGCGAGCATCTCCTGGACGAAGTGGACGGTGCCGTAGCCGGTGGCCTCGGTACGGGCCTGCGAGCCGCCCCAGCCGGTGCCCTTGCCGGTGAGCACGCCGGCCTCGTAGCGGTTGGTCAGCCGCTTGTACTGGCCGAAGAGGAATCCGATCTCGCGGGTGCCGACGTTGATGTCGCCGGCCGGGACGTCGGTGTGCTCGCCGAGGTGGCGGTACAGCTCCGTCATGAAGGACTGGCAGAAGCGCATGACCTCGGCGTCGCTGCGCCCCTTGGGGTCGAAGTCCGCGCCGCCCTTGCCGCCGCCGATGCCCAGTCCGGTGAGCGCGTTCTTGAAGATCTGCTCGAAGGCCAGGAACTTGACGGTGCCCAGGGCGAGGTGCGGGACGAACCGCAGGCCGCCCTTGTAGGGGCCCAGCGCGCTGCTGAACTCGACGCGGTAGCCCCGGTTGACGTGGACCTCGCCCTTGTCGTCGGTCCACGGCACCCGGAACATCAGCTGCCGCTCGGGTTCGACGAGCCGTTCGACGAGCTTCGCCTCCGCGTACTCGGGCCGCTTGCTCAGCACCGGGCCCAGGCTGTGCAGCACTTCGTGCACGGCCTGGTGGAATTCTTCCTCGCCGGGATTGCGGCGCAGCACGTCGGCGTACACGGCCTCGATACGGGCGCTGGCGTCCACAGGCACCCTCCTCGTCTGTCGGTCGGTTCGGTCGTCACCCATCTTCTTTCGAACAGGCTTCCCAGAGGGTACGTGTGGATGCCGTACGTGCCCGTAGGGTGATCGGCATACGAGACGCGGGACGCCGGCGCCCGGCCGACCGGGGAGCGCTCAGACGCCCGGCCGGCGCAGCATCGTCCAGGTGCGCGGACCGCCGTCCGGGAGGTCGACCTCGCCGGTCACCGTGAAGCCGAGGCGCTCGTAGAAGGCCACGTTCCGCTCGCTGGACGTCTCCAGGAACGCGGGGTGGCCCGCCTCGTCCGCCGCGCGGAGGCCCGCCCGCACGACCTTGCTGCCCAGGCCCCGGCCCTGCGCGTCGGGGGCGACACCGACGGTGCCGAGGAACCAGGCCGGCTCCGTGGGCCGGTAGGGGGCCAGCGCCCGCTCGGCCGACTCGAAGGCGAAGGCCCGGTCCCCGGCGAGCTCGCCCAGCTCCGGGCCGATCGCGGCGAACCCCGGGGCCGGGTCCCGCTCGGGTGTCGTCCACACCGCGGCCGCCGCACCGCCGTCCACCACCCACACCCGGCCGTACTCCATGCCGATCCGGGTCAGGAACAGCTCCTGGAAGCGGCCGACCCGCTCCTCGTGCCGGTCGGCGGCGACCACGTGCCGGGTGAAGGCGTAGTCGGCGAACGCCGAGGTCAGCGTGCGCAGGGCGGTGGGCAGGTCCTCCGGCAGGGCGAGGCGGATCGCGGCGTCGGCGGGGGCGGCCCCGATGTGTTCGGTTCCGGTCATGAAGGCTCCTCGTGCGGGCGGAACGTCCGGATCTCGGGAGGCACGACGGCCCCCGGCGGACACAACGAGCGAACGCCCCCTCCCGTGCCCGACCGGGACCGCTCGTCCACCGGAAGAGGCCCCCCGTCCCGGCCGGGAACGCGCAGGTGAGTGCATGGCGCATACACGCATCGGACGTCGGCCCCGCTTGGTGCTGCCCGCCGGATGGGTGTTCCCTGGGGAGAGGACGCAACATCACCGCGAGGTGAGGAGGCGCACATGTCCAAGCGCCAGCCGGATCAGGAAGGCGGCCGCCCCGACCAGGCACGCGGTCCCGGAGAGCGGCAGTTCCACGGCGGAATGCCCCAGAAGCCCGACGACGAGCAGCTCGCGCGCCGCGCCGAGGCCGAGCGGGTGGAGAACGGGGTGGACGCCTACGACCCCGAGGACGTCCCCGCCGCGGCCCCGCCGTCGGAGGGCACACCGACGGGGCGGACGCCCGGCACCGAGGACGTGCGGCGGTCCGGGCAGTACGAGTCGGAGCGCGCCGAGGTCGACAGGGAACTGGCGCGCGGCGAGCTGGACCCCGACCAGTTGCAGGCCCGCAAGGACCGCAGGGACTTCCCGCCCACCCGCTACGACGAGTGAGCCGGCGCACCGCGTATCCGCCGGGCATCCCGCCGCGTGCCGGCACGGCAGCCGGGGACCCGGCAGATACGACGTACCCGACCCGAGAGGTTTCCTCATGCCGATCGCGACGGTGAACCCAGCTGACGGCGAGACCCTCAAGACCTTCGACCCGCTGAGCGAGCGGGAGACCGAGCGCCGTATCGCCCGGGCCGACGCGGCGTTCCGCGCCTACCGCACCACGTCCTTCGCCGAGCGGGCGCGACTCATGGAGGCGGCGGCCGGTCTGCTGGAACTCGACGAGCGCGAGGTGGCACGCCTGGTCACCACGGAGATGGGCAAGCCCGTCACCGCCGCACGCGCCGAGGTGGCCAAGTGCGTCAAGGCGATGCGCTGGTACGCCCGGCACGCCGAGTCGCTCCTGGCGGACGAGCGGCCGGACGAGGCCGACGTCCGGGACTCGGGCGCCGTCTCCGCCCGGGTGCACTACCGGCCGCTGGGGCCCGTGCTGGCGGTCATGCCGTGGAACTTCCCGCTCTGGCAGGTGATCAGGTTCGCGGCGCCGGCGCTCATGGCCGGCAACGTCGGCCTGCTCAAACACGCCTCGAACGTGCCGCAGACGGCGCTGTACCTGGAGGAGCTGTTCCAGCGCGCCGGCTACGCCGAGGGCTGTTTCCAGACACTGCTGGTGTCCTCCGGCGCCATCGAGTCGGTGCTGCGGGACCCGCGGGTGGTCGCGGCGACGCTGACCGGCAGCGAACCGGCCGGCCGCTCGGTGGCCGCCATCGCGGGCGACGAGGTCAAGAAGACGGTGCTGGAGCTGGGCGGCAGCGACCCGTTCATCGTGATGCCGTCGGCCGATGTGGCGGCCGCCGCCCGTACGGCGGTGACGGCCCGGGTGCAGAACACGGGCCAGTCGTGCATCGCGGCCAAGCGCTTCCTGGTGCACACGGACGTCTACGACACCTTCACCGAGGCGTTCGTGGCCGGTATGCGGGAGCTGACCGTGGGCGATCCGCTGGACGAGGCCACCGATGTCGGCCCGCTCTCCAGCGAGCGGGGCCGCTCGGATCTGGAGGAGCTGGTGAACGACGCCCTCGCGCAGGGCGCCACCGCGCTGTGCGGCGCCCGGCGGCCCGGCGGAGCGGACCGCGGCTGGTACTACGAGCCGACGGTCCTGACCGGCATCACCGACCGCATGCGCATCCACCGCGAGGAGTCCTTCGGCCCGGTGGCCTCGCTGTACCGGGTCAGTGACATCCAGGAGGCGATCGACATCGCCAACGATGTGCCGTTCGGGCTCAGTTCCAACGTGTGGACGCACGACGACGCCGAAGTGGACCGCTTCGTACGGGATCTGGAGGCCGGCGGTGTCTACGTCAACGGCATGACCGCCTCGCACCCCGCGCTGCCGTTCGGCGGCGTCAAGCGGTCCGGTTACGGCCGGGAGCTGGCCGGGCACGGCATCCGGGAGTTCTGCAACGCGACCACGGTCTGGCGCGCCTGACCGCCCGCACACGCGGCTCTTCTCCCGCCGGGCGGCCCGGCGCCTCGCTCCGGGGCGCCGGGCCGCCCGCTGCCGTGCGCGGGTTCAGCCCGCGGTGCCGGTGGCCCGCGCGAACAGCGCCTCGGCCGCCTCGATCCCGCGCAGCAGCCCGGCGGGTTCCGTGCCGAGCGCGGCGACGACGTCGTCGACACCGCGCAGCCCGGCGGCGTCCAGCAGCCGCTTCTCGTTGGTGACCCACTCGCCGCGCGCGGCCAGCACCGCGTGCGCGGTCTGCATGGCGGCGACGGCCAGCGCCCCGGCCACCTCCGTACGGCCGCCCCGGGGCGCGCTGTTGGCCCTGGCGTAGGCGAGGGTCAGCCCGGCGGTCTCCCGCCAGTGCGCGGGGGCGCTGTCGCGCAGCGCACGCGGGTAGCCGGGGCGGGGCAGCGAGCCGCGCAGCACCCGGTTGACCGCGAGTTCGGCGACGACGAGATAGCTGGGGATGCCCGCCAGATGGAACATGAGCGGCTCCCAGTGGAACCGGCCTCGGGCGGCCTCGGCGAGTTCGTGCTCGACGACGTCGAGGTCGCGGTAGTGGACGTCGACGCGCCGGCCCTCGACGGTGAGCCACGCCCCGCCGTTGAACACACCGCCGCCCCAGGCCCAGCTCGCTGACCTCGCCCGGCCAGCCGAGGGCACGCAGTGCGGCGGGGTCGAAGGCGCCCCGGTAGTAGACGGCGACGTCCCAGTCGCTGTCGGGGCCGTGGGTGCCGGTGGCGCGGGAGCCGCCGAGTGTCACGGCCTCGACGTGGCCCAGCGCGGCGAGGGAGTCGGCGAGCCGGCCGAGGAAGGCTTCGTCGTCCGCGGCCGAGGCGGGAGGTGCACAGGTGTCGGTCATACGGATCTTTCCGTTCCGGTGAAGTGAACAGGGGCACGGAACGCGGCCGGCCCGGACAGCCCGAGCGCACCGGCGGCCGGAGCGCTGCTCGTACGGGGGCCGGTGCGGGCGTGGGCGGGACCGCCGCGGGCTCGTCACTTCACACGGCGGAAGCTAACACGGCGCGCCGTGGCCGGCAGCGGCGGGGCCGTCGGCGGGCATTACCCCGGGCGTCATCGACCCGGCGGCCGGCGCCGGGGCATCGTCGGTGCACCGGCCGCCGACCGAGCGGTGGCCACCGAGGAGAGGATCCGGCATGAGCATCTACGAGACGGCGGCCGAGCGCTACTTCGCCGCCTGGAACGCCCCGGACGCCGCCGCCCGGGCCGCGGCCGTGGCCGCCGCCTGGGCCGAGGACGGCTCGTACACCGATCCGCTGGCCTCGGTGCGGGGCCACGCGGAGCTGACGGCCGCGATCGGTGCGGCCCGCGAGCAGTTCCCCGGCTGCGAGTTCCGGATGACCGGCGGCGTCGACGGCCACCACGACATCGCCCGGTTCAGCTGGGACCTCGTCTCCACGGCCGACGGCAGCTCGCCGGCCGCCGGGTCCGATGTCGTCACGCTGGACGCGGACGGCCGCATCACCGCCGTGCACGGCTTCCTGGACCGCGTGCCCGGCGCCTGACCCGGCGGGACCGCCCCCGCTCGCGCTGCCCGGGGAGCACACGGGGGTGCGGAGAGGCGGCGGCCGGGCGGACGGCGGCCGACGGCGTGGCCTACCGTGCGGCCATGGCACAACAGGAGGCGGCGGCGACGGCGGAGCAGGACCGGGCGCAGGACGGCGGGGGATGGCCGGTCGCGGTGGGGACGACGGCGCTGAGCGTGCCGGTGCCGGAGGCCGACGCGCTGGTGGCGCACTGGCGGGCACGGTACGACACCGCGGCGCGCCACGGCGGCACGGCCCATCTGACCGTGCTCTTCCCCTTCCTGCACCGCTCCGGCGTCGGCCCGGCCGAACGCGCCGCCCTCGCCGGGCTGTTCGCCGGGCACCCGCCGTTCACCGTGGAATTCGCGCGCTGCGGTCGCTTCCCCGGTGTGCTGCACCTGGTGCCGGAGCCGGCGGCGCCGCTGCGGGCCCTCACCCGGGCCGTGGCCGCCCGCTGGCCGGAACACCCGCCGTACGGCGGGCTGTTGGGCGAGCTGGATCCGCATCTGACCGTCGCCAACACCGGCGGTGCGGCCGTGCACCGGACGATCGAGGCCCGGCTGGCCGGGCACCTGCCGGTGCGGGCGCGGATACGGGCGGTCGATCTGGTGGTCCACGACGGGCGGCGGTGGGTGCCGTGGCTGTCGTTCCCGCTCGGCGCCGAGGCGGCGGCGGGTGGCACGGGCGCGGACGACGGACGCCCCGGCGGGCCGGCGGCGCCCCCGCCGGGAGGAGCGGCCCGCGGGGCGGCCGGCGCTCAGGGCCGGTGACCCGCGGGAACCTCCTCACCGGCGGGCACCGGGGGCGGCGGCGTACCGTCACCGAACGGCCGGCCGCCGAGCTGCTCGCGGTGGTGCGGCGTCAGCCAGCCGGACAGGTCGGGGCCGACGGGCACGATCGAGGTCGGGTTGATGCCGGTGTGCACGACGTAGTAGTGCCGTTTGATGTGGTCGAAGTCCACGGTGTCCCCGAAGCCGGGCGTCTGGTACAGGTCGCGCACATAGGCCCACAGCACCGGGTCCTCGGCGAGCTTGTTCCGGTTGCACTTGAAGTGGCCGTGGTAGACGGCGTCGAAGCGGACCAGCGTGGTGAACAGCCGGATGTCGGCCTCGGTGAGGGTGTCCCCGACCAGATAGCGGCGGTCGCGCAGCCGCTCGGAGAGCAGGTCCAGCCGGCGGAAGACATCGGCGTACGCCTTGTCGTACTCCTCCTGGCCGGTGGCGAACCCGGCGCGGTAGACACCGTTGTTGACGTCCCGGTAGACGCCCTCGGCCACCTCGTCGATCTCGTCGCGGAGCGCCTCGGGGTACAGGTCGGGTGCGCCGGGGCGGTGCAGCGCCGACCATTCGGTGGCCAGGTCGAGGGTGATCTGCTGGTAGTCGTTGGTGACGAGTTCGCCGCTGGGCACGTCCACGATCGCGGGGACGCTCACCCCGCCGGGATAGTTCGTCTCCCGCTTGTCGTACGCCTCGTGCAGGAAGCGGATGCCCAGCACCGGGTCGCGGTCACCCGGGTCGAGGGTGAAGCGCCAGCTGCGGTCGTCCTGGATGGGGTCGGCGACGGCCAGCGACAGCGCGCTCTCCAGTCCCAGCAGCCGCCGGGAGACCAGCGCCCGGCTCGCCCAGGGGCAGGCACGGCTGACGACGAGGCGGTAGCGGCCCGCCTCCACGGGCCAGCCGTCCCGCCCGTCCGCGGTGATCCGGTCCGCGAAGTGGCTCCTGGACCGCTTGAACGCCTTCCTGCCGTACTCGGTGTTTCCGGCGCCTTCGCCGGTGTCAGCGGGGCACATGCCGTCTCTCCTTCGCGCGGGGTGGCGGGAGCCTGCCGGACTCCCTGCCCGCATCCCACCATCACGCACCGCCGGCTGCCGAGAGCGACGCGAGGACCGCGGCCCCGCTGCGCCGGCGGCTCAGCGCCCCACGATCCAGGGGGACGGCGGCAGTTCGGCGGCCCGGCAGTACACCTCGACGGCCCAGGGCAGCGCCGCAGCCGAGGGGTGCAGCCGGCCGCCGTCCAGGCTGGCCAGCAGCCGGGCGCCGTGGTGGACGCAGCCGGTGAGCTGCCGTCCCGCCGCGTCGAGGACGGCCACGGCGTCGGCCCGTCCCTCGCACGGTGTCGGATCCCTCGCATCGGCCGCCGCGCACCGCCGCGCACCCGTCTGTGTCATGTCCCACCCCCGGTGTCGCCTCCCGCCACCAGGGGAGAATTCCCCAACTCCCCTGCGTTATGGGTGACTTGACGAACTCCTGACCGAGGAGGCGGGCCGCGCCGGGTTCAGCCGCTCTCCAGGTAGCGCAGCACGGCCAGGACACGGCGGTGCCCGGTCTCCGTCGGAGGAAGGCCGAGCTTGCCGAAGATGTTGGCGATGTGCTTCTCCACGGCGCGCTCCGAGACGACGAAGCCCGCGGCGATGGCCTGGTTGGAGCGGCCCTCGGCCATCAGGCCCAGCACCTCGCGCTCGCGCGGGGTCAGGGCGTCGAGCGCTCCCGCCCGGCGGCGGGCGCCGAACAGCTGGGAGACCACCTCGGGATCGAGCGCGGTGCCGCCGGCGGCGACCCGGCGCAGCGCGTCGGTGAACTCGCCGATGTCCGTGACGCGTTCCTTGAGCAGATAGCCGACGCCGGCCGCGCCGTCGCCCAGCAGCTGTTCGGCGTACCGGGTCTCCACGTACTGGGAGAAGATCAGCACGCCGGTGCCCGGGTGCCGGGCACGCAGCTCGGCCGCCGCCCGCAGCCCCTCGTCGCTGTGCCCGGGCGGCAGCCGGATGTCCACCACGGCGGCGTCGGGGCGATGGGTGCCGACCGCGGCGAGCAGCTGCTCGGCGTCGTCCACGGCGGCGGCCACCTCCACCCCGCGCAGCGTGAGGAGCTGGGCGAGGCCGTCCCGCAGAATCGCGGAATCCTCGGCGATCACGACGCGCATGGCCCGGCTCCCCCGTCCGCTGTGGTGTCCTTCCCGGCGCCCGGAGCGGGCCCGACCGTGCACGCGCCCGTGGCCGACTGCCGCATGCCGCCCGTCACTTCCGCAGACCGGAAGCGGGCAGCCGGACGGTGACCACCGTAGGGCCTCCCGGTGGGCTGGCACACTCCAGGGTTCCGTCCACGGTGCCCGCCCGCGCGCGCAGCCCGCTCAGCCCGCTGCCGGCGCCGACCACCGCTCCCCCGCGTCCGTCGTCGCGCACGGTCAGCACGAGCTGTTCCGCGTCCAGCCGGACGTCGACGGCCAGCTTCTGCGCGCCGCTGTGCTTGACGGCGTTGGCGACGAGTTCCGCGGCGCAGAAGTACGCGATGGCCTCGACCGGGCGGCCGGGGCGGCGCGGGAGCGCACAGGTCAGCTCGGCCGGGAGCGGCGCCGAGGCGAGCAGGGTGGACAGCGCGGCGTCCAGGCCCTGGTCGAGCACGGGCGGGTGGATGCCCTTGACGAGATCGCGCAGTTCGACGACGGCGGAATGGGCGTTCTCCCGGGCGGTGTCGAGGACCGTGCCCAGCCGCTCGGGGCCGGCGCCGCTGTCGAGCAGCTCGCGCAGCAGGGTGAGATGCATCCCCAGGCCCACCAGCCGGGCCTGGGTGCCGTCGTGCAGATCGCGTTCGAGCCGGCGCAGCGTGGCGGCGGAGTCCGTGACGGCCAGCGCACGGCTCTCCTCCAGGGCACGGATGCGCAGATCGGCCGCGCTGGGCCCCAGCCAGGCACGCGCCGCCCACCGGTAGGGCCGGAACGCCCACCGCAGCAGGAGCGGCGCGGCGGCCAGCAGCAGCGCACCGGCCGCCATGGGGACGAGGAAGCGGGGCCACGGGTCGAAGGAGATGTCGGCGATCTCCAGGGCGACGTGCCGGACCGTTCCGTCCGGCTCGCGCACGGTACGCACGTTCCAGTGGCGCAGGACCGGATGCGCCAGCAACAGCAGGCCGTAGACGTATCCGGCGACGACCGCGACGAGCGGCGGCAGCGCCAGGGCCCAGCCGGACAGGCACCAGCCGACCGCCCGCCACCCGGCGCGACTTCGCAGCAACGCGCGCCGCCGCGCGCCCGCCCGGGGGCCCGCGGGGTGCGGCGGCGGCTCGATCGTCTCGTCCAGCAGCCACCGGGTGAGCGCCCGGTTCAGCGCACCGGCGGCGAGCGCGCCCCGGACGGTGAGGGCCAGGAGCCACAGCCCCGGCGCCGTCCACGACAGCAGCACACCGAGCAGCAGCCCCACCGGCACGAGGGCCAGCAGGAGCAGCCCCAGCGGCAGCGCGAGCAGCGCGTACAGCACCCGGGCGAGCGCCCCGAGCCCGAACACCGGGCGCAGAGCGGTGGCCGCGGCAGCCGCGATCCGGCGCGCCGGGGCGGCGGTCGGGGCTGTCGGGAGGGACGGCACGGTCCTCAGCGTAGGCGCGGGCGCCGACACGTCCAGGGGCGAGGGGCCGGAGCGGCCGGGGCGGTGGCCGGTCACAGCTGGTGGACGACCGGGACGGCGAGCACGGCACCCCCTCCCGCCACCAGAAGCGCGAGGACCACCGTCGTCCCGGCCGCGCCGCCCCGTCCGCCGAGCACGCTCGTCAGGAGCCGGGCCTGGAGCGCGGCCAGTCCGCGGCAGATCCACGGCATCGCCAGCAGGAAGGTCACACCCCCGCCCGCGGCGTGGACGAGCCACGCGCCGAGAACGGACGGACCGCCCCAGGAGCGTTCCGCGTGCAGCGGCATGCCGACCAGGGGCCGCAGCGGCCAGGCCAGATTGAGCAGGACGAGCGCCCAGCCGTAGCACGTGGTCATCAGGGCGACGACGTTGAGCGGAAGGGCCAGCAGCGCGTGCGCGAACGCACGCGGCCCGCCCGGCGTGCGCGGCCCGCCCGCCACGCCGGGCAGCAGCCGCGCCAGACCGTACTGGAGGCGCCCGGCGGGGCCACCGGCCGCAGCGAGCGGCAGCGACACCAGGCCGACGGGAACGGCCAGCAGGATGTGGGCGACCCGACGCCAGGTGCGGGCACGGAAGGGTTCGCCGAGGACGAGCGCCAGCCGGCTGCCGGAGGTGGGCCCGGCGGCGGGGCCGGCACCCGGCCCGGTGGGCGGACGCGACGCGTCCGGTTCGGCCGACGGGCTCGGGGAAGGGGGCGAACCCGGGGCGGACGGCGAACCCGGGGCGGACGGCGAGGAATTCGACGGGGTCGGTGCACTCGTCATGCCCCAAGGCTCGTGCGGCCACGGGCGCGGATCGATCGTGCCGCCACGGATCCAGAGGGTTCGGCCCACCACCTCCCGGGGGTTCGGGCTGCCCCACCCCGGGGTTCGGTCCGCCCCACTCAGGGCAGCCGGAGGCGCGTCCTCCGCCCGGGGACCGGCGGCCGACTCCCGGGGCGGAGGACGCCGCACCCGCTACGGGAGGGCCGCACGTCGGGGACGTCCTGCGGCCTCCGGGAGAGCTGCGGCGGCGGTCGGTCGGCCCCGGGAGAGCTGCGACGGCGGTCCGGCAGGGGTCTCGCGGCGGTCGCGTGGCGGCTCACCCGGCGGGCGTGGTCAGACCGGCACCGGCGGGGGTCCGGCGGAGGCCGGGCGGGGGTCGGGGTCAGTGCTCCAGGGTGGCCAGCAGTGCGCGGCAGGACTCCTCGCAGCTGCGGCAGGCGGCGGCGCACACCCGGCAGTGCGCATGGTGTGCGGCGTGCCGTTCGCACTCCTGGGCACAGGCCGCGCACAGCAGGGCGCACGCCTCCAACTGGGCGCGTACGGCGCCCTGTTCGGCCTGGCCCGCCAGGGAACCGCCGTGCCCGTCGTGGTGCCGGATGAGCAGCCGTGCCGTGGTGTGGCACACGTCGGCGCACTGCTGGTCGAGCCGGATACAGGTGCGCAGCCGGTCCGCCTGGTCCTCGCCCAGACAGGCGTCCGCGCACGCCGTGCAGGCTTGTTCGCAGGACTGGCACGCGGCCACACAGCGCACCAGGACGTCGTCCACGGCGGGATCCGGTGCGACCGGGTGGGTCCGGCGCATTTCCTCGACAACGGTGGTCATGGCTCGCGCCTCCTCGGGATCGTCCTCCCGTTCCCGTGGTGACACCGCGGGGCGAGGGTGAAACCGCTCGGCGGAGCGCTCCTCGCCCGGGCGCGACAGGCCGGGCTCAGGGGGCGGAGCCGGTCGCGGGAACGGTCGCCGAGCCGCTCGTGGGGGCGGGCTCCTGCTGCGGCGCGGGAGAGAGCGCGGCGAGTGCGTCCCGGAGGGTGCGGAGGTCCTCGGCGGGCAGCCGGCGGGAGGCGTGTGCCATGTTCAGGACGGTCAGCAAGCGTGTCCGGTCCTCTTCGGTACCGAGGTCACCGAGCCAGGACGGCAGCAGCAGGCCCAGCGTGACCAGGTCGGCCCGGGCGCACAGCGCGGCCAGCAGCCGGCGCAGCGGTCCTTCGGCGTCCCGCTCGGGCAGCGCGCCGGTGGCCCGCAGTCCCTCGGCGACCGCGTTCCGGGTCCAGTCCGCGTACGGTCCGGCCGTCGCGGGGGCCGTCCAGCACGGCGGTGGCCCCGGTGAGCGGCAGCCCGGCCGTGCGCAGCCGCCGCAGCAGCACGGCGCGGTCGTGCTGCTGCGGGGAGTAGGAGCGGTAGCCGGTCACGGGGTCGACGGCGGCGGGGCTCAGGACGCCGCAGTCGTCGTAGAAGCGCAGGGCGCTGGGCGCCAGGCCGACGCGGCGGGCGAAGGCGGAGATGCTCATCAGGTTTCCGGTACCGGCCCGTGCGGGCGCGTCCCGGGTGGCGCGGTGCGCCCGGTCGGTGTCGTCCACGGCGGCGATTGTGCGCCTTCGAGCGGCTCGAAGGTCAACGGAGGGCGGAGGCCCCCTGGCATCGGCGGTGTCCGTGGCGCCGCCGGTGTCGGGGGCCCGTGCCCGGGTACCCGGCGGACTGCGCAAGCAGCCGCGAAGCAGGGAGGCACCATGCACCTCGAATCCCTCACCCCTCTCTTCGCCCGCAGCGGTCCGTGGGCGACGGCCTACGCGGGTACGGCCCAGGCCACCGAGTCGGCGGGGACCGAGCGGCGGCTGACGGCCCGCGACGCGGGCGAGACCTTGATCGGCCAGGGTGCCGACAGCCGCACGGCCCGTGCCGTCACCGAGCGGCTGGAGGCGTTCCGGCCGCAGGACGAGCCGCACGGCAGGGCCGTCTTCGCGAACCGGGGCGAGGTCGTGCTCGATCTGCCGCTGACCCAGCCGCCGCAGCAGACGCTCACGTCGTACTCGGTGCTTCCCCACCTGGCTCCGCTGCCCGAGCTGATGCGCGAGGACCCGCTGTGTCTGACGGTGCGGATCGACCGCACCGGTGCCGACATGGAGCTGCGCGATTCCCAGGGGGTGCGCCCGGCCGGGCAGGCGCTCGGCTCGGACTACCCGGTGCACCGCACCGCGACCGGCGACATGTCCGAGCGCCACTTCGAGCTGCGGGTGGAGGAGACCTGGGAGTCCAACGCCGGTCTGATCGCCGACGCGGTCGCCGAGCGTTTCGCGGCGACCGGCGCCGACGTCCTGGTGCTGTGCGGTGACGCCCGGGAGCGCCGCGCGGTGCACGACCGGCTGCCCCCGGCCCTGCGGGAGGCGGCGGTGGAGACCCGGCACGGGGGCCGCGCGGCCGGCTCGGACTCCGAGCTGCTGGACGAGGCGACGGAGCAGGCCCGCGCCGACTACGCGCAGCGGCACACCGCCGAGGCACTGGACGGGCTGCGTGCCGGGCACGCGCCCGGCGCCCCCGGCCTCTCGGCGGGCACAGCGGAGGACGTGCCCGACCTGGTGGAGGCCGCACGCGAGCACCGCATCGGGACGCTGCTGATGGGGCCCGGCGGCACCGACCGGGGGCGCGAGGTGTGGGTCGGCGAGAACCCCGACCAGCTCGGGGTGCGCCGCTCGGAGCTGCGCTACCTGGGCTCCTCCGACCCGGCACCGGCCCGCGCCGACGACGCCCTGCTGCGCAGCGCGGCCGCGACGGACGCCGAGGTCCTGGTGACCGACGGCGAACGGGACGTCCCGGTGGGCGGGATGGGCGCCCTGCTGCGCTGGACGAACGACCCGGGCGGCGCACCCCTCTCCTGAACCGCCCGGGTTCCGGCGGCGGCGCCCGTCACGGCGCCGCCGTCCTGAACGCTCCGGTGCCACCGGTGCCCCCGACGACGGCCCCACCGCTCAGCTCCAGCAGCTCGCCGCGGAAGCGCTGCCGGAACCGGCGGTCGTGCGAGACGACCACGAGGGTGCCGGGGTAGCCGGCGAGCGCCTCCTCCAGGTCCTCGACGAGGGAGGGGGCCAGATGGTTGGTGGGTTCGTCGAGGACGAGCAGATCGCTGGGCCGGGCCACCAGCCGGGCGAGTTCCAGGCGGCGGCGCTGCCCGGCCGACAGCCGTGCGACGGGCACCGTCAGGTCCTCGGCCCGGAACAGGCCGAGCGCGAGCAGTTCCGCCGCGTGCTCCTCGGGCGCCCCCGGCCGCCCGGCGGCCCAGGCGTGCAGCAGCGGCACCGCCGTCGGCGAGGACGACGAGGACGGCGAGGACGGCGTCGACGGTGACGACGGTGACGGCGCGGTCGGCACCGCGGGCAGTTCCTGGCGCAGCAGTGCCGTCCTGGCGGGCCGGGTGACGGTGCCGGTGTCCGGCGTCAGATCGCCGGCGAGCACCCGCAGCAGCGTGGTCTTGCCCGCGCCGTTCGGCCCGGACACCAACAGGCGTGCCCCGGGCTCCAGTTCGAGCACGTCGACGCGCAGCCGTCCGCCCACGGTGACACCCTCCAGCCGCACCCGGCCGACGCCGTTGAGCGACGCCCCGCCGACGAGCGGCCCCGTACCCGTGCGCGGCTCCGCGCCCATGTGCGGTCCGGAACCCGCGTGCGGTTCCGTACCGGCGAGGGACTCCGTACCGGCGAGGGACTCCGGGACGGTGAAGCGCAGGGGTTCCGGTGGCGGGGGCACCGGTGCGGCGCGCAGCCGGTCGAGCCGCTGCCCGGCCGCCCGCACCCGCCCGGACAGCTTGTTCTCGTGGGAGCGCCGGTGTTTGCCGAACCCCTCCCCCGGGTCCCGGCCCGTCCGGTGCAGGCGGTGCTCCGCGGCGTCGGCCAGTTCGCGGGCGCGCGCGACCTCGGCGCACCACTCCTGGTGCCGCTGTGCCCAACGGCGCAGGGCGGCGGCCTTGGCCGCGCGGTATCCGCTCCAGCCGTCGCCGTACCGGGTCACCGTGCGGGTGTCCCGGTCGACCTCCAGGATCGTGGTGGCGACCCGGTCGAGGAACGCGCGGTCGTGGGTGACGGCGACGACGGTGCCGTGGTGGGCACGCAGTTGCTCCTCCAGCCATGCGGCCGCGCGGGCGTCGAGGTGGTTGGTCGGCTCGTCGAGCAGCAGCAGTTCGGGGGCGGGGGCGAGCACACAGGCGAGCGCGAGCCGGGCCTGTTCGCCGCCGGAGAGGGTGCCCAGCCGTCGGCCGCGTGCGAGGTGGCCCAGGCCGAGACCGTGCAGTGCGGCGGCGAAGCGGACGTCGGCGCGGTAGCCGTCGCGCTGCTCGTAGGCGGTCAACAGCTCGCCGTAGGCGTGGAGTTCGTCCGGTCCCGCGTCACCGAGGCCGGCTTCGGCACGGCGCAGGGCACCCTCCAGGGCGCGCAGTTCGGCGAGGGCCGCGTCGACGGCGTCCTGCACGGTGGCGCCGGGGTCGAGGTCGGGGGTCTGCGGGAGGTATCCGCTGCCGCCGGGGAAGCGGACGGTCGGCTCCCCGGTGTCGGGCCGTTCCACGCCGGCGATCAGCCGCAGCAGGGTGGATTTGCCGGAGCCGTTCTCGCCGACGATTCCGGCGCGTTCGCCGGGGCGGACGGTCAGCGACACCTGGTCGAGGACGGTGCGGTCGCCGTACGCCTTCGAGACGTCGGCGAGCGCGAGTTGAGCGCGGTCGCGCATGGGTTCTTTCCCTGAAGGACGGGCCCCGGCGCGCACGGGTGCGCGGGGGCGGAGAGGCCGTTCCGGACGTGCGGTGCGGACCCGGCGACCGCGCGCCGTGGCCGTGCCCGTGGGGCCGGCCGGCGGGTCGAGCCCGGTCCGGTCGTCCGGTCAGAGGAAGAACAGATGCATGGCGTCGAGTGTAACCGTGCCCGCTCCCCGGCACATCCGGGCCGGTCGGCGGCTCCGGGCGGGCGGCCGGCGCCGTGCGGCCGGGGTGGTGTCGCGGCCGGTCCGCTCCGCCCTCTTCTCCGGCGGGCGTGGTTGTGCCCACAATCCGGTGGACCGGAGCCGGTGACGGGCGGGGCGAGGGAAACAGGAGAGGAACGGCATGACGGGTGTGAACAGGCGGAGCGTGCTGGCGGCGGCGGTGGCCGGAGCGGCGGGGCTCACGGGCCTCGGGGCGCTGCCGGCCGGGGCCGCCGGGCGGGCGCGGGCGGCGGGCGGCCGGGTCGTCGTCTACTACCAGACGCAGTACGCGGACGACGCCTACGTCTCGCCGCTCGGGCTGACCGAGCACGCGACGGGCGCCACGCATGTGATCGTCGCCGCGGTGCATCTCAACGATGTCGGGGGCCCGCATCCGCCGGTCACCGTGAACGACGATCCGCCGGAGGCGGAGAAGTACGCGCCGATGTGGCGGGATCTGGACGCTCTGCGTGCCGCGGGTGTGCCGGTGCTGGCGATGGTGGGCGGCGCGGCGCAGGGCAGCTTCACCCGGCTGGACAACGAGTTCGACACCTACTACCCGCTGCTGCGCGACTTCCTGCGGGAGTACCGGCTGGACGGCGCCGATCTGGACGTCGAGGAGGACATGTCCCAGGAGGGCATAACCCGGCTCGTCGACGCGCTGCGGGCGGACTTCGGGGACGGGTTCCTGCTCACGCTCGCTCCCGTCGGCACGGCGCTGAGCGGCGGCGGCAATCTGTCCGGCTTCGACTACGAGCGGCTCTACCGCGACCGCGGCGACGCGATCTCCTGGTTCAACGCGCAGTTCTACAACGGCTGGGGCAGCATGGAGTCCACCGCGAGCTACGACGCCGTGGTGGAGCGCGGCCTGATTCCGCCGGAGAAGGTCGTGGCGGGCGTGCTGACGGATCCGGCCAACGGGGGAAGCGGCTATGTGGAGCTGCCCCGGCTGACGGCGACGCTCGGCGAACTGGCCGGGAAACACCCGGGGTTCGGCGGGGTGGACGGCTGGGAGTTCTTCAATGCGCAGCCGGGTGGCCGTGCCGAGCCGTGGAAGTGGGCGGCCGAGGTCTCGGCGGCGCTGCGGGGCTGAGCCCGGCGGCGCCGGCGCGGTGGGCCCGCCGCCGGGGTGGGCCCACCGTGCCGGTTTCCCGCCGGATCAGCGGATGTTGACGTCCACGCAGGCGTAGAACGCGTTCGCCGTGTCGGCGATGTTCCACACGGCGAGCACCTTCTGCTTGCCGGTGAAGCCCTTGAAGTCGACGTTGTGCGAGACGTGCCCACCGGGCTGGGCCCCGCCGTCGTCGAACTGGGCCAGCTTGGTGTCACCGATGAAGTACTGCCAGCTCTTCGTGGCGTGCGGGACGGGAATGTTCCAGTTGAACGTGGCCGAGCTGCCCACGTCGCTGACCTTCCAGCCCTTGCTGTCGTCGCGCAGATCGGCGAAGCGCTCGTTGCCGCCCGCGCAGTCCTTGAGCCCCTTGGGCCCCTCGACGCTCTGCGGCTCCCACTTGATCTCGCCGCACTTGACGGTCCCCGCCGCGCACTGGTCCTGCCGGCTCGCCGGGTCGGTGATCCAGCCGTGTGCGCCGGCGGGGCTCACGGACAGGCCGAGGACCAGGAGAGGCGCGAGGGCCGCGCCGGTCAGTGCCGCAATCTTCCGTCTCTTGTGCATGTCAGCTCCTTTGAAGAGGCCGAGCATGAAATTGGTCTAGACTTTAGCGGCTGACCGTACGCGGTCAAGCCCTCGCGCACCGCACGGAACCGGCCAACTTCGCGAGGAGCACTACGCCTTGGGGAAGTCGAAGGAGTAACCCTGCTCCTTGAGCCACGGGATGAACTGCCGCAACGCCTCGTAGGACTCCGAGCGGTCCCCGCCCCCGTCGTGGAAGAGGACCACCGCCCCGTCCTCCACCTGCCTCTTGGCGTTCTCCAGGATCGCCTCCACCCCCGGGCGCTCCCAGTCGGCGGGGTCGACGACCCAGCCGAGCGGACGCATGCCCTGCCCTGCGGCTATGCGCCGGCTGGCCGGGGTGAAGGCGCCGCCCGGCGCGCGGTAGTAGTGGACGCGGGCGCCGCCCGACGCCTTGTCGATCATCTTCTTGGCGCCGAGTATCTGCTGCCGCTGATAGTCGACCGGCTTGTGGTCCATGCCGGTGTCGTGGTCGACGGAGTGGTCGCACAGTCGGTGCCCCTCGGCCACGATGCGCCGCACGAGCTGCGGATTGGCCTCGGCGTTGGGGCCTATCAGACAGAACGTCGCCTTGATGTGGTTCTCGCTCAGCAGATCCAGGACCTTCGGGGTCCACTCCGGATGCGGCCCGTCGTCCAGGGTGAGCGCGACGCTGTGGCCGCCCGCACGCGTGTGGTGGCTTATCGAGCGGCCGGCCTTCGGGGGCGCCTTCGACGGCGCGGGCTTCGCGCTCGGCGCCCCGCTCCCCTTGCCGTCCCCCGGCTGCACAGGCCCCCCACGCAGGCTCTGCTCCCACCCCGGATGCCGGGACGACGCGGAGGCACCCGCGCCCGTACCGGCGAACGCCGTCAGCAGACCGACGACCACGGTTCCCGCCGCGGCCGCCGTCGCCACGGCACCCGGCCGCCTGCTTCCCTTGCTGTGCACTTCCGCTCCCAACTGCCCGTTTTTGACCGTGCTTGTCAATGATGCAGAGTCGTCCGGCGTCACCACGGTTCCGGGTGGCATGTGAGACATACGCCGCATGTGCCGGGGGTCGCCGTCACCTGCCGGGAGCCCGCCTGACAGCCTTGTCCGGCAGGTCCGGCGCGGTGCCGGACTCCCGCTCCGGGTACAACGGAGCCTCGGCGCGCGGTGATCCCGCCGGCGTCCGGGCCCCGCGCGGCCCGTGCAGCACAAAGCGAGACGAGGAGTACGGCGGCGATGGCGACCGGCGAGGCATTCACCGAGGAACGGGCACGGACGGTACTGGCCGCGGCGACGGGCACGGACAGCGGGGACGGCCGGGACAGCGGGGACGGCCCGGGCAGCGGGGGCGGCGCGGCCGGTGCGGCGCAGTTGCTGTCGCTGGGTGAGAACGCGGTGTTCGCGCTGGGCGAGCGGGTCGTGCGGATCGGACGCGACGCCTCGCTCCTCCCGCGGGCGGAACGCGAACTGGGCGTGGCGACATGGCTGGAGGAGCAGAAGGTGCCGGCGGTCCGCGCGGCCGACCCGCGGGCCCGGCTGGTCGACGGCCACCCCGTCACCTTCTGGCAGCGGCTGCCCCCCGCGGTGCGCAAGGCCGACGCGGAGGACCTCGCGGGGCTGCTGCGCCTCGTCCACGCCCTGCCGGAGCCGACCGTCCGGCTGCCACCGCGCAACCTGCTCGACGGCGTCGAACGCTGGCTGCGGCTGGCGGGCGACACGGTGCCGCCGGAGGACGCCGCGTTCCTGCGTGCCCGCCGCGACGACATCACGGCGGCGCTGCCCGGCCTCGTGCCGCAGCTGCCGCCCGGGCCGGTGCACGGGGACGCGCTGCCGCGCAATGTGCACGTCACCGCCGAGGGCCCGCTGCTGGTCGATCTGGAGACCTTCTCCTCCGACCTGCGGGAGCACGACCTGGTGGTGATGGCCCTGAGCCTGGACCGCTACGGGCTCCCGGAGGCCGAGTACACGGCGTTCTGCCGGACCTACGGCTGGGACGTGCGCGAGTGGGAGGGGTGCGCGCTGCTGCGTGCGGCGCGGGAGACGGCGAGCTGCGCGTGGGTCGCCCAGCACGCCCCCGGGAACCCGGCCGCCCGCGCGGAGTTCCTGCGCCGGGTCGCCTCGCTGCGGGACGCGGACCCGACGGTCCGCTGGCGCCCGTTCTGACGGCGCGCGGGCGGCCGGTCACAGCGGCGGGCCGGCGGCCCGTTCCGCCGGCGGGCGGGCGG
This sequence comes from Streptomyces cacaoi, assembly GCF_006539165.1. Classification (GTDB taxonomy): domain Bacteria; phylum Actinomycetota; class Actinomycetes; order Streptomycetales; family Streptomycetaceae; genus Streptomyces; species Streptomyces cacaoi. The sequence continues at coordinate 269,106 of NZ_BJMM01000002.1, read as the reverse complement.
CCCGTCGCAGGGGCGTGCGGGCGGGGAGCGGCGGGTGCCCCGCGCAGGGGTGGCGGAACTCCCGCTCTCCGCCACATCTCCGCTGATCAGAGCGTTGTCGCAGGTCAGGACGGGTGGCGTAACGCGCGGGCAACACTGCTCGCCTAGCGTCGGCCCCCATGGAATCGAGTTCTCCCCGGGCCGACCGGGCCCGCCGGGTCGCGCATGTGCTGCGCGGCCAGGTGCTCGCCGGCTCGTTCCCGCAGGGGCTGCTGCCCGACGAACGCGAACTGGTGGCGCAGTTCTCCGTCAGCCGCAACACCGTGCGCGAGGCCCTCGGCCTGCTGAGCGACGAGGGCCTCGTCGAGCGGCGGCGGGGCGTCGGCACCGTCGTCACCGGCCGGGTGCACGAGCATCCGCTGGACGAGCTGGCCGGGCTGGCCGAGGTGCTCCAGCGGCACGGCAGCGTCGTCAACGAGATCCGCACGGCCGGGCGGGTCCGCCCGCCGGCCGCCGTGGCGCGCCGGCTGCACGTGCCCGAGGACGGCGAGGTCGTCCACCTGGAGCGGCTGCGGCGGCTGGACGGGGTGCCGCTGTCGCTGGACACCACGTATCTGCTGCCGCGCATCGGCGATCCGCTGCTGGAGCTGGAGCGCGGCACGCTGGAGCACCGCGACGTCTTCCGGCTGCTGGAGACCGTCTCCGGGGTCCGGCTCGGCCACGCGGAGATCACCGTGCAGGCGCTGGCGGCCGACCCGGCGACCCGTGCCGTGCTCGCGGTGCCCGAGCGGTCCGGCGCCGTGCTCGCGCTGGAACGGCTGACGTATCTGGCCGACGGCAGCCCTGCCGATCTGGAGTACATCCGTATCCGCGGCGACCGGCTGATGCTCCGCGCCCGGATGGAGCGGCCGTGACGGCCGGCGAGCAGGCGCTGCCGCGCGGCGCGGCGCGCGGGGCCGGTGCGGCGCTGACGGCGGGGATGTGCCTGTGCGTGACGCTCGTCGTCGGGATGGTCTCGGCGGTGAACCTCGCCATCCCGGCGCTGTCCGGCAGCGCGCTGCACCCGTCGGCGGCCCAGGTGGTGTGGGTGGTGGACGGCTATGTCGTCGTGTTCGCCTGCCTGTTGATCCCGGCCGGCGCGCTCGCCGACCGCCGCGGGCGCAAGGGCACGCTGCTGTGCGGCATGGCCGTCTTCACGCTCGGCTCGGCGGTGTGCGCCGTGGCACCGCACGTGGGCGTGCTGATCGCGGGCCGGATGCTCAGCGGTGTCGGCGCCGCCGCCGTGCTGCCCAACACGCTGGCGCTGCTGGTGGACGGTGTGCCGGCGGAGCGGCGGCAGCGGGCCGTCGCCGTCTGGGCGTCGATGACGGGGCTGGCTGCCGTGCTCGGCAACCTGGGCGGGGGCGCCGCCATCGAGTACGGAAGCTGGCGCAGCCTCTTCGTGTGTCTGCTGCCGCTCTCGCTCGGCGCGCTCGCGCTGGCCGCCTGGGCGGCACCCGTCGCGCCCCGGCACGAGCGGCCCGTGGCGCCCGGCGGTGCCGCGCTGCTCACCGCCGGGTTCCTCGCGCTGCTGTTCGGCATCGTCTCCGGGCCGCAGTCCGGCTGGACGTCGCCCGCCGTGCTGGGTGCGCTGGCCGTCGCCGCCGCCCTGCTCGTCTGGTGGGTGCGGCACGAACTGCGCGCCGCGCACCCGCTGTTGGATCCGCGGCTGTTCCTGCGGCCCGCCGTACGCGCCGGGGCGCTGGGCATGGCCGCGCTGTTCACCGGCATGTTCGGGCTGTTCTATCTGAACGGCCAGTACCTCCAGTACGCGCAGGGGTACGGCCCGCTGGGTGCCGGGGTGCGGCTGCTGCCGATGGCCGTGGCGCTGCTCGCGGGGCCGCGCTGCGGGCTGCTGCTGGAGCGGGCCGCCGGGCGGCGCGGCACCGCGGCGGGCGGCATGCTGGTCCTCGCCGCCGGTCTGGGCGTCGTCGCGACGGTGGACGCGCACAGCCCCTACGCGCTCTACGCGCTGGGCGCGACGGTCACCGCGCTGGGCTGCGGCATGGCGACACCGCTGCTGTCCGACGCGATGATGACGTCCCTGCCGCCCGAGCGGGCCGGCACCGGGTCCGGACTCCAGAGCCTGGCCCGGGAGTTGGGCAGCGCGCTCGGTATCGCGCTGACCGGCACGCTGGTGACGGCCGTGTTCACCGCGCACCTGCCCGCGCCGCTGCGCGGCCCCGACGCACCGGGCACGGTGGCCGCCGCCCGTGCCAGGACGGCGGACCCGGCGCTGCGGGACGCGGTCGTGACGGCGTTCACCGACGGGCTGCGCACGGCGATGCTGACCCTGACGGGCCTGATCGTGCTGGCGGCCGTCGCGGTCGCGATCTGGCTGCCGCCACGCCCACGCGACGGACCCGCACCGGACTGACCCACCGCACCGGCCCAGGACCGGGCCGGACCGCCTGCCCGCCCCTTACCACCCGGACCCCGCAGGGGCCGACGCCTGCGCACCGGCCCGGCCGCCCGCACCCCGCACGGGACCGCGCCGGACCGGCTGCGCACCCTCCACCGTCCGCGCCCCGCACGGGACCGACGGCCGCGCACCGGCCCGGCCGACAGGCACCGGAGCCGACCGGCTGCCCGCCGCCCACCGCCCTGGCCGGGCCGGGCCGGGCCGGGCCGAGCGGACCCGAGCCGGGAGGGGCACGGATTTCGCACAGGCACCCGGGGCCGGGGCCGCACAGGCCCCGGGCCAGGCCCGCGCAGACACCAAGGCCGGGCCCGCGCAGGTACCCGAGCCGGGAAAGGCAACCGGGGTGACGGCCGCGGCGGCGCAGCCCCGCTGTCCGTCAGCCCGTCGCCGAGCCGGGGCCCAGCAGGCCGCGGCGTTCCAGTTCGGCGACGAAGCGGGCGTAGGAGGCGTCCAGCGCGTCCTTCTCCGCCGGTACGGGTTCGACGAGGCGGCCGGCCGGTGCCATGGCCGAGGCTGCGGCCTCCAGGGAGGGGTGCAGGGTGCCGGCGGCGGCGAGCAGGGCGGCGCCGAACGCGGTCTCCGCCCGGTCGGCGACGCGCAGCGGCATGCCCAGCACGGTCGCCCGGATCCGCGTCCACAGGGCGCTGCGGCTGCCGCCGCCCGCGGTGTGCAGCGGCCCGGAGACGGTGACGCCCAGCTTCCCGATCCGCTCCAGCGCGAGCCGCTCCAGAAAGGCGACGCCTTCCAGCCGGGCCCGGTGCAGCTCGACGGCTTCCTGGCCGCCACCGGCGCCGTGCGGCCCGTCGGGGCCGAGCGTGAAGCCGCGTGCGGCACCGGACACGAACGGGAAGCGCTCCCCCTCGCGGCGCAGCGGGTAGCACAGGCCCCGTGCGGGCCCGTACCGTCCGGCGTCGGCGTCGAGGGCGGGGAGCCGGGCGGCGGGGGTGTCGGCGAGGGCCTCGCCTCCGGTGTTGGAGGCACCGCCGGGCAGCCACCAGCCGTCGGGGTGCCGGTGGCTGTAGAGGGCGCCGGAGGGGTCGGTGACCAGGTCGCGGGTGACGCCCTTGAGCACATAGGTGGTGCCCAGGACGCCGACGAACTCCCCGGGCCGGACGGCACCGGTGGCGAGCTGGCCGGCGCAGCCGTCCGTCATTCCGAGCCGCACCTCGCAGCCGGCCGGCAGCCCCGTCTCCTCGGCGGCCTCGGCGCAGACGGTGCCGGCGAGGCTGCCGGGCGGCCGGACCTCGGGCAGCCAGTCGGCGGGTACGCCGAGCGCGTCGAGCACCTCGGCGGGCCACTCCCCGGCGCGCGGGTCGTAGCCGGTCTTGAGCGCGTGGCTCCAGTCGGTGACGGCGCGCCCGCCGGTGAGCCGTTCGACGAGCAGGTCCGGGGTGTGCAGGATCCGCGCCGTGCCCGGCTGTTCGGCGGCGTGCCGGGCGTACCAGGCGACGCGGCCGAGCGCCGCGGTCGGGCCGACCGTCAGCCCGAGCGCCGCCCACCGCGGGGAACCGGCCTGCTGCGCGCGGGCGTTGAGGTCGGCGGCGCGGCGGTCGTCGTACATCGTCGCGGGGCCGAGCGGGGCGCCGTCGGCGTCGGCCGGGACGAGGGTGCCGGAGGTGGCGCTGACGGCGACGGCCCGCACCTCGGCGCCGCCCGCGGGCAGTTGGGAGGTGGCCCGGCGCAGCGCCCGGGCGACGGCGGGCCACCAGCTGCGGGCGTCCTGCTCGCTGCGGCCGGCGCCGCCCGCCTCCCGTACGGGCGGGGGGAGTTCGGCGTCGCCGCGGCCGTGCACGGTACCGTGCGCGTCGACGCACAGGACACGGACGGTGGCCGTCGCGACGTCGACGCCGGCCACGACGGGGACGGCGGACCCGGCGGGAGGGGCTCCGGCGGGCTGGGGATCGGGACTGGTCACGGGCGGTTCCTCTCGAACGGGAAGACACGGGGAGTCGCGTGAGCCACGGGCGCCGTGCCGCTCCGGGCGCCCCACGGGGACCGGTAAGCCCCCGGGAGCCCCGGTGACCACGGAGGCCACGGGGTCCGCGGGAGCCGCAGAAGCCGCAGAAGCCGCAGGAGCCGCAGGCCCGGTGAAGGCCGTGGGCAGCCGTCGGTACACACGGCTCGGCGCCGGCAGCGTGTGGCGTCCGCCGACAGGCCACGCGACACCGCATCACTCACCATGTTAATTTCACATCCTGAGTGTGAGAACCGGACCTCAGTCGAGGGCCGCCACCCGCACATCGGCGACCTGCTCCCGCAGCTCGGCCACCAGCCCCCGGTCGACCCCCTCGTCGACGACGACGTGCTCGAACCCGGCCACCGGGCAGACGCGGTGCAGCGCCGTGCGCGGGATCTTGGAGTGGTCCATGAGCAGCACCCGGCGCGCGGCCGAGGCGAGCATCGCCCGCTTGACCAGCACCACATCGGGCTCCTGGTGGAACGTCAGCCGCGTGTTCATCGCCGAGGTGCTCACCACGACGAGATCGACCGAGAGCGCCTCGATCGACTCCACGCAGGCCCCGCCGAGGAAGGAGTCGTGGGTGTGCGAGTACTCGCCGCCCAGGGCGATGAGCCGGATCTCCTCGCAGTCGGCCAGGACGTCGATCACCCGGCGCGCGTTGGTGAGCACCGTCAACGGCACCTTGCCGGGCAGCAGCCGGGCCAGCGCCAGCGCGGAGGACGAGTCGTCGAGCATCACGGACATGCCGGGCTCCACCAGTGCGGCGGCGGCCCGGGCCAGCGCGTCCTTCTCGGCCACCCGCACCCCGGCGCGGTAGTCCAGGCTGCTCTCGAAGACGCTCGTCGGCAGCGCGGAGACGCCGCCGCGGAAGCGGCGCAGCACACCGCGCCCGGCCAGCGCGTCCAGATCGCGGTGCACGGTCATCACGCTGACCCCGGTCGTCCGGGCGAGCCAGGCGACGGAGACGGTGCCGTGCCGCACCACCTGTTCGGCGATCAGCTGCCGCCGGTCCTGCTGCGAACGGGCCGGGCCCGCGCCGCCCCCGCCGCCGCCCGCGGGCGTCACGCGCCCTCCCGGCCGGCGGACGAACCACCGGGCGCCGTGGGCACGTTGAGGGAGCGCAGCGCCGTGCGCGCGCCGTCCACCTCGATCTCGCTGACGGCGGCGTTCTCCAGCCGCGGCAGCACCAGCCGGTAGCGCCCCACGGGGATGCCCAGCAGTGCGCACAGCGCGATGCGCAGGGCGCTGTTGTGCGCGACCACCAGCACCGTGCCGCCGTCGTGTGCGACGGCGAGCCGCCGCAGCACGGCGCACACCCGCTCGGCGACCGTGGAGGGCCGCTCGGAGCCGGGGAAGGCGCCGCGTTCGGCGTCGGCACGGAAGGCCCGGACCGCCTCCGGGTTCTCCGCGGTCATCTCCTCGATCGTGCGGCCCTCGGCCCAGCCGAAGTCCAGCTCGCGCAGGCCCTCGTGGACCTCGGGGACGAGTCCGAGCGCCTGCGCGGCGGGCTCGGCGGTGCGGCGTGCGCGGGAGAGCGGCGAGCAGGCGACGGCGTCGACGGCCCGGCCGGCCGCCCACTCCCCCAGTGCGTCGGCCTGCCGCTCCCCGGCTTCGGTGAGCGCCACGTCCGAGCACCCGGCGTACCGGTTCTCGGCGTGCCAGACCGTCTGACCATGGCGAACGAGCAGGAGCCGGGCGGCCATTCATCCTCCAGAGGATTCGGGGGCGGCGCCGGGCCGTGCGCACGGGCGCCGGCCCGTTGCCGCCGTCGGCCGGGACGCGGCCATTGCTTCTTCACGTGGAGCGCTATAAATATAACAGCGAACATGTGTGGACGAGGGTGTCTGGAGGCGGCGGCCATGGCCGGGAGCGGCGGAGTCGGCGGGGCGGACGGGATCGGCGGGGCCGACGGAGCCGGAAGCGCCGGGAGGGCCGGAAGGACCGGCGGCGTCGGCAGGGTCAGCAGCGCCGCGGGGGTCGTCGTGGGTGTCGACATCGGCACCTCCGTCACCAAGGCCGTGGCCTTCGACCGCGACGGCAGGGCCCTGCACACCGCCTCCCGGCGCTCGACGCTGCTGCGCGGCCCGGGCGGCGTCGTCGAGCAGGAACTCGACGAGGTGCTCGACAGCGTGGCCGCCGTGGTCCGCGAGGTCGCCGGTGCCCTGCCCGGGCCGCCCGCCGCGCTCGCGCTCACCGGGCAGGGAGACGGGCTGTGGCTGCGGGACGCGGACGGGCGGCCGGTGCGGCGGATGATCTCCTGGATGGACGGCCGGGCCGCGGACATCGTCGAGGAGTGGCGCGCCGACAAGACCGTCGACACGGTCTTCGCACACACCGGCTCGGGCCTCTTCCCCGGCTGCCACGCACCGCTGCTGGCCTGGCTGCGCAGACACGAACCGCAGGCGCTGGAGCGGGCGTCCGTCGCCGGGTACTGCGTGGACGCCGTCGCCCAGCGGCTGACCGGAACCGTCGCGGTCGACGCGTCCGACGCCACCCTCCCGTTCCTCGACCCGGCGACCCGCGCCTACCGTCCCGAGGCGCTGGCCGCCTGCGGTGTCGCGGACGCGGCCCGGCTGTTGCCCGAGCCCGCCGCCCCGCACACCGTGCTCGCGCTGGACGAGGAGGGCGCCCGGATGCTCGGGCTGCCCGCGGGGCTGCCGCTCACCGCGGGCCCCTACGACCTGCCGGCCTGCGCGATCGGCAGCGGGGTGCGGGAGGTCGGTGACGGGCTGCTCACCCTCGGCACGACGCTCGCCTGCCAGGTGCTGACGGACGACACCGACACGGCGGGGGCTGCGGAGCCCGCCGGGATGTGGCTGTGCACACCCGAGCGGGGGCGCTGGCTGCGTGCGATGCCCGCCATGGTCGGCACCGCCGGTGTCGACTGGGCGCTGGGGCTGGTGGGCGCCGGAACGGGGGATCTGGAGGCGCTGTTGGCGGGCAGCCCCGCCGGGGCACGCGGGGTGACGGCGCTGCCGTTCCTGTCCGAGGCGGGCGAGCGGGCGCCGTTCGTCGCGCCCGGTGCACGCGCCCGGTTCGAGGGGATGTCGCTCGGGCACGGCCGGGCCGATCTGGTCCGCGCGATGTGCGAGGCGGTCGGCTACGCCGCGCGGCACTGCCTGGAGGCGGCGGGGCTCTCGCGGGCGCTCGCGGCCTGCGGCGGCGGTGCCCGCTCGCCGGAGCTGGTGCGGACGTTCGCCGGGATACTCGGCCGTCCCGTGCGGGTTCCGCTGGAGCCCGAGGTCGGTGCGAAGGGCGCGGCGATCGTGGCCAGGGCCGCGCTCGGCGATCCCGTCGACGGGGAGCGCTGGCACGCCGGCCACCGGATCGTGGAACCGGCGGCGGACGACCGGGAGCTGTACGAGCGGGGCTACGCCGACTACCGGGCGCGGGTCGCCGAGGCGCGCCCCGGCTGGGACCGGGCGGCGGCCGGAACCGCGGCGGCGGCCGCCGGGTGAACCCCGGGCGCGGGGCCGCCGTCGCGCACGGACCGCGGGACGGCGGCCCCGGCGCGGCAGGGGCGGCCGGGCGGGCGTGCCGTCGCGGCGGCCCGCCGGGGTGATGGCGCGATTCCGCCGGTGCGGGGCCGGGCGGCGGGCCAGGATGGCCGGGTCGGAAGGAAGTTCACCGTGGCACCTCGTCTCCACACCGTCCTGGCCTCCCCGCTCGGACCGCTGACGCTCGTCGCCGCCGACGGTCTGTTGTGCGGCCTGTACATGGAGGGGCAGCGGCACCGCCCCGCGCAGCAGACGTTCGGCGCACCGGCGCCCGCCGGGGCGGCGCCGTTCCGGGAGGCCGCCGAGCAGCTGGCCGCGTACTTCGCCGGCGAGCTGCGGGAGTTCGACCTCCCGCTGGCCCTGGAGGGCACCGCCTTCCAGCGCACCGTCTGGCGGGAGCTGTGCCGTGTCCCCTACGGCAGCACCGTGACCTACGGGCAGCTCGCCGAGCGGATCCGAAGTCCCGGTTCCGCGCGTGCGGTCGGGCTCGCCAACGGCCGCAATCCCGTCGGGATCGTCGTGCCCTGCCACCGGGTCGTCGGCGCCTCGGGCTCGCTCACCGGGTACGGCGGCGGGCTGGAGCGCAAGCGGCGGCTGCTCGGCCTGGAGGGCGCGGGGGCCGCCGGGAGGTGGTCCGGGGCGCTGTGGTGAGCCGTCCCGTTTGGGCCGCGCGGGGGCGGCTACCCGGCGCCGCACGAGAAAGCGACCGTGCCACCGTCCCCGAGGAGGACCGATGTTCCGCGCCGTGGCCGATGTGTTCCGCATGGTGGGAGGGGCCCTCGCGACCGTCGTCACACTGCCGTTCCGGCTGGTGGCCCGGCTGCTGGGCGGTGCCTCCCGGTCGACCCGCTGAGCACCGGGCGGCGCGCCGCCCGGCCCCGCACGGCCGCGGGGAACCTCCGGCCGCCGGGCGGCGCCGCCGGGTGCGCGGCTCAGTCCCGCTCGGCGGTGAAGTCCAGCAGGATCTTGGGCGGCCCGCTGCGCCCCTCCTCCAGCAGGGCGAACGCCTCACCGACCGCCTCGGCGGGCAGCGTGTGTCCGACCAGCGGGGCGGCGTCCAGGATTCCCCGCCGGAAGAGGGCCACCGTGCGGTCGTAGTGCGCGACGCCGTGCTGGATGCCGAGGATGTCCAGGCCCTGGAGGGACAGCTCCCCGGGGTGGAAGGTGACCGGCTGCTGGGCCACCCCGACCATCGCGATCCGGGCGCCGCGCTCGGCGAGCCGCAGCGCACCGGTGAACGCCGAGGCCGCACCGGACGCCTCCACGATCAGCGAGTAGGCGCCCTCGGGCGCCGCGTCCGCGTGGTGGACGGCGGCGGCGCCGCACCGGCGCGCCAGCTCCAGGCCCGCCTCGTCGATGCCGACGGCGTCCACCCGTGCCGCGTGGTGCGCGGCGAACTGGACGGCGAGCAGGCCCATCGTGCCGGTGCCGACGACCGCGATCCGGTCGTCGAAGGCGAGGCGTGCGCGGGTGTACGCCTCGACGACGGAGACGGCCGGTTCGACGAGGGCGCCCGCCGGCTCGGGGAAGCCGGCGGGCAGGGGCGTGAGCGCGTGCACGGGCATGCGCACGTAGTCGGCGGCGCCGCCGTCCAGCCCGTACAGGCCCGTCTCGCTCAACTGCTCGCACATCTGGGCCCGTTGGGCGTGGCAGGCGGGACACCGGCCGCAGGGGACCATAGTTCTGCCGACGACGCTGTCGCCCACCCGCGGTGCGCCGGGCGGCGGTTCGTCGGCGTAGGCGACCACGTCGCCGTACCACTCGTGCCCGAAGACGTGCGGGAAGGTGATCCGTCCGTCCCGTACGAAGGCGGAGGTGCCGTGCAGGATCTCCAGGTCGGTACCGCAGATCCCCGCCCTGCGGGTGCGGACGAGTGCCGTGCCCGGCGCGGGGCCGGGCACGGGCACCTCGGCCAGCTCGGTGCGGCCGACTCCGGTGATGCGGGCGGCCCGCATGCGGCCGGCGGGCCAGCTGCCCTGCCGCGCCTCGTCCGGCGCGTCCTCCGGCGTCGCCTTCGTCGGCCCCATGAGACGTCCCTTCGTACGGCGGAGCGGGCGCGGTCGTGGCCCGGCGGTCACCCGTGGATCATGACACGGCGGCCGGTCAGGCCGTGGCCCGGGTCATGCGCAGCGTGACCAGCCGGAAGGGCCGCAGGGACAGCTCCACGGCACCGTCCGCCCCGGCCCGCACCCGGGTGCCGTCCGGCGCGCTCTCCAGGGGCCGCTCCAGCAGGTCGGTAACGGTCACCGATCCGACGGCGAAGCCGGGCCGCAGCACCGCGGACGCCCGTCCGCCGTGCGCCTCGTGGAGGCGGACGACGACGTCGCCGCTGCCGTCGTCGGCGAGCTTCACGGCCGAGACGGTCACCGCGTCGGCGTCGGCTCCCGTCAGCGAGACCAGCGGCTCGACGGCCCCGGCGGACGGACCGGCCGTGCGCAGCGGCAGGTTGACGTCCTGGCCGGCCCGGACGGCGTCCCCGATGGCCGCGCCGGGGACGAGCGTGTACCGGAACCGGTGCAGGCCCTGATCGGTCTCCGGGTCGGGGAAGCGGGGCGCGCGCAGCAGCGAGAGGCGCACCGTGGTCGTGGTGCCGCCGTCGGTGTCGCGCACGGTGCGGGTGACGTCGTGGCCGTAGGTGGAGTCGTTGGCGAGGGCCACGCCCCAGCCGGGCTCCGTCAGATGGACGAAGCGGTGGGCGCACGCCTCGAACTTGGCCGCCTCCCAGCTGGTGTTGGTGTGGGTGGGCCGGTGCAGATGGCCGAACTGGGTCTCGGCCGCGTACCGCTCGGTGTGCAGATCGAGCGGGAAGGCCGCCTTGAGGAACTTCTCCGTCTCGTGCCAGTCGACCTCGGTCTCCAGCTCCAGCCCGGTGCCGCCGGCCCGCAGGGTGAGGTGCTGGACGGCGCGGGAGTCGCCGAAGGCGCGGGTGACCCGGACCGTGGCGCGCTCGTCGCTCTCCTCGGTGAGCAGGACCTCCTCGGCCTCGGTGAGGTCGGTGACGACGTTGCGGTAGAAGGCGTCGACGTCCCAGGCGTCCCACATGTTGGGGAAGTCCGGGTGCAGTTGGAGGAGGTTGGCGGCGGCGCCGGGCGCGAGCGTCTCGCGGTCGGCGGCGAGGTCGTAGGCGGAGACGACCAGGCCGCGCGCGTCCACGGCGATCCGCAGCAGCCCGTTCTCCAGCGTGTAGCCGCCCTCGGCGCGGCGGCTGACGGCCACGGCGGGGGCCTCGGTGGCGGCGGGCCCGGCCGCGAGGGCGGGGACGCCGTTGCGGGCGTGCGGCGCGGAGTTGACGAGCAGGGCGGCCGGTCCGTCGCCGCCGGAGGCCGGCTCGCCGGTCAGCGCGGTCAGCGCGGTCAGCGCGCCCTCGATGATCTCCTCCAGCTCGGCGGCCACCTCGGCGTAGGTGCGCTCCGCCTCGCGGTGCACCCAGGCGATGGAGGAGCCGGGCAGGATGTCGTGGAACTGGTGCAGCAGCACGGTCTTCCACAGCCGGTCGAGCCGCTCGTGCGGGTAGGCGGAGCCGGCGCGTACCGCGGCCGTCGCCGCCCACAACTCGGCCTCGTACAGCAGGTGTTCGCTGCGCCGGTTGCCCTGCTTGGTCTTGGCCTGGCTGGTGAGGGTGGCGCGGTGCAGCTCCAGATACAGCTCGCCGGCCCACACCGGGGCGCCGGGGTACTCGGCCTCGGCCTTGGCGAAGAAGTCGGCGGGCTTCTCCCAGGTGACGGTGGCCGAGCCCTCCAGGTTCCGCAGCCTGCGCGCCTTGGCGACCATCTCGCGGGTGGTGCCGCCGCCCCCGTCGCCGTAGCCGGTGGGGGCCAGGGAGTGGGTGGCGCGGCCCTTCTCCTTGAAGTTCTTCGCGGCGTGCGCGATCTCCTTGCCCTGCATCGAGCAGTTGTAGGTGTCGACGGGCGGGAAGTGTGTGAACACCCGGGTGCCGTCGATGCCCTCCCACCAGAAGGTGTGGTGCGGGAAGGAGTTGGTGGCCGACCAGGAGATCTTCTGGGTGAGCAGCCACTTGGCGCCGGCCGCCTTGATGATCTGCGGCAGCCCGGCGGCGAAGCCGAAGGTGTCCGGCAGCCACGCCTCGTCGTTCTCGACGCCGAACTCGTCCAGGAAGAACCGCCTGCCGTGCACGAACTGGCGGGCCATGGCCTCCGAGCCGGGCATGTTGGTGTCGGACTCCACCCACATGCCGCCGGCGGGCACGAACCTGCCGTCCGCGACGGCCTTCTTGACCTTCGCGTAGACCTCGGGCCGGTGCTCCTTGATCCAGGCGTACTGCTGGGCCTGGGACATGGCGTAGACGAACTCGTCCTCGTCGTCGAGCAGGGCCGTCATGTTGGCGGTGGTGCGGGCGACCTTGCGGATGGTCTCGCGCAGCGGCCACAGCCAGGCGGAGTCGATGTGGGCGTGCCCGACGGCGCTGATGCGGTGCGCGGACGGCTCGGCCGGCCGGGCCAGCACCTCCGCGAGGCAGGCACGGGCCCGGGCGGCGCTCGCACCGACGTTCTGGAGGTCGACGGCGTCCAGGGAGCGGTCGAGCGCGCGCAGGATCTCCCAGCGGCGTGCGCTGTCCACCGGGAGCTCGGCCATGAGTTCGCCGAGCACCTCCAGGTCCTGGATCAGCTCCCACACCTCGGTGTCGAGGACGGCCAGGTCCATGCGGGCCAGGCGGTAGAGCGGGTCGGTGCCCGCGGTGTGCTTGTCGCCGAGCTGCGTCGGCAGGAAGGGGTGGTAGTCGAGGATGACGGGGTTGGCCGCCGCCTCGATGTACAGGTCGACCTCCTCGCCGCCGCGGGCGCTGTCGCTCACCCGGACCCACTGGTTGCGCGGGTTGAGGCCCTTCACGGGTTCGGCGGCGGGCGTGTAGACGAGGCCCTCGCACTGGAAGCCGGGCATGTTCTCGTCGAACCCGAGGTCCAGCAGGGCCTCGACGGTGCGGCCCGCCCACTCCCGCGGCACGGTGCCGCGCACCCGGAACCAGGTGGTGCCCCAGGGCGGGCCCCACCTGTCGCCGGTCGCGACGGGCTCCTTGGGCGCTGCCAGTCCCTCGGCGACGGGCACGGGTTCGCCGGGCGCCTGCCAGGCGGTGATCTCCAGCGGGACGGAGACGGGGTAGAGGGCGGGGCGGATGCGTTCGTCCAGTACCCGCTTGAGCCGGGCCTCCACGAGGGTGCGGTCGTCATGCATGGGGGTGCGTCTCCTGGGTCGTACGGGCGGCGGGCTGCGGCACCTCGCGAGGGTGCACGGTCTCGGTGATGCCGCGCGCCGCCAAGTGTGCGGCGTCGGCGGCGCGGGAGGCGAGGACGACGGCGGGACGTACCCCGTCGGCGGCGAGGGCGGCCCATGCCTCGAAGAAGGAGCCGCCGGGCGCGCACACGGAGCGTTCGGGGGCGCTGTCCGCCGGCCCGGGTTCGCCCACGTCGAGGACGAGCGCGGTGGTGCGCGGCGGGGGCGCGGCCTCGGGGGCCCGCTCGGCGGCGCGCGCGAGGGCTTCGGCCGCGGGTTTGCGCTTCCGGTCCGTGGTGAACAGGCCGAGGTCGTATTCGAGTTCGGGGAAGTCGGCCAGCGCGCGGTCGACGTCGTGGGAGCACCACCAGGTGACGCCCCACACGTGCTCGCAGTCCAGCGTCGCGGCGACGGTGGCCTCGGTGAAGGCGGCGGCGCCGTCGGCCGGGACGTGCGGGGCCGGCGCCCCGACCTCCTGGAGCCAGACGGGGCGTGCGGGGTCGGTGGCCCACGCCTTGGACAGTTCGGTCAGATAGGCGGCGTGCTGTTCGGTGGCGGTGCCGGTGGGCCCGTGCCGCTGCGCGGTGCCGTTGAACACCCAGGAGTGCACGGCGGTCATCGCGCCGAGTGTGGCGGCCTGGCGCGGGGTGAAGGGGTGGCCGTCCTGGTACCAGCAGGCGTCGTACTCGGCGTGCAGATGTGCGCGCCCGGGGGCGCCCTCCTCGCAGGCGGCGAGCATCCGGCGCAGCCAGGCGTCGATCTCGGCCTCGCCGGCCCGGTCGGGATCGGGGTGCGGCCGGTCGGAGAACTGGTTGATCTCGTTGCCGAGCGTCATCCCGAGGAAGTTGCGGCGCCCCGCGAGGGCTTCGGCCAGGGTGCGCAGATAGGCGGCCTGGCCCTCGACCACCTCGGGGTCGGTGAACAGGTTGCGCCGGTGCCAGGTGGCGGTCCAGGAGGGCAGGAAGTCGAAGCTGGACAGGTGCCCTTGCAGGCCGTCGACGTTGAGGTCGAGGCCGCGCTCGGCCGCGGCGTCGGCCAGGGCCAGCAGTTGCTCGACGGCGCGGGGCCGGATGAGGCTGCGGTTGGGCTGGAAGAGCGGCCACAGCGGGAAGACGCGGATGTGGTCGAGTCCGAGCCCCGCGATGTCGTCCAGGTCGCGGCGGACGTCGTCGAGGTCGAAGTCGAGCCAGTGGTGGAACCAGCCGCGGCTGGGGGTGTAGTTGACGCCGAAGCGCAGCATTGTGTTCGGGGCTCCTGGTGCTCGGGCCGGGCGGGTGTGCGGGGGAGGGCATCCCCGCGCCGGGGCGCGAAGCCGGGCGCGGGGTGCGGGCCGGTCGGGGGCCGGTCGGGCCTAGCCCTTGACGGCGCCCTCTCCGACGCCGCGGAAGAAGTACTTCTGGAGGCAGGCGAAGAGGACGATCAGCGGGACGACCGCGATCATCGTGCCGGCGGCGATGAGCCGCTGGTTGTTGGAGAAGGTGCCGTGCAGGAAGTTGAGGCCGATGGTGAGGGTGTAGTTGGAGTCGTCGGTCAGGACGATGAGGGGCCACAGGAAGTCGTCCCAGGCGCCCATGAAGGCGAAGATCGCCACGACGGCGAGGGTGCCCTTGACGGCGGGCAGCCCGATGCGGAAGTAGCGCTGCCACACGCCGGCGCCGTCGACGATGGCCGCTTCCTCGATCTCCTCGGGGATGTTGCGGAACGCGTTGCGCAGCAGCAGGACGTTGAGCGCGGCCACACAGCCGGGCAGCACGACGGCGGTCAGCGTGTTGTGCAGATCGAGCGCCCGCATGGTCGTCAGCTGCGCGATCATGATCGATTCGGCGGGGACGAGCATGGCGACGAGGAAGACGAGCGCGGCGTACTTGCGGCCCCGGAACTTCAGCCGGGCCAGCGCGTATCCGGCCATGGAGGCGCCGACGACGTTGCTGACCACGTTGGCGAGCGCGACCTTCAGCGAGTTGAGCGCGTAGTCCCAGACGGGGATGATCTCGCCGACCTTCTGGTAGTTGTCCAGCGTCGGGTGCTCGGGCAGCAGCTTGGGCGGATCGCTGTAGACGTTCTCGCCCGGGCTCTTGAGCGAGGTGGACAGCTGCCACAGGAACGGGCCGACGCACAGCAGGAAGACGAGCGCCAGCAGCACGTAGCGCACGGCGACCGAGCCGCGCGACATCCGGCTGCCGTCCTCGTTGCGCAGATCCCGCACGCGGCGGCGCCGGCGCGGCGCGGGGGCGGCCGGCCGCCGCGGGTCGGTCCCCTCCCCGGGCGCGGAACCGTTGCCGGGTGCGGCCGAGGGGGCGGTGGACGTCACTTCTTGTCCCTCCGTTCGGCCGCGAAGACGGCCAGCAGCAGCACCATCGTGATCACGAACATCACCAGGGAGATCGCGGAGGCGTAGCCGACGCGCCCCGAAAGACCGGTGCCGGTGCGCTGGATGAGCATCACCAGCGTGGTGTCCTCGCCTGCGGGTCCGCCGTCCGGTCCGGCCATGAGGAAGACCTCGGAGAAGACGCGGAAGGCGGCCACGGACGAGAGCGCGCCGACGAGCACCATGGTGTTGCGTACGCCGGGCACGGTGACGGACAGGAACCGGCGGACCGGCCCCGCGCCGTCCACGGAGGCGGCCTCGTGCAGCTCGCGCGGGACGTTGCCGAGCGCGGCCATGTAAATGATCATGTAGTAGCCGAGGCCCTTCCAGACCGTGACCAGCATGGCGCTCAGCAGGATCAGCCACCGGTCGCTGAGGAAGGGCACGGTGTCGAACCCGAGCGTCTTGATGACGGCGTTGACGAGCCCCCGGTCGTCCAGCATCCACACCCAGATGAGCCCGACGACGACCACGGAGGCGACGACGGGGGTGTAGAACGCCGAGCGGAAGAACGCGATGCCCGGCAGGTTCTTGTGCACCAGCAGGGCCAGCAGCAGCGGCAGCACGACCGTGCACGGCACGACGGCGGCCACGTACAGGAAGCTGTTGCGCAGGCCGATCCAGAACTGCTCGTCGGCCAGCATCTCCTGGAAGTTGTCGAGCCCGACGAAGCTGCCGGGGGTGAGCGTCCGCGCGTCGGTGAACGCCTTCCAGACCGTGGCGACGAACGGATAGATGTTGAACGCCAGCGTGATGAGCAGGCCCGGCAGCAGGAACAGCCAGGGGCTGTGGGCACGGTGGGTGCGCACCCGGGCGCCGCCGCGCCGGGCGGCCCGGGACGAGCGGGAACCCGGAGAACCCGAGGAAGCCGGGGAGTCCGGGGACGGCGTGGAGGGCGCCGACGGCGGGCCCGCCGCGCCGGCGGACGGCGCCGGGGGCCCGGAAGCGGAGGCGGTGCTGTTCACTGCGCCCGCCCTAGACCTGTTCGAGCAGCTTGTTGGACTCGGCCACCGCGTCGTCCAGCGCCTGCTTCGGGCTCTTCTGGCCGAGGAAGCACTTGGAGACTTCCTTCTTGAGCACCGTCTTCATCTCCTCCGTCATCACCACGGGCGTGTAGTTGACGGCCTTCTTCAGCAGCTTCGCCGAGGAGACCCGCACCCGGTCCTCGGGGCTCCGGCCGCCCTCCGTCCAGTACGGCTCGTCCAGTGAGCCCTTGGTGCTGGGAAAGACCGCGACCTTGTGCGCGAAGGATTCCTGGTTCTTCTTGTTGGTGACGAACCTGGCGAAGGCCACGGCGGTGGACTTGTTCTCGCTGGTCTGGCTGATGCCGAGGCTCATCACGTACATGTTCGGATGCCCGTTGTTGTTGGGCGCGTCCGTCAGCCCGATGTTCTTGTACAGCTGCGGCTGGTTCTCCTTGAAGGAGGTGAGGTCGAGCGCGCCGCCGGCATTCATGGCGATCTTCTCCTGCTCGAACTTCTCGCCCGCCTTCTCCGGGCCGGCCGACATCGCCTGCCCGTCCAGACCGCCCTGCTCGTACAGCTTCTTGTACTTCTTGAGCAGCTCGACGCCCTTGGCGTTGTTGTAGGTGAACTCGGTGGCGTCCTTGTTCATCAACTCCACGCCGTAGCGGCCGAAGTCCTCGATGGCGGGCGCCGTGCCCAGGGAGGCGACCTTCTTCTTCGCGAGCTTCTCGCCGTAGGAGAACAGCTCCTCGTAGGTGCGCGGCGGCTTGTCACCGTCCAGCCCGGCCTTCTCGAACAGCCGCTTGTTGTAGAAGAGCGGGCCGGTGTTCAGATACCACGGGAATCCGTAGACGCCGTCGAGGCCGGGCATTTCGTTGCCCTTCCACGCCTCGGGCATGTACTGCTTCTCGGCCTTCGCCGCCGTCTCGTCCTTGCTGAGGTTCATCAGCGCACCGGCCTTCGCCAGCGGATACGCCTTGTCGGGCGAGACGTTGACGACGTCCGGAAGGTTCTCGGAGGCGGCGTCGGCGCTGAGCGTCTCCGCATAGCGGTCGGCCGGTTTGTCGATCCACCGCACCTTGGTGCCGGGGTACTTCTTCTCGAAGTCCGCTATCAGACCGTTGAAATAGTCCTTGTACTCGGCGCGGAGATTCCAGGTCTGGAACGTTATCTTGCCCTTCACCTCGCCGCTCGCGTCCGACGAGCCACCGCCCGAGCCCGACGAACAGCCGGTGAGCGCCGTCAGGGACAGGGCCGTGCCCAGCGCGATCGTGGCGACGGAGGCCGGCCGGAGCAATCTGCCGGCCGATGGGGAAAGTTGGGCGGGGGACATGGAACCGGCTCCTTTGCTCAGAACACGTCGGGGTGAACTCTGCATCCGCCCAGGCATCGTGTCAATACTCGGGCGGCCAGGAGCTAATCCGCTTTAGCTCGGGTAAGCTAAACCGCGTTAGCTCACAGGCTCCATGCCGTGGAGCGGGACGGTCCAGCGGCACGGGCCCGCTCCCGGCCCGCCGGCCGGGCCCGAACCGCCCGGTGCCCGGGGGGAGTTGGAGCGGCACGGATACCGTGTGCTCCGGCGGCCCGCCGGGCGTGCCACACAGGAGGAGCGCGGTGGAAGAAGCGGTGGAGGACGCGGTGGACGACGCGGTGGACGAACAGCCGCCCAAGCGGCCGACGATGAAGGACATCGCCCGGGAGGCCGGGGTGTCGGCGAGCGCGGTCTCCTTCGCGCTGAACAACCGCTCCGGGGTCTCTCCCGGGACCCGGGCCCGTATCGAGCGGGTGGCCGAGCGCCTGGGCTGGCGCCCGCACTCGGCGGCGCGCGCCCTGTCCGGCGAGCGGGCCGGTGTGCTCGGCATGGTGCTGGCCCGGCCCGCCGGCAGCCTCGGCGTCGAGTCGTTCTTCCTCCAGCTGATGTCCGGCATCCAGCGGGCCCTCGCGCCGCGCGACCAGGCCCTGTTGTTCCAGATGGCGGACGGCCTGGAGGCCGAGTGCGAGCTGTACCGCAGATGGTGGGCCGAGGGCCGGGTGGACGGCGTCCTCGTCGTCGATCCGCGCACCGAGGACCCCCGGCCCGCCCTGCTCGCCTCGCTCGGCCTGCCCGCGGTCGTCGTCGGCGGGGCGGAGCCCACGGACGGGCCGGACCGCCGGGACGCCGCTGCGGCCGGGCTGTCCAGCGTGTGGGCGGACGACGCGGCCGCGATGGTCACCGTCGTCCGGCATCTCTACGAACTCGGCCACCGGCGCATCGCGCACATCGCGGGCGTCGGCGGTTTCACCCACACCGAGCGCCGGATCCGGGCGCTGCGCGAGGAGGCGGAGCGGACGGGGCTGGCCGACGCCCGCTCGGTCACCACCGACTACACCGACGCGCAGGGCGCCGAGGCCGCGCGCCGGCTGCTCGCCCTGCCCACTCCCCCGACGGCGCTGATCTGCGACAACGAGGTGATGGCCGTCGCCGCGGTCAGCGTCGCGACGGAGACCGGGCACTCGGTGCCGCGGGACGTCTCCATCGTCTCCTGGGAGGACTCGGTGCTGTGCCGGACCCTCCACCCGCAGCTCACCTCGCTCTCCCGGGACACCGAGGAGTTCGGCCGGCACGCCGCCCAGCAGCTCCTCGACGTCCTCACCGGCGGCCCCCGCCGGCGCGTCGAGGTGCCCCTCCCCCGGCTGACCCCGCGGGAGAGCACCGCACCCGCGCCGGAACACCGGTAGCCGGGCCGAAGGGCGGGCGGACCGCCCTCGGCACACGGAACGGCCGGTGGCGGGCGGGTGTTCAGTGTCCGGTCGGCTCCGTCAGCCGCCGCAGGAGTTCCTCGCTGAGCCGCTGCCGGCTCGCGTCGCGCCGGAAACGCCACCGCTCCCGCTGTGCGACCAGCGCCGCGGCCAGCCGCTCACGCTGAGCCGCGTCGAGCGCGTCGGCCATCAGCGCCATCAGCCGCATCGCCTGGTACTGCTCGAACGCGCTGCGCGAGTGCTCGACGGCCGCCAACGCGGCGTCGAAGTCCCGCAGTTCGGCCCGCGCCTGCATCATGGCGAGGGCCGTCACCCGCTCCTCGTCGCCGCCCTCGCGCAGCCACCGGAGGACCTCGGCGGGGTCGAAGGAGCGCTCCTCGGACAGCCTCCGGGCGCGTGCGACGACCTCGCCCATGGCACGGGTACGCCGCGCGCCGGGCGGCATCGTGCCGCGCACCGCGCCGTACCGGTCCGCGAGCGGTCCGGCCGCCGCCTCCAGCAGGGCCCGGGCCTCGGCGCGCAGCCGGTCGGCCGTGGCCGGGTCGCCCCCGCGCTCGGAGTCCTCGGCCCGGACGAGCCGTTCGGCCGCACGCTCGCGGAGGCTGAGCGACGTCCCGCCGAACTCCAGGCTCTCCACCCGGTCCCCGAGCAGCGCGAGCACCAGCAGCGCACCGCCGAAGGCGATCAGCACCGCCGTGCCCGCCCCGTCCCGTGCGACGAACACCGCGAGCACGCCCGCACCGAACGACGCCGCTCCCAACAGGCCCAGCAGCACACGCAGTACGGGCGAGAGGACGAACACTCTCCGTCGCTGGTCCACGGCCCCGAACCTCCCCTTCGCTGCGGTCGGACAGGACGCTACCCGTGTGCGCGGCACTGCGGGCCGCGCGGGTGGCGTCCGGCACAGGCGACCGTGCCGCGGTCCCGCCGCGCGAAGCCGCCGCCGGCGCCACCGGCAGCGGTGCCGACAACGCCGGCGGCAGCTGCGCCGGGCGGCTGCTCCCGCCGTGGTAGCGCACGGGTGGTCCCCTCGGCGGACGCGGACGGGTGCCCGGACGCGGCACGGTGGCCGGACGGCAACGGACCACCGGACGACGGGAGTCGACCATGCTGCTCATCGAGGTCTTCGTGCCCAGGGGCGCGCTGGACGAGGAGGAACGGGAGGCGCTGGCCGAGCGGCTCATCGACACGCTGATGGTCGAGGACGACAGCCACGCCATCGAGATCCTGGAGGCCCAGCGCACGCTCACCCACGTCCTGGTGCACACGCCCGCCACCTGGGTGCTCGGGCGGCGGCCGAAGGCGGACCCGGCGGATCCGCCGCGCTACCTGGTGCGGGTGACCGTGCCGGCGTCCTGGCGCAAGGAGATGAGCGGTTACACCGTGGAGATCGTCACGGAGGTGCTGGCCGAGACGGAGCGGGCCGCCGGCCGGGATCCGGAGCGGGTGCGGCGCGAGCCGGACGCCGTGGTTCTCGTCGAGGGGGTCTCCGAGGGCGGTATCGGCCTGCACGGAAGAGCCATGGGGAGCATGGACCTCACCGAGCTGATCTCCCGCCCGTACCGCGACGATGCCGCCGCCCGGCCCGCTCCGGACCCGCCGCCGGGCTCGCTGATCGACCCGGTCTGCGGTATGCGCGTGGACCTCGACGGAACGCCGCTGACGCTGGTGCACGAGGGCGTCCTGTACGGCTTCTGCCACGGCATGTGCCGACGGGCCTTCGCCGACGAACACGGGGTGCCGCTCCGGCAGTAGCAGGCGGCCGGCGGTGGTCTCCTCGCGGCCGTTGCGGCTGTACCGGTCAGCGGCGCACGGCCGGCGGTCCCGCACGCGCCGGGCTGCCTCGCGTCAGCAGGCCGCCGCCGGCCACCGCCACGTCCGTGCGCCGCGTCACGGGGCCGTCGTCTCCGTGCCGGGGGCGAACCTCCTGCGCCAGGCGAGCGCGACGTACACCAGGCCGATCAGTACCGGGACCTCGATGAGCGGGCCGACGACGCCGGACAGCGCCTGCCCGGAGGTGACGCCGAAGGTGGCGATGGCGACCGCGATGGCCAACTCGAAGTTGTTGCCCGCCGCGGTGAACGCCAGCGTCGCGGTCCGGTCGTAGGCCAGCCCCAGCCCCTTGCCGAGGGCGAAGGTGCCGAAGAACATCACCGCGAAGTACACCAGCAGCGGCAGCGCGATCCGGGCCACGTCGAGCGGCTGCGAGGTGATCGTCTTCCCCTGGAGCGCGAAGAGCACCACGATCGTGAACAGCAGTCCGTACAGCGCCCACGGCCCGATCCGCGGCAGAACCTTCGCCTCGTAGCCGCTCCGGCCCATCCTCCGCTCGCCGATGCGCCGGGTGAGGAACCCGGCCAGCAGCGGGATGCCGAGGAAGACGACGACGTTCAGCGCGATGTGCCCGACGGACACGTCCAGGCCCTGCCCGTCGCCGAGGTTCAGCCACCGGGGCAGCAGATCGAGGTAGAACCAGCCCAGCAGGCCGAACGCCAGCACCTGGAAGACACTGTTGAGCGCGACCAGGACGGCCGCGGCCTCGCGGTCGCCGCAGGCCAGGTCGTTCCAGATGATGACCATGGCGATACAGCGCGCCAGCCCGACGACGATCAGTCCGGTGCGGTACTCGGGCAGATCCGGCAGGAAGATCCACGCCAGCGCGAACATCACCGCCGGGCCGACGATCCAGTTGACGACCAGCGAGGAGACCATCAGACGCCGGTCGCCGGTGACCGCGTCGAGCCTGTCGTAGCGCACCTTGGCCAGCACCGGATACATCATCACCAGCAGACCGATCGCGATGGGCAGCGAGATCCCACCGATCTCGATCTTCGCGAGCGCGTCGTTCATCCCCGGGACGATCCGGCCCAGCCCCAGCCCGACGGCCATGGCCAGCAGGATCCACACCGCCAGATAGCGGTCGAGGGTGGAGAGCTTCCTGACGATCGAGTCGTCCCCGGCCGGGTCGGCGCCCCGCGTACGGCCGGTGGCGGGTTCGGCGGAGGTCACGGGCAGGGCCTCCGGTTCTCGACGGCGGTGCGGGCGGAGGCGGCCAGCGCGGCGAACTGCTCGGACAGGCCGGCCAGAACGTCGGGCCTGAGCTTGTAGTAGGTGAAGCGACCGCACGGCTCGGTCTCCACCAGTCCGGCCTCGCGCAGCACCTTCATGTGGTTGGACAGATTGGTCTGCTTGGCGCCGGTCTCCTCGACCAGGTGCGTCGTACAGAGCGTCTCGCGCGCCAGCAGAGCCACGATCCTCAGGCGGAGCGGATCACCCAGCACCCGGATCACATCAGGATCGACTGAAGTCAGCATGCACCGACACTCTCACATCATTGCCCGCTGATACCAGTCTCGGCTGACGTCACTGGCGACTGGATGCCGCCGTCCGGCTGACCGCCTGGCCGGAGACATACGACGCGCCCACGGTTCACGCCGCGCACGTGCGCCCTCCGGCTGGGCATCGAGCATCCCGCGGAGCGCAGCCGCGCAGGGCAACGGGCCCCGGGCGGCCGGTCGTTCCCCCGGCGCGTCACTCCCTTTGTCATACTCCGCGTCAACCGCGCGCGGGGCGGGCATGAGACCTGTGTGCCGGTGGACGAAGAGGTCTTCGAAGAGCCGGGGGCCGCGCCTCCGGCCGGGCCCACGCCCACCGCGCCCACCGGGTCCACCCGGCCCGCTGTACTCGCCGTGTGCATCGTGCCCGTCGCGTCCCTCCCCTTCGGCGGGCCGACGCGTCCGCCGCACCGGGGCGGGACGGCGGCCGGCCCGGAACCGCGGCCGGAGCCCGCCGCGTCCTGAACGACCGCGCACCACCCCGGTTTCCGCCGGGGCCCGACACCTCGCACCCGCTCGTCCCCCCACCGGCACCGCCGGCATGCGACCCCCGGAGCACGCGATGACGGAATCCTCCACTCCCCCGACGACGTCCGAGTCCACGGCCACCGAGGCGGCGGCCTCCCGCGCCACGGCGTCCGATCCCACAACGTCCGATCCCACCGTGTCCCGGAGCCCGCGCGCGGCGAGCCCGTACGCCGATCCGACGCTCGGCATCCCCGTCGCCACCTCCTGGCGCGGCGAGCCCAGACACCGGCTCGTGGCCCTCGGCGACTCCCTCACCCAGGGCTTCCAGAGCTGCGCGGTCTTCCATACCGGGCTGTCCTATCCGGCGATCATCGCCCACGAGTTGGGCTGGGCGGACAGCTTCCGGCACCCCTCCTACGACGGCTGCGGCGGGCTGCCGCTCAATCTGGAGATGCTCCTGCGCGACCTGGAGGAGCACTGCGGCCGGGACGTCGACTGGTGGGAGGTGCCGTCCGCACTGTTCCGGGCCCGGCGGTTCATGGACAAGGTGGAGGACTACTGGGAGCGCGGCCCCGGCGCCTCGCCGGTGTCCACCACCGCGATCCACCACAACCTGGCCTGCTTCGGCTGGGACGTGCGCGACGCGCTGGAGAAGTCCGCCGATGTGTGCCGCCGTATGATCGGCGCCCCGCAGGACGACTTCGTCCGGCAGATGGTCGGCGACGCCGGTGAGCGCGCCGCGCTGCGCACGCTGCCCACCCGTCCGGCAGCGGCGGGCGCGCTCACCCAGGTCACCGCGGCGGCGGCGCTGGGCGAGGAGCGGGGCACGGAGAATCCGGGCGCTCCGGGAGGCTCCGGGGGCGGGGACGGCGACCCGGACCACGGCATCGAGACGCTGATCGTCTTCCTCGGCGCCAACAACGCGCTCTCCTCGGTCGTCCAGCTCAAGGTGGCCTGGAGCGGGGAGGGTTACGACGATCTGCGCCGCAAGGGGCGCTACACGGTCTGGCGCCCCGAGCACTTCGCCGCCGAGCTGGACGAACTCGCCGCCGCCGTACGGGAGATCCGGGCCCGGCACG
This sequence comes from Streptomyces cacaoi, assembly GCF_006539165.1. Lineage (GTDB taxonomy): Bacteria > Actinomycetota > Actinomycetes > Streptomycetales > Streptomycetaceae > Streptomyces > Streptomyces cacaoi. Next base: position 245,026 of record NZ_BJMM01000002.1, on the reverse strand, counting down.
TGATCTGGTGCACCGTGCCGCATGTGACCATCGCGCCGGTCGCGAGGGGGGTGCGGGGCAAGGCCGAACCGGGCTCGCGCTACTTCCCGTACTACACGCGTCCCTGGATCGACGACGACGACTTCGACCCGCGCCGCGACCCGCATCTGACCGGCGAGCAGGCCCGACAGGTGGACGAGGCCATCGACAGCTACAACGTCTCGATGGCCGAGGTGGTCCGCAAGGCGCGCCGGGCCGGCCGCGACTGGTATCTCATGGACTCCGCCGGGCTGCTGGACCGCCTGGCCACCCGCCGGTTCGGCGAGGACTCCTCGGCGCGCCCCGACTGGTGGTCGCCCTATCCGCTGCCCGACGAGCTGCGGGCCCTCGACCCGGTGCCGACCTCGCACTTCCTGCTCTCCGAGGACGGCCGGCGCAGCGCGGGCGGGCTGTTCTCGCTGGACGGGGTGCATCCGACGACCGTCGCCTACGGGCTCCTCGCGCAGGAGCTGATCGAGGTGATGCGCCGGGCCGGGGTGGAGTTCCGCACCCCGCGGGACCAGCGGCCGCGCCCCGACCCGGTGCGGGTGGACTTCGCCCGGCTCATCCGGCACGACACGCTCATCAACCATCCGCCCGGCAACCTCACCTCCGGGCTGCGGATCATCGGCTGGGCCGACGAGGCGCTGGACGTCCTCGGCCGCACGCTCGGCTTCGGCCGGGCGGGCAAGTAGCCCCGGCCGACCGCCCTTGCCGGTGACGTGGTCGACGTCCACGGCGACGCACGAAGCGGCACCGGAAGCGGCTCGGCCGGCGCCGACGGCGTGCGGGCGCGGCCCGCGGGAAGTGGGTGCGGCGGCGCGGACCGGGCGCGCCGCCGCCGTTCCGACCCCGCTCAGCGGCGGGGTGCCCCGGTCACAGCGAGCGGACCACCCGCGCCGGGTTCCCCACCGCGAGCACGCCGGAGGGGAGGTCCTTGGTGACGACCGCGCCCGCGCCGACGACGGTGTCGGAGCCGATCGTCACCCCGGGGCAGACGATCACGCCGCCGCCGAGCCAGACGTTGTCCCCGATCGTGATCGGCTCCCCCTTCTCCCAGCCCTCGCGGCGCCGCTCCGTGTCCAACTCGTGGGTGGGAGTGAGGAGTTGGACGTTCGGCCCGATCTGGCCGTGGGCGCCGACGGTGATCTGCGCCGCGTCGAGGAAGACGGCGTTGAAGTTGATGAAGGTGTGCGGACCGATCGAGATCCGGCTCCCGTAGTCGCACTGGAAGGGCGCCCGGATGGTGACGTCCTCGCCCAGGTCGCCGATCAACTGCTCCAGTACGGCCCGCCGTTCGGCGTCATCGGCCGTCGTGGCGGCGTTGTAGGCGGCGCACAGTTCGGCGCGCCGCCGTGTCTCCTCCTTCAGTTCCTCGTCGTCGGGGATGTACCAGTCCCCGGCCAGCATCCGCTTCCTGTTCTCGCCCACGCGCTGTCCTCCCCGCTCTCCGGTGCGCACCGTGCGCGCCGGTGCTCCAGTCTCCCCGAGGGACGGCCGCCGCGGCACTCCCCCTTCGTGGGAGGAGCGGCCGGGGAACGGCGGGAGAGCGGGACGCCGCGGGGCGGGAAAACCGCGTTGCCCGCCCCGCGCCGCGCCACCGAGAATCGGGCGCCATGGGCCATCTCGATGTCGCGCACCTGGAGTACTACCTGCCGGACGGCCGCGCGCTGCTCGCGGACGCCTCGTTCCGGGTGGCGGAGGGCTCGTCCGTCGCGCTGGTCGGGCCGAACGGGGCGGGCAAGACGACGCTCATGCGGATCCTGTCCGGTGAACTCAGGCCGCACGGCGGCTCGTTCGCCGTCAGCGGCGGTCTCGGGGTGATGCCGCAGTTCGTCGGCAGCGTCCGGGACGAGAGCACGGTGCGGGATCTGCTCGTCTCCGTGGCGCCGCCGCGGATCCGGGAGGCGGCGCGCGCGGTCGACGACGCCGAGTACGCGGTGATGACGGTGGACGACGAGGCCGCGCAGCTGCGGTACGCGCAGTCCCTCGCCGACTGGGCGGAGGTGCGCGGCTACGAGGCCGAGACGCTCTGGGACATGTGCACGACGGCCGCGCTCGGGACGCCGTACGAGAAGGCGCGCTGGCGGGAGGTGCGCACGCTCTCCGGCGGCGAGCAGAAGCGGCTGGTGCTGGAGTGCCTGCTGCGCGGCGGCGACGAGGTGCTGCTGCTGGACGAGCCGGACAACTATCTGGACGTGCCCGGCAAACGCTGGCTGGAGGAGCAGCTGCGGCGTACGCGGAAGACGGTGCTGTTCATCTCGCACGACCGGGAGCTGCTCGCCCGTGCGGCGGAGAAGATCGTCAGCGTGGAGCCGGCGCCGGGCGGTTCGGACGTGTGGGTGCACGGCGGCGGCTTCGCCACGTACCACGCGGCGCGCAAGGAGCGGTTCGCACGCTTCGAGGAGCTGCGCAGGCGCTGGTCGGAGAAGCACGCCCAGCTCAAGAAGCTGGTGCAGACGCTGCGCCAGGCGGCCTCCGTCAGCGACGACATGGCCTCCCGGTACGCGGCGGCGCAGACGAGGCTGCGCAAGTTCGAGGAGGCGGGGCCGCCTCCTCAGCCGCCGAAGGAGCAGGACATCCGGATGCGGCTGCGCGGCGGTCGCACCGGCGTGCGCGCGATCACCTGCGAGAACCTGGAGTTGACCGGTCTGATGCGGCCGTTCGGCCTGGAGGTGTTCTACGGCGAGCGGGTCGCGGTGCTCGGCTCGAACGGCTCGGGCAAGTCGCACTTCCTCCGGCTGCTGGCGGGCGGCTCCGTCGCGCACACCGGCCACTGGAAGCTGGGCGCCCGGGTCGTCCCCGGCCACTTCTCGCAGACGCACGCGCATCCCGAACTGCACGCCAGGACCCTGCTCGACATCCTGTGGCGGGAGCACGCGCACGACCGGGGCGCGGCCATGCCGGTCCTCAACCGGTACGGCCTCTCCGGCCAGGCCGAGCAGCGCTTCGGCGATCTGTCGGGCGGCCAGCAGGCCCGCTTCCAGATCCTGCGGCTCGAACTGGCCGGGACGACGGCGCTGCTGCTGGACGAGCCCACGGACAACCTGGACCTGGAGAGCGCCGACGCCCTTCAGCAGGCGCTGGAGAGCTACGAGGGGACGGTGCTGGCCGTCACCCACGACCGCTGGTTCGCCCGCGCCTTCGACCGCTTCCTGGTCTTCGGCGCCGACGGCCGGGTACGGGAGACCCCGGAGCCGGTCTGGGACGAGGGGCGGGTGGCCCGGGCCCGCTGAGCCGCCACCGGGCGTGGCCCGCGGGGCGCCGGTGGCGTCAGGAAATCCCGCGGAAACTCTTGACGAACAACCGTGCGCATTATTGACTCCTGCTCGTACCACCGGCCGTCGCGGGTCCGCCCGAGCCGGCCGGGGTTTCTTGGGCAGGCACAGACACAGACCACCTGTCGGTGGCCTCGCTGTGTCTGCTTTTCACGTTGTGCCGCCGGTCAGGTCCTCCTGAAAAGGCGGAGTTATGGCACAACGTCCGAGCGTCAAAGGCGTCGCCGACATCGTTGCGCTCATCGACGGGCTGCGCACCGTGACGGGTCGCGCACGGATCACCTGGTATCTCGCCTTCGGCGGCCTCTTCCTCGATGCGTACGCCAACGCGGCCCTCAGCGCGGGGCTCGGTCCGATGACCGACCAGATGCATCTCTCCAGCACCCAGATATCGGTGCTGACCGCCACGGCGCCGTTCCTGGCGATCCTCTTCAACCCCGTCGGCGGCTGGCTGGCGACCCGCATCGGCCGGGTGCCGCCGCTGCTCGTCGCGAAGGTGTTCGCGGTGGCGGGAGCGCTGCTGGCCGCCTTCTCGGGTGACTTCACCACGGTGTGGCTCGGGCGGGTGCTCGTCGGTGTCGCCTACGGCGTGGACTTCGCCGTCGCGATGGCGCTGCTCGCCGAGTACACCCCGAAGGCCAGCAGCGGCCGGCTGAACCTGTGGCAGGCCGTCTGGTACTGCGCCACCACCGGGAACCTCGTGCTGGCCCTGGGCTTCTACCAGCTGGACGTCGGCCAGGACATCTGGCGCTGGTCGCTGGGTTCTGCCGGGGTGATCGCCGCGGTGCTGCTGGTGCTCCAGTGGCTGTTCCTGGTGGAGAGCCCGGCGTGGCTGGCGAGCAAGGGGCGGCTGGAGGACGCCGTCCGCAGCCTGCGGCGCATCTACGGCATCGACGCGGTGGCCGCGCCGGACGCCGGTACGGCCGGCGAGCACACCGCCGCCCCCGCCGTGGGACTGCGGGACGCCGGGCTGCTGTTCAAGGGCGCCTATCTGCCGCGCACGGTGCTCTCCTCGGTCATCTCCCTGGGGCAGGGCCTCCAGTACTTCGCTGTGGGCTGGTATCTGCCGGTCATCAGCCTGACGATCTTCGGGGAGAGCTTCGAGAAGGCGACGATCGGTTCGATGGTGTTCAACGCCGTCGGCATCGTCGGCGGGCTCGCCTCCGCCTGGTGCGGACGGCGGATGGGGCTGCGGCTCAGCTCCGCCTGGGGCTTCGGCGGGGTGTGCGTCGCGCTGGTGCTGATGGGGCTGACCTTCGGCAAGGCACCGCTCGTGGTGGCCTTCTGTCTGCCGGTGCTGTTCATCCTGTGCCACTCGGCGGGCCCCGGCGCCAACGGCAAGTCCATCGCGGCGCTGTCCTACAGCAGCGACGTGCGGGCCCTGGGCACCGGTGTGACCGGCATGGTCGGCAGCTTCGGCAGCGTCATCGGGCTGTACGTCTTCCCGCAGATCAAGGACGCGCTGGGGCTCGCGCACACCTTCCTGGTGCTGGCCGTCGTCCCGCTGCTGGGCATGCTCACCTGCCTGGCCGTCAAGTGGGACCCGACGCGCACCGACGCCTCGCCGGACGACGAACAGCCGGACGAGCAGGGGCCCGCACTGCCCGGCTCCTCGCCCGCCGCCGCCCCCGCGCGATGAGCCGCGCCGGGCACCCGGCCCGGGGCGGGGACGGTACGCACGACAGGGACCACGGACGAGAAGGAGCGGCCATGAGCGGCATGCCGGCGCGCACGGGCGTGCTCGCCATCGACGAGGGCACGACGGGGACGCGGGCAGCGGTCGTCGGCACGGACGGAAAGGCCGGCGAGGTCTGCTACCGGCCGCTGCGGGTCGGCCACCCGGACGCGCTCTCCGTCGAGCAGGACCCGATGGAGATCTGGACGGCCACGCTGGACGTCGCCCGGCGGGCGCTGTCCGCCGCAGCGGACCAGGGCGTGCGCGCCACCTCGGTCGCGCTGACGACGCAGCGGGCCACGGCCGTCCTGTGGGACGCGGTCACCGGGCTGCCGCTGCTGCCCGCCGTCGTCTGGCAGGACCGGCGGTACGCCCGGGATCTCGCCGCGTACGAGGCGGAGTGGGATCCGGTGCTGCTGGAGCGCACGGGCCGGCCGGTCGGCTCGCGTTCGCCCTTCCTGTGGGCGGCGCGGCAGCTCGCCGAGCGGCCCGAGGTGGCGGCGGCGCACCGGGAGGGGCGGCTGCGGTTCGGCACCGTGGACACCTGGCTGATCTGGCAGCTGACCGGCGGCGCCACCTACGCCACGACCGCCTCCAACGCGGGCTCGACCGGCGGCTATCTGCTGCGCGAGCACGCCTGGGACACGGAGTGGATCACCCATCTCGGCTTTCCCGCCGAGCTGTTGCCCGAGCTGCGCGCCGACTGCCCCGGCGACGGCGAGCACTTCGGCACGACCGACGAGGACACCCTCGGCATCGCCGTCCCGCTGGCCGCCTCGATGGGCGACCAGCACGCGGCGCTGCTGGCGCTCGGCGGCCCGCAGGCCGGGCACGGCATGTGTGTGTTCGGCACCGGCGCCTTCGTCGACGTCTCCACGGGGGAGGTGCCGGCCCGGCCGCGCGAGGACATCGCCGGGGTGCTGGCCCAGCCCGGCTGGCGGCAGGGCGCCACGACCGTCTTCAGCCTGGAGGCGTACTGCTCGACGACGGGCTCGGCGCTGCGCTGGCTCTGCGAGGACCTGGGGATGTTCCGCTCGCCGCAGGAGATCGGCGAGCTGGCGGCCCGCTCCGGGTACCGGCCGGGCGGCCCGCGCTTCGTCCCGGCGCTGGCCGGGGTGCGGGTGCCGGTGTGGCGGCCGGAGGCGACGGGCGCGCTGAGCGGGCTGAGCCTGGCCACCACCAAGGAGGACGTGGCGCACGCCGTGCTGGAGGGCATCGCGCACTCGGTGTGCGACCTGGTCGACGGGGTGACGGCCACGATGGGCGCCCCGCTGGCCCGGCTGCGGGCCGGCGGCGGGGTCGCCGGCAGCGACGCGCTGATGCGGATGCAGGCCGCGCTGGTCGGTATGCCGCTGGAGCGGGTCGCCGACGCGGCCACCGCGAGCCTGCGCGGCAGCGCCTATCTCGCGGGCGTCGGCACGGGGACGTGGGCCTCCCTCGACGAGATCGACGAGATCGTCTCGGCGTCGCCGACGGGCGACGTCTTCGAGCCCGAGGAGAACGGGAGCGTGCGGGAGGAGCGGCGGGCCGAGTGGCGTGCGCTGCTGGCGGCGCATCTGCGCGAGCCGCTTCCCGGACCGGACGCGGCGGCCCGCCGGCCGTCGCAGAGCACTACCTGGAGTTGATTGTGATCACCTTGCCTGCCCGCAAGCCGGGGCGCTCGGCGCGGGCGACGCGCCGCTCGGCCCTGCTGCTGGACCGGGAGCGGGCCGCCCGGCAGCTCGCGGACGAGCCGTACGACGTACTGGTCGTCGGCGGCGGCATCACGGGCGTGTACACGGCGCTGGACGCGGTCTCACGGGGGCTGCGCACGGCGCTGGTGGAGAAGGACGACTTCGCCTCGGGCACCTCGTCGAAGTCGTCGAAGATGGTGCACGGCGGACTGCGGTACATCGAGCAGGGCAACGTCAATCTGGTGCGCCACTCCCTGCTGGAGCGGCACCGGTTCCGGCGCAACGCCCCGCACCTGGTGCACCGGCTGCCGTTCCTCTTCCCCGTGCTGGAGCAGGAGGGCGTGTTCGACCCCCGCCTGGCCAAGGGCTTCGAGGGCCTGCTGTGGACGTACGACCTGGTGGGCGGCTGGCGCATCGGCAAGCTGCACCAGCGGCTGTCGGTGCCGCAGGTGCTGGCGCACGCGCCGACGCTGCGCAGCGAGCATCTGCGGGGCGGACTGCTCTACTTCGACAGCCGCGCCGACGACGCGCGCCTGACCCTGACCGTGGCCCGCACGGCGGCGGCGCTGGGCGCCACCGTCCTCAACGGGGCCCGGGTCGACGCCCTGTTGACCAGCGGCGGCCGGGCGAGCGGCGCCAGGGTGACGGTCGACGGGCAGGAGCTGGAGGTCCGCGCGCGTGCCGTCGTCAACGCCACGGGTGTGTGGAGCGACCGGCTGGACGCGATGGCGGACACCGGGCACAGCGACCAGGTGCGCCCGGCCAAGGGCGTGCACATCGTGGTGCCCTGGCACAAGCTGCGCATCGACTGCACGGTGACGGTGCCGATACCCGGCCGCGCCCGCCGCGCGACCTGCACCCGCTGGGGCGACACCGTCGTCCTGGGCACCACGGACACCGACTACACGGGCTCCGTCGACGACGTGCACTGCACCCGGGAGGAGATGGAGTTCCTCCTCCAGGGCGCACGCACCGCCTTCGACGCCGAGCTGACCCCCGACGACGTGCTCGGCTCGATCGGCGGCCTGCGTCCGCTCGTCGGCAAGAAGGAGGGCGCGACGCTCGACATGAGCCGCGACCACCACATCACCGTCGGCCCCACCGGCATGGTGACGGTGACCGGCGGCAAGCTGACCACCAGCCGGCACATGGGCGAACTCGTCGTCGACAAGGTGCTGGGCGTGCTCGGCCAGAAGGCGCGCAGCCGCACCGTGCATCTGCCGCTGCTGGGCGGTGCCGGCTACGACGCCGAGGCCGTCGCCGCCTCCGGCGGGCTCGCCGCGCACCTGGGCGAGCGGTACGGCACCGAGGCACGGTTCGTGCACGACCTGATCGCCGAGGACCCCTCGCTCGCCGAGCCCGTCGTCGCCTCGCTGCCCTACACCCGGGCCGAGGTCGTCTACGCGGCCCGTGCCGAGCTGGCCCGCTCGGTGGACGACGTGCTCTCGCGCCGGCTGCGGGCCCGGCTGTTCGCCCGGGACGCCTCCGCCGAGGCGGCGCCCGAGGTCGGTGCCCTGCTCGGCCGGGAGCTGGGCCTGTCCGACGCCGAGGTGGAGCGGCAGGTGTCCGCGTACCTCGATTCCGTACGCCACGAGAAGCAGGTCCTGTTCGGGGACCGCGAAGGAGCAGCAGCATGATCAGCCGTCAGACGATCACCAACCCGTTCAACCGGGGCCGTTACACCGTCGGCGCCCCCAGCCCGTCCAGCTGGGCACAGCGCACCCCCGTGGGGGACGGCCCCGCGGCGCTCCAGAGCGACCCGGTCGAGGTGCCGGACGCCGTCGTGGAGCGGCTGCGCGGCGCGGCGAAGGCCGTGCACACCGGGCGCGAGGAGGTGGTGACCCGCACCCGTGACTGGTGGGCGGGCTCGATGATCGGCGAGACGGCGGGCAGCCCGGCCACGCCGCAGGCCGTGGTGGTGGAGGCCGCCGACGAGGAGCAGGTGGCGGCGGTGCTGCGGATCTGCCACGAGGAGGGCATACCGGTCACCGCCTCGGCGGGCCGGAGCAATGTGACCGGTGCCGCGCTGCCGGTGTTCGGCGGCGTGGTCCTCGATGTGTGCGGACTCGACCGGATCCTGTCCTACGACGCGGAGTCGCAGGTCGTGGACGTCCAGGCGGGCATGTTCGGCGACCTGTTCGAGAAGGAGCTCCAGGAGACCCACGGCGTGACGACGGGCCACTGGCCGTCGGCCTTCGCCCTGTCCACCGTGGGCGGCTGGATCGCCTGCCGGGGCGCGGGCCAACTGTCCACCCGCTACGGGAAGATCGAGGACATGGTCGTCGGGGTGGACGTGGTGCACGCCGACGGCACCCGCGCCACCTACGGCGACTACTCCCGGGCGGCCACGGGCCCCGATCTGCGCCAGCTGTTCGTCGGCTCGGAGGGCACCCTCGGGGTGATCGTCTCGGCCCGGCTGCGGGTGCACCCGCTGCCGGAGTACGCCAAGGCGCTCGCGTTCGGCTTCGAGACGTTCGCGCAGGGCCTGGAGGCGTGCCGCCGTATCCTCCAGCGCGGCGCGACCCCCGCGGTGCTGCGGCTGTACGACGCGCTGGAGAGCGGCGTCCACTTCGACCAGCCGGACACCAATCTGCTGCTGATCGCCGACGAGGGCGACCCGGCCCTGGTCGACGCGGCACTGCGGGTCAGCCGCGAGGTGTGCGAGGAGTACGGGCCCGAGCTGGACAGCGAGACGGTCTTCGCGCGCTGGCTGGACGAGCGGATGCTGGTGGGCAAGTCCTCCGACGGCTTCAAGCAGTCCCCCGGCTTCGTCGCCGACACCCTGGAGATGGCGGCCAGTTGGAAGGATCTGCCGGTCATCTACGACGAGGTGGTCGCCGCGATCCGGTCGGTGCCCGGCACGCTCGCCGCCTCGGCGCACCAGTCGCACGCCTACACCGACGGCGCCTGCGTGTACTTCTCGCTGCGCGGCGACGTCGACCCGGCCGAGCGCCGCGCCTGGTACCGCTCGGTGTGGGACGCGGCGAACGCGGTCCTGATCGAGCACGGCGCCGCCCTGAGCCACCACCACGGCTGCGGGCTGCTGCGCGGCCCGTACCTGGCCGACGCGCTCGGCGCCGGGTTCGCGACGTTCACGGCGGTGAAGGAGGCGCTGGATCCGAAGGGCATCCTCAACCCTGGCAAGCTGGGCCTCCCCAGCCGATTCGGGACCTCCCCGCTGAGCTGACGAAACACCGGAGAAGGTATGAGCCCGCAGCACCGGCCCAGCGCCACCTCACTCGACCGGAGACTCTCCGCGGCGTTCGCGAAGGTACCGGTCGTCGCCTCCGTGGTCGGCGCACCGCATCTGAAGGACTTCCTGACCGCCCCGGCCTCGGTGTGCATCCTGGCCTCGATACCGGTCGGGAAGCTGCCGCAGGTGGTGCCCGCGCTGGGCCGGGCGGGCAAGACCGTCTTCGTCAACGTCGACTCCAGCCCCGGTCTCGCACAGGACCGGGGCGCGCTGGAGTTCCTCCGGCAACTGGGCGCGGCGGGGATGGTCAGCACCCGCCTGTCCCTCGTCGAAAAGGGCCGCCCGCTGGGCCTGTTGACGATGCAGAAGGTCTTCGTCACCGACCGCTCCAACCTCAACCGGAGCCTGGACGCGGTCTCCCGGGGCCTGCCGGACCTCGTGGAGGTCATGCCGGCGCCGATCGTCGCGCGCATGTCGGCCGAGTCGCTGCGCGCGCTGACCCCGCACGTGGCCGCCGGTTTCGTGCAGTCCGCCGCCGATGTGGCCGAGGCGCTGGAACTGGGCGCCGTCGCCGCGGCCACCTCCGACCCCCGGCTGTGGCACCTGACCCGGGACGCCCTGGCCGAAGCCGCCGAGAAGTGAGAGGGAACATGAGTTACGGGAGTTATGTCGTCGTGGCGCGGTACCGCACCCTGCCCGGCAAGCAGGACGAGGTCCTGGCGCTGCTGGACGAGATGGCCGCGGCCTCCCGGCGGGAGCCCGGCAACCGGCAGTACCGGGTGCACCAGGGCACCGAGGACCCGCGCACCGTCGTCCTGTACGAGGAGTACGACGCCGAGGAGGACTTCACGGCCCACTGCGCCTCCGCGCACTTCCGCCGCCACGTGCTGGAGGGTGTGGTCCCGCTGCTGGAGTCCCGCGACGTGGTGCGCCTGGCGCCGCGCGGCACCGGCGCGGCCACGGAGGCCCCGGCATGAGGACACGGGCCGCCGTTCTGCGTGAGGTGTGCACCGCGCGCCCCTACGGCACGAGCGCCCCCGTCGAGGTCGAGGAGCTGGAGCTGGGGGCGCCGCGGGAGGGTGAGGTCCTGGTGCGGATCGCCGCGGCGGGGCTGTGCCACTCGGATCTGTCGGTCGTCAACGGCGACCGGGTCCGTCCGCTGCCGATGGCGCTGGGGCACGAGGCGGCCGGCGTGGTGGAGGAGACCGGGCCCGGGGTGTCCCGGGTGGCGGCCGGCGACCATGTGGTGCTGGTGTTCGTCCCCGGCTGCGGGCACTGCGCGTCCTGCGCGGAGGGCCGGCCCGCGTTCTGCCCGGCGGCGGCCGAGGCCAACGGCTCGGGCGGGCTGCTGCACGGGCCGTCGCTGCTGCGCGACACGGCAGGCCGCACGGTCCACCACCAGCTGGGCGTCTCGGCGTTCTCGCAGCACGTCGTGGTGGCCCAGGAGTCGCTGGTGCCGGTGCCGGACGATGTGCCGTTCACCGTCGCCGCGCTGTTCGGCTGCGCCGTGCTCACGGGGGCGGGCGCGGTCGTCAACACGGCCGGGCTGCGGCCCGGCCAGTCGGCCGTCGTGTTCGGGCTGGGCGGGGTCGGCCTGTCCGCCGTGCTGGGGGCGCGTGCCGCGGGCGCCTCCCCGCTGGTGGCGGTCGACCCGGTGCCCGCCAAGCGGGAGCTGGCCCTGCGGCTGGGCGCCTCGCACGCGTTCACGCCCGAGGAGGCGGCCGAGGGCGTCGCGGATGTCACCGGCGGCGGCGCCCGGTTCGCCGTCGAGGCGGTGGGCAGCCCGTCCGTCGTCGCCGCCTGCATGGCGGCCGTCGCACGGGACGGGACGGTCGTCTCGGCGGGGCTCCCGGCGCCCGGCCGGATGCTGGACTCCGTGCCGGCGCTGGCCTTCGCGGGCGAGGGCAAGTCCCTCGTGGGCTCCTACATGGGCGACGCCGTGCCGCAGCGGGACATCCCCCGCTATCTGGGCCTGTGGCGGGCCGGTCTGATGCCGGTCGAGGAGCTGCACACGGGGACGCTCCCGCTGGCGACCGGGGAGCTGAACGAGGCCCTGGAGGCGCTGGCGGACGGCTCGGCCATCCGCCGGCTGCTGGACCCCTCGGGCATGCTCCCGGCCTGAGCCGCACCGGCCGGGCGGCGCGCCGCCCGGCCGGTGCGCACGCCGCCGTCCCGGACGCCCGGCTCCCCGGGGACGCGCCGGGACGGCGGCGGCTGTGGCGGCCCCGCCGGGACGGGGCCCTCAGTGGGAGCCGGGGCGTTCGCTCTTCGGGCCGCGGCCGCGGTCGGAGTGCGGTCCCGAGGGGCGCCACTTGGGGTCCTGCTCCATGTCCCGCTTGGCCTCCTCGTTGGCCTGCTTGCGGTCGGCCTCCCCGGTCTTCTCCTTCTCCTTGCGCCGTCGCGCCCGGTGGATGTCGTAGCTCTTGCTGCCGGGTTCGGGCATGTCGATCACCTCGCGGCCCGGGTTCCCGTCCGGCCCGGCGGAAAACGGCTCGGGGCACGGCGCGGCACGGGGTGTGACGGCCGTCGCACCCCGGTGTTCCCCCGGACTCTTGCGCCTCCTCTCCGTGCGGAGATACGTTCCAGAACAGTTCCGGAATCGATTTCGGAAACGTTCCAAGGACTCGGGAGGCGCACGCCGGCTCCCGAGTGACGAACGACCGGACGGCAGAGCACACAGGGGTGCCCATGCAGGAGGCTTCACCGGGCCGGGCCCGGGTGACCATCGCCGACATCGCCCGCGCGGCCGGGGTGAGCAAGCCCACCGTCTCCCGCGCGCTCAACGACCACCGGGACGTGGGCGCGGCCACCCGCGAGCGGGTCCGGGAGGTCGCCGCGGAGCTGGGCTGGTTCCCGCACGCCGGCGCCCGTGCCCTGCGCACCGGCAGGCACGACACGATCGGCCTGCTGATGCCGCTCACCCACTGGTGGGGCTACGCCGACATCCAGTACGGCATCGCCGAGGAGACCGCGCGCCGGGGACTGCACCTGCTCGTCCAGCCGCTGCACCCGGGCGAGCGCGCCGAGCGCGAGTTCGTCACCCGCACCCTGCCCGCGCTCTCGATCGACGGGCTGATCCTGCTGATGCCCGAGGGCACCCCGCGGCACGTGGGCGCGCTCGCCCACACCGGCCCGCCCGCCGTCGTCATCGACGACCGCGGACACCGGCTGGACCTGCCGTACGTGGAGAGCACCAACCGCGCGGGCTTCCGCGATCTCGTCCGCCATCTCGTCGGCACCGGCCGGAAGCGGGTGGCCTTCGCGGGCGGGCAGTTGGACGACGCCTTCGCACAGGAGCGCTTCGAGGGCTACCAGGACGCGCTGCGCGAGGCGGGGCTGCCCTACGACCCGGAGCTGACCGTGCTGCCCGCCGACCGGGAGCCCACCGCCGAGGAGCTCGGCGAGCTGCTCGCGGCGGGGCCCGACGCCGTCGCGGCCGCCTGGGACGAGATCGCGTTCGGCGTGCTCAACGTGGCGCACACCGAGGGGCGCCGGGTTCCGGAGGACCTCGCCGTCGCCGGGTTCGACGACTCGCCCATCGCCCGGGTGATGCGGCCCCCGCTGACCACGGTGCGCCAGCCCTTCCGCGAAATGGGGTCGGCCGCCGTGCGGATGCTCCTCGACGCGATCGAACACGGCGCTCCTCCCGCCCACTTCACCGTCCCCACCGAACTGGTCGTCCGCGCCTCCTGCGGAGCGCGCTGAACGGCACGGCCCCGTCGGCCGGCCGCCCGCGGGCGACGCGCACCACCGGCACCACCAGCACCACCCGGCCGCGTAGGCCGGTCACTCGAAGGAGAGTTGTGTCCACCACCACGGACGACGCCGCAGCGGGCGCCGCAGCGAAGGAGGGCGCACCGGCGCCCGTTGCCAAGGAGCCCGTGCCCGGCTCGTTCATCCTCGTCCACTTCCTCGCCCTGTTCGGGGCCTGGATGGGCGTCCTCGTCCCCTCCCTGGTCTCCGTCGCCCTCAAGGTCGAGCGGATGAACGCCACGGGGAAGGTCGGCGCGCTCTCCCTGGCGCTGGGCCTGGGCGCCCTGGTCGCGCTGGTCGCCAATCCGCTCTTCGGGCTCTTCTCCGACCGCACCACCTCCCGGTTCGGCGCCCGGCGGCCGTGGATGGTCATCGGCACCCTCGGCGGCCTGGCCGGGCTCGCCGTCATCGCCTACGCGTCCGCCACCTGGCAGGTCGTGGTGGGCTGGTGTCTCGCCCAGTGCTTCTACAACGCGCTGGTCGCCGCCGTCTACGGGGCCCTGGCCGACCAGGTCCCGGAGCGCCAACTGGGCTTCGCCTCCGGCGTGCTGGCCCTCGCCAACCCGCTGGCCACCCTCGGCGGCACCTATCTGGTGGACGCGCTGAACGCCTCCACCGTGGCGATCCTCCTCGTCCCGGGCCTGATCGGTGCGGCGCTCATCGTGCCGTTCCTGCTGTACGGCCGGGACCGCCGGATCGCCAGGGCGCAGGTGCCCGCGATGCGTGCCAGGGAACTCCTCGGCTTCCTGTGGACCAACCCGGTGCGCTTCCCCGACTTCGGCTGGGCCTGGCTGAGCCGCTTCCTGATGTGGACGAGCTACGCCACCGTCACCACGTACATGGCCTACTACCTGTCCGACTACCTTGGCCAGGACGAGGACAGCGTCACCCACTACGTGTTCCTCGGCAGCCTGATCGCGAACGTCTTCATCCTCGCCGCCACCGTCCCCGCCGGGCGGATCTCCGACCGGATCGGCCGCCGCAAGCCCGTGGTGTTCGCCGCGGCCGTGCTGCTCGCCGCCGCGATGGGGCTGATGGCCGTGGCCCACTCGGTCACCGGCTTCCTCGTCGCCCAGGCCGTCGTCGGCATCGGCATGGGCGTGTACTTCGCCGTCGACATCGCGCTGCCCACCGACGTCCTCCCCGACGCGAACAACGCGGCCAAGGACCTCGGCGTGATGAACATCGCCGCGACCCTGCCGTACTCGCTCATCACCCTGATAGCGCCCGGCCTGCTGGCCCTCGGCGGCGGCGACAACTACCCGGCGCTGTTCGCCTTCGGGCTGCTCGTCGCGCTGCTCGCCGTCCCCGCCGTCCTGCCCGTCCGGCGCAGCTGAACACCGCACGCACCCCTGCCGGTCGGCGCACCCGCGCACCCGGAACCCGCGCCCCCGGCCCACCTTCGAGAGAGCACCCCATGCACGACCACCAGCGCCCCGCCTACCTCGACCCCGAGCGCCCCGTCGAGGAGCGCGTCACCGATCTGCTCGGCAGGATGACCCTCCGGGAGAAGGCCGGCCAGCTCTTCCACACCGCCAACACGCTCGGCCCCGGCGGCACGCTGCTCACCACCCCGGACGAGGCCAACGGCGTCCGCACCGCCGAGGAGCTGGTCCTGGAGCGCGGGCTGACCCACTTCAACATCCTGGGCGGCGACGATCCCCAGGAGATCGCGCACTGGCACAACGAGATCCAGGAGCTGGCCGCCTCGACCCGGCTCGGCATCCCCGTCACCGTCTCGACCGACCCGCGGCACGGCATGTTCTCCACGCCCGCCGCGGGCCAGGCCATCGAGCGGCTGTCGCGCTGG
Source organism: Streptomyces cacaoi (assembly GCF_006539165.1). Lineage (GTDB taxonomy): Bacteria > Actinomycetota > Actinomycetes > Streptomycetales > Streptomycetaceae > Streptomyces > Streptomyces cacaoi. Next base: position 229,626 of record NZ_BJMM01000002.1, on the reverse strand, counting down.
CCGGAGCACACCGGGATCGGCGCGATCGGCGACCCGGCGCTGGCCGAGGCGTACGGCGACGTGGTGCGCAGGGAGTATCTGGCGCTGGGGATCCGGGTGGCGCTCGGTCCGATGGCCGATCTGTTCACCGACCCCCGCTGGTCACGCGGGTACGGCACGTTCGGCGAGGACCCGGTCACGGTGTCCGCCATGACGGCCGCCTTCATCCGGGGGCTGCGCGGCCCCGGCGAGGGCCTGGGCCCGTCCTCGGTCGCCGCCATGGTCAAGCACTTCCCGGGCGGCGGCCCGCAGTTGGGCGGCGAGGACGCGCACGATCCGCGCCACCGCGAGCAGGTCTACCCCGGCGGGCTGGCCCGGCTGCACCAGCTGCCCTTCGACGCCGCGTTCCGGGCCGGCGCGACCCAGGTGATGACCTACTACGGCATGCCGGTCGGGGTGCCGGGCTGGGAGGAGGTCGGCTTCGCGTTCAACCGCCCCGTGGTGACGGACCTGTTGCGCGGGCACCACCGTTTCGACGGCATCGTGTGCACCGACTGGAACGTCGTCGAGTCCACCATGCTGGAGGGCGACGTCTTCGACGCGCACGGCTACGGTCTGGAGCACCTCTCCCCCGCCGAGCGCCTCGCCCGCGCCCTGGACGCCGGCGTCGACCAGTTCGGCGGCGACGACTGCACCGGGCTGGTGCTCGACCTGGTGGACGCCGGGCGGATCACCGAGGCCCGTATCGACCTCTCCGTGCGCCGGCTGCTGCGGGAGAAGTTCCGCCTCGGCCTGTTCGAGAACCGCCGGGTCGACGCGGCGGCCGCCGCCACGTCTGTCGGCACCGAACCGCTGCGCCGCGCGGGGCGCGAGGCCCAGCGGCGCTCCCTGACGCTGCTGAAGAACGCCGAACTCCCCGCCTCGGTACGGGGGAAGGGCCCGCTGCTGCCGCTGCGGGAGGGGACGCGGGTGTACACGGAGGGCCTCGCGGCCGAGGCACTGGCCGGGTACGCCGAGCCCGCCGCGGCACCCGAGGACGCCGAGGTCGCGCTGCTGCGGCTGCACGCCCCCTACCAGAACCGGGGCGGGACGCTCGACGAGTGGTTCCACGGCGGTGATCTGCGCTTCCCGGCGGAGACCGAGGAGCATGTGCGGGCCGTCGCCGCCGTGGTGCCGACGGTCGTCCTGGTCTATCTGGAGCGCCCGGCGGTGCTGACCGCGGTCGCCGGGAGCGCGCACGCCCTGGTCGGCGACTACGGCGCCGAGGACGACGCCCTGCTGGACGTCGTCTTCGGCCGCAGCGCCCCGCGAGGGCGCCTCCCGTTCGATCTGCCGTCCTCGATGCAGGCCGTGGAGGACAGCCGCGAGGACGTCCCCTTCGACACGGCGGCGCCGCTCTACCGCTGCGGCCACGGGCTCGCCTACGCCCCGGAGTCCGCCTCGGCGCGCTGATACAGCCCCGTCCGGTGCCCGGCGACGGCGGTCGCCGGGCACCGGAACGTGTGCGCGGCGGACCGGACGGAACGCTCAGACCTCGTCGCGCGGAATGGTCGTCTCCCAGCTGCGGGTGAAGACCTCCCGGCCGCCCTCCAGCGCCACCAGCCGGTTGGTGACGTGGAAGTCGTCCACCGTGGAGGTCATCCGGCTGTAGGTGCGGACCTCGGTGTCCCAACCGCCGCGGCTGATGGCGTCGGTGCGCTCGCACTCGACGACGGGCGAGGCCGGGTCGTCCTCCCGGATCCGGAACCGGTTCAGCTCCGTCTCGGTCCGGGTCAGCCCGTCGGTGAGGTCGACGGTGGTGCCGTCCGAGAAGGTCATCTCCACCACCTGTTCACGGGCCACCGGGTCCCACCGCACGGTGCGGGTGGCGGGCACCTCGGTGACGTCCAGCGCGGCGGGCGGGTCCGGGGTGGGCAGCGCCGTGGGTTCGCCGTCCCGGGCCGGGTCGGCGGGGCGTTCGGGGAGCCGGAGCGTGCCGCCCTCCGGGAGCACGGTGACCGTCACCGGTTCGGGCGAGGGCCACATCCACGGCCAGTACGAGGCCGAGACGGAGACGCGCACCCTGCTGCCGGCGGCGAAGGCGTGCCCGGTGAGGAACAGCGGCACCGTCACCCGGTACTGCCTGCCCGGTTCCAGCGGCTGCGGCTCGGCGTGCGAGTCGCGGTGCGTCAGGTTCAGCAGCCCGGTGGTGACCAGGCGGGAGGCACCGTCCGGGGTGACCTCGCAGAGGCGGACGGCGAGCTGGGCCCGGGGCCGGTCGGCGGACACGGTCAGCTCGACCTCCGGCTCGCCCAGGATCTCCAGCCGCTCGGTCAGCGGGGCGGAGGTGAAGGTGTGCGAGCGGCCGTCGTCCGCCGACTGGTCACCGGGGCGGCCGGCGAGGTCGCCGAACTGGAGGACGTTGCCGGCCGCGGCGCCGACGGCGAGCGGCGAGCGCAGCTGTGCGGCGGGCTGTGCGCCGGGGGCGCCGGCCTGCTCGGGCGGCAGCGCGGCGGTCCCCCGCAGCGCGAACTCCCGGGCGTGGATGTGCGGCGAGGGCAGTTCCTCCTCGACGACCCAGCGGCCGGGGCGCTCCTCGCTGTCGCTGCCGAACGGCGCGGGGTCGGGCATCCAGGCGCGCAGCGCGGGCAGCCGGTCGGCGCCGGTGTCGTCGCCGCGCAGGTAGCGCCCGAACCAGCGCAGGCACTCGCCGATGAAGTCCATGGCCGGGCCGGGCTCGGCCTGGTGGGGGTAGGTGTGCGCCCAGGGACCGATCAACCCCTTGGCCGGGGAGGTGAGTTCGCCGAGCAGCCGGCGGACGGCGCCGCGGTAGGGGTCGGCCCAGCCGCCGACGGTGAGGACGGCGGCGGTGATGGCCTCCGGGTTCTCGATGACGGAACCGTGCCGCCAGTAGGCGTCCCGGCGCTGGTGGCCGAGCCAGGTGTCGAGGTAGGAGGGGGTGCGGGCCATCCGCGCGAACCACTCCTCGCGCCAGGCGTCCCCGTAGACCTCCGGGTCCTGGGGGCGGGCGTTGTAGCAGAGCATGGTGGCGGCCCAGGGCAGCATCTCGGAGGCGAGGACGGCGCCGCCCTGGTAGTGCACGTCGTCGTGGTAGCGGTCGTCGGTCGAGCAGACCGTGACGACGGCCTTGAGCTGCGGCGGGTTCATGGCGGCGACCTGGAGGCCGTTGAAGCCTCCCCAGGACTTGCCGATCATCGCGACGTTCCCGTCGCACCACTCCTGCTGCTCCAGCCAGGCCAGGATGTCGACGGCGTCGTCGAGTTCGTCCTGGTGGTACTCGTCGAGCATGACGCCCTCGGAGTCGCCGGAGCCGCGGCAGTCGACGCGGAGCGCGGCGTAGCCGGCCCGGGCGAAGGCTCCGTGGAGGGTCACGTCACGGGAGGCGGTGCCGTCGTTCTTCCGGTACGGGATGTACTCCAGGATCGCGGGCTGCGGCTCCGTCACGTCCTCGGGGAGCCAGACCCGCGCGGCGAGGCGTACGCCGTCCCGCATGGGGATCCATACGTGGCGCAGCACGCGCACGGGGTGGTGCGGGCGGGGTGCGGGGTCGGGGTGGTGCATGACGGGATCCCTCACAGAAAGTCCATCTCGGTTCGCTCTCGACCATATGTGACCGTATATTTTGGCGGAGCGACACATTCCGATTGTGTGGGCCGCCTGGATTCCCGGCCTCCGCTCCCCTCACGGCTCGGCGGAGCCGCTGTGCGACCGCCGGCCCGTGCCGAGCACGAGGAGCACTTTTGGTGACGGCTGGTCAAGACGGCCGCGAACCCCGGCGGCCGGGAGAGAACACCGCGGTGGACGCCCCCGAGGACGGCGCCGGTGCGGCGCCCGGCGGCGGGGCCGGCGGCGTCGAAGGCGCCGACGGCGCGGGCGGTGCCGGTGGCGCCGGGGGCACCGGGACGGCCGTGCCCGAGCCGGGCAGCCGCCGCTTCACCTTTCCCAGCGCCATCACCGTGCTCACGGTGGTCACCGTCGCGGTGTGGATCGCGGCGTTCTTCATCCCCAGCGGCGAGTACGAGCGCAACGGCGACGGCAACCCGATCGAGGGGACGTACCACCGCATCCCGTCGCCCGAGGACTTCTGGTCCCGCCTGGGCGACCTGCTGACCTTCCCCGTCAACGGCCTCTACGGCGTGGAGGACCCGAAGACCGGGCACGTCGACCCGGACGCCTCCGGCGCGCTCTACGGCAGCGCCGGGGTGTTCTTCTTCGTCCTCGCCATCGGCGCGTTCATCACCGTCGTGTTCGCGACGGGCGCGCTGGACCGCGGCATCGGCCGGCTCGCACACCGGCTGCGCGACCGCGGCGGGATGCTGATCGCCGGGGTGATGGTGGTCTTCGCGCTGCTCGGCTCCGTCGAGGGCTGGTCGGAGGAGACCCTCGGCTTCTACGGGCTGATCGTCCCGCTGATGCTCGCGCTCGGCTTCGACCGCCTGGTGGCCTGCGCGGCGATCCTGCTCAGCTCCGGCATCGGCATCCTGGCCGCCACCGTCGACCCGTTCTCCATCGGCGTGGCCTCGTCCGCCGCCAAGGTCTCCATCGGCGACGGGATCGTGCTGCGCACCATCATGTTCGTGGTGCTCACCGGCGTCACGATCGCCTATGTGCTGCGCTACGCGCGCCGGGTGCGCAAGGACCCCTTCCGCTCGCGCAGCGGATTCCTGCCGGGCGACAAGGACATCGACGCCTCCCGCGCCCCGGAGCCGGACCGGCTGACCCGCCGCCAGACCACCGTCCTGGTGCTGCTGGTGGTCACGTTCGCGCTGATGATCTTCTCGGTGATCCCCTGGGCCAGCGCCCTGACCGGCGACCCCGACGCCGCGCCCTACTCCTGGGAGCTGGGCTGGTCCTTCCCCGAGCTGGCCGCGCTGTTCCTGATCGCCGCCGTGGTGGTGGGCTTCGTCGGCCGGCTCGGTGAGCAGAACTTCACCGCCACGCTCACCAAGGGCATGGGCGAGTTCATCGCGCCCGCGCTGGTCGTGGTGCTCGCCCGCGGCATCACGGTGATCATGAACAACTCCAAGATCACCGACACCGTGCTGAACGCCGTGCAGGGCGTGGTCAGCGGGACGGACTCGGCGCTGTTCACCGTCCTGGTGTGGGTGGTGAACCTGCCGCTCGCCTTCCTCATCCCGAGCACCTCGGGCCACGCCACGCTGACCATGCCGATCCTCGCGCCGCTCGCCCAGTTCGCCGAGGTGCCCCGCTCGCTGGTCGTCACCGCCTGGGCGACCTCGAACGGCATCATGAACATGTGCATCCCGACCAGCGCGGTGCTCATGGGCGGGCTCGCGCTGGGCAAGGTCGGCTACAACACCTACATCCGCTTCATCGCCCCGCTGCTGGCCGTCATCGCGGTGCTGACCTGCGGCTTCCTCGCGCTGGGTACCGTCATCGGCTGACCGCGCTCACTCCACGGGCCGCGCCCCGCGCCGCGCCAGGTCGCCGGCGGAGGTCACCAGTTCGGTGAGGACGCCGTGGCAGTCCTTGGGGTGCAGAAAGGTGACCCGGGAGTCCATGGAGCCGGTGCGGGGCGGGTCGAACACGACGCGGATGCCCGCCTCGCCCGCGGCGCCGGCAGCGGCGTCCACGTCCGGCGTGCCGAACGCGATGTGGTGGACGCCCTCCCCGTGCCGCTCCAGCCACGTGGCGACGGCACAGTCCTCCCGCACCGGCTCCAGGAGCTGGAGCCAGCAGGCGTTGCCGTCGTCGGTGCCGTTGACCCGCAGCATCGCCTCCCGGACGCCCTGTTCCTCGATGACCTGCGTGTGGTGGACCTCCAGCCCCCAGGTGCGGCGGTAGAAGTCCACGGTCTCGTCCAGGTCGTGGCACGCGATGCCGATGTGGTCGATACGAGTGATCACGTTCTTCCTCCTTCGCCGGGCGTCCGTACCGGAACCCGCGTACCGGTACGGACGGGACGGTGGACGGGTCAGCCGGCCTGCGGGAGCGCGTCCTCGATCGTCCGGCGCAGCTGGCCGATGCTGGCCCGGGCCCGGACGGCCTCGATCAGCTCGGGCATGATGTTGCGGTCGGCGCGGACGGCCTCCGCCAGACGGGCGAGCTGTTCGGGGCAGTCGGTGCGCCGGAAGGGCACCCGCCGGCCGGGCGCCGTGCTGGTGCGGCGCTGCGCGGCGAGGAGCTGCTGCTCCGACTCGTCGACCTCACCGTCGCGGACGCCCACCTGCGGGCCCGGGTCGCGGTAGGCCATGTCGTCGATCTGCGCCTGGAGCCAGCCGCTGCGCATGACGGCCAGCATGCCGCCGCGGTCGGCGATCCGCTCCAGCCACTCGGCCGCGTCCCGCTCGATCTCCTCGGCCAGCCGCTCGACCGCCTCCGAGCCGCCGAGCGGGTCGATGTGCCGCACCAGATCGGTCTCCTCCAGCAGGATCTGCTGGATCCGCAGCGCCGTGCGGGCCGCCAACCGGCCGGGGATCTGCACCGCTTCGTCGAAGGAGCACACGTGCAGCGACTGCACCCCGCCCAGCACGGCGGCCAGCGCCTGCACGGTGGTGCGGGCGACGTTGTTGAGCGGCTCCCCCGCGGCCAGCGCCGAGCCGAAGGTGTTGACCTGGATCCGCATCTTGTGCGACTTGGGGTTCCGGGCGCCGTGCAGGGTGCGCATCCGCGTCGCGTACAGCCGCCGGGCCGCGCGGAACTTCGCGGCCTCGGCGAGGAGTTCCATATGGGTGCCGAAGATGAAGCTGAACTGCGGGGCCACGTCGTCCACGGACCAGCCGCGCTCCAGCATGCCCGCCAGATAGGTCTCCGCGTCCGCGATACCGCAGGCGATCTCCAGGGAGCGCTCGGCGCCGGCCTCCCGGGCGTGCCCGCCGGAGAGGGACACCGGGTTGACTCCCGGCATGTGCTGCACGCAGTGCTCGATGACGTCGATGGAGAAGCGCAGGCTCGTGGCGACGTCGAACACCACGGCGTTGCGGGCCAGATGCTCCTTCAGCATCTCGTTCTGCACCGTGCCGCGCAGCTTCGCCGGGTCGCAGCCGGACTCCTCGGCGGCCACGATCCACATGGCGAGGATCATCGGCGCCGTCGCGTTGATGGTGAAGGAGACCGACACCTCGTCCAGCGGGATGCCCTCGAAGACGGCGGCCAGATCGTCCACGGTGGCCACCGAGACGCCGGTGCGGCCCACTTCGCCGGAGGCCAGCTCGTGGTCGGGGTCGAGCCCCATCTGGGTGGGCAGGTCGAAGGCCAGCGACAGCCCCGTCTCGCCCGCGTCCAGCAGATAGCGGAACCGGGTGTTGGTGTCGGTGGAGTCGCCCAGCCCGGCAAGCTGCCGGACCGTCCACGGCCGGGTGGTGTAGCCGCCGGGGTGCAGCCCGGCGTCGAAGGGGTACTCTCCGGGTTTACCCATGGTCTGGCTGCTCCTTCGTCTCGCCGTCGGCGGGCTCGCCGTCCGGTGTCGTCGCCGCCCGGACGAACGCCGCCAGCAGGGTTTCGGGAAGTTCCGGGTCGGCCCCGGGCCCCAGCGCTTCCTGTGCGCGGGTGAAGTCCACGGCCGCGCCCTGGCCGATGAGGTGCTCGCGCACCCCCGGCACGCTCGCGCGGTCCGCCAGGTGTGCGGCGATGCCCTGTGCCTTCGCCGTGGCGGGGCCGCCGTCGGCGAGCACCTCCGTCCAGCGTGCGTGGTCGAGTTGGGGCACGGGCGTGCCGGGCGCGCTCTCCACCTGGCGCCACAGCGTGCGCAGGTCGACGGCCGCGGCCGGGAGGTGGTAGACGGGCACCCGGGGACGGTCGGGGCGGCGGGCGAGCCGGACGATCCACTCGGCGGCGTCGTCCACGGCCGTCCACAGGTCGGTCAGCGGCAGCCGGGAGGCGCACCGCACCTCGGCCACCGCGCGGATCAGTTCGGACAGCGCGTCCTCGGCCAGATACCGGCCGGTGGCCCGGTCGCCCGCGAGCCGTGCGAGGCGGTGCACCGTGACGGGCAGCCCGGCCGCCGCCGCCTGCGCGACGAGCCGTTCGGCCACCCACTTGCTCTGCACGTACCCCGGTGAACCGTGGCAGACGTCGGCGGAGTCCAGCAGATCGACCCGGCCGTCGGCCCACTCCTCCACGCACCGTCCCGACCGCGGGTCACGCGGCGCGACGGCCAGCGTCGAGACGAAGTGGAAGGGCACGCCCCGGCGGGCCGCCAGCCGCAGCAGCGCCGCGGTGGAGCCGACGTTCGCCGGCTCGGCCTGCTCATAGGTGTGCAGCGCGTGGGTGTCGGCCGCGCAGTGGTGGATCTCCCCCACGGTGTCGGCCAGCCGGTCCCGCTCGGCGTCGGTCAGGCCGAGGTCCGGCGCCGACAGGTCGGCCGGTACGGCGACGACGCGGTCGCCGTACTCCGCACGCCAGCGGCCGGCGGCACGCAGCCGGTCCACGAGCCGCGCGTGGGCCTCCGGCCCGCTGCCGGCCCGGACCAGGCAGTGCACCCGGCCGGTGCCCCGGCGCAGCAGCACATCCAGCAGATAGGTGCCGAGCAGTCCGGTCGCGCCGGTGAGCAGGGGCTCCGCCGTGCCGTCCGCCGGACCCGAGGCGTCCGGCGCGACCGCGAACCCCGGGCCCAGCGTGGCCGTGCGCATCCGCTCGGCGCGTGCCGCGGACGCCGCTTCGGCCGCTCCGGCGGCCGGGGGGTGTTCCGCCGACGGGCCCGTCTCCCCCGCCGGCCGTGCGCCGCCGGACGCCCGGTCGCGCAGGACGGCGGCCAGCCGGGCCACGCTGGGCTGCTCGAAGAGGTCGCGCACGCCGAGGCGCACGCCCAGTGCGGCGCCGGCCTGCCGGACGAGCGCGGGCGCCAGCAGCGAGTGGCCCCCGGCGTCGAAGAAGTCGTCGTGGATGCCGAGCCGGCCGTCGCCGAGCGCCTGCCGCCACTGCTCCAGCAGCAGCCGCTCCACCCGGTCGCGGGGGGCCGCCGGTGCGGTGCCGCGCCGGGCCGGGCGGGCCGGTGGTGCGGGCAGGGCCCTGCGGTCCACCTTCCCGGTGCGGGTGACCGGCAGCGCGTCCAGCGGCACGAACACCGAGGGCACCATGTGCCCGGGGACGCGGCCGCGCAGAAATCCCGTCAGCTCGGTGTGCCAGTCCTCGGGCGGCTCACCGGCCGGGACGACGTAGCCGACCAGGTGGCGCAGGGCCGGCTCGTCGCCCGTGGCGCACACCACCGCGTCGGCGACGGCCCGGTGGGAGCGCAGGGCGGCCTCCACCTCGCCCGGCTCGATGCGGTGGCCGCGCAACTTGATCTGCGCGTCGATCCGGCCCAGGTGCTCCAGCGTGCCGTCGGGCCGCCACCGGGCCAGGTCGCCGGTGCGGTACAGCCGCCCGGGGCCGTGCGGGTCGGGCAGGAAACGGTCCTGACCGGATGCGGCGGCGCCGGTGTAGCCGCGGGCGAGGCAGGCGCCCTCGGCGATCAACTCGCCGGGGACGCCCAGCGGGACGGGCCGCAGGTCCGGGCCGGCCACCCGCACCCGCACACCGGCGACGGGCCGGCCGATCGGCGGGTGGGCCGGCCAGTCGCCGGGCGGCCCGGTCAGCCGGTGCGCGGTGACGACATGGGTCTCCGTGGGGCCGTAGTGGTTCTCGACGACGACGCCGGGCAGACCCCGCAGGAAACGCACCGTGTCGGCGGGCAGGTCCAGCCGGTCCCCCGCGACGACGAACTCCCGCAGCGGGGAGGGCCGTCCGTCGGCCAGCGCCGCGCGGGCGAGCTGGTGCAGGACCAGCGGGGGCAGGAAGACGCGCCGGACGTCCCGGCGCACCGCCTCGTCGTGCAGCAGGTCGGGGTCGCGGCGGGCGTCCGGCGGCGGCACGACGAGGGTGCCGCCGGACAGCAGCGTCACGAACACCTCCTGGACGGAGACGTCGAAGCCCTGCGGGGTGATGTGGAAGGTGCGGCAGGGCTCCGGCGCACCGGCCAGCTGCCAGCGCACCAGGTTCTCCAGGGCACCGCGCCGCATGGCGACGCCCTTGGGTCGGCCCGTCGAACCGGAGGTGTACAGCACGTACATGAGGTGATCGGGCCCGGCGGACGGCGGCTGCGGGGCGGCCGCGTCCCGCGGCTCCGCGTACGCCTCGGCCTCCGCCAGGGTGACCACCGGCAGCGCCGCCTGCGGCGGGAGCCGTTCGGCACAGCCGTCACCGACGAGCGCCAGGACGGCGCCGGCGTCGCGCAGCATGTAGGCGACGCGGTCGGCCGGCTGGTCGGCCTGTACGGGCAGGTGGGCGGCGCCGGCCTTGAGGATGCCCAGGACGGCGGCGACGGCACCGGCACCGCGGGGCGCGCACAGGGCCACCACGTCGTCGGGGCCGATACCGCGCGAGCGCAGCAGCCCGGCCACCCGGTCCGAACGGGCGTGCAGGGAGGCGTAGTCCACCGTTCCGGCGGCGTCCTCGACGGCCACCGCGTGCGGCCGGGCCCGCACCTGCTCCAGAAAGCCCTCGACGAGCGGACGGGCGGCGGCGGGTACGGGCGCCGGGCCGGCGGCGAACCGGTCGAGCAGTTCGGCCTCGGCGGCGTCGCCGAGCCGCAGCGCCGAGAGCGCGGTCTCCGGCTCGGCGGCGACGTGCTCCAGCAGCCGCAGACAGTGCGCGGCCATCCGCGCGACGACGGGCTCGTCGAACACCCCCGGCCGGTGGACGAGGTGGCAGAGCAACTCCCCGCCCGTGTCCTCGAAGTGGAACTCCAGGTCGAACCTGGTGGTGGTGACCTTCGTCGGGGAGAGCCGGCTGTCGACGCCGTCGAGCCGGGGCGGGGTGGCACGCGGCCGCAGATCGAACCACACCTGGAACAGCGGGTTGCCCTCCGCCTCCCGCCGCCGCGCGAACCGGGCCACCAGCTCCTCGAACGGCACCCGTTGGTGTTCCATCGCGCCCAGCACCGTCTCCCGCACCCGGCCCAGCAGGGTGGCGAACGACGGGTCACCGGAGCAGTCGGTCCGCGCCGGCAGGGAGTTGACGAAGAAGCCCACCCGGTCGTGCAGCCGACTGCTGTGCCGCCCGGCGACGGGAAAGCCCACCACGATGTCTTTGGCGTCCTCGGCGTCCTCGGCCCCCGTGTACCGGCTCAACAGGGCCTGCACAGCGGCCAGGCACGTCATGAACAGCGTGCTGCGGCGCTGCGCCGACAGCTGCCGCAGCCGGGTCGCCGTCGCCGCCGGCAGCACGAAGCGGCACTCCCGGCCCTCGGGGCGCTCCGCCGCGTCCGCTCCGTCCGGCCGGTGCGCCGCATCTGCTTCGTCTGCTTCGTCCCCGCCGTCCGTGCGCGCCTCGTCCGGCGCGACCGCGGGCGCCGCCGTCCGGGGCAGGTCGAGCGCTTCCGGCAGCCCGTCGAGCTGCTTCTCCCAGTAGGCGAGCTGCGCCGCGTACCCGGCAGCGGCCTCCGGGTCCTCGGCGTCCTCCGGGGACGTGCCGTCGGCGGACTCCCCGTCGAGCGGGGGCAGTTCGGGCGGGCGGCCCTCGCGTGCCGCGCGGTACAGCTCGGCGAGGTCGCGCTGGAGGACGCCGAGGGACCAGCTGTCGACGACGATGTGGTGGAAGGTGAGCGAGAGGACGTGTTCGTCCTCGGCCACGCACAGCAGCCGGGGCCGGAACAGCGGGCCGGCGGCGAGGTCGAAGCGGTGCCGGGCCTCCCGGTCCGTCTCCCGCTCGGCGGCGCGCCGTGCCTGTCCGGGCCCGGCCCCCGTCAGATCGGTGACGTCCAGCAGACCGTGTCGGGGCGGGTGGACGCGGCGCCGGGGCGTGCCGTCGTCCGCTTCCGTACCGGTGCCGGTCTCGACGGTGGTGCGCAGCGCCGGGTGCCGGGCGACCAGCGCGTCGACCGCCGCGGCCAGCGCCGCCCGGTCCAACGGCCCGGTGAGCGTGGCGGACCGGTGCACGGTGTAGGCGGTGCTCGCGGGCTTCAGCTGGTGCAGGAACCACAGCCTGGCCTGCGCGGAGGACAGCGGCGCGGAGGACGGCGAGGGCTCGGCCGGGGACGCCGTCGGCTCCCGGGGCGGCGGGCTCACCGGGTCGTCCCCGGAACCGGATGTGCCGGAGGTACCGGATGTGCCGGTCGGGGTGTCCGTGCACGCGGGCGCGGTGCCGGGGTGCTGCGGTGCGGAGCGGTGCTGCGGCATGGCGTGCTGAGTCCTTGGGGTCGGGCTCCGTCGGAGCGGCGGGGCGGCCGGGCGCGCTGCGGGGGCCGGACGGTTCAGGCGGCGCGGCGGGCGGACGGCGGGCGCGCCCCCGCACGGCACGAAGGTGGTGCGGGCGGTGCCGTGCGGGGGCGCGTGCCGGTGCGCGGGCGGGTACCGGCGTGCGGGTGTGTGCGGGCGCGGACCGGTGTGCGGGCACGGGTCGGCCGGGGTGCTGCGCACGGCAGCAGCGGCCCGAACCCCCGTGCCCGCAGGGCCCGTCAGCGGTCGCGGAAGAGGCGGATGCGCTCCTCGCCGACGCGCTCCCGCAGTGCGGGATCCTCGACGCCGCAGTCGTCGCCCGGGGCGAGGACGCGCACGCCCACCTTGCCGATGTGGTCGTTGCGCTGCACCGAGTACGCGGCCTCGGCGACCTCCTCCAGCGGGTAGACGGCGGAGAGGGTGGGGACGACCCGGCCCATCTGGATGAGCCGGTTGGCCTCGTACGCCTCCTGGTAGTTGGCGCCGTGGCTGCCGACGATGCGCTTGAGCTTCATCCACAGATAGCGGTTGTCGAACTGGTGCATGTAGCCGGTGCTGGAGCCGCAGGTGACCACCGTGCCGCCGCGGCGGGCCAGGAAGACCGAGGCGCCGAACGTCTGCCGGCCCACGTGCTCGAAGACGATGTGCGGGTCCTCGCCGACCTGGCGCCGGATCAGCCGGCCCATCTCGCGCCACTGCTCCTGCTCGGGCGCGCCCTCGGCCGCCGCCGTCAACTCGCTGCGGTTGACGACCGCTTCGCAGCCCAGATCGCGCAGCAGGTCGGCCTTGGCGCCGGAGCCGACCACACCGACGGGGATGCCGCCGCCGTTGCGCACGTACTGCACGGCGTATCCGCCGAGGCCGCCGGTGGCCCCCCAGATGAGGACGACGTCCCCCTGCTTCATACCGGCGCCGTTCGGGCTGACCAGCATGCGGTAGGCGGTGCCCGCGCACAGCGGGTTGCAGGCCGCCTCCTCCCAGGTGAGATGTGCGGGCTTGGGCATGAGCTGGTTCACCTTGACGACGGTGAAGTGCGCCAGGCCGCCGAAGTTGGTCTCGAAGCCCCACGCCTTCTGGTCGGCGGCCAGCATGCCGTCCTGCTGGGATGCCGGGTCCTGGCCGTCGAGATAGGCGGTGGCGACCACCACGCGGTCCCCGACCGCCCAGCGGCGTACGGCGCTCCCGGTGCGGACGATCACCCCGGAAGCGTCCGAGCCCAGCACGTGGTACGGCTGGTCGTGCCGGGCGCCCCACGGCCCTTCCTTGCGCATCTGCGGCAGGAACCGGAAGGTCGACAGGGGCTCGAAGAGCGCGGACCACACCGTGTTGTAGTTGATGGCGCTCGCCATCACCGCCACCAGCGCCTCGTCGGGGGCGAGTTCGGGCATCGGGACCTCGTCCAGGTGGACGGTCTTGCGGATGTCCTTCTCCTCGGTGGGCCTGCCCTCGTAGTCGGCGGCGTCCTCGGCCCGGGTGTGCGCGGCCAGGTAGGCGTCGGGAACCGGAAGGCTCGCCAGCTCCTCGGCGGAAGCTCCCCCGGCAACGGCTTCGATCATGCTGTGCACGTGTTCCCCCTAGCAGTGTGGATGGTTCCTCGTGACCGGACACCGCGCCGGCACCGCCGGCCGATGACGGACGACGGGCCGGGTGCACCCGTCCCGGCCCGTCGTACCGGCGGCCACCGGTCCGCCGCGGTACGGGACGCGACGGCCCGGGGCCACCGGCGCCGGGCGCTACCGGCTGCCGGCGCCGCCGGCGCGGAGGTGATCGAGCATGGCCTGCTCCACGGCCGCGCTGAACTCGCCGACCGTGGGGTTCTCCAGCAGATCGCGGAAGGTCAGCTCGATGGAGAACTCCTCGGCGACCTTGGTGAGAACCCTGGTGGCCAGCAGCGAATGGCCGCCCGCGAGAAAGAAGTTGGTGTCCAGATCCAGCTCGCCGCTCTCCAGCGTCTCCTGCCACATCCGGGCGACGGCCTGCTGGAGGGGGGTGAGCTGCTGTGGCTGGGACATGAGTCGGCTCTCCTGATGCTCCCGGAGGATTCGCTCCCGGTCGATCCGCCCCTCCGGGGTGCGCGGACATCGGTCGGCCACCCTGATGCGGCCGGGGACTTCCTGGTCTGCCAGCGCGTCGTGGAGCATCCGCCGGAACCCGGGATCGGCGCTGTCGACGCGGTGTCCCGGCGCGGGCACCAGGACCGCGAGCGCGCCGCCGTCCTCGCACGCTCCCGGCAGGACGCACGCCTCGCCGACGGACTCCAGGGAGCACAGGGCCCGCTCCAGCGCACCGACGTGCTCCTCGCCGGTGCCCTCGTGCAGCAGCAGCGCGCCGTCCGCACGGAGCGTGACCTCGGCCCCGGCCGCACGGAGCGGCCCCGCGCCGTCGGTGCCCGGGGCGCCCTGCCACAGCGTGCCCGGGACGCCCTCGGGCAGCGGGTGGTCGGTGTGGGCGCTGCGGGCGTGCAGTGCGCGGCCGTCCACCCGGTCGGTGAGCAGCCAGCCGTCCTCCGTCAGCGCGCCGACGGCGACGACGTCGGCGTCCGGATCGGTGAGCTGGAGGCGCAGGACGGCACCGGCGCGGCGCCACCGGTGCAGCTCGTCCGTGACGGCGGGACGGCCGTGCGGGACGACGACGGTGACGGGCGGTGCGGGCGCGGGTCCGGCCACCGCGCGGGCGGCCAGCGGCTGGAGCAGCGGCGGCGGTACGAGCGCGAGGTCCGCCGGGTGTGCGCCGTCCCGGAGGGCGGCGAGGATCTCCTCGGGGTCGTGCGGGACGTCACCGGGCGGCACGACGAGGGTGCCGCGGGCGTACCAGGCGGTGAGCAGCTCCTGGAGGAAGCCGCGCGAGGAGACCGGCGAGAGCGCGAGCACCCGCGGGCGGCGTCCGGCCTCCGCCTCGGCGCGGGCCTGCCGTGCCGCGAGCGCGACGGCCTGCGCGAGCACGCGCCGCGGCCGGTCGTCCCCGCCGGACCCGGCGACGCCCGGGCACCGCACGGCTCGCGGGCCCGCCTCGGAGCCTTCGGCCGGGAAGACGACCCGGTACTCGGCGGCGTCGGGCCCCTCCGTCCCCTCCGGCCCGCCGGGTACGGACGGTCCGGACGGCAGTACGGGCACCGCGCCGTAGCGGATGACCGCGCAGAGCGTGGCGTACAGCCGGGGGTCGGCGGGATCGCGGACGCCGCAGCCGACCAGGGCACGCAGCGGTACACCGGCGCGGGCCAGCTCCTCGTGGACGGCGGTGGCGACGGCGGCCGCGGTGGCGTCGGCGTCCGCGGGTAAGGCCCCGGCCAGTCGCACGACGGCGTCCGGGACCTCGGCCTCCGCCCCGGCGACTTCCTCAGCGCGGGTTCCGGTCGCGCGGGCCGGCGCTTCTTCGGCGTCCGACGCGCGGGCTCCGGTGGCGCGGGCCGGGCGTGCGCTCGCGGGGGACTCCCAACGGGTCCGTGCCGCACGGCGGGTGGCGTCCGCGCGGAGGTCGAGCCGTGACACGGGGGTGTCCGGCCGGTCGGTGAAGGCCCGTGCCACGCGCTGGAAATGGGCGCCGATCAGCTCCGCGCTCCCGGCGTCGAGCAGGCCGTCCACGTAGTCGACGCGGCCGAAGCACTCCTCGGCGGTGGCCCGCACCTGGAGGGTCACATCGAAGGTCGCCGCGAAGTTGGGCGCGAAGAAGTCCCACTGCGGCGCGAGCCCGGGGATGCCGGGAAGATCGCCGGGGACCCGCGGGTAGGACAGCCCGATCCTGCCCCAGGTTTCCTCGGCGCCCTGGGCACGCCCGGCACGCACCAGGTCCTGGAAGGGCAACCGGCGTACGAGGTCGACCTGTTCCAGGGCGCCGCGTGCGGTCTTGAGCAGATCGTGGAAGGTGTCGTCCGGCCGGACGGGCAGCGCCACGGGCACCACATTGACCTGCATCCCGATCAGATGCCGGTTGTCCGGGGTGCTGGAGTCGACGGTGACCGACAGCGCCGGGCAGGGGTTGCCGTACGCGGTCAACTGCGCGGCCGTGCAGGCCATGAGGGCGCTGAACAGCGAGGTGCCGCCCGCGCGGGCGAGCCGGCGCAGCGCGGGTCCCTCGGGTACGTCGAAGCGCGGGGAGGTGAGCACCGGCCCCTCGTCGCCCGGCCGTTCGCCGCCGGGCACGGAGCCGGCCGGTGCCGCGCCGGGCAGCAGCCGGGTGCCGGCCTCCACCGACGCCAGCTCCGCCCAGCGGCGCCGGACCCGCTCGCCCGTCCCGGGGCTCTCCTCCCCGGTCTCCGCCGGCTCCTCCAGCGGGGTCTCCTCGGGGGGCTCGCCGGCGCGCAGCGCGGTGAGGGCGGCGGAGAATTCCCGGGCGAAGAGGAATTTCGAGCGGCCGTCGAATCCGATGTGGTGGACGACGACGGCGAGCGTGGTGCGGCCGGGGCCGTGCCGGAGGATGTGGAAGCGGGCCGGGGGTTCGGTGCGCAGCGGCCAGGAACAGGTTCCGTACCGGCTGCGGACCCATTCACGGGTGGCCGCTATCTCTTTTCCCGCGGGGGCCGGGAGCTCTTCCGTTGTGCAATGGAATACGTCGTCGGCGGGCCGGACGGTGCGCAGCAGTCTGCCGTCGTTCCCGGGAGAGAAAAGGGTGCGCAGTGCGGGATGCCGGCGCACCACGACACGGCACGCCTCCCGTACGGCGGATTCCGGGACGGACCCTTGGAGAGTGACGGAGAAATGCCCGCAGTTGCTGCCGGTCCGGCGTGCCTCCTGTTCGTACCAGATCGCTTCCTGGGCGCGGCTCGCAGGAAGCACATGTATATCGGACTCGGAACTTCCCACTGCCGCTTACTCCCTGATGAATCGACGGCGGTACGGGGTGGGCCGGAATTCAGACCGGCATTCTCTCCAGGGCGGTCCGGTCCGTCTTTCCCGACGGTGACAGGGGGAGCGCGTCGAGGCGCCGGTACCCGACGGGCACCATGTGCAGCGGCAGTTTCCCGAAGGCCGTGCTGCGCAGCGTGCGGTCCAGGTTCTCGTCCGCCACGTAGAAGGCGACGAGGACCTGGTGGCCGGCGGTGGTGGTGCCGACGACCACCGCGACCTCCTGCACGCCGTCGGCGGTGGCCAGGACGGTCTCGATCTCGCCGGTCTCGATCCGGTAGCCGTGCAGTTTGACCTGGTTGTCGCGGCGGCCGAGGTGTTCGAGCAGCCCGTCGTGCCGCAGCAGGGCGATGTCCCCGCTGCGGTAGTAGCGCGCGGGCTCCCGCTCCGGCAGGGCGAGTTCGACGAAGCGTTCGGCGGTCAGCTCCGGCCGGTTGAGGTAGCCGAGGGCCACGGCGGTGCCGGAGACGAGGAGTTCGCCCTGGCCGCCGGGCGGCACGGGCTTGTCGTCCTCGTCGACGACGACGGTGTCGTACCCCTTCAGCGGGAGGCCGATGGGCAGGGTGGCGTCCCCGTCGATCGCGTGTTCCGGTACGCGGTGGGCCGTGACGAAGACCGTGGTCTCGGTGATGCCGTACATGTTGTGGAAGACGGTGCCCGGGCCGAACGCCTCCCGCCAGTTGCGCATGCCGTGCGGCGCCAGCGGTTCACCACCGAAGATCACATGGCGGACGGGGGGCGCGGGCGGCGCCGTGTCCCGGGCGACCCTGGCCAGGGTGCGGAAGACGGACGGCACCTGGTTGAGGACGGTGACGCCCTCGTCGGCGAGCAGGCGCACGGTCCGCTCCGGCGAGGCGGCGACGTCGGCGTCCACGACGACGAGGCGGCTGCCGTGGGCGAAGGCGCCCCACATCTCCCACACGGAGAAGTCGAAGCAGTAGGAGTGGAAGAGCGTCCACACGTCGTGCTCGTCGATGTCGAACACGCCCGCGCAGCCGTCGAGCAGGGCCAGCACGCTCTCGTGCGCCACGGCCACGCCTTTCGGGCGGCCGGTGGATCCTGAGGTGTAGATGACATAGGCCGGATCGCCGGGTGCGACGGCGGGCAGCGGGGCGGCGCCCGCCGGCCGGTCCGCGGCGTCCGGGCCGGCGACCGGCAGGTGCGGCACGGCCGGGGTGCCGGGGCCGGCGGGGCGGTCCGAGACGAGGGCGCGCACCTCGGCGTCCTCGGCCATGAACCGGACCCGCTCCTCGGGGTATTCGGGATCGAGCGGCACATAGGCGTTGCCGGACTTGAGAACTGCGAGCACGGCGACGGGAACGAAAATGTCGCGGGACAGCCGGATACCGATACGGGAACCGGTGCCGGGTATCTCCTCGCGAATTCGGTGGGCGAGTGACTCTGCTCGGGTGCGGAGTTCGGCGTAGGTCAAAGAGCCGGACTTTCCTGTCACGGCCACGGCGTCCGGAAACCGTTCCGCGGTGCGGTCGAAGAGCTCGGGCAGGCACTCCGCCGTCGCCAAAACACCCTCCCACGTCAAGTAATCGTTGATTTTTGAGAGCGCTGTGCTTGGTCAGACGGCATCCTGACTTGCGCGCAGTGCACGCGTCAAGAGCCACGTGCACTTGCCGAACGTGACCACACCCACACGCTCTGCTGCGCGAATGACCCGGATATGACCTGAAATAAGGGAGTTCATGGAGCCGCGGTTTCGGTGCCGCCGAGCGGTGGCTTCCCGCGGTGAATTCATGGCGTGGCCGCCACCCCTACTCCGGACGGCACACGGCTCGCAAGGGGTTCACACTTCATTCATCACCGTCGGCGCGGCGCCCACATTCGGCGCCGCTCGGTCCTCAACGGACGGCGCGCGCACCACTTACGGCCGGACGTGCCGGGTGGACGGACCGGCGCACCCCCGCGAGGTGCGACGACGCCGCTCTTCGACTCCTCCCTGTACAAGGGGAGTTGAGGATGCGTAGCATGTACGCAAGTGCTTACGGGATCACCCTCAAGGTCAACGGCCCGACCCGAACTCACGCAGAGGACTCGATGGGGCACCACGACATATTCCAGGGCTGGTACGAGAGAGCGGGCGTACGGGTCAGTGCACGCAGGCTCTTCCACGACGAGCGGGACGACGGCAAGTGGCTCTTCTCCCCCGCTCTGCTGCCGCACCTGGAGCACGAAGCCGTCCAGGCCATGCCGGCCTCCGTCCGCGACGCGCTGGCGGCCCGCGGCCTGTACGAGTACATGAACCGCACGGCCCACCTCGAAGCCAAGGTCGTCAACCGCACCACGCACCGCATCGCCCTGGACGAGGCCGGGTTCGCCGTGGCCGGCCCGATCCGCATGGACGCGTGGAAGATCTACTGCGACGAGGCGTTCCACTCGCTGATGAGCTTCGACATGGTCCAGCAGGTCGCCCGGGAGACGGGGATACCCGACATCCCCTACAGCTTCGACCCGGTGCTGGACCGGCTGGACGCGGCCAAGGCCGAACTCGACCGGCTCCGGCCCGGGTTGGGCGGGCTGCTCCAGGTCGTCGTCTTCGAAACCCTCGTCACCTCGATACTCGGCGACGTGCCGCGCGACCGCAGCGTCGTCACCGGAGTCCGTGAGGTCGTCGCCGACCACGCCCGCGACGAGGCCCGCCACCACGCCTTCTTCGCGCTGTTCTTCAACCGGCTGTGGGGAGCGCTCAGCGTTCCCGACCGCGCCGCCGCCGCGCGGGTGCTGCCGGAACTGGTGCTGGCCTGCCTGGAGCCCGATCTGCGGATGGTGAAGGCCGCGCTGCTGGCGAGCGACGTGCCGCCCGCGACGGCCGCGCGGATCGTCGCCGAGTCCTATCCGCGCCAGGAGGTCCTCGCGAACATGCGCCGCGCCGCCCGGCAGACGCTCCGCCTCTTCGCCGATCACGACGCCTTCGACCTGCCGGGCGTGGAGGAGAGCTTCACCGAGGCCGGGCTGATCGTTCCGGAGAGGCTGCACGCCGCCCCGTGACCGGACACGCCCCGCTCCCGCTGCCCGGCCGCCCGCTCCGCGGCCCGCCGGCCCCCGGCGCCGCGCGCGCCGCCCGCCTCCGTCTCCGGTCCCCCGCCCACCGGAACCGTTACTCACAGAACCAGGACCTCACATGTGTGGAATAGCCGGCTGGATCGACCTCCGTCGCGACCTGACCGAGCAGCGTCGGCTGCTGCGTGCCATGACCGACACGATGGACCGCCGCGGCCCCGACGCCTCCGACGTGTGGACCGGCGGCCACGCCGGACTGGGTGTGCGCCGTCTGTCGGTCGTCGACCTCCCCGGCGGCGTCCAGCCGATGGTGCACCCGAGCGACGACGGTCCGGTGGTCCTCGCCTACACCGGTGAGCTGTTCAACTTCGTGGAGCTCCGCGAGGAACTGGTGCAGCTCGGCCACCGCTTCGGCACCGCCAGCGACACCGAGGTGGTGCTCCGGTCCTACCTGGAGTGGGGCAGGGACTGCGCCCGCCGCTTCAACGGCATGTTCGCCTTCGCCGTCTGGGACGCCCGGGTCGACGAACTCACGCTCATCCGCGACCGGTTCGGCATCTACCCGCTGCACTACCTGGTGCGCGACGACTCGGTGATCTTCGGCTCGGAGTCGAAGGCGATCCTGGCCCACCCGCAGGTGCGCGCGACCGTCGACGTGGAGGGGCTGCGCGAGGCCCTCACCCTGGTCAAGACCCCGGGCGAGGCCGTCTACCGCGGTATCCGCGAGCTCCCGCCCGGCACCATGCTGTGCAGCTCCCGCGCGGGCACCAAGCTGCACCGGTACTGGTCCCTGCCGGCCCGCGAGCACACCGACGACCTCGACACCACGATCTCCACCATCCGGGAGATCCTGGAGGACACCGTCGACCGCCAGGTCGTCGCCGACGTCCCGCTGGGCTGCTTCCTGTCCGGCGGGCTGGACTCCAGCGTCATCACCGCCCTCGCCTCCCGCGCGCTCAAGCGCCGGCAGCAGGACGAACTGCTCACCTTCTCCGTCGACTTCAAGGACCACGCCGAGCACTTCAAGGGCGACGGCGTGCGCAACACCATGGACGAGCCGTTCGTCCAGGAGATGGTCAGGCATCTGGGCACCACCCATACGACCGTGATGGTCGGGCCCGAGGACCTGATGAGCGAGGAGAACCGGCGGGCGGCGCTGAGCGCCCGCGATCTGCCCACGCCGCTGGGCGATCTGTACACCTCGCTGTACGTGCTCAGCCGGGGCGTCCGCGAGGGCTGCACCGCGGCGCTGACCGGTGACGCCTCGGACGAGATGTTCGGCGGTTACGGCTGGTTCCACGACCAGCACTACCGGGACACCGCGATGCTGCCGTGGGTGGAGGCCAGCCGGCGGATGCCGGGCGCCAACACCATCTGGTCGGCCGGGCTCCTGGCGCCCGATCTCCAGGCCAAGCTCGATCTGCGCAGCTACGAGCAGGACCGGTACAGCGAGGCGCTCGCCGAGGTGCCGGTGCTCGACGGCGAGGCGCCCCTGGACCGCAGGATGCGGGAGATCACGTACTTCAACCTCACCCGGTACCTCCAGATCATCCTCGACCGCAAGGACCGGATGGGCATGGGCGCCTCCCTGGAGGGACGGGTGCCGTTCTGCGACCACCGGCTGGTGGAGTACGTGTTCAACATCCCCTGGGCGATGAAGACGTTCGACGGCCGGGAGAAGAGCCTGCTGCGGGCCGCCACGGCGGATCTGCTGCCGCCCTCGGTGCGCGACCGCGAGAAGGCCGGCTACCCGGTGGCAGTGGACCCCGCATACGCGGCGCGGCTGCGTACCAAGGTCGCCGGCATCCTGCGCTCGTCCGACTCGCCGGTCCGCGAACTGCTCGACACCGAGCTGACGCAGCGCTATCTCGACGACCCCGAGGGGCCCGCCGCCGAGCAGGCGAACCGCTCCAGCCTGGAGATGGTCGTGCAGCTGGACGACTGGATGCGGATGTACGACGTCGAGGTGGCGCTGTGACCTCCGCGAGAAGCGGACCACCGGGCACCGCCGCCGGGCCGCGCGGCCCGGCGGGCGCGAGCGTGCTGGCCCGTGCCGCGCTGGAGCGGTACGAGGCCACCGAGCCGCTCGTGCACGCCTTCGAAACGCTGGAGAGCTCGCTCGTGCTGCGCCGGGCACAGGCGATCGACCGCCGGGGCGCCCCTCGCGGGGGCTTGTGGGGCGCCCCGGTGGCGGTGAAGGACATCTTCGACACCGCCGGGGAGCGCACCAGTTGCAGCTCCCGGGTGCTGGAGGGCAACGTCCCCCGCACCGACGCGACGGTGGTGGCCCGGCTGCGCGCGGCGGGCGCGCTGCCGTTCGGGAAGACCCGGATGCACGAGTTCGGCTGCGGCGTGGTCAACACCCCGACCCGCAACCCCCGGCACCCCGGCCATCTGCCCGGCGGCTCCTCCGGCGGTTCGGCCGCCGCCGTGGCCGCCGGGGTGTGCCGGGCCGCGCTGGGCAGCGACACCGGCGGCTCGGTGCGCATCCCCGCCGCGCTGTGCGGTGTCGTGGGCTTCAAACCCACCTACGGGCTGGTCAGCCGGTACGGGATGTTCCCGGCCAGCCCCTCGCTGGACCATGTGGGACTCCTCGGCCGGCACGTG
The DNA here is from genome assembly GCF_006539165.1 of Streptomyces cacaoi. Classification (GTDB taxonomy): domain Bacteria; phylum Actinomycetota; class Actinomycetes; order Streptomycetales; family Streptomycetaceae; genus Streptomyces; species Streptomyces cacaoi. The sequence goes on along the minus strand of NZ_BJMM01000002.1, from coordinate 207,032 downwards.
CGGGACGTGCGGCTGCTGCTGGACGCGGTGCGCGGCCCCGACCCGCTCGACCCGCTCACCCTGGAACCGTTCCGGCCGCGCCGTGCCGGACTGCGGAAGGGGCCGTGCGTGCTGGGGGTCCCGGAGGCGCTGTTCTCCGGCTACGTCCAGCCGGGTGTGGCCGCCGCGCTCGCCGAGGGGCTGGCGGCGCTGCGCGCGGCGCCGGGCGTGACCCTGGAGCCGGTCGAACTCCCCGGCTGGAACGAGCAGTTCGAGCTGTACGTGCGGGTGTCGCTGCCCGAACTGGCCCGGGTGCACGCCGACCTGGTCGACAAGCACGCGGACTCCTACACGAAGGACGTGCGGCTGCTGCTGGAGCACGCCGCCGCCTTCCCGGCGGGCGAACTGGCCGCCACGCTGCGGGAGAAGGATGCGCTGCGCACCGCCTACGCCGAGCTGTTCACCCGGCACGGCCTGGACGGCCTCGTCCTTCCGACCCTGCCCGTCACGGCCCCGCCGGCCGGCACGCCCGTCTTCCACTGGCCGGACGGCACCACCTGGGACCTCACCCAGGCGTTCGCGCCGCTGATCCTGCCCGCGTCGCTGACGGGGCTGCCGGCCCTGTCCCTGCCGTGCGGCACGGACGGGGCGGGGCTGCCCGTGGGGATGCAACTCGTGGGCCACTGGGGCGAGGACGACGAACTGCTGGCGCTGGCCGAGCGGGCCGAGGGCCTGCTGGCGCCACCGGACGACCCCGAGGCGGAAGCCGACGGGTGACCCGGATCCGGGGAGGAGGAGAAGGACCACGGTTCCGGTCCCGACCGCACGGGGGGCGGCCGGGGCCGGAACCGGGGCCGCAGCCGGTCCGCCGTGGCGGTGCTCGGGCCGGTTTTGGGGCCGGGCGGGTCCTAGGCCCGCTCCGCGGTGGCCAGGAAGCCGTCGAGCTGGGCCTCCAGGCCCGCGGTGAATTGCTCGTGCACATCCAGCGAGGCGAGCCGGGGCAGGGCGTGCCGCAGGACGGGGAACGGCTCCAGCTCCGTGGCGAGTTCGTCGGAGGTGTGCGCGGAGGCCGCACGCTCACGCCAGGCGTCCTCACGCCCGGCGTTGAGCAGATGGCCGGTCACGTACTGCCACAGGCTGCGGTAGGCGCACACGGCGGCGCTCTCGTCGAGACCGGCCTCCAGCAGCGCGTCCAGCACGTGCTCGGTCAGCCACGGGCGCCGGACCGGCGGCGGGTCCTGGGCGAGCAGCACCGGCAGCAGCCAGGGGTGCCGGGACATCGCCTCGCGGGCGTGCTCCAGCGCGGCCAGCACCCGGGCGCGCGGGGAGCGGTCGCCGCCGGGCGGCCGCAGATCGGCCATGACCTCTTCGGCGAGGGCGCCGAGCAGTTCCTTCTTGCTGGCCACGTGCCGGTACAGCGACATCGGCGAGGCCCCGAGCTGCTCGGCGACCCGCCGCATGGACAGCTTGTCGATGCCCTCGGTCTCGACGACGCGCATGGCCTGGTCGATGACCACCCGTCGGTTGAGGGTCTTCCAAGGGAGGCGCTGAGCAGGTGTGTTCACGCTCGCAGTATGGCAAACGGCGGTGCTGACCGGAATTGACCGGAGGTGACGAGGGGGATTTGACAGGCCCGTGGGAACACGGCGAGCCTCGGACATGGTGTACACCGTACGCATCCCTGGAGCCGTCGCCCACGCGGCGCCTTGCGAAGGGGCTGCCCGGCAGCGCGCCGCCGCGCGGCGGAGGACGGTGCCGTGCGTCCCGTGACCCAGCCACGAGAGAAACGGGTAGAACCGCATGACTGCCGAATCCGTCACGAGCACAGGGGAACGGGGCAATCAGGCAGCCACCGTCGTCACGTTGTTCATCGCGGTCTTTCTGGCGATGCTCGATCTGTCGGTGGTCAACGTGGCGCTGCCGGCGATCGGCAGCGACCTGGGCACCGGGCTCTCCGGGCTCCAGTGGGTCATCGACTCCTACACCCTCGCCTTCGCCGGACTCCTGCTGATCGGCGGGCTGCTCGGCGACCGCTTCGGCCAGCGCAAGAGCTTCATGGGGAGCATGGTGCTGTTCGTCGCCGGCGCGGCGCTGTGCACCTTCGCCCCGTCGCTTCCGGTGCTGCTGATCGGCCGGGCGGTGCAGGGGCTCGCGGCGGCCGTACTCGTGCCGGGCAGCCTCTCGTTGATCGTGCACGCGTTCCCCGACGCCGGGGCGCGCGCCAAGGTGATCGGCGCCTGGTCCAGCCTCAACGGGGTGGCCGTCGCGGCCGGGCCCGTGCTGGGCGGCTGGCTGGTCGGCACCGTCGGCTGGCCCGCGGTGTTCGCCGTCAACCTGCCGCTGGGCGTGATCGCGCTCGTCCTCGGCGCCCGCGCCCTGCCGCGCCCGCTGCCCTCGCTGGCCGGGCAGCGGCTGGACGTCCCCGGTCTGGTGCTCGGCCTGGTGTGGTCCACCGCGCTCGCGTTCGCGCTGATCGAGGGCGGCAGCCTGGGCTGGACGAGCCCGGCCGTGCTCGGTGCGGGGGCGCTCGCCGTGGTGGCCTTCGCCGCGTTCATCACCGTCGAGCAGCGCGGTGAGCACCGGATGCTGCCGGTCCGGCTGTTCCGCAGCGGCACCTTCTCCGGTGCCATCGTCGTCGCCTTCGTGGTCGGCTTCGCGCTCTCCTCGCTGTTCTTCTTCCTCTCGCTGTGGTTCCAGCAGGTGCAGGGCTATTCGGAGGTGGCGACGGGCTTCGCGTTCGTGCCGGCGGCGCTGGCCATGGTCGTCGGCTCGCCGCTCGCGGGCCGGCTGATCGGCAAGGCCGGGCCGCGCTGGCCGATGCTCGGCGGGCTGACGCTCTCCGCCGCCGGCCTGTTCCTGCTGGCCACGCTCGACGCGGACTCCTCCTACGCCTGGACGTGGTGGATGCTCGCGCTCTTCGGGCTGGGCGTGAGCGCCTCGATCCCGGCGACGAACTCCGCCGCGCTCTCCCAGGTGTCGACCGAGCGCTCCGGCGCCGGCTCGGCGACGGTGGAATCGGCCCAGCAGTTCGGCCTCGTCTTCGGTATCGCGGTGCTGGGCACCGTCCAGGCGTCCGGCGTCACCCGCAAGCTCCAGGAGGAGGCCGCCGTGCTGCCCGAGCGGGTACGGGAGAGGGTCGTGGACGCGCTGGCGCACCAGAAGCTGCCGGACGGCACCGGGGTGGCCACCTCGACGCTGGAGCGCATCTCGTCGCTGGCGTTCTCGCACGGGCTGCATCTGGCGTTCCTGGCGGCGGCGGCCACCGCGGTGTTCGGCGCCGTGGTCGGGGTGTGCACGGTGCGGGCCCGGGGCACGGTCGCCCAGGACGAGCGGGGGGCCGCGGCGGGAGCGGAGCCGGAGGCCGTCTGACCGTCCCGGTACGGCACGACGTCCGCCTCGCGCGGGTGGCGCGGGCGCACGGCGGGTGGTCCGGCGCCCGCGCCACCGGCACCGCCCGTACGACGCGGACGGCGGACGACGCGGAGGGTGCCCGGCGGGAGGCGGCGGGGCGCGGGCCTCGGGAGGGTTCTGCGGCGCCCGGCGGCCCGGCACACCGGTCGCCGGGCACGGATCGTGTGCGGCGACGGGCGTGCCGGGCGCACACCGCACCGGGACGCGGGCAGCGACCGGCTCAAGCCGTGCTCGGCTCGGGGCGTGTTCAGCTCGGGCCGTGCTCGGCTCGGGCCGTGCTCAGCGCAGGAAGGCCGCCGGTACGCCCGCGTCCACGGGCACGAGCAGCCCGGTGGTGCGTGACAGATCGCCGCCGGTGAGGGCGAAGACCGCGGCGGCCACATGCTCCGGCAGCACCTCCCGCTTCAACAGCGTGCGCTGTGCGTAGAACTCGCCGAGCTTCTCCTCCGGCACGCCGTAGACCGCGGCACGCTGTGCGCCCCAGCCACCGGCGAAGATTCCCGAGCCGCGCACGACCCCGTCCGGGTTGACCCCGTTGACGCGTATGCCGTCCCCGCCCAACTCCGCCGCCAGCAGCCGCACTTGGTGGGCCTGGTCGGCCTTGGTCGCGGAGTAGGCGATGTTCTCGGGGCCGGCGAAGACGGCGTTCTTCGAGGCGACGTAGACGAGATCGCCGCCCAGGCCCTGGGCGCGCATCACCCGCGCCGCCTCCCGCGCGACGAGGAAGGAGCCGCGGGCCATCACGTCGTGCTGGAGGTCCCAGTCGGCCGCCGTGGTCTCCAGCAGGGGTTTGGACAGCGACAGTCCGGCGTTGTTGACGACGAGATCGACGCCGCCGAAGGCCCGGCACGCCTCGGCGAACGCCGCCTCGATCTGTTCCTCGCGCGTGACGTCCACGGTGACGGCGACCGCCTTGTCCGGCCCGCCCAGTTCCGCGGCCACCGCCGCCGCGTCCCGCGCGTTGCGGTCGGCGACGACGACGCAGGCGCCCTCCGCACTCAGCCGCCGGGCGACGGCCCGCCCGATGCCGGAGGCGGCGCCCGTCACCAGGGCGATCCGGGCCGCCAGCGGCCGGGGCCGCGGCATGCGCCGCAGCTTGGCCTCCTCCAGCGCCCAGTACTCGATGCGGAACTTCTCCGCCTCGTCGATCGGCGCATAGGAGGATACGGCCTCCGCGCCACGCATCACGTTGACGGCGTTCAGATAGAACTCCCCGGCCACGCGCGCCGTCTGCTTGTCCCTGCCGAAGGAGAACATGCCCACGCCGGGCACCAGCACGATCGCCGGGTCGGCGCCGCGCATCGGCGGCGAGTCGGCGTCGGCGTGCCGGTCGTAGTAGGCGGCGTACTCGGCCCGGTAGGCGGCGTGCAGCTCCGTCAGCCGGGCCACGGCCCGGTCGAGCGGGGCGGTCGGCGGCAGGTCCAGCACCAGCGGCCGGATCTTGGTGCGCAGGAAGTGGTCCGGGCAGGAGGTGCCGAGCGCGGCCAGCCGGGGGTGCTCGGCGCGGGCGAGGAAGTCCAGCAGGGGCGCGGCGTCCGTGAAGTGGCCGACCCGCGGGGCGTCGGTGGCGGCCAGGCCGCGCACGACGGGCGCCAACGCGGCGGCGCGGGAGCGGCGTTCGGCCTCGGGCAGCGGCGCGTAGCCGTCCAGCGGCGGGCCGAAGGGCTCGGCGGTGCCGCGCTCGGCGAGGAACCTCTCCGCGGTGCGGATCATCCACAGCGAGTTGCGCTCGCACTCCTGCGAGGTCGCGCCCCAGGCGGTGATGCCGTGCCCACCGAGCACGACGCCGACGGCCTCCGGGTGGGCCCGCCGGATCGCGGCGATGTCCAGGCCGAGTTGGAAGCCGGGGCGGCGCCAGGGCACCCAGACGACGGCGTCGCCGAAGCACTCCCGGGTGAGCTGTTCGCCGTCGGCGGCGCAGGCCAGCGCGATGCCCGAGTCGGGGTGCAGATGGTCGACGTGCGGCGCGTCCAGCAGACCGTGCATGGCGGTGTCGATGGAGGGCGCGGCGCCGCCCCTGCCGTACAGGCAGTGGTCGAGGGCGGCGACCATCTCGTCCTCGCGTTCGGGTCCGGGGTAGACGCCGGTCAGGGCACGCAGCCGGTCGAGCCGCAGCACGGCGAGCCCCTCCTCGGTGAGCGTGCCGAGGTCGCCGCCGGAGCCCTTGACCCACATCAGCTCGACGGGCCGGCCCGTGACGGGGTCGTCGGCGCTGCCCTTGGCGGAGGCGTTGCCGCCCGCGTAGTTGGTGTTGCGCGGGTCGGCTCCCAGGGTGTGCGAGCGGGCGAGGAGGTCCGCGACGGGGGGCTGGGTGCCGGGCCGGGAAGGGGAGGGCTGCATGGCTTCCTGTCCTTTGCTCGGTGGCCGGTGGCCGACGGGGCGGCCACCCGCGCGGCGGCCTTCCACGGCGGGCCCGCACCGGGCACGGCGACGGGCCCCGTGTGCGGGCGGCGGCGTGCGGGCGCGGCACCGGCGCGGCGGCCCGGCCGCCGGTCCCGGGAGCCGTCGCACGGACGCCGCCGGGGCTGATCCGTCCTGCGAGGCGCGAACCGCCGTACGGTTCCCGTCGGTTGAAACGAATCAAACCCTGGCCGCGGGGCCCGCGCGCGTCAAGGGCGGCCGCCGAGCCGGGGCCGTGACCGCCCGGCTGAAACCTTTCACACGGCGCCGCCGGCCCCTTCGGGGCGGACCGCCGGGCCGGACGGCGCGTGCCCCGTGGTGCGTCTGGGCCGGACGGCGGAAATGCCGCCCGGCCGGTGAGCCGGGCACGCCGAGGGGGAACCCCGTGCCGTCCGGTGCGCGCGCCGCGCACGCACCGTCTCGGAAGGGAGAAGCGATGACCGCGACCACCACGGGGCCGACGGGGACGGAGGTCCCCCCGAACCGGATCACCGCGCCGGGCATCGTGCTGGGGGTGGGGCTCGGCGGCTTCGTCGACGGGATCCTGCTGCACCAGCTGCTCCAGTGGCACCACATGCTCAGCAGCACCAACACCGACCGCATCGGCGTCAAGTACTACTCGCCGCACAGCGTCTCCGGCCTGGAGATGAACACCGTGTGGGACGGGATCTTCCACGCCGTGTGCTGGCTCGCCGTCCTGCTGGGCCTGGCGCTGCTGTACTCACGGGTCACGCACGGCCGCCGCCGGGTGTGGACCTCGCGGGTGCTGTGGGGCTGGATCGTGGCCGGCTGGGGCCTGTTCAACCTCGTCGAGGGGCTGCTCGACCACCAGATCCTCGGTATCCACCATGTGCACGACGGCCCGTACCAGGTGTGGTGGGACACCGGCTTCCTCGTGGTGGGCGTCCTGCTGATGGCGGTCGGGTACCTGCTCCAGCGCGGCGGCCGGACCCGCGCCCTGGACATGCCCGTGCCCGGCAGCGGTGCGTGGTCGTGACCGGCGCCGGAGGCCACCACCACGGAACGCACCCGGACCCGGGCGGCTCGGGGGCCGCGGGGTTCGCGGCGGCCGTGCTGCCGGCCCTGCCGCTGCTGTTCCTGGCCGCCGGGTATCTGCTGCTCGTGCACCGGTGCCGCCGCAAGGACCCCGGGCGGCCGCCGCACACCGCCCGCACGGTGAGCTTCCTGGCCGGCTGCGCGCTCGCGGCCCTCGCGCTGCTGCCGCCGCTCGGCCCGGCGGCGCACGGCGACTTCCGCGCGCACATGGCCCAGCACATGCTGATCGGGATGTACGCCCCGCTCGGTCTGGTGCTGGGGGCGCCGGTCACGCTGCTGCTGCGGGCCGTACCGAGCCACCGGGCCCGTCGGCTGACGCGTCTGCTGCGCTCCCGCCCCGTCCGGCTGCTCGCACACCCGGTGACGGCGCTGGCACTGAGCACGGGCACGCTGGCGCTGCTGTACTTCACTCCGCTGTACGGCGTCCTCACGGCGCAGCCCTGGGGGCATCCGGCGCTGCACGCGCACTTCCTGCTGGCCGGCTGGCTGTTCGCCTGGGTCGTCGCGGGGCCCGACCCGGCGCCGTCGCGGCCCTCCGTCCCGGCCCGCCTGGTGCTGCTGGGCGTCGCGGTCGCGGCGCACGCGACGGTCTCCCAGATGCTGTACGGCGGTTTCCTCATCGGGGTGCACGTGCCCGTCGACGAGGTGCGGGACGCGGCGCAGCTCATGTACTACGGCGGCGACATCGCCGAACTCCTGCTCGCCGCGGCCTTGGTGGCCACCTGGCGGCCGGTCAGGAAGGCACCCGCCGGGGCGGTGCCCGCCCGGCGGGCGGCGCCGCGCGAGCGGCCGGCGCCGGCCGGCTGAGCGGCGCCGTCACGCCCCGCGTTCGTTCAGATAGGTCCGGTGGCACGTCTCGCAGATCATGCGCCGCGACTCCTGGCCCGACCAGACCTGCCCGGAGCTGGTGGAGCGCCGCACCGGCTCCGGGTCCGGGCGCAGGTGCCGGGAGCAGACCCCGGCACCGCAGTCCCGGCACACGGCGAGCGCCGTCGTCTCCTTGCCTTCCTGGTGGCAGTCGTAGCAGTGCATGCTCCGCCTCTCTCCTGGACGGCCGGTGCCCGTCCCGGACTGCGCGGCGTTCCGGCTGGTCGGCGGCCCGGGCCGCGGGATGGTGCGGCCCGGACACGCCCCGGGTACCCCGCGAGAGGGCCGGCCGCACCTCCCGGCTCTCCTGCCGGTGGCCGGGACGCCCGGAGGCCGGGAAGCGGGAAGCCGGGAAGCGGGGTGCCCGGGAAGCGGGGAGGCCGGGCAGCCGGGCCGGGCGCTATCCGCGGCGCCGTGCCCGGCGGGGCGGGGCGGCGGCAGCGGTGGCGGGCGCGAGCCGGTCGTCCGGGTTGACGATGGAGCAGCGCGTCATCGACAGACAGCCGCAGCCGATGCACTCGACGAACTGGCTGCGCAGCTGCTGGAGCGTCGCGATCCGCTCGTCGATGGCCTCCCGCCACAGCCCGGTGATCCGCTGCCACTCGGCGCGGTCGGGCGCCCGGTCCTGCGGCAGCCCGGCCATGGCCTCGCCGATGTCGGCCAGCGGAATGCCGACGCCGGCCGCCATCCGGATCAGCGCGACCCGGCGCAGCATGTGCCGCGGATAGCGGCGCTGGTTGCCCGCGGTGCGGTGCGGGGTGAGCAGTCCCAGGGACTCGTAGTGGTGGAGGGCGGCGACCGTGGCGCCGGAGCGGCGTGCCACCTCACCGACGGTGAGCATCGACTGCGGGTGCGGCATGCGCGCGACGATACGCGGTTGACCTCATGTGCGCCTGAGGTTCTAGCGTCACGGCATGACCAAGGGTTCCGACCTGCACACCTCTCCCCCGCCCGATTCCCCGCGCCCGCACGGGAGTTGGGGCGAGCTGCTGGGCGCACGCCACCGCAAGGCCGCCGTCGTCCTCGCCGGCGGTGTGGGCCTGTACGCGACGAACGTGTTCTTGATGACGAGTCTGCTGCCCGGCGCGGTGGCCGACATCGGCGGCGACCGGTTCTACGCGTGGGTGACGACCGTCTTCCTGCTGGCCTCGGTGATCTCCTCGTCGCTGGTGAGCACCCTGCTGCCGCGGCTCGGCGCCCGGGGCGCCTACTTCGCGGCCCTCGGCTCCTTCGCCGTGGGCACGGCGGTGTGCGCGCTGGCGCCCGCCATGCCGGTCCTGCTGGCCGGGCGGTTCGTCCAGGGGCTGGGCGGCGGGCTGCTGTCCGGGCTCGGGTACGCGCTGATCCGCTCGCTGCTGCCGGAGCGGCTGTGGCCGCTGGGCACGGCGCTGGTCTCCGGGATGTGGGGGCTGGGCACCTTTCTGGGCCCGGCCGTGGGCGGCGCGTTCGCACAGTTCGACCTGTGGCGCGGGGCGCTGTGGGCGCTGCTCGCCGCGACGGCGCTGGTCGGCGCGGTGGTTCCGCTCGCCGTCCCGGCGGCCCGGGCCGCGGGCGCGGACGGGGCAGGGGCCGGGGTGCCGCCCGCGGCCGCGCCGCTGACCGTCGGCCTGCTGCTCGCCGGGGTGCTGCTCGTCGCGCTGGGGAACGTCCTCGGCTCCGGCGGGGCGCCGGCCGTGCTGCTGCCGGCGGCCGCGGTGGTGCTGGTCCTCGCCCTCGCCCACGACCGGCGGCGCGGCGGGCGCGTCCTGCCGCGCTCCGCCTTCCGGCTGCGATCGCCGCTCCCCTGGTGCTACGCGGGCATCGCCCTGCTGGCCGTCGCCTCCCAGATCGAGGCGTTCGTCCCGCTGTTCGGCCAGCGGCTGGCCGGACTGGCGCCGCTGCTCGCGGGGTTCGCCGGCGCGGCGATCGCGCTGGGCTGGACGCTGGGCGAGATCCCCAGCGCCGTCCTGGCCCGCCCGGCCGTCCGCAGCGTCGTCGCCTCGGCCGCTCCGCTGCTGGTGACGGCCGGTTTCCTGGCGGCGGGGCTGTGGGCGGGGCACGGCATGGGCGGCGGCGCGGTGCTCGGCTGGGTGTGCGCGCTGCTGGTGGGCGGCGCGGGTATCGGCATCGCCTGGCCGCATCTGGCGACGCGGGTGATGGGCGGCGGTGCCTCGGAGGAGGAGGGCGAGACCGCCGCCGCGGCGATCAACACCGTGCAACTGGTCGCGAACGCCGTCGGCTCGGCGGTGGCCGGTGTGCTCGTCCGCCTCGGCGGTCCGGACACGGCCGGTCAGGCGCGGCTGTCGCTGTGCGGGATCGGGCTGGCCGGGGTGCTCGGGGCCTGGTGCGTGTGGCGCGGTACGGCGGCGTGGCGGCGCACGGCGGACGCGGTGCCGGGCGGGACGGCGGCGGGCCCGCCGGCGCCCGCGCCGTGACGGCGGGGCGGGGACACGGCCGCGCCCCGGGCCACGCGGAGGACGCACCGGCCCGGAGGTCAGTACCCGGCGTCGGGCCGGACCGTGAGCGGCGGCAGCTCTCCGGCCGTCAGGCACGTCCAGGCGGTGCGGAAGTCGGCGACGATGTCCGCCTCGGTGGTGGGCCCCGACGAGTGCGAGGTGATCACCGTCCGGGGCAGGTCCCAGACGGCGGACTCGGGCGGTGCCGGCTCCTCGGGCAGGACGTCGAGCACGGCGCCGCGCAGCGTGCCGGAGGCGAGGGCGGCGGCGAGCGCGTCGGTGTCGACGGTCGCGCCCCGGCCGACGTTGATCAGTGCCGCTCCCCCGGCGGCCGCGAACAGCTCGGCGCCGAGGAGCCGTTCGGTGGCGGGTGTGAGCGGCAGCGCGTTGACCAACCAGCGTGCGCCCGCGAGGACTCGGGCCGTCTCCCCGGCCTCGCCCGCGGGCCGGGCGGCCTCGCGCAGCACGGCGTCGAGCGTGACGACCCCGTCAAACCCGCCGCACCCGTCGGACCCGCCGGACCCGCCGGACCCGCCGCGGCCGTCACCGCCGTCGGCCGGGCGCGGGGTGCGTGCCACCCCGACGGTGCGGACGCCGACGGCCCGCAGGGCACGGCCGATCGCCGTTCCGATGCCGCCGGTCCCGAAGACGACGGCACGCTCGCCCGCGGCGAGGCGGGCGGGCCGCCGCTGCCAGACCCGGGCCTCGTGCTGGTGCAGGAAGCCGACGACGTCCTGGCAGTCGGCCAGCACCCACCCGAGCACGTACTGGCCGATGCGCTCGCCCATCCGCCCGACCGTGCGGGTCAGCAGCGTTCCGGCCGGCCAGCCGGCGGGCCCGCACGCGCGCAGCAGCCCGTCCACGCCCGCGTTGGTGCTGTGCATCCACAGCAGTCGGCGCGGCCCGGCGTCCGCGGGCAGCGCGGGCCCGACGTGCACCCGCGGGCCCGTGCCCGCGCCCGGCGGGCGGCCGGCGATCCGGGCCACCTCGACGCGGACCTGCGCCGGCAGGTCCGCGTCGACCGTGACGGAGGCGTCCCGCAGCAGGGCGCCGATCCGCCGCGGGTCCGGCACCGCCGTCATTCCGCGCCGCCCTCCCGCGTTCCGGGCAGCAGGGTCAGCACCGGCCGGAAGCGCTGGAACCCGCTGCGCACCAGGCCGGGCCAGGCGTGCGCCCGCTCCCAGTCCGCGTTGTCCCGCGGCGGTGCCCCGACCGCCGCCCGGTGGGCCTGCTCGTCGGTCCACTCCGCGTAGTTGAGCACGTGTCCGCCGTCCGGCGAGATGTGGAAGTGCGCGCCGATCAGGCCGGGCGCGAGCGGGGCCCCGGCGCCGCTCGCGAAGAGGGTGTCCACCAGGGCGCGGGCGCCGTCGGCGTCCGCCGGGGCCAACTCCCGGGTGACGAGGACGACGCAGCCGACCCTGCTCGCGTCGCGCGGGCCCGGCGGGGTGCTGCTGCGGTGGCGCCGGGCGCCGATCACGCCGAGCCGTTCGATGCCGGGTACGAGCGCGTCCACCGCGGTGGAGCGTTCCGCCGCCTGCTCGCGGCTCAACGCGGCGCCGGGCGCCCGGAGTTCGGTGACCTGCGAGCAGTGCAGCAGGGTCGTGCCCTCGGTGTCGACGAGGACGCTGTAGCTCAGCAGCCGCTCGGAGGGCCACGGGCGTGCGGCCCAGACGGTGCGTACGGCCTCGGCCGCCGCGTGCGCGTGCTCCCCGGAGGACAGCCGCCACAGCCCGAACAGGGCGCCGTCGCAGCGGGGGTCGGCCGGGTCCGGCAGGGACACCCCGTCGGTGTTCATGTGCTGCTCCTTCCTCCGGGAAGCGCGGGCGCCCGGTGTCAGTCGACGACGCGCCAGTTGCCGATCTCCCGGTGCGCGGAGTCGGTGATGGTACTGCCGTCTCCCGGCTCCAGGGCGAAGTGGTGCAGATTTCCGCCCCAGTACCGCAGAGCGCGGCCGATCTCCCGGGCCGCCTGGCCCTCCTCCGTCATGTCCGTCATATCGATGTCGAGCCGGAACCTCATCCGTTGCTCCCTGCTGGATGGAAAGTCGGAACGGTACGGCGCACCGCGGGCCTGCCGGCCGGCCCTGCGGGCGCCTTCCCTTCCATCGTTTCATTGAACTGCTTGTGGGGACCTGCGAGGCGGCGCGGGCCGAAATCCGGGGCCCGGCACCGCTGGAAGTCCCCAATCGGCCTCCGGTCGCGGGTCAGCCGGTGGCGAGGCCGGCGTCGCGCAGCATCGTCCACACCCGGTAGGGGCTCAGCGGGGTGCGCTCCAGCCGGCGGGCGATCTCGGGCACGGCGTCGGCGACGGCGTTGGCCACCACCACCGGGGCGGGCAGCATGCCTCCCTCGCCCAGGCCCTTGAATCCGCCGGGGGCCACGGTTCCGGGGGTGCTGGTGTGGCTGAGGTGCAGCGCCGTCGGGACGGTGGCGGGGGCGGGCAGTTCGTAGTCGCGCAGCGAGGTGGTCAGCGGCAGCCCGGTCGACGGGTCCAGGGCGGCCTCCTCGGTCAGCGCGATACCGAGGCCCTGTGCGACGGCACCGGCGATCTGCCCCTCGGCGATCATCGGGTTGACGAGGGGGCCGCTGTCCGAGAAGGCCCAGTAGCCCTCGACGGTGATCTGGCCGGTGTCCAGGTCGACGGCGACGGCCGCGGCGTGCGCCGCGTAGGCGTAGGTGAGCCCCGGCGGGTCGAAGTCGACGGTCTCCTCCAGCACGATGCGGTCCGGGTCGGGCCTGCCCCAGCCCAGCCAGCCGCGGTGGGCGACCTGGGCCCAGGTCGCCGTGCGGGAGGTCTTGGCGGCCCGGAAGACCGGCTCGTCCTCCCCCTCCACGTCCAGCCGGACGTCCTCGGCCGAGGTCTCCAGCAGGCTCGCCGCCAGCGCGTGCATCCGCTCCCGCATGCGGGCGCCGGCCCGCATCAGGGCGCCGCCCGCGACGACGACGGAGCGGCTGGCCTGGGAGGAGAACTCCGAGCGCGGGGTGGTGTCGGTGTCGCCCAGGCGGACGGCGACGAGCCCGAGCGGGACGCCGAGGCGGTCGGCGACGATCTGGGCGAGCGCCGTCTCGATGCCCTGGCCCATGGCGACGACGCCGGCGAAGACCGTGACCGTGCCGTCCTCGTTGACCCGGATCCGCCCGCTCTCCCAGCCGCCGGCCTCCATTCCGGCCGCCTCCAGCAGCGAGGTGGGCCCGTACCCGGTGGCCTCGATGCTCGGAACGGCCGCCGCACCGCGCCGGATCCGGCCCTCGCGCACCCGCGGGGCGTCCGCGACGGCCTGTTCGGCGCTGTGCAGGGCACGGGGGTAGTCGCCGGTGTCGTAGGTGGAGAAGGTCCGGGTGGTGTACGGGAGTTCCTCGGGCCCTATGAGGTTCCGGCGCCGCAACTCGGCCGCCGGCAGGCCCAGTTCGCGGGCGGCCTCGGCGACGAGCCGCTCCCGTATCCAGCACGCCTCCTGCATCCCGTAGCCGCGGTAGGCGCCGGTGGGCACGGCGTTGGTCCACACGGCGCGGACGCTCGCACCGGCCCGGCCGAAGCGGTACGGGCCCTCGATCGCCTGCGCCGCGACCTGGAAGGGCCCGGTGCCGGCCTGGGAGACGAACGCGCCGACGTCCCCGGTGATGTGCGCGTCCAGCGCCACGAAGCGGCCGTCGGCGTCCAGGCCGAGGCGCGCGGTGGCGCTCATGCCCCGGCCCTGGTAGCTCGCCGTCAGCGCCTCGGCGCGGTCCTCGGTCCAGGCGACGCGGCGCCCCAGCAGCCGGGCGGCGAGGCAGACGAGGGTCTCGTCCGCGTGCAGCACCGTCTTGCCGCCGAAGGCGCCGCCCAGGTCGGGCACGGCCACCCGGACCTGGTCGACGCGCAGCCGCAGGGCGCGGGCCAGTCCGTAGCGGAACGGGTGGGGCACCTGGGTGCCGGCCCACACCGTCAGCTGTTCGGTGCCGGGGGTCCACTCGGCGAGGAGCGCGCGGGTCTCCAGCGAGGTGTAGGCGACGCGCTGGACGCCCAGTTCCCGGGTGACGACGTGTGCGGCACCGGCGAGGGCACGCTCGACCTCGTCCTCCGAGTCGCCGAAGCGGGCGCTGCCGGCGGTGTTGCCGCCGTACTCGGGGTGGACGAGGGGCGCGCCGTCGGCGAGCGCGGCGTCGGTCCCGACGACGGCGGGCAGCGGCTCGTAGCCCGTCTCGACGAGTTCGGCCACGTCCTCGGCCTCGGCGCGGCCGGCGGCGACGACGAGCCCGACGGGCTGTCCCGCGTACCGCACGGTGCGCGGGGCGAGTTCGATGGTGTCCTGCCGCTGTCCCCGGATGCGCCAGACGGTGGGCAGGGGCCGGGTGTGCCGGGCGATCTCGTCGGGGCCGAGGACGAGCACGGCCCGGCCGTCGGCGCGTGCGGCGCCGGCGTCGAAGCGGGTGAGCCTGCCGTGTGCGACGGGGCTGCGCAGGACGACGGCGTGCAGCGCGGTGCCGTCGTCGATGTCGTCGGTGAACCGCCCCTGGCCGCGCAGCAGCCGGTCGTCGTGCAGCCGGGGCACGGAGCGGCCGATGGGTCCGCCGGTGGGCTGCTGCGGGGCGTCGGGCCGTGCGGTGGTGTCGTCCGGCCCGGGGCCGGCCGGTGCGGCGGTCATCCGGCGGCCTCCGCTCCTCCGCCGCGGGGCGCCTGCCGTGGGCCCCCGGGGGCGCGGTGCCGGGCGGCGACGGCGGCGCGGATCCCGGCGTAGCCGGTGCAGCGGCAGCGGTGCCCGGCCAGGACCTGGCCCGCGGTCTCCTCCTCGTCGAGCCCTTCGCGTTCGGCCGCGGTGAGGCTCATCAGGACGCCCGGGGTGCAGAAGCCGCACTGGAGTCCGTGCGTCTCCTTCAACGTGCGTTGCAGCGCGTTGAGTCGGCCGTCGTCCGCGAGCCCCTCGACCGTCTCCACGGTGCGGCCCTGTGCCTGGACGGCGAGCAGCAGGCAGGAGCGGACGGGTTCGCCGTCGAGCAGGACGGTGCAGGCGCCGCACACGCCCTCCTCGCAGCCCACATGGGTCCCGGTGAGCCGGAGGGTGTGCCGCAGGAAGTCGCTGAGCAGGGTGCGGTCCTCGGCCGGGGCCGAGCGTGCGGCGCCGTTGACGGTGAGGGTGACTGTCCGGCGGGCTGCCGTGGTCATGCGCGCTCCTTCGGGTCGGTGCCGGGGTGCGGGGCGGCGGCGAGGGCGCGGCGCAGCGCCGTGCGCAGCAGCGCGGTGCGGTAGGCGGCATCGCCGTGCGGGTCGGCCGGCGGGGCGGCGGCGGACGCGGCGGCGTCCAGCGCGCGGGCCACCGCCTCCTCGGTCAACGGGCCGCCGGTGAGGGCGCGTTCGGCCCCGCGCAGACGCAGCGGGCGGTCGGCGGCGCCGGCCGCGGCGATCCGTGCGGCGGTGACGGTGCCGTCCGCTTCCCGGCGCGTCCCCGCGCAGACACCGACGAGCGGCAGGCCGCCGTGCGCGTGCCGGGGTATCTCCACGAACCGGTGGGTGAAACCGTCCCGGAGCGGCAGGGTGATCTCCGTCAGCAGTTCACCGGGCCGGCGTGCGGTGCGGCCGGGCCGGAAGAACTCCTCGGCGTCCAGCTCGCGTTCGCCACCGGCGCCGGCCAGGCGCAGCCGCGCGCCGAGCGCGACCGCGAGTGCGGGCAGTTCGGCGGCGGGGTCGGCGTGGCACAGGGATCCGCCGAGCGTGGCCCGGGTGCGTATCTGGGGGTGTGCGACGAGCCGCACGGTCTGCCGCAGCACGGGCAGCGCCGCGCCGAGCGTCTCGTGCCGCTCCAGTGTCCGCAGCCGGGCGAGCGCGCCGATGCGCACGGCGCCGTCCGCCACGCGCACGGTGTCCAGGCCCGCCACCCGGCCCAGGTCGACGACGACATCGGGGCGCACGCGGCGCCGGTTGAGCAGCGGCACCAGGCTCTGCCCTCCGGCGAGCGGCGCCGCCCGGGCCCCGTGCCGCGCCAGCGCCCGCACGGTCTCCTCGACCGTGGCGGGCGCCATGTACTCGAAGACGGGAGGCTTCACGACCGACCCCTTCCGCAGGCTCACGCACAGCCTCCGCGGGGAGGGTCCGCCGGGCAAGACCGCCGCCCGGCCCTGCGGGCGGGTGTCCTGCCGCAGCCCGTCGGGGCGGTTCAGACCGCGGCGAGCGGGTCGCGGCTCAGTTCGCGGCGCAGCCGGGCGAAGGGGCGGGGCCGGTTGGCGGCGAGGACGGCGGTGGTCGCGCCGTCCCGCTCGTAGACCGCGAGGAAGTTGCGGTCCTCCGGGGCCCCTTCGACCATCCGGACCGTGTCCTCGGGCCCGGGCCGTCCGGCCAGTTGGAGGCGGATGCCGTACTGGTCGGACCAGAAGTAGGGCTGCGAGGTGCAGCGTTCGACGCTCGTCCCGGCCAGCAGGTTGCGGGTGGCGACGGCGGGCTGTTCCATGGCGCTGGTCCAGTGCTCGCTCCGCACACCCGCGCTGCGGGCCACGTCGCCGGCGGCCACGACGGTGGGCACCGGCGTGACACCGCCCGCGTCGCAGACGACCCCGTCGTCCAGCGGCAGCCCTGATCCGGCCAGCCAGTCGGTCGCGGGCCGTACGCCGATCCCGGTGACGACGACGTCGGCCGGTACGTGCCGCCCGTCGGCCAGCTCCACCCAGGCGACACGGCCGTGCGCATCGCCGTGCAGGGCCCGCACCCCGGTGCCGGTGAGCAGCGCGACGCCGTGGTCGGTGTGCAGGTCGGCGCAGAACCCGGCCATCCGCGGCCCGAGTCGGTCCAGCAGGGGCTGCTGCGCGGCCTCGACGACGGTGACGTGGTGGCCGAGGGTCGCGCAGGAGGAGGCGACCTCGGCCCCGATGAACCCGGCGCCGACGACCACGACGCGGACCTGCCCCCTGCTCAGCTCCCCGCGCAGCGCCATCGCGTCGTCCAGGGTGCGCAGGGTGTGCACGCCGGCGAGCGGTTCGCCGGGCAGGGTACGGGGCACCGCCCCGGTGGCCAGGACGACGCCGTCGGTCCGCACCCGGCGTCCGCCCTCCAGCACGACGGCGCGGTCGGGCGGGTCGAGCCCCTCGGCGCGGGTGCCCAGCAGCCAGTCGCCGTCCAGCTCGGCGATCTCCTCCGCGTCGGCGAGCGCGAGCCGGTCGGCGGTGACGGCTCCGGTGAGGAACTCCTTGGACAACGGCGGGCGGTCGTAGGGCCTGTGGTGTTCGGCTCCGACGATCACCAGCCGGCCGTCGTAGCCGTGCTCGCGCAGGGCCATGGCGGCGTACAGGCCGGCGAGCGAGGCGCCGATCACGGTGATGGTCCTCATGCTGCGGTCTCCTCTCCGGCCGCCGCTGCGGCCTGAACAACGGTCGCTCCGGGGCCGGTTGTGAGTCCGGCGGGAGCGGGGGCGGTGCTCTCGTGGGCGTCGACGTGCACGTACACGACGCCGTCGAGCACGCTGACCGTGTGGGTGCGCAGCGCCCGGCGGGCCGGCAGGCAGGTCGGCCTGCCCGTGCGCAGGTCGAATGAAGCCGCGTGCAGCGGGCATTCGATCAGACAGCCCTCCAGCCAGCCCTCGGAGAGCGAGGCGTCCTGATGGGTGCAGGTGTCGTCGACCGCGTACAGCTCGCCGTCGGCGTTGAAGACAGCGATGGGAGGGTCGAGGTCGAGGCGGACGGATTCCCCTGGAGGCAGGTCCTCAAGGCGGCAGACGATCATCACGGTGAATCACCTCACGTGCGGGTTGCCAGGGTCGGCTCCGAACCGGCCCGGACCAGGGTCCGAGGGGCCGGGCCGGAGGGTGCCGGAAGACTGTTCGCTACTATCCGAGTTCCGTATCGCGCACGATGCCGCGTGATGCGCAACAGAATCCAAGCGGGAAGGCGTCACGTCAAGCGCTTGCCGAAGACGCCCCGTTGGCACTTTGGTGAGTGCAGCGCACAGCCGTGCGCCGGGAACCGTGAACCACGATCAGGCCACCAGGCGGTGACGTTGAGCAGATGACGGACAAGACGGAGGACACCACAGCGGGCAGGCAGTCGAAGGGCGCGGCGGGCTCGGTCCAGTCGGTGGACCGCGCCGTGAGCGTGTTGGAGATCCTCGCGCGGCACGGCGAGGCGGGCGTCACGGAGATCGCCGACGAACTGGCCGTGCACAAGTCGACGGCGTTCCGCCTCCTGGGCGTCCTGGAGGCCAGGGGTCTGGTCACACAGGAGCAGGAGCGCGGCAAGTACTATCTCGGCCCCGGCGTGCTGAGACTGGCGGGAGCTGCGGCCTCCCGGCTGGACATCTCGCAGGAGGGCGCCCCGGTCTGCCGCGATCTGGCGGAGGACGCGGGCGAGACGGCGAACATCGCGGTCCTGGACGACGACGCCGCGGTCAACATCATGCAGGCGCGCGGTTCCTCCTCGGTGACGGCGCAGAACTGGCTGGGCCGGCGCACGCCGCTGCACGCCACGTCGAGCGGCAAGGCGCTGCTGGCGCACCAGCCCAAGTCCGTGCAGGAGAGCACCCTTTCGCGCAAGCTGCCCCGGCTGACGGAGGCCACGGTCACCTCGCCCGCCGAGCTGCGGTCGGAGCTGAAGGTCGTGGTGCGCAACGGGTTCGCGACCGCCAGGGACGAGCTGGAGATCGGTCTGCACGCCGTGGCGGCGCCGGTGCGCGCCCACGACGGCAAGGTGATCGGCGCGATCAGCGTCTCGGGCCCGTCCTACCGGCTGGAGGAGGAGCGGCTCCAGGAGGTCGCCAAGCGCACGATGGCCGCGGCGCAGGAGCTGTCGCGCCGGATGGGGTACGCCTACTGACCGCCACAACTCCCGTGCGCCGCAGGGCTGTTGAGCCCGCGTAGGCGCACCTCACGAACGCTGTTCCGCTGTGCGGGCCCGGCTCCGGCCGGGCCCGCACAATTTTTCTGATACCCCGTCAGGAACCACTGATCGTCATCTCTTGACGGCGGTCTGCGGCATTCTCACTATGTTTCCCATAGCGCAACCAGTCGTGCACTACGCAACAGCTTGCGAGGTCTGGGAATGCCACACGAGGTCCGCGCTGTCATCGCGATGAAGAAGGACGCCCCGGCGGAGGTGCAGACCGTCCTGGTGCCGGACCCCGGCCCGGGAGAGGTGCTCGTCTCCGTCCAGGCATGCGGCGTCTGCCACACCGATCTGCACTACCGGGAAGGCGCCGTCGGCGACGGCTTCCCGTTCCTGCTCGGACACGAGGCCGCCGGCGTGGTCGAGGCCGTGGGCGAGGGCGTCGCCGATCCGCGCCCCGGCGACTTCGTCGTCCTCGCCTGGCGGGCGCCCTGCGGCAGTTGCCGCTCCTGCCGCAGAGGGCGGCCGTGGTACTGCTTCGACTCGCAGAACGCCGCCCGACCCATGACGCTGCCCGACAGCACCCCGCTGACACCGGCGCTCGGCATCGGCGCCTTCGCCGAGAAGACGCTGGTCGCCGCCGGCCAGGCGGTACGGGTCGACCCGGCGGCGCGGCCCGAGGCCGCCGGGCTCGTCGGCTGCGGGGTCATGGCCGGCTACGGCGCGGCCGTGCACACCGGCGGGGTCGGCGGCGGCGACACCGTCGCCGTCATCGGCTGCGGCGGCGTCGGCGACGCGGCGATCGCCGCCGCCTCGCTCGCCGGTGCCCGCAAGGTCATCGCCGTCGACATCGACGACGCCAAGCTGGACACGGCCACCCAGTTCGGCGCCACCCACTGCGTCAACTCGCGGGGCACCGACCCCGTCGCCGAGGTGCGCAGGCTGACCGGCGGCAACGGCGCCGACCTCGTCATCGAGGCCGTCGGCCGCCCGGAGACCTACCAGCAGGGCTTCGCCATGCGCGACCTGGCGGGAACCCTCGTCCTCGCCGGGGTGCCCTCCCCCGACGTGACCGTCGAACTCCCGCTGCTGGAGGTATTCTCCCGCGGCGGCGCCCTCAAGTCCTCCTGGTACGGCGACTGTCTGCCCAGCCGCGACTTCCCCCTGCTGATCGACCTCTACCTCAGCGGCAAACTCGACCTCGGCGCCTTCGTCACCGAGACCATCGCGCTCGACGAGGTGGAGACCGCCTTCGAGCGGATGCTGCGGGGCAAGGTACTGCGCTCGGTGGTGGTCCTGTGACCCGCCTGCCCGCACGCCCCGTCAGCTCCCCGGACCCCCGCCGGAGCGGAGAAGTGAACGGAGGAGAGCCGTGACCCCCAAGACCTCCGGAGCGCCGGTACGGACCGAACGTGTGGTGATCATCGGCGCCGGCATCGTCGGCTGCGCACTGGCCGACGAACTGACCGAGCGCGGCTGGCGCGACGTCACCGTCCTCGAACAGGGCCCGCTGGACTCCCCCGGCGGCTCCACCTCGCACGCACCCGGGCTGGTCTTCCGCACCGGCCCGTCCCGCACCCTGACGGCCTACGCGGCCTACACCGTCGAGAAGTTCACCGGGCTCCGGGCGGCCGGCCGTCCCTGCTTCCTGCCCGTCGGCGGCCTGGAGGTGGCCGGCAGCGAGGAGCGCTGGTCGGAGCTGCACCGCAAGGCCGGCTGGGCGGCGGCCTGGGGCATCCCCGGCGAACTCGTCGGCCCCGCCCGCTGTGCCGAACTGTTCCCGATGCTGGACGCCGAACAGGTCCTGGGCGGGTTCCACACCCCGGGCGACGGGCTCGCCCGGGCGGTGGCGGCCTGCCACGCGCAGACCGAGCGGGCGCGGCGGCGCGGTGCGCGGTTCCGTGACCGGCACACCGTCACCGGCATCGAGCAGGCCGGCGGGCACGTCACCGGCGTGGTCACCGACCGGGGCACGTTCCCCGCCGACCACGTCGTCTCCGCCGCCGGCTTCTGGGGCCCGGTGATCGGCGCCATGGCGGGCGTCGAGGTGCCGCTGCTGCCGCTGGCGCACCAGTACGCGCACACGGCGCCGCTGCCGGCGCTCTCCGGCGGCCGCCCGGACACCGAGGCGGTCCGCCCGATCCTGCGCCACCAGGACCACGACCTCTACTTCCGCGAACACCTCGCGGCGGACGGCTCCCCGGGCCGGATCGGCATCGGGACCTACGCGCACCGGCCGATGCCCGTCGACCCGTACACGGTGCCTTCCTGGGACGAGTCCGAGGTCATGCCGTCCTCGCTGGCGTTCACCGCGGAGGACTTCGCCGACAGCTGGCGCGAGTCGGTGCGTATGCTGCCCGCGCTGGGCGGCTCCCGGGTGGCGGACGGCTTCAACGGCGTCTTCTCCTTCACCCCCGACGGCATGCCGCTGCTGGGCCACTCCCCGCAGCTGCACGGCTTCTGGCTGGCCGAGGCGGTGTGGGTGACCCACTCGGCGGGCGCGGCGCGTGCCGTCGCGGAGTGGATGACCGACGGGCGCACCTCCGTGGACGTGCACGAGTGCGATCTGCGGCGCTTCGAGGGGGCCCAGCGCTCTCCGGGGTATGTGCGCGAGCGCGGCGAGCGCAGCTTCGTCGAGGTGTACGACATCGTCCATCCGCTCCAGCCGCCCGAGCGGCCCCGGCCGCTGCGCACCAGCCCCTTCCACTGCCGGCAGACCGAACTGGGCGCGTACTTCCTGGAGTCGGGCGGCTGGGAGCGGCCGCACTGGTACGAGGCGAACGCGCCGCTGGCCGAGGAGCTGGAGCTGCCCGCGCGGGACGCGTGGTCGGCCCGGTACTGGTCGCCGATCGCCGCGGCCGAGGCGCGGGCCACCCGGGAGCGGGTCGCGCTGTACGACATGACGCCGCTGCGCCGGCTGGCGGTCGAGGGCCCCGGCTCGCTGGAGTTCCTCCAGCGGATGACCAGCAACCAGCTGGCCAGGAAGCCGGGCGCGGTCACCTACACGCTGCTGCTCGACGAGTCGGGCGGCGTGCTGAGCGATCTGACGGCGGCCCGGCTCGGCCCGG
The DNA here is from genome assembly GCF_006539165.1 of Streptomyces cacaoi. Classification (GTDB taxonomy): domain Bacteria; phylum Actinomycetota; class Actinomycetes; order Streptomycetales; family Streptomycetaceae; genus Streptomyces; species Streptomyces cacaoi. Next base: position 185,036 of record NZ_BJMM01000002.1, on the reverse strand, counting down.
AGCGCTGGCAGCTGGGCGCCAACTCCCCCGCCGACGCCGACCGGTTGGCGCGGTACGCACCGCCCGGCGTCTCGGTGCGCGACATCACCGCCGGCACGTGCTGCGTCGGCGTGTGGGGCCCGCTCGCCCGCGAGCTGGTGCAGCCGCTCACCCCCGCCGACTTCTCGCACAAGGCGTTCGGCTACTTCCGGTGCCGCGAGACCTATGTCGGCGAGGTACCGGTCACCGCGCTGCGCGTCAGCTACGTCGGCGAGCTGGGCTGGGAGCTGTACACCACGGCGGACCTGGGGCTGCGGCTGTGGGACACGCTGTGGGAGGCGGGGCGGCGGCTCGGCGTGGTCGCGGCGGGGCGCAGCGCCTTCAACAGCCTCCGGCTGGAGAAGGGCTACCGGGCGTGGGGCGCCGACATGACCGCCGACGACACCCCCGAGGAGGCCGGCGTCGGCTTCGCCGTACGGCCCGCCAAGGGCGATTTCGTGGGGCGTGCGGCGCTCGCGGCCCGGGGCGCGCCCCTGCGCAGGCTGGGCTGTCTGACCCTGGACGATCCGGCCACCGTGGTGCTGGGCGGCGAACCGGTGTGGGTGGACGGCGCGGTGGGCGGCCATGTCACCAGCGCCTCCTTCGGCTACACCGTCGGGCGCTGCGTGGCGTACGCCTGGCTGCCGGCCGCGGCCGCCGTGCCGGGTACGCCGGTGCACATCGACTACTTCGGTGAGAAGGTCCCGGCGACGGTCGCGGCCGAGCCGCTCGTCGACCCGGACATGCTCCGTATCCGCTGCTGACCGCCTCTCGCTCTGGTCTCCCCGGCGGAGCCGCTCCCGCTGCGGCCCCGCCGGGGAGCCGCCCCGGCACGTCCTCTTCGGGGCGGGCGCACCCCGCTGCGCCGCCCTTCCGCGCATCCGCTCACCTCCTCCCCCGGGAGGCGCCGTCACGTCCTCCCCGGCGGGGAGGGCCAGGAATCAGGAGGTCCGCATGGCGGCAACCCACGACGTGATCATCATCGGCCTGGGCGGCATGGGCAGCGCCGCCGCCCACCATCTGGCGGCCCGTGGCCTGGGCGTCCTCGGGCTGGAGCGGTACGGCCCCGCCCACAACAGGGGCTCCAGCCACGGGGGTTCACGCATCATCCGGCAGGCGTACTTCGAGGACCCGGCCTACGTGCCGCTGCTGCTGCGCTCCTACGAGCTGTTCGAGAAGCTGGAGCGGGACACCGGCCGCCGTATCGCGACGCTGTGCGGCGGCACGATGATCGGCAACTCCGGCAGCCGGGTCTTCGCGGGCAGTCTGCGCTCGGCCCGGCAGTGGGACCTGCCGTACGAGGTGCTCGACGCGGCCGAGGTGCGGCGCCGCTTCCCGACGCTGACCCCGGCCGAGGACGAGTGGGCGCTGTACGAACAGCGGGCCGGGCTGGTACGCCCGGAGGCCACCGTGGCCGCGCACATCCAGCTCGCCCTGGGCGCGGGCGCCGATCTGCGCTTCGAGGAGCCGGCGGTCCGCTGGGAGGTGCTGGAGGGCGGCCGCGGCGTACGCGTGTACACCGCGGACGAGGTGCACACCGCGGAGCATCTGGTCGTCTGTCCGGGGGCCTGGGCCCCGGAGCTGCTCGCGGACGTCGGGGTGCCCTTCACCGTCGAGCGGCAGATCATGTACTGGTTCCATCCGCACGGCGGCACCGGCCCGTTCGACCCGGAGCGGCAGCCCGTCTATGTGTGGGAGGACGCCGAGGGCACCCAGATCTACGGCTTCCCGGCGATCGAGGGCCCGGAGGGCGGCGCGAAGGTGGCGTTCTTCCGCAAGGGCTCGGTGTGCACCCCGCAGACCATCGACCGCACCGTCCACGACGAGGAGGTGGCGGCGATGGCGGCCCAGCTGCGGCCCCGTATCCCGCGGTTGCCGGGCCGGCTGCGCAAGGCCGTCACCTGTATGTACACCACCACACCGGATGAGCACTTCGTGCTGGCCCGGCACCCGGTCCATCCGGACGCGGTGACGGTGGCCTGCGGCTTCTCCGGGCACGGCTTCAAGTTCGTGCCCGTCGTCGGGGAGATCGTCGCCGATCTGGTGCAGGACGGCACGACCGGGCATCCGATCACCTTGTTCGACCCGCGCAGGCGGTCCGCGGCACCGGCCGCGGCCGAGGAGCACGCACTGGAGGAGACCGCGCGATGACCGTGCCGACGACCCCGGAGACGGGGACCGAGCAGCCCGGCAGCCTGATCGCCACCCTGCCGGGGCACCGCTACACCGACCCGGATAACTTCCGGCGCGAACAGGAACGCATCTTCGAGCAGGAGTGGTTCTGCGCGGTCCGCTCCGCTGATCTGGAGCGGCCCGGTGCCTACCGCACCGTCTCCGTCGGCCGCGAGTCCGTGCTGATCACCCGCAACAGGCGGGGCGAACTGCGCGCCTTCCTCAACGTCTGCCGGCACCGCGGCGCCCGGCTGTGCACCGAGGAGTCCGGTGAGGTCCGCCGTGCGCTCCAGTGCCCGTACCACGCCTGGACCTACGACCTGGACGGCAGGCTGACCGCCGCGCCGAACCTGGCGCGGATGCCGGACGTGGACCGCTCCGGGCTCGGGCTGCACTCCGTCGCGCTGCGCGAGTGGCTGGGCTGTGCGTGGGTGTGCCTGGCCGGTCAGCCGCCGTCCTTCGAGGAGACGGTCGTCCGCGCGGTCGCCGACCGGCTGGGCGGCCCGGAGGTGATCGGCCACTACGGTGTCGAGGATCTCGCGCTGGGCCGGCGGCACACCTACGACGTGGCGGCCAACTGGAAGCTCATCGTCGAGAACTTCATGGAGTGCTATCACTGCGCCACGATCCATCCCGAACTCACCGAGGTGCTCCCGGAGTTCGCGGACGGCTTCGCCGCCCAGTACTTCGTGGGGCACGGGCCGGAGTTCGCCGCCGAGGCCGAGGGGTTCACGGTGGACGGCAGCGCCGGGTTCGGCCGGCTGCCGGGTGTGCCGGACTCCCACGACCGCCGCTACTATGCGCTCACCATCCGCCCCCAGGTCTTCCTCAACCTCGTGCCGGACCATGTCATCCTGCACCGGATGTTCCCGGTGGCCGAGGACCGCACGATCGTCGAGTGCGACTGGCTGTACGCGCCGGACGTCGTCGGCTCGGGCGCCGATGTCTCCCGCTCCGTCGAGCTGTTCCACCGCGTCAACGCGCAGGACTTCGCGGCCTGCGAGCGGACACAGCCGGCCATGTCCTCGCGTGCCTACCGGGACGGCGGCCTGCTGGTGCCCAGCGAGCACCACATCGGGGAGTTCCACGCCTGGGTGACGGACCGGCTGGCGTGACCGCGACGGCGGGCGGGGCCGCGCGGCCCGGCCCGCCCGTCACCCCCGCGGGGCAGGCCGGACGACGAGATCGGCGGCCGGGCGGGTGGCGGCGATCCGCACCGCGTTGGCCTGGTCGGTGCCGTGCGCCCAGGCGTGGGCCTGCTCGGGTGCCCTGCCGAAGGAGATGTGCCGTGCCACCAGCCGGGAGAGCCGCAACTCCTCGTCCGGGTCGAGGTACCACACCTCGTCGAGCAGCGGCGGCACCCGCACCCAGGGCTCCTCGGGCAGCAGCAGATAGTTGCCCTCGGTGACGACGAGCCGGACGTCGGGGCCGATGGCCAGTTCCGCCGCGTACGACTCCTCGAACTCCCGGTGGAAACGCGGCGCGTACACCGTCTCCGTGCCGGCCGCCTCCCGCAGCCGGCGCAGCAGGTCGGCGTAGCCGGCGCCGTCGAAGGTGTCGGGCGCGCCCTTGCGGTCGGCGCGGCCGAGCGCGGCCAGTACGGAGTTGGCCAGGTGGAAGCCGTCCATCGGCAACAGTGCGGCGCCGGGCCCGAGTTCTTGCACCAGCGCCGCACCGAGGGTGCTCTTGCCCGCGCCGGGCGGGCCGGTGAGTCCGAGCAGTGCGCGCCCCGGCCGGTCCCGCAGCTCGCGGGCCCGGGCCGCCAGCGCCACCGGGTCCCGCTCGACGGGCGGCCGGTCGGGTGTGGTGCTCATCGGCTGACCTTCCGTGCTCCCGGGCGGCGCCGGGCCGGTGCCGCCCTCGACGGCCGCCGCGCCCCGGCCGTCGCCTGCTTTCGACGGCGGCTCGGGGCGGCGGCGACCCGCCGGAGACTACCCGGCGGGCCACCGGGCACGCTCACTCGAACTCGTACTCGTCGCCCTCGTAGTACTGGTTGATGGTGACGTCGGGCTCGTCGTCGCTCAGCGCCTCGTTGAGCAGCGCGCCGCCCACCAAGCCGGCCGCACCGGCACCGGCGACGGCGCCCATGCCGAAGCGGCGCTGCCCGCCACCGCCGCCCGCCTGCTGGTCGGGGTAGCCCTGCTGCACCGGCTGCGGATAGCCGCCGGAGGGCGGGTATCCGCCGGGCTGGGGGTAGCCCTGCTGCGGGTAGCCCGCCTGCGGCGCGGTGTAGAAGGGCGGCGGGGTGGTCTGCACTCGCTGCGCGCAGGGATCGCACGCCTGGATCTGCCGCGGGACGCCCCACTGCGGCGACCAGGTCACCGGGGTCGTCCCGGGGCCGTGGTGGGGGTCGAAGAAGCAGGTCATGGAGGAACTCCCGGGTGTCGGCTGCGGGTTGGCCGGCGGTGCGGCCGGTTGCGGGGGCGGCACGGGGGCCGCGGCGGGCGGTGCGGGCGGCTGCGGCGGCGGCGCGGTGGACGCCGCCGGGCCCACGGGGACGGACGGCGCGGGCGCGGGGGACGCGGGGGATGCGGAGGCGGCGGTCTGCTGCGGGGCCCCGGCGTCCTCCTCGGTCTCGCGCAGGACGTCGACGCCGAAGTCCTGGGCGATACCGGCCAGTCCGGCCACATACCCCTGGCCCACGGCGCGGAACTTCCACTCGGCGCCCCGCCGGTAGAGCTCACCGGCGATCATCGCGGTCTCGGCCGAGGCGTTCTCGTGGAAGTCGAAGCGGGCGAGTTCGCCCGCCCCCTCGCCGTCCGAGACGCGGATGTACGCGCCGGTCAACTGGCCGAAGTTCTGGCCGCGTCGGGCGGCCTCGTACAGCGAGACCGGGAAGACGACCTTCTCGACCTCGGCCGGCAGCCGGTCGAGATCCACCTCCAGGTGTTCCCGGTCACCCGCGCCGGTGCCGCCGCCGTCGCTGCCCACGTGCCGGACGGCGCCGTCGGGGCTGCGCGGGTTGTTGAAGAACACGAAGTGCTCGTCCGACAGGACCTGTCCGGACGCCCCGCACAGCAGCGCGCTCGCGTCCAGGTCGTACCCGTCGGCCGCCTGCCATCCGATCTCCACCCGCACGTTGCGCACGCCGGGTGCCTGCCGGCTCAGCGACGCGTTGCCGCCCTTGGGGAGGGTGACGCCCATCTGTCTCCTTCGGACTCGCGGTCCTCGCGCACCGTGGTGCCGCGCGCCGTGCGCGGGCACGCGAGGGCAGCCACGGCGCACACAGCCCTCTACTACAGAACTGTAGAAGGATAGCCGAGAACCGCAGGTGGGCGCCGCTCCCGCCCGCTCACGGGCTGGCCGCGTCGAAGCCGTAACGCAGGGGCTCCTCGGGGGCGAAGGAGGTGCGCCGGTACACATACAGTGCCACCACGCGGGGGCTCTGCTCGTCCGCCGCCTCCACCTCGCAGGGCCACGCCACCTGGAGCACGGGCGGCCGGCCGGTCACCGTCACCCGCAGCCCGGCGGCGGGCCCGCCGGAGAGAATCGCCGCCTCACGCCTCATCACTTCACCCTCACTTCACCGCCGTCCCATGGGCACCCCGTGGGTACCGACGCCGACAGCATCGGCGAGAGTTCAGGAATTACGCAAGCCAGCAAGAGAGTTCGGCGGCGCCCGCTACAACTCGTCGTAGATTCCGCTCAGACGGTTGAGGACATCGGTGGCGACGGCGAGATCGTCGGCACTCAGATGAGGGAGGGCCTCGGCGAAGGAGTCGGCGAGGAGCCGTTCGCGCTCGCGGTGCCGGGCGCGCCCCCGTGCGGTGAGGCTCACCCGGACGGCGCGGCGGTTGCCGGGATCGGGCTCCCGGTCGACATAGCCGGCCTTGGCGAGACCGTTGACCAGCTGGGTCGCGGCGGCGCTGGTGGTCTCGACGCCCGCGGCGAGTTCGGCGATCGAGAGCGGACTGCGCTCGGCGAGCACCCGCAGGGCCCGCGCATGCGTGAGGGACAGGGCGCCGGGGGTGCGGGTGGCCCGGCCGCGCAGGCGGGCGTCGGCGGCACTGAGGCTGTAGGCGGCACGGGACAGCTCGGCCAGAGCCTCCTGCCGGCGGGCGTCGTCGGTGCTGGTCATGACCCTTCTCCCTGGGGATCTCCGGAGCCGTCGGGCATGTGCGCCCCGGGCTCTGTTTGACAGCCAGCGTATCTCAAGTACTTAATAGATAAGTACTTACCAATGCTCGCGCACCACGGGCCCCGCCCGGTGGCCCGTCGGCGCCCACCCAATAGGTAAGTACTTAACTCAGCGTGGGAGAACGCACCGCACACCGGGACCGGGACCACACCGTCAAAAGGAGAAGAGCCATGACCGCACGCTCCGTCGGACAGAGCTGGAGCCTGGACATCGCCCTCGCGCAGGGCGGGTTCGACGCGCTGCACCCCGAGGCCAAGGGCACCCTGGAGCAGCTCGGCCACGACCACACCGACTTCGACAAGGTCTTCGCCCTGGTCAAGAGCGGCGCCATGCTGCCGAAGGCCTGGGCGACCATCGCCGGCCAGACCGAACAGCGCGCCGCCCACCACGACGCGGAGGGCTTCGCACAGACCGCCGCCGACCTCTATCTGCGGGCCGCGGTGATGTGGGGCCGCGCCCAGTACTCGATCTTCGACGCGGACGACCCGCGCAAGGCCGCCTTCCGCGAGCACACCAACCACTGTGTCGCGCGCCTCGGCGCACTCCGCGACGGCCGGGTGCGCCGCGTCGTCCTGGACTTCGAGGGCCAGCACATCCACGCCCTGCTGCACCTGCCGGCCGGCGAGGTCCGCGGAGCCCCGGCCGTGCTCCTGGGGCCCGGGATGGACATGATCAAGGAGGACTACATCCAGGCGGCCGAGCGCTACTACACCTCGCGCGGCATCGTGGCGCTCTCCATCGAGGGCCCGGGGCAGGGCGAGTCCCGAGCGACGGGCCTCACCGTCGATCTGACCAACTACGAGCGTGCGCTGAGCCGTTACCTCGACTTCCTCGCGGAGCTTCCCGAGGTCGACGCCGACCGCATCGGCATGTTCGGCATCAGCATGAGCGGCTACTGGGGCCTGCGTGCCGCCGCCACCGACTCGCGCCTGGCGGCGCTGGCCTCCTTCGAGGGGGTCACCGGCGACTTCGACACGATCTTCAACAGGGCCCAGCCCAGCTTCAAGAGCAACTTCATGTACATGTCCGGGTACACCGACGAGGAGCACTTCGACCGCGAGCTGGCCGCCCGGATGCCGCTCGGCGACCTCGTCACCGGCATCACCCGGCCCGTCCTGATCGGCATCGGCGAGTTCGACGAACTGACCCGGCTGGAACAGGCCCTCGCCACCTACGAGCGCATCCGCGCCCCCAAGGAGATGCGGGTCTACGAGGACGAGTTCCACCCGCTGGGCGGCACCGCCGCCGAGGTCTTCCGGTTCGGCGCCGAGTGGGTCGAACGCGCCCTGAACGGCGGCCTCCAGGAGCCCGGCCGCGACGTGCGTCACTACGTCCGGCGCGACGGCTCCGTCACCGACGGCACGGCGCACCCGGACTGGTGGCTCGGCACCACACCCCGGGAGATCACCGAGGCCGCCGGAACCCGCTGAGGCGCGCTTCTCCTGGCGCCTGGCCCGCTCGCGTCCCGCCCCCGCGCACCGGGGCGCGGGCGAGCGGGCCCGGCGCGTGTGATGGGGTTGGGGGCGCGGCGGGCCGGAGCGCGCCGCCTGCCTGCGCCGCGCGATCGAGGAGCCGCCCCGATGACCTCCCCCTCACGACCGCACCCGCCGACCGCGTCCGCCGTCGAGGCGCTCGCCGCCGCCGAGTTGGTGATCTTCGACTGCGACGGTGTCCTCGTCGACACCGAGCGCATCGGGCCCCGGGTCGTCGCCGCGATGACCACCGAGGTGGGCTGGCCGCTGACCCCCGAGGACGTGCGCGAGCTGTTCCTCGGCACCCCGGAGCCGTATCTGCTCGCCGAGGTGCGCCGGCACGCCACCGTGCCCGTCGACGCGTCCTGGCTGGACGACTACCGCGCTCGGGTCGCCGCCGCCTTCGACGCCGCGCCGCACACCATGCCGGGCGTCCCCGAGGTCCTCGACGCGCTGGACGCCCGGGGCACGGCCTACTGCGTCGCCTCCAGCGGCAGCCACTCCCGTATCCGGCACTCGCTGACGGCCACCGGGCTGTGGGACCGCTTCCCCGGCCGGATCTTCAGCGCTGAGGACGTCGCCGAGGGCAAGCCGGCGCCCGATCTGTTCCTGCACGCGGCGGCCGAGTGCGGTGCGCCGCCCGCGCGTTGCCTCGTGGTGGAGGACAGCCCGGCCGGGGTCCGGGCGGCGCTGGCCGCGGGCATGCCCGTGCTCGGCTACACCGGCGGCCCGACACCGGAGTCCTGGCTGGCGGACGCCACCCACGGCACCGTGCCGGACCTGCGCGTGCTCGTCGGCGCCCGGTGACCGGGCCCGGCGGGGCACACGCGGCGGCGGCCGGTGCCCCGCGGATCCGGGTGGCGGCGTACGTCGTGCGCCGACGCACGGACGGGGGACGCGAGTTGCTCGTCTTCGACCATCTCGGAGCGCCCGGCGCCGGTACCCAGGTTCCGGCGGGCGGGGTGCGCCCGGGCGAGGACCTCCGCAGCGCCGTCCTGCGCGAGGTCGAGGAGGAGACGGGGCTGACGGACACGCGGGTGGTGCGCGCCCTCGGCGCCGACGAGCGTCCGCACCCGGAGACCGGACAGGCCCGGCACACCACCTTCTTCCTGCTGTCCGCGGGCCGCCGCACGGCGGACACCTGGCAGCACACGGTGCGCGGCACCGACGCGGACGCCGGTCTGCGCTTCGGCTGCCGCTTCGTCCCGCTGCCCCTGGCCGCGCCCCTGGCCGACGGACAGGACGGGCTGCTCGGCCGGATCTGAGCCCGGCGCCCGCCCGCCGGGGCGCGGGGCTCAGCGCCGGTGTGCCATGTGCAGCAGCGGGGAGCCGCCGGGGAAGAGGTACTTGGCGGCCAGCACCGGACGGCCGGAGGCCGCGACGGTCTGGGTGAGCAGCAGCGCGGGCGTCTCGGGCGGGCGGGAGACGGCGTGGCCGCGCTCCTTGCCGAGGACGGTGGCGCCCAGCGTGCTGCGGGCGTGCAGCGGCAGGCCGGGAGCGGCGGCCAGGAACGCGGCGAGCATGGTGGTGGGCGGCGCGTCCGGCGCGGGCCGGAGGGCCTCGGTGAGCGCCGGGTCGACGGCGCGCAGTCCGGCCGGGTCCGCTGCCCACTCGTGCGCGAAGCAGCCCGTCGCGCCGTCGGTGTCCACCGCCGTCTCCCAGAAGCGGGTGCGCGCGGAGGGCGCCAGCCGCAGATGGTGCCCGGAGAAGTCGGTGGGCTCCTCGTCCTCCTCGGCGAGCCTGCGGCAGCGCACGCCGGAGCCGCCGAGCAACTCCTCGACGGGCAGCAGGCGTTCCAGCCCGGGGGCGGGCGGCGGCTGGTTGACGGTGCTGCCGGCGCCCTGGCGGCGCGTGATGACGCCGTCCTCCTGGAGCAGGATCAGCACCTCGCGCAGCGCGGGCCGGCTCACGCCGAGCCGGGTGGCGAGTTCGGGTTCGGGGGGCAGCCGGGCGCCGGGCGGGAACGTGCCGTCGTCGATGGCGGCCACCAGACGCTGGTACAGCTCGACGCGGGGCGAGTGGCGGCGGTTTCCCTGGCGAGGCATCGCAAGTCCCCGATCTCTTGTCTGACCTTTCGGTCCGGGCAGCCCCAGGGTAGTACGCGACCAGCCCGGCCCTCACCCCCCGGTCACGCCCGTACACCGCAGTTTCCACAGGAGTTCGGGCGTCCGGCAACCCCTTGTGCGGCCGTAGGGCCGGAGTTAGCCTCGCGCCACCAGTTGTCAGACAAAGTCGCTGTGACTGTCGGTGGAGCGCGCCCGTGCGCCGCCCCGCCCTGCCCCGCACACCCCCGCTTCTTGTGAGAGCCTCATGCCCCTTCCCGCCGCTTCCCCCGCCGCTTCCCCCTCCGCTCCCGCCGCCCGTCCCCTGCTGATGGACTGCGACACGGGCATCGACGACGCCCTGGCCCTGCTCTACCTCTGCCTCACCCCCGGCACCGATCTGCGCGCCGTGACCACCGTCGCCGGCAACACCGGTGCCGAGCGGTCCGCGCTCAACACCCTCCAGGTGCTGGAGACCGTCGGACGCACGGACATACCGGTGGCCGCCGGTGCCGAGACGGCGCTGACCGGCGCCGTGCACGACGAGGTGAGCACCGTGCACGGCGAGGGCGGGCTCGGCGGCGTCGCGCTCCCGCCGCCCACCGCGGCGCCGGACCCGCGCTCGGCCGTGGAGCTGATCGTCGAGACGGCACGCGCCGCCGGCGGCACGCTCGACATCCTCGCCACCGCCCCGCTCACCAACCTCGCGCTGGCCCTGCGCGCGGAGCCGCGGCTGCCCGAACTCGTCCACCACGTCACGGTGATGGGCGGCGCCGTCCACCACCCGGGCAACATCTCCCCGGTGGCCGAGGCCAACATCGGCCACGACCCGGAGGCCGCCGCGGCCGTGCTCGCGGCCGACTGGGACCTCACCCTCGTCCCGCTGGACGTGACGATGCGGGAGAACCTGACCGAGGAACAGCGGCAGCGGCTGCTGGCCTCCGACAGCCCGGCGGGCCGGCTCGCCGGGGAGATCCTCGACTGCTACTTCACCTTCCACGAGACGACGTGCCTGCCGTTCCGCGGCTGCGCCTGCCACGACCCGCTGGCCGCCGCCATCGCCGTCGGCGAGGTCGTCCCGCGGCTGGCGCCCCGGCTGCCGGTCACCGTCGACACGGCCGACGGGGCGGCCCGGGGCGCCCTCGTCGCCGACACCCGCGGCATCCACCGCGGCTACCCCGAACTGCCCGGCGCCGGCGCCACCGTGGTGCTGGAGACCGACGGCACCTTCGGTGAGCTGCTCGTCGAGCGGTTGACCCGGTCCGGGCAGGAGACGGCCCGATGAGCACCCCGCCCGCACGGCAGACGGCGCCGGCGGCGCGGGAGACACCCGCCGGCCCCGGCCGCGGCGGCACGACGGCGCTGCTGACCGCGCTGCTGGCGGCCTGTGTGGCCTTCCAGCTCAACGCCAGCATGCTCAGCCCCGCGCTGGTCACCATGGCACGCGAGCTGCACACCGACGAGGCCGCGACCGGCCTGTCGCAGACCGCGTTCTTCACCGCGTGCGGCATGTTCTCGCTGTTCCTGCCGCGCTTCAGCGACATCGCGGGGCGCAAGCGCGTGCTCCAGGGCATGCTCGCGGTGCTCACGGCCGGGACGGTGCTCGCGGCGCTCGCGCCGAACATCGTGGTGCTCGACGTCGCCCGGGTGATCCAGGGCGTCACCGGGCCGGTCGTGCAGATCTCGCTGCTGATGCTGCGCGCCCAGGTCACCGACCCCAAGCGGCTCGGCGCGCTGATGGGCGTGGTGACGGCCGTGAACGGCGGGGTGGCCGGGATCGATGCGCTGGCCGGCGGCTGGCTGGCCGGTGCGTTCGGCTTCCGCAGCATCTTCTGGGTCATCGCGGTGGTCGCCCTGCTCGCGCTGGTGCTGGTGAGCCTGGGCTGCCGGGAGTCCCGGCCGTCCGCCGGGACACCGATGGACTGGCCCGGGGTGCTGCCGATCGCCGTGGCCGTGGTGGCCCTGCTCATCGCCGTCGAGGAGGCCAAGCAGCCCGCGACGGCCGACTGGGCGGTGTTCACCGGGCTGTTGGTGCTCGCCGCCGCGGCCTTCGCGCTGTTCTGGCGGGTGGAGACGCGCAGCCCGCACCCGCTGGTACGCATCCGCGATCTGCGCCGGCGGGCGACCTGGGCGCCGCTGCTGACCACACTGCTCACCCTCGTCGGCGTCTTCGCGGTGGTCAACGGCGTGCTGATGTCGTTCGTGCAGAACGAGGAGGCCGGGTTCGGGATGAGCGCGGGCACCGCCTCGCTGGCCTTTTTGACCCCGTTCGCGCTGGTGGGCTGGCTCGTCGGGCCGTTCACCGGGCGGCTCGCTCCGACGCTGGGCTATCTGCGGCTGCTGCGCTGGGGACTGCTGGGCAGCGTGGCGGTCCTCGCGGTGGCGGCCTTCGCCGGGGTGCACTCGCCGCCGGTGATGATCGGCTGCACGGTGCTGCTCGGCGTCACCTACGCGGGCATGGCCAACATCGTGCTCAACCTGCTCGGTGTCGTCCTTGCACCGGCGGACCATCCCGGGTTCCTGCCCGGGCTGATCTCGGCCGCGTTCGGCCTCGGCGCCGGGCTGAGCTTCGCGCTGCTGACGCCCGTACAGGTCGCCGGCAGCCCCGACGGCAGCGGCTCGGCGACCGGGTACGTGGCCGCCGTGGTGGCCGGCATGCTCGTCGTCGCCGCGGCCTGGGCGGCCTCGTTCCTCATCCCGAAGCCGCGGGACGCCGAGGTCGCCTCCTGATCCGGCCGCGCCCTCAGTCCAGCGCGGCGCGCAGCCGGGCCCGGTCCCGCTCGGGCAGCTGCGGCGCGTAGGACTCGTACAGCGCCGCGCGGCCCAGCGCCGCGGCGCGGGCACCGTCGCCCGCGGCGAGCGCGGCGAGGATCTCGCGGTGGTGGGCGACGGAGCGGCGCATCCAGTCCGCTCCGTCGCCCGCCTGCCGGGCGTGCGCCAGCTTGCCCTCGATGACCTCGACGACGGCGTCGTGCACCGCCCGTGCGCACAGGGCGAGCAGGGCGTTCCCGCTCGCTTCGGCGACCACCCGGTGGAACTCGGCGTCGGCCCGGCTGAAGGCGTGCGCGTCCCCGCGCGTGCCGCCGTGCCGGTCGCCGGACCCGCTCCCGCGCGCGTCCCCCTGTGCCCCGCCGTGCGGCTCCCCGTCGGCGCACCCGGCCATCCGGTCCGCGAGCGCCGTCATCCGGGCCAGGTCCTCCTCGGTGTGCAGCCGGGCGGCCAGCCGGTAGCTCTCGGCGTCCAACAGCATGCGGAACTGGACGAGTTCGGCCGGGCCGGACAGGTGCGAGCGGGTCAGCCGGCCGAGTGCCTGGCTGAGGTTGTCCGGCGAGACGCCGAGCACCTCGGCGCCCAGCGGGTCCCCGGGCCGGGAGCGGACCAGCCCGGACGACTGGAGCACCCGCAGCGCCTCCCGGATGGTGGAGCGCCCGACGTCGAACTGGCGCACCAACTCGCGCTCGGCGGGCAGCCGCGAGCCGGCCGGCAGCTCTCCGGACAGGATGCGTTCCTCGATCTGCTCGGCCACACGCTGATAGGCGCGCACCGGCCGCACCGGCTCGAACGACACCTCACCGGAACTCTCGACGGTCATCGGGCTCCCCTTCTCCCTCCACGCGTTCTCCGTGCACGGGCCGCTCTCCCCGGCCGGCCGCTCCGTCCGCTCCGTCCGACCCCTTGACCGGCCGCGGGGCGCCCGAGCAGAGTACGGAAAATCAACTGGTCTGACCAGTGGCCTGGCCTCCCGGCCAGGGGCTGGACTCCCCTCCCCCCAGGGGAACTTGGAGGTTCTATGCACCCCGGACAGCCCGGTCCCGGCGCGCAGCCGTGGGATTCCCTGCTCGACACCGAGGCCGCCGTCGCCCTCACCCGGGACCTCGTTCGGCTGCGCACCGTCAACGCGGAGGGCGCCGAGGCCGTCGAACGGCCCGCCGCCGAGCTGGTGTCGGAGCTGTTCACCCGCTTCGGCTGGGAGCACACCGTGACCGAGGTCGCGCCCGGCCGGCCCAGTGTCGTCGCGGTGCTCGACGGCGGCGGCGGCCCCGGGCCGACCCTGATGTTCGAGGGCCATACCGACGTCGTCACCGAGGGCGACCCGCGGGACTGGAGCGTCGACCCCTACGGCGCCGAGATCCACGACGGCAGGATGTACGGCCGGGGCACCGCCGATATGAAGTCCGGGCTCGCGGCCATGATCCACGGCGTGCGCGCCCTCCAGCTGGCGGGGCCGTTCCCCGGCCGGATCGTGCTGGGCGTGCTGGCCGACGAGGAAGGGATGATGCTCGGCGCCAAGGCGTTCGCGGCCTCCCCGCTCGCCGCCGAGGTCGACGGTGTCGTGGTGTGCGAGCCGGAGGGGTACGAGGTGTGCACCTCGGCGCGCGGCGGCATCCGGCTGCGGCTGGACCTCACCGGCGTGATGGCGCACGGCGCGATGCCGCAGGAGGGCCGCAACCCGGTGGCGGCGGGCGCCCGGATCGTCGAACGCCTGGCGGAGGTGCAGCAGTGGGCCGTCGCCCGGTACGGCACCCATCCGCACGCCGGCTCCGTCACCGTCACCCCCACCGTGCTGCTGGGCGGCGACCCGGACCAGCTCAATGTGATCCCCGCGCACGGCGTCGTGGGGGTCGACGTACGGACGGTCCCGGGCACCGACCACGCCGAACTCATCGCCCGGATACGGGAGTCGGCGTGGGAGGCGGCCGCGGAGTCGGGGGTGGACGTCGTCCAGACCGTCGTCGACGACCGGCCCGCGATCGAGATCGCCGAGGACCATCCGCTGGTCACCGGGCTGGTCGCGGCGCACACCCGGGTGCACGGCGCTCCCCCGGCCTTCGGCGCCGTACCCGGCACCACGGACGGCACCGTCCTCACCCGGGACGCCGGACTGCCCACCGTCGTCTACGGCCCCGGCGGCAAGTGGATCGCGCACCAGAAGGACGAGTACGTCGAGGTGCGGGAGATCGGCGAGTACGCCCGTGTGTACGCCGCCGCCGCACACCACTTCCTCACCTCGGCCGCCGCACACCCGGCGGCCACCACGCCGGGAGGCACCGTATGAACCTGTGGCCCGAGGCGGCCTGGCCCGAGGGGCTGCCCGTCGGCGAACACGGCGTGCCCGCGGGGGAGACCGGCGCCGGCACCTCCACCGTCGTCTTCCCCTACGACGGAACCCCCGTACGGCAGGCACCCGTCGGCGACCCGGAGCTGGCACGGCGCGCGGTGGAACACGCGGCGGCACTGCGCCGGCCGGCCGCCGCGCTGCCCACCCGCACCCGGCGCTCGGTGCTCGCCGCCGTGGCCGACGCGCTGGAGGAGGTGGCCCGCGGCATGGAGGACCTGCTCGTCCTGGAGACGGGCAAGCCGCGCGCCGACTGCCGCACCGAGGTGCTGCGCGCGGTGGCCACCTGGCGCGCGGCCGCCGACGAGGTCGTGCACATCCACGGCGAGACGGTCCCGCTGGACGGGCTGCCCTCCGGCGACGGCCTGACCGGCTTCTGGACCCGGCGGCCGGTCGGCGTCGTCGTCGGCATCGCCGGGTTCAACTATCCGATGATGCTGGCCTCGCACAAGATCGCCCCGGCGCTGGCGGCCGGCTGCCCGGTGATCGTCAAACCGGCACCCGCGACACCGCTGGCCACCCTGTGGCTGGTGCACCTGGTGCGCGAGCGGCTCGCCGCGGCCGGTGCGCCGCGGGCCCTGGTGCAGCTCGTCACCGGCGACGCCCGGGTCGGCCGGGCGCTGACCACGCACCCGGACGTCGCCGCCGTCTCCTTCACCGGTTCCGCCGCCGTCGGCCACCGCATCGCACGGGACGCCGCGCCCCGCAGGACCGTCCTCGAACTCGGCTCCAACGCCGCGCTCGTGGTGGCCGCCGACGCCGATCTGGACGCGGCGGCGGAGGCGGTCGTGCGCGGCGGCACCTACGCCTCGGGGCAGGCGTGCATCGCCGTCCAGCGCGTCATCGCCGAAGAGCCCGTCGCCGCGGCGCTGGAGGAGCGCATCGTGGAGCGCCTCGCCGGGGTGCGGGTCGGCGACCCGCGCGAGGAGGCCACCCGGGTCGCCGCGCTCATCGACGAACCGGCCACCGAGCGGGTGCTGGAGTGGATCGCACGCGCCCGGTCGGCGGGCGCCCGGCTGCTGGCCGGCGGCTCCCGGCAGGGCCGCTGTCTGACGCCCGCGCTGCTGGCGGACGTGCCCGACGGACAGCCGCTGTGGGACGAGGAGGTCTTCGGCCCGGTGGTCTGTCTGCGCGCCGTCCCCGATCTGGACGCGGCCTTCGCGACGGTCGACGCGAGCCGCTACGGGCTGCACGCCGCGGTCTTCACCCGCCGGCTGGACGTGGCCTTCCGGGCGCTGGACGAACTGGACGTGGGCGGCGTCGTGATCAACGAGGTACCGGGCTACCGCTGCGATGTCGCGCCGTACGGCGGCGTGAAGGACTCCGGCATCGGCCGCGAGGGCCCCCGGTTCGCGATCGAGGAGCTGACGGTGACGAAGATGGCGGTGATCAGGCCATGAGCGGGGCGGCGGACACCGAGCGGGGTGGCGCCCGAGGCGCGAGCGGCCCGGGCGACTCCGGAGGCGCGGGCAGCGGGGGTGGCGAACCGGCCGTCGGCGGGCCCGACTACGGCAGGCTGTTCCGGCTGGACGGGCGGCGGGTCGCCGTCGTCGGCGGGGCGAGCGGTATCGGCCGGGAGGCCGCACGGGCGCTGGCGGCGCAGGGCGCCGAGGTGACCGTCGCCGACCGGGACGAGCAGGGCGCGGCCGAGACGGCCCGGCTGGCGGGGCCCGGGGCCGCGCCGTATCCGCTCGATGTGCTGGACGAGGACGCGCTCGGCGAGGCGGCCCGGGCCTGGGGCCCGCTGGACGGCCTCGTGGTGACGGTCGGCCACAACGTCCGCAAGCGGATCGCCGACTACTCGGCGGAGGAGTTCGAGCGGGTCGTCGCGCTCAATCTGCGGGCCCACTTCTCGCTGGTACGGGCCTGCGCCCCGGCCATGGCGGCGCGCGGGCGCGGCTCGGTCGTCTCCCTGGCGTCCATGCGCGCCTTCCAGGTGGAGCCGGGCCAGGGCGTCTACGCCGCCTCGAAGGCCGGGCTCGTCCAGCTGCTGCGCACCGCCGCCGCCGAATGGGGGCCGCAGGGCGTGCGGTTCAACGCCGTGGCGCCCGGGGTGGTGCGTACGCCGCTGACCGACCAGATCGCGGCGGCCCCGGAGTGGTACGACGCCTACGCACGGGCCTCGGCGCTCCAACGGTGGGCGCGGGCCGACGAGATCGCGGGCGCCGTGGTGTACCTCGTCTCGGACGCCTCGACGTTCGTCACCGGCAGCGTGCTGACCGTCGACGGCGGCTGGACGGCCGTCGACGGCCGCTACGCCCCCTCCGTCTGACCGCACACCCCACGACCGCGTGCCCCACCACCCCCGCCCGGCCGGGCCCTGCCCCGGAGCACCCGCCGGAGCACCCGCCGGAGGACCGACCGGACCGGTTCACCGGCCGGAGCGGGGGTGGGGCAGGATCTCGGTGACCACCGTTCAAGGAGCACCCCATGTCCGAGCCGGCACCCCCCGAGGGGGAGAGCTTTCCCCGTACCCGAGCCAGACGCCCCGCACTGTGGCTGCTGCTCGTCCCCGCGGTGCTGTACTGCCTGGCGCCGCTCGTCGCCAACAGCATCGAACCCCGCGTCCTGGGCGTCCCGTTCCTGCTGGTGTGGGTCATCGGCGCGACGGTGCTCAGCCCGCTGGTCATCTGGCTCGCCGCCCGGCTGGACCCGGCCTTCCGCAGCGGCGCGCTGGAGCCGCTGCCGGCCGACGACGACCCCCCGCCGGACGGCACCGCACCGCACGACGGCGAGGGCCCCGGCCCGGGAGCCGCCGGAGGGGCGCGATGAGCGGCTCGGCGGCGGTCGCGACGACGGTGTTCGGCCTGGCGATGGTGGCCACCCTGGTGATCGGGGTGCTCAGCGCCCGCGGCCGGGACAAGGGCCTGGCCGAGTGGTCGGTCTCCAGCCGGGGCCTGGGCGTGCTCTTCATCTGGCTGCTGATGGCCGGCGAGAGCTACACGAGCTTCTCGTTCCTGGGCACGGCCGGCTGGTCCTACTCCTACGGGGTGCCGATCCTGTACCTGGTCGCGTACCTCACCGTCGGCTTCGCGGTGGGCTATGTGGTGGGTCCGGCCCTGTGGACGTATGCGAGCCGGCACCGGCTGCTGTCGATCGCCGACATCGCCGAACACCGGTTCCGCTCCCGGCCGGTGGGGATCCTCGTCGCGGTCACGGCGACGGTCTTCATCGTCCCCTACGTCCAGGTGCAGATCCAGGGCATGGGCGTGGTGGTCAACGCGATGACGTACGGCAGCGTGGACCTGCGCGTCGCCGCCGTCGTCTCGTTCGTGGTGGCCGAGGCGTTCGTCCTCGTCTCCGGGCTGCGCGGCTCGGCCTGGGTGAGCGTGCTGAAGGACGTGCTGGTGATCGTCGCGGTGGTCTTCCTCGCGGTGTGGATCCCGCTGCACTACCTGGACGGGCCGGGCGATCTGCTGAACCGGCTGGTGCGGGAGAAGCCGGAGTGGCTCACCTTCCCCGGGCACGACTCGGGCGGCATGGACGGCACCTGGTTCGTCTCCACGCTGCTGCTCAACGCCGTGACCATCTCCATCTTCCCCACCACGGTGGCCGGCTACCTCAGCGCCCGCAGCCCCAACGCCCTGCGCCGCAACGCCCTGTTGCTGCCCTGGTACCAGCTGCTGCTGTTCATCCCGATGATGGTGGGCGCCGTCGCCCTGTTCGCGCTGCCGGGGCTCGGCAACCCGGACCTGGCGCTGTTCCGGCTGGTGACCGACTCGCTGCCGGCGCCCGTCGTGGCCGTGATCGGCGTCGCCGGTGCGCTGTCCGCGATCGTGCCGATGAGCGTGTTCATGCTGGCGATCGGCACGCTGTGCGGGCGGACGCTGCTGGGCGGCGGGAACGGCTCCGACCCGCGGTGGCCGAGGCGGGCCGAGGGCCCGGCGGGCGGCGCGGCCGATGTGCGCGCCAAGCGGCTCTCCCAACTGGTGTGCTTCCTGGCGGGGCTGCTCGCGCTCGGCGGGGCCCTGTTCTACCCGAACACGCTGGTGCAGCTGTCGGTGCTCTCCTACGAGGGGCTCGCCCAACTGGTGCCGCTGGCGCTGCTGTCGCTGTTCTGGCGGCGGATGACGGCCGTGGCGGGGGTCGCGGGCATGCTCGTGGGCCTGGCCGTGGTGGTGGGGCTGTGGGCCACCGACAACGACCCGCTGTGCGGCGTCAACGGCGGTGTCGTCGGGCTCGTGGCGAACCTCGCCGTCACCTGCGCCGTCAACGCCTTCCGCGCCCCCGGCGGCTCCGGCGGACCCGGTGGCTCCGGCGCCGCGGCGCGCACGTCCCGCACCGGTGCCGCCACCGGACCCGTCGGAACCGGCGACGGCGACGAGGGACCGCCCCGCGCCGCTCCCTCCGCCTGACCGCCGCCCGTCCGCGCCCGCCCCGCGGCCCGGCCAGCAGGGGCAGCGCCGCCGCCGAGAGGAGGGCGCAGCCGCACACCACGACCGCCATCGACAGCGCGGTGGTGTCCCCGGCCGCGCCGGGCAGCGGAGCGGCGGCGGCGCCGAGCACGAACTGGGCGCCGCCGAGGAGACCGGAGGCGGCCCCCGGGGCGTCGGCGCCCAGGTCGAGGACGAGGGTCGTCGCGGCGGGCAGGACCATCCCGAAGCCGGACGTCAGACCGAACAGACAGGCCCAGGTGGCCGGGAAGCCGCCGGCACCGGCGGCGTGCAGCGCCACCAGGGTGCCCGTGGCGGCCAGGGTGACGGCCGCACCGGCGGCGAGCAGCGTGCCGAGGCGCACCCGCCCGGCCAGCCGGCCGAACAGCACACCGGCCAGCACGGTACCGGCGGCGTTCACCGCGAAGACGAGACCGTAGCCGGTGGGCGACAGGCCGAAGCCGTCGCGGAAGACGAACGGCGAGCCGGTGATGTAGGCGAACAGCGCGCCGAGTCCGCACCCCATGACGAGCAGCCCGCCGACGAGCCGGCGCCGCCGCAGCAGTCCGGCCGTCGCACCGAACGCGGCCCGCACACCGCCGGACACGCGCCGCTCGGCGGGCAGCGACTCGGGAACCCACGCGCCGACCGCGGCCCACAGCGCCAGCCCGGCGGCGGCCAGCGCGCCGAACACCAGGCGCCAGGAGCCGATACCGAGGACGGCGCCCCCGGCGACCGGCGCCAGCACCGGCGCCGTCATCGCGATCACGCTCAACGCGGAGAGCCGGCGGGCCGCGTGGACGCCGGTGAACCGGTCGCTGACGACGGCCCGTCCGACGACGAGCCCGGCACCGGCGGCGCAGCCCTGCAACAGCCGGGCGGTCTCGAACACGGCCAGGGACCGGGCGAGCGCGCAGACCGCGGAGAACACGGTGAACAGCCCGCAGCCCACCAGGAGCAGCCGGCGCCGTCCCACCGCGTCGCTGACCGGACCGAGTACGAGCTGACCGGCCGCGATCCCCACGAGGCAGGCGGTGAGCGAGAGTTGCACGGCTGCGCCCGAGGTGTGGAACGAGGCGACGATCTCCGGGAAGGCGGGCGCGTACATGTCGGTGGCGAACGGTGACAGGGCCGAGAGCCCGCCGAGGGCGAGGACGAGGCGGCCCGCGCGGGCC
Organism: Streptomyces cacaoi; assembly: GCF_006539165.1. GTDB lineage: Bacteria > Actinomycetota > Actinomycetes > Streptomycetales > Streptomycetaceae > Streptomyces > Streptomyces cacaoi. The sequence continues at coordinate 164,530 of NZ_BJMM01000002.1, read as the reverse complement.
GGGGGTTCTCCAGGGGCGTTCATCGGTCTCCAACCAGACGTCGGGCGCGCTCGCCGAGCGCGGCCGGCGGCCGACGCGACCGCCGCGCGCCCATGGTCCGCACCGGCACCGCGGCACGGTGTGGAGCGCGGAGCCCGCCGCTGTGGAGCGCGCGGCCCGCGACACGGCTCCCGGAGCGCCACGACGCACGGCCCCTGCCGTACGGCCCGCGACACGGAGCGCCCCGGCGTCACCGACAGGCACACGATCTCCGCCGTGCACCCCGCCACGGCGTCGGCATCGGGCACGCGATCTCCGCCGTACAGCCCGCCGCACGGAGCGTCCACAGCGCTGCCGCGGACCCGCCGGAGCCGCGAAAGCACCGCACGCGGCGCGGAGTTCGGCTGTGCGCGGCAGCGGCACCGAGCCCCGGCGGCACCACCGACGGCGCCACCGACGGCCCCGGAGTTCCGGTTGTGCGCCCGGCCGCACGGGGTTCAGGTGTGCGCGGCGGTGCCGGGTTCGGATCTGCGCGGCGGTGCCGGGTTCAGGTGTGTGCGCGGCGGTGCCGGGTTCAGGTGTGCGCCCGGCCGCACGGAGTCCAGATGTGTGCAGCCGTGCCGGGGTCAGGTGTGTGCGCGGCGGAAGCGGGCGGGGGTGATGCCCCGGTCGCGGCGGAAGGCGTAGCCGAAGTTGCCGGCGGAGGCGTAGCCGACCTCGTGTGCGATCCGGGAGACCGGCCAGTCGGTCTCGACGAGCAGCGCCGCGGCCCGGTCGAGGCAGCGGCGCCGGTGGAACTCCCGTACCGAGGCGCCGTACAGCGCGCGGAAGCCGGTGGTGAGCCGCCGGACCGACATGGACGAGGCGCGGGCCAGCTCGGCCGACGTCGGCGGCGCGTGCCGTCGCCGCCACAGCAGGTCGGGCACCCGCCGCAGCGCGGCCACCTCGTGCTCCGCGAGGCCGATGTCCCGTGTCCGCGCGGCCGTCGCCCCGGCCGTCAGCCCGTCGACCAGCGCGGCGAACGCCGCGGCGAGCCGCGATTCGAGGTACAGCGGACGCCCGGGCGAGCTGCGCCGGTGCACGAAGATCTCTTCCAGCGGGCGGGCCACCTGGTGCAATGCGGACGAGCCGGCCAGATAGCGGGCCCGTGCGAGCTGCTCCGGTCCGGTGGCGGGCAGTCCGCCCGCGCCGCGGACCGCGAGGTAGGTCTCCAGCCCGCTCCAGCTGCCGGTGACCGAGACGGCCCGGTAGCGCTCGCCGTCGCGGTGCTCCACGGCACCGTCGGTGGCGCAGCGGGGGCTCAGCGCCACGGCTCCGGCACACAGCTCGCCGGTGCCGGTGTCCGCCTCGCTGATGTGCAGACGTCCCTCGACGCAGTGCTCCAGCTCGAAGTGGTCCCCGGGGAAGGCGTAACGCAGCCGGTGGCCCCCGGCGAAGGCGACGTCGTAGCGGACGAGGTGGAAACCGCTGGGCAGCGGCGTCACCTCGATGGTGCCGTCACCGACCTCGGGACGCAGCCGGTGCCGGACGGTGCCGTCGGCGCCCTCCTCGGCCCGGGCGATCGACGCGTGGTAAGCGGCGGTGGCGGCCGCGCCGGCCACCTGGTGAACTCCGGTCACGGAAGGGCAGGTTAGCGCCCCGCCGCGGCTGCCCGGCGGCGGGCGGCGGCTCCGGTCAGGACTGCTTGCCGTGCCCGGGGCAGTGCGCCTTCGCCTGCTGCCAGCGGCCCTTGGCCTGGCCCGCCCGGTGCGCGGCCTTCGCGGCGCAGCGGGAGGACGCCTGCCCGGGTCCCTTGCCGGGGCCCTCTCCGAGGCCCTTGCCGAGGCCCTTACCGGGGCCCTTGCCGAGGCCCTTGCCGAGGCCCTTACCGGGGCCCTTGCCGGGGCCCATGCCCTGGACGCCGGCGCGGGCCTTCCAGGCGTGCATCTGCTGCTGCCGGGCACGGTGCCGCAGGGCGCGGGCCCGGGCCAGATGGCTCGCGTCGCTGACCACGGCGAGCAGTCCGCCGACGATCGCGGAGTCCTTGAGGAACTGGGTGCGCCGCTGGGCCCGTTCGGCCGGGTCGTCGTGCTCCCAGAAGGAGTTGCCGGCGAGGTTGGTGGGGATCAGCGAGGCGCACAGCGCGAGCGCGGACAGCCGGGGCAGCCGGCCGATGCCGAGCAGGGCACCGGCGGCGACCTGCACGGCCGCGTTGACGCGCACGAGCTGCACATCGTCCCGCGGCAGGGCCGGCAGCGTCCCGCGCACCTTCTCCAGGAAGGGCCCCGCCATCTCGGCCCGCGGTTCGGGTTCGCGCAGCGTCTCGATCCCGGCGGTGACGAACAGCGAGCCGAGGAGCGGGCGTGCGGACAGATGCAGGAGCTTCATGGGACGTCATCCTCCGGGTGCGCGAGGGCGGCGCCCCCACATGGACGCACCGCACGCTCGGTCGACGAGCCGACACCAGCCATGTCACGCCTCGCGCGGCCGTCCCGCAACCGGTGCGCCCCGTACGGCGGCACACCCGTGGGCGGCCGCGGTACGGGGCGCGGGCCGGGCGCCGGCGCGCGGGGCTGCGGTCAGCCCCGGCCGGGCAGCGCGTAGACGGTCTCGACGAACTCGGCGATCTGCTCGTCCGAGAGGTGCTGGCCGAGGTCGGCCTCGCTGATGACGCCGACCAGCCGCTTGTCCTCGATCACCGGGATGCGCTTGATGTGGTGGTCGCGCATCTCCCGCAGCACCTCGGCGGTGTCGGCGTCCGACGCGACCCAGCGCGGGGTGCCCTCGCACAGGTCGGCGCACCGCACCCGCGCGGGGTCGTGGCCCATGGCGACGCATTTGACGACGATGTCGCGGTCGGTGATCATCCCGCACATCCTGTCGTTCTGATCGCTCACGGGCAGCGCGCCGACATCGAGTTCCCGCATCAACTGGGCTGCCCTGTCGAGGGTTTCCTCCCGGTAGATCCACCGGGCACCGGGGTGCATGATGTCCTTCGCCGTCGGCATGGGGGCCTCCTGCTGGCGGTACGTTCCGTACCCCTTCATGGTGTGCGCCCCCTGCGCCCCGCTCGCCCCGGCATCCGCCATACGGGTGAAGAACCGCCAGGGCCCGGCACCCGGTGTGCGCGGGCCCGTACCGCGGGTCACTCCGCTTCGGCCTCCCGGACCTGGATCAGGGCGTGCTGCCCGTTCGTGCGCCACTCCTCGCCGCTGTCGTCCAGCGCGGCGGCCGTCGACGCCGCCAGCCCGGTGACGACCTCGGACTTGAGTGTGCGCAGGGCGCCGAGCGGGCCCGGGAATCCGGCGGTGACCTCCGCGAAGGGGGTGGTGGCCGGCCAGTGCCGGTCGCCCACCAGCCGCCGGTAGTTCAGATCGCCCTTCAGCAGCGTGAGCGCGGCGGAGGCGAAGTCGGCCCGCAGATCGCCGGGCATCGCGGCGTACCCGAGCGGCGCGCACGAGAACGGGTGCGAGCGCACCAGCAGCCGCCCCTCGCGCAGCGCCCCGGTCAGCAGCCGCCCGGCCCGGCCCGCCGCCGCGGGCGCGGCCGCGATCCTGCGCACGGCCGCGAGCACGTCCGCCGGGACCGCGTCGGAGACGTAGTACGGGTGCGGCTTGACGTGCAGCAGGACCTCGGTGGCGGTGCCGGTCTCCAGCAGGTGGGCGAGCAGCAGCAGATCGGCGATCAGCTCCCGGCCCGCGTTGTCGGCCACGAGCACGATCCGGCCCGGGACGACGCCGCGCTCGGCCGCGCCGGCCAGCAGACGGTGCAGCGCCGGCCGTTCGTCGGCCACCAGCGGCCGGTCGCCGCTCGCCTCGTCGGAGGTGAGCAGGAATCCGAGATCGGCCCGGTTGCCCCACAGGGCGCCGAGCAGCAGTGCGTCGGTGCGTTCCGCCTCGTCGGCGCCGTCGAGGCCGTCGAGCGCGGCGAGCTGCTCGTCGACGCCCTCGCCCGCCAGCTCGGCCTCCTTGAACGGCGCGAACGGGTCGACGCCCCGCCGGGCGCCGCCGTCCTCCTGCGGGTCGGCGTAGCCGGTGGCGGTGCGCAGCCGCCGGTAGAAGTAGCTCTCGGCCCACAGGAAGGGCGCCTGGAGCCAGCGCCTGCCGTAGTGGCCGCGGTCCCAGGGCCCGTTCCACAGCGCGGCGTCCTGCGCGTGCTCGGGCAGGGCCGCGACGGTGCCGTGCAGCGTCTCGGTCAACAGCGCGTCGAGCGCGTCCCGCTGCCGGGGCCCGTAGGGCGTGGCCTCGGTCAGCCGGCGCAGCAGCGCGGGGTGCCGCTCGGTCCACACACCGTGCGCGAACGTGCCGGGCACGCTGCTGACGATCTCCGGCGCCTGCTGTGCGCCGCTCGGGCTGGCCTCCACGTCGTCCTCCCTGCCGGCTCGTCCCCCGGCAGTATTCGATCACGCCGGGGCGGCCGGGTCAGGTGGCGGGTTCGCCGGGCACGGGGAAGGCCACCGGGCTGCGGTGGCCGCCGGGCCCGACCGCGCGGACGCCGAAGAACAGGTTGTCCTTCGACAGCCCGACGGTGTACCGGGTGGTGTCGCCGACGTCGCGCACATGGGTCCACTCGTTCCGGGACGTCTCCCGGCGGACGATCTCGTAGCGCACCGGGCGCGGTCCCTGCCCGGCGGGCGGGCGCTCCCACTCCAGTGCGGTGTCGTTGGTGAGCGAACCGGTGAGGATGCGTGCGCCGGGCGGGGCCTCGGGCGCGACGGCCAGCGACCACAGCGCGGCCGCGTTCACCCGGGCCACCCGCGCGATGTAGTCGAAGTCGCAGAACTCGGGCAGATCGCCGTACTGCTTGCCGTCCTCGACGCGCACGTCCTGGTGCTGGTGGGCGAAGTCCTCGGCGGGCTCGGTGAACCGGGCCGCGGGGAAGCCCCGTTCGAGGAAGGGGATGTGGTCCCCGCCGCGCAGATACCGGTCGCGGCGGTGGACGGTCCGCACCCGCATGCCCGTCGCCTCGTTCTCGGCGACGTCGCGGACGAAGCGGGCCAGCTGCCGGGACGGCGAGTCGTTCTCGCCGCCGACCTTGCGGCGCAGCTCGGCCTCCTCGGCGGTCTCGGCCGTCGGCACTCCCTCGGCGAACAGCCGCACGGTGTACGGGTCGCGGGAGCCGTCGTCCGCCGTGGAGCTGCCGACGATGTCGTCGGTGAACATGGCCCGCACCCGTGCGCCGTCCCGCCGCAGCGACTCGGCCAGGTGCGCCGCCCCGTACAGCCCCTGCTCCTCGCCGGCGACGGCGGCGAACACCAGCGTCGCCGCGGGCCGGCGGCGGGCCATCACCCGGACGAGTTCCAGGACGACGGCGACCCCCGAGGCGTCGTCGTCCGCTCCGGGCGCGTCGCTCTCGGCGTCCATGACGTCGCTCGCACGCGAGTCGTAGTGGCCGGAGACCACGTGCACCCGCTCCGGATCCTCGGTGCCCCGCAGCGTGGCGACGACGTTGGCCAGCCGCGTCGGCCGCGGTATCCGCTCCCCCGGCTCCTGGATCCAGCTCTGCACCTCGACGGTCATCCGGCCGCCGGACGCCTCGGCGTACGCGGCCATCCGCTCGTGTATCCAGTCCCGGGCCGCGCCGATGCCGCGCTCGGGATCGTCCTGAGCGGAGAGGGTGTGCCGGGTGCCGAAGGCGGCCAGTGTGCGGACGGTCCGCTCGATGCGGCGGGGGTCGATCTCCCGCAGCAGCGCGCGCAGTTCACGGTCGGGCGGCTGGGCGGTGGCCCGGCGGCTCTCCCGGCCGTCGTCCGGGCCGCCGGGGCGGCCGGCCGCGGCGGCGGGGCCGGCGGCCAGGCCGGCAGCGCCCGCGGCCACCGCCGAGGCCGCGCCGGCCAGCACCGCCCGGCGTCCGGTTCCCTGCCGCTGCCCTGCGGGCCGCTCGGCGGGTCCGCTGGGGCCGGGCTGCTGCGGGGGCTGCGCCATCGTCGTCCTCCCACGGTGCGGATGCGGAGACCTCGCGTGATTGTCAGGGGCACGACGGGCGCGGACAAGAGGCCGCGCACGCCCGCGCCGCGCTCCCGCGCGCCGGCCGCCGCTCACCCGTTCGGCCACGACACCGGTGCGCACGGGCCGCGTTCCGGCCACCGTGTCACCGAGGGCGAGGGCGACGAGGGCGAACCGGCGGCCCCCGGGCCGCGCCGGGACGGCTCCCCAGCGACGAGAGGCCGAAGCATGACGACCCCCGCATTCGAGGGCAGGACCGCGCTGGTCACCGGCGCGGCCTCCGGCATCGGCCTGGCCGTCGCCCGGCGGCTCGCCGAGGACGGCGCCGCCGTCGTCGTCGCCGACTACGACGAGGACGGCGCACAGCTCGCGGCCGGCGAACTGGAGACAGCGGGGGCCCGCGCCGAGCCGGTCACCGTCGACGTCACCGACCCGTCCTCGGTCGCCGAGGCGGTGCGCTTCACCGTCGACACCTACGGCTCGCTCGACCTGGCCGTGAACAACGCGGGGATCTCCGGCCCGTCCCTGCCGACCGGCGAGTACGACATCGCCGCCTGGAACCGGGTCATCGACACCGACCTCACCGGCGTCTTCCACGGGCTGCGCTACGAACTGCCCGTCATGGCCGAGGGCGGCGGCGGTGCCATCGTCAACATGTCCTCGATCCTGGGCACCCACGGCTTCTCCGGCCAGGCGGCCTACTGCGCCGCCAAGCACGGCGTCATCGGGCTGACGAAGACCGCCGCGCTCGAATACGCGCCCCGCGGCATCCGCGTCAACGCGGTCGGGCCCGGCTTCATCGACACGCCGCTGCTGCGGGAGACGGACAACCCGATGCGGGAGCGGCTGATCGCACTGCACCCGCAGGGACGGCTCGGCACCGCCGAGGAGGTCGCCGAGCTGACGGCCTTCCTCCTGTCCGACGCGGCCTCCTTCGTCCAGGGCAGCTACCACCTGGTGGACGGCGCGTACTCCGCACAGTGACCCGGCCGGGAACGCCCGGCAGCAGCGCCCTGCGCCGCGGAGCACGGCGGCGGGACCGGCTCACCCCCGGGCGCGGTGCAGCCGGAAGCCCACGGCGGCGGCCAGCACGATCACACACGCGGAGAACACCAGCCCCGCGTCCCGCAGCCCCATCCCCACGCTCAGCGCCCCGACGCCCACGACGGGCAGCGAGATCCCGAGATACGCGGTGACGAAGAGCGCGGACAGCGTCGCGCCCCGGTGCTCCTCCGGCGCCCGTTCCCCCACGGCGGAGAGCGCCGACCGGAACGCCAGCCCCTGCCCGATCCCCACCGTCACGGCGCCGGTCACCAGCAGCGGCAGCGAGGCGACCAGCAGCGAGCAGCCGACCTGCACCATCCCGGCCACCAGCCCGACACAGCCCAGCGGCAGGCCCCGCGCGACGCCCGTCCTGCTCATCAGCGCCTGCCCGGCCAGCGAGGAGGCGAAGACGGAGAAGGCGACGGCGCCCGAGGCGGCGAGATTGCCGACGTGCAGCGTCTCCGACAGGAAGCCGGGCGAGACGGCGGTGAACAGCCCGAACACGGAGAACCCGGCGAAACAGGCCAGCCCGGCGGGCACGAACACCGGCCGCACCTGCCGGGGCACGGCCATGCCGCGGGGCCGCAGCGGGGGCCTCGGCTCGGGCCTGTGCACCGTCTCGGGCAGGACGAGGGTGAGCACCAGGGCCACGGCGAGCAGCCCCAGATGGGCGAGGAAGGGCAGCATGAGCGGCTTCGGCGCGTACTGGGCCAGCACACCGGACAGCAGCGGACCGCAGCCGAGACCGCCCATGTTGGCGGCGGTCGCCGCGAAACCGCTGCTGCCGGACGGTGCCAGCTCCAGCACGGCGGCGGTGGCGGCGCCGCTGAACAGCCCCGCGGCGAATCCCGACAGCACCCGCCCGGTGAACAGCAGCGGCAGGCCCCCTTCGAACAGGAAGCAGACGGCGCTGGCGGCGGAGAGCGCCAGCGCGGCCAGCAGGACGGGCCGGCGGCCGAGCACGTCGGAGAAGTCCCCGGCCACGAGCAGCGCCGCGATGACACCGGCCGCGTAGACGGCGAAGACGATCGTCACCATCAGCTCGGAGAAGCCCAGTTGCCCCCGGTAGAGGCCGTAGAGCGGGGTCGGCAGCGTCGTGCCGGCCATGCCCACGGCGAAGACATAGGTGGCTGCCGCGTACCACCCGGTGCCGTTGCGCTGCTTCACCACGTTTCTCGTGTCCCTCGCGTCCCTCGTGTCCCTCGCGTCCCTCGCGTCCGTCGGGCTTCCGTCGGCGGTGCGCGTCCGTGCCTCCGGCGAGGGGTCGGCCCCACCTCCGGGGACTCCATGCTCGGCCCGCCCGGGGCGCCGCGCACCTCGGGCCCGTACCCCTCCCGGGCCGGGGAACGGGCCGCGACCTGCGCGGATGCCGGGACGGGATGCCGGACGTAGCCTGGGCAGCACGGGTCCTGTACGCGGGAACCTGAAAGGTAGGGCGGCTCGTGAAGTCTGACACCCACCCCGACTACCACCAGGTGGTCTTCCGGGACCAGGCGGCCGGCTACGCGTTCCTGACGCGTTCGACGGCCAGCAGTGACACCACCATCGAATGGGACGACGGGCAGACGTACCCGGTCATCGACGTGGAGATCTCCTCGGAGTCCCACCCCTTCTACACGGGCAAGGCCCGCGTCGTCGATTCCGAGGGCCAGATCGCCAAGTTCCGCCGTCGCTACGAGAGTCCGACGCCCGATGACGTCCTGCACACGGGCCCGGACGCGGAGCCCACGCCGGAGGACGTGGTGCTCGCCTCCGGGCGCGATCTGACGGAGGCCAATCTGGCCTGGGCGCGCGAGCAGATCGCCGCCGAGGGCCGCTCGGCGCTGGACCGCCGGCTGCCCTGAGCGGCCGGTCCGGCCGTCAGTCGGCGACGGTGAAGCGCTCGCGGAGGTGCCGCGGGTTCTCCACCTCGTCGAGGACGGCGACCGCGTAGTCCTCCATCGAGATCCGGCTGTTGCCCTCGTCGTCCACGACGAGGTCGTCCAGCGCCGTGCGGTAGGTGCCGGTGCGGATGCCCGGCTCGATGGTGGCCGCGGGGCTGATGTTGGTCCAGCGGATGTCCTCGACGCCGCGGTAGAACTCCAGCGCGTCACCGTGCGCGTGCATGATCTGGAGGACGCCCTCGGGCAGGCCGTCGGCGTCCCACACCTGCCCGCCGCCGGGCGTGCGCAGTGATCCGGCGCCGCCGACGGCGATCAGCCGGGGCGCCCGGTCGCCGAGCGTGCGCAGGCCGGCGACAAGCGATTCGGCGGCCGGTTCGATCGTGGCCAGATGCCCCGGCCCGTCGCCGCCGCCCACCGCGCTGACCACGACGTCCGCCGCACCGGCCGCTTCCGCCACCGACTCGGGCGAGAGCACGTCGCCGGTGCGCACGGTCAGCCGGGTGCCCTGGTCGGTGCGCTCCAGCTTGCCGGGGTCGCGGACGACGGCGACGACCTCGTGTCCTCTGCTCAGCGCCTCGCGCAGAATCCGGCTCCCGATGTGCCCGGTGGCCCCGAACAGGGCGATCCTCGCCATGGTGTTCTCCTGGTGCTCGATGGCAGTTTCCGTCACCGGCACACCGTGGCGGCGGGCGGCGACACCACCGAAGCTAACCGTGCGACCGCACCCCCGCGAGGTAGGCTCACGACCACCTATGGTGAGAAACGGACACATGGACGAACCGGCCGCCTCCACGGATCCCGCGGAGGCCGACCCGGCACCGGCGCCCGGCGGCGGCATCGCCCCGTACCCGGTCCGCACCGGCGCGGGCACGATCCCCGAGCTGCCCTGGTCCCCCGGGCCCGGCGCCCCCGCGACGGGTCTGGAGGTGATGACGCTCTCGGATCTGCGCACCCGCACCGCCGCACACGGCCAGAACCCCGCGGAACCACAACGGCCGGACTTCCACCAGCTGTTCGCCGTCGAGTCGGGAACGCTGCGGCAGTCCGTCGACTTCACCGAGCACCGCACGGCGCCCGGCGGCTGGCTGTGGGTCCGGCCCGGACAGGTGCAGCAGTACGGCGATCTGGAGCAGGCGGAGGGGACGCTCGTGCTGTTCCTGCCCGCCTTCCCCGACCCGGCCACGGCGGAGGCCGTCGGGCTGGACGAGGCGTCCGGCGCGGTGCACCGCCACCCGGTGGACGCCGGGGCACGCGCCGTCCGCCTGGCCCTGGATCATCTGCGCTTCGAGTTCGCCGCCGCGCGCACCGGACCGGCCGGGCCACCGCCGGCCGCGCACACCCAGCTGCTGCGTCATCTGCTGTCCGCGCTGCTGCTGCGGCTGATCCGGCTGCCGGACGCGACGCCCGGAACTGCCGGAACGCCCGGAACGCCCGGAACACCGGGGCCGCCGGACGGTCCGGCCGCGCCGGGGCAGGGCCGCGGCCCGGAGACGTTCCGCCGCTTCCGTGCCGCCGTGGAACGGGACTTCACCCGCACCCGCCGGGTCGCCGACTACGCCCAGGCACTGGGCTATTCACCGCGCACGCTCTCGCGTGCCACCCGTACCGCGGCGGGGCTGGGCGCGAAGGAGTTCGTGGACCGCCGTGTCGTGCTGGAGGCCAAGCGCCTGCTCGCCCACACCGACAGCTCCGCCTCCCAGATCGCCGCGCAGCTGGGCTTCGCCGACGCCACCAACTTCTCCAAGTTCTTCCAGCAGCGCGCCGGAACGACCCCGGGCGCCTTCCGCACCACCGTGCGCCCGCCGCGACGACGGCAGCGGTGACCGGGGCCCGTGCCGACGGCTTCCGTGCCCGATATCCGCGTCCGATATCCGTGCCCGATATCCGCGCCCGGCGTCCGTGTCCGGCGTCCGGAACGACCGTCCGCACGCCGGGAATCCAGCGATCGCCGATTCTGCCGGGGATATCGCGACATACCGCCGCGGGACGCCCGTCGGCGCATTCCGCATTGCCCGGAGAAACGGCCGGAACGGACCTGTCGAAAAGCCGTGACAATGAGCGGTTGTTGCGCCCGGAACGCCTTCCGTAAACTCGCCGACGACCATGATCCACAACTGAGGATGCGATCCGTTACCTCATGAAGAAGAGCACCAGGCGCGCCACCACCGTCGGAATCGGCACCCTGCTCGCCGTCGGCGCCATCGGGGCCCCGCAGGCCCAGGCGCTCGACGTCTGGGTGAACCCCGGCCACTCCAAGTCCGGGAAGAGCTATGTCCATTCGGCGCGCGCCGCGTTCACCGCGAAGGGCGACCGTTTCACGGTCTACGACGACGCGAAGGACGGCTACCAGCCGGTGGTGACCATCTTCGCCACCAAGGCCGACGGCCGTGGAATCAGCGGGAGTTACTGGTACGACAAGGGCGGAAAGACCCACGGCACCATTCTGCACAAGAATCTGAAGGAGGGCTCGAAGGTCAAGTTCCGGCTGTGCATGTCGAACGGCCGGAATCAGTTCGCCTGCGGCAAGTACCGCACGACAACGGCCTGAGCACCGCACCGGGCCGCCGAGCAGAGCCCCGGACCGACGCACGCCTCCCTCCCCGGGGGGCGTGCGGCTCAGCGTCGGCCGTCGCCCGTCGCCGGCATCCCCAGCCGGCATCCCCAGCCGTCAGTCCGGCCGTTGCGCCGCCGTGCGGGCCGTCAGCCGGATGTCGGCGGCGCTGCGCCCGGCGGCGAACAGATGGGGGCCGGGCACGGGTTGCCAGGTCTCCGACGTCGGCTCCCACTCCTGCACGGCACGGCGCGGCACCGTGAGCCGCGCCTCCGCCGTGCCGCCCGGCTCGGCCTCCACCACCGCGAACGCCGCCAGCTTCCGCTCGGGCCCCTCCGGACCGAGATAGAGCTGGACGACCTCGCGCCCGGCCCGCAGACCCGCGTTGCGCACCCGGACGACGGCCTCGACGGCGGGCCGGTAGGGGTCACCGTCTCCCCGGCCGTCCCCCCGGTCGTCCCCCGCGGGCTCCGGGGCCGTGAGGTGCAGCGCCTCGTAGTACCAGTCGGTGTAGCCGAGGCCGTGCCCGAACCAGTACGCCGGCTCCGGGCCGCCCCGCGGGCCCCGCCGCCAGGCCCGGTAGCCGATGTACGGGCCCTCGCTGTAAGGGAGTTGGCCGTCGCTGTCGGGCGTCACCTGGCGGACGGGCACGTCCTCCTCGGCCGCCGGCCAGGTGGTGGGCAGCCTGCCGCCGGGCTCGGCCCTGCCGGACAGCACATCGACGAGCGCCCGGCCCCCGGCCTGCCCGGGGAACCAGGTCAGCAGCACGGCCGCCACCTGGCCGCGCCACGGCATCAGCACCGGGGCGCCGGCGTTGACGACGACGACCGTGCGCGGGTTGACGGCGGCCACCCGGGCGACCAGTTCGTCCTGGCGTCCGGGCAGCGCCAGCCGGTCGCGGTCGACGCCCTCGCTCTCCGTCTCGTCCGTCGTGCCCACGAAGACGAGGGCGACATCGGCCTCCGCTGCGCTGCGGACGGCGCGCTCGATCAGCTCCTCGTCGGGCACCACCGGTGCGCCGTGCCCCAGTTCGAAGGAGACCAGGCCGAACCCGGCCGCCGCGCCGTTCACCCCGACGGGATGGACGAGCCGCACGGGCACGGTCTCGCCGGCCCGCGCGTCCAGCAGGAAGGTCTGCTGCGGCGGGTTGAGGAAGGCCGCCGCGGGGTCCTCGCCCTCGGGGCGCAGTTCGCCGTCGTAGAGCACCCGGCCGGCCGCCTCCAGCCGGAAGTGGCCGACGCCGCGCACCGCGAGGCGGTGGGTCCCGTCGTCCTCGGGGGTGAACTCGCCGACGAGTTCGACCCGGCCGAGGTCCGCGAGCGGGACGCCGCCGGGCAGCCCGCCCATCCAGCGCACGCTCCCGTCGCGCTGCGGGGCGCGCGCCAGCTCGGCGTCGTCGAGCCCGTAGAGGACGGCCGTCAGCCGGAAGCCGGCGTCACTGCTCGCGGCGCCGAGCCGGGTGCGCGGGTCCGGGCCCGGGTCGTGGGCGAGTTCGGTGCCGGCGGGCAGGGCGTCGCGCAGCGCGTCCAGCGGGGTGTCGAGCTGCTCGGGGAAGACCTGGGCGCTGCCTCCCCCGCCGAACCGGGGGACGGCGGCGGCCAGTCCGCTGACCGCCAGCCTGCGCACGGCACCGGACGCCCCGGGCCCGCGCGGCGGCGGCCCGGGGCCGTCGTGCGGCAGGTCCAGCGGCAGTACGCCGTCCTCGTTGCGCAGCAGGACGAAGGAGCGGGCCGCGAGTGCGCGCACGGTGTGCGCCGCGTCCAGCTCGGCGGGCAGCGCGGCGGCCGGCACCGCGGGCGGGGCGCCGTCCAGGACACCGGTGCGGGCGGCGAGCAGGAGCACCCGGCGGGCCAGCGCGTCCACGGTCTCCTCGGGGACCCGGCCGGCGCGCACGGCCGCGACGAGATGGTCGTCGTAGACGGTGTCCGGGCCGGGCATCGCCAGGTCGAGCCCGCCGCGGGCGCAGCCGAGGGTGGAGCGGGCCCCGGTCCAGTCGGAGACGAGGACGCCGTCGAAGCCCCATTCGGCGCGCAGCACCCCGTTGTTGAGGACGTCGTGCTCGCTCATGGTGGTGCCGTCCACGGAGTTGTAGGCGGCCATCAGGGCCCAGGGGTGTGCGGTGCGCACGATCCGCTCGAAGGGGGCGAGGTACAGCTCGCGCAGGGTGCGGGTGCCGACCCGGACGTCGACGGTGTAGCGGTCGCTCTCGGAGTCGTTGGCGACGTAGTGCTTCGGGGTGGCGGCGACGCCGCCGTCCTGGAGCCCGCGCACCAGCGCGGCGCCCAGCACGCCGGTCAGTTCGGGGTCCTCGGAGTACGCCTCGAAGTGCCGGCCGCCGTAGGGCGTGCGGTGCAGATTGACGGTGGGCGCGAGCACCGCGTGTGCGCCCTTGCGGCGGGCCTCCTGGGCGAGCAGCAGCCCGGCGCCGTGGGCGAGCCCGGCGTCCCAGGTGGCGCCGAGCGCGGTGGGCGAGGGCAGTGCGACGCTGGGCTCCTCGGGGGTCCACGCCTCGCCCCGCACCCCGGCGGGGCCGTCGGAGAACACGAGCCGCCCGAGCCCGGCGTCGGGTTCGGGTCCGACCGACCACATGCCGGACCCGCTCAGCAGTCGGGCCTTGGCCCGCAGCCCGAGCCGGGCGAGCACCTCGTCCACCACGGCCCGGCGGGCGGCCTCGGCCCGGGCGTCCGCGGGCCCGTCGGGGCTTCCCGCACCGGGCGCGCGGCCCGGCTCGCTCATGTCAGTCATGTCGATCACCCTGACCGCCAGCCTCTCAGATCCCGCCGTCCGGGGCCTCCAGAGTCGTCGGACCCGGTCCGCCGCCGGGCCTCCCGGCCGGCTCCCGGGCCGCGGCCGGGTCGGCTCCCGGTCCGTCCGAGCCGTCCGGTGGCCGGGGTGGCCGGCGGGCCCGCCGAGCGGGTGACCGGGGCGGGGCCGACCGCGCGGGCGCCCGGCCGCCGGGTCCGGAAGGGCTCGCGCACACCCCGGCCACGGCAATGGATTTCATGAAGAAACCGCAGGTCAGAGCCCTGTTATCGGTACTGACAACGGTCACCGCTACAGCCTTTGCAGCCGTGCCCACCGGTGGGTTTCACTGCCTGCATCCGACCGCCACTCGGCGGCAACCGATGGGGAGGACTGTGGTGGGTGCGACGCACGGACACAGGCAGGGGAACCACGGACGGGGGGACGCCGGGCACGGAGCCGACGGCAGCACACACGGCAGCCCGGACGGCACCGGGCCAGGGCAGGGCCGGCCGCCCGGCCACGGGCACGCACCCGGTCACGACCACGGGCACGGCCACGGGCACGGCCACGGGCACGGCCACACGCACGGGGTGTCAGCGGACGCCGACCGGCGGTGGCTGACGCTGGCGCTCGCGCTGATCGCGGCCTTCATCGTCGTCGAGACGACGATCGCCGTGCTGGCCGGTTCGCTGGCGCTGCTCTCGGACGCGGCCCACATGCTGACCGACGCCGTCTCGATCGTCCTGGCGCTGGTGGCGATGCGGCTGTCCGCGCGGCCCGCCCGCGGCGGCTACACCTTCGGCCTCAAGCGCGCCGAGATCCTCTCCGCGCAGGCCAACGGGCTCACCCTGATACTCGCCGCCTGCTGGCTCGGCTACGAGGCCGTGCACCGACTGCTGGACCCGCCGGCGGTGACCGGCTGGATGGTGCTGGTGACCGCGCTCGGCGGCATCGTCGTCAACCTGCTCGCGACCTGGTGCCTGTCGAAGGCCAACCGGTCCTCGCTGAACGTCGAGGGCGCCTACCAGCACATCCTCAACGACCTGTTCGCGTTCATCGGCACCGCCGTCGCCGGCCTGGTCGTCGTGCTGACGGGCTTCGCGCGCGCCGACGCCATCGCCACGCTGGCCGTGGTGGCGCTGATGCTGAAGGCCGGCTACGGGCTGCTGCGCGACTCGGGGCGGATCTTCCTGGAGGCCGCGCCGGTCGGGCTGGACCCGGACGCCGTCGGGGACCGGCTCGTCGCCGCTCCCGCCGTCACCGAGGTGCACGATCTGCACATCTGGACGATCACCTCGGGCGAGCCGGCGCTCTCCGCGCACGTCCTGGTCGAGCCCGGCGGCGACTGCCACCGGGTCCGGCGGGAGCTGGACGGGCTGCTGCGCGAGGAGTACGGGCTGACGCACACGACGCTCCAGATCGACCACGTCCCCGCGATCCCGGCACCGGCCGGAGCGCCGCACTGCGCCACCGCGCACGGGCCCGTCCACCACGACGGCCCGCACGAGCACTAGGGAGCGTCCGCACAGCGGCGGCACCCGCCCGGACAGCGGTCGTCCGGCGGGCGGTCCGGGCACCGTGTGGGACGCTGATCCCGCGTCCATCCGCACCGCACGAGGAGGTACCGCCATGTCGAAGCCCCCGCTTCCGGAGGCGGCAGTCGCCATGCTCGCCCGGCCGAACCCGGCCGTCATCACCACGCTCCGCTCGGACGGCCAGCCCGTCTCCACGGCCACCTGGTACCTGTGGGACGACGGCCGGGTGCTGGTCAACATGGACGAGGGCCGCAAGCGGCTGACGCATCTGCGCAACGACCCACGCGTCACGCTCACCGTTCTCGACGAGGACAACTGGTACACGCACATCAGCCTCATCGGCCGGGTCGTGGAGTTCCGCACGGACACCGGTCTCGCGGACATCGACCGGCTGGCGCAGCAGTACACCGGCGGTCCCTATCCGCAGCGGGACCGGGAGCGGGTCAGCGCCTGGATCGGGATCGACCGGTGGCACGGCTGGGGCAGCATGAAGGACAGCAGCCAGCCGGGCTGAAAGCAGGACCGGTGACGCACGGGCGCCGGGCGGGGCCTCGTCGGTACGGCCGACGGGCCCGGCCCGGCGCCCGCGGTGCGTCCGGGGCTCACTCGGGAGGCGTCGGCGTCCCCTCGTTGCGGTACATCGCCTGGATGTCCATCTCGATCTTGACGGTCGGCCCGACGACGGCGATGCCGCGCGCCAGCATGCTGCGGTAGTCCAGCGTGTAGTCGTCGCGGTGCAGTTCGGCCGTGGCGAACGCGGCGCAGCGCAGCTCCTCGGCGTATCCGCCGTTCACGGCGCCGAGATAGGTGGTGTCCAGGCTGACGCTGCGGCTGACGCCGTGCAGGGTCAGGGTTCCCTGGACGGTCCACCTGGTGCCGCTGCGGTGGGTGAGCCGGTTGCTCACGAAGTGCAGATACGGGTAGCGCTCGACGTCCAGGAAGTCGGCGGAACGCAGGTGCCGGTCACGGGACTTGTTGCCGGTGTCGATGCTGGCCGCGTCGATGGTGATCTCGATGTAGGAGTCCTCCATCCGCTCGGCCACGCGTATCCCGCCGTCGAAGCGGGTGAAGCGGCCGTGCACATTGGCCATGCCGACGTGCCGGGCGACGAAGCGGATCGCGGTGTGCGGCGGGTCGAACATCCACACCCCGGTCTGCGGCAGCCCCGGCTGCTGCCCCGCCTCCATCTGCAGCTGGTGCGGCTCGGGCAGGAGACCGGCGGAGACCTCCAGGGTGCGGTGCACCGGCTGGAGCCCCTCGATGGTGCCCATGAGCGCGTAGCGGCCGGGCGGCACGACGGCGGTGATCCGGCCGTAGGGGTCGCTGGTGGCCTTCAGGACGCGGCGGCCGTTGCCCGCGTCGGTGACGGTCACGTCCACGCCGGGCAGCGGGTGCCCGAGGGGGTCGTGGATCGCCACGCTGAGGAGCCCGGCTCCGTCCGGCAGAGCCGAGGACGAGCCCGTCCGCTGCGCTCCGGTGGTCTTCGGCTTCCTCCTCGTCAGAAATGTCCCGAGGCCCATGCGTTTTCGTCCTACTTCCCGGCTGTGCCACTTGCTCGTTGTGTCCACGGTCCCCGTGCCGACCGCTGCTGGCTGGATTCCGATCGTACGGAGCAACCCCATACTCCCCCACACCAGGGCCTGGGCAGGCAAATCGAACACCGGCCCGCGCGGGGGCAACTGCCGCTCTGTGCCCGCGCGATGGAACCCCGCGCCGAGCACGGCCGCCCACGGCCCGGCCGGTGGGAGCCGGTCGTGTCCGGGGCATTGATTTATGGCTACGCGTGAGTAAGTTTACTGGCCAGTCAGCGGCCGAAGGCCCGTCACCACCCCCTCGGCGGGCGGTTCGCGCTGCCCTGCCGGGCGCCGCGCCGACGGACCGCGGACATCTCGCACAGCCCTCGCACACCCCCCGCACACCCCGCGCACCACACCCGCACCACACCCGCACCCGCCCCAGGGACAGGAGCCGGAGATGGGCGTCAGGAAGGATCTGAGGACGGCGCGGCGGCGCACGGATCTCGCCGACCGCGAGCCGCTGGAGTTGATCCGGGAAGGCGGCACCGTCCGCGAAGTGCGGGCCGCGCCGCTCGTCGAGCCTCCCACCACCGGCAGCGCCGCCGACATCCCGTTCACCAACGCCGCGGCGGACCCCGGCGCCGTGGTGATGCGCCGCAAGGCCGGTGACACCTGGCAGCCCGTGACGGCCGCGGCCTTCGCCCGCGAGGTGACCGCCACCGCCAGGGGCCTGCTCGCCGCCGGGCTCGCACCCGGCGACCGCGTCGCCCTGATGTGCCGCACCCGCTACGAGTGGTGCGTACTGGACTTCGCCGTCTGGGCCGCGGGCGGCCGGACCGTGCCCGTCTACGCGACCTCGTCCACCGAGCAGACCGGCTGGATCCTGCGCGACTCCGGCGCGGCGTTCGTCTGCGTGGAGACCGCCGAGATGGCCGCCACGGCCGAACCCGCCCTCGCCGCGCTCCCCCGTCGCCCCCGGCTGTGGCAGATCGACGGCGCGGACGGCGGCGGCGCGCTCGCCCAACTCGCCGCGCTGGGGCGCGACGTGCCCGAGGAGCGGATCGCCGAGCGCCGGGCCGGGCTCGGGCCGTCCAGCATCGCCACGCTCTGCTACACCTCCGGGACGACGGGCGAGCCCAAGGGTTGTGTGCTCACCCACGGCAACCTCCTGGCGGAGGCGGCCAACACCGTGGAGCTGCTGCACCCGGTGTTCCGGGCCGCCACCGGGCAGACCGCCTCCACGCTGCTGTTCCTGCCGCTCGCCCACATCCTGGGCCGGAGCCTCCAGATCGCCTGTCTGCTGGCCCGGATCGAGTTCGGGCACTGCCCCGGTATGAAGCCGGAGGAGCTGCGCCCGCAACTGCGCTCCTACCGGCCGACGTTCGTCGTGGGCGTGCCCTACCTGTTCGAGAAGATCCACGACACCGGGCGGGAGACGGCCGAACGGATCGGCCGCGGCTCCTCGTTCGAGCGGGCCGACCGGATCGCGGTGCGCTTCGCCGAGGAACATCTGCGCGGCTTCCTCGGCACCGGCCGGGGCCCCGGTCTCCGGCTGTCCCTGGCCCGTGCGCTCTACGATCTGCTGGTCTACCGGCGGATACGCAAGGAGCTGGGCGGCAGGCTGCGCTACGCCATCAGCGGCGGCTCCCCGCTGGACCGCCGGCTGAACCTGTTCTTCTACGCGGCGGGCATCCTCGTCTACGAGGGGTACGGCCTGACGGAGACGACGGCCGCCGCCACCGTCACTCCCCCGCTCGGCCCCCGGCCGGGCACCGTGGGCCGGCCGGTGCCCGGCACGGCGGTGCGGATCGCGGACGACGGGGAGGTCCTGGTGCGCGGCGGGATCGTCTTCGAGACGTACTGGAACCGGCCCGGGGCCGGTGAAGCGGCCCGGCGCGACGGGTGGTTCGCCACCGGGGACCTCGGCGCGCTGGACGAGGACGGCTATCTGACCATCGTCGGCCGCAAGAAGGACATCCTGATCACCAGCGGCGGCAAGAACGTCTCCCCCGCGCCGCTGGAGGACCGGCTGCGCAGCCGCCCGCCGGTGGCGCAGTGCATGGTGGTCGGCGAGGGCCGGCGGTACGTGGCCGCGCTCGTCACCCTGGACCGGGACGCGGTGGCGCACTGGCTGGCGGTGCGCGGCCGTCCCCGGGACACCCCGCTCGGCGAGCTGCGCGAGGACCCCGGGATCCGCGCGGCGGTGCAGCGGGCCGTCGACCACGCCAACGCGTCGGTGTCCCCGGCCGAGTCGATCCGTGCGTTCCGCATCGTCGACGGCGAGTTCACCGAGGAGAACGGGCTGCTCACGCCCTCGCTCAAGGTACGGCGGGCGGCCGTGGCCGAGGCGTACGCGGCGGACATCGAGGCGCTCTACACGCCCGGCGGCGGCTGAGCCCGGCCGCGCCCCGGCGGCCGTCCACGGAATCGATCAACGTCGTGACGAGGGGGTTCCCTCCGGCCGGTACGGGGTTAGGGTGCTCCGGGTCCAACGATCGATGATCAGGAGGACCCGATGGCTCAACTGCCGCGCAGCAAGCGCGCCCTGCGCACCGGGCGGCGCCTGGTGCCCGCCCTGGCCGGGGTGGCCACGCTCGCCGCCGTGCTCGTCGTCGTCCCCGGCGACGACGGCGCGGCCCGCTCCCGCCCGCACACCGCGCCCGCCGCCGCCGACGGCCCCGCGGGACGCGGCCGGCCGGACGCGCACGACGTGGTGCTGGCCGTGCACGGCGGCGCCGGAAGCGCGCTCAGCCGGGACGACACACCGCCGGAGAAGGAGAAGGCGTACCGCGCCGGGCTCACCAGGGCGCTGCGTGCCGGGCAGCGGGTGCTGGACGCGGGCGGCAGCAGCACGAAGGCCGTCGAGAAGGCGGTCAACGAGCTGGAGAACGATCCGCTGTTCAACGCCGGCAAGGGCGCCGTGTTCACCGCGGACGCGGGCCACGAGCTGGACGCCTCCCTGATGCGCGGCTCGGACATGGCCTCCGGCGCGGTCGCGGGCGTCAAGCACGTCCGCAATCCGATCACCGCGGCCCGGCTGGTGATGGACCGGACGAAGCATGTGCTGCTGGCCGGTCAGGGCGCCGACGACTTCGCCGCCGCGCAGGGCCTCAAGCCGGTGACCCAGGACTACTTCTGGACGCAGAAGCGCTGGGACGAGCTGATGAAGGCCAAGGGGAAGGCCGGCGGAAAGGGCAAGGCGAAGGGCGCGGACTCCGACGGGCAGGTGACCAAGGGCACGGTCGGCGCCGTCGCGCTCGACGGGCACAAGGACCTGGCAGCGGCCACCTCCACGGGCGGGCTGACCAACAAGATGGCCGGCCGGGTGGGCGACTCCCCGCTGCTGGGCGCCGGCACCTACGCGAAGAACCGCACCATGGCGGCGAGCGCCACCGGGCAGGGCGAGGTGTTCATCCGGGGCGCCGCCACGGCGACCATCTCCGACCTGATGGAGTTCGACGGCCGCGACGTGGCGAGCGCCGCCTACGAGGTGCTGGTGAAGCGGCTGCCGAAGCTGGGCGGCGACGGCGGGGTGATCGCGCTGGACCGGTCGGGCACCTTCGACGCACCGCACAGCAGCGAGGGCATGCTGCACGGCTATCTGACCCGGGACGGCAAGCTCGTCACCAAGATCTTCAAGGAGGAGTCGCCGCCCAACCGGTGAGCAGCGCCGCTCAGTCCAGGGCGTCGACGCCGGTGAGCGCCCGGCCGATGAGGAGCTTCTGCACCTGGCTGGTGCCCTCGTAGAGGGTGAGGACGCGGGCGTCCCGCAGATACTTGCCGGCCGGGTACTCGTCGATGTAGCCGTAACCGCCGAACGCTTGGAGGCACTTGTTGCTCACCTCCACGGCGGTCTCGGAGGCGTGGTACTTCGCGATGGACGCCTCCGTGGCGTACCCCTTCGGTGGCACGCCCGCGTCCGCCATCCGCGCCACCTGGTGGGTGAGCAGCCGGGCGGCCCTGATGCTCACCTCGGACTCGGCGAGCAGCTCCTGCACGAGCTGGAACGAGGCCACCGGCCGGCCGAACTGCTCCCGCTCGGTGGTGTAGCGCACGGCGGCGTCCAGCGCGCCCTGGGCGAGGCCGACGGCGCCGGCGGCCACCGAGATCCGGCCCCGGCTCAGGGCGCCGAGCGCGATACCGAGACCACGGCCGACCTCGCCCAGCCGGGCGGAGTCGGGCACCCGCACGCCCTCCAGGGCGAGTTCGGCCGTGGCCTGGCCGCGCAGCCCGAGCTTGCCGTGGATCTCCCGCGCGGTGAAGCCGGGGGTGCCGGTGGGCACCAGGAAGGCGGTGATGCCGTTCTCGGAGGTGCGTGCGAAGGTGAGCGCGACCTCCGCGACGGTGCCGTTGGTGATGAACATCTTGCTGCCGTCGAGCGTCCAGTCCCCGCTGTCCGCCGCGTCCCGGACGGCGCGGGTGCGCAGCGAGCCGGCGTCGGAGCCGGTGCCGGGCTCGGTCAGCGCGAAGCAGCCGAGCGCCTCCCCGGACGCCAGCCGGGGCAGCCACCGCTGCTTCTGCTCCGCGCTGCCGTGCGCCGCGATCGTCTTGGCCACCAGGCCGAGCGAGACGGACACCAGGCCGCGCACGGCCGAATCGCCGCGCCCCAGCTCCTCGGTGACCAGCGCGTAGGAGAGCATGTCGGCCTCGACGCCGCCGTACTCCTCGGGGAGGGTGAGCCCGAGGAAGCCGAGTGCGCCCAGCCGCCGGGGCACCTCCGGGTCGATGCGTTCGGCACGGTCCCACGCGCGGGCGTGCGGCGCGATCTCCGTGTCGGCGAACTCCCGGGCCATGGCCCGTATGTCGCGCTGGGTGGGGGTCAGCTGAAAGTCCCGGTGGTCCATCGTTCTCCTTCGTCCGTCACGCCGGTGCGGGCCGGCGGCCCGCACTGTTCGGGCCGCCCCGGCCGCTTGCTCTCCCGGCAGCCGCCCCGGCCGCTCGCTCACCCGGCAGCCTCCTGCCGCTGCCCGTCCCACCGGGCGGCCCCGGCGCTCCCGGCCGTCGCCCGCGCCGGGGCCGCCCGGTGGGCGCTTCTCCTCACTGCGGCAGCGGCGCCGCCGGGGTCAGCAACGACAGCCCCAGCCGGGCGCGTTCGGTCAGCCAGCCGGTGGGGCGGTAGCGGGGGTCGCCGGTGGTCGCGTACAGGTTCCCGGCCAGGGTGTGCAGCCGGGCGGTGCCGAGGCGGTCGCCCCAGGCGAGCGGGCCGTGCGGGTAGCCGAGGCCGAGGGTGACCGCCGTGTCGATGTCGTCCGGCGCCGCGATACCGCGCTCGGCGATGCCCGTGGCGACGCCGACGACGGAGGCCAGCAGCCGCTGGGCGACGGACCCGGCGGTGTCCCGTACGACGGTGACCCGGTGCCCGCCGTCCGCCAGGACGGCCACGGCGTCGCGGACGGCGTCCGGTGCGGTCGCCGGGGTCACGGCGAGCACCCGGCGCGGGGTGTCCAGCGCCAACGGGTCGACGCCGACGGTGCGTTCGGGCGGCAGGCCGCGGTCCGCGACGGCGGCGGCGACCGTCGTCCCCCAGGTGGGCACCAGGTGCAGCGCCCCGTCCCCGGCCGCCGCGGCGTCCAGCGCGGCGCGCCACGCCTCGGCCTGCGGGCCGTCGCCGACGACGGTGCGGGGGCGGCGGGCGTCGCCGGGTTCCACGGCGGGTTCCGGGAGTTCGGCGGGCGCGGGGGCCGGCGCGCCGTCGGTGCCGGGGCGGTCGGAGTAGGCGTAGAAGCCGCGGCGGGTCTTGCGCCCCAGGAGCCCGGCGGTGACCCGGTTCGCGGTCAGCGCGGAGGGCCGCAGCCGGTCGTCGTGCCGGAAGCCGCGCCAGACGGTCTCCATGACGGAGGCGGTGACGTCCAGCCCGGTCAGGTCCATGAGTTCGAAGGGGCCCATGCGCAGCCCGAGGACGTCGCGGGCGATCCGGTCGATCGCGGCGTGGTCCGCGACGCACTGCTCCAGCAGCGCGAACGCCTCGGTCACCAGGCCGCGTCCGGCGTGGTTGACGAGGAAGCCGGGTGTGTCGGCGACGGTGACGGCGCGGTGCCCGCAGCTCTCCACGAAGGAGACCAGCCAGGGCACGGTCTCGGGCAGGGTGGCGGCGCCGGGCACCACCTCGACGACCTTCATCAGCGGGACGGGGTTGAAGAAGTGCAGCCCGGCCAGGCGCCCGGGGTCGGCGAGGCGGGCCCCGAGCGAGGTCACCGACAGCGAGGAGGTGTTGGTCGCGAACACCGTTCCGGCGGGCAGTACCCGCTCCAGCCCTGTGAACAGCTCGGCCTTGACGGCGAGTTCCTCGACGACGGCCTCGATCACCAGCTCGGGCGCGCTCTCCGTCGGCGGTGCGTACGGGCTGTCCAGCCGCACCAGCCGGCCGAGTGCGGCATCGGCACCGGCGCGGGTGAGCCGTCCCTTCTCCACCGCCCGCAGGAGCATCCGCTCGATGAACGCGACGGCCTCGCCCACCGACTCGCTGCGCGCGTCGGCGAGTTCGACGGTGTGTCCCGCCGTGACGGCCCACTGCGCGATGCCGCGGCCCATCGTGCCGGCTCCCACGACCCTGATCCGCATGCTGGAACCCCATCCTCTCGGTGCGACGGACGTGCCGGTGCGGCAGTCCCGCGGTGCGGGCGGACCCCGCCGCCGCGGCGACCGGCCGTCGGCATCCTCGCGCAACGGCGGGCTTCCGGCGTGCCGGGGCGGTGGGTTCACAGCGTGCACGCGCCCATTGATCCGTGTCCAATACCGAATTAGGGTCCGATTGATACGCGGCGCGCAAGAGTGCCGCGTCCCGCCGGAAAGCGCCGCGTCCTGCCGGACGACGGGCCCGCCGTTCCGGAGGAGCGAGCGCGAGGGAGCGCGATGGAGCTGCGGCAGCTGTCCTCGTTCGTCGCCGTCGCCGAGGAACTGCACTTCGGCCGGGCCGCCCGCCGGCTCAACATGGCGCAGCCCCCGCTCAGCCAGCAGATCCGGCGGCTGGAGCGGGAGTTGGGCGTCCAGCTCTTCGAGCGCAGCACCCGCTCGGTGCGGCTGACCGGGGCCGGGGCGTCCTTCCTGCCGCCGGTGCGCCGCATCCTGGAGGATCTGCGGGCCGCCACCCGGGCCGCCGAGGCCGCCGGGCGGGGCGAGTCCGGCCGGGTCAGCATCGGCTTCGCCGGTGCCTCCAGCCATGCGACGCTGCCACCGCTGACCCGGGCGGTACGCGCGGCGCACCCCGGCATCGAACTGGTCATGTGCGGCCAGATGTACGCCCACCGGGCACTGGCCGAGGTCGTGGACGGCTCGCTCGACCTCGGGTTCGTCCGGCTGCCGGTGCAGCGGCCCTCGGTGTCCACCCGGGTGATCGCCGAGGAGGAGCTGGTGTGCGCGCTCTGGGCCGACCACCCGCTGGCCCGGCGGCCCCGGATCGATGTGGCCGACCTCGCGGGCGAGCCCTTCGTCGGCTTTCCCGCGGGCGCCGGCTCCAGCCTGCGCGAGGCGATGACCGCCGCCTGCGAACGGGCCGGCCACACCCCGCGCATCGTCCAGGAGGCCCCCGACACCCATACGATCCTGGCCCTGGTGGCCATGGGCGTCGGCGTCACCCTGACGCTCACCTCCTGTATGCACGTCCAGCAGACCGGGCTCGTCTACCGGCCGTTGACCGGTCCGCCGGTCCTGCTGCGCTCCGCACTGGCCTGGCGCACGGACAATCCCTCGGCCGCGCTGCACAGCGTGCTGCGGATCGCCGAGGAGGTGCTGCCCGAACCCGGCGCCGGACGGGACCCCGGCTCCTGACCCGGCCCGGCAGCGGCGCACCGGCCGCCGGTCCCGCCGCGCCCCGGGCCCCTCGGCGCCCTGAGCCACCGCATCCCAGCCCCCCCTTCCGCCCCCGACCGGAAAGGCCCCGTATGCCCACCACGACCGAGGACGTCGTCATCTGCGCTCCGCTGCGCACCCCCATCGGGGGCTTCGGCGGGGCCCTGGCGCGGTGCACACCGGCCCAGTTGGCCGCCCGGGTGATCTCCGAGATCGTCTCGCGTACCGGGCTCGACCCCGACCGGGTCGACGAGGTGATCCTCGGCCAGGCGTACCCCAGCGCGGACGCGCCGGCGCTCGGCCGGGTCGCCGCGCTCGACGCGGGGCTGCCGCAGACGGTGACCGGCAGCCAGATCGACCGGCGGTGCGGCTCCGGCCTCCAGGCGGTGCTGGACGCGGCCATGCAGATCCGGGCCGGCTTCAGCGAGGTCGTCGTCGCCGGCGGTGCCGAGGTGATGAGCGCGGCGCCCTACTACACCCACCAGGGCCGCTGGGGCATCAAGGGCCCCGGCCTCCGGCTGGACGACTCGCTGGCCCGCGGCCGGGTCACCGCGGGCGGCCGGTACCACCCGGTGCCCGGCGGCATGATCGAGACGGCGGAGAATCTGCGCCGCGCGTTCGCGGTGGGCCGGGCGGAGCAGGACGCGCTGGCCCTGCGCTCCCAGCAGCGGGCCGGACACGCCCTGGAGCAGGGCCTGTTCGCCGACGAGACGGTGCCGGTGACGGTCCGCGCCCGCGGCGGCGAGCGCAGCGTGACGGCGGACGAGCACCCACGCCCCGACACCACGGCCGAGGCGCTGGCGGCCCTGCGTCCCGTCCGCGCGGCCCAGGACCCGGAGGCGACGGTGACGGCGGGCAACGCCAGCGGCCAGAACGACGCGGCCGCCGCCTGCCTGGTGACCGGTGCGGCGACGGCCGAACGGCTCGGCCTGGAGCCGCTGGTGCGGCTGGTCTCCTTCGCGCGGGCCGGGGTGCCGGCCCGGATGATGGGCCTGGGCCCGGTGACGGCGTGCCGGGACGCGCTGGCCAAGGCCGGGCTGGGTCTGGACGCGATGGATCTGATCGAGCTGAACGAGGCGTTCGCCGCACAGGTGCTGGCCTGCACGCGAGCCCTGGGGCTGACCGAGGAGGACCACGAGCGGCGGATCAACGTCAACGGTTCGGGCATCTCGCTGGGCCATCCCGTCGGCGCGACGGGCGCCCGCATCCTGGCCACGCTCGCCCACACCATGCGCCGCACGGGGGCGCGGTACGGGCTGGAGACGATGTGCATCGGGGGCGGGCAGGGCCTCGCCGCCGTCTTCGAGCGGGTCTGAGCCGGGCCGGCGGACGGGCCGGCCCCGGCGGGGTCACCCGGCAGCGGACTCGGCCCGCGCCAATTCCTCGGCCTCCTCGGCCATGTCGCGCAGCATGCCGCGGGTCTCCTCGGGCGGCATGGAGCGGGTCACCAGACGGTCGGTCACCCGCCGGTAGTTCTCGATCTCCTCGTCGTCCTCCAGATACCGGGCGCTGTCCAGCTGCTCCAGATAGACGATGTCGGGCAGCTCGCTCTCCGGCAGCCGCAGCAGCGTGACGGGGCCGCCGGCGGCGGCGTGGCCGCCCGCGCTGAACGGCATGATCTGCACCGTCACATGGGGCAGTTCGCTCAGCGTCAGCAGATGCGTCAGCTGGGCGCGCATCACGGCGGGGCCGCCGACCAGCCGCCGCAGCGCCCCCTCGTCGATCACCGCCCACAGGTGCGGGGCGCGCGGGCCGAAGAGGATCTGCTGGCGCCGCATCCGCAGCGCGACCCGGCGGCGCAGCCCGGCCTCCGGCTCCTCGGCGTGGGCGAGTTCGATGACGGCGCGGGCGTACTCGCGGGTCTGCAACAGGCCCGGCACGAACTGCACCTCGTAGGTGCGGATGACGCTCGCCGCCTGCTCCAGGCCGATGTAGGTGTGCAGCCAGCCGGGCACCACGCCCTGGTAGGACTGCCACCAGCCGGGGGTGTTGGCCTGCTGCGCGAGGGCCGTGAGGACGGCGCGTTCGTTCTCGTCGGTGACGCCGTAGATGGTCAGCAGATCGGCGACGTCCCGCTGGGCGCAGCCGATCCGGCCCTGCTCCAGCTGCGCGATCCTGTCCGGGGTGGTGCGGATGGCCTCGGCCGCCTCGGCCGGCGATATGTACTGCGCCTCGCGCAGCCGCCGCAGCCGGATGCCCAGCACCATGCGCGGCACGGCCGGCGAGGCGACCGCTCCCGCCCACGTCCTGTCCGTCGTCGTCTCGCCGACGCCCGCAGCACCGCCCGTGACGTCAATGATCCGCATCCTGCCGCTCCCGTACCGTAGCCGCATAGGTCTCGCCACCTTCCAAGTTTCCCTCCCCGTTACACCGCTCCCACACCGGGGTACTTGCCCAACTCGGCCCGAACTCAGGCACGAGTGTGCCGACGGTCCGTGCCAGGGGCACATCCCGGCGCGTCCGACGGCCCGTACCGGACAGGTGACTTGCCCCGGGGGCCCGGGCGGGGTAAACGCGTCGTCCATGGACACCTCACCCACGGCGCGGGCGGATCGCGCCGCGCGGACACCGGAGGCGGACGAGGCGGCGCGGGCCACCGCGCGGCTCCGAGCGGCCGGTGTGCACGGCGTGGCACTCACCTTCGTCGACAACGCGGGGCTCACCCGGGTCAAGGCCGTCCCGCCGGCGCGGCTGCCGGAGGCGGTGCGCGCCGGCGTCGGGATGTCCCCCTGCTTCGACACCTATCTCGTCGACGACTCCATGGTGACCGGCCCGCACCTGGGCGGGCCCGACGGCGATCTGCGGCTGGTGCCCGATCTGGAACGGCTGACGGTGCTGGCCGCTCAGCCCGGCTGGGCCTGGGCACCGGTGGACCGCCGGGAGCAGGACGGCACCCGGTACGCGGGCTGTCAGCGCGGGTTCGCCCGGCGCATGGCCCGGCGGGCGCTGGAGGAGCACGGGATCGAGCTGCGGATGGGGTTCGAGACGGAGTGGATCGTCACCCGCGGTCCGCTGCCGCCGCCCGGCGCCGAACCGGAGTACCCGACGGCCGGCCCGGCCTACGGCATGGCACGGCTGGTGGAGACCTCGGCGTATCTGCGCGCCGTCCTCGAAGCGCTCGCCGCGCAGGGGGTGGAGGTGTTGCAGGCCCATCCCGAGTACGCGCGGGGCCAGTTCGAGGTGTCGGTGGCGCCGGCCGATCCGGTGGGCGCCGCCGATCTGGCGGTGCTGGTGCGCGAGACCGTCCGCGCGGTCTCCCTGCGGCACGGGCTCACCCCCGCGTTCGGCCCGGTGGTCGACCCGTCGGGGGTGGGCAGCGGCGGGCATCTGCATCTGAGCCTGTGGCGGGACGGGCGGGCGCTGTGCGGGGGCGGCGACGGACCGTTCGGCATGAGCCGGGAGTGCGAGGGCTTCCTGGCCGGGGTGCTGGAGGAGCTGCCCGCGCTGCTGGCGCTGGGCGTCCCCTCCCCCGCGGGCTATCTGCGGCTGCGGCCCTCGCGCTGGGCGGGCGCCTACCGGTGCTGGGGGCTGGAGAACCGCGAGGCGGCGCTGCGCTTCGTCGCGGGTGCGGCCGGCGCCCCGGAGGCCGCCAACGCGGAACTCAAGTGCGTGGACGGCAGCGCCAATCCGTATCTGCTGGTGGGCGGAGTGATCGCCGCCGGGCTCGCCGGGCTGGGCCGCGGCCCGGAGCGACCGCGGCTGCCGGAACCCGTCGCGGGCGATCCCGCACACCGGGGCGGGCAGCCGCGGCTGCCCGCCTCCCTGGCCGAGTCCCTGCGGCACTTCGAGCGTTCGCGGACGCTGCGGGCGGCGCTGGGCGGGCCGCTGGCGGACGCGATCGCCGCCGTCCGGGCGGGCGAGATCGCGCTGTTCGACGGTGCGACGCCCGTCGAGATCGCCGCTGCCACCTGCGGGAGGTACTGAGATGTCCGGCTTCCCGCCGCTGGTGGACCAGCACTGCCACGGCGTACTGCGCTCGGGGCCCGCGGGGCGCTCCGGCTTCGAGAGCTGTCTGACGGAGGCGCACGCGCTGCCCCGCCCGGCCGCTCCCGGCGCCTCTCCGTTCGACACCCAGCTGGGGTTCGCGCTGCGCCGCTGGTGCGCGCCCGTGCTCGGTCTGGAGCCGCACTGCCCGCCGGAGGAATACCTGCTGCGGCGGGCCGAGTTGGGCACGGCGGAGGTCACCCGCCGGATGCTGCGCGCCAGCGGGATCAGCGCGTATCTGGTGGACACCGGGCTGCCGGGTGCGCTGCTGACCCCGGGCGAGATCGCCGAGACTGCCGGTGCCGAGGCGTACGAGATCGTCCGGCTGGAGCGGCTGGCGGAGCGGGCGGCGGACACCGCGCGGGATGTGCACGCCTTTCTCTCCGGGGTCTCCGACGCGCTGCACGCGGCCACCCGGACCGCCCGCGGCTTCAAGTCCGTCGTCGCCTACCGCTGCGGGCTGGACTTCGAGCCCGCCCCGCCGAACACCTCACTGGTGCGCACCCACGCCGAACGCTGGCTGACGAGCCGTTCACCGGGAGACCGGCTGACCGATCCGGTGCTGGTGCGGCATCTGCTGTGGTCGGCCGTCCGCACGGGGCTGCCGTTGCAGCTGCACACCGGTTTCGGCGATCCGGATCTGCGGCTGGACCGCTGCGATCCGCTGCTGCTGACGGACTTCGTCCGGGCGACGGAGGCGTACGGCACCCCGCTGGTGCTGCTGCACTGCTATCCGTACCACCGCGGCGCCGGCTACCTGGCCGCCGTCTTCCCGCACGTCCATGTGGACTTCGGGCTGACGGTGCCGTACGTGGGGGCGCGCTCGGGAGCGGTGCTGGCCGAACTGCTGGAGCTGGTCCCGTTCGGCAAGCTGCTGTTCTCCACCGACGCGTACGGGCTTCCCGAGCTGTACGTGGTGGGGGCGCGGCTCTTCGAGGAGGCCGTCTCGGGGGTGACCGGGGAGTGGGTCGACCGGGGCGCGTGGTCGGCGCCGGACGCCGAGCGGGTCACCGGGCTGATCGCGGGCGGTTCAGCGGCACGGCTGTACGGCTTGGACGGGTTGGACGGGTTGGAAGGATCCGGCGGGCCGGGCGGGCCGGATGTGTCGGACGGGCCGCGCACCGAGGTCTAGCCGGGACACCGGCCCGGCCGCCGGAGCACGCACGCTTCACCGCTCCGCTCGCGCCGCGCCCGCACGCGGGCGCACGGCACCGGGGCCGCACACGCGGTGTGTGCGGCCCCGGGCGCGCGGGTGCGAACCCCGGCGAGAGGTGCGGGGGACGACCGTCCGTGCGGCGGTCGTCGCACGGCCTCACGGCCGTCGGGCTCAGCCGCCGATGTTGACGTCGACGCAGGCGTAGAACGCGTTGGCCGTGTCGGCCACGTTCCAGACGGCGAGGACGGTCTTCTTGCCGGTGATGCCGCCGAAGTCGACGTTGTGCGACAGCTCGTTCGGCGGCTGCTCGCCGCCCTGGTCGAACTCGGCGATCTGCTTGCCGTCGATGAAGTACTGCCAGGTGGTGGTGCGGTGGGCGGCCGTCAGCTTCCAGTTGAAGGTCGCGGAGGAACCGACGTTCGCGACGTTCCAGCCCTTGTTGTCGTCGCGCAGCTCGGCCCACTCGTCGTGACCGCCGGCGCAGTCCTGGAGGCCCTTCGGTCCCTCGACGCTCTGCGGCTCGTACTTGATGGAGCCGCACTCGACCACACCGGCCGCGCACTGGGCCTGCCGGCTGGCCGGGTCACTGATGTAGCCGTGGGCGCTGGCGGGGGTCACCGACAGTCCGAGGACGAACAGCGGGGAGAGCCCGGCGCCGAGAATCGCGGCCAGCTTCCTCTTCTTGTGCATGTCAACTCCTTGCCGGTTGAGGCCGCCGTTCCCCGGGCGCTGCCGGGATGGCCTCGTCGAGTGGGGGGTAGGGAGCACGGAGCAACTGCGGTGCGGCGCCGACGGGTTCGGCGGCGCGCCGGACGCCCGGCGTTCCGACCGGTCAGGGAACCGGACAGCGGGGTTCCGCACTCACCAATTGGTCTAGACTTTACCGGCTGTCAGTGCACCGTCAAGGGGTCGTGCACAGCCGGGAGTCGGGCCCGGCGGCGACCGTTCGGGACCGGCGCGGAACCGGTGGGAACGGCCGGAAACCGGCCCGGAACCGGCCCGGAACGGAGCGCCCGCACGCCCGCCGCTCCCCTTCCCCGGCACACGAAGGCCCCGCCGCCACCCGGCGACGGGGCCCCGCGCGGACTTCACCGCACGCGTTCGAGCAGCCCCTCGGCGAGGTCGTGCCCGGCCTGTTCACGCAGCAGGTAGTGGATCTTCTTCCCGGTGGCGGTGACGGGGAAGGAGTCCACGAACCGGTAGGCGCGGGGCCGCTTGTAGGCGGCGAGCATGGGATGGCTGCGGCAGTGCCGCTCGCAGTCGGCCACGGTCAGCTCCGCGTCCTTACGGATGACGTAGGCGGTCACCAACTGCCCCCACTCCGGGTCCTGTGCGCCCACCACCACGGCGTCCGCGATCCCGGGGTGCTCGGTCAGCACGTCCTCGACCTGGACCGGGTGCACGTTCTCACCGCCGGAGAGGATCATGTCGTCCCGCCGGCCGACCAGCGTGACGTACTCCTGTTCGTCCCACGTGGCCAGATCCCCGATGTACAGCCAGCCGTCCCGGTAGTTGGCCGCCTCCTCGTCGGGGCGGCCGATGTACCCGTACGCCGACTTGGGCGAGCGGACGATCACTTCACCGATCTCCGTGCCGTCCTTCGCCGCCAGATCGTCCGGCGCGGCCCGCCGCCCGTCCTCGTACACCCGCACCACCGCCACGTCGTCGTCCGTGCACGCGCGCCCCGCGCTGCCCGCGTGCTCGGGGAGGTCCGTCGGGCGCAGGAAGGTGTTCCAGAACGCCTCCGTCGTGCCGTAGCCGTTGAAGATGCGCGGTGTGAGGACGCGCTGGTAGCGCAGACAGGCGGCGCGGCCCAGCGGCGCGCCCATCGTCACGATGCCGCGCAGCGTGGACAGATCACGGGCGCGTGCCTCCTGGGCGTCGGCGAGCCGCTCCAGGTTGGTCGGGGCGCCGATCAGAAACGTGAGGCCTCGCTGTTCCACGAGATCCAGCACGGTGTCCGCGTCGAAGTGCCGCAGCGGGACGACCTCGCCGCCCACGTAGAAGACGGGGTTGGGGCCGCCCGAGTACAGCCCGCCGCGGTGGAACCAGGGCGTCATGTTGAGCGTGCGGTCCTCGGGCGTCAGCGGGAAGTGCATGATCACGTCGTGCGCTGAGAGCACCTCGGTGGCGTTGTTGAGCGGAACACCCTTGGGCAGCCCCGTCGTTCCCGAGGTGTACAGCCGGGTGGTCTCGCCGTAGATCCCGGCGTCCGGCTCCGGCAGCGGCGGCAGCTGCGCCCCGCGGGAGAGCAGTTCGCCGAACGGGAGCGAGCCGGGCAGCGGGGCGTCGCCGGGGGCGCCCGAGTCGACGTGGACGACGACCCCGGGCCGGTGCTCGGCCAGTTCCAGGGCCCGGCCCGCCGCCGGGGTGAGCGAGGTGTCGTGGACGTAGACGGCCGGGCGGCCCGAGTCCAGCACATGCGCGGTCTCGCCCGGCGCGAGCCGGAAGTTGACCGGTGAGCCCACCGCGCCGAGCCGCTGGGTGGCCAGATAGAGCAGCGCGAACTCCGGCCCGTTCAGCAACTGGTGCACCACGAGATCGCCCGGGCGCACCCCGACGGCCGCGAGACCGGCGGCCAGCCGCCCGACGTCCCGGCCGAGCTGTGCGTACGTCCAGCCGCGGCCGGTCGCGGGGTCGTACAGCGCGGTGGCGTCGGCGTACCGGTGGGTGTTGCGCGCGAAGCCCGACCAGTAGGTGAAGTTCCGCTCGAAGACGGAGCGGAAGGCGGCGGGGTCGTAGGCCGGGGTACCGGGAGAGCCGGGGGTGCCGGAGGCGCCGGGAGTACCGGGAGTGCCGGGGGTGGGCGCGGGGTCGGTGTGCATCCGGTCGTTCCTTCTCGGACGGGACCCGGCGCAGGATCCGCACGGTATGCGCCGAAAGTCCTCGATGTCCGCGTCGTTCCTGATGGCCAACTGCCATCCTGCTGCCCGGAGCACGCGTCACGGCCGACGGCACGCGAACCGGCACACCGGACCCGCGCCACGGACGGACAGCACAACCACCACGAAGCCCGTACTATTTCGGCCGCACGGCGCGATGTCGCCCACAACCGCCCCCGGACGCAGGGCTCACCACCGCCCCGCCCGGCCCCTCGCTCCCTTTTCCCCCGCCTGTCAGTTGCGCAGCGCCTGCCGGACCCCGTCCTCGTGCGGCCCCAGGAAGTGCGGATCGGGGGTGAACGCGGCCTCGAAGGCGGCCTTCACCGCGCCCGGGATCTCCCGCAGTTGAGCCGCGTACCAGGTCGCGTCGCGCGGCTCGGTCACCCCCACGCCGCGGGCCCGTACACCGGCCGCCCGGCACAGCGCCGTCGCCCGCCGGATATGGAAGTCCTGGCTGACCAGCAGCGCCCGGCGGACCCCGAAGACGCGCCGCGCACGGCTGCACGAGTCCCAGGTGTCGAAGCCCGCGTGGTCGGCGACGATCCGCCGCGCCGGGACGCCGTGCCGGGTCAGATAGCGGCGCATCGCGGACGGCTCGTCGTAGTCACGCCGACCGTTGTCGCCCGTCACCAGCACCGCCCGCACGGTGCCCCGCGCGTACAGCTCGGCCGCCGCGTCCAGCCGGTGCGCCAGATACGGGGAGGGCTCACCGTCCCACAGCCCCGCACCGAAGACGACGGCGACCGGGGCCGGGGGCGCCTGAGCGACACCGGGCGCCAGTTGCCCGCGCGTGGAGACCCGCAGCCAGGCGGCGGGCAGCAGCGCCAGCACACAGCCGAGCACCGCCACCCGGAGCGCCGTGCGGCGCCCGCGGCGGGTACGGGGCAGCCGGAGCCGGCGGACCAGGGCACGCGGGACGCGGGCGGTACGCAGCGCGCGGAGGGCGCGGAGGGCGCGCCGGACGGCGGACGGGGAAGCGGGCGTGATCGGCACACCGGGAAGCACGCGGACGGCCGGGCGACCGGTTGCGCGCCCGCACCGTCCGCACCGCTTGCCCGGGTTGTGATTCCTGCCCCGGTGGCGGCGCTTGCCGCGGTTGTGGCTCCTGCCCCGGTTCCGATGCTTGCCGACGCTTGGTCCCGTTGCGCCGGCGGGCCGCTCTCCCGCTTCCGCCCCGTTCTCGCGGGAGCATCCCGGGCCCGGTACGGTGCCGGGAATGCCGGCGGGGACCCCTGTGTTCCTCCGGTGCCAGGGCGCGACCCGCCCTGCTGCCCCGAAGCAGGAGAAAGCATGAGCACCATCGAGCTGACCAAGGACAATTTCGAGGAGATCGTCTCGGACAACGGATTCGTCCTGATCGACTTCTGGGCGTCGTGGTGCGGTCCCTGCCGTAGCTTCGGGCCCGTCTACGAGGCCGCCTCGGAGCGGCACGAGGACCTCACCTTCGCCAAGGTGGACACCGAGGACCAGCAGGAGCTGGCGGCGGCGTTCGAGGTCCAGTCGATCCCGACGCTCGCGATCATCCGGGACAAGACCCTGATCTTCTCCCAGCCCGGCGCGCTCCCCGAGGCCGCGCTGGAGGATCTCATCGGCCAGGCACGCGCGCTGGACATGGACGAGGTCCGCAAGAGCGTCGAGGAGCAGGAGGCCCAGGCCGACGGCGGGGCCTGAGCACAGCAGCGCACCGGCGCCGGGCCCACCCGGCGTCCACCGCCGCCCGCACGGCTCACGACGGCCGCCCGGCATCCCGCCGGGCGGCCGTCGTCGTGTGACACGGCGGACGGGCCACGGACGTGGACGAGTCGCAGAAGCGGACGGGCCACGGACGCGGGCTGGCCGCAGAAGCGGACGGGCCACGGACGCGAGCTGGTCGCAGACGCGGGCGGGCCAGGAGCGGGAGGCGGGTCGCGGGCGCGCAACAGGCGCGGGCGCGCGGCGCGGCGTCAGCGCGCGGAGCCCTCGGGCCCCTCCGGGCTCCCCGCCGGTTCCGGTTCAGCTTCCGACTCCGGCTCCCGCCCCGGGCGGCGCCGGGCGTCGAGCGTGAGCAGTGCGGCGCCGAGGCCGGCCGCGACCACGGAGCCGGCCAGGATCCCCACCTTGGCGTCGCCCGCGTGCGCCGAGCCCTCCCCGAAGGCCAGCGCGGTGATGAAGAGCGCGACCGTGAAGCCGACACCGCCGAGCGCCGCCAGCCCCAGCGTCAGCAGCGCACCGAACCGGCCGGGCAGCGCGCCGAGCCGCAGCCGGACGGCCAGCCAGGTGAACAGCGCGATGCCGGTGGTCTTGCCGGCCACGAGCCCGAGCAGCACCCCGGCGGTCACCGTCGAGCCCACGGCCTCCCCCAGCGCCCCGCCGGTGAGCGGCACCCCGGCGTTGGCCAGCGCGAACACCGGCAGCACGAGGTAGCTGCTCCAGGGGTGCAGCGCGGTCTGGAGCCGTTCGGCGACGGGCACCGTCTCGCCCAGCAGGAACCGGTACCGGCTCAGCTCGGTGACCGACGGGCGCTCCCCCGTCGCGGGCGCGATCCGGCGCAGCCGGCGGCGGGCCTCGACGGGACGCAGCAGGGAGCGCGCCGGGCACAGCAGCCCCATCGCGACCCCCGCGAGGGTGGCGTGCACACCGGACTCGAACAGGGCGAGCCACAGCGCGAGCCCGAGCAGCAGGTACAGCTGCACGGCCCACACCCGCAGCCATCGCAGCACCCCGGCGAGCAGCACGAGCAGTACGGCGGCGGCCAGCCACAACGGCCGCAGGTCGTCGGTGTAGAAGACGGCGATGACCGTGATCGCGCCCAGGTCGTCGGCGATCGCCAGGGTGAGCAGGAAGACGCGGGCGGTGTTGGGGACGCGGGAGCCCAGCAGGCTGAGGACGCCGAGCGCGAAGGCGATGTCGGTCGCCATCGGGATGCCCCAGCCGCGCCCCGCCTCGCCCCCGGAGTTGAGCAGGAGATAGAGCAGCGCGGGGACGAGCATGCCGCCGAGGGCGGCGATGACGGGTACGGCGGCGAACCGCCGGTCGCGCAGCTCGCCCGCGACGGCGTTGTACTTGATCTCCAGCCCGACGACGAGGAAGAAGACGGCCATCAGCCCGTCGTTGACCGCCTCGCGCAGGTCGGCCTCGATGTGGAGGGGGCCGATGCGCAGCTCGGCCACGGTGGTCCACAGCGTCTCGTAGGAGGAGCGTCCGCCGCAGTTGACCCACAGCAGGGCCGCGCACGTGGCGGCCAGCAGCAGGACCGCGCCGGACGCCTCGACCCGGAGGAAGGCCGCGAACGGCCGGGCCACATACCGTGCGACCCGGCGGTCGCTCATGGACAGGACGGGGCCCCTGCGCCAGATCTCCTCCGGGGGCCCGTGGTCTTCGCCGCTCACGCGGCGATGCTAGGGCGCCGAAGGACGAATCCGGACGAACCGGGGCGGCGGTGCCGCCGACGGCGGGTGCCCTCGCGGGGGCACCCGCCGGGGTGCGGCGACCCGGCCTCACGACCGGGTCCGGCGGCCGGGACCCGACCGGGACCCGGTCGGGGGCTCAGCGGCCGGCCGGGGCGCCCGCCGCGGTCCGTCGAGGCGTGAGCCGGAAGTCCTGCCGGACGGGGTGGCCGTCGCGCGCCATGACCCGGGCGACGGCGGCGAGCCGCTCGGGGCTGCTGGCGATGACGTTGACGAAGTGGTCGGGCAGCCCCGTCGCCGCGTACTCGCCGTTCTCGTCGGTGATCGCCCGCATCAGCTCGCGGCCGTGCGTCCCGGTGACCGTGAGGGCGACGCCGGGGAGCGGCTCGCCGCGCTCGTCGGTGACGCGCCCGGTCAGCGTCGGCTCCTGGCGGCCCAGCCGGTGGGTGTGCGGGGCGACGGCGCTGGGCTGCGGCAGCTCGAACGAGGGGTCCTCGACCGGCGGTTCCTCGACGGCGGCGGCCTCCTCCCGCTCGGCGGCCTCCTTCCGCTCGGCACGCCGGTCCTTCCAGGCGCCGAGCGCGATGAGGGCGAGACCGGCGACGACCCAGACGGCGATCACGAGCGCGTGCCGCCACACGTCCTTGCCGTCGAAGTAGAACAGTCCGCGCAGCCCCTCGATCAGATTGCCCATCGGCATGATCGGATGCAGGGCCCGGAAGAAGCCGGGGACCATCTGCACGGGTATCGCGCCACCGCTGGACGGCATGGACAGCAGCACGAACAGGCCCATGGCCACGCCGGGGAAGAACGACTTGAAGAACGGCACGAGTCCGAACGACGTCAGGGCGACGGCCTGGGTCATCAGGAAGACGAGCGGGATCGCCAGCGGCTCGTTCGGTATGACGTCCATCGAGCGGGCCACGAAGAAGGCGACGACGCTCTCGACGACGCCGATGGCCACCAGCGTGAGCACCTTCTTGCGCCGCCCGAACGTGGTGGCCCTCAGCAGCATCATCACGCTGACGTAGCTCGGGATGGTGCAGGAGAGGACGACGTAGAACAGGCCGGTGCCCATGCCGTCGCCGGGGGCGGTGGGCGCCACGTCGTGCATCTGGAGCTTTCCGCCGCTCTGCTGCGCGACGGCCGTGAACGTCTTCTGGAGGACCGACTCCAGCGAGTAGCCGTCGGCCTTGGCGACGAACAGCTGCGGGGTCTTCGGGTCGGGCACGTAGCCGGCCGTCATGTCACGGCTGGTGACCGCGTCGCGTGCCGCGTCGGCGTCGGCGACCTGGTGGATGTCGAAGGCGCCGGGGCTCTGCTTCTCCAGCGCCTGGTCCAGCTGCTCCGCCGCGGGCCCGGCCACGGCCACGTCCACGTGGTGCGGCGTCGGGTTGTGGAAGGGGAGCAGGTAGCAGACGAGGAAGCCGGTGAAGAAGAACGCCGGGAACCAGAGCGTCTGCGCCAGGGTGCGTACGGTCGCACCGAGCGAGGAGGCGCCCCCGCTGCCCGGTTCCGCCTTGTGTTCCGCCATGGACGTGGTCCGCCTCCTTGGGTTCGTCACTGCTGCGCGCCTCGCCGGGGCCGGGGCGGCACCCGTACGCACGGTCCCCGCGGTACGCGGCGCCGGTGCGCGGTACACGGTGCGCGCCGCACCCACGTGCACCCACATACATGGCAAGGCCAATGATTAGAAACGCTAACAGAAAAATGCAGTCCTGCAAAAATGCATTACTGTAGGGAGGGCTACGGAGAGGAACCGGACGGGGAGCGAGAATGGTCGCCGAGACGGCCGCGGCCGCCACCGGGCTGCGGGAGCGCAAGAAGCTGGAGACCCGCACGGCGCTGCGCCGCGCCGCCGTCCGCCTCTATCTGGAACGCGGGCCCTCCGCGGTGACCGTGCACGACATCTGCGAGGCCGTCGGCATCTCGCCGCGCACGTTCTTCAACTACTTCGACACCAAGGACGACGCGGTCTTCGACTGGGACCACCGCCTCGTCGGCCACCTGCTGGAGCTGCTCGCCGCGCGCCCCGCCGAAGAGGCCCCGCTGGAGGCCCTGCACCGGGCGCTGCGCGCCTCCATCCCGCCGATGGTCGACGACCCCGGCTGGCGCGAGCGCCGCCGGCTGCTGGCCGCGCACCCGGAGCTGGTGCCCAAGCTGCTGCACAGCAACAGCCATCTGGCCGACGCCCTCGCCGAGGGCATCGCGGCACGCACCGGGCTGTCGCCCGACTCCCTGTATCCGCGGCTGGTCGCCGGTGCCGGGATGACCACCGTGCGCACCGCGATCTGGAGCTGGGATCCGGACAGCCCCACCGAGGAGCTGCTGGCCATGCTGGACTCCTGCTGCGAGGCGTTCGCGGCCGGACTGCCCGAGCCGGCCGACGCCCGCGGGCCGGGCCGGATCGCGGCACACGGGCACAAGCCGACCGCGGCACGCGGCCCCGCGCCGCCCGGCGCACCGGACGGCGGAACCGGCGCAGCGGCGGACGAACAGCCGGACGAGCCGGACGAGGCGGACGAGCGGGCGGACCGCAGGACGGACGAGCAGACGGGCGGGGAGTCCGGCGGCCGGGCGGGTCAGCGCCCGTCGAGCGCCTCCCCCAGGTCGTAGCGCACCGGCTGTTCCAGCTGGGCGTAGGTGCAGCTGCCCGGCGTCCGGTCCGGGCGCCAGCGGCGGAAGTGGACGGTGTGCCGGAAGCGGTCGCCCTCCATGTGGTCGTAGGCCACCTCGCACACCCGCTCGGGACGCAGCGGCACCCAGGAGGCGTCCTTCTGCCCGCTCCACCGGCTCGGCGCCCCCGGCATCCGGCCCTCCTCGTGGGCCTGCGCGTCCTCCCACCGCCCCCAGGGGTGGCCCTCGGCCGCCCCGGTACGCAGCGGGGCCAGCTCGCGCATCAGGGCGCGGCGGCGCTCCGCGGGGAACGAGGAGGAGGCGCCCACGTACTGCAACGCGCCCGCGCCGTCGTACAGGCCCAGCAGCAGCGAACCCACCGCGGCGGCGTCCCCGCGGTGCGGCCGCAGCCCGGCCAGGACGCAGTCGGCGGTGCGCTCGTGCTTGATCTTCAGCATCACGCGCTCGCCCGGCCGGTAGGGCAGATCGGGCCGTTTGGCGACGACGCCGTCGAGCCCCGCCCCCTCGAACCGCTCGAACCAGGCGCGGGCCACCTCGATGTCCTCGGTGACCGGGGCCAGGTGCAGCGGCCCGCGCGCCGCGCCCAGGGCCGACTCCAGCAGCTGCCGGCGGGCCGACAGCGGCCGGTCGAGGACGGCCTCGTCGCCCAGCGCCAGCAGGTCGAAGGCCACGAACTCGGCCGGGGTCTCCTCGGCAAGCAGCCGGACCCGGGACGCGGCCGGGTGGATCCGGGCCTGGAGCGCCTCGAAGTCCAGCCGCCCGCCGACCGGGACGACGATCTCCCCGTCGAGCACGCACCGCTCGGGCAGCAGTTCCCGCAGCGCGACGGCCAGTTCGGGGAAGTAGCGCAGCAGGGACTTCCCCGTGCGGCTGCCCAGCTCGATCTCGTCGCCGTCCCGGAAGACCAGACAGCGGAAGCCGTCCCACTTGGCCTCGTACTGCATGCCGTCCGGGATCGTGGCGACGGGCTTGGCCAGCATCGGCTTCACCGGGGGCAGCACAGGAAGATCCACGCCACGATTCTGCGCCCGCCCGTCCGCCTCCGCACGGGCAGCCGCAGGGGCGGCCGGGCGGGCCGCCGGCGGGCTGCGGCACCGGGGACCTTCGGCGACGATGGGGCCATGCTGCTGGCCGACGTCGCCCACACGTCCGCGGAGATCGCCGGGGCGTCCGCGCGCAACCGGAAGGTGGAGCTGCTGGCCGGGCTGTTCCGGCGGGTGGAGCCCTCCCAGGTGCCGGTCGTCGTCACCTATCTGGCCGGGCGGCTGCCGCAGCGCCGCACCGGCGTGGGCTGGAGCGCCCTGCGCGAGCCGCCGCCGCCGGCGGAGGCGCCCACGCTGACCACCGAGGAGGTGGACGAGACGCTCGGCCGGATCGCGGCCGTCTCCGGCAAGGGCGCCCAGGCCGGGCGCCGGCGGCTGCTGGACGGGCTGCTGTCCCGGGCGACCGCCGACGAGCAGCGCTTCCTCGTCCGGCTGATCGGCGGCGAGCTGCGGCAGGGCGCACTGGACGCGCTCGCCGTCGAGGGGCTCGCCCGTGCGGTGGACGCGCCGGCCGCGCAGGTGCGGCGCGCGGTGATGCTGGGCGGCTCGCTGGGCACGGTCGCCGAGGCGGTACTGGCCGAGGGCGCCGGGGCCCTGGACTGGTTCCGGCTCCAGGTGGGGCGGCCGGTGCTGCCGATGCTCGCGCACACCGCGCGGGACGTGGACGAGGCGCTGGACAAGCTCGGCCCGAGCGCGGTCGAGGAGAAACTCGACGGCATCCGGGTGCAGGTGCACAAGGACGGCCGCGACGTGACCGTGTGGACCCGCACCCTGGACGAGATCACCGACCGGCTGCCGGAGGTGGTGGCCGCCGCACGGCACGCCGCCGCCGAGCGTGCCGTGCTCGACGGGGAGGTGATCGCGCTCGGGGACCCCGCCGGGGAGGACGATCCGGACGGGCGGTGGCCGCGGCCGTTCCAGGAGGTGTCCGGCCGGGTCGCCTCCCGGCTGGACGTCGCCGGGGCCAGCAGCGAACTGCCGCTGTCCGCCGTCTTCTTCGACGTGCTGTCCCTGGACGA
The DNA here is from genome assembly GCF_006539165.1 of Streptomyces cacaoi. GTDB lineage: Bacteria > Actinomycetota > Actinomycetes > Streptomycetales > Streptomycetaceae > Streptomyces > Streptomyces cacaoi. Next base: position 123,457 of record NZ_BJMM01000002.1, on the reverse strand, counting down.
CCGGGACCTGCTGGACCGCCCGGCGGTGGAGCGCCATGCCGCCCTGGCCCGGGTGGTGCCCGAGCGGCAGCGGGTGCGCCGGCTGGTGGTCGCCGACCCCGGCGCGCCGGGCGCACGGGAGGCGGCACGCGAGTTCGCCTCCCGGGTGCTGGCACGCGGGCACGAGGGTGTGGTGGTCAAGGCGCTGGACGCCGGCTACTCGGCGGGGCGGCGCGGGGCCTCGTGGCTGAAGGTGAAGCCCGTGCACACCCTGGATCTGGTGGTGCTGGGCGCCGAGTGGGGGCACGGCCGCCGCTCGGGGCGGCTGTCCAACATCCATCTGGGCGCGCGGCGGGCGGACGGCGGCTTCGCGATGCTCGGCAAGACCTTCAAGGGCATGACGGACGCGCTGCTGGAGTGGCAGACGCGGCGGCTGCGCGAGGTGGCCGAGGCGGAGGAGCCCTGGGGCGTGCGCACCCGGCCCGAACTGGTCGTGGAGATCGCCTTCGACGGGGTGCAGCGCTCGACGCGCTACCCGGAGGGTGTGACGCTGCGCTTCGCACGGGTGCTGCGCTACCGCGAGGACAAACGGCCCGAGGAGGCCGACACGGTGGAGACCGTCACGGGACTGCTGCGCTGACCGCAGAGCCGGGCCGACTCGCGCCCCTCGGCTCCGGGACACCCTCCCGGGAGGTCACCGCCGGGCGGGCACCGGGCGCAGGAGCGCGGGCCAGTCCTGGCCGGCCGCCCAGTCGGTGAAGCTGTGCCAGCCGACTTCGGGGTGGGCGCGGCGCAGCCCGGCGATGTCGACGCCGAGGCCGGCTCCGGCGAGTGCCGCGTCGAGGGAGGCGCGGTCGTCGAAATCGGCGTGGCACTCCGAGGACGAACTGCGGGTGGTCACCCGGCACATGCGACGGGCGTACGAGCTGAGCCACGCGCAGCTGGAGCAGCTGCGCTCCCGGCCCGCGCCGGACTGAGCCGGCCCCCGGAAACCCGGCCGGTCCCCCGCCGGAACGGCCCGCTACGCTGCGGCTCTCGTCCCTTCGGCCGAGGCCGTGGCGTACCAACCGGCCGCCCGGCCGAGGCCGCGGGCCCGCTCCGGCAGGCAGGCTCGGAGCACAACGGTCGGTGAGGGCCGGCCGGAACGGGATCCGAGGAGCATTTCCATGAAGCGCATCGTCATCGCCCTGGCCGCGGCCGCCGTCCTGGCGGTCGGAGCGGTGGGGGCCTGGAACATCCTGGACAACAGCTCGGTCGCCACCGTCGACCAGGCGGACGGCAAGGTGCCGCGGGCCGAGGTGGAGAAGCAGGCCAAGGAGAACTTCGCGCGCCCCTGGGAGGATGCGCCGGAGTCGGTGAGCTGCCCGGACGGGCTGCGCCCGAAGAAGTACGACACCGTGCGCTGCCAGGCCGTCTTCAAGGGCGAGCGCAAGCCGATGCTGGTCTCGGTGACCAAGGTGCGGGGCGACAAGGTCAACTTCGACTACGGCGTGCTGGAGAAGGAGGAGCCGGGCGACGACGAGGGCTCCCGGAAGGCGGCGCACGGCGAGTGACGCGACGCGACCGGGCGGCGCGACCGGGCGGCTGGGCCCGGCAGCGGGGCCCGGCGGAAGCGGCGCGGATCAGCGAGGGATCGGCAGGGCTCCGCGGGGACCAGCGAAGGACCGGCGGGGACCAGCGAAGGACCGGCGGCGCCCAGCGAAGGACCGGCGGCGCCCAGCGAAGGACGGGCGGGGACCAGCGAAGGATCGGCGGGGCCCGGCGGGGATCGGTCAGGAGAGCGGTCCCCGCCGGGCCCCGCCGCAGAACGGTTTCAGCCGTCGCGTACCACACCGCACCGCCAGGCCCAGGCGGCGATCTCCACCCGGTTCCGCAGCTCCAACTTGGCCTGGATGCTGGCGAGATGGCTCTTGACGGTGGACAGGGAGACGTACAGCTCCTCGCAGATCTCCTGGTTGGTCCGGCCGACGGCGACCAGCCGGGCCACATCCAACTCCCGTTCCGTCAACGGGCCCTGGGACGGCTCGTCCTGCCCGGCCGACGGCTGCTCGCCGAGCTGTTCCAGGAGCCGCACGGTCACCGCGGGCGAGACCAGCGCGTCCCCGCGCGCCGCCGCGCGCACCGCCTCCACCAGCAGCCCGGGGCCCGCGTCCTTGAGCAGGAAGCCGCAGGCGCCGCCGCGCAACGCCCCGTAGACGTAGTCGTCCTGGTCGAAGGTGGTCACCACGACCACGCGCAGCGGGTCGGGAGCCCTCGGCCCGGCCAGCAGCCGGGTCACCTCCAGCCCGTCGAGCTTCGGCATCCGGATGTCGACGAGACAGACGTCCGGGCGCAGCCGCCGGGCCAGTTCGACGCACTCGGCACCGTCGGCCGCCTCGCCGACGACCTCGACGCCGGGCTGCGCCTGGAGGATCATCCGGAAGCCGGTGCGCACCATGTCCTGGTCGTCGGCGATCAGGACCCGCAGAGGGCTCGCCGTTTCGTTACCGCCGGTCATGCGGATGATCCTGCCACAGCGTCACGCACCGGGAACTCGGCGGTCAGACGCCAGCCGCCGTCCTCGGCCGGCCCCGCGTGCAGGCGCCCGCCGACGGCCTCGGTGCGCTCGGTCAGCCCGACGAGGCCCAGGCCGCCCCGGCCGCCGAGCGGTTCGGCGTTCGGCTGCGGCTGCCGGGCCGGGGGCGCGTTGTGCACCTCGACCCGCAGCCGCCGCGGCCCCTCCTCCGGGCCTGCCAGATCGAGCCGCACCAGGACCGAGGGGGCTCCCGAGGCGTGCCGGCGCACATTCGTCAGCGCCTCGCGGACGACGTTGCGCACCGAGGTCTCCACCTCGGGGTCGGGCCGCACCTGCCGGGCGCCGGCCGCGACCTGGAGGGTGGCGGGCACATCGCGCTCGGAGAACGCGGCGACCAGCTCGGCGAGTTCGGCGAACAGCTCCCCGGGCCGGACCGCTCCCGTGTCGTCCTCGCGCAGCACCCGGACGAGCTTGCGCATCGACTCCAGCGTCTCGGAGCCGGCCTGCTCGATGCCGCACAGCAGCTGGTCCACCTGCTCGGGCGCCGTCTCGCGGATGGTGCGCGCGGCCTGGGCCTGCACGACGATGCCCGTGACGTGGTGGGCGACGAAGTCGTGCAACTCGCGGGCGAGGGCGAGCCGTTCGTTCTGCCGGACGGCGACCACGGCCCGCCTCCTGCGGCCGTCCAGGACGCGCAGATAGCAGGCGAGCCCGAGGACGCCGCCCACGGCGAGGGTCAGCAGCCACGAGTAGAGGATGTTGTCCGCCACCCGCAGCCGCAGCGGCGCGACGACCACCGCCACCCCCAGCGCCGTGCACAGGGCCGACGCCCGCCACGGCTGCCGCATCTCCCGCGCCGCCCGCCCCAGCAGCAGGAGCAGGCAGAGCGTCTCCAGCAGGCCCCAGCCGGAGAACTCGGGCTCCAGCGCGACGAGATGGGTCGCCGTCATCGCCACGGAGGCGACCACGGCCGCGCCGGCCCGCCAGGGCAGCGCGAGCCGGTCGTCGGGCAGCAGCACCGCGACGCCGGCGACGACGCCGGGGGCCAGCAGCCACCACGCGCCGGGCCCCTGGTAGGCGGAGGACGCCTCGACGCTCACCACGTCGCACACCCACAGCACCGCCATGCTTCCCCAGAGCACGGTCAGGGCGGCACGCCGGGTCAGTGGCCGGCTCGGACGTTGTTCGTTCGTGTCTGTCACTTCTGGCACAACCCGCAGCGTACGGATGTGCCCCGGCCACCGGCTCGGCCGAAAGGACGACGGGAGGGCGCGGGACCGGCCGACCGGCCGAGGCGGGGCCCGGCGCCGGAAGCGGACGGTGGGGGCATGAACCAGTTCCCCTCTCCCCCGCCGGTGCTGAGCGGCACCGGGCTGTGCAAGTCCTTCGGAGCCACCCGCGCGCTGGACGGTGTGGACGTCGCGGTGCACGCGGGCGAATCGCTGGCCGTCATGGGCCCGTCCGGCTCCGGCAAGTCGACGCTGCTGCACTGCCTGGCGAACATCGAGCGCCCGGACAGCGGCGAGGTCCTGCTGGGCGGGGAGCGCATCGACCAGCTGCGCGAACCGGCCCGCAGCGAGCTGCGCCGCACCCGGTTCGGCTTCGTCTTCCAGTTCGGGCAGCTGCTGCCCGAACTGCCGGCCGTGGAGAACGTGGCCCTGCCCCTGATGCTCGGCGGCACCGACCGCCGTACGGCCGTGCAGCGCGCGCGGCAGTGGTTCGCGCCGCTGGGCCTGGCCGGCAAGGAGGACCACCGGCCCGGGGCGCTCTCCGGCGGGCAGGCGCAGCGGGTGGCGCTGGCCCGGGCGCTGGTCGGCGGCGCACAGGTCGTCTTCGCCGACGAGCCGACGGGCGCGCTGGACCAGGCCACCGGGCAGGACGTGATCCGGCTGCTGACGCAGATCACCCGGCAGCAGAACGCGGGCCTGGTCGTGGTCACGCACGACGAGTCGGTGGCCCGCTGGTGCGACCGCACCGTGCGGGTGCGGGACGGCCGGATCGTGCGGGAGACGGCGGAGCCCGGTTCCCCGGCCGGCGCGGGCACCGGAGCGGCACGATGAGGGCGCTGGACCGCACCACCTGGACGCTCACCTGGCGGCTGCTGCGCGGCGGCGGGCGGCACGGGCTGCTCGCCGCCGGGCTGTCCGTCGCCGCCGCCGCGGTCTGCACGACGCTGCTGCTCCTGTGCGTCGGCGCGAACCTCGGCTTCGGTGAGCGGGCCGCGCACGCCGACTGGCGCAGCCCCGTCGAGGCGAAGGGCGACCGGGCGGTGGCCGTCCAGGCGGTGGACACCACCTTCCGGGACGGCGAGCCGGTCACCGTCGTCGATGTGGCCGCGCTGCCGGGCGCGCACGGCTCGGCGCCCGCGCCGCCCGGCATGCCGCGCTTCCCGGCGCCGGGCGAGGTGTGGACCTCGCCCGCGCTCGGCACGCTGCCCGGCGAGGAGACCACGGGCACGCTCGGCCGCGAGGCGCTCTCCCGCCCGGGCGAGAAGGTCGCCGTCGTCGGGCACCGGCCCGGCGATCCCGCGATGACCACCGAGCGCGGCACCGACCCGCGCCGCCCCGGGGACATCGTCACCCCCACACGCGTCGCCGACTTCACCGGCGAGCGCACGGCCGACGGCTACGGCGCGCAGTACCAGGACCTGATGAAGCTCGCCACGGTGCTCGTCGTCGTGCCGCTGCTGGTGCTGGGCGCCTCCTCGGCCCGGCTGTCCGTCTCCCGGCGGGACGCGCGGCTGGCCACCGTCCGGCTGCTGGGCGCGACGCCCGGCCGGATCGCCGGGATGACGGCGGCGGAGGCGCTGCTGACGGGTGCGGCGGGCGCCGTCGTGGGCGCGCTCGGCTATGCGGCGCTGCTGCCGCTGGCCGCCGAGGTGCCTGTGGCGGGCGGGAGTTGGTACACCGCCGACCTGTGGGTGGGGGTGCCCACACTGCTGGCGGTGCTCGCCGGCGTGGTGGCGATGGTGACGGCGAGCGCGCTCGGGGGGCTGCGGCAGGTCGTCGTCGGACCGCTCGGGGTCGTGCAGCGCTCCCGCGCGCCCCGGATGAACATCGTGCGGGCCGCGCTGTTCGTCGCGGTCCTGGTGGGCTACTGGCTGATGTCCCGCGGCAAGGAGCTGGACATCGACATGGTGGTGTACTTCTTCGCCGCCGTCTTCGTCGCCCTGTCCTTCGTCGGCCCCTGGGTGGTCGGCGTGCTGGGCTCCCTCGTCACCGCCGCCGCCCGCCGCCCGGCGACGCTGCTGGCGGGCCGGCGGCTGCTGGACGATCCGAAGTCCGCCTGGCGTGCCGTCTCGGGCCTCACGCTGGCGGGGTTCGTCGCCGGGTTCTTCGTCCTGTTCAGCATCGGCGGCGGCACCCCGTGGGGCGGCCCCGACCGGCTGGCGCTCTCGGTGCCCGGGGACCGGGTCGCCCAGGTGCAGCAGGAGGTCACCGGGCGCCTGGAGCGCGCCGGTATCGACGCGAAGGTCGGCACGGACGACGACTGGGTCGCCACCGGCACCGGCGCACGCGGCGAGCGCCAGGTCACCGCGACGGTCGCCGACCCGGGCCGGCTGGACGCCGCACGCGCGGCGCTCACCGATGTGGTGCCCGGCCGCCGGCCCGTCACGGGCGAGGAAGTCGGCTGGCAGAGGGAGCAGTTCGCCGGGGACTTCCAGAAGGCGACGCTCGGCGTGCTCGGGGCCGGCTTCACCGTCGCCATCGCCTCCGCGGGCATCACGGCCGCCGGCGCCGTCCTGGACCGCCGCCGCACCTACGGCCTGCTGCACCTGGCGGGCACCCCCCTGCGCGCGCTGGACGCCGCCCGCCGCACGGAGTCGCTCCTGCCGGCCGTGGTGCTCACGGGCGCCTCGGTGCTCACCGGGGTGTTCTGCGCGGCACCGCTGACCCTCGCGGGCGGCTCGCCCCAGTTCGACGGGCGCAGCGCCGCCCTGCTGGCGGGCTGCCTGGCCGTCGGCTTCACCGGCCTGGCGGCAGCGAGCGCAGCAAGCCGCCCCCTCCTCCGCACCGTCGCCCACACCGCGGGGCCCCGGCCGGACTGACGGCGCCCCTGTGTGCCGGGCCCCGACCGCACCCGGGGCCCGGCACACGCCGCTTTCCGGGCGGGTTCCACGGCTCGGCCCCGGTCGGCCACCGTCCCGGCGGCGGGGGCGCGGCCATCACCGCACCCGCCGCCCGCGCCCTCGCCCGGTCTCACCCGGGCGGCTCCCGCTCCTGCCGCCGGGCCGTCGTGCGGAAGCCGTTCCGGGATCGCCGGGCGGAGACGGTGCTCGGGTGGTCGGTCCCCAGCAGGCGTGCGGCGTCCTCGGCGACGGTGCTCAACAGGCGGGCGGCGTGGTCGGGTCGGCCGGACTCGCCCAGTGCGCAGGCGTGGTCGTGCCGGGACAGCAGGGTGTCGGGATGGCCGGCGCCCAGGACGTGTGCGCGGTCCTCGGCGACCGCGGCCAGCAGTTGTGCGGCCTCGACGCGGCTGCCGGCCCCGGCGAGGTTGACGGCGTGGCTGTGCCGGGCGCTCAGCGTCCCCGGGTGGGTGGCGCCGAGCAGCCGGGCCCGGTCCTCGGCGAGGCTCCGGAACAGCGCTGCGGCCTCGGCGCAGCGGCCCGACTCGCCGAGGTTGTAGGCGTGGTGGTGCCGGGAGGCGAGGGTCTCGGGGTGCTCGGGGCCCAGCGCCCGTGCCCGGTCCCGGGCCAGTCGGCGGTGGACACGTGCCGCCGCCGTGTGCCGGCCGGCCGCGGCGAGGGCGTAGGCGTGCACATGGCGCACACCGAGCGTGCCGGGGTGCTCGGGGCCGGGGTCGCGCACGTACTCCCCGATGACGCGTTCGAGGAGCGGGACGGCGGCCGTGTGGTCCTCCTGCTCGACGAGGGTGTAGGCCCGCTCCTCGACGGCGTGCAGCTCGGTCTGCGGGAGCCGTGGCGGCGGTCCGGGCAGCCCGCGGCACAGGGCGCTCAGCCGGTCGCGGGCGGCGCGGGCGTGCGGGGGACGGTCGGCGGGGTCCTCCGCCAGCAGGTGCAGGACGAACGTGTCGACGGCGCGGGGCACTCCGGCGCGGTACCGGCCGGGCGGCCCGGGCCGGGTCCGGGCGGGCGGGGACGTCGGCGGCCCGGCGGTGTCCGTGCTTCCGGCGCGGGAGTCGTCGCGCCGCCGTGGGGCGCTGTCCGCTGCGGAGGGCGGGCGTCCGGTCAGCAGAGCGTACAGGAGGCAGCCGAGCGCGTACAGATCGCTGCGGCCGTCCGTCCGGGCGCCCGGCCGGGCCTGCTCGGGGGCCAGGTAGGCGGGGGTTCCGGTGAGCAGTGCCGGGGCGGGGGCGGAGCAGCCGTCGGGGCAGCGGACGGCGAGGCCGAAGTCCGTGAGCAGGGCGCTGCCGAGGTCCGGGTAGGGGTGCGAGAGCAGCACGTTGTCCGGGCTGAGGTCGCGGTGCACGACGCCCGCCTCGTGCACGGCGGTCAGCGCGTCGCAGATCTGCCCGGCCCACTCCAGGGCGCGGGCCACCGGCACCACCGGCGGGCGGCCGATCAGCTCCGCGAGGCTGGGGCCCGGCACGTGCTCCAGCACCAGGTAGGGGACGCCTTCCCGGCCGCCGTCGGCCCCGTCCGGGCCGGGGCCCGGGTGGTGGCCGTAGTCGTGGACGGGGACGATGTGCGGATGGCCGGACAGCTGGGCGCCGAGCACCGCGGCCCGGCGGAAGCGGGCGTGCGCCCGCGCGCGGGCAGCGTCCGTCGAGCCGCCCGCGTACGGCAGCTTGACCGCCACGGTCCGCTCCAGCAGGCCGTCGTGCGCTTCCCACACCTCTGCTGCGCCGCCCGAACCCAGCACGCTCCGCAGCTCGTAGCGCCCGCCGAGCACCGTGCCGCGCATGCCGCCTCCCTGGGGTCGCGCCGTCCCGTCCTCGGACTCCCGTCCCCGGTGTTCACCGGACGGCGCCCGTTCCGAGGAGAGGCCCTAGGTCCGCCCCCGCGTGAGCCGGCCGCGCAGTCGGACGGCACGGCCGTCGGTGAAGGCGGAGAGCAGGCTCACGGCGCGCTGCCGCAGTTCGCCGGCCGTGGTGCCGTCCGGCCGGCCGTCGTCCTGCTCCCGTGCCGCCGCCCAGGCCGCGAGCGCCAGCGCCTCGTTCCAGGAGTCGCCCAGTTCGGCGTGGACGGCCGCGGCCCGGCGCAGGAAGTCGACCGCGTCGTCGGTGCGGTGCATGGCGGTGTAGGTCTCGCCGGTTCCGCGCCAGGCCAGCGCCTCCCGGTTCCGGTTGCCGAGCCGCCGGTGGAGCAGCGCCGAGCGGTGGTAGGAGGCGAGCGCCCCGGCGTGCTCGCCCTCGGCACGCTGTGCGGCGCCGAGGGCGAGCAGCCAGTACCCCTCCAGCGTGTGGTCGCGCAGCTCCAGCGCCAGGTCGACGGCCTCGCTCGCCAGGGCGTGTGCGGCTTCGTGGTCGCCGAGTTCGAGCCGGATCAGGCTCGTGGCGCACAGGGCGTCGCCGAGGTACGCCTTGTCGCCGTGTGCGCGGTGGCCCGCCAGCGCCTGCTCCATGTCGTCGGCGGCCTCCCTGGTCCGGCCGGCGTCGTGCCGTGCCCCGGCGCGGTTCGACAGGGTGAGGTCCACGCTCTGCTGGTCGCCGAGCTGCCGGAAGAGCTGCATGGCCTCGTCGAACCGGGCCTCGGCGCGGTCGAGTTGGCGCCGTTCGAGATGGACGAGGCCGAGCGCGTTGAGGACGTCGGTCTCGCCCCACCGGTCCCCCAGCTCCCGCCGGATGGCGAGGGCCTGTTCGTGGCAGGCGATGGACCGGTCGAGCGCGTTGAGGGAGCGGTGGGCGAAGCCGAGGTAGTGGAGCAGGGTGGCCTCGCCGCTCCGGTCGCCCGCGCGCCGGCTGGAGCTGAGCCCGGCCTCGGCGACACCGATCCACTCCGTCTTGGGCGCCGAGGGGGCACGCGCGTCGAAGAGCACCTCGGCGAGCAGCCGGGCGTGCCGGTCGCATCCGGAGCGTTCGGCGGCGCGGACGACGGGCGGGAAGTTGGCCTGTTCCCGCTCGACCCAGCCGACCGCCGCGTCGTAGTCGGAGAAGGACACGGGCGTGACGCCGTCGGCCGGCGGCCCCGCCCCGACGGGTTCCCTGCCCGGGGAGAGGAGCTCCCGGGCGGCGAGCGCGGTGTGCAGATACCAGTCGAGCAGCCGGCGCAGCGCCGCCGAGCAGTGTTCGGGCTCCTCTTCCTCGCGCGCCAGGTCGGTGGCGTAGGCGCGCAGCAGGTCGTGGAATCCGTACCGGTCGGGCCCCTTCTGCTCCAGCAGATGCGCGCCCACCAGGACGTCCAGCGTCTGGCGCACATGCCGCTCGGTGTCCTCGGCGAGGGCTGCGGCGGCTCCGGTGGCGAACTCGGGGCCGGGGTGCAGGCCCAGCAGCCGGAACAGCCGGGCGGCTTCCGGGGGAAGGGCACGATAGGACCAAGCGAAAACCGTTCGCACCGCCTCAGCCTCAGCGTCGTCGCCCGTGCTCAGCGCGTTCCACAGGGCCGATTCGTCCCGCAGGTCGGCCACCAGCTCGTGCAGACTCGTGTGCGGGTGTGTGGCCGCGCGCTCCGCCGCGACCCGCAGCGCGAGCGGCAACCGGGCGCACAGACCGGCCAGTTCGGCCCAGTGTTCCGGCGATTCCTCGGTACGGTAGCCCGCGGTCACCGCGCGGAGCAAGGAGACCGCCTCGCCCTCCGGGAGCACGCCGAGCGTGATGCGCTGGGCACCGTCCCGCACGGCCAGCCCGGACAGCCGGCCCCGGCTGGTGACCAGGACGGGGCACCCCGGGCTGCCGGGCAGCAGGGGCCGCACCTGGGATTCGGTGGCCGCGTTGTCCAGCACGACCAGCAGCCGGCGGCCGGCCAGCAGCGACCGGTAGAGCCCCGCGGCCTCCTCCGCGCCCGACGGCACGGACCCGGACGGCACACCGAGGCCCAGCAGGAAGCCGTGCAGGGCCTGTTGGGCGGTGACGGGCTCCTGGGGGTCGTAGCCGTGCAGATTGATGTACAGCTGTCCGTCGGGGAACCGGTCGCGCGCACGGTGTGCCCAGCGCAGGGCCAGGGAGGTCTTGCCGGCACCCGGGGTGCCGGCCACCACGCACACGGACGCCTCCGCGGACGGCGTGTCGCGCCCCGGGCCCAGCAGGTCGTCCAACTGCCCGAGCTCCGCGGTGCGGTTGACGAAGTGCCGGGTGTCGTGCGGCAGTTGCCGAGGCCGGGCGGCGCCGTGTCCCGGGGCCCGGCTTCCGCCGTGGAAGTGGATCCCGCCGTCCACATGGCCCGCCTGGACCACGTCGCGTGAGGTGCCGGACAGTTCGGCGTGCGAACTCCCCGGTTCCTGGCCGTGCCCCTGCTCGCCGGACACCCGCTCTCCGTTTCTGGTCGGCAACCCCTGGAAGCGGGGCCGGTCACCCGGGGCCGGTCATCCTGGGCCGGGGATGTCCGGCTTGGCCGCCCGCAGCATGGATCCGGGGATGACGACGAGCCGCTCGTCCGGTGCGATCCGCACATCCGCCGGGAGGCTGCCGGCGTACGCCTCGGTGAGGTCCCTGCCGATCACCGCGACATCGCCGTTGTCGAGTTCCCAGATGTCGGGACAGCGGGATCGGACGTCCGAACTGCCGTCCTCCTTGGCGGACTTGCCGAGCCTGCGGGCGAACGACGCGGTGGGATCGGCTTCCCACGGACGGGGCATCGCCTACCTCCTCCTGGTCCCGGAGACCTCCATCGTAGAGCTCATGTCATGTCCCCGCTATGGACCGCCCGCGCCGGGGAACTCTTCCGCACCTCTTGACGGTCTCAGCGGCCGAAACTTACGTTCTGCGCAACGGAATTCGCTTTCCGTTTCGCGGAACCCTCCCCTTCACCCCCGCACGCCTGCCCTCCCCCTCGCGCACCCCTCCCCACGCCTCCTCTCCCCTCTCCCGGCCCCTCACCACTCCCTTCACCACTCCCTTCACCCCTCCCGCGCCCTCCCGCGCGCCCGCGCCTCCCCCTCCCCCGCCGTCTCCTCTCCCCGGAGCCGCCATGACCGCCGTGGACGACCGGTCGGCCGTGGACAGCGCCGGAGCCACCAGTTCCGGCCTGTACACCTACGACCTCGCACCGACCAGGAAGGAAGGGCGTCGCTGGGGCGCCTACAACGTCTTCACGCTGTGGGCCAACGACGTCCACAGCCTCGGCAACTACTCGTTCGCCATCGGCCTGTTCGCCCTCGGACTGAACGTCTGGGGCATCCTGGCGGCCTTCGCGCTCGCCTCCGTCCTGCTCTTCCTCCTGCTGACCCTCTCCGGGTTCATGGGCCACAGAACAGGCGTCCCCTTCCCCGTGATGAGCCGGATCGCCTTCGGCGTCAAAGGTGCCAAGATCCCGGCCGGCGTACGGGGCGCCGTCGCCATCGCCTGGTTCGGCATCCAGACCTATCTCGCCGCCTCCGTGCTCAGCGCCCTGCTCCTGGCGATGTTCCCCGCGCTGCGCGGACTGGACGACGGCTCCCTGCTGGGCCAGTCCCCGCTGGGCTGGATCACCTTCCTCGCCCTGTGGGGCCTCCAGGTGCTCATCGTGAGCTACGGGATGCAGATGATCCGGCGCTACATGGCCTTCGCCGCGCCCACCACCCTGATCACCATGTGCGCCCTCGCCGCCTGGATGTTCTTCCGCGCCGACGGCTCCATCGCGCTGTCCGTCGACGCACCGCTCAGCGGCGGCGCGATGTGGTTGCAGATCCTCCAGGGCGCCGCGCTGTGGGTGGTGGTCTACGGGACCTTCGTGCTGAACTTCTGCGACTTCACCCGGTCCGCCAGGAGCCGTGCCGCCATCGTCCGCGGCAACGTGATCGGGATCCCGGTGAACATGCTCTTCTTCGCCGTCATCGTGGCCGTGCTCAGCGGGGCCCAGTTCCGGCTCGACGGGCATGTCATCACCAGCCCGACGGACATCGTCCGGACCATCCCGAACATGTTCCTGCTGGCCATCGCCTCGCTCGCGCTCATCGCGCTGACGGTGGCGGTGAATCTGCTGGCCAATTTCGTCGCGCCGATCTACGCGCTGATCGACCTCTTCCCCAGGCGGCTCGACTTCCGCCGGGCCGGGCTGGTGAGCGCGGTGCTCGGGCTGGTGATCACGCCCTGGAACCTCTACGACAATCCCGTCGTCGTCAACTACTTCCTCGGCGGACTCGGCGCCCTGCTCGGGCCGTTGTTCGGCGTGATCATGGCCGACTACTGGCTGCTGCGGAAGGCCCGGGTGAACGTGCCCGACCTCTACACCGAGGACACCGGGGGCGAATACCACTACCGCGGCGGCCGCAACCCGCGGGCCGTCGCCGCCTTCGTGCCCAGCGCCGCCGTCGCCGTCCTCCTCGCCCTGGTGCCGGCCTTCCACGCGGTGGCCGGATTCTCCTGGTTCATCGGCGCCGCCCTCGCGGCCGCCCTGTATCTGCTCGTCGCCGACCGTTCGGCGCCCATCCGCGACGTGGACGGCGAGGAACTCGCCGTCGCCGCCGACTGACCCGTCACGCGTCCCGCGCCCAGGAGGCCCGCCGTGCGCATCCTCGTCGTCAACGTCAACACCAGCCGCTCCGTCACCGAGGCGATCGGCGCCCAGGCCGCGGGCGCGGCCGCGCCGGGAACCGGGATCGTCCCGCTGACACCCGCGTTCGGCCCGGAGTCAGTCGAGGGCAACTACGAGAGCTACCTGGCGGCCGTCGCCGTGATGGAGACCGTCCGCGCCCATCCGGGCCCGTTCGACGCGGTGATCCAGGCCGGCTACGGCGAACACGGCCGCGAGGGGCTCCAGGAGCTGCTCGACGTGCCCGTCGTCGACATCACCGAGGCCGCCGCCGGTACCGCCCTGTTCCTCGGCCGTTCCTACTCCGTGGTGACCAGCCTCGACCGCACGGTCCCGCTGATCGAGGAACGGCTCCGGGCCGCGGGGCTGAGCGAGCGGTGCGCCTCCGTGCGCGCCAGCGGGCTGCCGGTGCTGGAACTGGAGCGGGACGCGGCGGCCGCCGTGGACGCCGTCGCCGAACAGGCCGCGCGGGCCGTCGCCCGGGACGGCGCCGAGGTCGTCTGTCTGGGCTGCGGCGGCATGGCGGGGCTGGCGGCACGCGTCGGCGAGCGGACGGGCGTTCCCGTGGTCGACGGGGTGACCGCCGCGGTGAAGACGGCCGAGTCCCTCGTCTCGCTCGGCCTGTCGACCTCCAAGGTGCGCACCTACGCACCGCCGCGCCCCAAGAGGTTCCTCAACTGGCCGCCGCCGCAGGCCCGGTGAGCCCTACCCGGCCGCCGGGCCCGCGCGCAGGGCGGAGCGGACGCGCTCGGCCGCCCGCTCCGCCTCGGCGTCGTCGGCGTAGGTGTGCCGGGGCCAGAAGAAGCCCCGCAGCCCGTCCTTGCGGTTGCGCGGAACGATGTGCACATGCAGATGCGGCACGGACTGGCTGACGCGGTTGTTCTCCGCGACGAACGAACCGGCCGCCGCCATCCCCCGCTCGACCGCACCGGCGAGCAGCCGCACCGCGCGGAAGTAGGGCCCGACCCGCTCCTCGGGCAGGTCCGTCAGCGTCTCGATGTGCAGCCTGGGGACCACCAGCGTATGGCCGTGGAAGAGCGGCCTCCGGTCCAGGAAGGCAACGGTCTCCTCGTCCTCGTACACCCTGTGCGCCGGCAGCTCTCCCGCCAGGATCCGGCAGAAGACGCACCCGGCGGCCTCCGGCCCCGGCACGGCCGGCTCAGCCGAAGGTCGCCGGGTCGGGGCCGACGCGCACCCCGGTCTCCAGCGTGCCGATCGCCCGCATGTCCGCCTCGTCCAGCTCGAAGCCGAAGACGTCGATGTTCTCCCGGATCCGGGCCGGGGTCACCGACTTGGGGATGACGACGTTGCCCAGCTGGAGATGCCAGCGCAGCACCGTCTGCGCCGCGCTCCTGCCGTGCTTCTCGGCCACGGCGCGCACGGCCGGGTCGGTGAGCACCCCGTTGTTGCGGCCCAGCGGCGACCACGCCTCGGTGGCGATGCCGTGCTCGGCGTCGAAGGCACGCAGCTCCTCCTGCTGGAGCCTGGGGTGCAGCTCGATCTGGTTGACGGCGGGGACCGGGCCGCCGTCGTCGAGCAGCCGGCGCAGATGTTCCGGCTCGAAGTTGGAGACGCCCACGCTGCGGGCCCGGCCCTCGGCGTGGATCCGGGCGAGGGCCCGCCAGGTCTCCACGTACCGGTCCTGTCCGGGGGCCGGCCAGTGGATGAGGTAGAGATCGACGTAGTCGAGCCCCAGCCGGTGCAGCGAGCTGTCGAAGGCCCGCAGCGCGGCGTCGTGGCCCTGGTCGGTGTTCCACAGCTTCGTGGTCACGAACAGGTCCTCGCGCGGGATGCCGGAGGCGGCCAGGGCCCGGCCGGTGCCCCGCTCGTTCTCGTAGAGCGTCGCGGTGTCGATGCTCCGGTACCCGGCGTCCAGGGCCTCGGCGACGACGGCCTCCGCCTCCGCGTCGGGCACCTGGAAGACACCGAATCCGAGCTGGGGCATGGCCTCCCCGGTGTTGAGGGTGACCGCGGGAACGTGTGCGTTGCTCACTTCGACCTCGACTCGATGGGGACCGTGGCTCCACGGCCATTGACGCACACGTCCCGGCGGAACGCTCCACGGGCGACGTGGACCGCCGCCCGGCCCCCGGCGCTACGCCTCGGCCGCGACCGGTTCGGCGGCGGCCGGCTCGCTCTCCCGCGGGGCGGGGAGGACGGCGAAGAGCACGGCGGCGAGCAGCACGGTCGCGGCCCAGCCCAGCCCGTTCCTGCCGATCCAGGTGTCGACCAGCGGCCCGGTGAACCAGTCGACCTTGGTGAACCCGAGGCCGAGGACGAGCGCGACGCCCCAGGCGGTCATGGCCTGCCAGCAGTAGCCGCCGGCGTACCAGTAGCGGCTGCTGCGGGAGGTGTCGAGCAGCCCCTCGGGGTCGTAGCGGACGGCCTTGTGCCGGCGCCGCAGCATGTCCACGGCGTAGACGCCGACCCAGGCGGAGAAGGAGACGGCCAGCAGCGAGAGGAAGGAGATGAACGAGCCGTAGAAGCTCTTGGCGACGAGCATCAGCAGCAGCCCGCCGACGAGGCTGATGAGCGCGTTGATGCTCACGGCCCAGGCACGCGGCAGCTTGACGCCCATGGTCTGCGCGGTGAAGCCGGCCGAGTACATCGACAGGCTGTTGATCAGCACCATGCCGATCAGCGCGATGACCAGGTACGGCACCGCGAGCCACATCGGCAGCGCCTCGCCCAGGAAGGAGACCGGGTCGTCGGTCTTGGCGAGCGCCGGGGTCTCCACCGACATCACGCCGCCCATGAGCACCATGGGGACGAGTACCAGCAGGGCGCCGGAGATCGTCGTTCCGAAGATCTTCCGGCCGTCGGCGCTGTGCGGCAGATACCGCGCGAAGTCCGGTCCGGTGGGGATCCAGCTGATGCCGCCGGCCGCGATGGTGCCGATGCCCGCGATCAGCATGGCGGTGCCGCCGGCCGGCTTGGAGAACATCGCGTCCCAGTCGATGGTGGTGATCAGGTAGATGAGCACCAGCACGGTGAACACACCGAAGAGGTAGGTCGACCAGGTGTTGCAGATGTTGAGGACCTTCCGGCCCATGCCGCTGACGAGGAAGGTCACGCCGACGAACACCAGCAGCGTGACGATGATCAGCGGGGTGCTGGTCCGGACGCCGAACAGCAGGTCGAGGACGGTGAGCACGGCGTAGGCGCCGGTGACCGCGTTGATGGTCTCCCAGCCGAACCGGGCGACCCACAGGATCATGCCGGGGAAGTAGTTGCCGCGGACGCCGAACGTCGCCCGGGAGAGCATGGCGCCGGGCGCCCCGCCCCACTTGCCGGAGACGGACAGCAGCCCGACGAGGCCGAAGGAGACGCTTCCGGCGACGGCCGCGGCGAGCAGCACCTGCCAGAAGTTGAGGCCGTTGAAGACGACCAGCCCCGCGCCCATGGTGAGCAGCAGGACACTGATGTTGGCGGCCACCCAGGTGGGGAACAGCTCACGGACCCGGCCGCGGCGCTCGTGATCGGGTACCGGCTCGATCCCGCGGGACTCGACGGTCTCGTCGTGCGGGGATTGCGAGGCTTGCGGGGAGTCCGAGGCCGAGCCCGAGGACTTCGAGGACGTGGCCGGGGAGGGACCCTCACCGGCGTGGGCTGCGCCGGCTACGCCGGGGGAAGCTGCCATGGATGGTGCTCCGTGCGGTTCTCTGGTGCGTCGTGCGTCATTGCAGTCAAACGATGGCCCTGACCAGGACCGCGCCGGACTCTACGCGCGTTGCAGGGTGCTCTCCATCGTACATAGGCACGGACAGCTTCCCCCGCGCCTGGGGCGATCCTCCAAACCCCCCTGGCGGGGCCGGTTTCGGCGACCCCGCGCACCGCGCGTCCCGCGCACTCAGTCCGTCGGGACGAGCACCACCGGGCACCGGGCGTGCTGGAGCACCGAGTGGACCACCGGCCCGACCTGGAGCCCGAGCCTGCGCTGCTCCCGCCGTACGCCGAGCACCACCAGACGGGCCTGTGCGCTCAGCTCGATCAGGTACTCGGCGGTGGCGCCCTGGTGCTGCTCGGTGGTCACCCGCACCGCCGGGTGCCGCCGCCGGAAGGGCTCGACGGCCTCGCGCACGAACTCCGCCGCCCGCTGCGTCTCCTCGCTCGGCTCCTTGGGCGGCAGCTTCAGCGACAGACTGGGCATCGCCGGGTACGACCAGGCGTGCACGACCCGCACCGGCGAACCGTCCAGCTCGGCCTGTGCGCACCCGAAGGCCACCGGCTCGGTGGCGCCCGCCCACTTCAGACCGACGACCGTCTCGCCCGGCCCCTGCACCGCACCGGGCTCCACCCCGCGCACCACCATCAGCGGACCGGCCGCGTGCGCCGCCAGCCGCAGGCTGACGGAGCCGAGCAGCAGCCCGCGGAAGCCGCCGTGGCCGCGGGTGCCGATCACCGTCAGCTCCGCGTCCCGGCTCGCCTTGACCAGCGCGTCCGCCGGGGCCTCCGTCACTCCGCAGGGGTCGACCTCCAGGCCCGGCACCCGGTCGCGGGCGCGCTCGGCCGCGCCGGCGGCGACCTCGCGGGCGGCCTGCCGGGCGCGCTCCCGGTCGGTGTCGGTCTCGGGGACGACGCTGCGGCGCGGCGTCGTCGCCCCGCACAGGACCTCCAGCGCGGCGTTCCGCCGTGCGGCCTCGTCGGCGGCGCGGTCGAGCGCCCGCAGCGAGTGGGGGGAGCCGTCCACCCCGACGACCACACGGGGCGGCCGGCCGGGGCCCGGCCGGGCCTCCGGGCTGTCCTCGCGGTCCGGCCGGGGACCTTGCTGGGGGTGCGTCATGTCCGTCCTCTCCTCGCGTCCCTCGCGTCACCGCGCGGGTACCCCGCCGGCGGTTCCCACACCGGCCGGGCGCGGGCCGGCCCCGGCGGCTGCCGCGGCCTCAAGGGACCACCACGGCCCGGCCGTTGATCTTCCCGTCGTGCAGCAGCTGGTAGGCGCGCGGCGCCTCGTCCAGCGAGAACTGCTCGACGTGGATGTCGAGCATCCCCTGCCGGGCCAGGTCGAGCACCTCCTCCAGCTCGGATCTGCTGCCCCAGTACGGCGAGCGCACGGTCGTCTCGTACGGCAGGATGCCGAAGCCGACGGGCAGCGAGCCGCCGCCGATGCCGACGAGGGTCACGTCCGCCTCGATGCCGGCGCACTGCCCGGCGAGGGCCGTGGTGGGCGGGACGCCGACGAAGTCGAAGACGGCCTCGGCGCCGCGGCCGCCGGTCAGCTCCCGGATCCGTTCGGCCGCCTTGGTGTCCGACAGCAGCGCCTCGTGCGCGCCGACCCGGCGGGCCAGCTCCAGCTTCTCCTCCACGACATCCAGCGCGATCACCCGGGACGGCGTCATGGCGCGCAGCAGCTGGATGGCCACATGGCCGAGGCCGCCGGTGCCGATGACGACGGCGGTGGTGCCCGCCACCAGCTTCGGTACCGAGATCTTGATGGCGTGGTAGGGCGTCAGTCCGGCGTCCGTCAGCGGCACGGTGGAGACCGGGTCGAGGTCCCCGAGCGGCACGAGATGGCGGACGTCGTCCACCAGCAGGTACTCGGCCATGGCCCCCGGTTCGCCGAGGCCCGGCGGGTGGATGCCCTCCTTGGCCGCGCGCAGGCAGTAGTTCTCCTTGCCCTGCGCGCAGCTGTGGCACACCCCGCACCCCCACGGCCCGTACACCGCGACGGACTCGCCCACCGCGACCCCGCTCGCGCCGTCGCCCAGCGCCGCGACGGTGCCCACGCCCTCGTGGCCGAGCGTGAGCGGCAGCGGGAAGGTCAGCTGGTCGGCGGTCATGCTCATCACGGCGATGTCGGAGTGGCACGCGCCGGCCGCCGTGACCTTCAACAGGACCTGGCCCGGGCCCGGTTCGGGATCGGGGACGGTCGCGAGCGTCGGCGCCCCGCCGACGTGCTGGTACTGCAACGCCTTCATGCTTCTCCTCCTCCATCGGCGGGCCGGGCCGGCCGCCCGGTCCTCGACGTGCTCCGGCGCCTGGCTCCCGCCGGGGCGGCGCTCCTCCGGCGGCCGGTCGCCTCCGTACGGGAGAGGGGCGCCGCCGAGTAGCGGTTCAGGCCGCGATCCGGCCCGGCTTCCCGGCCGCCCCTTCCCGGCCCGTGCCCCCGGGCCGCCCCGCGCCGCTGCCCGGCCCGCCCTGCCCGGGATGCACGTCGACGACGAGCGCGTCGTCGCGCACATCGGCGACGAGCCTGTCGCCGGGCCCTGCCTCGCCGCCGAGCAGGAAGTCGGCCAGCCGGTTGTCCAGTTCGGTCCGGATGGTGCGGCGCAGCGGGCGCGCCCCGCACTCCGGCCGGTGTCCGTGTGCGAGGAGCAGCCGCCGGGCGGCGCCGGTCACCTCCAGCGTGATGTCCTGCGCCGCCAGCCGCCGTACGCCGGCCTCCAGCAGCAGATCGAGGATCCGGTCGAGGTCCTGCTCGGCGAGCGCGTGGAAGACCACGATCTCGTCGACGCGGTGGAGGAACGCGGGCAGGAAGCCGGCGTCGATCCGCTCGCGCAGCTGGTCGCGGACCGCGTCGACGTCCCCCTCGTGGTCGAGGAGGAGCCGGGACCCGAGGGTGCTCGTCATGATCACCAGCGTGTGCCGGAAGTCGACGGTGCGGCCCCGCGCATCGGTCAGCCGGCCGTCGTCCAGCACCTGCATCAGCACGTCGAACACATCCGGGTGCGCCTTCTCGATCTCGTCGAACAGCACGATGCTGTACGGCTGCCCGCGGACCCTGCCGGTGAGCTGCCCCTCCTCCTCGTGCCCGGCGTGCCCGGGCGGCGCGCCCACCAGCCGGGAGACCGTGTGCTTCTCCCGGAACCCGCCCATGTCGATCCGGACGAGCCGGCTCTCGTCCCCGAAGAGCAACTCGGCCAGCGCCTTGGCCAGTTCGGTCCTGCCGACGCCGGGCGGGCCGAGGAAGAGGAACGAGCCGGCCGGCCGGTCCGGATCGCCCACGCCCGAGCAGTTGCGGCGTACCGCCCGCGCGACCGCCGTGACGGCCTCGTCCTGCCCGACGACCCGGGCGTGCAGCGACTCCTCCAGCTTCATCAGCCGGTCGTTCTCGCTCTCGGTCAACCGGGCGACGGGGATGCCGGTGCGCCGGGAGACCACCTCGGCGACGTCCTCGGCCCGTACCGCCATGACGCCCTCGCGCCGCTCCCGGACGCCCGCCAGCTCGGCCTCGACCTCGGCGATGCGCCGCTTGAGGCCGCCCGCGCGCTCGAAGTCCTCCGCGGCGACGGCCTGGTCCTTCTCCCGCCGGAGCCGGGCGCGTTGATCCTCGCGGCCGGTCACCTCCGTCGAGCGGCCGAGCGCCCGCATCCGGACGCGGGCGCCCGCCGTGTCCATCAGGTCGACGGCCTTGTCGGGCAGGAAGCGGTCGGTGAGGTGGCGGTCGGCCAGCTCGGCCGCGGCGGCCAGCGCCGCATCGGTGAAGCGGACCTGGTGGTGCGCCTCGTAGGAGTCGCGCAGGCCCCGGAGGATCCGCACCGTCTCCGCGACGCCCGGCTCGGCCACCAGCACCGGCTGGAAGCGGCGCTCCAGTGCCGCGTTCTTCTCCACGTGCCGGCGGTACTCGTCCAGCGTGGTGGCGCCGACGATGTGCAACTCGCCGCGTACCAGCGCCGGTTCGAGGACGGCGCCCGCCTCCATGGCGCCCTCGCCCCCGGACCCGGCGCCGACGGCGGTGTGCAGCTCGTCGATGAACAGGATCACCGACTCCTTCCGCGCCTTCACCTCGTCGACGACCTTCTTGAGCCGCTCCTCGAAATCGCCCCGGTGCTTCGAGCCGGCGACGAGCGCCGGCAGATCCAGGCCCACCACCCGGACGTCCCGGAGGGTGCCGGGCACGTCCCCCGCGACGATGCGCTGGGCGATGCCCTCGACGACGGCGGTCTTGCCCACCCCCGGCTCACCGATCAGCACCGGGCTGTTCCTGGTCCGCCGGGCGAGGATCTCCAGCGTCTGCTCGGCCTCGTCGGCCCGGCCCACGACGACGTCGAGCCGGCCGGCCCTCGCCTCCTCGGTGAGGTCCCTGCCGTACGCGTCCAGGGTCGGGGTGCCGCTCGCGCCGCGTCCGCCCGCGGCCGGGCCGTCGCGCTGCGCGGCGGCCTCGGCGTCCCGCCCCAGCCGTTCGGTGTCGGCGCCCTGTCCGGCCAGGAACCGCGCGGCGGCCGCGTCCGGGTCGTCGAGCAGGGCCCTGAGGAGGTGTTCCGGCCCGATGTAGGAGGCCCCGGCGGCCCGTGAGCGGCGGTGGGCGGTGCTCAGCGCCCGCTTGGCCGCCGGGGTGAGCCCGGGTTCGGCCGAAGGGGTGCCGCTCTCCCCGGGGAGGGCCCGGGCGAGGGCGGAGGCCAGCGCGTCCGGGTCGGCTCCGGCGCGGGAGAGCAGGGAGCGTGCCGGGTCGATGCGGGTGGCCGCCCACAGCAGATGTCCGGTGTCGAGATCACCGCTGCCGTCCTCCCCGGCGCGGGCGCAGGCGCGGGCGAGCAGGTCCCGGGCCGCGTCGGTCAGCAGGCGGCCGACCGGCACCCGCTGCACCGCGGGCGGCGAGGAGTGGGGCGAGGTGCCGAAGAACCGGTCGAGCAGATCGGAGAACGGGTCGGCGCCGCCGGAGGAGCCGAGGTCGGGGGTCGTCATGGGGCACTCCGCGTCATGGGGCCACTGCGCGTGCGGCGCCGCCTGGCCGTGCGCGGGGCCGGCGCCGGCCGGGTCAGTGCTGCGGCTGGAGGAAGGTGAGCATGTCGTCCGCGTGCTCCTCCTCCTTCTCCAGGACGTTCTCCAGCACGCGCCGGGTGGTGGGGTCGGCGGAGCCGATCCAGTTGATCATCTCGGTGTACGAGGCGATCGCGATGCGCTCGGCGATGAGGTTCTCGCGGATCATCTCGGTCAGATCGTCCGAGGTCACGTACTCGGAGTGGGATCTGCCCAGCAACTCGGCCGGGTTCATCAGGGCCGTCCCGCCCAGCTGGTGGATGCGGGCCGCGATCTGGTCGGCGTGGTCCTGTTCCTCGTTGGAGTGTTCCAGGAACTCCTCGGCGACCGGCTCGGAGTCGAGCCCCTTGGCGGCGAAGTGGTGCTGGCGGTACCGCAGTACGCAGACGAGTTCGGTGGCGAGCGCCGCGTTGAGCAGCTCGATGACCCGGTCGACGTCGGTGCCGTAGGAGGTGGTCACCGGGCCGCTCATGATGCCGTCCCGCGCGCGGTCACGGAGTGTCTGCACATCGGTGAGGAAGTCAGCCATGCCCATTCCCTGCTCTCTGGCGGTGTATGACGTGTGACGTTCTGCGACGTCGGTCGGCTTCCGGGAGCACACCGGCTCGCCCCGCCGCCTCGCAGAGGCCCCGCCGCGGCCGGGCGGCGGTTCCCGCTCCACTACAGCAGCCCCCACAAAAGCCCGCAAAAGGTACTTCCGCCCCGCCCTCTCACCTGATAACTGGAAACTAATTTAACCGAGTCACATTTTCTCTGTTACCGTCCTCCCCATGAGCGAGCACCCCACCGGCCTGCGCGAGCGCAAGCGGCAGCGCACCTACCGGGCCATCTCCGACGCGGCCGTCGCCCTCTTCCTGGAGAAGGGGTTCGACCGGGTCTCGGTCTCCGAGATCGCCGAGGCGGCCGAGGTCTCCAAGCCGACACTGTTCCGCTACTTCCCCGCCAAGGAGGACATGGCCCTGCACCGCTTCGCCGACCACGAGGACGAGGCGGCCCGGGTCGTCACCGGCAGACCGGACGGCCGCACACCGCTCACGGCGCTCGAAGAGCACTTCCTCGCCGGGCTCCGGGCACACGACCCGGTCACCGGACTGTGCGACGCACCCGAAGTCCTCGCCTTCCACCGGCTGTTGTACGGAACGCCGAGCCTGCTCGCCCGGCTGCACACCTACACGGCCCGCTCCGAGGAAGCGCTCGCCGCCGCCCTGGAACGCGCGGCGCCGGACGCGGAGCGCACGGCGCTGACCGCCCGCGTGGCCGCCGGCCAGATCGTCTCCACCCAGCGCGTACTGGCCACCGGCAACTGGCGGCAGATCGCCGACGGGGCCGCTGCCGCCGCCCTGCTCCCCCGCGCCGAACGGGACGCACACCACGCCTTCGCCCTGCTGCGCACCGGCCTCGCCGCATACCGCTGACCGACCGCGCCCCGGCGCCTCACCGCCCCGCAGCCCCGTCGTCCCGCCGTCCCGCCTGCCCCGTCCGAGGAGGAGAACCGTCCATGACCGGAGCCCGCACACCGTCCGGCGCCCCCGGAACCGCCCACGCGCCGGGCCCCCGCGCGGCACGGCGCACCGGCCCGCCCGGGGACGGCGCAGCACCGCACGACACCGCGCACGAGGAGGCCCTGCGAGCCGAACTGGACGCCGAGCGCGCCCACATCGCGGCATGCCGCGCCGCGCTGGAGCGCTCCGTCGACGCCGCACAGCACCGCGTCCGGGAAGGCGCCGGGATCCTGCGCGGCGCACACACGGGCGACGACGCACAGGAGGGCGTCGCCGGGGACGGCGCCGGAGCCGAGGCACTCGGCCGGTATCTGCGCAGCCAGGCCAAGGAGTTGCGCGAGGAGCCGGCCGGACCGCCCTTCTTCGGCAGACTCGACTTCGCACCGGCCGGCGAGAAGACCGGCGCGGAGGCCGGCGAACACGCGGGCCAGCGCTACCACATCGGCCGGCGCCGGATCTCCGAACACCCGTCGGCGCCGCCGCTCGTCCTCGACTGGCGCGCCCCCGTCTCCCGCGCCTTCTACCAGGCCACGGCCCGCGAACCGCAGGGCGTGGCCGTCCGCCGCCGCTTCGGCTGGGCGCCCGGCAGCAGCGGCGCGCCCGAGGAGCTGACCGGACTGGAGGACGAGCCGCTCGGCGCGCCCGGCACCGAGGACGCCGGTGCGGACGGCGCGTACCGCAGCCGTATCGTCGCCCACGAGATCGAACGCCCCCGGGTCGGCCCGATGCGGGACATCGTCGCCACCATCCAGCCCGAGCAGGACGACATCGTGCGTGCCGGGCCGTCCGGTTCGGTGTGCGTCCAAGGGGCGCCCGGCACCGGCAAGACGGCGGTCGGCCTGCACCGCGCCGCCTATCTGCTGTACACCCATCCCCGCCGGATCGAGCGGGGCGGGCTGCTCGTGGTCGGCCCCAACAGGGCTTTCCTGCGCTACATCTCCGAGGTGCTGCCGTCCCTCGGCGAGGTGGGGGTGCGCCAGTGCCGGGTCGCCGATCTCCTGCCCGCGCACGTGGTCCGCGCCGAGGACCCGCCGCGCACCACGGCGCTGAAGCACTCGGCGCGGATGGCCACCGTCCTGCACCGCGCGCTCCACTCCCGGGTACGGCCGCCGGCGGAGCCGCTCACGGTGCCGGACGGCTCGTACCGCTGGCGGCTGCCCGCGGACGAACTGCGCACGGTCGTCGAGGAGACGCTCGCCCAGCAGCCGCCCTACGAGGTGGGCAGGGAGCGGGTACGGGCCCGCGTCGTGGCGCTGTTGCGGGCCCGGGCCGAACGCCGGGCCGGGCCGCCCGGCGCCGCCTGGGAGCGCCGCATCGGCCGGGCGCGTGCCGTCACCGCCTTCCTCGACGAGGTGTGGCCGCGCGTACGCGCCACCGAGGTCGTCGCCGGACTGCTGGGCGACGCCGAGGAGTTGGCGCGCGCGGGCGAGGGGCTCCTCGGCCCCGACGAGGTGACGGCGCTGGCCTGGGAGCCGCGCCGGGCCCGCACCGCACGCACCGCCCGCTGGTCGGAGGCGGACCTGCTGCTCCTGGACGAGGCCGCCGGACTGCTGGCACACCCCGAGGAGAGCTACGCCCACGTCGTGGTCGACGAGGCGCAGGACCTCTCCCCCATGGAGTGCCGGGTGCTGGCCCGCCGCAGCCGCTTCGGCTCGCTGACCGTCCTGGGCGATCTGGCGCAGGGCACCACCCCCTGGGCGGCCCGCTCCTGGCCCGCGCAACTGGCCCACCTCGGCGCGGCGGACGCCCGGGTGGTGCCGCTGACCACCGGGTTCCGGGTGCCCGCCGCGCTGATCGAGCCGGCCAACCGGCTGCTCCGGGAGCTGGACATCGACGTACCGCCGGCCCGGTCCCTGCGCACGGACGGCGCCCTGCGCACCCGCCGGGCGCCCGACGCCGGTGCGGTGCCCAGGGCGGTCGTGGAAGCGGCCGCCGCCGCGCTGCGTCTGGAGGGTTCGCTCGCGGTCATCGCGGCCGACGCGCGGGTGCCCGAGCTGACGGCCGCGCTCCGGACGGCGGGCCTGGCCACGGCGGCGCCCGGCGAGGACGACGGCGGGGCACGGGTGACCGTGGTGCCGGCCGGTCTCGCCAAGGGCCTGGAGTTCGACCACGTCGTCCTGGCCGAACCCGCGGAGCTGACGGCCGCCGGGGAGCACGGCCTCCGGCTGCTCTATGTCGCGCTGACCCGCGCCGTCTCCCGGCTGGAGATCGTCCATGCGCACCGGCTGCCGAGGGCCCTCGCGGGGGCGTTCGCCGGACGGAGCGGATGCGTGCGGGCCCGCTGAAGTCCCGCCGGGAAGGAGGCCGTTGGAGCCTCGCGCGGAGGGAGGTGTTGCGGTGTCGCGAGGGAAGGTGCGCCGGGCCTCGCGGGCCGCCCCCGGCCGACGGCTAGGCGGTCCGGCGGGCGGCGGCCTGGGGAACGAGGTCCCGCAGCCACTCGGGCTGTTCGGCGATCTCCAGCAGGAGGCACAACCGCGTGAGCGGATGGTCGCAGCCGAGGTCGTCGTCCAGTTCCACTTGCGCGAGGTGTTCGGTGCCTTGTGCGGTCACTGGGGCTCCTGTTGGGGACTGAAGCGCTCGAACTCCGCGGTGCCAACGTCGAGTTGCGTCACGGCTGGACTACAGACGCCATTCTCCCGGCCGCGTACTTACTTCCGCAAGTACATCTGCAATTACATCTGCAAGGACGCCGAGTTGTGAGACGCTCCCTGTGTCGCAACCGCTCACGGGGGACACTGAAGACCCAAGGGAGAGGTACATGCAGATCGAGAACGGCATCGAGGCCACCCGTATCGAGGGCGCGGTCTGGCGCAAGAGCCGTCGCAGCAACCCCAACGGCAACTGCGTCGAGGTGGCGACCCTGCCCGGCAAGGGCGTCGCCGTCCGCAACTCCCGTTTCCCGTCGGGCCCGGCGCTCGTCTACACGCCGGCGGAGATCGCGGCGTTCGTCCAGGGCGCCAAGGACGGCGACTTCGACGACCTCCTGGACCTCCAGGACTGAGGACCGCGGGCGCCCCGGCACAGGGGGGCGCCCGTCGATTCCCCCTCTGCCGCCGCCACATGCCTCGGGCATGTGGCGGCGGCGCATATGCATGGCACAGGTCGGCGGTATACAACCGGCTGTACGACCGGTTGCACGAGTGGGACACTGAGCGTTCGGAACGTCACTCAGGGAGACAAGGCAGGAGCCTTGATGTCAGCGAGGCAAGCGGTGCCGGCTCAGCCGGAGCGGGGAGGGCCGTTCGGGCGGGTACCGGACCACCCCAGAGGTGGGCCGACCATCCTGCGCATCGTGCTGGGAACCCAGCTGCGCCGCCTCCGGGAAGCACACGGAATCACCCGCGAGGAGGCGGGCGAGGCGATCCGCGGCTCGCACGCCAAGATCAGCCGACTGGAGCTCGGCCGGGTGGGCTGCAAGGAACGCGACATCGCCGATCTGCTGACGCTGTACGAGGTGTGGGACCCGCAGGAGCGGGAGGAGTACCTCCAGCTCGCGCGCCAGGCCGGCAACCCCGGCTGGTGGCAGAAGTACAGCGATGTCATGTCGCCGTGGTTCGACCGCCTCATCGGGATGGAGGAGGCGGCCTCCGTCATCCGTACGTACGAGGTGCAGTTCATCCCGGGTCTGCTCCAGACGAAGAACTACGCACGCGAGGTCATCCGGCTCGGCCACCCGCGGGACAGCGAGCAGCAGGCCGAGCGCCGTATCGATCTGCGGATGCGGCGGCAGGACATCCTGCACGTCCAGCACGGGCCGCGGCTGTGGGCCGTGCTGGACGAGGCGGCGCTGCGCCGTCCGCTGGGCGGGCACGCGGTGATGCGGGAGCAGATCGAGCATCTGATCGCCGTCAACCGGCAGAGCAACGTCACCCTCCAGATCGCGCCATTCAGCATCGGCGGTCTGGCGGCAGCGGGCGGCCCGGTGACGATACTGCGCTTCTCGGAGCCGGACCTGCCGGACATCGTGTATCTCGAACAGCTCTCCTCCTCGCTCTACCTGGAGAAGCGCGAGGAGGTGGAGGGCTACATGGTGGTGATGGACCGGCTGTGCGCGATGGCCGAACCACCGGGCAGAACCGGCCTCTTCCTGGAGAACCTGCTGAACGAGATGTGACCGCGGGCCGCGCCCCTGGGGGGTCGGCCCGCATCGCAGGAGCAGGCCCGCGCTTCCGGGGCCGGGCCCCCGTTTCCGGAGTCAGGGCTTGCGGGCGACGCCGCCGAACTCGAACCACTCGTCGGTGAGTTGCCGCGGGCCCAGCTCGGAGTCGGGCCGCCAGTCGTTGATCTCCCCGAGGCCCGGGTCGAGCACCTCCAGCCCCTCGAAGTACCGCTCGACCTCGTGCGGTTCGCGGACCCGGCCCCAGTTGCCGTGCGTGTTCTCGTCCATGAACGAGGTGACGAAGTCGCGCACGGACCGGTCGTGGCTCACCAACTGGTTGATCACGATGAGGCTGCCGCTGGGCAGCCGGTCCATCACCCGGCGCACCAGCGCGGCCGGGTCCGAGGAGTCGGGGATGCAGTGCATCACCGAGACGAAGAGCGCGGCGACCGGCTCGTCGAGCCGGATCAGACGCCGCACGTCCGGGTGCGCGAAGATCTCCTCCGTGTCCCGCATATCGGCCTGGATGACGCTCGTCCGGTCGTTCTCCTCCAGGAGCGCGCGGCCGTGCGCCAGGACGATGGGGTCGTTGTCGACGTAGACGACGCGGGAGGCCGGGTCGACGCGCTGGGCGACCTCGTGCACGTTGTCCTGCGTGGGCAGCCCGGAACCGTGGTCGAGGAACTGGCGGATGCCGTAGTCGGTGGCCAGCACTCGCACCACGCGCCGCAGGAAACGCCGGTTGTTGAGGGCGAGCGGTTTGGTGCTGGGCACCGTCTTGTCCAGCTCGGCGACGGCCTCACGGTCCACGGCGTAGTTGTCCTTGCCGCCGAGGTAGTGGTCGTACATCCGCGCGACGCTCGGGGTGGTCACATCCACTCCGAAGGCATCGGTGGTGGAAGTGCCCTCGTCGGCCCAGTTGTCCCGCATTTCCCGCCTCACGTCTCCCCCGCACGCCCGTGCGTGCGCACATCGTTCCCGGGAGAGGATGGCACGGGCCTGCCACCCGCACCACGCCAAGTCCCTTTTCCCTACGGGGAAATGACGCCTGGAGAAGCCCGGAGCCGACCGAAGGAGGCCGTCGACCGACGAGGAATCCCCGCCGACGGCGGCGGGGCACGGAGGAATCCGAGGGCGAACGCCGGAAACACCGGAAACACCGGAACACCGAAGACGCCGAAACGCTGAAGACGCGAACAACGCAGAAGACGCTGAAAGACGCCGAAAAGGGCGGACGGGACGCGAGCGGTGCATCACCCGGAAGGGGAGCGCCGTGACAGGCGGACGGGCGGCAGCCGCGTCAGCAGGTGCCGAGTTCGGCCCACACCTTGCGGCCGCAGGGGGTGTCGCCGGCGGAGACGCCCCAGCGTTCGGTGAGCGCACCGACGAGCTGGAGCCCCCGGCCGCCGACCTCCTCGGGGGCGGCGGAGCGGGCCCGGGGCACACAGCGTTCGGTGCCCTCGTCGGTGACCTCGATACGCAGCCGCTGCCCGTCGAGCTGGATGTTGCACCCTATGCGGCCGCTGTCGGTGTGCAGGACGGCGTTGGTCACGAACTCGGAGATCACCAGCAGGGCCGTGTGCCCCAGCTCCTCCGGGAATCCCCAGCGGCGCAGCTGGCCGCTGAGCCGGGACCTCGCCCGGGAGACGGAGGAGGTGTGCGCGGGCAGCTCGAAACCTTCGCGGCGGACGGGGCCGGCGGAGGCGCCGGAACCGGCGGGCTGCGGCAGGGCGAGCGGCGCGGGAGAGTACGAGGGGGCCACGGGCGGTACGCCTTCCGTCTACCTGCGGAGGGAGAGGACGGCTTCCGGCGTGCTCTCCGCATGACGCCCCGGCCCGGGACACGGGCGGGACGGCCGCAGGGCCGCCGGCCTGGCGCCGGGGCTGCCCTCCGGCAGCGCGAACGATGCGGTGCGACTCCGGGGCCGCGACCTCATGAGCTCGGTCACCTGTTCACTATGCGTCGCTCAGAAGCAGATGGCAAGAGGAGATCTGCAATTCGCAGAATCGCACGGGCAGTATGGCTGCTGCACAAGAGCCGTGGCACACTGCTGAACCGTCAACGATGCGCAGACAAAGGCAGTTGAGGAGGCACGCGTGGCCGAGACCCGTTCCGCGACGGTGGGGCAGATCGTCCTGGGACTGCGGCTGCGGGACCTCCGCGAGCGCGCAGGGTGTTCGTTCAATGACGCAGCGCACGCGCTGAGTGTCAACACGACCACCGTGCGCCGTATGGAGAAGGCGGAGGTCGGCCTCAAGCCGCCGTACGTGGAGAAGCTCCTGCGGGTCTACGGCCTCTCCGACGAGGAGGTCGAATCGTTCCTCTCCTTCGTGGAGGAGGCGAACCGGCCCGGCTGGTGGCACAGCTTCCGCGATGTACTGCCTGCCTGGTTCAGCCTGTACGTGAGCCTGGAGGGCGAGGCCAGCCTGATCCGGGCCTACGAACCGCACTGCGTACCCGGGCTGCTCCAGACCCCGGACTACGCCCGTGCCCTGCTGCGCACCGGCTTCCCGAACGCGAGCGACGAGGAGCTCGACCGCCGGGTCGCGCTCCGTATGGGCCGTCAGCAGCTGCTCGACGGCCCGGAGGCCCCCGTGCTGTGGGCCGTGCTCGACGAGCAGGTACTGCGTCGTCACGTGGGGTCACCGGCGGTGATGCGAGCCCAGATCGACCGGCTCGTGGAGCTGACCGCGCGCCCCAACATCACGTTGCAGATCATCCCGTTCAGCTCCGGGCCGCACCCCGGCATGTTCGGGCCGTTCCAGCTCTTCCGCTTCGACATCCCGGAGCTTCCGGACATCGTCTACACGGAGAGCCTCACGGGTGCCGCGTATCTGGACCAGCGTCCGGAGACCGCCGCGTACCTGGAGGTGCTGGACCGCATGGGCGCGCAGGCCGCGCCAGTACCACACACCGAGGCCGTCCTCGGTGACATCCGCAAGGAGTTCTGAACCATGGGTCACAGGGGTTATCCGCCTCGGATATACAACGGCATGCCGGCCAAGGACCTCGGCAGCGAGGGCTGGCACAAGCCCTGGAGCGGCACCAACGGCGGCAGCTGTGTCGAGGCGATGAAGCTTGGCGACGGCAGGGTCGCCCTGCGTCAGTCGACCGACCCGGAAGGGCCCGCGCTCATCTACACCACCCACGAGTTCGAGACCTTCCTCCGGGGCGCCAAGCAGGGGGCCGCGGACTTCCTGCTCGCCACCGACTGACGCCAGCCACTTCCCGGAACCCGGAACGGAGCACGCGATGACCGACCAGGGGAACAACCCCGTCATTGACACCAGCAAGCCGCACTCCGCACGGATGTACGACTATTACCTGGGCGGCAAGACCCACTACGAGGTCGACGTCCAGGCGGCGGAAGCGGTCATCGCCACCGTGCCGTTCGCGGGAGCCATGGCCCGCGCGAACCGGGACTTCATGATCCGGGCGACCCGCACGCTCGTCGAGGACTACGGCATCCGCCAGTTCCTGGACATCGGCTCGGGCATCCCCACCCAGCCCAACCTCCACCAGGTCGCACAGGGCGTCGCACCCGAATCCCGCGTCGTCTACACCGACAACGACCCCATCGTCCTCCAGTACGCACAGGCCCTCCTGCACAGCACCCCCGAGGGCCGCACCGCCTACCTCCAGGCCGACGCCTCCAAGCCGGAGACGATCCTGGACTCCGGCGAGCTGCGCAGCACCCTGGACCTCGACCGGCCGGTCGCCCTGTCGGTCAACGCGCTCTTCCACTTCGTCCCGGACGAGTGGGGCCCCTACGAGATCCTCGACGGCCTGATGTCCCGGCTGGCCCCGGGCAGCTTCCTGTGTCTGTCGCACGCCACCACGGACGTCGGCGATCCCGAACTGGCCGCGCTCGGACGGCGGGTGGAGGAGATCTACTCCCGGGGCGGCACCACCCTGCGGCTGCGCGACAGCGCCGAGATCGCCCGGTTCTTCCACGGGCTGGAGCTGATCGACCCGGGCATCACCATGGCCCACCACTGGCGTCCCGACGCCGGCACGGAGACCGAACTCAAGGACGGCGAGCCGAGCATGTTCGCCGGCGTGGCACGCAAGCCCTGACCGACTCGACCTCTGGACACGCGCTGATGACGGAGAACGCGATGGCACGCCCCGGCGAAGCGGCGTCGGGGGACGCCGGCAAGCCCCATGTGGCCCGCATGTACGACTACTACCTCGGCGGCAAGACGCACTACGAGGTGGATGTCCGGGCCGCCGAGGCGGCCGTCGCCACCCTGCCCCAGATCGTGCCGGCGGCGCGGGCCAACCGGGACTTCATGATCCGGGCCACCCGCACCCTGACCGCCGAGTACGGCATCCGCCAGTTCCTGGGCATCGGCTCGGGCATCCCCACACAGCCCAACCTCCACCAGGTCGCACAGGGCGTCGCACCCGAATCCCGCGTCGTCTACACCGACAACGACCCCATCGTCCTCCAGTACGCACAGGCCCTCCTGCACAGCACCCCCGAGGGCCGCACCGCCTACCTCCAGGCCGACGTCCGCGAGCCCCGCGCCATCCTCGATGCGGAGGAGCTGCGGGGCACGCTGGACCTGGAGCAGCCGGTGGCCCTGTCGGTCAACGCGCTGCTGCACTTCGTGCCCGAGGACTGGAAGCCGTACGAGATCGTCTCCGCGCTGCTGGAGGAGCTGGCCCCGGGCAGCTTCCTGTGCCTGTCGCACGGGATAGCCGATGTGCCGGACGAGGAGCTGTCGGCACGTCTGGGCGATGTGTCCGGCATCTACCAGCGCGGCGGCACCCCGATCACGCCGCGCACCCGCGCCCAGGTCGCCCGCTTCTTCGACGGGCTGGAGCTGCTGGAGCCCGGCATCACCATGGTCCAGGCGTGGCGGCCCGACCCGGAGGCCGCCGCCACGCTCCCTCCGGAACAGCTGACGATGTACGCGGGCGTCGCCCGCAAACCCTGAGCCCCGCCCGGTGTCCCGCCCCGTACGGGGGCCGGGACGGGACACCGGGCGGCACATCGCCTCCGGCGCCGATGCCGGTGCCACGGCCGGGCGTTGACAGCGTGCCGCCCCGGAGCCGAGCATAAGCGGGCGCTTAACCGCGCTGTCCGCCCGGTACGCCCGGATGCCGGATCACGCCCGGCCCCGGGACCGTCCGCCCGCGGGAGGCGGCGCGCCGCGCGTCCCCGCCGTCTCACGGGATCGGACCGACCATGGCCACACCCTCGCTCCTGCTCTCCCGCCGCGATCTCGACTTCCAGCTCTACACCTGGCTGGACACCGAGGAGTTGACGCACCGGGATCGGTACGCCGAGCACTCCCGGGAGACGTTCGACGACGCGCTCACGCTCAGCGAGCGGATCGCCGGCGAGCACTTCGCGCCGCACAACAGGAAGAACGACCTGGAGGAGCCCTGGTTCGACGGCGAACGCGTCCACACCGTCCCGGAGGCCGCCGAGGCGCTGAAGGTCTTCGCCGACTCCGGGCTGCTGGCCGCCGCGGTCGGTCCGGAGGCCGGCGGCATGGGCCTGCCGCACACCGTGACGACCGCCTGCTTCGCCTGGTTCCAGGCCGCCAACATCGCCACCGCCGCCTACCCGTTCCTCACCCTCGGCAACGCCCGTCTGCTGGGCGCCCACGGCTCCCCCGAGCAGATCGCCACCTATGTGCAGCCGATGCTCGACGGCCGGTTCCTGGGCACCATGTGCCTGTCCGAGCCGCAGGCGGGCTCCTCGCTGGCGGACGTCGCGACCCGCGCCGAGGAGCAACCGGACGGCGGCTACCGGCTGTTCGGCACCAAGATGTGGATCTCCGGCGGCGACCACGAGCTGTCCCGCAACATCGTCCATCTCGTGCTGGCCCGGATCCCCGGAGGCCCGCCGGGGGTCAAGGGGCTCTCGCTGTTCATCGTCCCCAAGTACCTGGTGGGGCCGGACGGTTCGCCGGGCGAGCGCAACGACGTCACCACCGTCGGGCTGAACCACAAGATGGGCTACCGCGGCACGACGAACACCCTGCTCGCCTTCGGCGAGGGCACCGCCTTCCGGCCGGGTGGCGCCGCCGGTGCCGTCGGGGAACTGGTCGGCGAGCCGCACCGCGGGCTCGCGTACATGTTCCACATGATGAACGACGCGCGTATCGGCGTGGGCGCCGGCGCCATGGCCCTCGGGTACACGGGCTATCTCAAGTCGCTGCGGTACGCGAGGGAACGGCCGCAGGGGCGGCCGCTGCGGGGCGGACCCGGCAAGGACCCGCGGACGCCGCAGGTGCCGATCGTCGAGCACGCCGACGTCCGGCGGATGCTGCTGGCGCAGAAGTCCTATGTCGAGGGCGCGTCGGGCCTGCTGCTGTACTGCGCCCGGCTCGTCGACGAACAGCACTCGGCGCCGACGCCGGAGGCCCGCGCCCGTGCCGGGCTGCTGCTGGACGTGCTGACCCCGATCGCGAAGAGCTGGCCCTCGCAGTGGTGTCTGGCGGCCAACGACCTGGCCGTCCAGGTGCACGGCGGCTACGGCTACACCCGCGACCACGACGTCGAGCAGCACTACCGGGACAACCGGCTCAACCCCATCCACGAGGGCACACACGGCATCCAGGGCCTCGATCTACTGGGCCGCAAGGCCGTGATGCAGGACGGCGCCGGGCTGCGCGCGCTCGGCGAGGCCGTCGGCCGGACGGTCGAGCGGGCCCGGCGGGCGGGCGGCGAGGCGGCACGGCTCGCGGACGCGCTGGCCGGCGCGTGGCAGCGGGTCGTCGAGGTCACGGCCCGGCTGTGGCAGGACGGGCCCGGCGGGGCCACCACGGCGCTGGCGAACTCGACCGTGTATCTGGAGGCCGTCGGGCACGTCGTCGTCGCCTGGATCTGGCTGGGCCAGTTCCTGGCCGCCGACGGCGCACCGGCCGGGGCGGCGGCACGCCCGGCCGATGCCGCCTTCCTCCAGGGCAAGCGGCAGGCGGCCCGGTACTTCTACCGGTGGGAACTGCCGCGCACCCGGGTCCAGTTCGCGCTGCTGGAGTCGCTCGACACGACCGTCCTGGACACCGACCCGGACTGGCTCTGACCGGCTCTGACTGGATCTGACCGGCCCCGACCGGCCCCGACCGGCTCCGACCGCGGCGCCGGGCCGTCACTCCCCCGCGGGTCCGAGCAGCCCGCCCGAGGGGTCGCAGGCCAGGGCCGTGGCGGAGGCCGGTGCCCCCTCCACGCTGCTGCGGTCGTGGACGACGCGGACGACCCGCGTGCCGGTCAGCCCGGGCCGGATCACGAACGTCCCGCCGTGGCCCGGCACCGGGACGAGCACCGCCCCGGGCAGCGCGGTGGCCAGCGCCCGGGCCTCGCTCCTGAGGTCCGGCGCGTAGCGGATCTCGGTGCGCCCGGTGAGCATGCCGTCCGCCTGCCCCGGCTCGCCGGGGTGCCGCGCGGCGACGTCGAACCCGGTGTCCCGCAGCCGGCGCGCCATCCGGTCCCCGGCGCCGCCCGCCCCCCGCACCCGCACCGCGATACGGGCCGGGTCGGCGGCCACCGGGCGGGTGCCGGGCGGCGGTCCCAGCCGGGGTTCGGAGCGCAGCGGCCGGTCGGCGCGCAGCGTGCGGAAGAGCAGCCGGGCGCGCGGGGCGTCCCAGACGAGCGTCGAGCCCCAGCCGGGCACCCGGTGGTCGAACTTCTCGATGGGGACGGTCGCGAACTCCATGTGGTCGCCGTCGAGTCCGCGCAGCGACCGCCCGATCTCCACGAGCCGTGCCGCGGTCAGCCCCGGGTCGGTGCGCACGGTGCCGCGCAGGGCCCGCACCGCGTCGAGCAGCCGGGCCGGACGGCCGGTGATCCCGGGGTCGGTGAGCCGGCGCATCATGCCCGCCATGAGCTGCTGCTGACGGCGCACCCGCCCCAGGTCGCCGGGCGGCTGCACATGCCGGGCGCGGACGAAGCGCAGCGCCTCGCGGCCGTCGGTGTGGTGCGAGCCGGCGGGCATGGCCAGCCCGGAGTTGGCGTCGTGGAGGTCCTCGCGGGTGCACACGGGGGCGCCGCCGAGCCGGTCGACGGCGCGGACGAACCCGGCGAAGTCGGTCTCCAGATAGTGATCGATGTCCACGCCGGTGGCCTGTTCCACGGTGCGGACGGTCAGTTGGGGGCCGCCGTGCCGGTGCGCGGCGTTGATCTTCCCCTGGTGGGTGCCGGGCCGGGGCCCGGTCGCCTTGCCCTCCGGTTCCTTCTCCCGGTGCGGCGCGAACCGGACCCAGGAGTCCCGCGGAATGCTCACGAGCGAGGCACGGCGGCGGTCGGCCGACAGGTGCAGCAGCATCATGACGTCCGTGCACTCGCACGCGGTACCGCCCACGTGGAGCCGGTCGCGCTGCCGCTTCGTGAGGCCCTCGCGGGTGTCGAGGCCGACCAGCAGGAGGTTCAGCGGCCGGGCCGTGACCTGGCCGCGGGGGTCGGGCACCCCTCGGGCGGGCCCGGCGGGCGCCGCCGTCACGCCGGTGGTCAGCAGGGCGCCGGCCGCGCACAGGAGCGCGAGGCGGCGCAGCCGCCGGTGCCGGTGGGCGGGCGGACCGTCAGGGACGGGCGGGGACGTGCTCAGGGGCTCGCTCATGGGTCGGGGACCTCGCTTCGAGCGGAAAATATGATTTCGGACGCCAGACGGGGCTCTTCCCCGCTTCCCGGCACACACCGCCCGTCGGCGCCGCCCGGTCACCCGCCCGGTCCAAGCGGCCCCGCGTTCACTCCTCGCCGAGGTCACGCGGCTCCAGCGGCCGGGTCGCCGGGCCCTGGATGACGCCGCCGTCGGTGCCGAACCGGGAGCCGTGGCAGGGGCACTCCCAGGCCGCCTCGGCGTCGTTGAACCGCACCAGGCACCCCAGATGGGTGCAGCGCGGCGAGAGGGCGCGCAGCTCTCCCTCGGGCGTCCGGTGCACCGCGCAGCGCCGCCCGCCCACACGGACGATCGCGCCGGTGCCCGGGGCGATCTCGTCCACCGAGTCGACGTAGGAGGGGCGCAGCCGGTCGCCGACGTAGCGGCGGGCGACGGCGGACTGTATGCGCAGCAGCGCGGGTGCCTCGCGGGGCCGCAGCCGCACCGGGTCGTACAGCCGTGCCCAGGGCGGCAGCGGCGCCCCGCTGATGTGCGCGCTCAGCAGCCGGCCGGCCAGTACGCCCGAGCTCATGCCCCAGCCCCCGAACCCGGTGGCGACCCAGGCGTGTTCCGAGGCGGGGTGGAAGCGCCCGATGTACGGCAGCCGGTCGGTGGTGTCGTTGTCCTGGGTCGCCCAGCGGTGGGCGAGCCGGGCCGACGGAAAGCGCTGGTAGGTCCAGGCGGCGAGGCGCTCGTAGCGGGCGGCGACGCTGCCGATGCCCCGGGTGCCGGGCGTGAAGGTCTCCCCGGTGACGATCAGCAGCCGCTGTCCGGGCGTGAACGGGTAGGGCGCGGTGCGCACCGAGCGGGTGCCGCGCTCGGGCAGCAGATAGGTGCCGGCCGGGTCCTCGTCCTGGGGCAGCAGCGCCGAGATGACCAGTGCGCGGCGCGGGACGAGCCGGGAGAACAGCAGCGCCCGGTCGAACACGGGGTAGTGCGTGGCGACGACGACGTCGCGGGCGACCACCTCGGCGCCGTTCTCGGTGGCCAGCCGGCACGGCTCGCCCTCGTCCAGACCGACCACGCGGGTGCGTTCGTACAACAGACCGCCGCGGCGCTCGATGTCGTCGGCGAGGCCCAGCAGGTACTTGCGCGGGTGGAACTGCGCCTGGTTCTCCACGCGTACGGCCGCGCGGACGGGGAAGGGCAGACCGGTGTCCGTGCCGAAGGAGGCCGGCAGACCGGCGTCGGCCGCCGCGCTCGCCTCGGCGCGGATCTCGTCCTCGTGCTCCTCGGACTCCACACAGGTGTGCGCCGGCACCCGCTCGAACTCGCAGTCGACGCCGAGTTCTTCGGCCACGTCCGCGACGTGTTCGACGGCGTCCTGCTGCGAGCACGCGTACAGCCGGGCGTCCTCGGCGTCGCGGACCGAGCGCAGCCAGCTGTACATCAGGCCGTGCAGCGCGGAGAGCTTCGCCGTGGTGTGGCCGGTGACGCCGGCGGCCAGCCGGTCCGACTCCAGGACGGCCACGCGCAGCCCCGCGCGGGTCAGTTCCCAGGCGGCCGACAGGCCCGCCACTCCCCCGCCGACGACGGCCACATCGGCCCGCAGGCTGCTGCCCGGCTCCAGCGGCGGCCTGCGCGCCGCCGCGGCGGAGAGCATCCAGTACGACTCGTAACCCACGGGCAGCGTCGTCATCCGTGCGCTCCTTCCGGTTCCGGGGCCCCGCCCGGTGCCCCGATGTCGCCTGTGTGGTTCCCGCTGGGCCGGCGCTCATCCGCGCGGGCGCGCGGTCCGCCGGCGGTCGTGTGCGCGGCCGGACGGCCCCGAGGGGCGTCAACCGTCTTGTCGGGAGGGGTTCTTGGGCCATTTCCCCGGTTTCTGCCCGCACAGTGCAGTCATGGCGCTACCGTGTGTGCCCGCGGGATCGATCGGTTGCCAGCCACAGGCCGGGAGGGTTCGCCGATGAGCGAGGGAGAACACCTGACGCCGGCCCACCACGTGGGCGAGCTGCTGGCACGTGCGCGAAATCCGTTCGACGTTCCGGATGCGCTGCTGCGGCGGCTGGACAGCGCGCTGATGGTCCAGGTCGAACTCGCCGGGTGGCGGCACCGCAACAATCCCCGCCCCGCGCTGCGGTGCAGCAGTTTCCGGCACGCCTTCCTGCTGGCCGACGGCGGCAGCGCCGTGCTGTGGGAGCTGTGCTACGACGACCCGGAGCACGGCGGCGAGCTGCGCGAGGTGTACGCCGACGAGGCCGAACTGCGGCGCGCGGAGCAGCGGGTGCACCGCCGGATGGGCGGTGGGCCGCGCACCGGCCCCGGGAGCACGGCGAGCGGGGAGCCGGCCGCGCGCCGGGGCCCGGCCGAGCCGCGGTCCTCCTGCGGGCATCTGTCCGCACCGGACACGACGGCGCAGGGGGCGCACACCTACACCGGTGAGGACTCGCCCGACCATGCGCGCCGGCTGCTGCGCCGGGCCGAGAACCCGGACCGCCCGGGCGAGGACGTGCGCAGGCGCCTCGCGACGGCGCTGGGCCACGACATCGTCTACGTACCGAGGCCGTCGGCCTGGGAGAGCAGGGGAAGAGTGTGGTGCTCGGTGTACCAGCACGCGTTCCTCCTCGCGGACGGCAGCGAGATCAGCCTCTACGAGCTGGAGCACAACCTCTCCGGGAGCGGGCGGCTGGTGTGCGAGGTGTATCTGGAGGAGACCGTCGCGGACGAGGCGGTCCTGCGCATGGCCCGCGAGCGCGGCATCGATCTGTGAACGGGCCGGACGCCCTCGGCCTTCCGGCGGGGTACCGGTAGCGCGCGGCTCCCGTCCCCGGTGCCCCGGCCGGTCCCGCGTCCGCTTCCACGCCGTCCCCGCGCCGCTTCCATGCCGTCCCCGCGCCGCTTCCATGCCGTCCCCGCGTCCGCCTTCTCGTCGTCCCCGGCTCACGCCTCCCCCGTGTCCCCGGACGTCGGCCGACGGGGTCGCACGGACGGCCGGCGCACACCGCGCCGTGCGCCAACTTGCGCCCGTGCGCCGGGGGTTGAGCGCCCCGGCTGCCTCTTGTGAGGCCGGAATCGGCGCCTCTATCGTGAGCGGGCTCGGCCAAGCTTTCCGTGGGTCGCCAGACAACGAAAGGGACCGGCCATGTCCGCTCGTGGGCGCCACCGCCGCAGCAAGCCTCGTTCCACCGCACGCGTCACCCTGCGGCTGACGGCGGGCAGTGCGGGAATCGCCATCCCCATCGTGGCGGCACAGGTCGCACACGCCGCGCCGCAGGACGCCTGGGAGAAGGTCGCCGCCTGCGAGAGCAGCGGCCGGTGGGACACCAACACCGGCAACGGCTACTTCGGCGGGCTCCAGTTCACCCGCAGCACCTGGCAGGCGTACGGGGGCACGGCCTACGCGGCCCGGGCCGATCTGGCCACCAAGGGCGAGCAGATCGCCGTGGCGGAGAAGGTGCTGCGCGGGCAGGGCGCGGGCGCCTGGCCCAACTGCGGCCCCCGGGCCGGGCTTTCCCGGGCGGCGGCGGACCCGGACACCGGCTCCGCCGTGCGGTCGGCCGCGGCCCCGCAGGCGCGGCAGCGCACGGCGCAGGAGCCGCGGCGGTCCCGGCCCGCGGGCGGCCGGGCGGAACGGGCGGCGAAGGCGACCGCCGAGCGGCAGAAGAAGCCGACGACGTACGAGGTGGTGGGCGGCGACACCCTCTCGGGCATCGCGGACACGCACCGGGTGGACGGCGGCTGGCGGTCCCTGTACGACGCGAACCGGAGCACGGTCGGCGACGACCCGGATCTGATCCTGCCGGGCCAGCGGCTGAGCATGACCGGCTCCAGCCGGACGTCCGCCGGCGGGCACACCGGTCACCGGGCTCCCGAGCGGCAGGCTTCCCCGCAGCGGCAGGCCGCACCGCCGCAGACGAAGACCGCGGCGCAGAAGGCGGCCGAGGAGCGGGCTGCGAAGGAGCGCGCCGCGAAGGAGAAGGCCGCGAAGGAGCGCGCGGCGAAGGAGAAGGCGGCCAAGGAGAAGGGCGCCGAGGAGAAGGCCGCCAAGGAGCGGGCCGCGGCCAAGCGGCAGGCGGCGCAGAAGAAGAGCGCCCCGGCGGTCACGGCCCCGGTCAGCGGGGTGGCGCCGAGCACCGCCTACCGCGCGGCGGGCGGCAGTTGGTCGTCCGGACACCACACCGGGGTGGACTTCCCG
This sequence comes from Streptomyces cacaoi, assembly GCF_006539165.1. GTDB lineage: Bacteria > Actinomycetota > Actinomycetes > Streptomycetales > Streptomycetaceae > Streptomyces > Streptomyces cacaoi. The sequence continues at coordinate 83,349 of NZ_BJMM01000002.1, read as the reverse complement.
GTGGGCACCGGGACGACCGTCAAGGCCGTCTCCTCGGCGCGGGTCGTCTCCGCCGGCTGGGCCGATGCCTACGGGTACCAGGTGGTGCTGCGGCACCCGGACGGCAAGTACAGCCAGTACGCGCATCTGTCGGCCATCTCGGTGCGGGCCGGGCAGTCCGTCGACACCGGGCAGCGCATCGGCCGCTCGGGCTCCACGGGCAACGCCACCGGGCCGCATCTGCACTTCGAGGTACGCACCGGCCCCGGCTACGGCAGCGACATCAATCCGCTCACCTATCTCCGGCAGCGCGGCGTCCGCATCTGAACGGCGGGGCCGACGGCCGGGCGGCACGGTGCCGCACCGGGCACCGCGTCACCGGCCGGGCGCGGCGCGGACCGGCACGGTCGTCGGGTCGGACGGGTCGGACGGGGCGCCGCTCGTCGTCGGGTCGATGTGCCGCCGCTGTGGCCCGTCACCGGTCAGGTGCCGGAGGCCGGAGTGCCGGCCGGGGTCGTCTCCCGGGCCCGCGGTGTACGGGACCGCTCGTCCGGCGCGCCGAGTCCGGCGGCCTCGACCGTGCGGTCGCACCAGCGTTCCAGCAGGGTCCGGTCGTGGCCGACGGCCAGCAGCGCCGCTCCGGTGCGGGCCCGGTAGTCCTCGACGACGGTGACGAGCGCGGCCGTCGTGGAGGCGTCGAGCATGGCCGTCATCTCGTCGCACACGAGCAGGCCCGGGTCGAGCACGAGCGCGCGGGCGACGCAGGCGCGTTGCAGCTGTCCGTCGCTGACCTCGTGCGGGCGGCGGGTGAGCAGTTCCGGGCCGAGGCCCACGGCGTCCGCGAGCCGCCCCACCCGGTCGGTGGCCTCGACTGCGCGTCCGGTGGCCCGCAGCGGTTCGGCGATCAGCGCGTGCAGGGTGAGCCGTGGATCGGCCGCGGTGCGGGGCTGCTGGAAGACGACGCCGGCGAAGGTGCGCTGCGCGCGCGGGGCCCGGTACCGCCAGCCGCGGGCCGGCTGCCCGGCGAGGTGGACGGTGCCGGCCCAGGGGCGGTGCAGCAGCGCGGCGACCCTGGCGAGGGTGGACTTGCCGCAGCCGCTGGGGCCGAGCAGCCCGACGGCCTCGCCCTTCCGCACCGTGAGGGAGACGTCCCGCAGCACCGGGCTGCGGCGCTCGTAGCCGGCCGTGATGCCGCTCAGCCGCAGGGCGGGCGGGTCGCACGCGCCCGGTGTGTTCCCGGCGGCGCTCATGCGTGGGTCTCCTCGCTCGCGGTCCCGGCCGGCACCAGCGGGTGGTGGCAGGCGAGGCCGTCGTCCGGCTCGGGGCGGGTGGCGCACCGCTCGTCCGCGCGGGGGCAGCGCGGCGCGAAGGCGCAGCCGGCCGGCAGCGCGTCCAGCTCGGGCGGCATGCCCGGGATGGGGGTGAAGGCGCGTTCGGGCAGGGCCTCCAGCAGGCCGCGGGCGTAGGGGTGGCGGGGGCCCGGTGTGCCGAAGAACCGTGCGGCGGGGGCGAGTTCGACCAGGCGTCCGGCGTACATGACGGCGACCCGGTCGGCGATGCGCTCGGCGGCGGCGAGGTCGTGGGTGATGATCAGCAGTCCTCGCCCGTCCGCCGTGTGGCCGCGCAGCTCGTCGACGGTCCGGTCCACCAGCGCGCGGTCCAGCCCCGTGGTGGGCTCGTCGGCCAGGAGCACGGGCGCGTCCCCGACGAGCGCCAGGGCGGTGGCGGCGCGCTGGGCGAGACCGCCGGACAACTCGTGCGGGTAGCGGTCCAGATGGTCGGCGGGGAAGGCGGCGCGCTCGGCTGCGGCCACCGTGGCGGCGGCCAGTTCCGGGCCGCGCAGCCCGCGCAACTCGCGGACGGTCTCGGTGAGTTGGGCCCGTACGGTGCGTACCGGTGTCAGGTGCCCGGCGGGGCTCTGCGGGACGAGGCCCACGCGGCGGCCGCGCACCGTCCGGGCGAGCGTCGGTTCGTCGGCGGTGAGCAGGTCAAGGCGCGGCTGTCCGCCGCGGGCGTGCAGCAGGGCGCTGCCGTCGGTGCGGGCGTTGCCGGGCAGCAGCCCGAGCAGGGCCGAGGCCAGCACGGACTTGCCGCAGCCGCTCTCCCCGACCAGCGCGAGGCACTCGCCGGGCGCGAGGCCGAAGGACACGTCCGTGACGGCGGCGACCTGCCGCCCGGCCCGCATCCGGAAGCGGACGGTGAGACCGGTGACGGACAGCAGTGGTTCGGCGGACGGGGCGGGCCCCGGCTCGGTGGCGGTCTTGGGGCCGGGGGCGGTCGTGGTCTGCGCCTGGTTCACAGCATCAGCTCCGATCGGCGGCGCGGGTTGATGCGCTCCCGCCACACGCCCGCCAGGCCGGCGATGGCGAGGGTGGGAACGATGAGGAACAGCCCGGGGAAGAGGGTGGGCCACCAGTCACCGGCCAGGAGGGTGCCGCGTGCGTCCTGGATCATGTTGCCGAGGCTGGCGCGGTGGGTGGGCAGGCCCAGGCCGAGGAAGGAGAGCGCGGACTCGTGCCAGATGGCGTGCGGCACCATGAGCACGGCGGCGAGCCCGGCCTGCGGCAGTACGGCGGGCGTCAGATGGCGGACGGCGACGCGCAGCCGGGAGGCGCCCCCGGATATCGCGGCGTCCACGAAGGGGCGTGAGCGCAGGGAGAGCACCTCGGCGCGCACGATGCGTGCCGTGGACAGCCAGTGCGTCAGCCCGACGGAGACGACGACGGGCCAGACGCCGGGACGGAACATGGCCACGATGAAGATGCCCAGCAGCAGGTGCGGCACGGAGGAGAAGACGTCGACGACGCGCATCACCAGCCGGTCGCCGCGCCCGCCGGCAGCGGCGGAGGCGGCGCCGACCGCCGTGCCGATGACGGTCGAGGCGAGCGCGGCGACGACGCCGACGAGGAGCGAGACCCGCAGCCCGTACACACAGCGCAGCAGCACATCGCGGCCGACGTCGTCGGTGCCGAACGGGTGGGCGAGGGAGGGCGCCTGGAGCTTGTGCGCCATGTCGACGGCCTGTTCGTCGACGGGGAAGAGCAGCGGCACGAACACCACGGCCAGGACGACGGCGGCGACCAGCCCGACCGAGGTGTACACCCGCACGGTGCGCGTGGCGTTCACATCTCCTCCCAGGCGACGCGCGGATCGGCCAGCCCGTACAGCAGATCGGCGAGCAGGTTCCCGGCGAGCACGGCGACGGTGGCCAGCGCGGTGAGCGCGGCCAGCAGCGAGAAGTCCGTCGCGGTGGCCGCCTTGACGGTGGCCGAGGCGATGCCGGGCCAGCTGAAGACGGTCTCCACGAGCAGGGCTCCGGTGATCAGTTCGGGCACCCGGGAGCCGACCAGGGTGAGCACCGGCAGCAGCCCGGAGCGCAGCGCGTGCCCGAACAGCACGGTGCGCTCGGACAGTCCGCGCGCCCGGGCACCGCGCACGGGGTCCTCCTCCAGCGCGTCGGCCACGCCCTGGCGCACGTACAGCAGGAACCACGGCACCTGGGAGACGCCCAGCACGAGGGCGGGCAGGGCGAGATGGCTCAGCAGCCCGCCGGCGGTGACGGCGTCGGTCCCGGTGTCCGTCAGCCCGCCGGCCGGCAGGACGTCGAGCCGGACGGCGAACAGCCAGATGCCCAGCAGCCCGATCCAGAACGGCGGTGCGGCCTCCAGCGCGTAGGAGACGGAGGTGACGCAGCGGTCGAGCATGCCGCCGCGCCGCCGGGCGGCGGCCACACCGAGCACCGTGCCGAGCACGAGGGCGACGGCGAAGCCGACGGCACACAACAGCACGGACCAGCCCAGGCGTTCACCGATCACCTGGGCGACGGGCTGGCGCAGCGCGGTGGAGTCGCCGAGGTCGCCGGTGAGCGCCCCGGTCACCCAGTGCCACCAGCGCTCGGGGAACGGCCCGTCGACGCCGAGGTTGTGCCGCAGCTGGTCGAGCGTGTCCTGGGAGGCGGTGAGCCCTCCCCCGCCGGCGTACTGCTGCACGGGGTCGAACGGGGAGGCGGCGGCGACGGCGAAGACGCCGAACGTGACGGCGGCCAGCACCGGCACGGCGGCCAGCAGCCGCCGTCCGGTCAGCCGCGCCGCCGGGCCCCACAGCCGCCGCCGGCCGCGCGGCACCGGCGGGCCGCCGGCCGCGGCCGGCTCGCTCTGCGTCTGCGTCACTTCTTCGGCTGCCAGTCCTGCACGTTCCACCAGGGGCCGGCGCCGATGCCGTGGTCGTGCGGTTCGATCTGGGTGGTCAGGCCCTTCCACTTGTCGTCGACGACGTAGACGTGGTCGATGGTGGTCAGGAAGGTGTACGGCGGGTTCTTGCGCAGCTCGCGCTGGACGGTGTCGTACGCCTTGTGGCGGGCCTTCTCGTCGCTGGTGCGGCGGCCGGCGTCCAGCTCCTCGTCGACCTTCTCGTCGTCGTAGGAGGCGACGTTGTTCCAGCCGCTGCCGATCTGCGAGGAGTGCAGCGCGGGGAAGAGGTCGAAGTCCGGGTCGGGCGGGAAGCCGTTGCCCAGCAGCATCGAGTCGTGGTCGAGCTTGGGCCGGATGACCTCGCGGCTGCCGGCCTGCACCTTGACGTCGATGCCGGCCTTCTTCGCGTCGGAGGCGTAGGCCAGCGCGTGGTCCTTGCGCAGCTTGTCGCCGGAGAAGTACCACAGCTTGAACGCGGCGCGCTTGCCGTCCTTGACGCGGATGCCGTCCTTGCCGGGCTTCCAGCCGGCCGCGTCGAGGATCTTCTTGGCCTCGCCGAGGTCGTGTGCGCGCTCGGTCCCCTTGGCGAACCAGGGGCTGTCGGAGGGCACGGGCCCGTAGGCGGGCTTGCCGGCGCCGTTGAGGATGGACTTGACCATGGAGTCCCGGTCGACGGCCAGATCGAGGGCGCGGCGGACGGCCTTGTCACCGGTGACGGGGTTGCCGGAGGGCAGCGAGACGGCGCGGTAGTCGGTGGTCTTCGCCTCGAAGACCCGCTTGTCGTCGTCCTTCTCGTAGGGCTTGGCCAGGTTGGGCGGCAGGATGGCCGCGTCCAGGTCGCCGGAGCGCAGCCGGGTGGCGCGTACGTCGTCGTCCTCGATGACGGCGACGGTGAACCGCTTGACCTTCGGCTTGCCGCCCCAGTAGTGCGGGTTGGCCTTGAAGCTGAGCTTCTCGCCCTTGCGCCAGCTGCTGAGGACGTAGGGCCCGGTGCCGACCGGCCGGGTGTTGTACGGGCCGTTGTTGACGTCCTGGCCGGAGCCGGCGTCGGCCTGGGAGGCGATGGGCAGGATGGTCCGCTCGGCGAAGGCCGCGTACGGGTACTTGAGCGTGAAGACGACCTTGTGCGGGCCGTCGGCACGCACCTGGTCGATCGCGGCGAGATCGTCCTTGTACGGGTTGTTGGTCTTCTTGTCGAGGACGGTCCGGTAGGTGAAGACCACGTCCTTGGAGGTGAACGGCTTGCCGTCGCTGAACTTCACGCCCTTGCGGAGGCTGTACGTGTAGGTCTTGCCACCGTCGGTGACCTCGGGGAGCTTCGTCGCGAGGGCCGGTTCGAGCCGCATCTGCGCGTCGTGCCGCAGAAGTCCGTCGAATATCTTCGAGTTTCCCTCACGGCCGTAGCCCAACAGCGGGCTGAGCGTCTCCGGTTCCTGTGCGACACCGATGGTCACCGCGTCGGTGCCGCCGCCCGAACCGCCCGAGTCGCTCGGTTTCGAGCAGGCGGCCGCACCCGCGAGCACCGCGACGGCCGCCGCGGCTGCTGTGGTCGTGCGTACAGTCCGGGCAGTCATGTGTGACACACTCCTTGTTAAAGATCACACGTTCTTGCGAACGACTCGCAATTAAATCATGGGGCGGAACCTCGCCCTCCGCGCAGGTGCGGACGCACCCGGAGCCGGACGGGCACACGCCGGAGTGGTATGCCCCGATACCTCCCGCGGCCGGAGACAAGATCAAGCCGCCGAATCGCCAATTCCTTCCGCGCGCCGCTCCCGGGTCAGTAGCCTCATGGGCCCGTACCGGAACTCCCCGGTGAATTCAGCGAGCTGGAGACCCCTCGATGGAACGTCCCGCCTGGGCCCCACAGGGCATCGACCTCGATGTGCCGAGCGTGTCGCGGATGTACGACTTCTACCTCGGCGGCTCGCACAACTTCGAGGTCGACCGGGAGACCGCCCGGCGGGCCGTCGAGGCGTGGCCCGGGCTGCCCAAGGCGGTACAGGCCAACCGTGCGTTCCTGCGACGCGCCGTCCGCTACGCCGTCTCCCGCGGCGTGACCCGCTTCCTGGACATCGGCTCGGGCATCCCCACCTTCGGCAACGTCCACGAGATCGCCGGGCGGACCGCCCCGCGGGCACAGGTCGTCTACGTCGACAACGACCCGGTGGCCGTCGCGCACAGCCGGGCCGTGCTGGAGCGGAACCGCGACGCCGCCGTCGTCTCCGCCGACTTCCGCGCCCCGCAGGACATCGTGGAGAGCCCCGAGGTCGAGCAACTCCTGGAGCCCGGCGAGCCCGTGGCGCTGCTGCTGGTCGGCCTGCTGCACTTCATCGAGGACCGGGACGAGCCGCACAAGAAGCTCGCCGAGCTGGCCGCGCCGCTGCCGCCCGGCAGCCTGCTCGTCCTCTCCCACGGCTTTCCCGAGGGCGGCCCGCGCCGGGACGGCAGCGCACTGCGGGAGGTCTACCGAGCGGCGGGCTTCCCGCTGGTGGCGCGCACCCGGGAGGCCGTCGCGGGCTTCCTGGACGGCTTCGAGCCGGTCGAGCCGGGGCTGGTCCCGGTGCCCGAGTGGCACCCGGACACCCCGCCCGAGGAGGAGGATGCCGTCGCCTTCTGCTCCCTGGCGGGCGTCGGGCACAAGGCGGGACGTGCCGGGTGACCCCCTCGCACGAGCACACGGAGCTCGACGACGACAGAGCCGACGACGGACTGCGCCGGTTCGCGCGGATCTGGAGCCGCGCGGTCTACCCGGCCACCCAGACCTCGATGACCCGGGCCGAACTGGAGGACTTCCTCCACCCGTTGGTCCGCACCCTGTCCGAGGCCCTGCACACCCAGCCGTTCTCCCCCGCACCCGGCCGCGAGGTGGGCGAGGCCCTCGTCGCCGCGCACTGCACCAGCCCGGACGCACTGCCGCACATCCTCGGCGTCGTCGAGTCCTATCTGGTGCTGTACGGCAGCCCGCACGGGCTCCTCGCCGTCGACGAGGCCCGCTCGCGCTGCGCCCGCCTCCAGCACGCCATCGCCGCCGGCTTCACCCGGGCGGTGCGCGAGCGGACCCTGGCCGAGCAGGAGGCGCTCTCCCGCGCCGCGCTGGCGGCCCAGTCGGCCGTCGAGGAGGCGCTGCACGCGTCCGAGACGCGGTTCCGCGCCGTCTTCGAGGGCGCGACGATCGGCATCGGCATCGCCGACATGAACGGCCGGCTGCGCGACGCCAACGGCGCGCTCGCCCGGATGTTCGGCCACACCGTCGAGGAGATGTGCCGGCGCAACATCAACGACTGGGTGCACCCGGACGACGCCCCGGAGGTGTGGCGCCTGCACCGCGAACTCGCCCGCGGCGAGCGCGACCACTTCCGTGTCGAGAAGCCCTACCAGCGCCCGGACGGCACCGTCCTGTGGACCAATCTGACGCTCTCGCTGCTGCGCGACGCCGAGGGCGAGCCCCGGTACCAGCTCGCGCTCATGGAGGACATCACCGAACGCCGCCTGCTGCACCTGCGGTTGCGCTACGAGGCCACCCACGACGAGCTGACCGGCCTGCCCAACCGCACGCTGTTCGCCGAGCGGCTGGAGCGGATCCTCACCGCGGGCAGCGGCGCACGGCGCTTCGGGCTGTGCTACCTGGACATCGACGGCTTCAAGACCGTCAACGACAGCCTGGGCCATGCCGTCGGCGACCAGCTGCTGGTCTCCGTCGCCGAACGCCTCCAGTCCTGCACGGCGGCGCCCGCGCACCTGGTGGCCCGGATCGGCGGCGACGAGTTCGTGATCCTGATCTCCGACCCGGACGGCCGCGAGGAGGTCACCTCGCTGGCGCGGGCGGCGCTCGCCACGCTGGCCACCCCGATCTCGGTGGACGGGCGCGATCTGTCGGTGCGCGCCAGCATCGGCATCGTCGAGGGCCCCTCGGGCGAGCTGGAGCCGGCCGAGGTGATGCGCAGCGCCGACATCACCATGTACCGGGCGAAGGACGCCGGCGGCAACCGCTACGAGGTGGCCGACCCCGACTCCGACGCGCGTGCCATAGACCGGCACAGCCTCACCACGCATCTGCCGGCCGCGCTCGAACGCGACGAGTTCTTCCTGGAGTTCCAGCCGCTGATCCGGATGAGCGACGGCACGGTCGACGGCGCCGAGGCCCTGGTGCGCTGGGCGCATCCGGTGCACGGCAGGCTCGGCCCGGACCGCTTCATCCCGCTGGCCGAACACACCGGCCTCATCGTGCCGTTGGGCCGCTGGGTGCTGGAGCAGGCCGTCGCCCAGACCTGCACCTGGGCCTCGGGGCTGCCGCTGCGGGTCAACGTCAACCTCTCCCCGCGCCAGCTGCACCACCCCGATCTGGTGCCGGACACCATCGCCGTGCTGGAGGCCGCGGGCGTCGAGCCCTCCGCGCTCTGCCTGGAGGTGACCGAGAGCGCCCTGATCAGCGCGGACGAGGCCGAGCTGAAGCCGCTGTGGCAACTGGCCGAACTCGGGGTGGACATCGCGCTGGACGACTTCGGCACCGGCTACTCGAACCTCGCCAATCTGCGCAAGCTGCCCGCCACCACGCTGAAGCTCGACCGCTCCTTCACCCAGGGCCTCCAGCGCCATCCGGCGGACCCGGTCGACGTCACCTTCGTCGAGGGCATCGTCTCGCTGGCGCACGCGCTGGGCCTGGCCGTCACCGTGGAGGGCGTGGAGACCGAGCACCAGGCGGGCCAGCTGCGCGAGCTGGGCTGCGACACCGCCCAGGGCTGGTACTACGCCCGCCCGTCCTCCGCGACGGAGTTCGCCCGGGAGTGGGCGACCTCCTGACGGCCGCCGCCGGGCCGCCCGCGCGGCGCGCTCCCCCGGCGCCCGGCGCGCGGCTCCCGGAGGGGCTCAGCCCAGGTGGCTCTCGAACCACTCCAGCAGATCGGCCTGCACCTGGTCCCGGTCGGTCTCGTTGAGGATCTCGTGCCGCGCGCCGGGATACGCGTGCCAGCTCAGATCGTGCTGCCCCCGGTAGCGGAAGTCCTCCAGGAGTTCGTGGACGAGCGTCAGGCCCTGGTGGCACGGGTCCAGCTCGCCGACGGCGATGTGCACGGGCAGCTCCCGCGGGATGCGGGCGAACTGCTCCGGGTCGTTGATCTTGCGCACGCCGCGCACCCAGTCCAGCGAGAGGCCGGCACCGAAGGGGAAGCCGCAGCGCTCGTCCCGGACGTAGGCGTCGACCTCGGCGGGGTCCCGGGAGAGCCATTCGTAGCCGGTGCGGTGTGCGAAGGGGTCGTTGAACGAGCCGAACAGCTCGGGCACGAACTGCGAGACGGCGTCGCGCCCGCCGCTCTCGATCTCCGCCTCCAGCCGCCGGATGTCGCTCTCGGGCTCGCTGAAGGGCAGCGAACGGAAGGTGCCGGAGAGGACCAGCCCGGCGATGCCCGTGTCGGCGGCGTACTCCTGCGCCCAGTCCCGGGCCAGCTGGGAGCCCATGCTGTGGCCGAGGAGGAAGTACGGCGCGTCGGAGGGCATCCGGGCACGCGTCCGGTCGCCGATCTCCTTCAGGTCGGCGACGGTCGTGCGCCAGCCCTCGGCACCGACCGCGCCGTAGCCCCCGGTCTCCCGGGCGGTCGCGCCGTGGCCCCGGTGGTCCGAGGCCACGACGGCGAAGCCGCTGCCGGCCAGATGGCGGGCGAACCTGTCGTAGCGCTGGGCGTGTTCGGCGGCGCCGTGGGCGATCTGCACGAGGGCGCGTACGTCCCCTTCGGGGAGCCAGGTGTAGGTCGCCACCCGGGTCCCGTCCGCCACCGTCGTGAAGTCGTCGTGCCGCTGCGTCACATCCAGCCCCTTCGCCGCTCACCTGGTCCGGCCGCGCGGATCACTCCGCGCGCAGGCGGTAACCGTACTGGTAGGTCCGGTCCGCGTGAAGGAGGTACTGCTCCAGCGGGGCAGCGCCCCAGGAGTCGTTGCCGCCGACGCCCATCTGGCGGTGGTTGACGGCGAGGACCGTCGCCTCGCGGGGCTTCAGCTCGTGCGGGTGCTTCGGCCCGTCCAGGTCGTCCGGCGTGTACCGCAGGGCGCGCAGCTCCAGATGGCCGTCGCCGTCGGCGGTCACCCGCAGCCCGGTGCCGTCCTTGGCGGTGAGCGAGGCGTGGCGCACCCCGGTGACGTTGCCGCACTCCTGCGGGCGCACATAGGGCGTGAACCGGTCCTCCACCGTGGAGCGGTACCGGCCGACGTACGCGGCGGTCCGGCGGTCCCGGTAGTTCTCCTGGGGACCGCACCCGTACCAGCCGAACTCCCCGTACGCCTTCGGCAGCGTCAACAGGGCGCCGACGAGCGGGAGATCGGGCAGGCCGGTGCCGGGCTCCAGGGTGTGCGCGACGTGGACCTCGCCGTCGCCGCGCACGGTGAACACCGTCGTCCAGGCCGAGGCCGCCGGCGCGGTGGGCAGCGTGGCGCGCACCTCGATCCGTACGGCGGAGTCGCCCTCGGCGCTCGCCCGCACCTCCTCGACGGTGCGCTCGGCCCCGGCCTTCTTCCAGGTCTTCGCCTCCTCGTGGTACTTGCGCCCGATGTCGTTGTCGGTCGGCCCGCGCCAGAAGCACGGCACCGGCCCCTCGGTCAGCAGCCGCGTGCCCTTGACCCGGAAGTCGCTCAGGGTGCCGGTGCGCTTGTCCACGACGACGGTGAAGTCCCTGCCGGTGACGGTGATCCGCTCGTCGGTCTCCTCGTGCTCGACGGGCGGCAGCTTCCCCGGGTCCGGCTCGCCGGGCGCCGGCGCCTGCCAGTCGGTGAGCTGGAGCTGGCCGCTCGCCACCTCGTGGCCCGCGTCGGCCCAGCGGGTCCTCTCGCGCAGCACCAGCGACAGGTTCAGCCAGTACTCGGCGCCCGGCCGGGGACGCGCCGGCCGCTTCAACGGCAGCCGTACGGTGCTCCGCCCGCCCGGCTCCGTCTTCGGCGGGCGGGCCCGACCGTGCTGCACCCGCTCGCCGTCCCGCGTCACCTCCCAGCGCAGCTCGTACCCCTCCAGCCCGGTGAACTGCTGGTCGTTGGCGATCCGCACCTCGCCCTCGGCGGCCTTCGGACCGGAGAAGGCGATGGGCTGGTAGACGTGCTTGACCTCGTGCAGCCCGGGGTGCGGCGCCCGGTCCGGGCCGACGACGCCGTTGCAGCAGAAGTTGCCGTCGGTCGGGTAGCCGGGCACCCAGTCGCCGCCGTAGCTGAAGTACGTGCGGGAGGAGTCGCCGGGCACGGGTCGGGTGATGGCCTGGTCGACCCAGTCCCAGATGAAGCCGCCGTGCAGATTGGGGTACTTGTCGAAGACGTCCCAGTACTCGCGGAAGTTGCCGGTGCTGTTGCCCATGGAGTGCGCGTACTCGCACAGCAGGAACGGCTTCGGATTGCCGGACTTCCCGTACTTCTCGACCTCGGCCGGCGGCGCGTACATCCGGCTCTCCACGTCGGCCACGGAGTTCATGCCCTCGTAGTGCACGGGGCGGCTGTCGTCCCGCTCGTGGATCCAGTCGGCCATGGCCGCGAAGTCGTCGCCGCCGCCGGCCTCGTTGCCCAGCGACCACATCACCACGCAGGCGTGGTTCTTGTCGCGCTCGACCATGCTGCGTGCCCGGTCCACACACGCCTCCCGCCACTCGGCGAGCGAGCCGGGCAGATGGTCGCGTACCTCGTGCGTCTCCAGGTTGGCCTCGTCGACGACGTAGAGCCCGTACTCGTCGCACAGCTCCAGCCAGCGGGGCGAGTCCGGATAGTGCGAGGTACGCACGGCGTTGATGTTGTACTGCTTCATCAGGCGCACATCGCGCAGCATCGTCTCCTCCGGCACGGCCTGCCCGTGCACGGGGTCGGACTCGTGCCGGTTGGTTCCGGCGAACACCAGAGGCTTGCCGTTGATCTCCAGCTTCCCCGGGCCGAAGGTGATCCGCCGGAAGCCGAACCGCACCCGGTGGACCTCCGTCCCGGCGCCGTCGGGCCCGTGCGCCGTCAGGACGAGCGTGTACAGGCTCGGGCTCTCGGCCGACCACAGGGCGGGCCGGCGCACACGGCCGCGCAGCTCCAGCTTCGCGGTGCCGCCCGCCGGCGGCTGCGCGGCGCCCTTCAGCGGGCCGGTGTCCACCTCGCCGCCGTCCGCGTCGTAGAGCTTCGCGGTGACGGTGTGCTCCGGCGCCGCGCCGGAGTCCAGGGTGTTGCGCAGCCGGACGTGGACGGTCAGATCAGCGGAGGTGAGCGCCTCGTCCAGGCCGGTGCGGACCTCGACGTCGTCCACGTGGACGCGGGGCACCGCGTACAGGTACACGTCGCGGAAGATCCCGGACAGGTCGATCATGTCCTGGTCCTCCAGCCAGCTGCCGTCGGACCACCGGTAGACCTGCACGGCCAGGGTGTTGCGGCCCTCGCGCAGATGTCCGCTGATGTCGAACTCGGCCGGGGTGTAGCTGTCCTCGCTGTAGCCCACCTGTTCGCCGTTGACCCAGACGAAGAAGGCGGACTTCACGCCCTGGAAGGACAGCAGCGTGCGCCGGCCCTTCCAGTTCCCCGGCACGGTGAAGTCCCGCCGGTAGGAGCCGACGGGGTTGAACTTCTTGGGGACCCGCGGGGGCTCGGGCTTCTCGTAACCCGTCCACGGATAGGGGACGTTGAGGTAGATCGGCTCCCGGTAGCCGTGCATCTCCCAGTTCGACGGAACGGGCAGCCCGCTCCAGCCGCTGTCGTCGTAGTCGGGGCGGTGGAAACCGTCGGGTCTCTTGTCGGGGTTCTCCGCCCAGTGGAAGCGCCAGGTGCCGTTGAGCGAGCGGTAGTAGGGGGAGCTGTGGGAGCTGTGGACGCCGTGGGAGCCGTGGGCGCCGTCCGCGCCCGGGGAGCCGGCCGGTCTCCCCCGGAGCGCGGAGGCGGTGTCGCGGTACGGCACGAGCGCCGTGCGCGCCGGTTCGCGGTTGACCTGGAAAACGGTCGGATCCGCGTCCCACTCCCGACCGCTCACCGGGGCGCCCCTCCCCCCTTTCCGCGCTGTCGCGGCGAACGCCGCCTTCTGCTCTCTCAGGGCGGCCCACCCTGCCAGTACGCCGCCACTCGCCGTCAGAAAACTCCGCCGTGCCCATGACTTCGCTGCCATGTTCCACAAGACACCACAGAGCCAAAGAGACATCAACGCTTTCGCACAACTTCCCTCAGCCGTGCACCTCTTGGCGGAGAGAAATCTGCCGTATATACGCCGTGATATCGGGGTAGCGCGGCTATGCCCCTGGGTAATGCTTCCCGGGTGACGCGGCGTCACCAGCAGGCACCACCCCGTCGCCATGCACCACCGGCTCAGCCGAGAACGCAGTTCCGCACCCTCCGCCGGCCCTTCCCGCGCGGGGGTGCCCGGGGAGGAGAGCTCATGGACCGATACTTCACGGAACAACGGCACACCCGTCTGCGTGCCGAGGTGCGGGAGTTCGCCGACCGGGAAGTGCGCCCCAGGGTCGCGGAGATGGAACGGTCGCGGGCGGTCTGCCGCGATCTGTCCCGGCGCATCGCCCGGCGGGGGTGGATCGGCGCGACCATCCCCCGCGCCTACGGCGGGATGGGCGCCGGCCATGTCGCCAAGACCGTGATCATCGAGGAGCTGTCCCGGCACAGCGGCGCGATGGGGGCCATGGTGCAGGCGTCCCAGCTCGGCGTGGCCAAGATCCTGCACTTCGGCGACGAGACACAGAAGAAGGACTGGCTGCCGGCCATCGCCTCCGGCAGCTGTCTGCCGACGATCGCGGTGACCGAAGCCGGCGCCGGCGGCCATGTGCTCGGTATGACCGGCAGCGCGGTACGCGACGGCGACAGCTACGTCCTCAACGGCAGCAAGGTGTACGTCGGCAACAGCCATGTCGGCGATCTGCACGGGGTCGTCCTGCGGACCGGGCCGGGAGCGCGCGGGCTGTCGGCGTTCCTCGTGGAGTCCGGCCGCCCCGGCTGTGTGGCGGCGCCCGAGCGCCCCACCATGGGCCTGCACGGCTTCGGCTTCGGGGAGCTGATCCTGGACAACTGCCGTGTCCCGGCGGCCCATCGGATCGGCGCCGAGGGCGAGGGGCTCGCCGTCGCCTACTCCTCCAGCGTCCTGTACGGCAGGGCGAACCTGACGGCCGTCGCACTCGGCATCCACCAGGCCCTCGTGGACGAGACCGCGGCGTTCTGCGCGGAGCGCCGCCGCTACGGCGCACCGCTGGGCGATCTGGCCAACATCAAGCTCAAGCTCGGCCAGATGCAGTCGCGGCTGATGACCGCACGGCTGGCCGCCTACCACGCGGTCCATCTGCTGGACCGCGGCGAGCCCTGCGACGCGGAACTGATGAACGCCAAGCTGGTCAACGTCGAGTCCGCGCTGGACTCCGCACGGAACGCGATGGAGATCCACGCCGCCTGCGGCCTGTTCACCGACCGGCCCATCGAGCGCTATCTGCGCGACGCGCACCACATCTTCGCCCCGGCGGGCACCTCCGACATCCAGCTGCTGCGGCTGGGAGAGCTGGCGCTCGGCACCGCCAAGGGCTCCTGGTCGGACCGGCTGGCCGACCTCGTCCGCGCCGAGGAGCCGACCCCCGCGCTGTGAACACCGCGCTCACGCTCCGGCGTTGAGGTCCTCTCGCCCGGACCGCCCGGCGTCCTCCCGGCGGTGGATCCGCTCCACCAGTTCCGCCGCCATCGCCTTGATGGTCTCCAGCCCCTGGCGCCCCCAGGGCCGGGGCTCCCGGTCCACCACGCACACCGTGCCCAGCGTCATGCCCGTGCGGTCGATGAGGGGCGCGCCGAGATAGGAGCGGATGCCGATCTCGTCGACGACGGGATTGCCGGCGAAGCGCGGATAGTCGCACACGTCCTCCAGCACCAGCGCCTTGCGGCGGACGACGACGTGCGGGCAGTACCCGTGGTCGCGGGCCATGACCCGGCCGGGGCGCGCCGTCGGCCGTACCGAGGGGTCGAGTTCGACGGCCCGGCCGTCCGCCGGGGTGTACAGGCCCGCGAAGTACTGGCGGTGTTCGTCGATGAAGTTGACCATCGCGAAGGGCGCCGAGGTCACACCGGCGAGCCGGCGCGCGAACTCGTCGAACTCGGGTACCGGCGCCTCGCCCAGGCCCAGCGCGCGCAGCCGCACCACACGGCGCGGCGCCTCGGTGTCCTCAGGGGTGAGGAGCAGATGGCTGGTCGGGTCGTACGAGGTCGGAGGCATGGGGACTCCAGGTGTCGATCAGATGCTGGACCAGGGTGACGAGGACACGGGTGCCCGAGGCGGCCTGCCGTGCGTCGCACAGCACGACCGGCACCTCGGGTTCGAGGTCGACGGCGGCACGGACCTCCTCCGGGTCGTAGTGGTGGGAACCGTCGAACTCGTTGACGGCGACGACGAATCCGATGCCCCGGCGTTCGAAGAAGTCCACGGCGGCGAAGCAGTGTTCGAGCCTGCGGGTGTCCGCCAGCACCACCGCGCCCAGCGCGCCCTCGGACAGCTCGTCCCACAGGAACCAGAAGCGTTCCTGCCCGGGGGTGCCGAAGAGGTAGAGGACGTGTTCGGTGCTCAGGGTGATGCGTCCGAAGTCCATGGCCACGGTGGTCGTGGTCTTCTGCTCCACCCCCGACAGATCGTCCGTGCGGGCGCTGACCTGGGTGAGCAGCTCCTCGGTGCTGAGCGGCGCGATCTCGCTGACCGCACCGACGAAGGTCGTCTTGCCCACCCCGAAACCACCGGCGACCAGGATCTTCAGCGCGGTGGGGAACACGGGCCCCTCGTCGTCCCACGGCCCGGGGGCGCCGCCGGACGCCGCGCACGTCTCAGAGTCGTCTACGGAGCCCATCCAGCACCGCCTCCAGCAGCTCTCGATCGGTCGGGTCCGGGCCCAGCGGCGCGCGCACGGGCGCCCGGGCACGGATCGCCCCGCAGTCGGCGAGATCCGACAGCAGGACCTTGGTGACAACGGCCGGCAGCCGTATCTGCGCGGCGAGTTCGGCCACCGACACCGGCCCGCGGCACAGCCCCAGCACCCGGGTGTGGTCCGGCCCGAGATAGCCCTGCGGCCGGTCACCGGTCGCCATGACCAGCGTCATCAGATCGAAGTCGGCCGTCGGCCGGGTGCGCCCCCCGCTGACCGTGTACGGCCGCACCAGCCGGCCGGCGGCGCCGTCGAGCAGCGGCGGAGCGCCCAGGACACCGGCGGCGTCCGCCCGCGGCTTGGGGCGGGCGGACACCCGGCGGGGCAGCCCGGTGCCCGGGGAAGGACCCGGCGGAGAACCCGCGGGAGGTCCCGCGGGAGGGGTCACGCGGAGCCCCGGTGCCCGGCCGGCCGCCGGGGCGGCGTACCGAGGTACGGCTTGACGCTCTTGACGAGCATCGTCATCTCGTAGCCCAGCACGGCGGCGTCCGCCTCGCGCCCGGCGAGCACGGCCAGGCACGCGCCCTGACAGGCGGTCGAGACGAACAGCAGGGAGGTGTCCAGCTCGACCACGACCTGCCGCACCTGACCGCCGTCCCCCAGCCGTACACCCGCACTGCGGGCCAGCGAGTAGAGGCCGGAGGCGAGGGCGGCCATGTGGTCGGCGGTGTCCGGCTCCAGGCCGTGCACCGCCTTCACCAGTCCGTCGGAGGACAGCAGGATGGCGCTGTCGGCGTGCGGCACGCGCTGGACGAGGTTGGTCAACAGCCAGGAGAGGTCGGTGCTGTGCCCGACGGGGGCTTCGCTCACCATGATCGTGTCGTTCTCCTTGAGGGCGGGCCACGCTAACGAGCGGGGCGGGAGGCGTCCCCTTCGGTGGCCGGGGACGGCGAGGACGGCGGGGGCGGCGGGGCCGACGAGGCCGACGAGGCCGACGAGGGAGCTGGCCGGTCGGCACCGGCGGGGCCCGGGCCGCCGGTACGGCGGTGCCGGGCGACCGGGCCCGTGCCGGGCTCGTCGGGGCGCGGGCCCGCGGTCGCGTCGGCGTGCGGAGCCGCGGGGACGTCCGCGCGGTCCACGGGGAGATCGCCGCCCGGTTCCGGTGCCTCGTCCGGGAGTTCGTCGGCGAGGCTGGTGCCCCGGCGGAAGGCCGCCATCAGCCCGGGGTCGTGCCCCTCGTCCGCGCTGTCGGCGCCGTACGGCGTACCGGCACGGGCCGCCGCCACCCAGGCGGGGGGCTCCCGCAGCTCGGGCACGATGTGCTGCTGCTTACGGCGCTTGGGCAGCCGCGGCCGGCCGGAGTCGTCGACCGGGCCGGGCGCCGCCTCCTCGGGGAGCGGCGCGGCGGCCCCGGCAGCGGAGGCCTCCGGTGGCGCCGCCTCCCGCGGCAGCGGCGCCCGGCCGTGGACGCCGGACGTGCCCTGCCGGGCGGCGGCCGACGGCTGCGCGGGAAACGGATACGGGCGGCGCGGCACGGGCTCCCCGCCGACGGGCCGCGGGTCGGCCGTGCCCGGCGCGTCCCCGACGGCGTCCTGCGGCACGTCGGCGGCGGAGGCCCCGCCGGGGCCGGCACCGGGACCACCCGGCGCACCGACGAACCCCACCGGCCCGACGACCGCCCCACCCACGGCTTCCCCGGCGAGCCCACCACCCGCGCTGCCTCCGCCGCCCCCACTGCCCCTGCTGTCCCGTGCACCGCGGACATGCTCTGCGTTACCGGCCTGCTCCGCGTGCGCGGCATCCCCGAAGCGCCCTGCGTCGCCGGGGTAGCCGGTGGACCCGATGCTCCCCGTGTCGGCGGTGTGCCCCGCGCCGTCGGTGTACCCGACGCTCCCCGCGTCGCTGGTGTACCCGGCGTCACCGGGGCGCGAGGCGTCGCCGGGATTCGAGGCGTCACCGCCATGCCCTGCGTCACCGCCATGCCGAGCGTTGCCGGTACGCTCCGAGTCCCCGATCTGCCCAGCGTGCCCGGCGTTGACGGTGTGCCCGGCATGCCCGGCGTTGCTGGTGTGCCCCGCGCCGCCGACCTGCCCGGCGTGCCCGGCATCACCGAGCTCCCTCACGTGCCCGGCACCACCGGTGTGCCCGGCCCCGGCGGCGTGCCCCGTCTCACCGACGCGCCCCACGTGCGCGGCATCACCGACGCCCCCGGCCTTGCCGGAGTCCCCTGTGTCCCCCGGGCCCCCGGTACGCCCAGCACTGCCGGCACTGCCAGCACTCCCAGCAGACGGAGCAGCACTCCCGGCACTGCCAGCAGGCGGAGCCACGTTCCCCGACCCCCCGGCGCTCCCGGGCGGAGCCACCTCCCCGGAGCGCCCCACGCCCCCGGCAGGCGCCACGTTCTCCGGGTCCCCCGAACTCCCGGCAGCCGGAGCCCCGTTCCCCGCGGGCGGCACCGCGTGCCCCGGGGTCCCCTCACCGACGCCGACGCCCGCGCTCACACCCGCGTCCCCGCCACTCTCCTCACCGAGCAGCTCGCGCGGTACCACCAGCACGGCCTGGACGCCGCCGTAGATGTTGCTCTGCAACTGGACGACCACGCTGTGCCGCCGGGCCAGTGCCGAGACGACGAACAGGCCGATCCTGCCGTCCCGCAGCAGATCGGGGACGTCGATCCGGCCGGGTTCGGAGAGCACCGCGTTCATATGGTTCTGCTCGTCCGCCGTCATGCCCAGGCCGCGGTCCTCGACCTCGATGGCGAGGCCGGAGGTGACGTACTGGGCGCGCAGCAGGACCTGCGTCTGCGGGGCGGAGAACACCGTGGCGTTCTCGATGAGTTCGGCCAGCAGATGGATCACGTCGGCGACGGCGTGCCCGCGCAGGGTGCCCTCGATCGGGGGGACCAGCTTCACCCGGGGGTACTGCTCGACCTCCGCGATGGCCGAGCGCAGCACCTCCGTCATCCCGACCGGGCGCGTCCACTGCCGCCGGGAGACGGCGCCGCCGAGGACGGCCAGATTCTCCGCGTGCCGCCGGATCCGCGTCGCCAGATGGTCGACGTGGAAGAGGCCCTTGAGCAGATCGGGGTCCTCGACCTCGTTCTCCAGCTCGTCCAGCAGCTCGATCTCCCGGTGGACGAGCGACTGGAGCCTGCGGGCGAGGTTGACGAAGACCTCGACCTTCTCCTCGCTGCCGCTGTAGGCGTTGCGGACCAGCGCCGCCGCCTCCGCGACGGCGTCCTCGGCGGCCCGCTGGGCGTGCGCCGTCTGGTGGGCCAGCAGATCCAGCGCGTCCCCGGTGGGCTCGCCCTCCGGCAGCCCGGTGCGTGCCACGGGACGCTCACCCCGCTCCAACTGGCGCAGCATCGCCCGGAGTTCGCTGTGACCGCGCGACAGGCTGCGGCGCAGTGCCGTGCAGCGCTCGGCGGTGCGCCGCGCCTCGGCGGAGGCGAGGGCGGCGGCCGTGCCGACGACCGCGCACACCAGCAGCAGGCTGCCGGCCAGTACACCCCAGACGGGAGCGGCCGGTGAGCCGGCGGTCCCGGGCGTACCGTCCGGGCCGAGGCCGCCGCCGACCCGCAGCACATAGGCGACCACGGCCGCCGCCACGACGGCGATCAGCGTGGCGGGCAGGACGGCGAGGCGCACCAGCCGGTGACGCACCGCCGCGTCGCCGGTGCTCTCACGCGCCGGGGCCCTGCCGTGCCGCCGCCGGGCGCCGGGCGTCCGGGTGCGCCCGGCGGGACCAGCAGGACCGGCGGAATCGACGGAAACGGCGGAACCTGCCGCAGCGGACGGAACGGATGCGGGAGAGGAGGTTCCCCTTCCTGTCTGCGCCGGATAGCTCGGGGGTTCAGGCATCGGGTCCTCGGAGAACTTGTGGGCCGGGTGAAGAAGTTCTGGGGTGGCAGTGACGAGCCGTGGCAACGCTAGCCCTCTCCGTGACCCCCGCTGGGCCGGGACGAGCTATTCGCTACCCCTCGCCACCTTCGAACGAGTGAAGAAACCGGGTTTCCGGTTGACGTCGTGGCTGTCCCCAACTCGCCCCGTACCGGCCGGTGTTCAAAACTCCCGCACCGTCACATTGATCCGCCCGCGCAACCCCAGCCACTCCGGCCCCGAGCCCGGCTCGGTACGCGGCACCCCGTGGTAGGCCATGCGCCCCGGCCCGCCGAAGACGAAGGCGTCCCCGCTGCGCAGCACGGTGTCGGACCAGGGCCTGCCACGCGCGTGCGTGTTCCCGAAGCGGAACACACAGGAGTCGCCGAGGCTGAAGGAGACCACCGGCGCCTGCGACCGCTCGTCGCTGTCCCGGTGCATGCCCATGCGCGCCGCCGCGTCGTAGAAGTTCACCAGCGCGATGTCGTACGCCGGGGCCTCCCCGGGGACGAGCCCGTCCGCCACGGCGGCCGCGTCCCGCACCGCGGCACGCGCCCACTCCCCCAGCCACTCCGGGAACGGCTTCACCGGCTCTCCCCCGCCGTCGACCACCGTGGGGGCGTAGCCGTAGGGGAACCAGTGGCGGCCGAGGCTCAGCTGGCGCACGGACATCTCACCGCCGCGCGGCATCCGCACGGTGCGCAGCCCGGCCGGCGGCAGGGCCCACTCCCGGGCCGCCCGCAGCAGCTCGCGCTGGGCGGCGGCGTCCAGCCATCCGGGCAGGTGGACGGCGCCCGGGGCGATCTGCGCCGGAGGTGCGGGGAACAGCTCGTCGGTGCTCACGACTCCATGGTCGCCCGTGCCGGACGGTGGCCGCCCGGGGCGGTACGAGGGGATGATTGCCCCCGGCACTCATGCCGTATGGTCGAACGAACGGTCGTCGCACATCCGAGGAGCCCCCGTGAGCCAGGAGCCCGCCGAGACGCTGCTGTCCGGTGTCCGCAACTTCCGTGACGTGGGCGGGCTGCCCACCGTGGACGGCCGGCGGGTACGCAAGGGCGTCCTCTACCGCAGCGGCCACCTGGCACACGCGACCGACGAGGACGCGGCCTACCTCGGCGGCCTCGGGCTGCACACCGTCTTCGACTTCCGCAACGCCGCCGACCAGGCCATGGAGGGCCCGGACGTGGAGCTGCCGGGGGTGCGCAACCTCAACATCCCGCTCAGCGACCCGGCCAGCGGCAAGGAGTTCTGGCAGATGGTCCGCGAGGGCGAACTCCAGCAGCTGCGCGAGCTGCTCGGCGAGGGCCGTGCCGCCGCCCGGATGACCGACTCCTACCGCTCCATGATCGGCGCGCGTACGGCCGAGCACAGCCGCATCCTGCACGCGCTGGCGGAGGACAGCGTCCCGGCCCTGATGCACTGCGCGGCCGGCAAGGACAGGGCCGGCCTGGCCGTGGCGATCAGTCTGCTGGCGCTCGGCGTGGACAGGGGCGCCATCGAGGCGGACTACCTGGAGTCGAACGCCGCACACCGGCGGTACCGGGTGCACCGCAGCGAGAAGTCCAGCGCCGGGATGTCCCCGGAGGTCATGGAGCTGCTGGCGCCGCTCTTCGACGCGCGGGCCGCCTACCTCCACGCGGCCTTCACCGCGATCGACGAGACCTGGGGCGACGTCGACACCTATCTGCTCAAGGGCCTGCGCCTGGAGCCGCAGACCCGCGACCGGCTGCGCTCGCGCATGCTGGAGGACTGACCCGACGGCTCCGCCCGGCCGCAGGACACCCGGCGGGCCCATCGGCCCCGGACAGGCCGGACAGGCGACGGCCCCGGCGCACCGGCCGGGCCCGCCGCCCGCGTGGCGTCAGCGGTTCGCCAGCGCCTGCTTCACCAGCGTCCTGCCGAAGTCCCACATCAGCCCGTTCCCGCTGTGGGCATCGTCCATGACCTGCGTGAACGCCGAGACGAAGCGCTCCACTTCGGGCTCGCCCACCACCAGCGGCGGGATGAGCTTGATGACCTCCAGATGGTCGCCCGAGACCTGGGTGAGGATCCGGTGCCGTTGCAGCAGCGGCACCACCACCATCTGCGCGAACAGCCCCTTGCGCGCCGCCTGGAGCATCGTCCACCGGCTGCGCAGCCGCAGCGAGCGGGGCTTGCCGAACTCGATGCCCACCATCAGGCCCCGGCCCCGCACCTCGTACAGCAGCTCGTACCGGTCGACCAGCGCCGACAGCCGCTCCCGCAGCAGATCCCCGGTGCGGCGCGCGTTCTCGACGATGCGCTCGTCCTCCATGACGGCGAGCGTGGCCAGGCCCGCTGCCATGGCCTGGGCGTTGGCGCCGAAGCTCGCCGAGTGGACGAGCACCCGGTCCATCGAGGAGTACACCTTCTTGAAGATCCACTCCTTGCCCAGCGTGGCGCTCACCGGCACATAGCCGCCCGAGAGCGACTTGGCCACGCACACCAGGTCCGGGTCCACCCCGTCCTCGTGCTGGTAGGCGAAGAAGTCCCCGGTACGCCCCAGCCCGGTCTGCACCTCGTCGGCGATGAGCAGCGCCCCGTGCTTGTGCAGCAGCTCCCCGGCCGCACGCAGATAGCCGGGCGGGGCCTCGTGCACGCCCTTGCCCTGGATGGGTTCGACGACGAGCGCGGCCACATCGCCCTTGCGCAACTGGGCGCGCAGCGCCTCCAGATCGCCGAGCGGGACGGCGGTGTCGGGCAGCAGCGGCGCGAAGCCGTCGCGGAAGCCCGCCTCGCCGTTGACGGAGAGGGAGCCGGTGGTCAGCCCGTGGAAGGCGTGGTCGCAGTAGAGCACCCGGGGTCTGCCGGTGGCGAACCGGGCGAACTTCAACGCCGTCTCGACGGCCTCGGTACCGCTGTTGCCGAAGAAGACCCGCTCCATGCCCGGTGCGAACGACAGCAGCCGCTCGGCGAGCAGCCCGGGCAGCGGCTGGCAGTCGAACCGGGTGAGATCGGCCGTCTGCGCATCCAGCACGTCGTGCAGCGCCTGCCGTACGACGGGGTGGTGGCGGCCCAGGCCCATGACGCCGAACCCGGCGAGCATGTCGAGGTAGTCGTTGCCCTCGGCGTCGTAGAAGTAGGCGCCCTCGGCCCGTTCGTAGACCTTGTCGAAGCCGATGGTCCGCAGCATGCGCGGCAGTTGGTGGTTGAGGTACCGCGCGTGGAGCTCATAGCGCTCCTCGCCCCGTTCGGCCAGCAGCTTCGCCAGGTCGAAGCCGGTCACGCCATGCTCCCTTCGTTCGTACGGACGCCGCCGGTGCCGTCCGCATCCGCGCGCCGGCCGCCGCCCGCACGACGGTCCTCCCCGCGTCCGCGGGCCTCCCCGGACTCCGCGGCCTCCTCCCGCTCCTCGGGAGGCGCCAGCCGGGCGCCGATCCGCCCGGCGATCTCCACCGGGGTCAGCCCCAGCTCGGCCAGGAGTTCGGCCCGCTTGCCGTGCGGGACGAAGCTCTCCGGCATCCCCAGCGAGCACAGCGGCATGTCCAGCCCGGCGTCCCGCAGCGCCTGGTCCACCGCCGAACCCACCCCGCCCGTACGGACGTTGTCCTCGACGACGGCCACCGCCCGGTGCTCCGCCGCCAGTTCGACCAGCGCCGGGTCCACCGGCTTGACCCACCGCGGATCGACGACCGTCACACCGGTCCCCCGCTCGGCCAGCAGCCCGGCGGCCTCCAGACAGCCGGGGGCCATCGCCCCGACGGCGATCAGCAGCACGTCCCGGCGTGCGCCCTCGGCGAGCACATCCACCCCGCCCACCCGGCGCAGGGCGGCGAGGGGCTCGCCCACCGTGGCCTTGGGCAGCCGCAGCACGGTCGGTGCGTCGTCCACGTCGAGCGCCTCGGACAGCTCCTCGCTCAGCCGCTCGGCATCGCGCGGCGCCGCGATCCGCAGCCCGGGCACCACCTGCAACAGGGACAGGTCCCACATCCCGTGGTGCGAGGGCCCGTCCGGCCCGGTGATGCCCGCGCGGTCCAGCACGAACGTCACCCCGCAGCGGTGCAGCGCGACATCCATCAGGACCTGGTCGAAGGCCCGGTTGAGGAAGGTGGAGTAGACCGCCACCACCGGGTGCAGCCCGCCGGTCGCCATCCCGGCGGCGGAGACCACCGCGTGCTGCTCGGCGATCCCGACGTCGTACACCCGCTCCGGGTAGGCGTCCGCGAACCCGGCCAGGCCCACGGGCTGGAGCATGGCCGCCGTCACCGCGACGACGTCCGGGCGTTCGGCTCCGACCCGCACCATCTCGGCGCCGAAGACGGAGGTCCACGACCGCCCCGCGGACGGCTCGACGGGCTCGCCCGTGACCGGGTCGATACGGCTGACGCTGTGGAAGTGGTCGGCCTCGTCCGCCAGCGCCGGTTCGAATCCGCGGCCCTTCTCCGTGAGGCAGTGGACGAGGACGGGGCCGCCGAACCGCTTGGCCCGGCGCAGCGCGGACTCGACGGCGCCGAGATCGTGCCCGTCGACCGGCCCGATGTACTTCAGCCCGAGGTCCTCGAACAGAGCCTGCGGCGCGAAGGCGTCCTTGAACCCCTTCTTGGCCCCGTGCAGCCCGTCGTACAGCGGCCGGCCCACCACCGGCGTCTGCCGCAGCATCTCCCGGCCCCACTCCAGGACCCGCTCGTACTCGTCCGTGGTGCGCAGGGTGGCGAGATGGTTGGCGAGCCCCCCTATGGTCGGCGCGTACGAGCGCTCGTTGTCGTTGACGACGATGACGAGCGGACGGTCCTTCGCGGCGGCGATGTTGTTGAGCGCCTCCCAGGCCATTCCGCCGGTGAGCGCCCCGTCCCCGATGACGGCGACGACGTGGTCGTCACTGCCGCGCACCTCGTTGGCCTTCGCCAGGCCGTCGGCCCAGCCGAGCACCGTGGAGGCGTGCGAGTTCTCGATGACATCGTGCGGTGACTCCTCCCGCGAGGGGTAGCCGGAGAGGCCGCCCTTGAGCCGCAGCTTGGAGAAGTCCTTGCGACCGGTGAGCAGTTTGTGGACGTAGGACTGGTGCCCGGTGTCCCACAGGATCCGGTCGGCCGGTGACGCGAAGACCCGGTGCAGGGCGATGGACAGCTCCACCACCCCCAGGTTCGGTCCGAGATGGCCGCCGGTGCGGGAGACGGCGTGGACGAGGAACCGGCGGATCTCGTCGGCGAGTTCGGCCAGTTGCTGGTCGTTCAGCGCGTCGAGGCCGCGTGGCCCGTCCAGGGATTCCAACAAGGACATGGTGGCCCCCCTGTTCTCCGTGCGCCCGGCGCCCGGGCGGCACGGAAAAGGTGGTACCGGAGCACGGCGCCGCCGAGGCGGGCCCGTGCGCCGGAGAACTGGATGTGTCGGTGGGTCCGGGCTACTTGGGGCCGATGGCCGTGTCGCGCGCGGCCCGCAGGGACTCCTTGAGCGAGCCCATGGTCGCCATGACGGCGGTGGGCTCGTAGCCGCAGTGGGCCATGCAGTTGGCGCAGCGCGGGTCCTTGCCGCGGCCGTACTTGTCCCAGTCGGTCTTCTCGATCAGCTCCCGGTACGTGGGCACGTAGCCGTCGCTCATGAGATAGCAGGGCCGCTGCCAGCCGAACAGCGAGTAGTTGGGGATCGCCCACGCCGTGCAGTCGAAGTCGGCCTTGCCCTCCAGGAAGTCCAGGAACAGCGGGCTGTGGTTGAGCCGCCAGCGGTAGCGGTTGCCGCCGGCGAACGCCTTGCGGAACAGCTCCCTGGTCTGCTCGACGCCCAGGAAGTGCTCCTGGTCGGGGGCCTTCTCGTAGGCGTAGGCGGGCGAAATCATCATCTCGTCCACCTTCAACTCGTCGTTGAGGTAGTTGAGGACGTCGATGACGGTCTGCGGGGTGTCGGTGTTGAAGAAGGTGGAGTTGGTGGTGACACGGAAGCCGCGCCGCTTGGCCTCCTTCATCGCCTCGACGGCCTCGTCGAAAACGCCTTCCTTGGCGACGGATTCGTCGTGCCGCTCCCGCAGCCCGTCGATGTGCACGGCGAACGCGAAGTAGGGCGAGGGTTTGAACTGGTCCATCTTCTTGCGCAGCAGCATCGCGTTGGTGCACAGGAAGACATACTTGCGCTTGGCGACCAACTGCCGCACGATCTCGCCGATCTGCGGATGCATCAGCGGCTCGCCGCCCGCGATGGAGACCATGGGAGCCCCGGACTCCAGCACGGCACCGACCGCCTGCGCCACCGGCATCCGCTGCTTGAGCACGCCGGCCGGGTGCTGGATCTTCCCGCATCCCTCGCACTTGAGATTGCACGCAAAAAGAGGCTCCAGCTCCACGATGAGCGGGAACTTGTCACGCTTGCGGAGCTTCTGCTGAAAGAGATAGGTCCCGATACGAACGGTCTGGCGCAGTGGCATGGCCATTACTGGCTCACCTCCAGGGGAGCAACAAGGATCGGTGCCATTCAAGAAATGCGGGCAGAACGCCGCGCAGCATACGGAATGCCGATATTCCACCTCGCAGTGTGCCGATACGAATCAGTTCATGCCCCGGAGCGTCCACCACCACCCGCACAGCCGCAACCGGACGACGCGCCGCGCCCGCGCGGGCGGCGTCCAAGGTCGCGGCCGACTCCATGTCGACGGCGACGGCTCCGGTGGCGTGCAGCGCGGCCCGCTCGGCGCCGCGCACCACGTGATCGCTGCCGAGGAGCGGGCCGGTGTGGACGGTGCCGTGCGGCCGCAGCGCGGCGGACAGCAGCTCGGTGGCGGTGGTCGGGGTGCGTCCACCGGGGTGGCGGGTCTCCTCCGCGACGACGAGGTCGCCCGGCCGCATCCCGGGGGCGAGCCCCGCGCAGAAGCCGGTGGCCAGCACGGCGGTGCCGCCTACCACCGGCTCCTCGGCCAGGGCACGGGTGACGGCGGCCCGGGCCGCCTGCGGCCCCATGCCGCTGCGCAGCAGTGTTGGGCCGTTCGGGTCACCGCTGCTCCGGCGGCCCGGCCCGCGCCGCAGCGCGGCGTGCTCGATGCCGAGCGCGCACGCGACGAGCAGCGGACCTGGGTCGCCGGAGGTGTCCATCAGGCGTCCCGCCCCGCGAGGCGCTCCAGCCCGTCCCCGTGCAGATAGCGGCCGAGGGCGGTGAGGGGGAAGACCATCCGGTACATGTGGTAGTTGATGGAGAAGTCCCAGGGGAAGCCGGTGCCGGTGAAGTACGGCTCGTCCCAGTACCCGTCCTCCTGCTGGGTCTCCGCCAGCCAGTTGATGCCGCGTTCGACGGCCTTGCCGTCCCGCTCCCCCGCCGCCAGCAGCGCCATCAGCGCCCAGCCGGTCTGCGAGGCGGTGGAGGTGCCGTTGGCCACCCACTCGGCGTCGATGTAGGAGCGCAGGTCCTCGCCCCAGCCGCCGTCGTCGTTCTGGACGCTCTCCAGCCAGCCGACGGCCCGGCGGATCGCGGGGTGCGAGACGGGCAGGCCGGCGGCGACGAGCGCCGGGAGCACGGAGCCCGTGCCGTAGAGGTAGTTGACGCCCCAGCGCCCGAACCAGGCTCCATTGGACTCCTGTTCGGCCAGCAGCCAGGCGATGGCCCTGCGTGCCCGGGGGTCGCCCTGCTTCCCCTCGGCGGCGAGCATCTCCAGCACGTGCGCGGTGACATCGGCGGAGGGCGGGTCGATGACCTCGCCGAAGTCGCAGAACGGCAGCCGGTTGGGGAACTTGCTGGTGTTGTCGACGTCGAAGGCCCCCCAGGCGCCGTTGCCGGACTGCATGCCCAGGTTCCAGCGCACGGCGCGCTCGACGGCCCGGTCGACGCGCTCCGGATCGGGGTGCGCGATCCGGCGCAGCGCCAGCGCGACCTCGGCGGTGTCGTCGATGTCCGGGTAGTTGTCGTTGTGGAACTCGAACGCCCAGCCGCCGGGCTGGAGTCGGGGCCGCCGCACCGACCAGTCGCCGGGCCGGACGATCTGCTCGCCGAGCATCCAGTCGGCGGCCTTGACCAGCGCGGGGTGATCGCGCGGCAGCCCGGCGTCGGCGAGCGCGATGGCCGTCAGACAGGTGTCCCAGACCGGGGACTGGCACGCCTCGACCATCCGTGTCTCGGCGTCGGGCCAGACGGCGAACCTGTCGAGGGACTCCAGCCCGGCCTTCATCACCGGGTGCTCCAGGTCGTAGCCGAGCAGCCGCAGGGCGATGAGCGAGTAGACGGCGGGGGGCTGGATGCCGCCCCAGCAACCGTCGTTCTCCTGCCGCTCGATGATCCAGCGCGAGGCTTCCTTGATGGCGGCCCGGCGCAGCCGGCGGGAGGCGACCTTCCGGTAGGCGTGCAGCGCCTTGTCGATGCGCTGGAAGGCGCCGTCCCAGCTGTTCGCGGGCGCCAGCCGGGCCGGCGGGACGGGCCGTGCGGGGTCGCGGTGCAGCTCGTCCAGTGCGAAGGGCGCCGGGCGGACCGGGCGGAAGGCGGAGACGATGGTCAGCGGCACGATCGTCTGCCGGGCCCAGCAGCCGAAGTCGTAGATGTTGAGCGGGAACCACTTGGGGAAGAAGATGACCTCCGGCGGCATCTCCGGCAGGTCCTCGTAGCGCCACCAGCCGAACAGGGCCAGCCAGATCCGGGTGAAGACCCTGCTGCGCGCGATGCCGCCGCTCTCGCGTACCCACGCGGCGGCCTTCGTCATGTGCGGCGCCTCCGGCTCGTCCCCGGCGAGCTTGAGGGCGACGTACGCCTCGATGGTGGTGGACAGTTCGCCGGGGCCGCCGTAGAAGGTGGCCCAGGTGCCGTCCTCCCGCTGCTGGGAGCGGATCCACCGGGCCGCGGCCCGGGTGGTCTTCTCGTCCCGAATGCCGAGGAACTCGCGCAGCAGGAGATCCTCGGCATCCATGGTGACGTTGGTGTCCAGATCGCCCTTCCACCAGCCCGCTTCGTCCTGGCGGGCGAGGAGATGATCGACGGCGCGGGCCGTGGTCCGCTCCGCTACGGCGGTCAGCTCCTCGCGTTGGGGAGCCGGGGCCGTGGGAGTGTCGCGGTCCGTGTTCTTCGTTCCGGAGACGCCGGGTCCAGCGGGTCCGTCCGTCGTGGCTGTCATCGCTTCTCCTTTCGAAGTGTCCGAAATGATCGGATCTAAGCGGCCTGCCAAGAATGTCACCTCTGTCTGACGACGACGAAGTCGGCCAGCGCCGCGAGTTGCTCGCGCACCCGCCCCGGCATCTCGACCGGTTCGAGCGCGGCGAGCGCCTGCTCGTGCTGGCGCTGGGCCTCCTGCGAGGTCCACTCGCGGCCTCCGGCCTGCTCGATCAGGGCCGCCCGCTGGGCGAACTCCGCCTCGTCGAAGTCCTCGAACTCCTCCTGGGTCTTCTTGGCATCCGCCGCCATCAGCTCCGCGAGCCGCATGGCGGCCTCACCGTCCGAACCGAGCGCGGCGGCCACCGGCAGCGACTTCTTGCGCTGCCGCAGATCGCTCCACGCCTGCTTGCCGGTCGCCTGCGGGTCTCCCCAGATGCCCAGCAGGTCGTCCACGGCCTGGAAGGCGAGCCCCAGGTGGTAGCCGTAGGACTCCAGCGCGTCGGCCGTACGGTCGTCGGCGCCGCCGAGCACGGCGCCGATGGAGGCGGCACAGGCCAGCAGCGCGCCGGTCTTGTTGCCCTCCATGTCCAGGCACTCCTCCACCGTGACCACGTCCCGGTGCTCGTAGGAGATGTCCTGTGCCTGGCCGTCGATGAGCCGGCGCGTCGCCAGGGTGAGCCGGCGCATCGCGCGGCCCGACTCCGGCGTTCCCGGCTCCAGCAGTATTTCGCCGGCGAGCGCGAACAGCGCGTCGCCGACGAGGATGGCCTGGGCCGGACCGTGCACCTTCCAGACGGTGTCGCGGTGCCGGCGCTGCTCGTCGCCGTCCATCAGATCGTCGTGCAGCAGCGAGAAGTTGTGGACCAGTTCCACGGCGACGGCCCCGGGGATGCCCGCCTCGGGCTTCGCGCCCGCCACCTCGGCCGACAGCAGGGCCAGCGCCGGCCGCACCGCCTTGCCGCCGTCGGCGGCCGACGGCCGTCCCTCGGTGTCGATCCAGCCGAAGTGGTAGGCGGCGACGGTGTCCATCGGAGGCGCCAGCCGGTCGACGGCCGTGCGCAGCACGGGAGTTGCGAGCGTCCGCCCGCGCTCCAGCAGCGCGTGCACGCTGTCGGTGCCGGCCGTCCCGCCCGCGAGGTGCTCACCCGCGGACCCCGAGTTCGCCGAATTCGCCGAGGTCACTGCTTCTCCTCCGTGCGGTGCTTCCGTGCCGGCCGTGCCGGCCGCGTCAATGGTGCTCATGGGCCCTTCCTTCGATACCGGGGACCGGGGCCTTGCCGTACGGACGGCCCAGCGTGACGAGTGCTTCCCGCGCGGCCTCGGCTCCGCTGCGCACCGCGCCCTCCATGGTCGCGGGCCAGCCGGTGGCGGTCCACGCGCCCGCGAGGAAGACACCGCGCGCCGCGGTGCGCGCCGGCGGGCGCAGCCGGCCGACGCCGGGGGCAGGAGTGAAAGTGGCGGTGCGCTCCCGCGTCACGAAGAAGTCGCGCACCCGCGCGCCGCGCGCCGCCGGCAGCAGCCGGTCCAGTTCGGGCAGATACCGCTCGCGCAGCGTCGCGACCGGCAGGTCGATCTCCTCGTGCGCCACGGACTGGGACAGCGCGAGGTACTGGCCGCCCCCGGAGAGCCCGGCGGCGGACGTACGGTCGAAGACCCACTGGACGGGGGTGCCCAGCGCCGCGAAGAACGGCCGCCGCAGCACCTTGCGGTCGTAGATCACATGCACGTTCAGGATCGGCGAGGTACCGATCTCCAGGAGGCGGTCCGGCTCGGTGAGCGCCCCCTCGGGAAGCAGCCCGTGCGCCTCGCGGTGCGGGACGGCGAGAACAACCGTTCCGGCGGTCAGCTCCTCCGCGCCGCCGGCGCCCTGCTCGACACGGACCCGCCAGCCGCCCTCGTCGTCCGGCGCGACCGCGCGCGCCCGGGTCCGCAGCAGCGTGCGCACCCCGGCCTTCTCCAGCGCGGCGCCCGCCATGACGTCGTGGATGTCGCCGAGCGGCACATGGGACCAGCCGATGTCGGCGGCACCGGGGTCGGTCAGCAGACCGGTCTTGAACACCTTGGCGGCCAGGCCCATCGACGCCTCGGGCGCCCGGGCGTTGAGCGTCGCCGTCCCCACCAGGTCCCACAGCGCCTCGACGGCGCGCGGGGACTGGCCGTGCCGGTGCAGCCAGGTGCCGAAGTCGATGCCGTCCAGGGCCGGATCGGCCGGGTCGAGCCGCTTCAGGGCGAGCGCCGCCCGGCCCACCGAGGCCCGCTCCAGCAGGGAGAGATGGGGGTAGGTGGCCAGCCCGGCGGCCAGGTGCAGCGGGACGGGGGCCTGGGTGCGCCGCAGCCGCCCGGCCCGCAGCCGCTCCCCTCCGGCGTCCAGCACCGGCACCTCCATACGGTCCTGCAACGGTGCGAGACCGAGGGCGCCCAGCCGCTCCAGGAACCAGGTGTAGGCCGAGCAGCAGCGCAGATAGACGTGCTGGCCGTTGTCGACGGTCAGTTCACCGGCCGCCGAGTGGCGGCGGAAGGAGAAGGCGAGCCCGCCCAGCCGGGGCCTGGTCTCCACGAGCGTCGTCTCCAGCCCCGCCTCGGCCAGCAGCAAGGCGGCGGTCGTCCCGGCGATGCCCCCGCCGAGGACCACCGCGCGCCGTGCCGCGGGCCGGTCACCGGGCCGCACGTCGTGCGCCGCGTCGGCCGTCATCCGTGCTCCTCCCCTGGATCCTGCTGTCGCCCGAAGTCCGCGCCCGCTGGGACGCCGGGACCGTACGGTGGGTTGCCCGGCCGAGGGCCATTACGCGCTCCGCCGCGTCGCCTGCATTACGCGCTCCGCCGCGTCGCCTGACGGGAGACCAGCCGCGCGTCGAACCCCGACAGCCCGCGCACCGCCACGTACGCCTTCTCCCGGCCGGGCAGCGACACCCGGCCGCGGAGCACGGCGCCGGGGTCGGCGGAGATGCGGTCGAGCAGCCGGTGGTAGATGCCGGCCATCGCGGCGACGCAGGCGCCGGAGCGGCGGTCGAGCATCGGGAGGAGCCGGTAGCCCTCGGCGAACAGGGCGCGGGCGCGGCGTACTTCGAAGTGCACCAGCCCGGTGAAGTCGGCACCGGGCGGCACCGTGTCGCCGCCGAAGCCCGCAGAACAGCCAAATTTCTCCAGATCCTCCGCGGGCAGGTACGTGCGTCCGCCCTCCGCGTCTTCCCTGACGTCCCGGAGAATATTGGTCAGTTGGAGGGCCAGACCGAGGGTGTCGGCGTACTCGGGAGCGCGGGCGGCCTCGCGCGCGCCGGGCACGGTACCGAAGACGCCGAGGGACAGCCGCCCGATGGCCCCGGCCACGCACCGGCAGTAGACCTTGAGCTCGTCCCAGGTCTCGTACGTCGCGCCCTGAACATCCATCAGAACGCCGTCGATCAGTTCGTCCAGCGCGTCGAGCGGCAGGGGGAAGACCCGCGAGGCGTGAGTGAGGGCGACGGCGACCGGGTCGGTGTCGTCCCAGGAGACGCCGCCGTCCTTGACGCGGCCGAGCAGCTCCCGGGTCTCCTCCAGCCGCTCCCGCTTCGCCGCCGTCTCCAGGCTGCCGTCGCCGATGTCGTCGACCCGGCGCGAGAAGGCGTACAACGCCGACATGGCCTGCCGCTTCCCCGGGGGGAGCAGCCGGATGCCGTAGGCGAAGTTGCGCGCCTGCTGACCCGTGACGGCCTCGCAGTAGCGGTACGCGGCGGCCACCTGCGGCGGCGGCTGCTGCGTGGGCCGCGTTCTGAACAGGTCCCTTCCGTCCACGTTCCCGTCACCCCTCTCCACGCAGGCTCGCCAAGGCGGCGCGCAGCACGCGCGGCGCGCCCGCCTTGGGGGCTCCTGCCAGTACGTCGTATCGCGCCGTCCGCAGCGCGCCCACAGCGGCGCGTCCTCCGCCGGTGAAGCCGGCGAGCAGCAGTCGCAGCCGGCCGTGCACGCTGCGCACGAGCGGCATCCCCTCATCCAGCAGCCCCTGTGCGCGCTCCGCCTCGAAGGCGATCAGCGTGCGGACGGAGGCGTTGGCCGTCGGTGCGGCGAGGTCCGCCTCGTCGACCCGGAAGCGGTCCATGTCCTGCGCCGGGATGTAGATGCGGTCCCGGGCGAGGTCCTCGGCGACGTCCTGGAGGTGTTCGACGATCTGCAACGCGGTGCAGACGGCGTCCGAGCGCCGCACCCGCTCCGGCGTCGCGGTGTCCGTGAGGGCGAGGACCAGGTGCCCCACCGGGTTGGCGGACAGCTCGCAGTAGGCGAGGAGGTCGGCGTAGGTGGCGTAGCGGCGGACCTTCTGGTCCTGCCGGTTGGCCTCGATCAGGGCGAGGAACGGATCGGGCGTCAACTCGCGGCGGCGCACCGTGGGGACGAGCGCCTGCAACAGGGGATGGCCGGGTTCGGTACCCGTACGGGTGAAGACGCGGCGCACATCGGCTTCGAACGCGTCGAGCATCGCGAGGGGGTCGTGCGCCTGATCGGGCGGCAGTCCCAGGGCGAGTGCGTGTGTGTGCGGGGATTCGAGATCGCTGTCCCCGATGTCGTCGACGAGGCGGGCGAATCCGTAGACGGCCATCAGATCGTCCCGCCAGGACCGGGGAAGGAAGCGGGGCGCCACCGGGAAGTTCTCGCGGCCGGCCTTGGAGAGCACAGCGCGCGCGTACGCGTTCTCCTCCGCGGTCACCACGTGCTGCCCATGGCCATTGCCGTCACATCTCCGTTTCTACACCGCTGCACCCGAACATCTTATTTCGGACACGCCGCCTGCGCTGGCCTGCGAAAGCGCACCACGGCAGCCGTCAGCCGCCGCTCCGGCGCCCGACTTGCCGCCTTCAGCACCGAAACAGCTTACGCCGTACATCAACCCCATACGCGAGGGGTTTCATTCCGCCGTCGACGGGTCCGGGGGCGAGGGGATCGGCCCAGGTGGCGGGGTGGTGCTCAGGGGGCGGCGAGTCCGGCGACGAGATCGTCGAAGGCGCGCTCGACCACCTGCGTCGTCTGTTCCTGCGTCAGTTCGCCGAGATGGCGGCCCATTATCAGGACGGCGACTCCGTGCACCATCGCCCAGGCGCTCAACTCGGCGCCCTGTCTGCGTGTTGCGGGCAGCGCGCCGGCCTCGGCGAGCGCGTCCAGGCTCTCGGTGAGCATCTGGAACGAGCGGACCTGCGGGTGGTGTTGCCCGCCGTGCGGCGGCCCGGCGGCGTCCGCTCCGAGGGGGTCGACGGTGCCGCAGAAGGCGGAGCGGAAGAGGCCCGGCTCGCGCAGCGCGAAGCGGACGTAGCCGCGGCCGAGCGCCTTGACCCCCTCCCGGGCCGCCTCGACGCCCTCGCCGCGGATTCCCTCGCGGCTCTCCTCCATGGCGGCGACGAGGCACTGCTGCGCGTGGTCCTTGACGGCCGCGAGGAGGTCGGACTGGCCGGAGAAGTGTCGGTAGGCGGCGGTGGCCGAGACGCCGACCCGGCGGGCGGCGGCGCGGAGGACGACCGCTTCGGGTCCGCCGTCCCGTGCCAGGTCGACGGCCGCTCGCACCAAGGCGTTGCGCAGATCTCCGTGGTGGTAGCGCGGCTTACCGCTCCTGTGCTCCGGCATACCTCCATCCTGCCCGATGTTGACGGGGTAAACATCCCATGCCATGCTCCATGTTGACGCTGTAAACATGGCGGCTCGCACGGCCGTGCGTCCGTCTGCGAACCGGGGGATCATCACGTGCTCCAACGCATTGCCCACCTCACCCACCGCCGCGCGCGGGCCGTGCTCACGGTGACCTTCCTCGCCGTCGTGGCCCTCGCCGCCGTGGGCTCCGGCGCCTTCGGCAAGCTCCAGGGCGGCGGATTCGACGATCCCGGCTCGCCCTCCTCACGGGCGCAGGACGTGATCGACGAGAAGTTCGGGGGCGAGAGCAACCTCGTCCTGCTCGTCCGCCCGCACGACGGCGGACTCGACTCGCCGCGGGCCGAACAGGCCGGGCGGAAGCTGACCGAGGGGCTGCGGAAGGAGCCCGGGGTCACCCAGGTGGCCTCCTACTGGGGGCCCGGCGGCTCCCGGCTGACCTCGCGGGACGGCACCCAGGCGCTCGTCCTCGCCCATGTCGACCTGAACGACGAGGAGACCGTCGCCGACGTCGGCGCACGCTGGACCGGGGACCGCGACTCCGTCTCCGTACGGGCCGGCGGTGCGGCGGCGCTCAACCACGACATCAGCGACCAGGTGTCGAAGGACCTGGCCGTGGCCGAGGCGATCGCCGTGCCGGTGACGCTGCTCCTGCTGGTCATCGCGTTCGGCAGCGTCGTCGCGGCGCTGCTGCCGCTGGCGATCGGCATCGTCGCCGTGCTGGGGACCTTCGCCGAGCTGTACGTCCTGGGCAGCCTCACCGATGTCTCCGTCTTCGCGATCAATCTGACGACCGCGCTCGGCCTGGGGCTGGGGATCGACTACGGGCTGCTCCTGGTCAGCCGCTTCCGCGAACGGCTGGCCGCGGGAGACGACACCGGGCAGGCGCTGCTGACCACCGTGCGCACCGCGGGCCGCACCATCGCGTTCTCCGCCTCCACCGTCGTCGCCGCGCTCGGGGCGCTGCTGCTCTTCCCGCCGTTCTTCCTGCGGTCGTTCGCCTATGCCGGCATAGGGGTCGTGGTCATCGCCGCCCTCGCCGCGCTGTTCGTGGTGCCCGCGCTGCTCGCCGTGCTGGGGCGCCGGGTCAACAAGGGGCGGCTGCCCTGGGCCGATGCCGTGCGGCGGGCCGACGCGCCGCTGTGGGGGCGGGTCGCGGGTGCCGTCATGCGGCGGCCGGCGCTCACCGCGCTGCCCGTGCTGGCCGTGCTGCTGGTCGCGGCGAGCCCGCTGCTGGGCGCCTCGTTCGGCGTACCGGACGAGCGGGTGCTGCCCGAGAAGGCGGAGAGCCGGCAGGTGCAGACCGCCCTCCAGGAGGACTTCGCCGGCAACGCCACGAGCGGGGTGCCCGTGGTCGCCGAGGGGCGGGCCACCGCCCGGGACGTGGCGGGATACGCCGCGCGGCTCTCCCGGCTGGACGGCGTCGTACGCGTCGAGTCCGAGGCCGGTGTGCACAGCGGCGGCCGGGCGGCACAGGGGCCGGGGCAGCCGGAGCGGTTCGTCCGGGACGGGGTGCACCGGCTGTCGGTCACGACGAGGACCGCGCCGGCCTCGCAGGAGGCGCAGGACCTCGTGCGGGCGATCCGTGATCTGCCGGGGCCCGGGTCGACGCGGACGCTGGTCGGCGGCAGGGACGCGCAGCTGATCGACTCCAAGGAGTCCATCGGGGCGCGGCTGCCGGCCGCCGCCGGGTGGATCGTCGGCTCGACCTTCGTGCTGCTCTTCCTGTTCACCGGCAGCCTCCTCCAGCCGCTGCGGGCGCTGGTGCTCAACGCCGTCAGCCTGACCGCGTCCCTCGGGGCGATGGTCTGGATTTTCCAGGACGGGCATCTGGCCTCGCTGCTGGGCTTCACGCCGATGCCGATGGACACCTCGATGACCGTCCTGATGTTCTGCATCGTCTTCGGGCTGTCCATGGACTACGAGGTGTTCGTCACCAGCCGCATCAAGGAGCTGCACGACGCCGGTGTCACCGGACGCGAGGCCGTGACCGGCGGGCTCTCGCGCACCGGCCGGATCGTGACCATGGCCGCCGGGCTGCTGGCCGTCAGCTTCTTCGCCTTCGGGACCGGCAACGTCTCGTTCCTCCAGATGTTCGGCCTGGGCAGCGGGCTCGCCATCCTCATCGACGCGGTGGCGGTGCGCGGTGTGCTCGTGCCCGCGGCGATGCGGCTGCTGGGCCGCGCCGCCTGGTACGCGCCCGGGCCGCTGCGGCGGCTGCACGAGAAGGCCGGGCTGCGGGAGAACGACGCCGACGGCTCGGCCCGCGACGAGGAGCGGGTGCCGAGCGGGGTCTGAGCCCTCCGGTCGCCGCGGCCGTCCGGCCCCTGTCACACACCGAGGCCCCCGCCGTGCCGGGCGGGGGCCTCGGTGTGTGCGCGCCGGGCAGGCCGGCGGGCGCCTACTTGCTGGTGAACTTCTCGTACTCCTTGAGCACGTCCTCGGTCGGGCCGTCCAGCATCAGCCGGCCCTTCTCCAGCCACAGCACGCGCTCGCAGGTGTCCCGGATGGACTTGTTGTTGTGGCTGACCAGGAAGACCGTGCCGGCCTCCTTGCGCAGTTCGCGGATGCGCTTCTCCGAGCGCTTCTGGAACTTCTTGTCGCCCGTGGCCAGCGCCTCGTCGATCATCAGGACGTCGTGCCGCTTGGCGGCGGCGATGGAGAAGCGCAGCCGGGCCGCCATGCCGGAGGAGTAGGTGCGCATCGGCAGGGTGATGAAGTCGCCCTTCTCGTTGATGCCGGAGAAGTCGACGATCTCCTGGTAGCGCTGCTGGATCTCCTCGCGGGACATGCCCATGGCCAGGCCGCCGAGGACGACGTTGCGCTCGCCGGTGAGGTCGTTCATCATCGCCGCGTTCACGCCGAGCAGGGAGGGCTGGCCGTCGGTGTAGACCTTGCCGCTCTCCGCGGGCAGCAGCCCCGCGATGGCCTTCAACAGCGTCGACTTGCCCGAGCCGTTGGAGCCGATCAGGCCGATGGCCTGGCCGCGGTAGGCGGTGAAGCTGACGCCGCGCACGGCGTGCACCTCGCGCATGTTGCCGCCCGGCTTGCGGCGGACGATGCGGTTGAGGGCGGCCGTCGCGCTGCCCTTGCCCTTGGCTCCGCCGTAGACGCGGTAGACGATGTGCAGATCTTCCGCGATCACGGTGGGCACCCACGGTGCGGGGGTGTGCTCGGCCTGCGCCGGCGTCTTGTAACCGGCCTCGGCGGGCGCACCGTCCTGCCCGGTGTGTTCAGCCACGGCCATAACGCTCCTCCGACTTCCAGAAGAAAACAAATCCGCCGACGCCGATCACGATCGCCCACACGAGGGCCAGTGGCCAGGCGTAGTGCGACATGTCATTCAGCGTGTATTCGTCGATGAGCGAGTAGCGCATCAGATCCATGTAGACCGTGGCCGGGTTCGCCTGCATCACCTGCACCAGCCAGTGCGGTGCGTCGTGCTTGCTGAGCATGTACGGCAGGGAGAACATCACGCCGGACGCGTACAGCCAGGTCCGGGTGATGAAGGGCATCAGCTGTGCCAGGTCCGGGGTCTTGCTGCCCAGCCGGGCCATGATCAGCGCCAGCCCGGTGTTGAACACGAACTGGCAGGCCAGCACCGGGACGATCAGCAGCCAGGTGAGGCCGGGCATCTCGCGGAAGCCCAGCAGGATGACAACCAGGACGATCATCGAGAACAGCAGCTGCTGGAGCTGCTGGAGCGAGATCGAGATCGGCAGCGAGGCGCGCGGGAAGTGCAGCGCACGCACCAGGCCGAGGTTCGAGGAGATCGCCCGCACCCCGTTGAGCACCGAGGTCTGGGTGAAGGTGAAGACGAACACCCCGGTGACGAGGAAGGGGATGTACCGTCCGCTGCCGCCGGGGATGCCCTCGCGGCCCCCCATGATGATGCCGAAGATGAGGAAGTAGACGGCCGCGTTCAGCAGCGGCGTCGCGACCTGCCACAGCTGGCCCAGCTTCGCCTGGCTGTACTGCGCCAGCAGCTTCGCCCGGGAAAAGGCGAGGATGAAGTGCCGCCGTGCCCACAGCTGCCGCACGTACTCGGGCAACGAGGGGCGGGCTCCGCTCACCGACAGGCCGTATTTGACCGCGAGTTCGGCCGAGGTCAGCCGGTCGTCCGGGGACGGTGGGGGCACCACACCGACAGCACTGTCAGCGCTGTCGGCACTGTCGTGGGTTGTCTCGCTCACGTTGGAATTACGTCCTCACACTGCGCAAGTGAATCCTGTGCCGATGCTCTCAGAAAACGAGACTGTCAGATCACCGGTGGGCGTCCCAGCCGCGTCAGACGCCATACCGTACGCCACCGCATGGGCCTGCGCGGACCCGCCGGAGTCGTCCAGCCCTCCTTGAAGCCACCCAGCCACGCGCGCAGCGCCGGCATCGACGGACGGCGGGCGAGCGTGAGCAGCAGCCACACACCCAGGTAGACGGGGACGAGCAGGGCCGGGAGGTTGCGGCGGGCCAGCCAGACCCGGTTGCGGGCGACCATGCGGTGGTAGACCGCGTGCCTGCTGGGTGCGGTGGTGGGGTGGTGGAGCACCATGTCGGCCCGGTAGTCGATCATCCAGCCCGCGTTCAGCGTGCGCCAGGCGAGGTCGGTCTCCTCGTGCGCGTAGAAGAACTCGTCGGGCAGACCGCCGACTTCGGCCAGCACCCTGGTGCGCACCGCGTTGGCCCCGCCCAGGAAGGTGGTGACGCGGGAGGAGCGCAGCGGGTCGGCGGCACGCAGCCGGGGCACGTGGCGGCGCTGGGTCTCCCCCGTGTCGGGGTCGGCGATACGGAAGCTGATGATGCCCAGCTTCGGGTCGCGGGTGAACGCCTCGCGCACCAGCTCGGCCGTGTCGGTGTTGGGCAGCAGTCCGTCGTCGTCGAGGAACAGCAGCGCGTCCACCTCGCTGCCGGACGGGCCGAACGCCTCGATGCCGACGTTGCGGCCTCCGGGGATGCCGAGATTTTCCGGAAGCTCGACCGTCCGTACACCTTCCGGCAGCTCGGGCAACGGCGCGCCGTTACCCACCACCACGACCTCGATCGCCTCGCCGTCCTGCTTGGCGACCGACTCCAGCAGCGCCCGCAGTTCCTCGGGGCGGTTGCCCATGGTCAGGATGACCGCACCCAGCCGCATGGTCCGCTCGCCTCCCGTCACTTGAGCCGGCTCGACGCCAGGATGGACACCAGGTGCAGCAGCGTCTGGACGACCGCGATGGCCGCCAGGACCGCGACGCCGAGCCGGGTGAAGAACAGGTCCCCGCGGACGGCGTCCCCGATCGCCACCAGCAGGATCAGCAGGCTGGCCTCGACCCCGCCGACGAGCCGGTGGAACTTCAGCGCCGCGGCCGCCTTGCGGGCCACGGCCAGGCCGGAGGAGCGGGGCACCGCCGCCTCGTCCTTCACCGCAGGCAGGCCGCTGCGCGCCCTGGCCACGTCGACCAGATCGGTCTCCGCCTTGATGAGGATGGCGCCGAGGGCCGCGACGGTTCCCAGGAAGGCCCACATCCAGTTGCTCGTGGCGCCCTCGCGGTGGAAGAGGTCGGCGGCACGCAGGCCGAAGCCGACGAGCAGCGCCGCCTCGGACAGATAGTGGCCGACGCGGTCGAGGTAGACGCCGGTGATGGACGTCTGGCCGCGCCAGCGCGCGACCTCGCCGTCCACGCAGTCCAGCAGCAGGTACAGCTGGATGAGAAGGGCGCCGAGGAGCGCCCCGGCGAGGCCCGGCACCAGCAGTGCCGCGCCCGCCAGGACGCCCGCGACGACCATCAGATGGGTGAGCTGGTTGGGCGTGATCCGGGTGTTGACCAGGTACGGATCGACGCGCAGCGAGAGCTCTCGCATGTACAGGCGTCCGGCCCAGTGCTCACCGCTGCGGCGGTCCTTCACCCCTTCGGGATGAACGACCGGGCGCAGTTCAGCTACCGATGGCTTGTGCATAGTCGGCGTATGCGTCCCTGATCTGGTCGGTGGACAGGTCGAGATGTTCGAGGATCGTGTACCGCCCGGGGCGGGTCTGCGGCGCGTAGGCGACGACCTCGACGAACTCGTCGGCGTCGAAGCCGATGTCCTGGGGCAGGACCGGCAGGTCGTGCCGGCGCAGCACCTCGACCATCAGCCGCGCGGTGTCCTTGTCCCCGCGCAGGTAGGTGGCGAACACCGCGCCGAGGCCGCACTGCTCGCCGTGCGGGGCGGCCCGCTTCGGGTAGAGCAGGTCGAAGGCGTGGTTGATCTCGTGGCAGGCCCCGGAGGCGGGGCGGCTGTCGCCGGCGACGGACATGGAGATCCCGGTGAGGACCAGGCCCTCGGCCAGCACTTGCAGGAAGGCGTCGTCGCTGACGTCGCCGGGGTGGCGCAGAACCGCTTCGCCTGCCTGGCGTGCCATGGCGGCGGCCAGCCCGTCGATGTCCTCGCCGCGCACCTCGTGCCCCAGCTCCCAGTCCTTGACGGCCGAGATGTTGGAGATGACGTCGCCGATGCCGGAGCGTACGTACCGCTCCGGTGCCTCGCGGATGACGTCGAGGTCGATGACGACGGCGATCGGGTTGGGCACCCCGTAGGAGCCCCGGCCCGCGTCGTTGTCGAGGGTGGCGACGGGCGAGCACAGACCGTCGTGCGACAGGTTCGTCGCGACGGCCACCAGCGGCAGCCCGATCCGTGCCGCGGCGAACTTGGCGCAGTCGATGATCTTGCCGCCGCCCATGCCGACGACCGCGTCGTAGCGGCCGGACTTCATGGCGTCGGCGAGCTTGATCGCGTCGTCCAGCGTCCCGCCGCCCACCTCGTACCAGGAGGCGTTGGGCAGCTCCGGCGCGAACCGCTCGCGCAGGGCAGCACCCGAGCCCCCGCTGATCGCGAACGCCAGCTTGCCGTTGGAGGAGATCCGCTGATCGGCCAGCAGGCCCGCCAGATCGTCCAGGGCGCCGCGGCTGATGTCGACGACTACCGGGGACGGGATGAGGCGGGTCAGTACCGGCATGCGATCTCCCTGCCCTTGGCGAGATCGTCGTGGTTGTCGATCTCGACCCACCGCACATCGCCGATGGGCGCCACGTCGATCTTGAAGCCGCGGTTGGCCAGCTCCTGGTAGCCGTCCTCGTAGTAGAGCTGCGGGTCCCGCTCGAAGGTGGCCTTCAGCGCGTCGGCCAGCTCGGCGCCGGCCTCCGGCTCGATGAGGGTCAGACCGATGTACTCGCCGGTGGCCTCGGCCGGGTCCATCAGCTTGGTGATCTTCTGGACGCCCTTGTCGTCCTCGACGACGACCTTCATCTCCTCGTCGGCGAGGTCCTTGACGGTGTCCAGCGCCAGGATGATCTTCTTGCCCTCGCCGCGCGCGTCCAGCAGCGTCTTCTCGACGGAGACGGGGTGCACGGTGTCGCCGTTGGCCAGGAGCACGCCCTCCTTGAACACCTCGCGGGCGCAGTAGAGGGAGTAGGCGTTGTTCCACTCCTCGGCCTTGTCGTTGTCGATGAGCGTCAGCTTGACGCCGTGCTCGGCCTCCAGGGCGGCCTGCCGCTCGTAGACGGCCTCCTTGCGGTAGCCCACGACGACGGCGACATCGGTGAGCCCGACCGCGGCGAAGTTGGCCAGCGCGATGTCGAGCACGGTCTTGTCGCCGTCGACGGGCACCAGCGCCTTGGGCAGGGTGTCGGTGTAGGGGCGCAGACGCCGTCCGGCGCCGGCGGCCAGCACGAGGCCGATCATGCGGGTTCTCCTGTTTCGTCGTGTACAGCGGGTGCATGGGAGGACACCCAGAAGCGGATGCTCTCGACGAGCACCACGGCAGCGATGACCACGGCGAGCGCGGTCAGCGCCAGATCAAACGCACCGAATCCGTCGATTCCTTCGGCGGGCCCGCCGCCGCCGAGCCAGAGGGCCGCGGCGACGGTGACCAGCACCGTCCTTCCTTCGTGCCCCCCGACCGCGCTCACCAGCCAGTGCGGAGGCGCGCCGGTGCCACCGCGGATGCGGTAGACCGTGTCGTAGTGATGGTAGGCGACGGCCGCGACCAGCCCGTACGCAGCGGGAAGCGCTCCGTCGGCGGACGCGCGGGCGGCCAGCACGAGCACGGTGCCGTACTCGGCGATACGGAAGAGCGGGGGCAGCAGCCAGTCGAGCGGGCCGGTGAGCGGGGCCACCAGGGAGAGCCCGGTCAGCAGCGCGTAGACGGCGGCGGCGAGCACCGGCCACCAGCTGCCCACGGGGGCGCCCCAGGCCGTGGCGAGGATCACGGCGGTGCCGAGCAGCGCCAGTGCGGGCGGGCCGAAGCGGGGCAGCCGCACACCGCCCAGCAGCCGGGCGCAGCCGCGGGCGAGGATCCCGCTGTCGGTGAGCGCGCCGACACCCTCGGCGGCCTGCCGGGTGCGCGGGGTCCGGCGGGAGATCGAGCGCAGCAGGCGTCCGGCCGTCGTGTAGCAGGCGGCGAGGGTGCCGGCGATCAGCAGCACGACGAAGGTGATGCGGGGCGTCGTCACGGCGGTGAGCACGGCGATCAGGGCCCAGCGCTCGCCGATCGGCAGGATGATCATGCGCCGCAGCCAGACGGTCCAGCCGACGCTGTCGAGCCGGCCGGAGAGGGCGGCGGTGGGGCTCGCGTTGCCGGTCACGCCGGCGTTCGACTCGTTGAAGGAGAAGTCGACGGTGTGCCGGGCGGTCATCAGCAGCATCGCGCCGAGCGCCAGGGCCCAGACGTCGTCACCGCCGCGGGACGCGCC
The DNA here is from genome assembly GCF_006539165.1 of Streptomyces cacaoi. Classification (GTDB taxonomy): domain Bacteria; phylum Actinomycetota; class Actinomycetes; order Streptomycetales; family Streptomycetaceae; genus Streptomyces; species Streptomyces cacaoi. Next base: position 40,150 of record NZ_BJMM01000002.1, on the reverse strand, counting down.
CAGGGCGAGGCCGACGTAGTAGGCGTACTCCTTGGCCCGGTCGAAGGTGGCGTCCAGCCAGGCGCCGAGCTTGGAGTACTGGAGGTCGTAGCGGGCGAGCTGGCCGTCGGTGGCGTCCAGCACGAACGAGGCGATCAGCAGCACACCGGCCGCGACGAACCCGGCCCGCTCCCCGGTGGCGGCGCAGGCGGCGGCGATCAGCGCGGTGAGCAGGGAGCCGGTGGTGACCTGGTTCGGGGTCAGCCCGCGGCGGGCGCACCAGCGCGCGAGGTAGCGGGAGTAGGGGCTGATGCAGAAGGTGGTGAAGAAGCCGTCGCGGGACTTCACGGCGGAGCGCAGCCGCACCTTCTCGTCGTCGACGGCGGCGACGGCCTCCCGCGCCTCGTGCCGCTCCTGCGCGCTCTCGGGGACGGCGGCCACCAGGACGCCCAGCTCGGGGCGGTGCACGGCGACGCCCTCGGCCTCCAGGGCGTCGGCCGTCTCGTCGGGCCCGGCGGCGGGCAGCCGGCCGAGCGCGGCGCGGGCGGAGGGGGCGATGCCGAGGACGCCGGGCAGCGCGCTGGCGTCGAAGCGGGGGTCCTTCAGCGCGAGGCGCAGCGCGTGGGTGTGGCCGACGAAGCGGGGGTCGACGAGCGCCAGTCGTTCGCCCGGGGCGGTCTGCGCGGCGACGGAGGCCGCTTCCCAGGCGTCCCGGGCGTCCCGGGCCACGTGCACCTCGAACCCGAGCGACCGCAGGTCGTGCTCCAGCGACGACCCGGCGACCGGCGGACCGGTAAGGATGGCGGTCGACAGAACGAACTCACTCCTCGGAAACTGGCATACCCGCGCAGAAAGGGGACAACAAGCAGCGGGCAGGGCGCGCCCGGGCCCGGCCAGGGCGGGCAGCACGTCGGCAGAGAGTATCCGATGACCGTCGGGAGCCTTCACCGAGCGTTCACCGCCCCGGTGTTGCCCGCGGGGCGTGTGTGCGGACCAGCATGGTCGATCATGGGCTCGGGGCTCAACCGGGGGCCGATAGGGTCGGGGTATGACGTGGTTGATCACAGGCGGCGCGGGCTACATCGGCGCGCACGTCGCCCGGGCCCTGACCGCGGCCGGTGAGTCCGCCGTGGCACTCGACGACCTCTCCAGCGGCGACGCGGACAGACTGCCCGCACAGGTGCCGCTGGTGCGGGGAACGGTGCAGGACCGGGCCCTGGTGGAGGGCACGCTGGCCCGGCACCACGTCACCGGTGTGATCCATCTCGCGGCCCGGAAGCAGGTCGGCGAATCGGTGGAACAGCCGCTGCGCTACTACGAGGAGAACGTGCACGGGCTCGCCGTGCTGCTGGAGGCGGTGGTCGCCGCCGGTGTCCGCCGCTTCGTCTTCTCCTCCTCGGCCTCCGTCTACGGCATGCCGGACGTGGACGTGGTGACGGAGGACACCCCGACGGTCCCGATGAACCCGTACGGCGAGACGAAGCTGGCCGGGGAATGGCTGGTGCGGTCGGCGGGGCGCGCGCACGGCCTGACGACCTGCTGTCTGCGGTACTTCAACGTCGCGGGCGCCGCCGAGCCGGCGCTCGCGGACACCGGGGTCTTCAACATCGTCCCGATGTACTTCGACGCCCTCACCCGCGGTGAGGCCCCGCGCATCTTCGGCGACGACTACCCCACGCCGGACGGCACCTGCGTACGGGACTACATCCACGTCGAGGATCTCGCCGAGGCCCATGTCGCCGCCGCGCGGACGCTGGCCGCGCGCGGGGACGGGCCGGGCTCTCCCACCGACCTCACGCTCAACGTCGGCACCGGAGAGGGCGTCTCCGTACGGGAGATGGCCGCCGTGGTGGCCGAGGTGACGGGGCGGACGGTGCCGCCGCGCGTGGTGGCGCGGCGGCCGGGGGATCCGGCGCGGGTGGTGGCGAGCGCCGGGCGGATCCGCGCGGAACTCGGCTGGGAACCCCGGTTCGCCGTCCGGGACATGGTCGCCTCGGCGTGGGAGGGGTGGCTGGCGCACCATTCCCGGGCGGAGTCGGGGTAGGCGGCGTCGCGCTTGCGCGCCGGACACGAGCGGTGTGGACAAATGCGATCACCGTGCGGAGTTGGCACGCTGGCTGCGGCACACTGGATCGCGCTGCCCACAGGCCCACAAGAAGGATCAACATGGCGAACAGCTCAGCGGCCCCGATCATGCTCGAACTGGTCGATGAGGACGGGACGACGATCGGCACCGCGGAGAAGCTCTCCGCCCACGAGCCCCCGGGCCGCCTGCACCGGGCCTTCTCGGTGTTCCTGTTCGACGCGACGGGCAGACTGCTGCTCCAGCGGCGGGCGTTGGAGAAGTACCACTCCCCCGGCGTCTGGTCCAACACCTGCTGCGGGCACCCGTATCCGGGAGAGCCGCCGTTCGCCGCGGCGGCCCGGCGGGTGGGCGAGGAACTGGGGATCGCGCCGTTCCTGATGCGCGAGGCGGGCACCGTCCGCTACAACCATCCCGACCCGCTCTCCGGCCTCGTCGAGCAGGAGTTCAACCACCTGTTCGTCGGGCTGCTGGACCAGGAGCCGCGGCCCGCGCCCGAGGAGATCTCCGAGATCGCCTTCGTGACGCCGGAGGAGTTGGAGAAACGGCATGCGTCCGACACCTTCTCCACCTGGTTCATGACGGTGCTGGACGCGGCGCGCCCCGCCGTCCGCGAGATCACGGACGGCCTCGGCGGCTGGTGAAGCGGCGCGCGCCACATCGCGCGACGGCGCGGGCCGCCCCGCCCGCCGGGTGGGACGGCCCGCGCCGTGTCTGCACAGTCCCGCCTGTCCTGGCGGGCGGACCGCTACCTCGAAGACACTCCCTACGCCCCGGCGGCCAGCGGCAGCGCCGCCCAGATGACCTTTCCGCCCGCTCCCGTCTGCTCGACGTCGCAGACGCCGCCGGCCTCGTGCGTGACGGCCTTGACGAGCAACAGGCCGCGCCCGCTGGTCTCTTCGCCCTGCGGGTCGACGGCGAGCGCCTTGGGCCGGTAGGGGTGGCTGTCCTCGACGGCGACCTTGAGCCAGCCCCCGCCGAGGGTGATCTCCACCCCGATGTACGGGGAGAGCAGGGCGGCGTGCCGCACCGCGTTGGTGACCAGTTCGGACAGGATCAGCAGCGCGTTGTCGACCGCCTCGCCCGGTACGGGGGTGTCCTGTCTGCCGAGCAGGTCCCGCACGGTGTGCCGCAGCCGCGGCACCGACGACTCGGTGGCGGGCGCGGTGAACCGCCAGGTGCCCGGCGCCTGCGGTGGTGGCGCGGGCGCCGCCGCCACCGCCGGCGCGTGCCGCTCGACGGGCGGCTGCCGCTCGGCCGGTTCGGGCCGCGCCGGGCCCCGTTCGTGGCGCACCGCGCACTCCTCGACGCCGGTACGTTCCCGCACCCGCGTCGCGACCGGGCTCCGTCCACCGGTCCGCTCCGGGGCCCATCCGCCGGCACCGGGGGGCGCCACGCTCCCTACGCCGGAAGGAGTTCCGCCGACGACACCAGGCAGGTGTCCGCTGCGGCTGTCCATCTCCGCACCCCGCTCTCCTCGGTTGTCCCCGCTCTGCGTTCTGGCTCTGGTGCTCTGCGTTCTGGCTCTCCGTGCCTGAGCGTTCTTGCAGATGCACTTGCACCGAGTGTTGGCACTGTTCGGGCCCGGCCCGGGGTTCTGACTGCAAGTCGGCACGTATCGATGGCAATTGACAGAAGAATTTCGCAGTGGCCAACTCCGTGATCGACTCTGCCACCCCGGCTGGCCCCTCCTGCCACTCGGCGGGGGCGCCCCGCGGCGTGCGCCCGGCTACGATCACCTCCATGCAGCCGACCCAACCTGCGCAGCCGGCGCGGTCAGCGCCCGCCCCGCGTCCCGCGCGCCCCGGCCTGCTCACCGAGCGCGACGGGAACGGCATCGTCACCGTCACCATCAGCCACCCGGGGAAGCGCAACGCCATGACACCGTCGATGTGGCGGCGGCTGCCCGGACTGCTCGACGAGCTGGCCGCCGACCCGGGCGTCCGCGCGCTCGTACTGACCGGCGCCGAGGGGACATTCTGCGCCGGCGCCGACATCGGCGCCCTGCGGCGCACGGACGGAGCGCCGGACGGCGGCGACCCCGGCCAGCAGGAGCTGGCGGTGGCCGCCGAGGAGGCGCTGGCCGCCTTCCCCCGGCCCACGCTGGCGGTCGTCGAAGGCTACTGCGTGGGCGGCGGCTGCCAATTGGCGGCCGCCTGCGATCTGCGCTTCGCCGCACGGGACGCGCTCTTCGGCGTCACCCCGGCCAAGCTCGGCATCGCGCACAGCGCGTCCTCCGTCGAGCGTCTGGTGCGCCTGACCGGCCCGGCGACCGCCAAGTTCCTGCTCTTCTCCGGCGAACTGATCGACGCGGAGCGGGCGCTGCGCACCGGACTCGTGGACGAGATCCACCCGGCCGGCGAACTGGGCACACGCGTGGACGCGTTCACCGCCACGCTCGCGGCGCGCTCCGCGCTGACGCAGGCAGCCGCCAAGGAGTTCGCCGACGGGCCGGCCCGGCCGCAGCGGCAGGCGTACTGGCAGCGCGAGGCCGTCCGCAGCGGCGAGACGGCAGAGGGTGTCGCGGCCTTCCTGGAGCGCCGTGCGCCACGGTTCAACTGGCCGCGCAGCAGCGGCAGTTGAACCGCACGGCCGCCCGGCCCGGCAGCCGGCGCCGGCCTTGACGCCTCCCTGACCCGGCCGCCGGAAGCGGCCCTTCCCCTCCCCCTTCAGGTCGCCCATACCCCCCGGTAGCGTACGGGCATGACGTCACTTCCCGAACGCGCGGGCCGGCGCTGCCAGAGCGCGCTGAACTCCCTGCACTCCACGATGTACTTCTCCCCGGACACGGAGAAGGAGCTGACGCCGTACGGCATCGACGATCCGCACGCCGTCAATCTGGCCGTCCGGGCGGCGCCGCTGGGCGCGGTGGGCGCCGGCACCGTGACCGCCACGTTCTACAACTACAGCCACACGCTGGTGGCCCGCTACGTGCCCGAGGTCTGGGAGGCCGCCTCGCCGGAGACGGTGCTCGCGGCCCGGCTGCGGGCCGTCGACGCCACACTGCGCCGGCTGCTGGGCGAGGAGACCGTGACGTCCGAGCCGGTGGCGGAGGCCGCCCGGCTCGCCCTCACCGCCACCGAGGGCTGCTCGCGCTCGGGCCGTCCGCTGCACGCCGCCAACGCCGACCTGCCCGTCCCGCCGGTCGACCGGTGCCCGCACCTGGCCCTGTGGCACGCGGCGACGCTGCTGCGCGAGCACCGCGGCGACGCGCACATCGCGGCGCTCCAGAACGCCGAACTCGACGCGCTGGAGGCCGTGGTGAGCCACACCGCCAGCGGGCGCGGGATGGCGCCGAAGTGGGCCATGGAGACGCGTGGCTACAACGCCCAGGACTGGGCCGCGGCACAGAACCGGCTGCGCGAGCGCGGGCTGCTGGGCGGCGACGGCGAACTCACCGAGCAGGGCACGGCGCTGCGCAAGCACCTGGAGGAGGAGACGGACCGGCTGGACCGCGGGCCGTACGAGCGGCTCGGCGCCGAGGGCGTCGCCCGGCTCACCGAGCTGGCCGGCGGGCTGGCCCGCGCCGCGGCCGAGGCGGGTGCCTACCCGGCCGACCTGTTCGGCAAGGGCTGAGCCGGCGTCCGCGAGGGCTCAGCCGGCCCGTCCGACACGGGCGAGCGGGCCCCGGCCCGGGACGTGACGCGGGCCGCAGCGGCAGGTCACGGCCGCGCACCCGGTACGGCGGGCCGCCCCGCCTGCCCGGTGCTGTCGTGCCCACCTGCCACAATGCTGGCCTACCGGGGGACCACAGCACCGAGAAGGCGGAACGAACCATCGTGACGACGACGATCGAAGGCAGGATCGCCGAGGAGCTCGGCGTACGCGAGCGGCAGGTCAAGGCCGCGGTCGAGCTGCTCGACGGCGGATCGACCGTGCCCTTCATCGCGCGCTACCGCAAGGAAGCCACCGAGATGCTCGACGACGCGCAGCTGCGCTCCGTCGAGGAGCGTCTGCGGTATCTGCGGGAGCTGGAGGAGCGGCGCGGGGCGATCCTGGAGTCCGTGCGCTCCCAGGGCAAGCTGACGCCCGAGCTGGAGGAACGGATCAGGGCCGCCGAGTCGAAGGCGCGCCTGGAGGACATCTACCTGCCGTACAAGCCCAAGCGGCGCACCAAGGCACAGATCGCCCGCGAGGCCGGGCTCGAACCGCTCGCCGAGGGTCTGCTCGGCGATCCGACGGTGCAGCCGGAGGCAGCGGCGGCCGCCTTCGTCGACGCGGACAAGGGCGTCGCGGACACCGCGGCGGCCCTGGAGGGCGCCCGCGCGATCCTGGCCGAGCGGTTCAGCGAGGACGCCGATCTCATCGGCGAGCTGCGCGAGCGCATGTGGGAGCGCGGCCGGCTGGCCGCGTCCGTGCGCGAGGGCAAGGAGGAGCAGGGGGCGAAGTTCTCCGACTACTTCGACTTCTCCGAGGCGTTCACCGAGCTGCCCTCGCACCGGATCCTGGCCATGCTGCGCGGCGAGAAGGAGGAGATCCTCGACCTCTCGCTGGAGCCCGAACCGGCCGGTGAGGCGCCGCAGGAGGGCCCCGGCTCCTACGAGCAGGCCATCGCCCGGCGCTTCGGCGTGCGCGACGAGGGCCGGCCGGCGGACGCCTGGCTGCTGGAGACGGTGCGCTGGGCCTGGCGGACGCGGGTGCTGGTGCATCTGGGCATCGATCTGCGGACGCGGCTGCGGACGGCCGCCGAGGACGAGGCGGTGCGGGTCTTCGCCGCCAATCTGCGGGATCTGCTGCTGGCCGCGCCCGCCGGTACCCGTCCCACGCTCGGCCTGGACCCGGGGCTGCGGACGGGCGTGAAGGTCGCGGTGATCGACGCGACCGGCAAGGTGGCGGCCACCGACACGGTCTATCCGCACGCGCCGCAGAAGCGCTGGGACGAGGCGCTGGCCCGGCTCGGGAAGCTCGCCGAGGAGCACCGTGTCGAGCTGATCGCGATCGGCAACGGCACGGCGTCCCGGGAGACGGACAAGCTCGCGGGCGAACTACTCGCGGCCCGGCCGGAGTTGAAGCTGACCAAGGTGATGGTCTCGGAGGCGGGCGCGTCGGTCTACTCGGCCTCGCCGTACGCCTCGCGGGAGCTGCCCGATCTCGATGTGTCGCTGCGTGGAGCGGTCTCCATCGCACGGCGGCTCCAGGACCCGCTGGCCGAACTGGTCAAGATCGACCCGAAGTCGATCGGTGTCGGCCAGTACCAGCACGATCTGTCCGAGGTGAAGCTGTCCCGCTCGCTGGACGCGGTCGTCGAGGACTGCGTCAACGGCGTGGGCGTCGATGTGAACACCGCCTCGGCCCCGCTGCTGTCGCGGGTGTCGGGCATCGGCTCGGTGCTGGCGGAGAACATCGTGGCGCACCGGGACGGCAACGGCCCGTTCAGCAGCCGCAAGCAGCTCAAGGACGTGGCCCGGCTCGGCCCGAAGGCCTTCGAGCAGTGCGCCGGCTTCCTGCGGATCACCGACGGCGAGGACCCCCTGGACGCCTCGGCGGTGCACCCGGAGGCGTACGCGGTGGTGCGCTCGATGGTGCGTGCCTCCGGTACGGACGTCCCCTCGCTGATCGGGAACACGGCCACGCTGCGCTCGCTGGATCCCCAGGAGTTCGTCGACGACTCCTTCGGTCTGCCGACCGTCACCGACATCCTGCGCGAGCTGGAGAAGCCGGGCCGCGACCCGCGCCCCGCCTTCCGTACGGCGCACTTCAAGGAGGGCGTCGAGAAGCTCACGGATCTGTCGGCCGGAATGGTGCTGGAGGGCGTGGTGACCAATGTCGCCGCCTTCGGTGCGTTCGTGGACGTCGGTGTGCACCAGGACGGCCTGGTGCACGTCTCGGCGATGTCGAAGACGTTCGTGAAGGATCCGCGTGATGTGGTCAAGCCGGGCGACATCGTCAAGGTGCGGGTCCTGGACGTGGACGCGCCCCGCAAGCGGATCTCGCTGACCCTGCGGCTGGACGACGAGCCGGAGAGCGGCGGCCGGCGCGGCGAGAAGGGCAAGCAGCGCGGCGGCGGTGCGCCGCGCCAGCGGCAGGGCTCCCCGGCGGGCCGCGGCGGCGGCAAGCAGCGGCGCGGCGGCGGTGGTTCGTCGGCGCCGGCCCCGGCCAACAGCGAGATGGCCGAGGCGCTGCGGCGCGCGGGTCTGGCGTAACGCACGCGGTGCCCACCAGGGGCGGCTCCCGGCGCGGGGGCCGCCCCTGGCGTGTGCCGGGCGTCACAGCCTGGTCATCACCTGATCCAGCGGTTTGCGTACCAGGTCGGGCACGCGGGCGCCGGGCGCGGGGTAGCCGACGGGCACCACGTAGGCGCCGCGTTCCTCCGGCGGGCGCTCGCAGATCTCGTTGAGGAAGCGCATCGGGCTCGGGGTGTGGGTGAGCGTGGCCAGTCCGGCCTGGTGGAGTGTGGCGAGCAGGAGTCCGACGGCGATGCCGACGGACTCCTTCGTGTAGTAGGGCCGGGGCGTGTGCGGGCCCTTGTGGACCTCGAAGACGACGATGACGGCGGGCGCCGTCTCCAGGAACGGCTTGTGCGCGTCGGTGCCGAGCGGCGCGAGCGCGGCGAGCCACTCCTCGGAGGCACGCCGGGAGTAGAACTCGCGCTCCTCGGCCTCGGCGGCCGCGCGCAGCCGCCGCTTGCGCTCGGGGTCGGTGAGGACGACGAACCGCCAGGGCTGCACATGGGCGCCGCTGGGCGCGGTGGCGGCGGTGCGCACCGCCCATTCGAGGACGCCGTCGGGGATCGGGCGGGAGTCGAAGTCGCGGACGGTGCGGCGACGGGACATGACGTCGTGGAAGGAGCGGGCGCGCTCCTCGGCCTCCGCCGCGGGGACCGTCATCGGCCGCAGCGGCACCGTGCGAGGGCTCGGGCCGGAGTTCTGGCTGGGCGCTGTGGTACGGACCATATGCGCAGCAGAGCACATGCGGGGGCCGGGGAAAAGGCTTGCGGGCGCCAGGGGCGCTGCGTAACGTCGGGTCCTGGCTCTGTTGTCCAGGGAAGGAGAGGCGTTGCTCATCTGAGGTTCGAGACGCCGTGTGCCCTTTCGTGTGGCCATGTGTGCGCGACCTCGGTAGTGATGAGCCGTCTTCCCGATCCCGGCCCGGCCGGCGCCCGAAGCCCGCCCGAGCCTCTTCCCGGTTCTCCTCCGTCGGTTTCCCCCGGCGGGCCCTCGCGCCCGCGTACCGGGGCCCGGTGTCTCCCCGCTGTTCACCGCCCGTGTGCACCAGACCGCACAACGCTGAGGAGACCTTTGTGACGACCCCGACGAACCCCGCTGTGACCTGCTCCGGGCTGTCGTTCTCCTGGGAGGACGGCACCCCGGTGTTCCGCGATCTCGACCTGTCCATCGGGCCCGGACGCAGTGGCCTGATCGGGCTCAACGGCTCGGGAAAATCCACCCTGTTGAAGCTGTTCACCGGCGAGCTGCGCCCCTCCGCCGGCTCCGTCTCGGTGGGCGGGGAGGTCGGGCTGCTGCCGCAGAACCTCACGCTCGCCACCTCGCTGCGGGTGGACGAGGCGCTCGGCATCGCCCGGGCCCGCGCCGCGCTGCACGCCATCGAGGCGGGTGATGTACGCGAGGAGCACTTCACCGCCGTCGGCGACGACTGGGACGTCGAGGAGCGGGCCCGGGCCACGCTCGGCGAGCTGGGCCTGTCCGGTGTGGGGCTCGACCGCACGCTGGGCGAGCTGTCCGGCGGTGAGTCGGTGCTGCTGCGGCTGGCGGCGCTGATGCTGGCCCGGCCCGAGGTGCTGCTGCTGGACGAGCCGACGAACAACCTCGACCGCGCCGCGCGGCACCGGCTCTACGACGCGGTGCAGAGCTGGAACGGTGTGCTCGTCGCCGTCAGCCACGACCGGGAGCTGCTCGGCCTGGTGGACCGGATCGGCGATCTGCGGCAGGGCGGGGTGACCTGGTACGGCGGTGACCTCGACGCCTACGAGGAGGCCGTGGCCGCCGAACAGCAGGCCGCCGAGCGGATGGTGCGCTCGGCGGAGAGCGATCTGCGCCGGCAGAAGCGGGAGTTGGCCGAGGCGCACACCAAGCTGGCCCAGCGGAAGCGCTACGCCGACAAGATGTACGCCAACGCCCGGGAGCCGCGTGCGGTGATGAAGCTGCGCAAGCGGCAGGCGCAGGTGTCGTCCGGCAAGCACCGCCTCATGCACGAGCAGCGGCTGGAGGACGCCAAGGAACGGCTGGAGGACGCGCAGGAACGGGTCAGGGAGGACGCCGAGATCCGGGTCGAACTGCCCTTCACCGCCGTGCCGTACGGTCGGCGGGTGCTCGCGCTGCGCGAGGCGGAACTGCGCAACGGTGCCGTCGTCGACTGGCAGGTGCACGGCCCGGAGCGGATCGCCCTGGTGGGCGGCAACGGCACGGGCAAGACGACGCTGCTGCGCACGCTGGCCGGCCAGCTGGAGCCCGTCTCGGGCGAGGCGCACACCTTCGTTCCGGCGCGCTGTCTGCCGCAGCGGCTGGATCTGCTGGACGAGGAGCTGTCCCTGGCCGACAACCTCGCCCGGCTGGCTCCGGAAGCCGGGCCGCAGGAGATCAGGGCGGGGCTGGCCCGGTTCCTGTTCCGGGGTGCGCGCGCCGATCAGCTCGTCGGCACGCTGTCCGGCGGGGAGTGGCTCCGGGCCACGCTGGCCGGGGTGATGCTGGCCGTGCCGGGGCCGCAGCTGCTGATGCTGGACGAGCCGACGAACAATCTGGACCTGGCCAGCGTGCGCCAACTGCGCGAGGCGCTGGCCGCGTTCCGGGGCGCGCTGATCGTGGCGGGCCACGATGTGCCGTTCCTGCGGGACATCGGCGTCACCCGCTGGATGGCTTTGCGCGACGGTGCGCTGGAGGAGGTGGATCCGGACGAGCTGTGAGGGACGGCCCGCGGGTCCGGGGCCCGGGCGTGCGGGCCCGGTGTCGGGCCCGCGGACGTCCGGCTACGGTCGGGCGCATGAGCGATGAGCCGAGCACGTCGAGGAGCGGGTCCGGGGGCGCACACGTCGTCGTTCTGGGAGGCGGGGTGATGGGGCTGACGACGGCGGTGCTGCTGGCGGAGCAGGGCCGGCCGGTACGCCTGTGGAGCCCCGACCGGCCCGGGGAGACCACGTCCGCCGTGGCCGGGGGGCTGTGCTGGCCCTACCGGATCGAGCCGCAGGAGCGGGCGCTGGAGTGGGCGGTACGCGCGTTCGGACAGTTCTCCTGGCTGGCCGAGCAGCCGGAGCTGACCGGGGTGCGGCTGGTGCGCGGCAGCATGCCGGGCGCGACGCCGCCGCCGGAGTGGACGCGGCTGACCGGCTCGCCGCCCCGGGCGCCGCTTGTCGACATGCGGACGTATCTCCCCTATCTGCTGGGCCGGTTCGAGGCGGCCGGCGGTCGCTGGGAGCGGCGTGCCGCCGGTTCGCTCGCCGAGGCGGCGGCGGTCGCGGACACCGTCGTCAACTGCACCGGCCTCGGGGCCAGGGAGCTGGTGCCCGACCCGTCGATGCGGCCGGTGCGCGGGCAGGTCGTCGTGGTGGAGAACCCGGGCGTCGAGGAGTGGTACGTCGACGCCTCGGACGACGCCGACGAGACGACCTACGTCCTGCCCCAGCCGCACGGTGTGATCCTGGGCGGCACCGCGCAGGACGGCAGCGAGGAGACGGCGCCCGACCCGGCGACGGCACAGGCCGTCGTACGGCGCTGCGCGCGGATCCATCCCGGCCTGGCGACCGCCCGGATACTCGAACACCGCGTGGGGCTGCGCCCGTTCCGGCCCGGTGTCCGGCTGGCGGCGGAGCGGATCGGTGACGGTGCGGGCGGCGAAGCGCTGTGCGTGCACAACTACGGGCACGGCGGCGCCGGGATCACCGTCTCGTGGGGGTGCGCCCTGGACGCGGTACGGCTGATCGACTCCGGAGCCGGAGCAGGGGCTGGAGAAGAGGCCGGGCAGAGCGCCGGGCGGGACGCCGCGGAGGGGGCCGCCGTGGACGCCGCGGGCTGAGGCCCGGCGCCGGGCGCTTCGGGGAGCGTGGCCGCCCCCTGCGCCCGGCGCCGGTGCGGGCGGGTGTCAGCGGCAGCGCTCCACCGGGGTGCCCTTCGTCAGCGCGAACTCGGCCCGCCCGTCCAGCAGCAGCGGGACGAGGGCGCGCTGCGACTGCCGCAGCGGGACGAGGACACCGCCGGCGCGCCGGTGTTCGGCCCGTACCCCGTGCAGGCCCAGGGTGCCGCGGACGTCCTTCCACTGGTGTGCGGTGAGCCGGTAGCCGCAGGGCGGATCGGTGAGGACCTCGTCGTCGGCCGGGGGTTCGTTGTCGGCGCCGCCGAGGCGGACGGGGCCGCGGTCGGCGAAGCCCGCGGCGCGCGCCCGCGCGGTGGCCGCCTCGATCCGGCCGTGGCGCTCCTGGGCGAAGGCGAACAGCCCGTCCAGACCGGCGAGCTGGGAGTCGACACGACGGCGGTTGTTGACGGCCGGGTCGGACTTCTCCTCGTCCGTCAGGGGGTCGGTGCGGGTCTCCGACAGCAGTCCGACCGCGTGTTTGACGCCGACCGTGTTGCGCAGGATCCGCTCCTGCCCGTCGCCCGCCACCTGCTTGACGGGCTCGCCGGTCTCCGGGTCCGTCCAGATGCCGTAGGTGCCGGTGCTGAAGCCGGCCTTCTCGGTGGAGGGCCGTACATAGCGCTCGGAGAGCACGGTGGACTCCCGGTGCACGCCGTCGGCGGTGTTGAGGTTCCGCGGCCACAGCGCCAGCAGATCCTTGACGTAGTACGGCTCGTGCGCCCCGTACTCGTGCAGGTCGTAGACGATGTCGGGGCGGTAGTCGCGCTGGACGGCCGCCATGGCGCGGGCCTCGGCCGTCCTCAGCGCGAGGTGGTCGCGGTTGATGTCGATGCCGTCGTGGTTGCCGCGGGTGTTCGCGGCGCGCCCGTCGGGGTTGGCGGTGGGGACGACGAGGACGCGGGTGCGGGCGAGGAAGCGCAGGGTGTCACGGTCCCGGGCGAAGGCGAGGTCCCGGACCGTGGTCAGGCACGCCTCGCGCCCCGAGGGCTCGTTGCCGTGCTGGCTGCACACCAGCAGCAGGGTGTTGCCGCGGCGGGCCGCCGCCGCGTCGGGCGGGGCGGTGGCGCCGATGCGCAGCAGGTTCAGGGGGCGGCCCTGCCGTGTCGTGCCGAGGGTGTCCAGCGCGGTACGGCGGCTGCCCCGGTCGACGGCGGCCAGGAAGGCGCGTTCCTCGGACTGCGTGGTCCAGCGGGCGCCGTGGCTGCGTTCGAAGCCGGTGCGCGGCGGGTCGGTGGCCCTCGTGGGGGCGGGGCGCGCGTCGTCGCCGGCGGCGGGGCCGGCGTGGGCCGGGGCCGTGGCGAGCAGCGGTGCGAGGACCGCTGCCGAGGCCAGGAGGTCCGTCTTCCATCCGGGGCGGCTGAGCCGCGTGAGTCTCGGCATGCGAGGACGGTAATCCTCCGGCCACGGGACGCAGAAGAGGCAGAAGACACCGAAGGCGACAGCGGTGGAGGAAGGCGGCACATGTCGGCCGCATGGCGATCTTGTGACAAGCGGCGCCGTGGACACGGCGGACGGCACATGAGTACATACCCTTCGGACGAAGTCACACCTGTCGCAAGCGCGTTGGAGGACTCGTGCGTCACAGACTCTTGATCCCGGGAGCTCTCGCAGCGGCGTCGCTGCTGCTCGCGGTTCCCGCCTCGGCGGCCGAACCGACCCCGGGAGCCCCGGGAGCGGGCGACCCCTACTACCCGGAGTACGGCAACGGCGGATACGACGTCTCGCACTACGACCTGCGGCTGAAGTACCAGCCGAAGACGGACGAGCTGGCCGGCACCGCCACCCTGCTGGTGACCGCGACCCAGGACCTCTCGCGCTTCAATCTGGACTTCGCGCTCGACGTCGGCTCGATACGGGTGAACGGCGAGGAGGCCAGGTTCACCACCTCCGGCGCGCACGAGGTCGAGGTCACCCCGGCGAAGCCGCTCGCCGCGGGCGAGAAGGCGACCGTCGTCGTCCGCTACTCCGGCGTGCCCTCGAAGGTCGAGGTGAACGGCTTCACCTCCTGGATGCGCACCCCGGACGGCGGGGTCGCGGCCAACGAGCCGGAGGCCGCCTGGTGGTGGTTCCCCAGCAACGACCACCCGAAGGACAAGGCGTCCTACGACGTGAGCGTCGCCGTGCCCGACGGCACCCAGGTGATCAGCAACGGCACTCTCCAGTCGCAGCGTTCACGCGCCGGCTGGACCCGCTGGAACTGGCGCTCCCGCGCACCGCAGGCCACCTATCTGTCGACGCTCGCCATCGGGAAGTTCGACATCACCGAGGACACCACCTCCTCCGGCCTGCCGGTCGTCAACGCCTACAGCAAGGACCTCGGCGAGCACGAGGGCGCGGCGCGCGCCAGCCTGGAGCGCACCGGGGAGATCACCGAGTGGCTGGAGCGCTACTTCGGCCCCTACCCCTTCGACGCGCTGGGCGGCTACGTCCCGAACACCGATACGACCTACGCGCTGGAGACCCAGACCCGGCCCTTCTACAGCCCCGACGACTTCGCCGACGGCTCCAACACCTCCGTCGTCGTACACGAGATGGCGCACCAGTGGTACGGGGACAGCGTGTCCCTCAAGGGCTGGAAGGACATCTGGATCAACGAGGGCTTCGCGCGCTACAGCCAGTGGCTGTGGTCCGAGGACCAGGGTGAGGAGACCGCGCAGGAGCTGGCGGACTACGCCTACGCCTCGCACAAGGCGGACGACGACTTCTGGAAGGTCGCGCCCGGCGACCCGGGGCCCGACAACCAGTTCCACGCGGCGGTCTACGACCGGGGGGCGATGGCCGTGCAGGCGCTGCGCAACACCGTCGGCGACCGGGCCTTCTTCACGATCCTCAAGGGCTGGCCGAGCGAGCACGCCGGGGGCAACGCCGACGTGGACGACTTCATCGCCTACGCGGAGAAGGTGTCCGGCAAGCGGCTCGGCACGCTGTTCCAGGAGTGGCTGTTCCAGCCGTCCAAGCCGAAGGCCCCTGCCCGGGCGGGGTTCTCCGCCGCCTCGCGGGTTCCTGCCGAGCCGAAGTCCTGGAAGCAGATCCAGTCCGTGAGCCATCCCCGGCACCACTGAGGGGTGGGGTGGGCCCGGCGCCGCGGGCGGTCGAGGCTGCGCGCCGGGGTCTCCCCGGCGCCGTCGGCCCCGAGGGCTTCCGCGGTGCCGGGGCTCCGTGGCTTCCGTCCGAGGTCTTCCGCGGCGCCGCGGGGGCTGTCGCTCGCGCGCGTCCTCAAGCGCCGGACGAGCCGGAGGCGTGCCCGGACGGGCCGGATCGCGGGCTGTCCGACCGCGGGTGGGCGGCGTGGGCCCGTCGCGCGTCGCGGGCCCGGGGGAGGTAGCGCAGGCGTTCGGGGAGGTGGGGGACGGTGTGCGCGACCAGGCGGCCGAAGCGGCGCAGGCGGCGCTCCTGGCGCGGGGTCCAGCGCAGACCGAGCGCGCCGCGGGCCTCCGGCGGGAGCAGGCCGATCGTCACGAAGCTGCGGAAGCGGGCCAGGGGCGGCACCAGCAGCGGCCAGACGAGGCGGCACAGCACGCGGACCGGGCGCGGGCCGTACGGGGGCGGCGGAATGCCGGGGTTGTACGCGACGAGTTCGCGGGCGACCGGGGTGGGCTCGATCACTTCCGTGACCATCCGGTGCCAGTAGGGCCAGAACTCCTCCGGTGTCTGCGGCATGTCCCGGTCGTGGATGCCGAGGAGCCGGCCGACCTGGAGCCACTCCGCGTACAGCTGCCGCTCCTCGGCCTCGGTGTACGGCCGGCGGCCGAGGTAGCGCATGCCGTGCCGGTAGGTCGGGAAACCGGTGGCGTGCACCCACGCGTAGTGGGCGGGGGTGAGCGCGTGGTAGGGGCGGCCGTGGGTGTCGACGCCCCGGATCGTCCTGTGCAGCGTGCGCAGCCTGCGCCCCTCGGCCACCCCCGCCTCTCCCCCGTAGATCCACAGCAGCACGCTGCGCAGGGAGCGTTCGCCGCGGCCCCAGGGGTCGGTGCGGAAGACGGAGTGCTCGTCGACACCCGCGCCGACGGCCGGGTGGGCCACCTGGAGGGTGAGGGCCGCGGGCAGCATCAGGAGAGCGCGGAGTTCACCGGCGATGTCCCACAGCGGGCCGCCGGGCGGCGGGGGCTGCGGGTCGGGGCGTGCGGACCGGTGCTGGGCTGTCACGTTCTCCATGATGCCGCCCGCTCAGGGGCGGCGCACGGGCGCCCGGCTACGGCTCGCGCCGCTCGCCCGCGGCCACGGCGCCCACCCGCCGCCGTACCGCGAACCAGCCGGCGACGAGCGCCGCGGCGATCACCGGGACCAGCATCACCGTGCTCCGCCCCACATCGGGGTCGTTCCACATGAGGACGACGACGCCCACCAGGAACGCGATCGTCACGTACTCGGTCCAGGGGGAGAACGGCAGCCGGAAGGCGGGCCGTTCCACCAGGCCCTGCCGGGCGCGGCGGACGAACACCAGGTGGCACAGCATGATGGTGCACCAGGTGCTGATGATGCCGAGCGCGGCGATGTTGAGCACGATCTCGAACGCCTTGCCGGGGACGACGTAGTTGAGCCCGACGCCGACGACGCAGACCGCGGCGGTGAGCAGGATGCCGCCGTAGGGCACCTGGCTGCGGTTCATCCGCGCGGTGAACTTCGGCGCCGAGCCGGACACGGCCATGGAGCGCAGGATCCGCCCCGTCGAGTACAGCCCCGAGTTGAGGCTGGACATGGCGGCCGTCAGGACGACGAGGTTCATCATGTCACCGGCGAAGGGCACACCGAGCCGGGACAGAACCGTCACGAACGGGCTCTCCCCGTCGCTGAATTCGCCCCAGGGCAGCAGGAGCGCGAGCAGCAGGACCGAGCCGACGTAGAAGAAGCCGACGCGCCACATGATGGCGTTGACGGCCTTGGGCACGACCTTGTGCGGCTCGGCCGTCTCCCCCGCGGTGACACCGACCAGCTCGACGCAGGAGTAGGCGAAGACGACGCCCTGGAGCACGATGACGACCGGCATCAGCCCGTTGGGGAACAGGCCGCCGTGGTCGACGATCTGTCCGATGCCGGGGGTGCTGCCGCCCACCGGGTGCTGGGTGGCGAGCAGCACGATGCCGACGAGCATGAAGACGACGAGCGCCGCCACCTTGATCACGGCGAACCAGAACTCCAGCTCACCGAAGATCTTCACGGAGATCATGTTGACGGCCAGCACCACGGCGAGCGCGATGAGGGCCAGCACCCACTGCGGTACGGGCGTGAAGAAGCTCCAGTAGTGGGTGTAGAGCGCGATGGCGGTGATGTCCGCGATGCCGGTCGTCGACCAGTTGAGGAAGTACATCCAGCCCGCGACATAGGCGCCCTTCTCCCCCAGGAACTCGCGCGAGTAGGAGACGAAGGAGCCAGAGGAGGGGCGGTGGAGCACCATCTCGCCGAGGGCCTTGACCACGAAGAACGCGAACAGCCCGCAGACGGCGTACGCCAGCGCGAGCGCGGGCCCGGCCGAGGCGAGCCGGCCGCCGGCCCCGAGGAAGAGGCCGGTGCCGATGGCTCCGCCGATGGCGATCATGTTGATGTGGCGGGGTTTGAGGTCCTTGCTGTAGCCGGTGTCACCGGCGTCCCGCGCGGGCCCCGCGGGCTGTGCCGCCTGCGCGGCCGGCCCGTCACCCCCGCCGGGCTGCGAGGGGATTGCGCCCTGGACGACGTCGTTGTTCACAGTGGGTTCCAAGTCGTAGGAACGGGCTCTGCCGGGCCTGGCCCGCCGGGTGCGGCGGTTCCGACCGGAGCTGCACCTTTCCTTTCATGGGCCAACTATGCGGTGGTCCATCTCACACAGCGGAACATCTCACATGGTGAACACCCGGGCGCCGGGCGGCCGTTACCGCTCAGGCGTACAGTTCGGCGATCCGGGAGCCGAACTTCTCCACGAGCACCCGGCGCCGCAGCTTCATCGAGGGCGTCAGCTCACCCGTCAGCGGGCTCCACTCGTCCTCCAGCAGCCGGTACCGCTTGATCTGCTCGGTGCGGTTGAGCCGCGCGTTGGCGGCCTCGACGGCACGGTCGACCTCGGCGCGCACCTCGGGGTGGGCGGCCAGCTGCCCGGGCGCCGCCTCGATGCCGTGCCGCGCCGCCCACGCCGGTGCGGCCTCCGCGTCCAGCACGAGGAGCGCGACGAGGTAGGAGCGGCCGTCCCCGTACGCCATGGCCTGGCCGATCAGCGGGTGTTCCTTCAGCACGTTCTCGACCAGCGCGGGCGAGACGTTCTTGCCCGTGGAGGTCACGATGATCTCCTTCTTGCGGTCGGTGATCCACAGGAAGCCGTCCTCGTCGAGCCGGCCCACGTCGCCCGTGGCGAACCAGCCGTCCGGACCGGTGACGGACTCGATCGAGCCGTCCGCACGCAGATACCCCTGGAAGAGCAGGGGGCCGCGCACCTCGATCTCGCCGTCCGGCGCGATACGGACCTCGCTGCCCGCGACCGGGCGGCCGACCGAGCCGAGCCGGAAGGCGTCCGGGGTGTTGAGGGTGAGCGCTCCGCTCGTCTCCGTCATCCCCCACACGTCCATCACGACGATGCCCAGGCCCGCCCAGAAGTCGAGCACGTCCGGCGGCAGGGGCGCCGAGGCGCTGGCGGCCCAGACCAGACGGTCGAGCCCGGCCAGGGTGAGCAGCGGCCGGATGACCTCGTCCTGGACCTTCGCGAAGTCGTCCGCCAGCTGGGGCGAGGGGCGCTCGCCGCGCTCCCGGCAGCGCACGTGCGCGCGGGCCACCCGCCCGGCTTCCTCCAGCGCGGCCCGCCGCTCGGGCGGCAGCGCGTCCAGACCGGCGCGCAGCGCGGCGGTCAGCTTCTCCCAGACGCGCGGCACGCCGAAGAACTCCTCCGGGCGCAGCTCGCGTACGTGGTCGGCGATCCGCGCCGGGTCGGGGCACAGGTGCACATGGGAGGCGCGCACGATCGGCAGATAGATGCTCAGCATCCGCTCGGCGATATGGGCGAGCGGGAGGTAGCACAGGTGGTCGGAGTGGGGCGGTACGGGGATGACGGCGTCCAGCGCGAGCGCGTCGCACAGCACGTTCCGGTGCGTGATCACGGCGCCCTTCGGATCGCCGGTGGTGCCGGAGGTGTAGACGACGGTCACCGGGTCGTCGGCGCGTACGGAACGCAGGCTCTCCTCGAACTCCGCGGCGTCCACGGCGTCCACGGCGTCCGCGGGCTCCTCCCCTGGCTCCTCGGACGCCGGCTGCCCGGCCGGGCGGCGCAGTGTGCTCCAGTGCGTGTGCGGGCCGGTGGCGGACGGCTCGGTGACGACCAGCCGCTCCAGCCGCGTCCCGGCGTCCGGCTCCAACAGCGGCTCCCAGCAGGCGACATCGGCCGCGCTGCCGACGACCGCGAGCCGGGCGCGGGAGTGCCGGGCGATATAGGCGATCTGGTCCGGCGCCGCCGTGCCGTAGACGGAGACGGGGACCGCGCCCAGATGCACCAGTGCCAGATCGCTGAGCCAGTGCTCGGGCGTGTTCCCCAGCTTCAGCAGCACGTGCTCGCCGCGCCGGACGCCGGCGGCGGCGAACCCGGCGGCGAGTGCGGCGACCTCCTGCCGGACCTCGGCCCAGGTGAGGGTCGTCCCGCCGCTCTCCTCCGACTGCCAGCTGAGGGCGGGGAGTTCGCCGTGGTCCCGCACATTGCGCAGGAGGAGTTGCGGGACGGTGAGCTGCTCCGGGTCGTCGCCGGGGAGCCGCAGGCTCGTGGTCATGACACCTCCACAGGGAATGCACCGGGAAACCGTGTGCCCCGCCTGTCCCGCCGTACGGCCGCTCCGCGGCTCTCCCGGCCCGCGGGCCCGGCGGGCGGGGTGAGCGTGGGGAAGGTTTCACAGGACCGGTGCGACAGCAATACTGTTGAACGTTGATCGGCGCAGGCCGGCCCCCGGGCCGGCGGTGGGAGGGGCACCCGTACATGGAACCAGCGAACGGCACCGCACGTGACGAAACGGCGGAAGTGCAACCGTCCCGGTCGTCCCGGCCGGCACCGTTGACGCGGCGCACCGCACCCGCCGAGGGCGCGCAGGCCGCAGCGGCGGACCCCGCCGACGGCCTCACCGTCGATCAACTGGCCGCCCGCGCAGGGGTGACCGTGCGGACCGTCCGCTTCTACGGCACCCGCGGTCTGCTGCCGCCGCCCACCATCGGCCCCCGCCGCGTGGGCCGGTACGGGGCCGAGCACCTCTCGCGCCTGGCGCTGATAGAGGAGTTGCAGAACCAGGGCATGACGCTCGCCGCCATCGAGCGCTACCTCCAGCGGCTGCCGGACGACCTCAGCGCCCACGATCTGGCCATCCACCGCGCGGTCGTGGCCTCCTGGATGCCGGACACCGTCGACGAGACGACGCGCGCCCAGTTGGAGGGGCGCGTCGGGCGGGCGCTGACCGAGGACGACATCGACCGGCTCGCGGCCATGAGCGTGCTCGCCCGCACCGAGGAACCGGACGTCTTCCGCGTCGACCCGGCGCTGGTGCAGCTGGGCGTGCGGCTGCTGGACGTCCCCGTCTCGCACGAGGCCATCCTCGCGGCCCGCCGGGTCACGCTCGACCACGCGCGGTCCGCCGCACGGGAGTTGAGCCGGCTGTTCAAACAGGAGGTGTGGGAGCCCTACCGCGCCCACGAGAGCGACCCCGAGCGGGTGGAGCGGATGAAGTCGCTGTCCGCGCATCTGCAACCGATGGTGGTCCAGGCGCTGCTCACCGCCTTCCAGCGGTCGATGAAGGAGGAGCTGCGCGAGGCGTTCCCGGCCGAGAGCGCCCCGCGTACCGGGAGCGCGCGCGGGGACGAGCCGGGCGCCGACGGCTGAACCGGCGGTGTGCCCGCGCCCCCTCGGGCCGCGGGCACGGGCCCCGCACGTGCCGCTCAGTCCGCGAAGACCTCGCCCCGATCGGCCTTCTCGGCGAGCAGCGCGGGCACGGCGAACCGGTCCCCGTACCGCTCGGCCAGCTCCTTCGTCCGCGCCACGAAGCCGGGCAGGCCGCCCTCGTAGCCGTTGATGTACTGGAGGACACCGCCGGTCCAGGCGGGGAAGCCGATGCCCATGATCGAGCCGATGTTGGCGTCGGCGACGGAGGTCAGCACGCCCTCCTCGAAGAGCCTGACGGTGTCCAGCGCCTCCGCGAAGAGCATCCGCTCCTGCATGTCCTTCAGCGGGATGCCCGGGTCCCCGGCCGTGCCGAAGTGCTCGCGCAGGCCGGGCCACAGCCCGGTGCGCCGGCCCTCCTCGTCGTAGTCGTAGAAGCCCGCTCCCCCGCTGCGTCCGGTGCGCCCGAACTCGTCGATCATGCGGTCGAGTACGGCCTCGGCGGGGTGCACGGGCAGATCCTCGCCCTCGGCACGCAGCGCCTGCCGGGTCTCCTGGCGGATCTTCCGGGGCAGCGTGAACGTCAGCTCGTCCATCAGGGAGAGCACCTTGGCCGGGTAGCCGGCCTGGGCGGCGGCCTGCTCGACGGTGGCCGGGGCGACGCCCTCGGCGAGCAGCGCGATGCCCTCGTCGAGGAAGTGGCCGATCACCCGCGAGGTGAAGAAGCCGCGCGAGTCGTTCACGACGATCGGCGTCTTGCGGATCTGCCGGACCAGGTCGAAGGCGCGGGCCAGCGCCGTGTCACCGGTCTGCCCGCCCTTGATGATCTCGACGAGCGGCATCTTGTCGACGGGCGAGAAGAAGTGCAGACCGATGAAGTCCCCCTGCCGCTCGACGCCTTCGGCGAGCGCGGTGATGGGCAGGGTGGAGGTGTTGGAGCACAGCAGCGCATCGGGTTCGACGATGTCCTGGATCTCCTGGAACACCTTGTGCTTGAGCGCCTGGTCCTCGAACACCGCCTCGATCACGGCATCGCATCCCGCGAGGTCCCGCGGATCGGCGGTCGGGGCGATCCGGGCGAGCAGCGCGTCCCGCTTCTCCTGCGTCGTCCTGCCGCGCGCCAGCGCCTTGTCCTGGAGCTGCTCGGCGTACGCCTTTCCCTTCTGCGCGGCCTCGGCGGAGACGTCCTTGAGGACGACGTCGATCCCGGCCTTGGCGCAGACGTAGGCGATGCCCGCGCCCATCATCCCGGCGCCGAGCACGCCGACCTTGCGTACGGTGCGCTCCTCGACGCCGCGCGGCCGGCTGCGCCCGGCGTTGACGGCCTGGAGGTCGAAGAAGAACGCCTGGATCATGTTCTTGGAGATCTGGCCGGTGACCAGCTCGACGAAGTAGCGGCTCTCGATGACCTGTGCCGTCTCGAAGTCCACCTGGGAGCCCTCGACGGCCGCCGCCAGGATGTTGCGCTGCGCGGGGTAGGGGGCGCCCGCCGTCTGCTTCTTGAGGTTCGCGGGGAACGCCGGCAGGTTCGCGGCGAACTTCGGGTGCGCCGGGGTACCGCCGGGGATCTTGTACCCGTCCTCGTCCCAGGGCTGGCGTGCCTCGGGGTGCGCCTCGATGTACGCCCGCGCCGCCGCGAGCATCTCCTCCGGCGTTCCGGCCACCTCGTCGACCAGGCCGGCCTCCCGGGCCCGGTGCGGGGTGTACTGCTGCCCTTGGAGGAGCACCTTGAGCAGCGCGTCGGCGACACCGAGCATCCGTACGGTGCGGGTGACGCCGCCCCCGGCGGGCAGCAGCCCGAGCGTGGCCTCCGGGCAGCCGATCTTCGAGCCGGGCGCGTCGAGGGCGACACGGTGGTGGCAGGCGAGCGCCAGCTCCAGGCCGCCGCCCAGCGCGGCCCCGTTGAGGGCGGCCACGACCGGCTTCCCGAGGGTCTCGATACGGCGCAGGTCGCGTTTGACGCCCATGCTCCGCTCGAACACCTCCTCGGCGTCCTGCGGGCGCGCCTGGATCAGCAGCCGCAGATCGCCCCCGGCGAAGAACGTCTTCTTGGCGGAGGTGACGATGACGCCGCGTACCTCGTCGCGTTCGGCCTCCAGCCGGTCGGCGATCGCGGTGAGCGAGGTCTGGAAGGCCGCGTTCACGGTGTTGGCGGACTGGTCGGGGTCGTCGAGCGTGAGCGTGACGACACCGTCGCTGTCGCGGTCCCAGCGGATGGTGGTGGACTCGGGCATTTCTGGTCGTCTCCAAGGTCGGTGCGGGCCCGCGCGCGTCGCGGCGGCCCGGTTCGTCGCGGATCGGGAGGCCGGCCGGCGGCCGGCGGCGGCCGGCTCTACAGCCGCTCGACGACGGTGGCGATGCCCATGCCGCCGCCCACGCAGAGCGTCACCAGCCCGTAGCGCCGGTCCCGGCGCTCCAGTTCGTCCACGACCGTGCCGAGGATCATCGCCCCGGTCGCGCCCAGCGGGTGCCCCATGGCGATGGCGCCGCCGTTGACGTTGATCTTCTCCAGCGGCAGGTCCATGTCGCGGGCGAACCGCAGCACGACCGCGGCGAACGCCTCGTTGATCTCCACGAGGTCGATGTCGTCGATCGTCAGCCCGGCCTTGGCGAGGGCCTTGCGGGAAGCGGGCGCCGGGCCGGTCAGCATGATCGTCGGGTCGGCCCCGGAGACCGCGGCGGAGACGATACGGGCCCGCGGGGTCAGCCCGAAGCGCCGCCCGACCTCCTCGTTGCCGATGGCGACCAGCGCCGAACCGTCCACGATGCCCGAGGAGTTGCCCGCGTGGTGCACATGGTCGATCCGCTCGATCCAGTGGTACTTCTGCAACGCGACGGCGTCGAAGCCGCCCATGTCGCCGATGGCGGCGAAGGACGGCTTGAGCCCGGCGAGGGAGTCGGCGGTGGTGCCGGGCCTGATGTGCTCGTCGCGGTCCAGCACGGTGAGCCCGTTGCGGTCGCGCACCGGTACGACGGAGCGCGCGAAGCGGTCGTCCTTCCAGGCCGCCGCCGCCAGTTCCTGGGAGCGCGCGGCGTACTCGTCGACGTCGCGGCGGCTGAAGCCCTCGACGGTGGCGATGAGGTCGGCGCCGATGCCCTGCGGGACGAACCCCGTCTCGAAGCTCGTCATCGGGTCGTTGAACCAGGCTCCGCCGTCGCTGCCCATCGCGACCCGGGACATGGACTCCACCCCGCCGGCCAGGATCAGATCCTCCCAGCCCGAACGCACCTTCGCAGCGGCCAGGTTGACGGCTTCCAGGCCCGAGGCGCAGAAGCGGTTCTCCTGGACGCCGGCGACGGTGTCGGGCAGCCCGGCGGCGAGCGCGGCGATCTTGGCGATGTCGGAGCCCTGGTCACCGACCGGCCCCACGACGCCGAGCACCACGTCGTCGATGGCCTGCGGGTCGAGCCCGGGCAGCCGCTCGCGCAGCGCGTGGATGAGGCCGACCACGAGGTCGACGGGCTTCGTGCCGTGCAGGGCGCCGTTCGCCTTGCCGCGCCCGCGCGGGGTGCGGAGGGCGTCGTAGACATACGCTTCGCTGGTCACTGTGGTGCCTTTCTCGGGTGTACGGGTGCGGGGCCGGTGCCCGGTGCGGGGCGTGGGGCGTGGAGCGCGTCAGGCGTGCGGCGGGGCGGCGGGGCGGCGGGGCGGCGGGGTTCAGCCGAGCAGCGAACGGCCGATGATCTCCTTCATGATCTCGGTGGTCCCGCCGTAGATGGTCTGGATACGGCCGTCGGTGAACGCCCGGGCGACGGGGTACTCGCTCATGTACCCGTATCCGCCGTGGAGTTGGAGGCAGCGGTCGGCGACGCGCTTTTGCAGCTCGGTCGCCCACCACTTGGCCATCGAGGCGTGCGTGGCGTCCAGTTCGCCGTTCGCGTGGTCCTCGATGCAGCGGTCCAGGAAGGAGCGCGTCACGGCGCACTCCGTGGCCATCTCCGCGATCTCGAAGCGGATGTGCTGGAGCCTGGCGAGCGGACGGCCGAACGCCTCGCGCTCCTTGACGTACGCCGTGGTGATCTCCAGCAGCTGCTCGGCGGCGGCGATCCCCGCGACCGCGATGCCCATCCGCTCCTGCGCCAGATGCGTCATGAGGTGGACGAACGCGCCGTTCAGCTCGCCGAGCAGATTCTCCTTCGGCACCCGCACGTCGTGGAAGAACAACTCGGCGGTGTCCTGGGCGTGCTGGCCGATCTTGGCCAGATTACGGCCCCGCTCGAAGCCCTCCGCACCCCGCTCGACGACGAACAGACTCAGCCCGTGCGCCCCGCCCTCCGGCGTCGTCCGCGCCACGACGATCACGAGGTCGGCGAGGATGCCGTTGGAGATGAACGTCTTCGAGCCGTTGAGCACCCAGTGGTCGCCGTGCTCCTCCGCCGTCGTGCGTATGCCCTGGAGGTCGGAGCCGGCGCCGGGTTCGGTCATGGCGATCGCGGTGACGGTCTCCCCGGAGCAGAAGCCCGGCAGCCAGCGGCGCTTCTGCTCCTCGGTGGCCAGGCCGGTCAGATACGGCCCGACGATGTCGTTGTGCAGCCCGACGGCCAGCCCGGCGGCGCCCGCCCGGGCGAACTCCTCGGTGAGCACGGCCGCGTACCGGAAGTCCGGCTCGCCCCCGCCGCCGTACTCCTCCGGGACGGCCATGCCCAGCAGCCCCTGCCGGCCGGCGGCCCGCCACGCCTCCCGCGAGACGATGCCGTCCCGCTCCCACTGCTCGTAGTGCGGCTCGACCTCCTTGGCCAGAAAGGTGCGGACCGTGGCGCGGAACGCCTCGTGCTCCTCGGTGAAGATGCGGCGCTTCATGGGGTGGACTGCGCTCCTTCGGACGGTAGGGCCGCCGCCTCGACCTCGGGCGCCGCCCAGTCCCTGGCCACCTCGGCGGCGTGCGCGCCGGGCCGGGCGGGGCCCGAGGCGACGGCGGTGGGGGTGGCGGAGAACCGGGGTGCGGGCGCCGGCTGGGTGATGCCCGCGTGGTCGACATAGGTGCCCCGGGCGGCGAGATGGGGGTGGTGGGGCGCCTCGGTGAGGGAGAGGACGGGCGCCACACAGGCGTCGGAGTCCTCGAACACCCGCGTCCACTCCGCGCGGGTGCGGGAGGCGAAGCGCGCCGCGACGGCCTCGCGCAGCGCGGCCCAGGCGGCGGGGTCGTCCCGCGCCGGTGCCTGTTCGGCGAGACCGAGCAGCCGTACGAACTCGGCGTAGAACTTGGGCTCCAGGGCGCCGACGGCCATGTATCCGCCGTCCTTGGTGGCGTAGGTGCCGTAGAACGGCGCGCCGCCGTCCAGCAGATTCGCGCCGCGCCGGTCCTGCCAGCCGCCCGCGGCGAGCATCCCCTGGATCATCGCCGTCAGATGGCTCGTCCCGTCGACGATCGCGGCGTCCACCACCTGCCCGGCGCCGCCCTCGGCGCGGGCGTGCTGGAGCGCCGCCAGCACCCCGATGACGAGGTAGAGCGCGCCTCCCGCGTAGTCGCCCAGAAGATTGGCCGGGGCGTACGGCGGGCCGTCGGGCGCGCCCGTCATGCCGAGCGCGCCGGTGACGGCGATGTAGCCGATGTCGTGCCCGGCGCGGTGCGCCAGCGGGCCGTCCTGGCCCCAGCCGGTCATCCGGCCGTACACCAGCCGGGAGTTGCGGGCCAGACAGGCGTCGGGGCCCACACCGAGCCGCTCGGCGACCCCCGGCCGGAAGCCCTCGACGAGGATGTCGGCCCGCTCGGCGAGGGCGAGCACGGCCTCGACCCCCGCCGGCTGCTTGAGATCCAGCAGCACGGAGCGCTTGTTGCGGTTGGTGACGTCGTGCCGGTGCGGGATCGCGAGGCCCCCGCCGCCCGGCCGGTCGACGCGCACCACATCGGCGCCCAGATCGGCCAGCGTCATGGCCGCGAACGGGCCGGGCCCGATTCCCGCCAGCTCCACGACCCGCACCCCGGCGAGGGGACCGGCCGGCCCGGGCCCGGAGGAGGGCCGCGGGCCGGAACGGGACTGCTCTCCGGCTGCTGTCATCAAGCCCCCAGCGCTGTGACACATCTGATGTAACACCAGGAATGCTAAGAACCGCTTTTCCGTTCCACAAGACCCGGGACGGCCGGAGCACCAGCCGTTCCGCGCCACCCCGCGCCCCCAGGTCGTGTCGGCGAAGTCCCGCCTGCCCGACGGGCGGACGCCGCTACTCGGAAGACCCTCCCTGGCCGGCGTGCTCCCGCCCGGCCGTACCGGCGGCCCGCAGGGCGCACACGCCGACGGCGACACCGAGCAGGACGGCGCCCACGAGGACGGCGAAGGCGGCCGGCAGCCCCTGCCGCGGCGAGGAGCCGTTCAGCAGCGCGCCCAGGACCGCGACGGCGATGAGCGCCCCGCTCTGCCGGCTGGTGTTCTGCACCCCCGACGCCAACCCCGACAGCTCCTGCGGGACGTTCGCCATCAGCAGCGACGTCAGCGCGGAGAAGGCCATCGTGCTGGCGACCCCGATGAGCAGCAGTCCCACAGCTGTTGCGGAGTACGGCGCGTCGGGACCGGCGAGCGCCAGGGTCACGACTCCGGCCGCACAGCACACGAACCCGGCGGGCAGCAGGAGGCGGTGACCGAAGCGCTCGGACAGCGGCCGGTACAGCAGCAGCGGGCCGACGGTGCTGCCCACGGTCATCGGCAGCAGAGCCACCCCGGCCCCGGCCGCCGACCAGCCGCGCAGCTGCTGGAAGTACAGGGACATCACGAACAGCGCCCCGTAGAAGACGAATCCCATCAGGCCCGCGCTCGCGACGGCCGACGTCCTGATGCGGACGGCGAAGAACGACGGCGGCAGCATCGGATGCGGCGCCCGGCGCGCCCACCACACGAACCACGCCCCCGCGACGGCCGATCCGGCGAGCAGCCCCAGGGTGACGGGCGCTGACCAGCCCGCCGAACCGGCCTGCACCAGCCCGGCCGTCAGGGACGCGAGCGTCAGCGCGGCGGCGATCTGCCCCGCCCGGTCGACCGGCGTACGGCGCCTGGGTGTCTCGGCCACCCCGGCCCGCACCAGGAGGATCCCGGCGACGCCGAGCGGCAGGTTGATCAGGAAGATGGACCGCCAGCCGACGGTGTCGACGAGGACGCCGCCGACGAGCGGCCCGACGGCCATCGATATCGCCCCCGTCGCGACCCAGACGACCGTGGCGCGGGACCGGGCGGCCGCCGCCGGGAACAGATGCGGGATCAGCGCCAGCGTCGCGGGCAGCAGCGCGGCGGCCCCGATGCCCTGCACGGCACGGGCCGCCACGAGTGCGGCGGTGCCCTGCGCGGCACGGGCCGCCACGAGTGCGGCGGTGCCCTGCGCGGCGGCGCAGGCCGCCGACGCGAGCGCGAACACCGCGAGCCCTCCCAGCAGCATCCGCCGCAGGCCCATCCGGTCGCCCAGCGCCCCGGCGGTGAGCAGCAGGGCGGCCAGCGTGAGCGTGTACGCGTTCAGCACCCACTGGGCACCGGCCATCGAACTGCCCAGGCCCGCACGGATGGTGGGCACGGCGACGTTGAGCACGCTGCCGTCCAGGATGATCACGAAGTAGCCGAGGCAGATCCCGGTGAACCCGAGCAGGGGCCGGGCGCGGCCCCGCGGCCGGCCCGTGGCCGCGCCCGGCGCCCGGTCGAAGACCGCTGCCCCGTCAGAAGCCGCACGGAGAGGCTGTTCACTCATCGCGTCCCACATTCCGCGTCTCACATATTGAAACTCTCTGTCTTGTGATGTGAGCGTAGAAATCCCCGCGCGAGCCCGTCAACGCCCTTTCCGCGCCGTCTCACCGGGCGGAACGCGACGCCGTATTTCCGCCAGCGACGCCGCCCGGAACGACGGAACCTGGAGACCATGAGCACACCGCACGCCACACACCGCACCCCCGGCACGGACACCACGGACCCCCGTTCCGCCGCCCACTGGGCGGTGCACCCGCTGCCCGCCGAACTCCTCGCTCAGCTGCGCGAGCGGGACGACACCGGGGCGGCCACCCGGCGGATCACCGACACCGACGGCGGCAACCCGCTGCGCTGCTGCTTCGGACGCAGCACGCCCGGCGAGACCTTGGCCTTCGCCTCGTACGCACCGCTGCGGCGCTGGGCACGCGAGACGGGCGCCGACCCCGCCGCGTACGACGAGTCGGGCCCGGTCTTCCTGCACGCGCACGACTGCGGCGGAGACCCCGGCACGCCCCACGGCCGCTTCCCCGACGCGATGCGGGGCGAACGCCGCACACTGCGCGCCTACTCCGGCGAGGGACGGATCCTCGGAGGGCTGCTGCTCGACCGGAGCCGCCCGGACGGCGCGCCGACCATCGAGGAGGGCCTGGACCAGCTGTACGCGGATCCCCGGGTGGCCACCGTGCACGTACGGGCCGTGGAGTTCGGCTGCTTCCTCGTGGAGACGCGCCGCACGGACCCGTGACCGGCCCCGACCGGCCGACCAGCCCGACCGACTCGACCGACTCGACCGACCCGACCGACCCGACCGACCCGACCGACTCGACCGACAGAGAACTGCCCGGAGGGGCGCGGAGATCCCGCGCCCCTCCGGCGCGTTCGCACGCCCGGCGCCACCCCACGACCGCACAGGGCAGCCCGCCTCCCGGCACGGGGCCGGCGTCCCTCGTAAGAGGTATGGACGCCCCCGCCGTTCTTTGCGTAAAGTTGAGCGAAGCAGTCGGATTTCACGCACTAACACGCATGCACCATCGTGACGGCCGACCCGGCCATGGAGGGGGTACCGCATGAGCGCGACAGCAACGCACATGGAACGGGAACTGCACAGTCAGCCCGAGGTGTGGCGCACCGCGGCGGAGTTGGGCGCCGCGGAGAAGGGGCTCCCGGCCCCCGGCGCACGCGTGGCCGTCGTCGGCTGCGGCACCTCGTGGTTCATGGCCCAGGCGTACGCGGCCCTGCGGGAGGCGGCCGGCCAGGGCGTGACGGACGCCTTCGCCGCCTCCGAAGCCCCCCTCGGCGAGGCCCGGGGGTACGACGCGCTGGTGGCGATCAGCCGGTCCGGCACCACGACGGAGGTGCTCCGGGTGCTGGAGTCGACACGCGGCCGCATCCCGAGCATCAGCATCCTCGGCGATCCCGACACCCCCGCCACCCCGCTCTCCGACCACACCGTCGAACTCCCCTTCGCCGACGAGCAGTCGGTCGTGCAGACCCGCTTCGCCACCTCCGCCCTCGCCCTGCTCCGCGCCCACCTCGGCGAGGATCTCGGCACCGCGGTGCAGGACGCACGGGAGGCCCTGGAGGCGCCGGTCGAGCAGGAGTGGATCGACGCCGAGCAGTTCACCTTCCTCGGCACCGGCTGGACCTACGGCCTGGCCCGCGAGGCCGCGCTGAAGATGCGCGAGGCGTCGCAGAGCTGGACGGAGTCCTACCCCGCGATGGAGTACCGGCACGGCCCGATAGCCATCGCCGCCCCGGGCCGGGTCACCTGGCTCTTCGGAGCGGAGCCGGAGGGGCTGAGCGCCGAAGTCACCGGCACCGGCGCCCGGTTTGTCCGCCACTCCCGCGACCCGCTGGCCGATCTGGTGCTGGTGCAGCGCATCGCCCTGGAGCGTGCCCGCGCCCGCGGCCTCGACCCGGACAACCCCCGCAGCCTCACCCGCTCCGTGATGCTGGAGAACTGAGCACTCCCCCGCCCCCGGCCCTGAGCCCTGCCAACCCGAGGAAGAGCCATGCCCCTTGTATCCACCGCCTCGATCCTGGCCTCGGCGCGCTCGGCCGGGGTGGGAGCCGCCGCGTTCAATGTGATCCACCTGGAGACCGCCGAAGCGCTCGTCACCGCCGCCGAGCGTACGGGCGTGCCCGTCATTCTCCAGATCAGCGAGAACTGCGTGCGCTACCACGGCAGTCTGCTGCCCCTCACCAGGGCGACCCTGGCCCTCGCCGAGGCGGCCCGCACCGGTGTCTCGGTGCACCTGGACCACATCACCGAGGCCGAGCTGGTACGCCAGGGCGTGGAGGCCGGTGTCGGCTCGGTGATGATCGACGCCTCGACCCTCCCCTACGAGCAGAACCTCGCCACCACCCGGCGGCTGACCTCCTGGTGCCACGACCGCGACGTCTTCGTCGAGGCCGAGCTCGGGGAGGTCGGCGGGAAGGACGGGGTGCACGCGCCGGGCGTACGGACGGATCCCGGGGAGGCGCTGGAGTTCGTGACGGCCACCGGCGTCGATGCCCTGGCGGTCGCCGTGGGCTCCTCGCACGCCATGCGGGAGCGGACGGCGAAGCTGGACACCGAGCTGATCCGCAGCCTGCGCGCCGCCCTCCCCGTCCCCCTCGTCCTCCACGGTTCCTCGGGCGTCCCGGACGAGGAACTGCGTGCCGCGGTCGCCGCGGGGATGACGAAAATCAACATATCGACGCACCTCGTCTCCACGTTCACCCGTAGCCTGCGGGGGACGCTGGACGCGGATCCGGCGCTGATCGATTCTCGGAAGTATGTGGCTCCGGCGCGTGAGGCCGTCGCGACGGAGGCGGCCCGGCTGCTGCAACTCCTCGGCAGCGCCCCGGAGGCCGCCGCACAGCCCGCCGGCCAGGGAGAGGGAACGAGCGGTGAAACGCCATGAACGGATGAACGCTCTGCTGGAGCTGCTCGGCGAGCGCGGCAGTGTCGACGTGGAGGAGGCGGCCACGGAGCTGGAGGTCTCGGCCGCCACCATGCGCCGGGACATGGACGCGCTGGCCGAGCAGCAACTGCTCACCCGGACCCGGGGCGGAGCCGTCCTCAGCGCGGTCACCTACGATCTGCCGATCCGCTACAAGCGGGGGTACCACGCGGCGGCCAAGGAGTCCCTGGCCCGTACGGCGGCCGAGATGGTGGAGCGCGGAGACGTCGTCGGACTCAGCGGCGGCACGACGACGACGGAGATCGCCCGCGCCCTGGCGACCCGTCCCGATCTGGCGGAGCCGGGCCCCCAGCCGCATCTGACGATCGTCACCAACGCGTTGAACATCGCCAACGAGCTGGCCGTGCGGCCCCAGATCAAGACCGTTCTGACCGGCGGCGTCGCCCACTCCCGCACCTTCGAACTCACCGGGCCCTACAGCGATCTCGTACTCCAGCAGATCTCGATGGACCTGGCCTTCATCGGCGCCAACGGGATGGATCCGCAGACGGGCGCCACGGTGCACGACGAGGCGGAGGCCCGCATCAACGGTCTGATGGCCCAGCGGGCCGAGCGTGCCGTGGTCGTCGCCGACTCGTCGAAGATCGGCAACCGCTGCTTCGCCCGGGTGGGCGGCGCGGAGCTCTTCAAGACGTTCCTCACCGACACCGGCATCACCGCCGCCCGCCGCAAGGAGTTCGAGGAGCAAGGCCTGCGCCTGGTCCTCGCCGAGGAGCCCCCCGAAGGCTCCTGAACACCGCTGCCGGAGCCGGCGGCCAGGGGTGCAGGTGGGGGTGTGGAGGCCTCCATCGGGGGTCGTCGGCTGTTGCAACCTGGGCGTTCGTGCCCCGCCGTCACCGGCCCGGGGCGGGTCCGGTGCCAGAATCGCGGCATGGATCAGTTCTCACCCGCTGTAGAGCCCGAAGACGCGCAGGCCGCCGGGCGGCGCGGTTCCGTCGAGGCGGATGCCATGGGCGCCGCGAGCGGCCCGGTCGTCCCGGGCGGCTCACCCGCTCAGCCGGGGCCCGCGCAGGCATGGGCCGCGCTCGGCGGGGACCCGGCGCTGCCGGGCCGGATCCGGCGGGAGCGCCGTCCGGGGCTGCTGCCCTCCGCGCTGCCCGTGCTGGATCTGGCCTCTTCGACGGTGTCGGTGTGCGCGCTGGCCGCCGCCGAGTTCCTCGCGGTGCGTACCGGCAGTGAGCTGGTACCGCCGGTCGAGACGGATGACGGCGCGGTCGCCGCGGCCTTCCTCAGCGACCGGCTCGTCCGTACCGACGGCCGCCCCCCGGTCAACTTCGCTCCGCTCTCCCGATTCTGGCCGGTCGCCGACGGCTGGGTGCGTACGCACGCCAACTATCCGCACCACCGGGCCCGGCTGCTGGCGGCGCTC
Source organism: Streptomyces cacaoi (assembly GCF_006539165.1). Classification (GTDB taxonomy): domain Bacteria; phylum Actinomycetota; class Actinomycetes; order Streptomycetales; family Streptomycetaceae; genus Streptomyces; species Streptomyces cacaoi. The sequence goes on along the minus strand of NZ_BJMM01000002.1, from coordinate 7,256 downwards.
GGCCTGCCGGATCCCGGTCCCGCCGAGGACGAGGCCACGGTGGGACGGCTGGCGGCGGAGCTGGCGGAGCGCTCGGCGCACGAGGTCGAGGAGACCGTCTTCGGCGCGGGCGGCCTGGCCGTGGCCGTGCGGACGCCCGACGAGTGGGCCGCGCATCCGCAGTGCGCCGCCGTCGCCCGGCTGCCCCTGGTGGGCTCCGCGCGGCTGGACACCGCCGCTCCGCTCGATCCGGGGGCGCAGGCGGGGCCGGGCGGGCTCGCGGGCCTGCGGGTGCTGGATCTGACGCGGACCATCGCGGGTCCGGTCGCCACCCGCACGCTGGCCCTGCTGGGCGCCGAGGTGCTGCGGATCGACGCACCCGACCGGCCCGAGCTGGTGGATGCGCACGCCGACGGTGATCTGGGGAAGCGGTCGACGCTGCTGGATCTCTCCAGCCGGTCCGGGCAGGCGACGTTCGAGGAACTGCTGTCCGGCGCGCACCTCGTGGTGACCGGGTACCGGCCGGGTGCGCTGGACAGGTTCGGGCTGGCGCCCGAGTCGCTGGCGGACCGGCGGCCCGGTCTGGTGGTCGGCCAGCTCAGCGCCTGGGGCACCGCCGGGCCCTGGCAGCGCAGACGCGGCTTCGACAGCCTGGTCCAGGCCGCGACGGGGATCTCCCGTATCGAGGCGGGCGCCCCCGACGAGGCCGGCACGGACCCGGCGCCGGGTGCCCTCCCCGCACAGGCGCTGGACCATGCGACCGGCTATCTGCTGGCGGCCGGTCTTCTGCGGGCGCTCAGCGAGCAGCGGGCGGGTACGGCCGGATCGCGGGTGGTGCGGGTCGCGCTGGCGCGTACGGCACACTGGCTGCTGCACGATCTGCCGTCGGAGCCCACGGTCGAACCGGGAGGTGCGCCGGTGCCCGCCGGGGATTTCGATCCCTCGCCGTGGTTGACGGAGGCCGACGGTCCGCTGGGCCGGCTGCGGTATGTGCTGCCGCCGGTGCGCTTCGGCTCGCCGGGTTCCGCCGGCCCGGCCGACTGGTCCCGGCCCCCCGGCACCGCCGGCGCCGATCCCGCCGCCTGGTCCTGACGCGACATCACCACGCCCGGGAACCCGCCTCCCGTACCCGGCACCCCGCTGCCCGGGTCCCCGTACCCCGCGTCTCCGCGCCGCACGTCCCGCGCACCGGTCGCGTCCGCACACTCGTCGCATCCGCGCGCCGGTCGCGTCCGCGTCGGTCGCGTCCGGCCGACGGGGCGTGCTCGGTGTGGGCCGCCGGTCGGCTCCGTCCCGGAGACGCCCACGTCCGGCTGCGGTCCCCCGCCGTCCGGTGGCCGGGGACGGCGCCGTCCGGTCGTGGATCCCGTGTGCCCACGGCGTCCGTGTGTCGGCCGGGCGCTCCGTGCGGGAGCTGTGCTCTCGGATGGTCTCCGTGCGTCGGCGGCTGCCGTACCGCACGGCCACGGGCCTCCGAGCAGACGTGATCGCCGTGCGCGTCGTGGTCGCCGTGCTCACCGTGGTCGCCGTGCGCAGAGGCTCGTGGAGTCCGGCTCCGACTCCCCTGCGTACGGGCCCGGTTCAGATGCCTCCGGGGAAGCCGAGGAGCCATTCGCCGCCCAGGATGACGGCGAAGCCCACGCCGAGGACCGCGGTCGCCACCCGGGTGCGTCCCCGGCGGCTGAGCACGATGGCCGTGCCGGAGAGCACGAGCGCGATGCCGTAGAACCCGACGGTGAGCACGGAGGGCTCCGAGCCCAGCCGCAGAATCAGGGCGACGGCGACGGCGAGCATGACGGCGGCGGACAGGACGATCCGCAGCCGACGGGCCTGACGGGGGGTCAATGAGGGCCGGAGGTCTGCCTCCTGCTCCTCGGGGGCGGTCGGGAGTCCGTCCGTCGTGGCGGGCTCGTCCGGATCGGGCCTCTCGCCGTCGGCTATCCGCTGCTCCGGCCGCGCTCCGGCGCCGGGCTCCCGCTCCGGGCCGTGGTCCTCACCCGGCCCTCCGCCTTCGCGCGGACCTCCCTCGCGCGGACCTCCGGGCCCGCTCGGGCCTTCGAGCCCACCCGGGCCTCCGGGCTCGCTCGGACCCGCGCCCCCGCTCGACCCTGCGCCCTCGCTCGGCCCCCGCTCCGGGCTCTGCCCGTGTGCGGCGGAGCCCGCTCCCTGCTCGGCGCGCGGTCCCGGTTCGGGACGGGGTGCGTCGGCTGCGGGCGGCTGGTCGGGGGTGTGCGGCGGGGTCCCGGAGCGGTCCCGGGTGGAGACGGTGCGGGCTGGGGAGGAGGACGCGTCGGCTTCCGGCATGCAGGGGAGGGTATCTGCCGCCCGCACACGGCGGAGCCGGAGGCTGCCGGTCTCCCGGCGGAAGCCGGTCGGTTGTCGCCGTTGTCGCTCTATTCCTTCTTGTCGCCGCCGGCCCAGGAGCGCAGCGCGGCCTTGCTGTCGAAGTCGCCGAGGTTGGTGTCGATGGGCTCGCTCGTGTACTGGTGGAAGCGCCAGCGGTGCTTGATGCCGGGCTCGCCGGGCTTGCCGTTGTAGTGCGCGATCCATAGCCCGTCGCCCGCGAACGAGGTCTTGTCCCGGTTGAGCCAGAAGTCGCGGTTGCAGTAGAGCAGCACCTTGTGGTCCGGGCGCTTGTCCTGGACGTACTTGATCCAGTCGTCCTTCTCGCCGTTGCCGACGTCGGGGTCCTCCCAGTCCAGGACGAGCATGTCGCCCGCGACGAGGTTGATCTTCGAGAGGAAGTAGTCGGCCTGGGTCTTCATGCTGCCGGAGCGGACGAAGTGGTAGAAGCCGGTGACCAGTCCGGCGTCGCGGGCGGTCTTGCGCTGCTTGACCCACTTCGGGTTCGTGTACGACTTGCCCTCGGTCACCTTGATGAAGACGAAGTCGATGCCCCTGGTGCTGTAGTCCTCCGGCTGGTAGGAGGACACATCGATCCCTTTGATCATGCTTCACCTTCCCCTTGTTCACTCTCCGGTGATGTGCTGATTACTCGGTGATACCCGCCGGGACGCACACCGTACCTCTGCAAGGGGCGGTCCCCGGGCGGAAGTTGTGAAGGAACGGCATGGAACCCCGGTGAGCGCGGCGGACCGCTGCCGCACTCACCGGCCATCGACGCTGTTGCGGTGCGGGGCGCCCCGCGCGCACGCTCCACGAGCCCCGTCCGCTCGCCCGCACAACCGCGTCCGCCCTCTCCCCCGGCGGGCGCCGCGTTGGCACAATCTGCGCGTCCGCGCCCCACTTCGCACCGCCGAGGCCCGCGCCGGCTCACCGCGCGCGGCCGAGGCACCGCCGCTACGGAAAAGGTGGCCCCAGTGAAGTTCAGTTACGCGATGCTCCCCGACTACCCGCTGCGCGAGTCGCTGGCCTCCATCAGGCTCGCCGACGAGCTGGGCTTCCACGCCTGCTACGCGGCCGACGAGACCTGGCACAAGGACATGTGGCTGCTGTTCGCCGCGGCGGCCGGCAGCACCGAACGCATCCGGCTGGGGCCGAGCGTCACACCCGTCACGCTGCGGGAGCCGTCGCTGGTGGCCCAGGCGGTGGCCACGCTGGACGAGTTGTCGGACGGCCGGGCCGAAGCGGTGCTCTCCAGCGGGAACTTCGGGCTGCTCGCGCAGTACGGCGTCGACTGGAAGCGCACGAAGCCGCTGTCCCGGACGAAGGAGGCGCTCGGCGTCGTCCGTACGCTCCTGGCGGACGGCGCGATTACGCACCACGGCGAGTTCTACACCTACGACGGGCTGTTCACCTTCGCGCGCCCGGTGCAGGAGCGGGTGCCGCTGAAGCTGGGTGCCATGCGCGGCCCGCGGTCCTTCGAGGCCGCCGGGGAGCTGTCCGACGGCTGTCACCACGCGCTGAGCTGCTCGCGCCCCGCCTACGAGTACGCCGTCCGGCACATCAGGGCCGGTGCCGAGCGGGCCGGGAAGGACTGGCGTGCGCTGGACATCGGGGCGTGGGTGGTCTTCGCGACCGGCCCGGACGGGGACGCGGCGAAGGACGCCGCGCGCAGCATGGTCGGTATCTACGCCTCGTCCATGCCGCCGGAGCAGCTGATCCGCAACGGCGTCGATCCGGCCGAGGTGGAGCCGGTGGTCGCGGCCATCGCCGAGGGCGATCTGGCGCGCGGGATCGAGCTGACGACCCCGTCGCTGGCGGAGCGGCTGTCCATCGCGGGCACGCCGGAGGAGTGCGCCGCCAGGATCAGTGAGCAGATCGCGCCGGCGGGCGTCAACCACATCATCTGCGCCGTCACCGACCGGATCCTCGTGCAGGCGTTCACGGGGCGCACCGTGGAGGGGGTCGCCGACGTGAACGAACAGCTCCGGCTCATCCACGACCGGATCATGCCGGAGTTCGTCTGACGGCCGGCGGGAGGTGCCCGCGCCCGGCGCCCGTGTGCGTGCCGGGCGCGGGGCGAGGGCCGCGGATTCGCGGTCCGGGCGGTGAAGGAGCAGGATCGGGTACTGCGGCAGGTGCGGTCCGCCGGCCACGGCGGGCGGGCCGTTCCGCTGCCGCGACAGCCGATCACGAGACGTCACCGGAAGGACCACCATGGCCACCACACGCACGGCCCACACCGTCTGGAACGGCACCCTGATGGAGGGGTCGGGCACCGTCTCCTTCGATTCGTCGGGCATCGGCGAGCAGTCGGTCTCCTGGCCGTCCCGGGCCGAGGAGCCGGCCGGCCGGACGAGCCCGGAGGAGCTGATCGCCGCGGCGCACTCCAGCTGCTTCTCGATGGCCCTCTCCAACGGGCTGACCAGCGCCGGTACGCCGCCCACCACGCTGACCACCCGCGCCTCGGTCACGTTCCAGCCGGGCACGGGCATCACCGGCATCCACCTCACCGTGGAGGGCGAGGTGCCGGGGATCGACCAGGCGGCGTTCGCCGCGGCCGCCGCCGAGGCCGCGCAGAACTGCCCGGTCAGCCAGGCGCTCAAGGGCACCGAGATCACCCACGAGGCCAAGCTGGCCTGACCGGCCGGTATCCGCCGTACGACCGCACGCGCCAGAACGGAGGCGCAGCACCATGCCGGAGCTCCCCGAGGTCGAGGCCCTGCGGGGCTTTCTGGACGAGCGGCTGGCCGGCCGCACCGTCGGCCGGGTCCTGCCGGTCGCGGTGAGCGTGCTCAAGACGTACGATCCGCCGCTCGACGCGCTCGAAGGGCGGACGTTCAGCGAGGTCGTACGGCACGGCAAGTTCCTCGATCTGGCGGTGGACGGCGGGCTCCGTCTCGTCGTCCATCTGGCCCGGGCGGGCTGGCTGCGCTGGCAGGACTCCCTGCCGGCCGCGCCGCCCCGCCCGGGCAAGGGCCCGCTGGCGCTGCGTGTGGCGCTGGAGGCGGAGCAGGGCGGCGCGGCCGACGGCTTCGACCTCACGGAGGCGGGCACCCAGAAGCGGCTCGCGGTGTATCTGGTCGGCGAGCCGGAGCAGGTGCCGGGCATCGCGCGGCTGGGCCCCGACCCGCTGGCCCCGGGCTTCGGCCGGGAGGAGTTCGCGGCGCTGCTGCGGGGCAGACGGCAGCAGCTCAAGGGGCTGTTGCGGGACCAGTCGGTCATCGCCGGTATCGGCAACGCGTACTCGGACGAGATCCTGCACGCGGCGCGGATGTCCCCGTTCAAGCTGGCCGCCGATCTGCGCGAGGACGAACTGACGGCGCTGTACGAGGCCATGACCCGTACGCTCGGCGACGCCGTGCGGCGGGCCCGGGGGCTGGACGCCGGCCAGTTGAAGGCGGGCAAGCGGCTCGGGCTGCGGGTGCACGGCCGGGCCGGTGAGCGGTGTCCGGTGTGCGGGGACACCATCCGCTCGGTCTCCTTCCGCGACTCCTCGCTGGAGTACTGCCCCACCTGCCAGACGGGCGGCAAGCCGCTGGCCGACCGGAGGCTGTCGCGGCTGCTGAAGTGAGCCGGGCCCGCCCGGCCCGTCCCCTCGCGGTCCCCGCCGGACGCCGGGTAGGAACGGAGCGTACGCCGGAAGCGAGTTGAGGAGGGCCGCCGTGGCGGTGCGGAGCGGTACGCGGGAGTTCGACGTCATCCTGTACGGCGCGTCGGGCTTCGTCGGGGAGCTGACGGCGCAGTATCTGGCCGGGCACGCGCCCGCGGACTGCCGCTGGGCGCTGGCCGGCCGCAGCCGGGAGAAGCTGGAGGGCGTGCGGGAGCGGCTGGCGGCGGTGCATCCGCGGGCGGCGGAGGCGGGTGTGCTCACGGCCGACGCGGGCGACAGCGAGGCGCTCGCCCGGCTGGCCCGGCAGGGCCGGGTGGTGGCGACGACGGTCGGCCCGTACATCCGGTACGGGACGCGGCTGGTCGCCGCCTGCGCCGACGCGGGCACCGACTATCTGGATCTGTCCGGGGAGCCGGAGTTCGTCGATCTGATGTATCTGCGCCACCACAGCCGGGCCCGTCGGACCGGTGCCCGGCTGGTGCACGCGGCCGGTTTCGACTCCGTGCCGCAGGACCTGGGCGCGCTCCACACCGTCGAGCAGCTGCCCGAGGGCGTGCCGCTGACCGTCGACGCCTGTCTGCGGACCAACGCCCGTGTCTCCGGCGGGACGTTCGCGAGCATCATGCTCGGCCTCTCCCGCGCCGACCGTACGCTGCGCGCCATGAAGGCCCGCAGGGCCGCCGATCCGCGCCCGGCCGACCGCGGGGTGCACACACCGCTCGGAACCGTCCACCGGCGGGCGGACCTGGACGCGTGGGCGGTGCCGATGCCGACGATCGACGCGCAGATCGTGGCCCGTTCGGCCGCCGCGCTGGAGCGCTACGGGCCGGAGTTCACCTACCGGCCGTATGTGGCGGCACCGAATCTTCCGGTGATCGCCGGCGCCGCCGCCGGGCTGGGCGCGCTGTTCGTGGCCGCCCAGGTGCCGTCGGTGCGCAAGTTCGTCTCCGCGCGGCTCGCGCCGGGCGAGGGCCCGGATCCCCAGCGGCGGGCGCGCAGTTGGTTCTCGCTGCGTTTCACGGGGCGGGGCGGCGGCCGTCGTGTGGTGACGGAGGTCGCGGGCGGCGACCCCGGGTACGACGAGACGGCGCGGATCCTCGGCGAGGCGGCGCTGTGCCTGGCGCACGACGAACTGCCCGGGACGGCGGGGCAGGTGACACCGGCCGTGGCCATGGGGGACGCGCTCATCGGCCGGCTGGCGGCCTCGGGCCTGGAGTTCCGCACCCTGGAGGTCACCGAGGACGCCCCGGGCACGTCCGCGGCCGGCTGAGCCGGCTCCCGGCCCCGACCGCCGGGCCGGGAGCGGCGGGAGCCGGCCGCC
>NZ_BJMM01000001.1 GCF_006539165.1 Streptomyces cacaoi | reverse complement strand
CGGCGGGAGCCGGCCGCCCGCGCCTCACACCCTGCGCAGCACGGCGACGACGTTCTGCCCGCCGAAGCCGAAGGCGTTGACCAGGGCGGTGCGCACATCGGTCTTGCGTGCCATGTGCGGCACGAAGTCGAGGTCACCGCACTCGGGGTCGGGGGTGTCCAGGTTGATCGTCGGCGGGACGATGCCGTCGCGCATGGCCAGTGCGGTGACCATCGCGGAGAGCGCGCCGGCCGCGCCGATCATGTGGCCGACCATCGACTTGGGCGAGCTGACCAGCAGCTGCCCGGCGGCCTCGCCGAGGACGGAGCGCACGGCGGCGCTCTCCAGCTTGTCGTTGATCCGGGTGGCCGTGCCGTGTGCGCAGATGTAGTCGATGTCCTCGGGCGCCGCCTGTGCCGCCGCCAGGGCCCGGCGCATGGCCGTCTCGGCGTGCTCGCCGGACGGGTGCGGGGCGCTGACGTGGAAGGCGTCGGAGGTGAGGGCGCCGCCGCTGACCTCCATGTAGGGCGAGGCTCCGCGCGCGGCGGCGTGCGCGGCGGACTCGACGACGAAGACGACGGCGCCCTCGCCGAAGACGAAGCCGTCCCGGTCGGTGTCGAAGGGCCTGCTGGCCTGCTCCGGGGCGTCGTTGCGGGTGGAGAGGGCGCCCATGGTGCTCAGCCCGGTGAACATGACGGGCGTGATGGCGGAGTCCGTGCCGCCGGCCAGCACCACGTCGGCCTCGCCGGCCAGGATCGTCCTGCGGGCCTCCAGCAGTGCGTGGATGCCGCTGGCGCAGGCCAGGGCCGAGGCGTTGACGGGGCCGTGCACGCCGAGGTCGATGGCGACCTCGCAGGCGGGCATGTTGGGGATCACCGAGGAGACGAAGTAGGGGCTGACCTTGCGGGGGTCCTCGTGCATCCGGTCGGTGGACGCCTCGATGCCGGGGAAGCCGGCGACGGCGTTGTTGATCTGGACGCCGACGCGGGCCTGCGGGTCGCCGCCGATCTCCACACCGGCGTCGCGCACGGCCTCACGGGCGGCGACGACGGCGTACTGCGAGAAGCGCTCGGAGCGGCGCAGGCGCTTGCGGTCGAAGTGGTCCTCGGGGACGAAGCCCTTGACCTCGGCGGCGATCCGGGTGGGCATGCCCTCCGGGTCGAATCGGGTGATCTCGGCGACGCCGGAGCGGCCGGCGAGCAGGGCCGACCAGCTCTGCTCGCGGTCGTTGCCGACCGGGGTGAGGGCGCCGATTCCGGTCACCACTACGGCGTTGCTGTGCTGTTGGGACACGGTTTCGCTTTCGGTCGCTGTCTGGTGGGGTCCGGCCCGCCCCGCCCGCGCGTGGGACGGCGCGGGCCCGGGGGCCGTGCGGGAGGGGGCGGGCGTCGGGGGCGGTCAGGCCCCCAGGCGGTGCGCGGCGCGCAGGGCCTCCGCCGTGGCACGTACGGCGTTGAGCCCGGAGGCGTCCCGGGCGCCGCCGACGGTCTCGTACGGGACACCGGCCGCCCGGAGCGCGGGCACGAGCGTGCGTTCGCTCTCCTGGCCGGTGGCGAAGACGACCGTGTCGGCCTCGATGAGGCGTTCCGCGCCGTCGGCGTCGGCGACGACCACACCGTCCCGGGTGATCTCCCGGTAGTGGACGCCGGTGACCATCTCGACGCCGTGGCCGCGCAGTTGGGACATCACGACCCAGCGGGTGCTGGGCCCGGTGCCCGCGGCCATCCGGGCCCCGCGGCGGACCAGGGTGATCCGGTGCCGGGCCGGCGGTGCACCTCCGGCACCTCCGGCGGGTCCGTCGGCGCCCTCGGGGAGTCCGTGCTCCGCGAGGAAGCCCTCCGGCATGGGGGTGCGTGCCCCGGTGAGCAGATGGGCGAGGTCGACGGCGATGCCGCCGCCGCCCAGCAGCACCACCCGCTCCCCCAGTGCCTCCGGGCAGGCGAACGCCTCGGGGTAGGTGAGGGTGTGCAGCCGGGTCCAGCCGGGGATGTCCGGCAGCCGGGGCAGCACGCCCGTGGCCAGCACGGCACCGTCGAAGCCGCGCAGCAGCCCCGCGTCGCCGAGGCCGAGCCGCCTGCCGAGGTGGACGCGGACGCCGAGCCGGTCGAGTTCGGCGCCGTAGTAGCGCAGGGTCGCGCCGAAGTCCTCCTTGCCGGGGACCTGCCGTGCCATCCGGAACTGCCCGCCCGGTTCCCGGGCCGCCTCGAAGAGTTCGACGCGGTGGCCGAGCGCGGCCAGTGCCCGGGCGGCTTCCAGGCCGGCGGGCCCGCCGCCGATGACGGCGTAGCGGCGTGCGGTGTCCCGCGGGCTCTCGGGGAAGTCCAGTTCGTGGCCGGCGCGCGGGTTGACGAGGCAGGAGACCCGCTCGGTGCCGAACGAGCGGTCGATACAGGCTTCGTTGCAGGCCAGGCAGATGTTGACGGGTTCGCCCCGGTCGCGGACGGACTTGGCCACCAGGTCCGGGTCGGCGAGGAAGGGCCGGGCCATGGAGACGAAGTCGATGCCGCCGCCGCGCAGCAGCCCCTCGGCCTGTTCCAGCCTGGTGATCCGGTTGGAGGCGATGACGGGCACATCGGGGTGTCCCGCCGCGCACAGCGCCTTCTTGACCGCCTCGGCGTATCCGGCCCAGGCGCCGGGCGGGACGGCGCCCTGCACGGTGGGGATCCGCGACTCGTGCCAGCCGACGCCCACGTTCAGCGCGGCGGCCCCGCCCTCGGCCAGGGCGACGGCGAACGCGTCGGTCTCCTCCTGGCTGCTGCTTCCGGGCACGAGGTCGGCGCCGGAGATCCGGAACAGGACGGGGAAGTCCTCGCCCGCCGCCTCCCGTACGGCGCGCAGCACGGCCAGCGGGAAGCTGCGGCGGCGCGCGGCGTCGCCGCCCCAGGCGTCGGTGCGGTGGTTGGTGACCGGCGAGAGGAACTGGTTGAGCAGATAGCCCTCGGAGGCCATGATCTCGACGGCGTCGTAGCCGAGTTCACGGGCCGTGGCGGCGCCGCGGGCGAAGTCCGCGAGCGTCCGGGCGATGTCGTCCGCCGTCAGCTCCCGGGGGGTGGTGCGCGCGAAGCGGCTGTGCACCGGGGAGGGGGCGACGGGGGTGAGCCCGGTGCCCTCCAGCAGGGCGTACCGGCCCGCGTGGAAGAGCTGGAGCGCGATCCGCCCGCCCTCCGCGTGCACGGCGTCCGCGGCGGCGCGCAGGGCCGGGTGGTGCGCGGGGTCGTTGACGAGGCTGTAGCCGGGCCCGCCGGCCGCGACCGGGCTGACGGCGGACCCGCCGGTGACGATCAGGCCCGCGCCGCCCCGGGCGCGCCGGGCGTAGAAGGCGGCGAGGGCCGCGCCGTCGTCGTCGAGCCCTTCGAGGTTGAGGTGCATCGCCCCCATGACGACGCGGTTGGCGACCCGGAGCCGGCCGATCGCCCCGGGACGAGTTACGTGTGTGAACACGCCGGACTCCTCACTGTGTGCTGGCCGGTGCCGGGCGCCCGCCGGGAGGGGGCCTGCGGGCGCCCGGCGGGCCGTCATTCGGGCCGCGTCGGGCGCGGCGGGAGCTGGAGCTCGGGGCCGGCGTCGGCGAAGAACGGCGGGGCGACGGCGCTGAGGCCGCCGTCCACGACGAGGGTCTGGCCGGTGATGTACTCCGACTCCGGGGCGAGCAGGAAGGCCAGCACGTCGGCGACCTCCCGCACGGTGCCGGGGCGGCCCTTGGGGATGCGGTCGAGCACGGTCTGCATCTCGGGCATGCCGGGTACGCCGTAGAAGAACTCCAGCGAGTCGGAGTCGATCAGGCCGCCGTTGACCGCGTTGACGTTGACCCCGTAGGGCGCGAACTCCAGCGCCATGTACCGCACCCACGCCTCGATAGCGGCCTTCATGGCGCCGAGCGTGGCGTAGGTCGGGTAGGCGCGGATGGAGCCGTAGGAGGACAGCGTGACGATGCGCCCGCCGTTGTCCATCAGCTTCAGGGCCTCCTGCGCGCCCAGCACGAAGGGGCGCAGGTTCATCGCGTAGGAGCGGTCGAGGTGGTGCGGCTTGAGGTCGACGATGTTCTTGAACGCGCTGGCCGCCGCGTTGGAGACGAACCAGTCGAGCCGTCCGCAGCGCCGGGCGACCTCGTCGAACAGCGCGGTGACGCCCTCGGGGGTCTCGACGTCGGCCTGGACGGTGAAGCCGGTGCCGCCGAGCGCCTCGATGTCGGCGACGGTCTTCTCGGCGAGGTCGGCGTTCTTCTTGTAGTTGACGGCGATCGTCGCGCGGTCGCGGCGGGCCAGCGTCAGCGCCAGCTCCCGCCCGATGCCGCGGGACGCGCCCGTGATCAGCGCGACCTTGCTGGTGTCCTGCACGTCGCTCACCGGTTCCCTCCCTTGTCGCGCAGCCGCGTCAGCTCGCGGAACACGACGGTCTTCTGGATCTCGTTGGTGCCCTCTTCGAAGCGCTGGGCCCGCGCATCCCGGTAAACGCGTTCGATGGCGCTGGTCTTCCAGTACCCGATGCCGCCGTGCACCTGGAGGGCGTTGTCGGTGACGCGGGTGAGCATGCTGACCGCGGTCATCTTCGCCATGGAGGAGAGCATCGAGGCGTCCTCGCGGCCTTCCTCGAAGGCGCGGGCCGCGTGCATCACCAGCTGCTTGGCCGCCTCGATGTCGGCGGCGTTCTCGGCGAGCATGAACTGCACGGCCTGCCGGCTGCTGAGCTTCTTGCCGAAGGTGACGCGCTGCCCGGCGTAGTCGAGGGCCAGCTCCTGTGCGCGCTCGGCCAGGCCGACGCAGCTCATGCCGACGGAGATCCGCGAGGGCGTCAGGAAGCCGCCGAGGGCGACGTCGAGGCCCTGCCCCTCCTTGCCGAGCCGGTGGGCGACGGGCACGGGGGTGTTCTCGAAGCGGATGGTGGCGTGGTCGGTGCCGGTGACGCCCATCGTCTGCGAGGTGTCCTCGACGTGTACGCCCTCGGCGTCGCGCGGTACCAGCAGCGCGACGGTCCCCTCGTGCCCCGTGGTGCCCTCGACGCGGGCGGCGAGCAGGTAGTGGTCGCAGCGCACGCCGAAGGTGATCAGGTGCTTCTCGCCGGTGAGGCGGTAGGTGTCGCCGTCGCGGACGACGCTGGTGGTGATGTCGGCGCCGGTGCCGTTGCCCGGCTCGGTCAGCGTGAAGGCGATCTTGATGTCGCCCTCGATGGCGGGCAGGACGAACTTCTTGCGCTGCTCGTCGTCGGCGAACGGGTCCATGGCCCGCCAGATGCCGTTGACCACGTGGACGATCATGCGGATCGAGCCGTGGGAGCGGGAGAAGATCTCCATCAGCCCCATCCACTGCGTGAACGACACGCCGTGGCCGCCGTATTCACGCGGCGCGGCCATCCGCAGGAAGCCGTGTTCGCGCAGTTCGGCCCAGAGTTCCTCGGGCACCTGGCCGGTGGCCTCGATGCGCTCGGCCCACTCCTCGCCGGGCCCGGTCACCCAGTCGGTGACCTTCTCGCGCAGCCGCTCGTACTGAACGGGCCCCACGCCGTGCGCGCTTGGCTGCTCACTCACTTGTTCTGCCCTTCTTCGCGCTGCGGGCGCAGGCCGCGGGCCCGCTCGCGCAGCACGAACTTCTGGATCTTTCCTACTTCGTTGCGGGGCAGCGCGCCCGCGACGGTCTCCAGGCGCTCCGGCCAGTACTGCTTGGCCACCTGGTGGGTGTCGAGGTACTTCTGCATCTCCTCGAACCCGAGCCCCGGCCCGTCGTCCCCGACGACGACGAAGGCGCAGGCGCGTTCGCCGAGCCGCTCGTCCGGCATGGCGACGACGGCGACGTCCTCGACGGCGGGGTGGTCGTGGAGGAGCTGTTCGACCTCGGCGACGGGGATCTTCTCGCCGCCGCGGTTGATGACGTCCTTGACGCGTCCGGTGATCCGCAGGAAGCCGGAGGCGTCGATGGTGGCGAGGTCGCCGGTGCGGTACCAGCCGTCCGCCGTGAACGCCTCGGCCGTCAGGTCGGGCCGCTCCAGATAGCCGTCGAAGACGGTCGGGGTGAGGATCTCGTAGTTGCCCTCGGTGCCGGGCGGGAGTTCGGTGCCGGAGTCGTCGGTGACACGGATGCGCACCCCGGGCAGCGCCCGTCCGTCGGTGCCCCAGCGCTGGGCCGGTTCGTCGCCGGGCGCGGCCAGCGCGGCGAGGCAGGTCTCGGTGCTGCCGAAGGCGCCGAGCACGGTGGTGCCCAGGACCCGCCCGGCCCGCTCGGCGAGGCCGCGCGGGACGGTGGCGCCGGTGGCGACGAAGATCCGCAGATCCTGGGGGGCGCGTTCACCGTCCTCGACGGCGCGCACCAGGTCCATCAGGAACGGCGTCGCGGCCTGCACGAAGGTCGCGCGGTGTGCGCGCAGCGACTCCAGGGCGAGCTTCGCGTTCCACTCGGCCTGCACGATCTGCGGGACGCCGAGCACGAGCGCGAGCCACATGCCGTACAGGAATCCGGTCTGGTGGGCGAGCGGCGAGGGGATCCAGATGGTGTCGGCGCCCGTCAGCCCGAGGTGCCGGATCTCCATGGAGACGGCGCGGGTGAGCGAGTTGGAGCGCTGGAGGACGCCCTTGGGCTCGCCGGTGGTGCCGGAGGTGAACAGCAGCTGGGTGAGGTCCTCGGGGTCGGGCACCCGCCCGGCCAGGGCCTCCTGGTCGGTGGGGGCGGCGGCGAGCGCGCTCTCCCAGTCGTGCCAGTGCAGTCGGCCGGCGGCGCCGCGGGCGTCGGGCAGCCGGGCGGCGCCGCTCTCCGCCGGCAGGACGACGACGTGTTCGAGCTTGCCGACGTCGGCGGTGCCCTCGGCGACGAGCGCGGCGATCTCCGCTGCGTGGTGCCGGCCGCGGAACTCGTCGGGCAGCAGCAGCACGCGGGCGCCGGAGCGGCGCAGCATGAACGCGGCCTCGCGCTCCCGGAAGATCGGCATGATCGGGCAGCACAGCGCCCGCACCCGCAGGCAGGCCAGCGCGATGGCGGTGAACTCGGCCCGGTTGGGCAGCTGGAAGGCGACGGCCTCGCCGGGCTGCACACCGAGCTTCAGCAGCAGGGTGGCGATGTGCTCGCTGCGCTCGTGCAGCGCGGACCAGGTGAGCGTGGTGCTGCCGCCGCTGCGGACGTCGACGACGGCGGCGCCCTCGGGGTCGGCGGCGGCGCGGCGGGCGACGAGTTCGGGCAGCGTGCGCTTGGCGGCCTCGTCGGGCCGGGAGACGTCGAGCGGTTCGGGCGAGGCGGGGCGCCTGCCCCCTTCGACGGTCATGGGGATGCCGAGCGTGTTCATGGACTCCAGGAACGTCGGATACGAGATCCGGTACGCGTTCGGGTAGGTGAGGGTGGAGCAGCCGGACGCCCGGGAGGCGGCGACGGCCAGGGACATCAGCACGCGGTGGTCGTTGAAGGAGGACAGCCGGGTGCCGACCAGCCGCCGGGCTCCCCCGGCGACGCGCAACGTCTCGCCCTCCAGCTCCAGTTCGCCGCCCATGGAGTTGAGCTGGAGCATCGCGGCGGCCCGGTCGGACTCCTTGAGCCGGGTGTGCGCGACGTTGTGGAAGACGGTCTCGCCCTGCGCGAAGGTGCCGAGCGTGGAGAGGATCGGCAGCATGTCGGGCACCTCGCGGCAGTCCACCTCGACTCCCTTGAGGTCGACGCCGTCGTGCCGGATCCGTACGCCCCGGCCCTCCTCGTCCAGCTCCATGGGGACGCCCATGGCCTGTGCGATGTCGAGGAAGTGCGCCTCGGGGTGGTCGGCGGGTCCGCCGTGCAGCTTGTGCATGCCGCGCAGCAGGACGTCGGAGGGGTGCAGTGCGGCGGCGGCGATCCCGAAGGCGGCGGAGCCGATGTCGGGCGGCATGGTCAGATCGGTGGGCCGCGCCTGCTGGCCGCCCTCGATCTCGAAGCACCGCCAGTCCTCGGCGACGGTGACCTCCAGCCCGAACTGCCGCATCATCGCCACGGTCAGCTCCAGGTAGGGCTGTTCGTTGAGTTCGCCCTCCACCTCGATGACGGTGGGGCCGGTCGCGAACGGCGCGAGCAGGATGAGCCCGGAGATCCACTGCGAGAGGGTGCCGGCGATCCGGACGTGGCCGCCGGTCGGCCGCTTGTTCTGTACGTGCACGGGCGGGCAGCCGTCGGCGGACTCCAACTCGACGCCCATGCCGCGCAGTGCGTCCAGCAGCGGGCCGACGGGGCGGCGCTTGAAGTACTTCTGTCCGGTCACGGAGACCGGGCGTTCGGCCAGCGAGGCCAGCCCGATCATGAAGTAGAGCGTGGTGCCGGAGCTGCCGGCCGAGACGGACGAGCGGCGCGGGCGGTAGGGCCCGCCGTGGACGACGAAGGAGTCGCCGTCCACCTCGATCCGCGTCCCCAGGCCGCGCAGCAGCTGCACCGTGTACTGCACGTGCCGGGCGTCGGACAGTCCGCGTACGACGCTGGTGCCCTCCGCCAACGAGGCGAGGATCAGGGCGCGGTGGGCGTGGTACTTGGAGTTGGGGACGAGGACCTCGCCTGCCAGGGGCTGGCGCGTTCCTTTGACAAGAAGGTGCATCAGGGGTGCTTCCCATACCCGGGGGTCGCGGCACGGCGCGCGTGCCTTGGGCGGATGAAGGACGGTGGAGGACGGTGGAAGAGGGAGTGCAAGGGCTGTGTGGCGCAGGGCTTTTGAGCCCCGCGGTGTAGCGGTGTGCCGATCCTGGCCAGCGGCCGAGCACGAGGCGTGGCGCCGTGCCGTGGCAGGGCGCCGCACCCCGTGCGACTCCCCCGTCCGGAGCAACACCGCGGCGCCGAGGGGCGCACGCGCGAGCGGGCACGACGGCGTAGGCCGCGGCGGGCGCGGCCGACTCTGCGTGACGATCCCTCACGCGTCGTGAACTCACTGACGCAGCACGAAATTTCGCGGCCGCGGCGCCCGCCCTCGGGTGTGGGAGGGCAGGGCGCGGCGCGCGAGGGCACCGCTCACGGACGGGCGGGCAGGCGCGCGGGCGGGCCCGTCATGGCAGACGGGCGGCGGCGCGCCGGGGCCGCACGGGAGGCGAGGAGGGTCCGGCCCTGTGGGGCGGGCCGGTCCGTTCGGCGGACCGGTCTATCCGCTGGAGACGAAAGGACGGCGGACGGCGGACGGCGAGGCCGCCGGCGTACGCACGGGAGGCGTGTGGAGAGCCCTCATCCGAGGGGACCCGCAAAGGCTGCTGTCGCGGCGCGAGGTCGTGGCAGGAGCCCCGTCACGGGCATCCCGGATGACGAGCCCGAAGCGGGTGGACGCGGTGCGTCCACGCACGGTTCGATCGTGCTCAGTCATGCCCCGGTTATATCAGGTGTATGTGGCACCTAAAGATGCCGGGGGTGGTTTCCGTGGCCTGACTCCCCGTCATGCCACACCTGTCCGACGGGATCCGCCCCGCAGCCCGGGGCGCCCGGCGGGGAGCGCGTACCCGCGGGACCGCCCCGCCGCGCGGCCGGCCGGCGCCGCGCGCGAGGATCGTCCCCGACGGTCCACCGCGACCGCCGATGTCCCGACCGCCGCACGCCCGAGGAGCGCCGTGACGAAGCCCGCAGCCGAAGCACCCGTCTACGTCCCCCGCACCCTGACCGACGCCGCGATGCGCGCGGTGCACGCGCTGGGCCGCCCCGTGGTCACCGGCGGCGAGGACCCGCCGGAGCGGGCCGCGCTGCTGCGGGACGCGGCGGGCGCCGCCGCGGTCGTGTGCACGGTGACCGAGCGGATCGACGCGGAGTTCCTCCAGGCCGCGGGCCCGGCGCTCCGGGTCGTCTCCAACACCGCGGTGGGTTACGACAACATCGATGTGCCGGCCGCGACGGAGCGCGGTGTGCGGGTGTGCAACACCCCGGGCGTGCTGGACGGCGCGACCGCCGATCTGGCGATGGCGCTGCTGCTGGCCGCGGCGCGGCGCGTCACCGAGGGCGACCGGTTCCTGCGGGGGCGCCCGGAGTGGGTGTGGGGCCCGCAGATGCTGCTCGGGCTGGATCTGAGCGCCGGCGCCACCCTGGGCATCGTCGGCTACGGGCGCATCGGACAGGCGGTCGCCCGCCGGGCACGGGCGTTCGACATGACGGTGGTGGCCACGCCCACCAGGGACCATCCCGAGGGCAGCACCGACGCCGACGGCACGGCCTTCCTGCCGCTCGACCGGCTGCTGGAGCGCAGCGACGCGGTGAGCGTGCACGTACCGCTGACCGACCGGACCCGCGGCCTCATCGACGCGGACGCCCTGGCCCGGATGCCGGCGCACGCCGTCCTGGTCAACACCGCACGCGGCGGCATCGTCGACGAACACGCCCTCGCCGAGGCGCTGCACGCGGGCCGGCTCGGCGCGGCGGCGCTGGACGTCTTCGACGGGGAGCCCGCGGTGAACCCGGAACTGCTCGGGGCGCCGCGCCTGGTCATGACCCCGCACATCGGCAGCGCCGGGCGGCACACCCGCGATCGCATGGGGCTGCTCGCGGTGGCCAACGCGGCGGCGGTGCTGCGCGGCGAGGAACCGCGGGCGCCGGTCAACTGAGCGGAGGGCCGCCGCCCGCCCGGGGGTTCACAGGGCGCTGTGGTAGACCCACAGCCCCTCGTGGCGCAGGAACCGGCTGTGCTCCTCCTGGACGCCCGGGCCGTCCGCCGTGGTGTAGTGCGCGCGGAAGGCGACGGTGCCCTCGGCGTGGAACGCGCTCCCGCCGGTGGTGGTCAGGATCTCCAGACCCGTCCAGCGCGGCCCGTCGGCCGTGCCCTCGACGTCCAGCCGGGCGGGGCGGGTGGCGGGGTGCCAGGTGCGCAGCAGATATCCGGCGTCCCCGACGACGAAGGCGCTGTACCGGGAACGCATCAGCGCCTCAGCCGTGGCGGCGGGCCGCCCGCCGTGCGCCCGGCCGCAGCAGTCCCCGAAGGGGGTGCCGGAGCCGCAGGGGCAGGGCCCGGGCGGCCCGGGCGGGGCCGTGCGGGCGCCGGGGCGCGGGCGTCGGCCGCTCTTGCGTGAGGACATGCGTCCATGGTGCCGGAACCCCGGCGCGGGCCCGTCCCCGGGGGCGGGCCCGCGGACGCCGGCTAGGAGTTGCTCTCCCCGGTGGGCTGTGGGGGCGGGGTGGGGAACTGCTGGGCCGGGGGGCTGTCGAGGGTCTCCAGGACGGCGCCGGCCTGCTGGACCAGGATCGAGCGCAGCGGGAAGGACGGCGCGTCCAGGACCAGGCAGACGGCGCCCATCAGCGTGACCACGGTGACGAGCGGCACCCAGACCCGCGCCAGCCGCCGTGCCCCCGCCAGGCTCTCGTCCCTGCCCGCCATGTCCTCAACCCGCTTGTCTCTGCCGTGCGTTCGCCACATGGCGGGATTCATGGTCGCGCGGCCGGGCCGCAACACCGGCGGTCTGACAAGATCACTCGTTGCGGCGAATCTGCCCGCCGACCCGTACGGGGCCCGGCTCACAGCGGGGTGACGGCCTTGAGCACCAGGAACAGCGCCATGGAGGCGTTCAGCGAGGAGGCCGCCGAGACGGTGGTGCCCGCGGCGGCGACGAACGCGGCGAGCCCGGCGGTGCTGGCCGCCGGAGGCCAGCCGCGGGACGGCGGCACGGGGCCGAGCAGCGCGGCCACCCGGCGGGGCACGGGCCCGGCGGCGGCGAAGCCGGCGAGGCCGCCGGCCGGGGCGGTGCCGGCGGGGGTGAGCAGCGCGGCGCGGGCGACCGTCCGCGCGGTCAGCCGCCGGTCGGCGACGGCGAGCGCGGCGTCCTCGTCGGCCCAGCGCTCCGCGTTGTAGGCGACGGCCTCACGCAGCGGGCGCAGCAGCGGATTGGCGCAGGCGGCGAGGCGCACGGCGAGCAGATGGCGGTGGTGGCCGGCGGCGAGGTGTGCGCGCTCGTGGGCCAGCAGCGCGGCGCGCTCGTCCGCGTCCAGGGCGTCCAGCATGGCGGTGGAGACGACGACACGGCCCGGGGCGCGGGCGGTGCCCGGCAGCGCGTAGGCGTAGGGCGCCGGGTCGGGGAGCACGGCGAGGTCCCGGTCGGCGGAGCGGGGCGTCAGCCCGGCGAGCGCGGCGTGGGCCCGGGCACGCACCCGCAGATGCCGGCGGATCGCGACGGTGCCGGCGCCGAGCACCAGCGCCAGCGCGCCTATCGCCGCCGTACCGCTGATCTCGGCGTACGGGACGACGGCCCGCACCTG
This sequence comes from Streptomyces cacaoi, assembly GCF_006539165.1. Taxonomy (GTDB): domain Bacteria; phylum Actinomycetota; class Actinomycetes; order Streptomycetales; family Streptomycetaceae; genus Streptomyces; species Streptomyces cacaoi. The sequence goes on along the minus strand of NZ_BJMM01000001.1, from coordinate 115,604 downwards.
CGGGTCGGCCCACGCGTCGGGCAGCGGGTTGCCGGGCAGCTGGGCGGTCCCGACGACCATGAGGAGCAGCAGGCACAGGGTGCTGCACAGCGCGAGCACACAGCCGAGTGCCGTCAGCAGCCGGGTGGCGCTGCGCGGGTGGAGGTGCTGTGCCGCCACCCGCGCGATGGGCAGGGCGGTGAGCGGCAGAACGAGCGGCAGGAAGACGAAGACGCCCATCGCTCAGTTCGCCTCCGGCTCCCCGGGCCCGTCGGGCGCTTCCTCGGCGGCCCGCAGCAGCTGGCGCATCAGCCGCTCGTCGTCGGGGCCGAGCGAGGAGACGAAGCTGGCGAGGACCGCGTCCCGGTCGGCCTCGCTGTCCAGGACGCGGCGCATCCGCAGGGCGGCGAGCCCGGCCTCGTCCGCGACCGGGCTCCAGACGTAGGAGCGGCCCTCGCGGGTGCGGGTGACCGCCTGCTTGGCGTGCAGCCGGGTCAGGATCGTGACGACGGTCGTGTAGGCGAGGTCGCCCCCGAGCCGCTCCTGCACCCAGGCGGCCGTGACCGGTTCCTGGGCCGTGCCCAGCACGGAGAGGACCAGCCCCTCCAGCTCGCCCTGGCCGCGCCTGCGCGCCCCCGTGCGGCGTTCGGGCCGCCCGCGCCGTCCGGCGCCGCTGTCGTTGCCTGCCACGGCGGCGGTCACCTCCCTCTCCTCGCTCGCCTGTCCCGGCGCGTCTCGGCAGCCGGGTGCGGAGGCCGCATCCTACTCACTGTGCTGCGGCCCCCGGCCCGGTGTGCGCGAGAGCGGGCGCGCTGACAGGTTCAGCGGCGGGTCACAGGTCGAACTCCTCCGGCGGGATCTGGAGGGTGAAGCACGCCTCGCGGACGACGGCGCGCTCGTCCTTGTCGAAGTCGCCGTCGGCGCCGCCGATGACGATGCCGATCTGGATGACGGCCCGTGCCTCGGTGGGCTTCTTGGCGGCCTTGCCGATCGTCTGGAGGACGCTGACCTTGCCGAAGTCGAAGTCGGTCATCAGCTTCTGGCAGTAGTCCTCGAAGCGGCGGCGCAGATCGTCCGCCTCGAAGTTCTGGAGCACCTCGTTGGTGGCGATCAGCGAGGCGACCCGCTGCCGCTCCGCGGGGTCGACGGAGCCGTCGGCCGCCGCCACCAGCGCGCACATGGCCATGCTCGCATCCCGGAACGCGCCGCTCTTGAGGTCGTTCTTCTTCGCGTTGAGCTGCGTCTGCATCGTCGCGGCGGAATCCTTGAGCCGGTCCCACAAAGCCATGAAGGTTCCTTCTGTCGGGGGCAGTTGACCTGTGCCGTGACCCATAGGAGGCCTCTACACCTACGTAGAGCCAGGCGCTCGAATCTATCAGTCCGTCGCCATCTCCTTGAAAGCGCGCGTCTGTTGGGCGATGGCCCGCTCCGTGGGGAGCCGCTCGATGGACGAGGCGCCGAAGAAGCCGGCGACGCCCCGGGTGTGCCGCAGCACATAGGCGGCGTCCTCCGGTTCGGCGATCGGACCGCCGTGGCACAGGACGAGGACGTCCGGGTCGACGCGCCGGGCCGCGTCGTGCATCGCCTGGACCCGTTCGACGGCCTCGTCCAGGGTGGGCGCCGTGCCCGCGCCGATCGCGCCCTTCGTGGTGAGCCCCATGTGCGGGACGAGGACGTCGGCGCCGGCCCGTGCCATGTCGGCCGCCTGCTCGGGGTCGAAGACGTACGGCGCGGTGAGCAGGCCGCGCTCCCGGGCGAGGCGGACGGCGTCGACCTCCAGCCCGTACCCCATGCCGGTCTCCTCCAGGTTGACCCGGAAGAGGCCGTCGATCAGGCCGACCGTGGGGAAGTTCTGCACCCCGGTGAAGCCCAGCGCCGCCAGCTGGTCCAGGAAGCGGCCCATGTCACGGAACGGGTCGGTCGCACAGATACCGGCGAGGACCGGGGTGTCCCGGACGACGGGCAGCACCTCGCGGGCCATGTCCACCACGATGGCGTTGGCGTCGCCGTAGGGCAGCATTCCCGCGAGCGAGCCGCGGCCGGCCATCCGGAACCGCCCCGAGTTGTAGACGATCAGCAGATCGACTCCCCCGGCCTCGGCGCACTTGGCGGACAGTCCGGTGCCCGCGCCCGCGCCGATGATCGGACGTGCGGCGGCGGCCTGTGCGCGCAGCCGGGCGAGTGCGTGTTCGCGGTCCATGGCGGCTCCTCGTCTGCTGGAATCTCCGGTCCGGCACCGGCCGTTCAGCCGGCGGTGATCAGTGCGTGCAGCCGGTCCGCCGCGGTGTGCGCGAACCCCGGGTCGTTCAGATGGGCGTCCAGGAGGTGGACGGGGATCCGGGTGCCCGCCAGCCGGTCGCGGAGGGCGGCGAGCCCCGCGGCGTCGGCCGCCGCGTCCTCGAAGGGGCCGCCGGCCGTGTCCACGGCGGAGACGCCGCGCAGCGGCCACAGCACCTCCACCGGTCCGGCCGAGGCGGCGAGCTTGCGGCCCATGGCGGCGCCGAGCGCGGCCATCTCCTCGGCGGTGGTGCGCATCAGCGTCACCGTCTCGTTGTGCTCCAGCAGCCGGCGGCCGGCGAAGCGGGCCGGAACGGTGGGCCGCGGGCCGAAGTTGACCATGTCGAGGGCGCCGGGCGCGACGATCTGCGGCACCCCGGCGGCGCCCGCAGCGGTGAGCCGGTCCGGCCCGGCGCTGAGCACTCCCCCGACGAGTTCGTCGGCCAGTTCGGTGGTGGTCAGATCGAGCACTCCGGCCAGTGCGCCGTCGGCGGCCAGCTTCTCCACGGCCCGGCCGCCGGCGCCGGTCGCGTGGAAGACCAGCACCTCGTAGCCGCGTCCGGTCAGCCGGGCACGTGCCGCGTCGACGGCGGGCGTCGTCACCCCGAACATCGTGGCGGCGACGACCGGCCGCGAGGGGCGGGCGGCAGCGGCGCCGCGGTCCGCGTACCCCCGGGCCATGGCGGCGGCGGCGGCCGTCGCATTGCCCAGCACCCGCGTCGAGAGGGAGTTGAGGCCGGCGATGTCCGCCACGCTGTGCATCAGCGTGACGTCGGCGCTGCCCACATAGGCGCGCACGTCCCCGCCGGCCATGGTGCTCACCAGCAGCTTCGGCACACCGAACGGCAGGGCCCGCATGGCGCGTGCCGCGATCGCCGACCCGCCGCTGCCGCCGGCCGCCAGCAGCGCGTGCAGCCGCCCGCGCCCGTGCAGCCCGCACACGACGCGCTCCAGCCCGGCGGCCATCGCGGCCACGGCTGCGCCCCGGTCGCCGTCCGCGCGCAACCGCTCCAGCCGGGCGCCGCCCGCGCGGGCGATCTCCTCCGCCGTGATGTCGCACCCGGGCCGGCCGGGCGCCGCCAGCACGCCGGTGTCGGCCAGCACCACCTCGCAGCCGTGCGCCCGCAGTCGCTCGCGCATCCAGGCGTACTCCTCGCCCTTGGTGTCGAGCGTGCCCGCCAGCACCACCGTCGCCATCCGGCCCCTCCCCTTCTCCCGGCCCGTCCCGTTCCCCGGTGCGTCCGCCTCTCCCCGCGCGGCCCGCCGCTCCTCCGCCTCTTCCCGCGTCCGGCCGGGTCCCGCGCACCGGACCGCACGAGGACCCCACGAGACCGCACGAGGACCGCACGAGACCCACGGGAGGACCGCGGCAACACCACAGGAAGACTGCCCCGTACGGAAGTTGACGCACACTCGCCACCCGCCGGGCGTGCGGTGGTCTGGACAGGGGGACCGCCCCCGCACACCCTTGCGGAACGATCAGTTCTCGCGCGCGTCCCGATCGGGGGTAGGGAGCATGTACCGTCCGGACCTTTCTCCTGTGGCGGACAGCCTCGCGCTCTCCGCGCTGGCGGGAGCGCTGCCGCTGCTCACGCTGTTCGTCCTGCTCGGCGCGGTACGGCTGAAGGCGCACTGGGCCGGGCTGGCGGCGCTGGCCGTCGCCGTGCTCGTCGCGGTGACGGCGTACGGCATGCCGCCCGGGCTCGCGCTGCTGGCCGGGGCGGAGGGCGCCGCCTTCGGGCTGTTCCCGATCATGTGGATCGTCGTCGCCGCGCTGTGGGTGCACCAACTCACCGTCTTCAGCGGCCGGTTCGAGGATCTGCGGCGCTCGTTCAACCTCGTCAGCGACGATCCGCGGGTACAGGCGCTGCTCATCGCCTTCTGCTTCGGCGCGCTGCTGGAGGCCCTGGCCGGCTTCGGCGCGCCGGTCGCGATCACCGGGGTGATGCTCATGGCGCTGGGGTTCTCGCCGGTGCGTGCCGCGGTGACCGCGCTCGTCGCCAACACCGCACCCGTCGCGTTCGGCGCCGTCGCGACGCCGATCATCACCGCCGGCTCGCTCACCGGGATCTCCTACGAGGACATCGGCGCGTATGTGGGCCGGCAGACCCCGCTGCTGGCGCTCTTCGTCCCGCTGCTGCTGGTGGCGCTGGTGGACGGGGTACGCGGGATGCGCCAGACCTGGCCGGTGGCCCTGGTGTGCGGTGCGGCCTTCGCGCTGGCGCAGTTCGTGAGCGCTTCGTTCGTCTCCGTCGAACTGACCGACATCATCGCCTCGCTCGTCTCCCTCGCGGCCGTCGTCGGCTTTCTGCGGCTGTGGCGGCCCGCCGGCGGCGCCCGGGTACGCGAGAGCCTGCGCACGGCCGCCGCTCGGGAGGGTGCCGACGCCCGGTCGGACGGGCCGGAGCCGTCGGACGCCGGGGCCGGGGCGGCGCGGGACGGCGCCCGGGACGGCGAGGGCGCCCGGCTCGGCACGGCGCGGATGCTGCTGGCCTTCCTGCCGTACCTCGTCGTCATCGCCGTCTTCTCCGTCGCCAAACTGTGGGACGCGGCCGAGGAGTTCCTGGCGGGCACCGATGTCCAAGTGGCCTGGCCCGGGCTGGACGGGCAGGTGCTGACCGCCGCGGGCGAACGCTCCTCCACCACGGTCTACGCCTTCCCGTGGCTGTCCTCCCCGGGCTCGCTGCTGTTGCTGTGCGGGGTGCTGGTGGCCGCCGCCTACCGGCTGCGGATCGCGGACGCCGCACGGGAGTTCGCCCGCACCGTCGTCTCGCTGCGGTGGGCGCTGCTGACGGTCGCCTGTGTGCTGGCCCTGGCGTACGTCATGAACCTCTCCGGGCAGACCGTGACGGTCGGCACCTGGATCGCGGGCGCGGGCGCCGCCTTCGCGTTCCTCTCGCCGCTGCTGGGCTGGCTGGGCACCGCCGTCACCGGCTCCGACACCTCGGCCAACGCGCTCTTCGCGACGCTCCAGCAGTCCGCTGCGGGCAGGGCCGGGCTGGATCCGACGCTGCTGGTGGCGGCGAACACCTCCGGCGGTGTCGTGGGCAAGATGATCAGCCCGCAGAACCTGACCATCGCGGCCACCGCCGTGGGGCTGACCGGCCGGGAGTCCGAGCTGTTCCGCAAGGCGATCGCCTGGAGCCTGCTGCTGCTCCTGGTCCTGTGCCTCCTGGTGTTCGCCCAGTCGCACGGCCTCGCCTGGATGCTGCCTTGACGCGACGGCCCCGCCGGAGCCGGGTCCGTTCCGGCCGCCCCGCGTCCGCGTCCCGCGCGTCCGCGCTCGGCGGCCCGCCCGGGAGCCGCCCGGCAGGCCCCGGCAGGCCCGGACGACCGTGCCATCATCGCCGGATGGCACAGGACGAGGGCTACCTTCTGGACAACCGGCAGGCCGAGGCGGGCGCCCGCTTCGACGCGCTGTCCGCGCTCTTCGACGCCTCGACGTTCCGGCACTTCGAGCGGCTCGGCGTCGACGAGGGATGGCGGTGCTGGGAGGTCGGCGCCGGCGGGCCGGCCGTCGCCGCCTGGCTCGCCCGCCGGACCGGCCCCCGGGGACGGGTGCTCGCCACCGACATCGATGTGTCCCGGGCCGGTGCGGCCGCCGCCGAGGGAGTCGAGGTGCGCCGGCACGACGTGGCCCTCGATCCCCCGCCGGAGGGGCCCTTCGACCTGGTGCACGCCCGCCTCGTCCTCGTCCATGTCGCCGACCGCGACGCCGCGTTGCGCTCCATGACCGAGGCGCTGCGTCCCGGCGGCCGGCTGCTCGTCGAGGACGCCGACCCGGCGATGCAGCCGCTGATCTGCCCGGACGAGTACGGCCCCGAACAGGAGCTGGCGAACCGGCTGCGGCACGGTTTCCGCCGGCTGCTGCGCGACCGCGGCGCCGATCTCGCCTACGGGCGCAAGCTGCCGCGGCTGCTGCGCGAGGCCGGCCTCGAACAGGTCGGCGCTGACGCGTATTTCCCCCTGGCGTCTCCGGCGTGCGACGCGCTGGAGACGGCCACCGTGCAACAGGTGCGCGACAGGCTCGTCGCCGCGGGGCTCGCCACGGACGAGGAGATCGAGCGGCACCTCTCCCATGTCGCGGCCGGCCGCCTGGATCTCGCCACCTCGCCGATGATCTCGGCCTGGGGGCGACGGCCGGATCCGGCCCCGCCGTCCGGTGTACGCGGCTAGGCTGCCTCGATGGAACGGATGACCGACGCGCCCGCAGCACTTGCTCAGGCCGCCGACCGGGCCCGGCCGAACGACTACGACAGCTTCGCCGAGGCGTACGCGGCCCAGAACGAGGACAGCCTCGTCAACGCGTACTACGAGCGGCCCGCGATGCTGGCGCTCGCCGGGGACGTGGCCGGCCGCCGGATCCTGGACGCCGGCTGCGGCGCGGGAGCCCTGTCCGCCGAGCTGCGCGACCGCGGTGCCGAGGTGACGGGCGTCGACGCCGGCGCCGCGATGGTGGCGCTGGCCGAGCGGCGGCTCGGTGACGGCGTGCCCCTGCACGTGACCGACCTGAGGGACCCGCTGCCGTTCGAGGACGGCGCGTTCGACGACGTGGTCGCCTCGCTGGTCCTGCACTACCTGGAGGACTGGGGCCCGACGCTGGCCGAACTGCGGCGGGTGCTCCGGCCCGGCGGCCGGCTGATCGCCTCGGTGGATCACCCCTTCGTGGCCTACACGCTCCAGGAGCCCCGGCCCGACTACTCCGCCACGACGAGCTACTCCTTCGAGTGGTCCTTCGACGGGCGGCTCGTCCCGATGACGTTCTGGCGCAAGCCTCTGCACGCGATGACCGAGGCGTTCACCGCCGCGGGCTTCCGCCTCAGCGCCCTCAGCGAGCCGCAGCCCGATCCGGCCGCCCGTGAGCTGTTCCCCGAGGGCTTCCGTGATCTGTCGACCCGGCCCTGCTTTCTGTTCTTCGTCCTGGAGGCGCGGCCGGCCACCGGCGCCGACGGCTGACGGGCCGCCCCTCGCACCCGTCGGCTCCCCGGCGCCGGGGGGGGCGCTAGTGGTGCTCTCCGTGCCCCGGAACGGTCCCGTCCGGCTTGGCGATCAGCAGCAGACCGGCCATGCCCATGTCGGAGTGGCTCTGCACATGGCAGTGGTACATCCACGCCCCGGCGCCCACGCCCTCCCCGGCAAGGAACTGGAAGCCGAAGGAGTCGGCGGGGCCGGTGATCTTGTTGTCGATGACGGGGCTGGGGTCGTCGGGGCCGGTCAGCATGCCGGTGCGGTTGTCCGCCCAGCGGTGACCGTGCACATGGAAGGTGTGGTAGTACTCGCCGTGCGTAATCATGATGATTTCGCAGCGGTCCCCGACGGTCGCCTCGAAGTCCGGCCCCTTGTCGAGGTTGTTGGTCGTCATGTCGTTGAAGACGATGGTGAACTGCCGCCCGGGGTCGGGCAGGACGTCTCCCTCGCGGCGGACGACGAGCGGGCCGTAGAGCCCCGCGCGGATGCCGCCCGTGCCGTGGTCGGTGCCGACGACATGGTCGTGGTAGTGCCAGTAGCCGGCGCTGCCGGGGCGCCAGGTGCCGTCCTCGCGCCGGCCGGGCGCGTGCGTCCGCCAGGTGTAGGTGCGGGTGCCGCCGGGTTCGACATGGCTGTTGTTCATCCTGGTGCCGTCGTTGGCGATGTCGTAGTCCACGCCGTGCGGGTGGAGGCTGACGGCGACGTCCATGGTGTTCTCGAACTCGATGTGCAGGGTGTCGCCCTCGATCAGCTCGATCAGCGGGCCGGGGACGGTCGCCTTGCCCTTCTCCAGGCCGTAGCCCATCCGGCCGTCGGCCAGCTTCTCGGCGTACAGCGTGATCCGCTTCGTCTCACCGCCCTTGCCCGCCCGGCGGACGCCGGCGGAGGCGCCGGCCGCCGCGGTCTCGGCCGCCGAGGCGGCGGAGGATGCGGCCGGGGCGGTCAGCGCCGTGCCGCCGAGCGCGGCGACGGCGCCGCCGGCGAGCAGGCGCCGGCCGAAGGTGCGTCGGGTGTGGTCGCTGGCGCGTGAAGTCATGGTTCTCCCCCGGCGGATCGGTGGAGCGCTGGGCTCACGGGATGCGGACGCTACGGGCGCCGCGGATGCGGGCGCTGTCGGATGCGGACGCTGCGGATGCGGACGCTCGGATGCGGACGGTGCGCGAACTGCCGTGCGGGGGCGGCGCGTTCGGCGTGCTCGCCGTGGCGCGCCGTCCCGGTAGGGATACGGGGCGGCTGCGGGACGGGTGAACCGGTCCTCCGGGACGGTAGCGCCGGGATCTTTGTTTATCCACACTCAGGACAAAGTTCGTCGAGTTGCGGTCATAGACCTTGGCGAACCACCGAAAGAGGTCTAGCTTCAGCGGCATTTCCGGGACAGAAGAGGGGTGGATCGCGTATGCGGCTCACACCGCACCACAGGCCCTCGTTACCGCGAGGGCCCCGCACACCGGGCCGGAACCCGACGCGCCGCAGACCGGCGGCCCGGCGCAGACGCACGGCCGCACTGCTGACCGGGGCGCTCGCCGCCGGGCTGCTCGGCGCCCCCGCGTTCGCCGACCCCGGGCACGACCGGGCCGAGCGGGCCGCGCTCGTCGAGCGCATGGCGGAGAAGCTGGAGCTGTCCGGGCCGCCCGGCGGCGAGGACGCCAAGGTCCTGGTCTTCCACGGCGCCACGGGCGAGGAGTCGCCGACCGTGAACCCGGGCATCGCGGCCATCGAGAAGATCGGCCAACAGGGCCCCGCCGGTGAGCACTTCACCGTCCAGGCGACGGACAACCCGGCGGTCTTCACCAAGCCCAGGCTGAACACGTTCAACGCCGTCGTCTTCCTCACCGGGGACGGGGACGTCCTCGATCCCGAGCAGGAGGCCGGCCTGGAGGCGTACATGGAAGCCGGCGGCGGCTTCCTCGGCATCCACGACGCGGCACGCGCCGAGCCGTACTCGGAGTGGTTCACCGGGCTGATCGGCGCCCGGCCCGACCCGAAGAGCCCGGCGGACGTCCAGCGTGCCGTGGTCGAGACCGGCGACCGGCAGCACCCGGCCACCAAGGATCTGCCCGTCGAGTGGAAGCGGCCCGACACCTGGTTCAACTGGCAGAAGAACCCGTCCGGTTCGGTGCACACCGTCGCCCGGGTACGCACCAACAGCTACCGGCCGGGCGAGAACGCCGGCGGCTGGGACCACCCCGTCTCCTGGTGCCGGGACTACGACGGCGGCCGCTCCTTCTACACCGCCATGGGCGGCACGGCCTCCTCCTACGCCGAGGCGGACTTCCGCACCCATCTGCGCGGAGCCCTGCTGTGGACGAGCCGGCTGGCCCGCGCCGACTGCCAGGCGGGCATCTCGGCGAACTACACCGCCGAGCGCCTCACCCGGCCCAACCAGCCCGGCACGTCCGACCAGATCGGGGAGCCGCACGGGGTGGTGCCCGCGCCCGACGGGCGGGTGTTCTACATCGGCCGCGGCGGCGGCGACGCGAGCGCCCCCGTCGTGACCGACTGGAACGACCCGGACGTCGGCAAGGGCACGGGCCAGGTGCACATCTGGGACCCGGAGACGAAGAAGGTCTCCCTCGCCGGCGAGCTGACCGTCTTCGGCAACAAGGGCGGCGGCGACGAGCTGGTCAAGAACGAGGAGGGCCTGCTCGGCATCGAGCTGGACCCGGACTTCGCCCGCAACGGCTGGGTCTATCTGCACTGGACGCCGCACAGCACGATCGACCGGGACGCCCACATGGCCGAGCGGCGCGTCTCCCGGTTCACCCTGGACCCGGAGACGGACAAGCTGGCCATGGACTCCGAGAAGGTGCTCCTGAAGTGGCCGGTGCAGATCCACAGCTGCTGCCACGCGGGCGGCGGCATGGCCTGGGACTCGAAGGACAACCTGTACATCGCCACCGGGGACAACAACTCCTCGCAGTTCACCGACGGTTACTCCGGCAACAACCCGGAACCCTCGTTCAAGGGCGTCTCGTTCGCCGACGCGCGCCGCACCGCGGGCAACACCAACAACCTCAACGGGAAGATCCTGCGCATCCACCCGGAGGACGACGGCACCTACACCCTGCCGGAGGGCAATCTGTTCACCGGCGAGGAGCCGGACGAGGGCGGCGGCAAGACCCGCGGCGAGATCTATGTGATGGGCGTGCGCAACCCCGCCCGGATCGCCGTCGACAAGGAGACCGACACCCTCTACGCGGGCTGGGTCGGCCCCGACGCCACCGAGCCCAGCAGCACCTGGGGCCCGGCCAAGTACGACACCTTCGCCAAGATCACCGAGGCGGGCAACCAGGGCTGGCCGTTCTGCATGGGCAACAACCAGCCCTACCGCGACCGCAATCTGCCGGACCCGGACAAGCCGCTGGGCTGGTACGACTGCGACAACCTCAAGAACGAGTCGCCCAACAACGACGGCCTGGTGAACATCCCGCCCGCACGCCCGAACAACATCTGGTACTCGCCGCAGGGCGGCGGCCCGGACTTCCCGCGGGACGAGAACGGCGTGCCCAGTTACGCACTCGACGAGCAGGAGCTCACCCTGCCCTGGCTCAAGGGCGGCGGCCAGGCCGCCATGAACGGGCCCGTCTACCGCTTCGACGAGGACGGCGACGCACCCGGCAAGTGGCCCTCGTACTGGGACGGCAAGTGGTTCGTCGGCGACCTGTACGACGGTGAACAGCCGCGCCACGCGCTGCTGATGCCCAAGGGCGACACGGCGGGCGCGCTGCCCGTGCACGCCGAGAGCCTGGACGGCATCGTGCCGGTCGGCGAGGGCGGCATCCGCAACCTGATGGACTGGAAGTTCGGCCCGGACGGCGCCCTGTACGTCCTCGACTACGGCCGCGGCTTCTTCACCTCGGACGACAAGTCGGCGCTGTGGCGCGTCACCTACGACGGCGGCGAGCCCACTCCGGCGGCCGACGATCTGGCCGACCCGGCGCTGCGGAAGGGGGCGGCGCGATGAGACGCACGGGCGCACGACGCGCACCGGCACGGCGCGGCAGGCTGATCGGCGCGGCGCTGACGGCGCTGCTGCTGGTGCTCGGGCTGACCTCGGCGACAGCCTGGGGCCGCTCCGGCGCCGCCCCGGAGCGGCCGGACGACACGGGGGCGCGCGCCGAGCAGGTGCTCACCTGGACCGCCGACGACGACATGACCAAGTACGCCTCCGCACCGGCAACGGCCGTCGCGGGCAAGGCAACCATCGTCTTCGAGAACAGCGCGGCCACCGGCAACACCTCCGGCATGGCGCACACCCTCACGTTCGACACCTCGGACCCGGACTACAACCAGGACGTCGACCTCAACATCCTGGCGACCCCGTCCGACGCGGAGGGCGGCAAGCACACCGCCGAGGTCACCCTCACCCCGGGCACGTACCGCTACCACTGCACCATCCCGGGCCACCTCCAGATGCAGGGCACGCTGGTGGTCACCGGGGACGGCGGGGGCGAGGACACCACTCCGCCGGAGACCTCGGCGACGGTCGACGGCGAGCAGGACGCCGACGGGAACTACCAGGGCAGCGCCACGGTCACGGTGACCGCCTCGGACGCGGGCTCCGGTGTCGAGTCGATCGAATACGCCCTGGGCGAGGGGGAGTTCCAGCCCTACACCGAGCCGGTCACCGTCCAGGAGACCGGCACGCACACGCTGCGCTACCGGGCGAAGGACAAGGCCGGCAACGCCGCCGAGGAGAAGTCGGTGGAGTTCACCGTCGTCGAACCACCCGACGTCGACACCACCCCGCCGGTCACCGAGGGCAAGGCCGAGGGGAAGAAGAACTCCGACGGCGACTTCATCGGCTCGGCCACGGTCACGGTGACGGCCACCGACGACAAGTCCGGTGTCGCCTCGGTCGAGTACTCGCTGGACGGCGGCCCGTATCTGGCCTACACCGAGCCGCTCGTCCTCGACCGCGCCGGCCACCACGACCTCGCCTACCGCGCGACCGACAAGGCGGGCAACGCCTCCGAGCCGGAGCGGATCTCGCTGCGGATCGTGCCCGGCGGCGGGGTGCCGGCACCGGACTGCCCGGAGTACGACGAGCGCGCCACGGTCTTCGTCGGCACGGTCGACACCGGTGTGCCCAACCGGATGACGCAGCGGCGCTGCACGGTCAACGAACTGATCGAGGACGAGAAGGAGTGGACGTCCCAGGCGCTGTTCCTCAAGCATGTGCGCGGCGTCACCGCGAAGCTGACCGACGAGGGCGTGCTGGTGCCCCGCGAGCGCAAGCTGATCAACCGCGCCGCCCGGCAGTCCGGCATCGGCACCCCCGGCCAGAACACCGGCTACACCCCGCTGTTCGACGGGACGAAGGAATCCTTCGACCGCTGGGAGCACGTCGGCGGCGGCGCCTTCGCGCTGAACGAGGACGGCACCATGACCAGCAGCGACACGACCGAGGGCATGGGCATGCTCTGGTATCCCCGGCGGATGTACGGGAACTTCTCGCTCAAGCTCCAGTTCCGGGACGACGCTCCGGGCGAGGGCAACGCCAACAGCGGTGTCTTCATCCGCTTCCCCGACGTCCACGGCCATCCCGAGGAGTCACGCCCGGAGTGGGTGGCGATCTCCTACGGCCACGAGATCCAGATCCTGGACCGCCCGGACGGGGACATGTACAAGACGGCCTCCGTGTACGGCTTCGACCGGGTGGGGCTCGCCGGCGCCGGCGTGACCCCGAAGGGCACCTGGAACGACTACGAGATCCGGGCGATCGGCCAGCACTTCGAGATCTACCGCAACGGCGAGCTCCTCAACGAGTTCGACAACACGCCCGGCCAGACCTTCAACCCGCCCCGGGACGGAGACCCGGGCACCGACGGCCGGCGCTGGGCCGAGGGATACATCGGGCTCCAGACGCACAGCACCTCCGATGTCACCTCGTTCCGCGACGTGCGGATCAAACCGCTGTGACCGCCGGGCCGTCGGGTCCACGGCCGCGGCACCGGCAGCACTGAACGCACGGGAGCGCCGCCCCACCCCGGGGCGGCGCTTCCGCGTACCCCGGGGGTGCCCCGGCGGCGGTCCGACAGCGGCCCCCGCAACGGGCCGGCGGTGCATCGGCCGGGGATCGAGGGCGGATCAGCCGCGGCCCATGGCGGCGGCGAACTCGTCCGGCGCGCCGTCGAATCCGCGTACCGCGGGCAGGTGCCGCCACTCCCCGGAGTCGGAGCGCACGAACTCGGCGACGACGGCGGCCGTCGCCGAGGCGACGGAGGCGAAGTCGTCCTGCGCGAGATCGTCGTACCCCTGGCGGATCCGCACCGAGGTGCCGGGGACGTCGCCGAAGGTCTTGCGCCCGTTGGCCTGCTGGATGGCGACGCCGACGACGACCCGCGCGTAGGTGTCGGCCAGCCGCTCCAGCTCCAGCGTCATCACCTCGTCGGCACCGAAGCCCTGACCGGTGTGGCTGTCCCGGTTGAGGGTGATGGTGCCGTCCGGGGAGCGGCTGTCGAAGTGCACCAGGTAGTCCGGCTCGCCGTGCGGCGCCTCGGCCGTGTACGTGGCGGCGACCAGATCCAGGTCGTGATCGGGGGCGCCCAGGGGGCTGGGATCCCACTTGAGCGCGATCTCCACCTTGTCGAGCCCCTTGCTGAGCCCGGCGCCCGGCTCCTTGTTCAGACTGCTCACCTGTAGCCCCCTCCTCACCCGTCAACCGACCGGATCTTCACGGCAGTTCCATCTTGCCACGCCGGGGCGACAGCGACAGAGGGGAACGGGCCCGGCCGTCTCAGCGGCCCCGGCCGCGCTGTGCGCAGGACCGCCCGAAGCCCTGTTCACGGGAGCGCTCGAAGCCCGTCCAGACCGCGTCCAGGGCGGCGGCGACCATCCGCTCGCGCGGCACCTCGGGCCGCTCCAGCCACCACAGGGCGAGCCCCTGGAGGGCGCTGCGGCACGCCTCCCAGGCCAGCTCCGCCGCCAACCCGCCCTCGCCGCCCGGCTCCTGGTCGAGGCCGAGCAGCCGGGCGAAGAACGGGAGCAGCGCCGTGCGGCTCTCGGCGATCACGGCGGCGTGGTCGGCGCGCACGGCCGCGTCCCCCGTGGTGTCCCGGAAGAGCATGCGCCAGGCGTACGGGTGCGTCTCGATGTACCGGAACCAGGCGTCGAACGCGCGGTGCACATCGGCCGTCCGCAACTCCCCTGCGGGCTCCCCGGCGGCGCCCTCCCCACCCTCCTTCCGGCCCTCCGTTCCACCCTCCGTCGCGGCACCGGCGGCGCCGAGCTGGGAGCGCCACACCTCGCGCAGATCGGCGAAGTGCCGCTCCAGCAGCCTGCGGTGGAGTTCGCGCTTGGAGCGGAAGTGGTCGTAGACGACCGGGGCGGAGACGCCGGAGCGGCGGGCGATCTCCTCCATCGAGGCGCGCTGGTAGCCGTGCGTGGCGAACACCTCGGTCGCCGCCTGTTCGATGACGGCCCGGCGCTCGGCGGCGTTCAGCCGTCTGCGCGGCCGCTCCGATCCGGTTGACACGCTGCTGGTCCTCGGCTTCGGTGGAAACACAACCTAATCGCGATTAGGTTAGGCGGGTACCGGCACCACGACAAGCACGGCAGGCGCGCCGGGGGGGCGCCGGACCCGGAAGCACAGCGGGCCCGGCGGGCGCAGCAGACACAGCAGCCACAGCAGACGCGACAGACGCAGCAGGGCGCAGACACGGCAGCGGCACACCGGCACGGCACTCGGCACGACAGGCAGGTCCCGGCGGGAGAGCGTGAGGTTGGCGATGAGCGGCAAGGACGAGCAGAGCACGGCCGCGGCCGGCGGCTTCGACGTGATCGTGGTGGGCGCCCGGTGCGCGGGGGCCTCCCTCGCCACCCTGCTGGCCCGACGGGGGCTGTCGGTCTGTCTGGTGGACAAGGCCGCCCCGTCCGAGGACACCCCCTCGACCCACATCTTCGAGGCGGACGCCCTCGCCTTCCTGGACGAGCTGGGCGTGCTCGACGAACTGCGCGGCCTCGGGGCACCCCTGGTCGCACGGGCCGACGCCCGGGTGGGAGACGTGCGCTGGCCCGTCACCTGGCCGGTGCGCCCCGGCGACCCGGGCGGGGTGATGTCCGTCCGGCGCTTCCGGCTGGACCCGGTGCTGGCCCGGGCCGCCCAGGCGGCGGGGGCCACGCTGCTGACGGAGACGGCGGTGACGGATGTGCTGCGCGCGCCCGACGGCCGGGTCGAGGGCGTCCGGCTCGCGCAGGGCGGCGGTGCCCGGCGTACCGAACGGGAGCTGCGGGCCCGGCTGGTGGTCGGCGCGGACGGGCGCGGCTCCACCGTCGCGCGTGCCTGCGGTGCCCGGGCCTACCACGTCTCCCCCAACCGGTTCGCGCTGTTCTGGGGCTACTTCGCCCATGCGCGGATCGGTGAGCCGACGTTCACCTTCCACCGCTGGGCGGACCGCGTGGTCCTCGGCTGCCCCACCGACGACGGCCTGTACCAGGTGCAGGTCGGTGTGGACCCGGCCCGCGTCCGGGAGTTCCGCGCGGGCCTGCCCGGCAGCCTGCTGGAGTACGCGCGGTCCTGCCCGCCGGTGGCCGAGACGCTGCGGGGAGCGGAACCGGTGGGCGAGCCGGGCGCGGTGACGCACTGGAAGGGCTGCTTCCGCGAGGCGTCCGGCCCCGGCTGGGTGCTCGTCGGCGACGCCGGCCACTTCAAGGACCCGACGGCCGGCCGCGGTATCGGGGACGCCTTCCTCCAGGCGGGCTCGCTCGCCGAGGTCCTCGCCGGGCACCTGCCCGTGGACGGCGACGACACCGGCGGCGGCGACGCCTCGGCGCGGCGGCTCGATGCGGCGCTCGCGTCCTGGGGCGCCTGGCGGGACCGGGAGTTCGCCGAGCCGTACTGGTTCGCGGTGGACATCGGCAGCCTCGACCCACTGCCCTCGGTGCTGCCGGAGGTGCTGCGCGGAATGCGCCGCGCCGGCACCGCCGACCGGCTCTTCGATCTCGTCAACCACCGGGCCCGGCCCTCCGACGTGCTCACCGGGCCGCGCGTTCTCGGCGCGGTCGCCCGGCTGTTGGCACGTGGCCGCTTCGGTGTACTGCGGGAGGCGGCGGACGTGGCCCGTCTGGCCCGGGAGCGCCGCGCCCTGGAGCGCCGTCCGCGCTACGAGGCCGACCGCGCGCGGGACCGGCAGCGGGGGCCCGCCGGTTCCCGTTGAGCCGGCGGCCCGGCCCGCGGCCGGAGAGCAGGGGCGGCACGGCCGCCGGTGGCCGGAGCCCGCCGGGTCGTGTCCGAGAAGGTCCCGTCCGCTCGCGGCGGACGACGCCGCTACGTGGAAGACACTCCCTGGCGCTTCTCCCCCGCGCGTGCGTCCGACCGCTCGCCCCCCTCGCCGTTCTGCGGTACGAGGACGTCCAGTTCGGCCATGGCGTCGACGGTGATGGTGCGCATCGCGGCCTCGGCGCGTTCCCCGTCGCGCTCCCGGATCGCCTCGGCGACCTGTACGTGGAGCGTCACCGCCTTCTGCCGCGGGTCGCTGAACATCACGTCGTGGTGGGTGCGGCCGGTGAGGACGGCGGCGACGACCTCTCCGAGCCGGGCGAACATCTCGTTGCCGGAGGCGCAGAGCACGGCCCGGTGGAAGGCGATGTCGTGCACGAGGTACTCCTCCAGCCGGCCGCCGCGGGAGGTGGCCACCATGCCCAGCGCGTGCTCGGTGACCGCCGCCGCCTGTTCGGGGGTGGCGTGCTCGGCGGCGAGCCGGGCCGCCACGGGCTCCACGCCGGAGCGCAGCGTCGTGAGGGAGCGCAGTTGGCGGGGCCGGTCGCTGCCGGCCAGCCGCCAGGTGATGACCTGCGGGTCGTAGACGTTCCACTCGTCGAGCGGCAGCACCGTCACACCGACCCGGCGGCGGGATTCGACGAGCCGCATGGACTCCAGCACCCGCACCGCCTCGCGTACGACGGTGCGGGAGACCTCGTAGCGCTCGGCGAGTTCGTCGGTGCGCAGCACGGTGCCGGGTGGGTGCTCGCCCGCGGTGATCGCCGGGCCGAGCGCGGCCAGCAGCCGGGCGTGCAGTCCGGCGGAGGTGCGCCCCGCTCCGCTCGGGCCGGCCGTGACCGCGCCGGTGCCCGTCTCGTCTCGGCTGTCCGCCTGGCTGGCCATCTCGCCCGTGCGCTCCCGTTCCGTGTGTACGCGCCGACCGCGCCAGCCTACGTGGTCGCTGTCACGCGTGGTGACCGTCACGGTGATTACGTATGACTTTTTAAGGACCACCCATTGAATAGATGACATGAATGAGGTTGAGTACGACAGCACCGAGGTCGACGACGACAGTGAGGTTCCGATGAGCGCGGTGAGTACCACGCACACCGCACCCGTGGTGGTGGTCATGGGGGTCGCGGGGACGGGCAAGACGACGGTGGGCGAGCTGCTCGCCGGGCGTCTCGGCGTCCCCTACGCGGAGGCGGACGCCTTCCATCCCCCGGCGAACATCGCCAAGATGAGCTCCGGAACCCCCCTCGACGACGCCGACCGGGCCCCCTGGCTCGACGCCATCGGCGCCTGGGCCGCCGGGCGCCTCGGCCACGGCGGCGTGGTCAGCTGCTCCGCGCTCAAGCGCGGCTACCGGGACCGGCTGCGCGCCGGCTACCCCGAGCTGTTCTTCCTGCATCTGACCGGCGAGAGGGCCCTGATCTCCCGGCGCATGGAACAGCGGCGGGACCACTTCATGCCCACGGCGCTGCTCGATTCCCAGTTCGCCACGCTGGAGCCGCTCCAGCCGGACGAGTGCGGGGCCGTCGTCCGCGTCGACGCCGGGCCCGAGGCCGTCGCCTCCCGCGCGGTGGACGCGCTGCGGAGCGCGACGGCGGCCCGCGCGGGATGCGCGGAGCCTCTCGCGCATCCCGCTCCCTGAGCGGGGTACCGCGCCGGCGGTCCCTCAGGCGGGCCTCCGGCGACAAGCACCCCCGTCCTCCCAGCCCGTAAGGAAGCCTTCGTGCACCATCTCAGTGTCGAGATGCTGGCAGCGGAGTCCGAGCCGATCACCTCCGCCGGAAACGCTCAGCTCGGCATCGCCGTTCTCGTCGGTATCGCCGTCATCGTCCTGTTGATCACCCGGTGGAAGCTGCACGCGTTCCTGGCCCTGACCCTCGGGTCGCTGGTGCTGGGCTCCGTGGCCGCCGCCGCGCCGGACGACACGATCGCCAGCTTCACCAAGGGGCTGGGCGACACCGTCTCGGGCGTGGGCGTGCTCATCGCGCTGGGCGCGATCCTCGGCAAGCTGCTGGCGGACTCCGGCGGCGCCGACCAGATCGTCGACACGATCCTCGCCCGGACCGGGGCCCGGGCGATGCCCTGGGCGATGGTGCTGATCGCCGGGCTCGTGGGGCTGCCGCTCTTCTTCGAGGTCGGCATCGTGCTGCTGATCCCCGTGGTGCTGCTGGTCGCCCGGCGCGGCAACCACTCGCTCATGCGGATCGGCATTCCCGCGCTGGCCGGTCTCTCGGTGATGCACGGGCTGGTGCCGCCGCACCCGGGCCCGCTGGCGGCCATCGACGGGCTCCACGCCGACCTCGGCGTCACCCTGGCCTTCGGGGTGCTCATCGGCATCCCGGTCGCGATCATCGCCGGTCCCGTCTTCGCCCGGTTCGCCGACCGGTGGGTGACCGTCGAGCCGCCGGAGGGCCTCGTACCGCAGCGGCCCTCGGAGGAGCTGGAGCGCCGGCCCCGGTTCGGCGCGACGCTCGCGACGGTGCTGCTGCCTGTGGTGATGATGCTGGCCAAGGCGCTGACCGACATCGTCGTCGACGACCCGGACGCCGCCGTCCAGCGCGTCATGGACGTGGTCGGCTCGCCGCTGATCGCGCTGCTGGCCGCCGTCCTGGTGGGCCTGTTCACGCTCGGCCGCGCCGCCGGCTTCGGCAAGGGCCGGCTGGCCGCCACGGTGGACAGGTCGCTGCTGCCGATCGCCGGGATCCTGCTGATCGTCGGCGCGGGCGGCGGGTTCAAGCAGACGCTGATCGACATCGGCGTCGGCGACATGATCATGGACTTCGCCAAGGACTGGAACATCTCGGCGCTGCTGCTCGGCTGGCTGATCGCCGTCGGCATCCGGCTGGCGACCGGTTCGGCCACCGTCGCGACCATCTCGGCCGCCGGCCTGGTGGCCCCGCTGGCCGCCGACATGAGCACCACGCACACCGCGCTGCTCGTCCTCGCGGTCGGCGCCGGCTCGCTGTTCTTCAGCCACGTCAACGACGCGGGCTTCTGGATGGTCAAGGAGTACTTCGGGATGAACGTCGGCCAGACGATCAAGACCTGGTCGGTGCTGGAGACGGTGATCTCCGTGGTCTCCCTGATCTTCGTCCTGCTGCTGTCCCTCGTCGTCTAGAGCCACCCCGTCCGCGGGGATCCCCGCGCGCCCCGGTGCCGCCTTCCCCCCAGCGGCGCCGGGGCGCGCTCCTGTGTGCGGGGGTCAGCGGGCGGCGCCGTCGCCGCCGTGCCGCAGCCAGACGTTGGGTTCGACGTAGACGGCCTGGTCGTGCGCCGTGTCGCAGCGGACGGGCACGAGCGCCCCGGGCACCTCCACCGGGCCGTCGGCGTCGAAGGGCAGGCCCGTCCACGTCCGCCACTGGGCCAGCGAGCCGCTGACCGTCATCGACGCGGGAGCCACCTTCTCGATCGTCGCGCCCGCCCGGACGTGCACACGCAGCCAGGGGTCGACGGGCAGCCCGTCGGCACGCCGCTCGCGCACATAGGCGTCCAACGGCAGCCGCGGGCGCAGATGCTTGTGCGTCGGCCGCACCGGCGCGTAGAGGGCGTCGTGCCCCTGCCGCCGCGCCGCCTCGCACAGCGCCGCGACCATCCGGGAGGACAGCCCGCGGCCGAGGTGCGCCCGGTCGACGGTGACCTCCAGCGCGCTCGCCGTCGGCGTCCGGCGGCCGGCCCTGCGGTCGGCGTGCGCCCAGGTGAGGACGGTGTCCCAGCCGCCGTCCGGGGTGGGTGTGCGGCCGGCGGACTCCCCGTCGAAGGGCACCGCGAAGCCCCGGGCGACGACCCGCGTGCCCTCGGTGGCCACCACGCAGTAGGCGGCGAAGTCCACCGGCACGCTGTCCCACAGGGCGCAGGCCACCGGGTCCTGGACGACGAAGACCGGCCAGTCGTCGTCGATCGCGGTCAACGGGCCGGTCAGCTCGGGCCGTTCGGCAACCGTGGTGATCTCGATGTTCCCGCCGCCGTCCATGGCCTCCGCCGTTCTCTCGTTCCACCTGGTCAGCGGCCTCGCACCGCCGGAGCCGCACGCTATGCACCGGCACGGCGGGGCGCATCCGGTTTTCCCCCGCGCCGGGCGTGCCCGGCCGCGCGCCCGGCGGCCGTGCCCGCTACGCCCCCGCCCCCTGCCCCGGTACGGCGGACGCGGTGTACTGCTCGGCGTACCGCTCGGCCTCGCGCCGCAGATGCTGGAGCAGCAGGTGCGCGGAGGGTGTGAGCCGGCGGCGTTCGGGGAGGGTGACGCCGATCTCCTGGTGCACACCGGGCAGTTCGACGGGGAGCGGGACGACGCCCGGGTCGGTGGCGGTGGCGTGCTCGGGCAGCGCGGCGATCATGTCCGTCTCCCGGACGAGGGCGCACACGGTGAGGATCGAGGTGCACTCGACGAGGTTCTCCGGCGTCCCCAGGCCCTGCGCACGGAAGACGGCGGTCAACTCCCGCCGCAGGGAGGTCTGTTCGAGCGGCAGCACCCAGGGGTGGGCGAGCAGCGCGGCGAGCGTGGGCCGCTCGGCGGTGCGCGCCGGGTGACCGGGGCGGGCCACGAGCCGGACGGGTTCGGCGCACAGTCCGATCTGCCGCAGTCCGGGCTGGTCGTCGATGGGGTTGAGCCGTCCGACGACGAGGTCCGTGCCGCCGTCGAGGAGGCGGGGGACGTGGAAGTCGAAGGTGGCCTCGCGGACGACGACGGTGACGCCCGGCCGGTCGCGCTTGAGCGCCGCGATGGCGCGGGGCAGCAGCACGCCGGAGCCGGCCAGCAGGGTGCCGACGGTGACCGTGCCCACGGCGGCGTCGGCGAGGCCCGTGAGGCGTTCGCCGGCGTGCCGCAGTTCGGCGAGGACGCCGCGCGCGTGCTCCAGGAACGCCTCGCCGAAGACGGTGGGGACCGTCCCGCGCGGGCCGCGCGTGAACAGCTCGACGCCGAGCAGGGTTTCGACCTCGCGCAGGCTGCGCGTCACGGCGGGCTGGGCGAGATGCAGATGTTCGGCGGCGCGCAGCACGCTGCCGTGCTCGGCGATGGCGACGACCAGCACGAGGTGCCGCAGTTTCAACCGTCCGCTGAGCAGGTCCATGGTCCGTCCTCCGGAGCGACCGAGTCATAACAGCACCGGTATATCACCGGGCCTGATCAGTATTGGACAGTCATATCTGCCCGGGTGAATGCTCCTGCTGAGGCAAGGGAAAGGGGCTGAAGCCGACGATGACACCGGCGCACTATGTGGACGGCGCCTTCCGGGCGCCCGCGGCAGACGACTCGCACACGTTCCCCCTGATCGACCCCGTGGACGGCACGGTCACCGGCCGGGTGCCGGAGGCCGGCCGGGCCACGGTGGACGAGGCGGTCGCCGCCGCCCGGGGCGCACTGCGCGGCCCCTGGGGCGCGCTCGGGGCAGCGGAGCGCGCGGCGGCGCTGCGCGCGGTGGCGGACGGAATCGACGCCCGCTTCGAGGAGTTCGTGGCGGCCGAGTGCGCCGACACGGGCAAACCCCGGCCGCTGGCGGCGCAGGTCGACATCCCGCGCGCCGCCGGCAACTTCCGGGCCTATGCCGATCTGATCGCCGGCCGCCACGAGGAGTCCTACCGCACCGCGGTGCCCGGCTGGAGCGGCGGCGCGGGAGAGGCGCTCAACTACACGGTGCGCCGCCCGCTCGGGGTGGTCGCCGTGGTCTCCCCGTGGAACCTGCCGCTGCTGCTGCTCACCTGGAAGGTCGCCCCGGCGCTCGCCGCGGGCAACGCGGTGGTGGCCAAGCCCTCCGAGGAGACGCCGTCCACCGCGACACTGCTCGCCGAGGTCGTGCACGCGGCGGGGCTGCCGCGCGGCGCGTTCAACCTGGTGCACGGCCACGGCCCCGGCGGCGCCGGGGAGTTCCTCACCGCGCACGAGGACGTGGACGCCATCGCCTTCACCGGGTCCACCGCGACCGGCACGGCGATCATGCGCGGCGCGGCCGAGCATCTCACCCCCGTCTCCTTCGAACTGGGCGGCAAGAACCCGGCGTTGGTGTTCGCCGACGCCGACCTGGACGCCGCCGTCGAGGGCACCGTCCGCTCGGCCTTCACCCACTCCGGCCAGATCTGTCTGTGCACCGAGCGGGTCTACGTCCAGCGCCCGCTGTTCGAGGAGTTCGTGACGCGGCTGGCCGGGCGGGCCCGCGCATTGCGCGACTACGGACCGATGATCTCGGCGGCGCACCGCGACAAGGTGCTCGGCCACTACCGGCTGGCCCGCGAGGAGGGCGCAGAGGTCCTCGCCGGCGGAGGCGTGCCCGCGTTCGGGGGCGCGCGGGACGGCGGCTTCTTCGTCGAGCCGACGGTGCTGACGGGGCTGCCGCCGACGGCACGCACCGTGCGGGAGGAGATCTTCGGCCCGGTCTGCCACGTCGCGCCGTTCGACACCGAGGAGGAGGCCCTGGCGCTGGCCAACGACAGCAGCTACGGGCTGGCCGCCACGCTGTGGACCACCGATCTGTCCCGCGCGCACCGGGTGGCACCGCGGGTGGAGGCGGGGATGGTGTGGGTCAACTGCTGGAACCTGCGCGATCTGCGCACGCCCTTCGGCGGCGTCAAGGCGTCCGGCATCGGCCGCGAGGGCGGGACCCACTCGCTGGACTTCTTCTCCGAACCGACCAACGTCTGTGTGAGCATAGGAGAGTGACGTCGTGTCAGTCACGTCATCCGTGACGTCCGCCCCGGCACCGCCGGGCGGCCCGGACGCCGTCGCACGGGCCGCCGGCCGGCTGGCGGAGGCCGGCGCGAGCGGTGTCCCCTGCGCCCCGGTACGCGATCTGCTGGGCACGGACGTCGAGGCGGCCTACGCGGTCCAGCACCGGCTCACCTCGGCCCGGCTCGCCGAGGGCGCCCGGATCACCGGCCGGAAGATCGGCATCACCAGCCCCGCCGTCCAGGCCCAGTTCGGCATCGACACCCCCGACTACGGCACGCTCTTCGCCGACATGGCGGTGCCGGACGGCGACGAGATCCCGTACGGCGCGGTCTGCCAGCCGCGTGCCGAGGCCGAGGTCGCGCTCGTGCTCGACGCCGACCTCACCCACGAGCGGCACACCGTCGCCGATCTGCTGCGGGCCACCGCGTTCGCGCTGCCGGCCATCGAGATCGTCGGCAGCCGGATCCGCGACTGGGACATCGAACTGGCCGACACCGTCGCGGACAACGCCTCGGCCGGGCGCTATGTGCTCGGCACCCGGCCCGTCCCCCTGGACGCGCTGGACCTGCGGCTGGCCGGGATGGTGCTGGAGCGGCGCGGCACACAGGTGTCCACCGGCGCGGGCGCCGCCTGCCTGGGCAATCCGCTGCACGCGGCGCTCTGGCTGGCCGACACCCTGGCCCGGCTGGGCCATCCGCTGCGGGCCGGGGACACGGTGCTGACCGGCGCGCTCGGCCCGGTCGTGCCGGTCGCCCCGGGCGACGCACTGGAGGCGCGGGTGGACGGACTCGGCACCGTCCGGGTGGCGTTCGCCCCCGCACCCGAGGGCGCCGACGGCGACGGCGACGACCCGAACAGCGCGGAAGGAGCGACACGATGAGCGAGCTGCCGGGGACGGCGGAGCAGGGCCGGGAGGGTACGGCAGCCGACGAGGAGGTGGCGCGGCTCGCCGCGCGGCTGGACGAGGCGGCGCTGGCCGGCCGCACCGTCCCCCGGCTCACCGACGCGGTCCGGCTGGACGTGCCCGCGGCCTACCGGGTCCAACGGGCCCTCGTGGAGCGGAGGCTGGCGCGCGGGGAGCGGCTCGCCGGCGTCAAGATGGGCTTCACCAGCCGGGCCAAGATGGCCCAGATGGGCGTCGACGACGTCATCTACGGGCTGCTGACCGATGCCATGGCCGTCGAGGACGGCGGCACCCTCGATGTCTCCGCCCTCGCCCATCCGCGTATCGAGCCGGAGGTCGCCTTCCTCATCGGCACGCCCCCGGGCGGCGGCCCGTCCTCGCCGCTCTCCCCCGCCGATGTGGAGCGCGCGCTGGCCGGGGTCGCCGTCGCCTGGGAGGTGCTGGACTCGCGCTACGACGGTTTCTCCTTCACGCTGCCGGACGTCGTCGCCGACAACGCCTCGGCCGCCGCCTTCGGCGTGGGCCGCTGGCTGCCGGCCGACGGGCTCGACCCGCGCACCCTCGGCATGGTCCTGGAGCTGGACGGGCGGACGGCGGCCGTCGGTTCGTCCGCCGCGGTGCTCGGCGACCCGGTCCGCTCGCTGATCGCCGCCGCCCGGCTCGCCGAGGAGGCCGGTACGCCGCTGCTGCCGGGGCAGGTGGTGCTCGCGGGGGCCGCGACGGCCGCGGTCGCGCTGCCGCCGGGTACCCACGCCCGGGTGACGGCGGCCGGTCTGGGCCGGGTGGAGGTGACGGCACGGTGAACGCCTCCCTGGAACCGGCGGGCGGCACGGGCCCCGTGGACCCGAGGGACACGACGGACCCGGAGAACCCGGAGAGTCCGGAGAGCCCGGAGATTCCTACGGACGCGAAGGACCGGTGCGGCCCTTCCGACGGGCTCGCCACGTCCGACGCGTCCGCCCCCTCCGGGCCCGCCGTGCTCGTGCCCGGCAAGGCCGTGCCGCGCGGCCGGTTCCCGCATGTGCGGCGGGCCGGCGACTTCGTCTACGTCTCGGGCACCAGCGCCCGGCGGCCGGACGGCGGCATCGTGGGCGCGAGCTCCGACGCGCTCGGCACCGCCAGCCTGGACATCCGCGCACAGACCCGCGCCGTCATCGGGAACATCGCCGACCTGCTGCACGCGGTGGGCGGCTCGCTGCGGGACGTCGTCAACGTCTCCGCCTATCTGGTCAGCATGAACGACTTCGGCGGCTACAACGAGGTGTACGCCGAGCACTTCGACGAGACGGGCCCGGCCCGCACCACCGTCGCCGTGCACCAGCTGCCGCATCCCCATCTGCTCATCGAGATCGCCTGCGTGGCGTATGTGCCGCGCGGTGCGTCCGACTCCCCCTTGGAGCGTGTGCGATGACCCTGCCCCGGATGACCAACGGACAGCCGTTCCACTTCCAGCGCTGGATCGAGGAGCACCGCGAGCTGCTGAAGCCGCCGGTGGGCAACATCCAGCTGTGGGAGGACGCCGGCCTGATGGTGACGATCGTCGGCGGGCCCAACCAGCGCACCGACTTCCACGACGACCCGATCGAGGAGTTCTTCTACCAGATCAGCGGCGCCATGGTGCTGCGCGTCATGGAGGAGGAGGGCCGGCCCCCGGTGGACGTACGGATCGGCGAGGGCGAGGTCTTCCTGCTGCCGCCGCATGTGCGGCACTCCCCGCAGCGGCCCGAGCCGGGCAGCATCGGCATGGTCGTCGAGTACGCGCGTGCGGTCGGGCAGCGCGACGGCGTGGAGTGGTACTGCACCGAGTGCCACCGCCTCGTCCACCGGGCCGAGTTGCAGCTGGAGTCGATCGTGCGGGACCTGCCGCCCGTCTTCGACGCCTTCTACGACGGCGACCGGATCTGCCCGCACTGCGGCGCCGTCCACCCGGGGCGCACCTGGCCCGAGGCGCTGCGGCCGGACACCGCGCCCCGCACCGGGCCGGACGCCTGACGCACGGCCCGGCCCCTCCGGCCCGCGGCCCACCCCGTACGCACCCCGCGTACGCCCCTTTGTACGCGCGCCGCCGCGTACACCACTTCGCACGGAGCACCGACTTGTCTGTCATCGACGTCCATACGCACGTCTTCCCGAGAATCTCCCGCGCCGAGGCCCGGCTGCTGGCCGGCGCCGGCGAACCGTGGCTGCGCGAACACGGCGACGGCACCGGCATGATGATGAGCGGCGACGACGCCTACCGCCCCGTCCACGACGCCCTGTGGGACGCCGAGCGCCGGGTGGCCGCCATGGACGCGCACGGCGTCGACGTCCAGGCCGTCTCCTCCACCCCGCTGCTGTTCGGCTACGGGGCGGCGCCCGAGGCGGCGGCCGAGTGGTGCGAGCTGGTCAACTCCCGCATCCTGGAGCACTGCGCGCAGGCGCCCGGCCGGCTGCTGCCGATCTGCCAGGTGCCGCTCCAGGACCCGGAGGCCGCCTGCCGGATCGCCTCCGACGCGGCGGCGGCGGGCCACCGCGGGGTGCACCTCGGCAACCACATCGGGCCGCGCGACCTCGACGACGAGGGCGTGCTGGCCTTCCTGCGGCACTGCGACTCCCTCGGGCTGCCCGTCCTCGTCCACCCCTGGGACATGCTGGGCGGGGAGCGGATGACGCACCACATGCTGCCCTGGCTGGTGGGCATGCCCGCCGAGACGCAGCTGTCCGTCCTCGGGATGATCCTCTCCGGCGCCTTCGAGCGGCTGCCCGACTCGTTGCGGCTGTGCTTCTGCCACGGCGGCGGCAGCTTCGCCTTCCTGCTCGGCCGGGCCGACAACGCCTGGCACAACCGGGACCTGGTGCGGGCCGACTCCCCGCATCCGCCCTCGGCGTATGTGCGCCGCTTCCATGTGGACTCCGCCGTCTTCGATCCGCGCGCCCTGCGGCTGCTGGTCGATGTGATGGGCGCCGATCGGGTCATGCTGGGCTCCGACTTCCCCTTCCCGCTGGGCGAGCAGCGGCCCGGCACGGTGATCCGCGAGTGCCCCGGACTGGACGACGCCGAGCGGGAGTTGCTGCTCGGCGGCAACGCCGCACGCTTCTTCGCCCGCGGACAGGAGGACTGAGATGGCGGAACGTGCCCGCACCCGGGTGGCCGTGCTCGGCTCCGGCAACATCGGCACCGACCTGATGATCAAGGTGCTGCGCACCTCGGACGTGCTGGAGATGGCCGCGCTGGCCGGTATCGACCCCGGCTCGGACGGCCTCGCCCGCGCCAGCAGGCTCGGCGTGCCGACGACGCACCGGGGCGTCGAGGGGCTGCTGGAGCTGGACGGCTTCGCGGACGTCGGCCTCGTCTTCGACGCCACCTCGGCCGGCGCGCACCGGCGCCACGCCGAGGTGCTGCTGCCGCACGGCGTCCGGCTGGTGGACCTGACCCCGGCGGCGCTGGGCCCCTACGTCGTGCCGCCGGTCAATCTGGAGGAGCATCTGGCGGCGCCGGACCTGAACATGGTCACCTGCGGCGGTCAGGCCACGGTGCCGGTGGTCGCGGCCGTCTCCCGGGTGACTCCCGTCCGGTACGCGGAGATCGTCGCCTCCCTCTCCTCCCGCTCGGCCGGCCCCGGCACCCGCGCCAACATCGACGAGTTCACCGAGACGACCCGGCGCGCCCTGGAGGAGGTGGGCGGCGCCGCCGCTGCCAAGGCCGTCATCGTCCTCAACCCGGCCGAGCCCCCGCTGCTGATGCGGGACACCGTGCACTGCGTCGTGGGCCCGGAGGCCGACGGCGGGGCCGTGTGCGCCGCGGTGGAGCACGCCGTGGCGGAGGTGGCCGCGTATGTGCCCGGCTACCGGCTCAAGCAGGAGGTGCAGCTGCGCGCCCTGCCCGCCGGCGATCCGACGGCCGCACTCGGCGGCGGCAGCGGGAGCGCCCGACTCGTCTCCGTCTTCCTGGAGGTGGAGGGCGCGGCCCACTATCTGCCCGCCTACGCCGGCAACCTCGACATCATGACGTCCGCCGCGCTGCGGGTCGCGGAAAGGCTGGCCACACGATGACGAAGCAGACGACAGGACAGACGACGGAGCAGACGGCGCAGCGGACGCAACCGGCCCAGGGGACGCACCGTGCCGGGGAGCCCGGCCCGCGGCTGTTCCTCCAGGACGTCACCCTGCGCGACGGCATGCACGCCATCCGGCACCGCTACACGACGGATCAGGTGCGCGCGATCGCCGGTGCGCTGGACGCCGCCGGGGTCGACGCGATCGAGGTGACGCACGGCGACGGGCTGGCCGGCTCGGGCGTCACCTACGGCGTGGGCGCGCACCCGGACGAGGAGTGGATCGCCGCGGCGGCCGAGGTCGTCACCCGGGCCCGGCTCACCACGCTGCTGCTGCCGGGCATCGGCACCGTCGCCGAGCTGCGCCGCGCCCACGCGCTGGGGGTGCGTTCGGTGCGCGTGGCCACGCACTGCACCGAGGCGGACATCGCGGCCCAGCACATCGGCGCGGCCCGGGAGCTGGGCATGGACGTGGCCGGGTTCCTGATGATGTCCCACATGGCCGCGCCGGCCGAACTGGCCCGCCAGGCACGGCTGATGGAGTCCTACGGCGCGCACTGCGTGTACATCACCGACTCCGGCGGGCGGCTGACCATGGACGGCGTCCGCGAGCGGGTGCGCGCCTACCGGGACGCGCTGGACCCGGCCACGGAGATCGGCATCCACGCGCACCACAACCTGGGGCTGGGCGTGGCCGATTCGGTGGTGGCGGTCGAGCACGGGGTCACCCGCGTCGACGCGTCGCTGGCCGGGATGGGCGCGGGCGCGGGCAACTGCCCGCTGGAGGCGTTCGCCGCCGTCGCCGACCTGATGGGGTGGCGGCATGGCGCCGACACCTTCCGGCTCATGGACGCCGCCGACGACCTGGTCCGCCCGTTGCAGAGCAGGCCGGTACGCGTCGACCGGGAGACGCTGACGCTGGGCTACGCGGGCGTGTACTCCAGCTTCCTGCGGCACGCCGAGGACGTGGCCGAGCGGTACGGGCTGCGGCCCCGCGAGCTGCTGATGGAGGCCGGCCGGCGCGGCATGGTGGGCGGCCAGGAGGACATGCTCACCGACATCGCGCTCGATCTGCGGGCCGCGCGGGACAGTTGACGCCGGTGCCGGTGCCGGGCGGACGGTCTGCTCGGCCCGGACGGGGCCGTGCGCTCGATCGCCGCCCGGGACCCGGGCCGCGCCTCGAAGACGGCCCGCTGGGGGCGGGGCGCCCGCTGTGCGACGCGGGCGGAGACGTGCGACGTGCTGGAGCGGACGAGCGCCGCCGTGCGGCGGCGGTACGCCTCGTGGGACGAGTTCCCGGCCGTCTGCGTCATGGGCCGCTGTCCGCACTTCGACGAGGAGCGGTTCGGCGACCGGTACACCACGGTGCCGGCGGCCCACCGGGCGCTGACCGACGCGTCCGACAGCCCGGGGAACACCGTCCCGTTCCGGCTGCCGGGCTGACGCTCACCCCGCCGGATCGCGCGGCGCGGGCGTGCGGGTGCCGCGCGAACGGGGCGCCGGCGCGAGGTTGCGCTCCAGCAGCCGGGTGGACTCCGCCACACCGGCCGCTCCCGCTTCCGGCGCCGGCAGCCGGCCGTCGGCGGCCTTCAGCGCCCGCAGCGCCGCCT
Organism: Streptomyces cacaoi; assembly: GCF_006539165.1. Classification (GTDB taxonomy): domain Bacteria; phylum Actinomycetota; class Actinomycetes; order Streptomycetales; family Streptomycetaceae; genus Streptomyces; species Streptomyces cacaoi. Next base: position 85,957 of record NZ_BJMM01000001.1, on the reverse strand, counting down.
CGATCGCCTCGTGCGCGGCGAACAGACAGGGGGTGCTGTAGATCGCCATGTCGACGCCGAGCCCGGCCAGTTCGGGCAGCGACAGCTGCGGGGACCTGCCGCCGGCGATCTGGTTGAACAGCAGGGGCGTCGCCCCGGCAGCGCGGCGGATCCGCCGCAGCGTCTGCACCCCGGGCACCCCGTCCACCAGGACGACGTCGGCGCCGCTGCCGGCCAGCGCCTCGGCCCGGCGCAGCATCTCGGCCTCGTCCACCGCGTCGGTCCTGGCGACGACGAGCAGGTCCTTCCGGCTCTCCAGCACCCGGCGCAGCTTGTCGAGGTACTCCGGCAGCGGCAGGATCTCCTTGCCGTCGGCGTGCCCGCACCGCCGTGGCCTGCGCTGGTCCTCCAGTACGACGCCGGAGGCCCCGGCGCGTTCCATGCGCCGCACCACGTGGCAGGCCACCTCGGTGTCGGCGTACCCGTCGTCGATGTCCACCAGCAGGTGGTGGCCGGGGAACGCGGGCCGCAGCCGCTCGACGAACGCGACCATGTCGGGCCAGGCGACGAAGCCGATGTCGGGCAGTCCGTAGTACGAGGCGGCGAAGCCGAAGCCCGAGACGAACAGCCCGTCGTCGTGGCGTGCCGCCAGCGAGGCGGAGTACATGTCGTGGATGCCGATCAGCGGTGTCGTCCCCGGCTCCGCGATCGCCTCGCGCAGCCTGCGTCCGTACTCCATCGCACCTCCCGGAACCGGCGGCAGCGGCCGGTCACCGCTCCCTGCCGTTGGAGGGGCAAGCTTCGCAGGGCGCCCGAGACCCCGACAAAACGCGCTCCCTCACAGGCGTGAGGCGCGTACGCCGGGGTCTGTCGGGCGAGGGACCTCGGGCAGGTGTGTCGGACGAGGCGCTTCGGACGGGTGCGTCGGGCAGGCGGGCGGGCAGGCGCGTCGCCGGGCGCAGCCCGGGAGCACGCTCAGTCGAGGACGGCGGCGACGGCCTCGATCTCGACCAGTTGGTCGTCGTATCCGAGCACGGTGACGCCCATCAGGGTGCTGGGCACGTCGTGCGCGCCGAGGGCGTCGCGGTAGACCTCCCAGGCCGCGACGAGATCCGCCTGGCGGTCCGAGGCGACCAGGACGCGGGTGCTGATCAGGTCCTGGAGCCCGGCGCCCGCCTCGGCGAGTGCGGTGCGCAGGTTCTCGACGGCGCGGGCGGCCTGCCCGGCGTAGTCGCCGACGGCGACGGTCGCGCCGTGTTCGTCCAACGGGCAGGCGCCCGCGAGGAAGACGAGCCGGGCCCCGGCGGGAGCGGTCGCCGCGTAGGCGTACTCGGCGACGTCGCTCAGCGAGCGGGAGCGGATCAGGGTCACGGCGCCGGCCATGGATCACCTCGGTTCGTGGAACACACGGATCGGTCAACTCCTGGCCATGGTCTCACCGTGTGCAAACCCTTTTCCGCCGCACGCCGCGCCCTCCCTCGGCGGCGGGGGCGCCCGGGCCGTACGCTCCCGGTCCGTGCGGCGGCCCGGGAACGTACGGCCCCCACAGGAGGAGCCGAGGGGGGCTCAGGTGCCCAACGCGCGCAGTTCGGCGTCGAGTCGGGTGCGGTAGAAGTCCATGAAGCCGTCCGGGTCGGGGCCGGCGTTCATCAGGACGAGGCGGTCGAAGCCGGCGTCGGCGAACGGCCGGGCGACCTCCACGAAGCGGCCCGGGTCGTCGCCGCAGGCGAACCGCCCCCGGATGTCCTCCTCGCGGACCGTCGCCGTCGCCGCCTCGAAGTTGACCGGGTTGGGCAGCTCGCTCATCACCTTCCAGCCGCTGAGCGCCCACCGGAAGTAGGTGTGCGCGTTGCGCACGGCGTCGGCCTCGTCCGGTGCCCACGCCATCGGGACCTCGGCGTACCGGGGCCCGCTGCCGCCCGCCGCCCGGTAGTGGTGCACCAGCTGCGGCTTCTCCTCGGTCGCGAACAGCCCGTCGCCCAGCTCCGCCGCGAGCCGTGCCGCCTCGGGGCCGCCCGCGGCGACGGCGATGGGCGGCAGCCGGTCCGGCAGATCGAACACCCGGGCGTCCTCCAGCCGCAGATAACGGCCCTCGTAGGAGCGGTAGCCCCCGCTCCACAGCAGCCGGATGATCTCCAGCGCCTCGCGCAGCATCGCGTGCCGCTCGCGCACCGCGGGCCAGCCGGGCGCGATCACATGCTCGTTGAGCCGCTCGCCGGAGCCGACACCGAAGACGAACCGGCCGTCCGAGACGAGCTGGAGCGTGGCGGCGGCCTGGGCCACGATCGCGGGGTGGTAGCGCATGATCGGGCAGGTCACGCCGGTGACCAGCTCGATGCGCGAGGTCTTCGCCGCGATCGCGCCGAGCACCGTCCAGGTGAAGGCCGAGTGCCCCTGCTCGTCCAGCCACGGGTGGTAGTGGTCGCTGATCTCCACGAAGTCGAACCCGGCGGCCTCGGCGGCCACCGCCTGCCGGATCAGTTCGCCCGGCCCGTACTGCTCGGTTGCCAGCTTGTAGCCGATCTGCATCTCTGCCTCGCCTTTCGCTCGCGGACCCCCCTCGGGTTTCCCGGCATGCCCTTGCACACTTCCCCCGCCGGCCCGGCTTCGCGGGCTGTGCGCGGCAGACGGGTGGGTGGAGGGGGCCGCAGGGTGGGTGGGGGGATGCGCAGGGTGGGTGGAGGGAGCCGGGGGGCCGGGCGGAGGGAGCCCCAGCGGCCCCCGGGGTGTGAGGGAGCGAATGCTGGGAACCGCCGGATACCGGACATCCGTCGGCGCGTCCGCCCGGGCGCGCACGGTGGTGCGGACGGCAGGCCCCGGGCGCGCCCGGGGCCGAAGGTGGTGGAGCAGGGATGGAGCGGATCGGCGGAGCGTCTGTCCTGGTGACCGGTGGGTCGCGCGGTCTCGGGCTGCTGCTGGCCCGGCAGTGCGTGGAGCGCGGCTGTGCGGTGACGATCGTGGCCCGTGACGAGGCCGAACTGGACCGGGCCGTGGCCCTGCTGCGCCGCCGGGCGCGGGCGCACGGTGCCCCGGACTCCTCGGTCTCCTCGCGGGTGTGCGACGTCCGGGACCGCACCGCCGTACGGGACCTGATGGCGCGCACGGCGGAGGAGCGGCAGGGCCTGGACGTGGTGCTGGCGAACGCCGGGATCATCCAGGTCGGGCCGGCCGAGGCGGCGGGCACGGAGGCGTTCCGTGCGGCGATGGAGACGATGTTCTTCGGCGCGCTGCACACCGCCATGGAGGCGCTGCCGCATCTGCGGCGCAGCCCCGTCGGCGGCCGGCTGGGGCTGATCGGCTCGGTGGGCGGGCTGCTGCCCGTCCCGCATCTGCTGCCGTACTCGTGCGCCAAGGCGGCGATCGCGGCGCTCGCCGACGGGCTGCGTGCCGAGGAGAGCGAGCACGGGGTCGGCGTCACCGCGATCCACCCGGGGCTGATGCGGACCGGTTCGCACCTCCAGGCCGAGTTCGCCGGCGACGCCGGACGCGAGTACGCCTGGTTCTCCACCCTGGCCGGGCTGCCGCTGCTGTCGATGGACGCCCGGCGCGCCGCCGAGCGCATCGTCGACGCGGTGGACCGGGGCAGGCCCCGGCTGATCCTCACGCCCGCCGCCCGGCTGGGCGCCACCGCCTACGGGCTGGCGCCCTCGCTGGTCACCCGCGCGAACGCGCTGGTGGGACGGCTGATGCCGGCGGCGGGGAGGGAGACGGCCGGCACCGTGCAGGGCCGCCGGGTCGCGGCACGCGACGACGGGCGGGCCCGCTGGCAGGCCACGGTGAGCGCGCTCAACGACCGGGCGGCCGAGCAGCTCAACGAGACCGACGGGCACGAGGCGCACCGCCCCACGACCCGCCGCCCCTGACGGCCCCGCACCGGGCGCACCGCCGGTGGCAGCGGCGCGGAGCCGGACACCCGACGAACGGAGGACCCGATGAGGGCCGTGACCTGGCAAGGCAAGCGGGACGTCCGCGTGGAGACCGTCCCCGATCCGGAGCTGAAGGAGCCCGACGACGCGCTGGTCCGCATCACCTCGACCGGCGTGTGCGGCTCCGACCTGCATCTGTACGAGGTGCTGGGCCCGTTCATGGAGCCGGGCGACGTGCTCGGGCACGAGCCGATGGGTGTCGTCGAGGAGGTCGGGTCCGAGGTGACGTCGCTCGCGCCCGGCGACCGTGTGGTGATGCCCTTCAACATCTCCTGCGGCACCTGCTGGATGTGCGAGCGCGGCCTCCAGTCGCAGTGCGAGACGACCCAGAACACCCGCCAGGGCACGGGCGGTTCGCTGTTCGGCTACAGCAAGCTGTACGGGCAGGTGCCCGGCGGGCAGGCGGAGTTCCTGCGGGTCCCGTTCGCCGACACGCTGCCCGTCAAGGTGGACCACGGGCCGCCGGACGAGCGGTTCGTCTACCTCTCCGACGTCCTGCCGACGGCCTGGCAGGCGGTGGCCTACGCGGACATCCCCCGGGGCGGCAGCGTCACCGTCCTCGGGCTCGGGCCGATCGGCGACATGGCGGCCCGGATCGCCCTGCACCGGGGCGCCGAACTCGTCGTCGGCGTCGATCTGGTGCCCGAGCGGCTGGAGCGTGCCCGACAGCGCGGGGTGCACACCCTGGACCTGCGGGAGACCCGGGATCTCGGGGCCGCCGTACGGGAGTTGACCGACGGCCGGGGCACGGACTCCGCCATCGACGCGGTCGGCATGGAGGCACACGGGGCGCCCGTCGCCAAGGCGGCACAGCAGGCGGTCGGTGTGCTGCCCGACGCGATGGCCGAGAAGCTGATGCGGAACGCGGGCGTGGACCGGCTGAGCGCGCTGCACGCGGCCTTCGACGTGGTGCGCCGCGGCGGCACCGTCTCCGTTTCCGGCGTCTACGGCGGCTCCCTCGACCCGCTGCCGCTGATGACGATGTTCGACAAGCAGATCCAGCTGCGCATGGGCCAGGCCAATGTGCGCCGCTGGGTCGACGACATCCTGCCGCTGCTGACCGACGAGGACCCGCTGGGGGTCGACGACTTCGCCACGCACACCCTCGCGCTGGAACACGCGCCGGAGGTGTACGGCACGTTCCAGCGCAAGGAGGACGGGATGGTGAAGACGCTGCTCAAGCCCTCTGCCGGCTGACCCCGCCCGGCCCGGCGGCCGTCAGCTCCAACGGGCCAGCAGGGCACCGCAGTAGCTGTCCACTCCCTGGTACGGGGCGGGCGGCGGCGACGGGTGGATCGCCGAGACGAGCACCGGCAGCCGGGGGTTGTGTTCCCGCAGCGGGATCCAGGCGGCGACGTGCGCCTGCTGCCGGTCGGTGCCGGGGCGGCCGGCGCCGCCGACGTCGTGCCGCATCCGCCAGGCACGGCCGTGCCGTTCGACCACGTGCCCGGTGAACGTGGCCGCGACCGCGCGCAGATCGTCCCGGGTGAAGACCGGCGGCAGGCCCGGCGTGCGGTGGTACAGGTGCAGGAAGTCCAGGTCGATGAGGGCGTGGGTGACGTCCTCGGGGACGGTGACCGGCGCGTACAGCGGCCGGTACAGCGAACCGTCTCCCTCCGGCGACCCGGTGGGCGACCAGCCGTTGTACACCCGGCCGAAGCCCGGCCAGTACGGCCACACCGCCACGTCGCCCGCGAGGCCCCCGTCGCCCGTCTCCCCGGCACCGCGCGCACCGCCGACCCGGCGCAGATCCCCGCGCAGCGCCCGCGCCATGGCGGCGGCGCGCTCGGCGTGCTCCTCGTCCCCGGTGAGGACGGCCAGATGCACCAGGGTGCGGGCCACGGCGAGGAACTCGTTGGTGGGCAGCTCGGCGCCGGCGAAGGAGACGGGTTCCTCCCGCAGCCACCGGTAGCAGCCCCGGCCGCCGGAGACCGCCGTCCACTGGTACTCGTGTGCCCGTACGGCGCGGAGCACGGCGTCCAGACAGCCCTCCAGCCGGGCGTGCACCTCGCGGGGCACCGCGGCGGGCCGCTCCCGTGCGAGCCGGACGAGGCCCGCCATGGGGTAGGTGATCATCCCGGTCTGTGCGGCGAGCGCCACCCGGGCCGGCTCGACGGGGTAGGTGCCGGGGCGCACTTCGCGTATCCCCGCGGCACCGTCCGGCGCGGGCACCAGCCGGGCGGTGACGGCGGTGCGCTGGTCGTGTGCCGCGTAGACGACCCGGTCGGCCCGGCGCTCGTCGTGCGGGTCGAGGGCGAGTCCCTCGACGGAGAAGGGCGCCCGGCCCTGCCCGGTCACCGCGAGCGAGAACCGGCCCTCGCCCTGCGGCTCCACCGTCACCTCGGCCTGCACGGCACGCGGCGGGCAGACGGTGACCTCCAACGCCGGGTTGCCGTCCGTGTCCTCGATCCGGGCGGTGGCCGCGGTGAACTTGCCGGCCGTGCTCCACACCGGGCCGCTGACCCCGCGGTGGTCGGCCACGCCGCGGACCTCGTCGCGGGCGGCCAGCACCCCGTCGACGAGTTCGGCGAGCCGGCGCGCATAGGCGGGGTCGCCGGTCCGTTCGGCCATCAGCAGATACCCCTGCATCCGCCAGGAGGCGCCCCAGCCGATCACGCCTGCCTCGTTGTCGCCCGGGACGCCCGGGCCCGAGACACCGGTGAGGCCGCTTTCGACCCGGTGGAAGCTGCGGACGCCGGTGCGGTGCAGCCGCGAGCGGAAGGGCAGGACGCGGCCGGGCCAGGGGCGCGGCGCGGGCCGCGTCCGGGCGCGGCCGCGGGGAGGGGACGCCGCTGTCGTCGGGGGTGCCGAGGGCTGAGTTGCGCACATACCGCGAGTAAAACCCACATGACGGACAGATGCCGTGGGATGTTGCGCCACCCAGTCGTCGGGCCCCGCACGACGCGGCACGCGCCGTACGGACCGGTTGCAGCCGGGCCCGCGGCCGGGGAAGCGCACCCTGCGTGACCGCCGGCCCGGCGCCGTCGTCCCGGCCGGTGAGCCACGCCGGCAGCGCGGCGCGCTCCCCCGAGACGACGGGCCCCGGCCCCTCGCCGCCGAAGCGCGCCGGTTCGGCGCCCGCGGCGTCCCGCGGCGGGCGGGCGGGCGCCTCCGGGTGCAGGTCGAACGAGGCGCGGGTGGGCGGTATTCCGTGCAGCGGAGGCACGGGGTGCGGGGGCGGCGAGGGGTGCGGAGGTTCCGTCAACGTGCGGGCTCCCCGGGCGCGTCAGGCTCGGCGTGCACCGCCGCCGGGGCCTCGCGCAGATCCTGGACACGGCGGAACTTGCCGACCGACCGCTCGATCGTGCCAGGCGCCACCACCCGGGTCCGCACCGAGACCCCCACCTCCTCCTTGACGGCCCGCATCAGCGCCGCACCGGCCGCCTCCCGCTCGTGCGCCGGCACCCCGGCGCGTGCCTCGACGACGATCCGCAGCCCGTCCATCCGCCCCTGCCGGACCAGCTGGAGCCGGAAGTGCGGGGCGAGCGCGGGTGTGCGCAGCACGAGCTGTTCGATCCGGCTGGGGAAGACGTTGACGCCGCGCACGATGAGCAGGTCGTCGCTGCGCCCGGTGATCCGCTCGATACGGCGGAACGCGGGCCTGGCCGTCCCCGGCAGCAGCCGCGTCAGATCCCGGGTGCGGTAGCGGATCACCGGCAGCGCCTGCTTCGTCAGCGTGGTGAGCACCAACTCCCCCGCTGCGTCCGGCGCTTCACCGGACGCCGCACCGTCCGGCGCGCCGACGATCTCCGGGTAGACGTGGTCCTCCCACACGTGCAGCCCGTCCTTGCTCTCGACGCACTCCTGGGCGACGCCCGGGCCCATGACCTCGGAGAGCCCGTAGATGTCCAGGGCGTGCAGGGCGAACCGCTCCTCGATCTCCCGGCGCATCTCCTCGCTCCACGGCTCGGCACCGAAGATGCCCACCCGGAGCGAGGTACGGCGCGGGTCGATGCCCTGGCGCTCGAACTCGTCGAGCAGCGTGAGCATGTAGGTGGGCGTCACCAGGATGACGTCCGGCCGGAAGTCCTGGATGAGCTGCACCTGGCGGGCCGTCATCCCGCCCGAGGCGGGGACGACGGTGCAGCCGGCCCGCTCGGCGCCGTAGTGCGCGCCCAGCCCGCCGGTGAACAGCCCGTAGCCGTACGCCACATGCACCAGATCTCCCGGCCTGCCGCCGGCCGCGCGGATGCTGCGGGCGACCATCTCCGCCCAGGAGTCCAGATCGGCGTCCGTGTAGCCGACGACGGTCGGCCGGCCCGTGGAACCGCTGGAGGCGTGGATCCTGCGCACCCGCTCCCGTGGGACGCCGAACATCCCGAACGGGTAGCTCTCGCGCAGGTCGTCCTTCGTCGTGAAGGGGAACCGCGCCAGGTCCTCCAGGGTGCGGCAGTCCTCGGGGTGCACCCCGGCCTCGTCGAACTTCCGGCGGTAGAGCGGGACATCCTCGTACGCGTGCCGCAGGGTGGCCCTGAGCCGGGTGAGCTGGAGCGCACGCAGTTCGTCGGTGCTCATCCGCTCGGCCGCGTCCCGCAGCGCGGCGGGCAGCGGCTCGCCGAGCTCCCGGGGGCGCCGAGGCCGCCGGGGCCGCCGGGGGCCGAGGGAGCCCGGCACTGCCGCGGCGCTCACGCCGGGACCTCCGCCGCCCCGTGGGGACCACCGCTCCGGACGGCGGACCCCACCCGCGCCGCCGCCCCGCCGGCCTGCACGTACCGTCGCACCGCACGCTCCCTCCGCCGGTAGCGCGCGGGCCGGGCCGCACCCGCCCCGCGCCGACCGATCATTCGGTCCCGCGTCAGTTACGCAGCCCCGCTTCCCGGCTGTCAAGACACCTGCACAGCACCGCCGTCGGGCACCCGGCGCGCCGCACCGGCGGCGTCCCGGGCCGGACGGACGGCCCGGCCCGGAACCGGCCCCACTCCCCGGCCCCGGAGCGGCCCGGCTCGGCCCGCTGTCGGACTTCGGCGCGGCGCGGCTCAGGACCTCGGCCCGGCCCGGCTCCGGACTTCGGGCGACCCGGCACCGGACTTCGGAACGGCCCGGCCGACGCGGAGGCCGGGCCCGCTCACAGCCCGCCGTACGCGGCCAGATAGGCGTGCAGCAGACCCCCGCCCTCCAGCAGGGCCGCGGTGCGGCGGGTCAGCTCGGCGCGCCGGCGGGCGAGGGCGGCGCGGAGGGCCTCGGTGCCGCCGGAGGCACGCAGTTCGTCCAGCACGGGGCGGATCTGCGGCAGCGGATAGCCGCTCAGCCGCAGCATCCGGATCACCCGCGCGTCCCGCACCTCGGCCGCCCCGTAGCGGCGATGCCCCGTCACCGGCTCCCTGGGCGGGCGGATCAGCCCCGCGGCCTCCCACACCCGCAGCGCCGAACCGCGCACCCCCAGCACGGCGGCCACCTCACCGATCCGCAGGCTTCCGCGCACCGGACGCCGCTCCCCCTCCCCCTCCCCGGACTGCTCGGTGAGGGCGGCGAGTGCGGCGCCGGTCTCCTCCAACGCCTCCCGCTCGGCGTGCAGTCCGGCGTGCCCGGCGTCGACGAGGGCGAGCGCGGCGGGCACGTCCCCGGTGTGCACGGCGTGCATGATCCGCCGGGCGGCGACGACGCCGTGCCCGCGTGCCAGCGCACGGTGGACGAGCAGCGCCTCCCGGTGCCGTGGCCCGAACCGCCGGTATCCGGCCGGGGTGCGCTCGGCCGGTGGCAGCACGCCCATGTCCGCGTAGTTGCGCACCTGCTGGGTCGACAGCCCCGCCGCCCGGGCCAGATCGACGGACCGCAGCACACCGTCCCCGGCGGTGCCGGTCTCTGCCACCTGCTCCTCCTCGGTCGGTTCAGCGGTCGGCTCAGCGGTCGGATCAGCAGTCGGATCAGTGGTCGCCTCCACGGGCGCCCGGGCGGACCCGTCCGCGCGCCCTCCCCGGACGAGAGGGCCCCAGGCTACGCAGCGGCGGCGGCTTGCGCGGGTGTGCCCCGGTCACGGAGGGTGCGGGTGCATCCCGACGAAAGCGAGTGACAGCCCATGCACCAGTGGCCCACCACCGAGGCCGAGGCCCGCGCCGAGCAGGAACGCCTGCGCGCCGCGGCCGACCACGGGTCGCCCGGCCCGGCGGTCGGCGAGATCGCCACCGTGGCCGGGGTCGACGTGGCCTACGGCGACGACGGCACCCTGGCCGCCGCCGCGGTCGTGCTGGACGCGGACAGCCTCGCCGTGCTGGAGGAGTCCGTGCACGTGGGCCGCACGGACTTCCCCTACGTTCCCGGGCTGCTGGCCTTCCGTGAACTGCCGTCGGTGATGGCCGCGTTGGAGGGCCTCACCCGCACCCCCGACCTCGTCGTCTGCGACGGCTACGGGCGCGCGCACCCGCGCCGGGCCGGGCTCGCCGTCCACCTCGGTGTGCTGACCGGCATCCCCTGCTTCGGCGTGGCGAAGACCCCGTTCCTCTTCGACCACGAGCCGCCGGGCACCGCACGCGGCTCCTCCTCCCCGCTGACGATGCGGGACGGCTCCGGCACCGAGGAGGTGGGCCGCGCCCTGCGTACCCGGGACGGGGTCAAGCCCGTCTTCGTCTCCATCGGCAGCGGCATCGGCCTCGACAACGCCTGTGCGCACACGCTCCGGCTGACCCCGCGCTACCGCCAGCCGGAGACCACCCGCCGCGCGGACCACCTGGCCGGCGCACGCCTCGCCGCGCTCCGCCCGGCACCCGGCACGGGCGGCTGACGCCCGGCGGACGTCAGCCGCCCGTGCCGGGGTCAGCCTTCCGTGAGGGCGCCCGGGACCGCCTCCAGGGTCGCGGGGAGCTGCCGCGCGGTGATGCCGCCGCCCTGCGCCGTCTCGGCCGAGCCGCCACCGCGCCCCCGCAGCAGCCGCTTCACCAGCGTGGCGGCCGACCAACCGGCCTGCTGCGCGGCCTTGTTGAGCGTGACGACGAGCGCGGCCCGGTCCTCGCCGGAGCCGCCCTCGGCGCCGCCGGAGCCCGTGCTGCCGCCGATGGCCACCACCCCGGGCGCCCGCTGCGGCAGCCGGTCCCGGACGGCCAGGGCCAGGGTGCGGGCCTCGGCCGCACCGCCGTCCGCCGTGGCCGTGACCAGACGGACGCCGTGCGCCTCACGGGCCGCGGCGGCCAGTTCGGCGGCGCGGGCCTCCACGGCCTGGCGGCGCAGCTCGGCCGAGGCGCGGTCGGCGGCCTTGAGCCGGTCCAGCAACGTGCCGATCCGCTCGGGCAGTTCGGCACGGGGCGCCTGGAGCTGCTCGGCGATCCGGGAGACCAGGTCCCGCTCGCGCGCCAGATACGCGAAGCCCTCGATGCCGACGGCCGCCTCCAGCCGGCGCATCCCGGCGCCCACGGATCCCTCGGAGGTCAGCGCGATCACCCCGATCTGCGAGGCGTGCTCGACGTGGGTGCCGCCGCACAGCTCCCGCGACCAGGCGCCCCCGATCTCGACGACGCGCACCCGCTCCCCGTACGTCTCCCCGAACAGCGCCAGCGCGCCCTCCTCCTTGGCCTGCGCCAGCGGCATCCACCGCACACCGACGGGCAGATCGCGGCGGAGCGCCCGCGCCGCCGCCTCCTCGACCTCGGAGCGCACGGCCGGGCTCAGCGCCCCGCGCCAGGGGAAGTCCAGCCGCAGATGCCCCGGCCGGTTGTAGGAGCCGGACTGGAGCGCGGCGGGCCCGAGCACCTGCCGCAGCGCCGCGTGCAGCACATGCGTACCGGAGTGCGCCTGACGCGCGCCGAGCCGCCACTCGGGGTCGACGGCGGCCCGCACGGTCTCCCCGGGCGTCAGCTCGCCGGCGGTGATCCGCACCTGGTGGACGACGAGCCCGGGCAACGGCCGCTGCACATCGAGCACTTCGGCCTCGCCGGAGGCGGCCACGAGGTGCCCGGCGTCGCTCTCCTGCCCGCCGGACTCGGCGTAGAAGGGGGTGCGGTCCAGCACGACGGTGACGATCTCGCCCTCGCGGGCCAGGGGCAGCGCGGCGCCGGAGGGTCCGTGCACGGCCAGCACGGTGGAGTCGGTCGTCAGCTCGTCCCAGGCCCGCCAGTCGGTGGGCCCGTGCGCGTCCAGGACGGGACGGAAGGCGGCGGCGTCGGCCACTCCGCCGGACTTGCGGGCCCGTGCGTCGGCGCGGGCGCGCTCGCGCTGTGCGGTCATGAGCGCGGTGAAGCCCTCCCGGTCCACCTCGACGCCCTGTTCCGCCGCCATCTCCAGGGTCAGATCGAGCGGGAAGCCGTAGGTGTCGTGCAGCAGGAAGGCCCGCTCGCCGGGCAGGGTGCGCCCGCCGCGGGACTTGACCTCGCCGATGGCGGTGTCCAGCACGGTGGTGCCGGACCGCAGCGTCGCCCGGAACGCGTCCTCCTCGGCGTAGGCGAGCTGGGAGATCCGCTCGAAGTCGTCGGCCACCTCGGGGTATCCGGGCGCCATGCGGTCCCGTGCGACGGGCAGCAGTTCGGGCAGCGCCGGGTCCTCGTGGCCGAGCAGCCGCACGGCGCGCACGGCCCGGCGCAGGATGCGGCGCAGCACATAGCCGCGGCCCTCGTTGCCGGGCGCGGTGCCGTCGGCGAGCAGCATCAGCGCGGTGCGCACATGGTCGGCGACGACGCGCAGCCGGACGTCGGACGCGGCGTCGCGGCCGTACGGGGTGCCGGCGAGCGCGGCGGCGTGGTCGAGGACGGGCCGCATCTCGTCGGTCTCGTAGATGTTGTCGACGCCCTGGAGGAGGGCCGCCATCCGCTCCAGGCCCATGCCGGTGTCGATGTTGCGCCGGGGCAGCTCGCCCAGCACCGGATAGCCCGACTTGCCGGGTCCCTCGCCGCGTTCGTACTGCATGAAGACGAGGTTCCAGAACTCCATGAACCGGTCCTCGTCCACGTCGGGCCCGCCGTCCGGGCCGAACGCGGGGCCCCGGTCGTAGTACAGCTCGGAGCAGGGCCCGCAGGGTCCGGGCACGCCCATGGACCAGAAGTTGTCCTCGTCCCCGCGCCGCACGATGCGCGCGTCGGGGAGCCCGGCGACGCGCCGCCACAGGGCCGCCGCCTCGTCGTCGCCGTGGTGCACGGTGACCCAGATGCGGCCGGGGTCCAGCCCGTAACCGCCGTCGGCGACGGGCGTGACGGACAGCTCCCAGGCGAGCGCGACGGCCTCTTCCTTGAAGTAGTCGCCGAACGAGAAGTTGCCGTTCATCTGGAAGAACGAGCCGTGCCGGGTGGTCTTGCCGACCTCTTCGATGTCGAGGGTGCGCACACACTTCTGCACGCTGACGGCGCGCGGCCAGGGCGCCGTCGTCTCACCCGTCAGATACGGCTTGAAGGGCACCATGCCGGCGTTGACGAACAGCAGCGTCGGGTCCGGCGTCGGCAGCGGCGCCGAGGGCACGACGGTGTGCCCGCGCGCGGCGAAGTGGTCGAGGAAACGGCGGCGGATCTCGGCGGTGAGCAAGGCGTACTCCGGTACGGACGGGGGCGGCGGGCGGGGAGACACGGGCGGCGAGACGACGGGAAGGGAGTCGACGGGCAGGCGGCGGGGGCTCGGAGGGACGGCGGGGGCGGCGGGCCGGTGTCGGGGGCGGGCCGGGGAAGCTCGGCGGCGGGACGGGACGGCTCGGAGGACGGGACGGCTCGGGCGGCGGCCGGGCGCCCGCACGGCCACCGCACCACGCCGCCCGCACTCCCGCACGCCCGCACTCCCGCACGACGAACGGCGCGCGGCGGACCACGCGGGACCGGACGGCGCACGGCGGCGCGACCCGGCGCGCGGGTTCAGGCGGCGGCCGGTGCGGGCGCGCCGGGGGCGAGCGCCGCGCGCTCCAGGGGCGCCGACGGGTCGATGGACACCCCGGGCGGGACAGCGGGTGCCCCGGCCCGCACCAGCAGATCGCCGACGGCCGCGATCATGGCGCCGTTGTCGGTGCACAGCCGCATCGGCGGCACCCGCAGCGTCACACCCGCTGCGGCACACCGCTCCTCGGCGAGCGCGCGCACCCGCGAGTTGGCGGCCACTCCGCCGACAACCACCAGGGTGCCGACGCCGTGGGCGCGGCAGGCGTCCAGCGCCTTGCGCGTCAGCACGTCGGCGACCGCCTCCTGGAGCGAGGCGGCGGCGTCCGGCACGCTCCCGCCGGGGTGGCGCTCGGCCCAGCGGGCCGCCGCCGTCTTGAGCCCGGAGAAGGAGAAGGCGTACCGGTGCGCGGCGGGGGTCCGGGGGCCCGTCATCGGCCGGGGGAAGGCGAGGGCCCGCGGGTCACCGTCGCGGGCCGCACGGTCGATGGCCGGGCCCCCGGGGTAGGGGAGGCCGAGGACGCGCGCCACCTTGTCGAAGCACTCCCCCGCCGCGTCGTCCACGGTGTCGCCCAGGTGCACGATCGGCTCGCGCACCAGGTCCCGGACGAGCACCAGCGAGGTGTGACCGCCGGAGACGACCAGCACGACACAGGGGTCGGGCAGCGGCCCGTGCTCCAGGGTGTCGGCGGCGACGTGTCCGGCGAGGTGGTGCACGCCGTACAGCGGGACGTCCAGCGCGTAGGCGTAGCTCTTGGCCGCCGCGACGCCGACCTGGAGCGCCCCGGACAGCCCGGGCCCGGTCGTGACGGCGACGGCGCCGATGTCCTCGGGCGCCAGCCCGGCGTCGTCCAGGGCGGCCCGGACGACGGGGCCGAGTGCGTGCAGATGGGCCCGGGCGGCGATCTCGGGCACGACACCGCCGAACCGCGCGTGCTCGTCCATGCTCGACGCGAGCGCCTGGCCCAGCAGCCTGCCCTCGCGCACCAGCCCGGCGCCGGTCTCGTCGCACGAGGACTCGATGCCGAGCACGACGGGTGCCTTCGCTCCCATCGCTCACCTCTCCCACTCGCCGGCCTGCTCACTGCCTGCCCGCTTGCACTTGTTGCCCATATTTCGCAATTGCAGCCTACTAGCAGAAGGCCGGAAGCGGACCGGGGCGGCGGGATCCGCGCAACCGCCCGGCAGCCGGTCCCGGTGCTACTTTCAGGACGGACTTCGGGACGGACTTTCGGGATGGAATTTCCGGACGGGCTGGTACCGGGACGCACCGGGCAATCACCTCGGAGGCGAGCGATGGACAGCGAAACGGACACCGATGTCGTCGTCGTGGGCTCCGGTGCCGCCGGGCTGAGCGCGGCCCTGGTGGCCGCCGCGGCCGGGGCACGGGTGACCGTGCTGGAGGGCTCGGCACGCTGGGGCGGCGCCACCGCCGTCTCCGGCGGACAGGTGTGGGCGCCCGGCAACCACCACATGGCCGCGCTCGGCATCGAGGACAGCCACCAGGACGCCCTCGCCTACCTCAGCGGCCACACCCGGGGCCGCGAACCCCATCTCGCCGAGGCGTTCGTCCGCGCCGCGCCCGGCACCATCCGGCTCCTGGAGGAGCTGGCACCACTGGAGTTCCGCACCATCGACCTGCCCGACTCGTTCGCCGAGGCGCCCGGCGGCCGGGCGAACGGGCGGAACGTGGAGGTCGCCCCGGTGGAGCTGGCAGGCCTCGGCTCCCCGGAGGAGCTGTACTGGCCGCCGCCGTTCTTCCGGCCCGTCCTCACCAACGAGGAGATCGGCCGGCTGCGGCTGCTGACCGGGGGCACCCCGCCCGCCGAGCTGATCGCCGAACGCACCGCGGCCGGCCTGGTGGCGCTCGGCCAGGGTCTGGTCACCGGCCTGCTGCGCGGCTGCCTCGCGGCCGGGGTGACGCTGCTGCGCGACCACCGGGTGACCGGCCTCCTCCAGGACGGCGGGAGCGTCCCGGGCGACGGGCCGGGCGGGCCCGGCGGACCGGCCGGGGGCGACGGCCGGGTCACCGGCGTCCGGGCCGGGGGACGCACCTTCTCCGCCCGCCGCGGCGTCGTGCTGGCCTGCGGCGGCTTCGAACACGACCCGGCGCTCCGGGCCCGGCTGCTGGGCGGCCCCGAGGCGCACCCGGTCACCCCGCCCGTCGCGCGCGGGGACGCGCTGCGGCTGGCCGGCGCGGCGGGCGCGGCGCTCGCCCACCCCGCCGAGAGCTGGAGCTGGCCGGTGCTCCAACACCCGGGCGCCGCCTGGGCGGACGGCACGCCCCGCGCCGAACTCGTGCTGAGCGAACGGATGCTGCCGCACGTCATCTGGGTCAATTCGGCCGGGCGGCGGTTCGTGGACGAGTCGAGCCACAACGCGGCGCTCGCCTTCGCCGAGACGGACCCCACGACGGGCCGGCTGCGCAACGTCCCGGCCTGGGCGATCGCCGACGCACAGCACCGCGCCCGCTACCCGTTCGCCGGCGCCCGGCCCGGCGAGGAACTGCCGCCGCACGCCGTGGCCGCGGACACCCAGGCGGAGCTGGCCGAGCGGCTGGGGATCGACCCCGGCGGGCTGGCGGGCACCATCCAGCGGTTCAACGCCTACGCCGAGCGCGGCACGGACCCCGACTTCCAGCGCGGCTCGTCCCTCTACGACCGCTGCTCGGGGGACCCTCGGGCGCCGCATCCCAACCTCGGGACGGTCGCGGAGCCGCCGTTCGCCGCGGTGCCGGTGCTGCCCGGGCTCGTCGGGACGAAGGGCGGGCCGCGCACCGACGACCACGCCCGGGTGCTGCGCTGGACGGGCGAGCCGGTGCCGGGGCTGTTCGCCGCCGGCAACGCCACCGGGGCCGTCATCGGCCCGCCCATCGTCTCGCCCGGCGCTACGATCGGTTCGGCGCTGGTGTGGGGCCGCCTCGCGGGGGAGAACTCCGCGGGCTGAGCCGCGGTTCGGGCCCCGGCCCGGACGGCCCGGCCGTACACCTGCGCGAGATGCCCGGACGACCAGCGGAAACCGTGCTGCATCCGGGCGTACCGGCGCCGCCCGGCCGTCAAAGAGTCCAAGGTCACAGCGTGGGGCCGCTGCGACGGTGTGCGGTGCTCTCCTAATCTGCGGCCATGACGGTCCCGCCTGAACAAGGACTCTCCCTGGCCACGGACTTCCCCGACGCCACATACGCGCAGTGGCAGCAGCTCGTCGCGGGCGTCCTGCGCAAGTCGGGGAAGGAGCCGGACGACTCCGCGCCCGAATCGGCCCTGACCACCGCACTGTCCGACGGCATCACCGTACGCCCGCTCTACACCCGCGACGACGCCCCCGCCGGCACGCCCGGCCCGCTGCCCGGCAGCGGGCCCTTCACCCGGGCCGCGACGCCGGAGGGAAACGCCGCACACGGCTGGGACGTCCGCCAGCGCCACGCGCGGCCCGACGCCGCCGGCACCCGCGAGGCCGTGCTGGCCGACCTGGAGAACGGCGCCACCTCCGTCTGGCTGACGCTCGGCCAGGGCGGCCTTCCCGTGCGGGAGTTGGCGGCGGCGCTGGACGGTGTGTACCTGGATCTGGCGCCCGTCGTCCTGGACGCGGGAGACGCGTTCGAGGCGGCGGCGCGCGAACTGTTCGCGCTGCACGACGCGCTGGGCACGGCCGCTCCCCCGGCGGCCGGGAGCGCGCTGGGCGCCGACCCGCTCGGCTGGGCGGCGCGCACCGGCGAGCACGCGCGGGTGGCCGGACTGCGCGAGGCGGCGGCCCGGTTGGCCGGGGAGTGCGCCGGGACGAGACCGGGCGTACGGACCTATGTGGTGGACGCCCTCCCCTACCACGAGGCCGGCGCCTCCCCCGCACAGGAGCTGGGCTGCGCGCTGGCCACCGGCGTGGCCTATCTGCGGGATCTGACCGCGTCGGGATGGACGGTCGCGGCAGCCTGCGAGCAGCTGGAGTTCCGCTACGCGGCGGGGGCCGACCAGTTCACCACCGTCGCGGCCCTGCGCGCCGCGCGCCGGCTGTGGGCCCGGGTGGTGGAGGTCTGCGGCGGCCCGGAGAGCGCCGGGGCGCAGCGGCAGCACGCGGTGACCTCGCCGGTGATGCTGACCCGCCGCGACCCCTGGGTGAACATGCTGCGGACCACCGTGGCGACGCTCGCCGCCGGGGTGGGCGGCGCACAGGCGGTGACCGTGCTGCCCTTCGACCACGCGCTGGGCCTGCCCGACGCGTTCGCCCGACGGATCGCGCGCAACACCTCCGGCATCCTGCTGGAGGAGTCCCATCTGGGCGGGGTGATCGACCCCGCGGGCGGCTCCTGGTACGTGGAGTCGCTCACCGACGAGCTGGCCCGGGCCGCCTGGGCCTGGTTCCAGGAGATCGAGCGGGCGGGCGGCGCCGCTGCCGCGCTGCGCGACGGGCTGGTGGCCGAGCGGCTGGAGGAGAGCTGGGCGGCGCGGTCGGCCGCGCTGGCCCACCGCCGTGAACCGGTCACCGGCGTCAGCGAGTTCCCGCTGCTGGAGGAGGAGCTGCCGGTCCGTGAGCCGGCCCCGGCCCCGCCCTCGGGCGGTCTGCCGCGGGTGCGCCGGGACGAGGCGTTCGAGGCGCTGCGGGCCCGCTCCGACGCCCATCTGGCGGCGACCGGCTCCCGGCCGCGGGTGTTCCTCGCGGCGCTGGGCCCGGCGGCCGAACACACCGCGCGCGCGGCCTTCGTGGGCAATCTGCTGCGGGCCGGCGGCATCGAACCCGTACACGATCCGGTGACGGTGGAACCGGCCGACGCCGGCGAGGCGTTCACCCGCAGCGGGGCGAAGGCGGCATGCCTGTGCGGCGGCGACGAGCGGTACGGGCGGGAGGCCGCGGCCACGGCCGCCGCGCTGCGCGCCGCGGGTGCCCGGGAGGTCCTGCTGGCCGGGCGTCCGGCCGCCGACCGGGCCGAGGAGTACCGGGCGGCCGGCATCGGAACGTATCTCCACGCGGGGGGCGACGCGGTGGCCGTCCTCTCCGCCCTTCTCGACCTCCTGGAGGTGTCATGACCGGATCGTCCGCGGCGCAGCAGCCGGACGCCGTACCGGACTTCACGACCGTCCCGCTGGAGACCGGGGAGGGGCCGGCGGCCGCGCCGCCGGGGGCGGAGGAGCGCTGGCGCGCCGCCGTCAAGGAGCGCACGGGGCGCAGCGTCGAGGAGCTGGCCTGGCACACCCCCGAGGGCGTCACCGTCAAGCCGCTGTACACCGAGGCGGATCTGCGGGGGCTGGACTTCCTCGGTACCTATCCGGGCATCGCCCCGTATCTGCGCGGCCCGTACCCGACGATGTACGTCAACCAGCCCTGGACGGTGCGGCAGTACGCGGGCTTCTCCACCGCCGAGGAGTCCAACGCCTTCTACCGCCGCAACCTGGCGGCGGGCCAGAAGGGGCTGTCGGTCGCCTTCGACCTGCCCACGCACCGCGGCTACGACAGCGACCACCCCCGGGTGACGGGCGATGTCGGCATGGCGGGCGTGGCCATCGACTCGATCTACGACATGCGTCAGCTGTTCGACGGGATCCCGCTGGACCGGATGACGGTGTCGATGACGATGAACGGCGCCGTCCTGCCGGTGCTGGCGCTCTACATCGTCGCGGCGGAGGAGCAGGGCGTACCGCCCGAGAAGCTGGCGGGGACCATACAGAACGACATCCTCAAGGAGTTCATGGTCCGCAACACCTACATCTATCCGCCCCAGCCCTCGATGCGGATCATCTCCGACATCTTCGCGTACACCTCGCAGAAGATGCCGCGCTACAACTCCATCTCCATCTCGGGCTACCACATCCAGGAGGCCGGGGCCACGGCCGACCTGGAGCTGGCCTACACGCTGGCCGACGGCGTCGAGTACCTGCGCGCGGGCCTGGACGCGGGCATGGACGTGGACGCGTTCGCGCCCCGGCTGTCGTTCTTCTGGGCGATCGGCATGAACTTCTTCATGGAGGTCGCCAAGTTGCGCGCGGCGCGGCTGCTGTGGGCGAAGCTCGTCCGGCAGTTCGGCCCGCGGAACCCCAAGTCGCTGTCGCTGCGCACCCATTCGCAGACCTCCGGCTGGTCGCTGACCGCGCAGGACGTCTTCAACAACGTCACCCGTACGTGCGTCGAGGCGATGGCCGCCACGCAGGGCCACACGCAGTCGCTGCACACCAACGCGCTGGACGAGGCGCTCGCGCTGCCGACGGACTTCTCCGCGCGGATCGCCCGCAACACCCAGCTGCTGCTCCAGCAGGAGTCGGGCACCTGCCGGGTGATCGACCCGTGGGGCGGCAGCGCCTACGTCGAGCGGCTGACGCACGATCTGGCGGCCCGCGCCTGGCAGCACATCGAGGAGGTCGAGGCGGCCGGCGGCATGGCGAAGGCCATCGACGCGGGCATCCCGAAGCTGCGGGTCGAGGAGGCCGCGGCCCGCACCCAGGCCAGGATCGACTCGGGCCGCCAGCCGGTGATCGGCGTCAACAAGTACCGGGTGGACGACGACGAGCAGATCGAGGTCCTCAAGGTCGACAACTCCGCGGTCCGTGCCGCGCAGATCGACAAGCTGCGCCGGCTGCGCGCGGAGCGCGACGAGGCGACCTGCCGCGGCGCACTGGAGGCGCTGACGCGCGCGGCGGAGGCGGGTCCGGGCAGCGGTCCTGAGAACAATCTGCTGGCGCTGGCGGTGGACGCGGCACGGGCGAAGGCCACGGTGGGCGAGATCTCGGACGCCCTGGAGAAGGTGTTCGGGCGGCACGCGGGCCAGATCCGTACGATCTCCGGTGTGTACCGCGAGGAGGCAGGAGAGGCGTCGAGCGTGGCGCGTACCCGTGAACTGGTGGACGCCTTCGAGGAGGCGGAGGGCCGCCGCCCCCGGCTGCTGGTGGCCAAGATGGGCCAGGACGGCCACGACCGCGGCCAGAAGGTGATCGCCACGGCCTTCGCCGACCTCGGTTTCGACGTCGACGTCGGCCCGCTGTTCCAGACGCCGGCCGAGGTGGCCCGCCAGGCGGTCGAGGCGGATGTGCACGTGGTGGGCGTCTCCTCGCTGGCGGCCGGGCATCTGACGCTGGTCCCGGCGCTGCGCGAGGAGTTGGCGGCGGCCGGCCGCGACGACATCATGATCGTCGTGGGCGGGGTGATCCCGCCGGCCGATGTCCAGGCCCTGCACGAGGCGGGCGCCACCGCGGTCTTCCCGCCCGGCACGGTGATCCCGGACGCCGCCTACGACCTGGTCCGCGAGCTGGCGGTCTCGCTCGGTCACGAGTGGTGAGCGCATGCCGCCGAAGATCGACATCGATGCTTACGCCAAGGGTGTACTGGACGGCTCGCGCGCCCCGATCGCCCGCGCCATCACCCTCGTCGAGTCCCGCCGGGAGGATCACCGGGAGCTGGCCCAGGAGTTGCTGACGCGGCTGCTGCCGTATGCCGGCGGGGCACGCCGGATCGGGATCAGCGGGGTGCCGGGTGTCGGCAAGTCGACGTTCATCGACGCGCTGGGCACCCTGCTGACGGGCCGGGGGCACCGCGTCGCGGTGCTCGCCGTCGACCCGTCGTCCACCCGTACCGGCGGCTCCATCCTGGGCGACAAGACCCGGATGGAGCGGCTGTCCGCCGACCCGAACGCCTTCGTGCGGCCCTCCCCCACCGCCGGAACCCTGGGCGGCGTGGCGAAGGCCACCCGGGAGACGATGATCCTGATGGAGGCCGCCGGGTACGACGTGGTGCTGGTGGAGACGGTCGGCGTCGGCCAGTCGGAGGCCACGGTCGCGCAGATGGTCGACTCGTTCCTGCTGCTGACCCTGGCCCGCACCGGCGACCAGTTGCAGGGGATCAAGAAGGGCGTGCTGGAGCTGGCGGACGTCGTCGCCGTCAACAAGGCGGACGGCCCGCACGAGCGGGACGCACGTTCGGCGGCCCGCGAACTGGCGGGCGCCCTGCGGCTGATGCGGCCTCCCGCACCGAAGCCGCCCCGGGGCGCCCCGCCGGGCACGGGCGAGCCGGCCGGTACCTGGAACCCGCCGGTCCTCACCTGTAGCGGCCGGGACGGCACGGGCCTGGAGGAGCTCTGGGACCGGCTGGAGCGGCACCGCGCCGCACAGGAGTCGACGGGCGAGCTGGCCGCCAGACGCCGGGACCAGCAGGTCGAGTGGGTCTGGTCGATGGTCCACGACGAGCTGCTGGGCCGGCTGCACCGGCACCCGGAGGTCCGGCGGCTGACGCCGCTGCTGGAGGAGCACGTCAGGGAGGGCACGCTGACCGCGACCCTGGCCGCCCAGCGCCTCGTCGAGGCGTTCGGCACCGCACCGCCCGGCACCGCACCGCCCGACGGCGCGCAGGCCGAGCCGGACACCGGCCGCGGGCAGGACGGCGACGACGGGCACGACGGGCACGACGGGAGACGCGAGAAGGGCGCCTGACCCCGGGCCCCGGCCACCGCCCCGGCTCCGGCCCCGGCGGATCCCCGCCGATCGCCGGGCCGGGGCGCGGCGCACGAGGCGGCAGGTGAGAGGCGGGACGCCGGCGCGGTCGGCGCCTCGTCCTCCCGTCAGGGTGCGCCCCGCCTACGGCATCATCCGCAGCCCGTCCCGCGCGGCGCCCCGGCTCAGCACGGCCTTCCGGATGGTGCGGTAGGCGTGCTCGCGCTCGGCGTTCCCCGCGGCCCGGCTGCCCTTCGCCGCGAGGTTGACGAGGGTGTGCCGGGGCGAGGTCTCCATCAGGAACGGGGTGAACCCGGCCCTGGTGACCCGCCAGGCCCCGCCGCCGGTGCCGTTCCGCTTCGCGTCGCCGCCGCCCCGCTCGTCCGGCGGTTCGAACCGGAAGCGGGCCGCCGAGCCCATCGTGCCGCGCGGGTCGTTCATCTTTCCGGCGATCTGGTCGCCCATGCCGTAGACGACCCACGTCCCGTTCACCTTCTCGTACGCCTGCGGCACGTGCGCGTGGGTGCCCAGGATGAGGTCGATGTCCCGGCGTCCGCCGGAGCGTGCGGCGGTGAGCTTCTTGGCGACCGACCGCTGGAGGGCGTCCGGCTCCTGCTGCCATTCGGTTCCCCAGTGCATGCTGACGACCACGACGTCGGCACCCGCCCGGCGCGCGGCCCGGGCGTCCGCGATGATGCGGCGCGGCTCGATGAGGTTGACCAGCCACGGCTTGTCCTTGGGCACAGGGATGCCGTTGGTGCCGTAGGTGTAGGCGAGCTGTGCGACCTTCGCGCCGCCTGCCCGGAGCATGACGGGTGCGGCGGCCTCCTTCGGGTTGCGTGCCGAGCCCACGTGCCGGAGCCCGGCGGCGCCCATCGCCTTCAAGGTCCGGCCGACGCCCTTGCTGCCCGCGTCGAGGGTGTGGTTGGACGCGGTCGAACAGGAGTCGTATCCGGCCTTCTTGACGGAGGCGGCGAGGTGCGGGGGCGTCTCGAAGAGCGGGTAGCCGGAGAAGGGCCCGCCGTCCGGCCCGTACACGGTCTCCATATGACAGATCGCCAGGTCGGCGCCCGAGGCCATGGGCTTCGCCGCGGAGATCATCCGGCCGAACTCGTAGCCCGAGCCGCCCGCGTCGGCCTTGGCCTGCCGGATGATCGAGTCGTGCACGAGCAGGTCGCCGGTGGCCACGAGGGTGAAGCCGTGCCGGGCCTGCTGCTGCTCCTGCCGCACCGCGCCGCTCCCCTCCCGGCCCGCCTCGGCGTGGCCCCCGGTGCCCGCGCCGGGAGCGGACCGGCCGGACTCGCCGCACCCGGCCAGTCCGCCGAGCGCGGTCGCGGCGGCCACCAGGGCCGCGGCGTATCGGAGGCGCCGCGTGGTGCGGTGGCACGTAACGGCTTTGCTACAGGGTTTGCTGACGGTGGGTCTGCTCATGGGCTCTCCCGGGTCGCTCGACATTGGTGCGATAAACGCACCGCAGAGCCACCGTCGCCGCTGCCGCCCGGCACGGCCCCGGGAACCCGGCCATCCGGCCCAGCAGGTGCACTCGCGGGGCCGGTGCCGGGGGGCGGCGCCCGCGCGGCGGCGGGCAACGTACGTGCGTCCGGGGGCGGTCGGGCGCCGGGAGGGAACCACCGGAGGGCCTGTTAGCTTCTACAGATAAGTAGAAACGCATCTCTCCTACGGAACGGGGGGCTCCCATGGGCATCATCAGCTGGATCATCCTCGGCCTGCTGGCCGGCGCCATAGCCAAGGTCATCCTGCCGGGGCGCGATCCCGGCGGCCTCATCGGTACGACGCTGATCGGGGTCGCGGGGTCGTTCATCGGCGGCTGGCTCTCCGCCACGTTCTTCGACCGCCCGGTGGAGCGGCAGTTCTTCGACCTGACCACCTGGGGCGTCGCGATCGCCGGCGCGCTCGTCCTGCTCATCGTCTACCGGCTGCTGTTCGGCAACTCCCGGCGCTGAGCCGGCGGCCGGGCCGGCGGCCGCCCACCCGCGGCGCGGTGCCGGCCCGGGCCCCACGCGGGCCCCGCGGAGGACGCCCCCGCGGCGCAGGGGACGGGGGAAGCCCGCCGGGGCGGCGGGGGCGTGAATCCGTCGCGGGCGGCGGGAAAATCCCCGGTATTCGACACGGGCCGCAACCGGAGGTTTGATCCGGGGATGCTCGCCCCACCGGGGAATCCGTCCCGCCACGGCCCCTCGTCCGGCATATTCCCCCGGTCTTCACCGGGCCGGACGGAATTCCGCGCCTGCATTTTCCGGAGGCAGGAAACCGGGTCGGCCGGAATCTTTCGCTCCGTCAAACGGCCGGATCCAGCAGGGGAATACCGGCGTGAATGATCTTTCCTTGGCCGTGCCGCAGCCGAATGGTGATGTCGCTCGCCAGGTGGCGCACGATGGGCCAGCCGAAACCCCCCTGTTCCGCCTCGTCGAGAGAGCCCGGCGCGCGTTCCGCCGGAAGCGCGGAACTCGGATCGGCGACCTCGACGGTGACGGTTCCGTGCGCGGCGCCCAGCCGGAATTCCGTGACACCCTGCGCGTGCCGCAGCGCGTTGGTGACCAGCTCGGACACCACCAGCAGCACCGACTCGGCGGACTCCGCCGGCGGAGGCGGGGACAGGGAGGACAGAAAAGCCCTGGTGATCCGGCGGGCCTGGCCGCTGCTGTGAAGACCTTGTGTCCGAGTGGTGACCAACGGGGGACGCCCGTTGTCGCGCAGAGCCATTACCTGATCCATGTCCTTCTCCCGTCTTCGTAAGGTGAATTGCCGCGGGAGCGGATCCGAAGCGCACGCCTCGCTGAGACGTTCACCACACCAATCCCGTGGCCGGGCCCACGAATCGGGGGCTTTCTGTGGGCGATGGTGACGGCTCGCGACACCGCACCGTCCGTCGGGCGACTCCCGGGTGGCACGCCCGAACGGATGTGGTCTCAGTTACCCGGCCGTTTCCCCTTCATGCCTCTTCGGGGCCCGCCGGTATTTCACGCAGGAAACGTCGGCACCGGAGGAAGGGGACGCGTACATGCCGAAGTACCGGCCGGTCCGGAACGGGAGGCGATGGCCGGTTCCCCCGGGAGGGTTTGGGATACTCGGGCTGTCACCTGCCACCCGGGTGGGCGACGGATCACCGGCAGCGCGTCGGGGGACGGAGGAGGAGTGAGGTCGCGGGAAGACGACCGGCTGGCCATCACCCCGCTCGCTGTCAAGGACGAGTGTGCGGTGCTGCGGTTCAGCGGCGAGCTGGACCGGGCATCGGAGGAGTTCTATCTCGACCGGATCGGCGCCGTGGTGGCGTCGGGCTACCGCTATCTCGTCCTGGACGTGACGGCGCTGGTCTTCTGCGACTCCCGGGGGCTCAACTGCCTGCTCGCGCTGCGCTGGCTGCTGCACCGCCGCGAGGGACGGCTGATGCTGGCCTGCGTGGGGCGCCGCCTGGCCTCCGTCCTCGCGCTGACGGGCAGCACGGAGGTGCTGCCCGTCCACACCAGCGTCAGCGAGGCCCTGCGCTCCCTGCCCGCCGAGCAGCGCCCCGACTGGCCGCCCACCGGCGAGACCCATCCCGGCATTCCGCTGCACAGCCCCGAGCCGCTGGAGACCTCCTGGCAGCGGGAGGACAACCCGCACCTGCCGCCGGGCCGGGACCGCTGACCTTCCGCCGCCGGGCCCTGCCCCGGCCGGTGCGGTGCGCGCGCCCGTCCGGTCCCGGTACGGCCACGACGGCGTCCGGAACCTGCCGATCTGTCAACTCCGGTGCCATCATGGTGAGTTATGACGCAGGGGGAGCGTGGGGAACACCGTACGATCCGGGTCGCCCTGGATCAGGAGACGGTCGCCGACAGCGATGTCGAGGCCCTGAAGAGATGGCTGGAGCGTGAACCGGGGCTGGAGCCGCTGACCCGGGGCGACGCCGGTGAGCAGCGGCTGCGGATCGAGGTGCGCCCGGCCGCCGGTGCGCCCGGCACCGCGATGGGCGCCGGCTCCGAGATCGTGATCGTCCTTCTCACGCTGGCGGCGCAGCCCGCGGTCAACGACCTGTACGGCAAGGTCGTGGACGGCGTCCGCGCCTGGCGGGCGAACCGCAGATCGGTCGAGCCCGGCGAGCCGCCCGAGGTCACCGTCGACCCGCCTCCGCACGACGCCGACGACACCGAACAGGACGGGGCCGCACGAGCCGACGGCGAGGAGTAGTCCGGTGGCGCCGTACGACCCCAGGGGACGCAGGAACCGGGCCCTGCTCGTGGGCGTCCCCCGGTACGACAACCACGCGGGCGATGTCGAGGGCGGTGTCCCCGGCAATCTCCTGGCCGTCCGGCACAATCTCGCGCAGCTCCGTCAGGCCCTGGCCGGCGGCAACGTCTTCACCGCCGCGCAGATCTGCGACTTCCGGCCGCACGGTGTGGACGATCTCGGCGAGCAGCTCGACGACGCGGCCCGGTCGGCCGAGGGGCTGCTGCTGTTCTACTTCGCGGGGCACGGCGCCGTGCCCAACAGCGGCGACGAGCTGTGGCTCCAGACGCCGCCGGCGCGGACCATCCCCGGCGCCGGCTCGGTCTTCCCCGGAGCCCTCTCCTTCAGCCATGTGCTGGGGGTGCTGTCCACCTCCCGGGCCGAGCACATCGTGATCGTCCTCGACTGCTGTTTCGCGGGCAACGCCGCCCTGGTGCTGGAAGCGCACGAGCGCAACCAGCGGTTCTCGCTGCTCGCGGGCGTCCAGGCCAACCACCGTGTCGACGCGGGCGGGCCGGACTCGCCGACCCCGTTCACCCGCGAACTCGTCGACGTGCTCACCCACGGGGTGCGGGACGCCCACGGCCCCTCCCCCGGCGCCGAGGTGTCGTTCCGGACGCTGGCGGCGGAGCTGTCGCAGCGCATGCCGCGCCGGCACACCACCCTGCGCAAGGCCCCGTGGGAGCCGCGGACCTGGCTGGGCACCCCGGACCGCGACGTCCTGTTGGCCACCGACCGGCCGCTGCCACCGGCCGCCGGCCGGGCGCCCGCCGACGCGCGGCCCGGCCGCCGGTTCCGGGGAGCGGTGGCGGTGTGGCCGGGCAGGCTGTGGCGGCGTGCCAGGGGGCTGCCGCGCGGTCTCGCGGCGCGGGCGGGGCGGCGGACGCCGCGGTACACCGCCGTCCTGCTCACCGGGGCCGCCGTCGTCGCCGCGCTGGCCGTCGGTGCCGGGCTGCTGCTGGCGCGCACCGGCGAGGCGGGCGCCTGCTCCCCGCCGCTGGAGCTGCGGGTGCTCACCGACCCCGATCTGGAGCCGACCGTCCGCAGGGCGGCGGACGCGTTCCTGACCTCGGACGGCAACCTCACCGACGCGGGGTGCCGGCGCAGCGGCATCTCGGTGCACGCGGCGAAGGCGAGCGACACCGTGCGGGCCTTCGGCGAGATGTCCCGCGCCTGGCAGGAGCCGTCCGGCCGGGACGACTTCGATCCGCAGCGCGACGTCGGCCCGCAGCCCGATGTGTGGATCCCCGGGTCGGCCGCCGACGTCGACCGCGCCCGTCGCGGCACGGCGCCGCAGGCCGCCTCCTTCGGCCGGGTCTCCGAGCCGCTCGCCCGCTCGCCGGTGGTGCTCGCGTTCCCCGAGGACCGGGCACCGGCGCCGGAGCGGCGGACCGGGCCGCTGGCCCAGCTTCTGGAGGCCCCGCCGGCGGACGGCGGCACCTCGGAGCGGACGGAGGTGCGCAGGCCCGACCCGGAGTTCACCGACGCCGCGCTGCTCGCCACGGTCGCGCTGTACGGCGGGGGCGCGGACGGCGGGAGCGGGGAGCCCCCGGCGCGTGCCGAGCGCCGGATCGCCCAGCCGGGGCCGCCGTCCCGGACCGGGCGCGCGCTGATGTGCGCGCTGCCGCAGGACGGCGGTGCCGACGCGCGCACCGCCGTGCTGGTCCCCGAGCATCTGCTGCGTACGGCGACGGACTGCTCGGCCACCACACGGGAGCGGCGCGTGGCCGCCTACCCGGACGATGTGCCGGCCCTCGCCCCGGTCCTCGTCCCGGTCCACTGGGACCACGCGGACCGGGACCGCGCGGAGCGCGACGCCGCGATCCGCCGCTTCGAGGACTGGTTCACCGGCCGGGGCGGCGCGCGGGTCCTGCGCCAGGACGGCTTCCGGCCGCCGCCGGGCGGGGACCGGGACGGCGGCCGGGCCCCGGCGCCCGGAACGCTCCGGCGGCCCGTGCCGCCGTCGGCCTCGCCGGACGCCGCCGCGCTGGACACCGCGCTGCGCGGCTACCGGAGCGCCAACGGGCCCGGCCGGGTGCTGTATCTGCTGGACTCCTCCGGGTCGATGGGCGATCTGTGGGAGGGCCCCGGCGGCGCGCCGGGCATCCTCAAGCAGTCGCTCTCCGCCCTCGGTACCAAGGACAGGTTCGGCGTGTGGGCCGTCTCCACCGCTCCCGGCGGCGACCGCCCGTACCGCGAGCTGCTGTCGTTCGGCAGCCACACCAGGGCCGAGGGCGCCGAAGCGCTGGACCGGGCCCGGGTCACCGACCACGAGGCGGAGCCCGACCGCGCGCTGGAGGCAGCGGTGCGGGAGCTGGCCGACCGCGGCCGGGACGACGACCATCCGCAGGCCGTCGTGTATCTGACGGACGGTGAGGACAACGGGCGGCTGACCGACGACGCACGGCTGCGCGGTCTGGAGCAGGCCGTCGAGGACGAGGGCGTACCCCTCGTCGTGGCGACGCTCGACCAGACCGGCTGCGCCCCCGGGGAGCCGGACGCGCGCCTGGCCGCGGCCGGGGGCGGGCGCTGCCTGGACCCGGGCGGCAGCACGGATCTGGCCGCGCGGCTGCGCGACGAGGTGGCCCGTACGGGTTCGGGGGAGACGGGATGAGACGACCGGGGCGACGGGGGACGGCGGGGGGACGGCGATGAGAGGACGGGGACGGGGACCGGTACACGGACGAGGGCGGGGCTCCCGTCGGCGGGGCGCCCGCACCGGTCCCGGCCGCGTGGCGTGCGTCCTGCTGCCGGCCCTGCTCACGCTGCTCACCGCGGCCTGCACGGCGGACGGCCGGTCCGGCGGCGGCGCGAGCGGCGCGCCGGGTGCGGCGACGCCGGGCGAGATCGTGATCGCCAGCGGCCGGGACGTCACGGGCAAGGGCGGCATCCGCCAGCAGCTCATCGGCGCGTGGAACGAGCGCCAGGAGGAGCGGCGGACGGGCTGGACGGCCCGGCTCGTCGAACTGCCCGGCGCTGCCGACCAGCAGCGCAGCCAGCTGCTCGGCGCGCTCCAGTCCGGCAGCGCCGAGTACGACGTGGTGAACCTCGACGTGACCTGGGTACCGGAGTTCGCCGCCGCCGGGGTGATCCGTCCGCTGGCGAAGGAACTGCTGGACCGGGACATGATCGACGCCGTCGCCCGCACCGGACGCTGGAAGGACGACGTCGTCGCCGTCCCCTTCAACAGCGATGTCGGGCTGCTGTACTACCGCAAGGACTATCTGGCGAAGGCCGGCGTGAAGGACCCCGATCTCGGCGGCACGGTGCGCACCTGGGACCGCCTCAGGTCGCTCGTGCGCACGGTGGACACGGCCGACGGTCTGCCGGACTCCTACACGAAAGGGTGGACGACACAGCTCGCGCCCTACGAGGGCCGGACCGTCAACGCCGTCGAAGCCTTCGCCTCCGTCGGCGCCGGCGGCCTCGTCGACGCGGAGGGCCGCTACGCCTCCGACCCCGACCGGATCGAGGACGGGCTCGGCGAGCTGAAGGACCGCACCGACGGGGCCTACACGCTCGCGGACGCCACCAGCTCCTACGAGGCCGACACACTCAACGACTTCGAGGCCGGCCGCACCGCCTTCCTGCGCCACTGGCCGTACGCCTACCGCACGCTGCACCAGGCGCTGCCCGCCTCCCGGCTGGGTGTCGCGCCGCTGCCCGGCAAGGCGGTGCTCGGCGGCCAGAACCTCGCCGTCAGCAGCGACTCGCCGCGCGCGGGCGCCGCCGCCGACCTCATCCGCTTCCTCACCGACAAGGTCAGCGAGCGCTGTCTGCTGGACGCCGGGTTCGCCGCCACACGCCGCTCGGCCTACACGGACGCGAACATCGAGTGCGGCGCCCGCGCGCCCCGGTCGCACCCGGACCCGAGCACGCGCGCCGGCACGGGCACGCGGGCGGGCGCGGACGCGGGCAAGGACGACGACGCCGGGCGGGGCGCCGGCAAGGGCGGCGGCGGGTCGCCGGGGGCGCGGGGCGAGCGGACCAGCCGGATGCCGCTCGACGGGGACGGCCGTCCGGCGTACGCGGCCCGGACGCTGCTGCCCGCGCTGGAACACGCGGTCCAGCGCCCCCGCACGCCGCTGTACGGCGCCTTCACCGGCACGTTCGCGGCCCGGCTCGGACCGCTGTTCGGGGACGGCAGCGAGGAACCGGGCAGCGCGGCGGCCGGGGGCAGCAGCGCGTGCCGCCGCCCGGCCACCGATGCGGCGCTCGCCGTCTGCCTCGACAGGGCCCTGCGCGAGGCGCTGCCCCCGGGAGGCTGACGGTCCGGGGAGCGTCCGGCCCCGAGGCGGAGGGGCGGCCCGTGCAGCAGAGCGAAGCGCGGGCCCCGGGCCGGTGTCGGCTCGCACGGTGAACCGGTGCCGGGTCAAGGTGGGCTGGTGGCAGCAGCAGTTCCGGACCCCAGCTCGCCGGGCGGTCAGCCCCGGACCCTCTCCACCCGCGCCTTCCTGCTGTGGGTCGTCGGCCTGACCGTGCTGGTCCTCCTGCCCAGCCTGGTGGCGGGCTCGGAGGTCCGGCTGATCGGGCTGCTGATCTTTCTGCCGGCGATCGGCGCGGGCGTCGGCACCGTCCGGCAGACGGTGGCCGCCTCGGTGTGGGCGACCGCCGGCGCCCTCGTCTCGCTGGGCCGGGATCCGCAGCACGACATCGAGGGCATCCTCCTGGTGCTCCTCACCGTCGTCTTCGGTGTGCTGGCGGTGTACGGCTGCCGCTGGCGGCTGATGCACGAGCGGGAACTGATCCGGCTGCGTTCGACCGCGGCCGTCATCCAGCAGCACATCCTGCACCCGCTGCCGGAGCTGACGAGCCGGATCGTCGTGGACGGCGTCTACGAGCCGGTGCACGAGGACAAGTTGTTCGGCGGGGACATCTACGACGCCGCCGACACCGCGTACGGCACCCGCGTCCTCATCGGGGACGTCCAGGGCAAGGGCCTGTCGGCGGTGGGCATCGCGATCGCCGTGCTGGGTGCCTTCCGCGAGGCGGCGCACCGTCAGCCCACGCTGTCCGGGCTGGCGGACGCGCTGGAGACCTCGGTCCTGCGCTACAACGCCTACGCCCGGCATTCCGGCGAGCCGGAACGCTTCGTCACCGCGCTGATCATCTGTGTCGACGACGAGGGCGACGACCGGGCGCAGGCGGTCAACTGCGGTCATCTGCTGCCGTGGCGGGTGGGCGCGCCCGACGGCCCCCAGAAGGTGTACCTGGGCGACGCACACGTCCCGCTGGGCCTGGCCTCGCTGGTCGAGGAGGAGCGCGCGGCCTTCTGGTTCGACTTCCCCGAGGAGGCGACCCTGCTGCTGTACACCGACGGGCTGAGCGAGGCACGCGGCACGGACGGCGTGTTCTATCCGCTGGCGGAGCGGCTGGCCGCCCTCACCTCGGAGGCGTGCCCCTCCCCCGGCCGACTGGCCCGCGAGCTGCGAGACGACGTACGGACCTACACCCACGCGGAACCGCAGGACGACATCGCCATCCTGACCCTCCGCAGGGTCCCGCCCGAGGAGGCCGCCGCCCCGGCACCCGCCCCCGGCGACGTCCTGCCCGAGGGCCTGCCCCACCTCGTGGACGGAGCGGAGGAGACGGGCGGGGCGGACGGCACGCAGGAGACGACGGACATGCGGGAGACGCAGGAAACGCGGGAGGCACGGGGGCCGGAGAAGGGCGCGGACGAGGGGTCGGACGCCGGGGGCGGCGGAACCGGTCGGGAGGGGCGCTGATGCCGGGCGCCCGCTCCGGCTCGGAGGAGCCGCGGCACCACGAAAGCGGCCCCGGCCCCGAGGTCCGTACCGGGACCCCGCTGTCCGCGCTCACCGTCGCCAACGTGCGCGACCTGGGCGGCATCCCGCTCGTCCACGCCGGTGCGGACCGGGTCGTCGCCCCGGGCCTCCTGCTGCGCTCCGGCGCCCTGGACCGCTTCGACCCCGCGGGCGACACCGGCATCACCGGGCTCGGCATCCGTACGGTCGTCGATCTGCGCACGGACGAGGAGCGCGGCGCGGCACCGGACGTGCTGCCTCGGGGCGCCGGGCTCGTCACGGCCGATGTGCTCGGCGCGGCCCGGCGCAGCGCACCGGCCCGCCTGGGAAGTCTGCTGGCCGACCCGGCGGCGGCGGGGCGGGAGCTGGGCGGCGGCCGGGTCGAGGAGGTCTTCGCCGCCGCGTACCGGGAGATGGTGCTCTCGCCCGGGGCCTGCGCCGCCTACCGCACCCTGGTCGAGGCGGCGGCCGACGAACGGCGGCGCCCGCTGCTGTTCCACTGTTCGGCGGGGAAGGACCGCACCGGCTGGGGCGCCACGGTCGTCCTGCTGCTGCTCGGCGCCGACCGGGCGACGGCGCGCGCCGCCCATCTCGCCGTCAACCCGGCCGTGCGGGCCGCCTTCGCCCCGTACGTCTCCGCTTTCACCGCGCGCGGCGGCGATCCGCGCATCGCCGCGGCGGTCACGGAGGTGCTGCCCGGCTATCTGGCCGCGGCGCTGGACGCCGTCGACACGGAGTGGGGCGGCTTCGACCGTTATGTGACGCGCGGCCTCGGTCTCGATCGGCGGACCGTCGACCGGCTGCGCACCGCGCTGGTCGCCCCGGCGCCCTGACGGACCCGCCCCGGTCGGGACGCCGGCCCCGCCTCCCGCCACGCTCTCGGGATGCGCTCCCGCTGCCGCTCGCCCGCGCCCAACGCGCCCAACGGGCGGCGCTGTTCGCGCCCGCACGGCACAATACACGTACGGTGCACGCCTCTTGACGGTTCGTCGTCCGCATGGCCAGGCTTACTGCTCGGTACAGCTACCGGCCGGTCGGTACCCCCCTGTCCACCGCTACGAGACCGTGAGGTGCCTCATGCCCGGCTCCAGATCCGTGCGCACCGGCTCCGCCTCTCTTCGTCCCTCCCCCGCCCGCCGCTCCCGGGGCCGGCTGCGCCTCGCGGTGCGGGCCGGGGCGACCGGGGTCGCCGCCGGGGCGCTCGCCTGCGGCTCTGTGACCTCGGCGGTAGCCGCCGCGCAGCCGGACGGTGCGCGCTCCGCGCCGCAGCACGGTGCCGCCGTCGGCTACGCCCACTACGTCGCCCTCGGCGACTCCTACGCCTCCGGCGCCGGTATCCCGGAGCAGACGGACCAGAACTGCGCACGCTCCGACCGGAATTACCCGTCGCTCGTCGCGGCACAGCTCGCGCCCGGCTCCTTCACCGATGTCACCTGCGGCGGGGCCACCACCGAGAACATGACGGGACCGCAGGGCACGGCGCCGCCGCAGTTCGACGCCCTCACCGAGGACACGGACCTGGTGAGCGTGACCATCGGCGGCAACGACATCGGGTTCGGCGGCATCGTCGCCCGCTGTGTGGTGCTCGGCGCCCTCGTGCCCAACGGGTCGCCCTGCAAGGCGAGTTACTCGCTCGGCGGCGAGGACGAGCTGGCCGCCCGCATCCAGGAGAAGGCCGCCCGGATCGACGAGGTGCTGCGCGGCATCCACGAACGCTCCCCGGACGCCCGCGTGGTGGTCGTCGGCTACCCGGATCTGCTGCCGGACGACGGGACCAACTGCCCGGAGACGATCCCGATGGCCAAGGGCGACACCCCCTGGCTGCGGGACACCGAGAAGCGGCTCAACGGCATGCTGGCCGAGCGGGCGGCGGCGGGCGGCGCCGAGTACCTGGACACCTACGGGCCCACCGTCGGCCACGACATGTGCAAGCCGCAGGGCACCCGGTGGATCGAGCCGCTCCAGGCGGTGGACGCGGCCGGCGTCCACCCCAACGCGCTCGGCCACGAGGCGATGGCCGGCGCGCTGCTGGGCGCGGTCAGCACCCCCGCGCGCCGCTGACCGGACCGGCGGCGTGCCGTCGGTCCGCACGGCCGTGCGCCCGCCCGCCCGGCGGGCGCACCCGCGCGGCTCATCCGGCCGGCAGGATCCTGCGCAGGGCCGGGTCCGGGTGCCAGGAGCGGGTCCACTCCCGCGGGTAGCCCACCGAGACCTCGTGGAAGGGCACCCCGTCGTGCCAGGTCGTCCGGGGGATGTGCAGATGGCCGTAGACGACGGCCGCCGCCGAGTACCGCACGTGCCAGTCCGCGCTGAGCGTCGTCCCGCACCACTGCGCGAACTCCGGGTAGCGCAGGATCCGGGTGTCGTCGCGCACCAGCGGCCAGTGGTTGACCAGGATCGTGCGACTGCCCTGCGGCAGCCGGGCGAGCTTCTCCTGGCTGACCCGTACCCGCTCCCGGCACCAGTCGTCCCGGGTGGCGAACGGGTCCGGGTGCAGCAGCACTTCGTCCGTGCACACCACGCCCGTCTCGTAGGCGTACTCCAGCGCCTCCTTCTTCGAGAAGGTGCCCTCGGGCCGGAACGAGTAGTCGTAGAGCAGGAAGAGCGGCGCGACGGTCACCGGTCCGCCCGCGCCCTCCCAGACGGGGAACGGGTCCTCGGGCGTCACCACCCCCGCCTCCCGGCACACGGCGACGAGATGCCGGTACCGCTCCTCGCCGCGCAGCTGGTTCGGATCGCCCTTGGGCGTCCACAGTTCGTGGTTGCCCGGCACCCAGATCACCCGGGCGAACCGGGCGGCCAGCAGGCGCAGGGCCCAGGCGATCTCGTCGGCCGTCTCCGAGACGTCACCCGCGACGATCAGCCAGTCCTCGGGCGTACGGGGTCTGATGCTCTCCAGGAACTCCTTGTTCTGGTCGTAGACGATGTGCAGATCGCTGACGGCGTACAGGCCGGGCCCGCCGTCGTCCTGGTCTCGGGGCGCTGAGTCATCGGCGTGCATCGTGTCAGTATCCCGGCCGGTCCGCCGGTACGTGGCGCGGGGGCGAACTCCCCGGTCCCGCGCGGTTCTTCCGGGCCGTGCGGCGGAACGCGGTGTGCTCGCGACGGGGTTCGGCACCGCGGGTTCAGCGCAGGGCGCCGACGAGGAGCGTGCCGCCGATGACGGCCATCGTCGCGGCGATCAGCCCGTCCAGCACCCGCCAGGCGCCCGGGCGCGCGAAGAAGCCGCTCAGCAGCCGGGCCCCGTATCCGAGCGCGCAGAACCACACGAGGCTGCCGAGCGCGGCGCCCACCCCGAACGTCCAGCGTGCCTGGCCGTGTCCGGCGGCGACGGAGCCGAGCAGCAGCACG
Organism: Streptomyces cacaoi; assembly: GCF_006539165.1. Taxonomy (GTDB): domain Bacteria; phylum Actinomycetota; class Actinomycetes; order Streptomycetales; family Streptomycetaceae; genus Streptomyces; species Streptomyces cacaoi. The sequence goes on along the minus strand of NZ_BJMM01000001.1, from coordinate 50,528 downwards.
GTGTCCAGGTACACATGCGGGTTGAGCCAGGTCAGCGCGAGGCAGGTGAGCACGGCCCGGCGCCGGGAGACGGCCGCGCCGCCCTCGGCGGTCAGCGACGAGGGGCGCACGGCGCGCCGCGCGGCCAGGGCGGCGTAGCCGAGCAGAAAGGCCCCGCCCGCCAGGCCGACGACCGTCAGCATCGGCGGCCACGCGGTGACCACCGCTCCCATCCCGGTGACCCCGGCCGCGATGAGCACCGCGTCGGACACGGTGCACAGCGCCACCACGGGCAGGACCGCCTCGCGGCGGATGCCCTGGCGCAGGACGAAGGCGTTCTGCGAGCCGATGGCGACGATGAGCGAGAGTCCGGTGCCGAATCCGGCGGCGGCCGAGGCCAGTGCTGTTCCCATACCGGCGACGCTAAGGAGCGGAACAGGCTGAGTACAGTTAAAGATTCTCATGCTGCTTAAGCTCTGCTGAACTCCGTGGGCGGATAGCCTGGCACGATGAGCATGCCGGAGCTTCCCCTCGACCAGGTCCGCACCCTGCTCGCGGTCGTGGACGAGGGCACCTTCGACGCTGCGGCCGCCGCGCTGCACGTCACGCCGTCCGCCGTCAGCCAGCGCGTCAAGGCCCTCGAACAGCGCACCGGCCGGGTCCTGTTGACGCGTACGAAGCCGGTGCGCCCGACCGAGTCCGGGCAGGTGATGGTGCGCCTCGCCCGCCAGACGGCCCGGCTGGAGCGGGACGCGCGGGCCGAACTCGGCGCGGGCGACCCCGCCGAGCCCGCCCCGCTGCCGGTCGCGGTGAACGCCGACTCGCTCGCCACCTGGTTCCTCGACGCGCTGACCCGGGTGCCCGAAGAGCTGCACATCTGCTTCGAGTTGCACCGCGAGGACGAGTTCCACACCCTGACGCTGCTCCGCGAGGGCGCGGTCATGGCCGCCGTGACGTCCTCGTCGCAGCCGGTCGCCGGCTGCTCCGTCCGCCGCCTCGGCCGGCTGCGCTATCTGCCCGCCGCCGCCCCCGCGTTCGTCGAGCGGCATCTGGCCGGCCGGCCCGGCACCCCGCTGCGCCGGCTGCTGCCGGACGCGCCCGTCGTCTGCTTCGACCGCCGCGACAGCCTCCAGGACCGGTTCGTACGACGGCTGACCGGCGGCCGGCGCGGCGCGAGCCGGCTGCGGCACCACGTCCCCACCTCGGAGGGGTTCGTGGACGCGGTCACCGCCGGCATGGGCTGGGGCCTCGTACCCGAACCGCAGGCGCTGCCCCGGCTGGCGGCCGGCACGCTGACGGCACTGGACGCGGACCGGACCATCGACGTACCGCTGTTCTGGCAGCAGTGGAAGCTGGACTCCCCCGCCCTGGCGGCGACCGCCGACGCGGTCGTGGCGGCGGCGGGCGAGGCGCTGGTGCAGCACCCTCGACGTCCCACGGCCGACGACTGACGGCCGACGGCTGACGGCTGACGGCCGACGGCCGACGGCGCTGACGGCCGACGGGCCCCGGGGCGGCCCGCGTTCGGTACCGGCCGCTGTCCGGGCCGGGCCCGCTCAGGTGGGCTCGGCAGCGCCGATGTGCCGACGGGCCGCGGCCAGGGCTTCCCGGATGTCGCACGTCGCGGTGGAGACGCACAGCGTGTAGGAGACGTCGTCGATCTCGCGGCGCCGCTCGGGGTCCTCGGGCCGCCGCCGGATGTGGATCCGCAGGGCCTCGTAGCGTGCGAGCAGCTCTCGCAGGGTGTCGGGGTGAGCCATCATGTCCTCGGCACCTCTCATCCAGGGGGTCATCCGGGGGTCGTCCGGGGGTCGTCAGGGGTCGTCCAGGGGGTCGTCCGAGGCGCCTCGCGGCGCCGTTCCGTGTCCGTGCCCCGCCGGTTCTGCGTCCGCACCGCGCCGGTTCCGCGGCGGTTCCGCGGCGGCCGACTCGGCGAGGCGGGGCCGTCCGCCCGTACGCCGGGGCTACCGGCCCAGCGCCCTGCGCAGCTGCCGCTTCGTCATCCGCGAGCGGCCCCGGACGCCGCGCTGCCTGGCCTCGTCGTACAGCTCGTCCCGGGTGGGCCCGCCCGGCTGCTGCCGCGCCGCCCGGTCCGCACCCGCTCCGGGTGCCTGTTCCGCCCCGGCTCCGGGTGGCAGCACCTCCTCCGGAGCGCCTCCGTCCGCCGACGCCGGGGCCCTGCGGACCGCGCGGGCGGCGATCTCCTTCGCGCGACGGGCCGGCACGCCCTGGTTCCGCGCGCCCTTCCTGAAGAGCTCGAACCGGCGCTCCCGTGTCCGGCCGGCGCCTGCGCTCCTCCCTGCGGCCACGACTCCTCCTCGGTCGGTTCCCGGGGCCTCTCCTCCGGGACGTTCCCACCGTGCCGCCCCCGCCGCCGCACGGCGACCCGGAGCGACCCGGCCCGCCCTCCCGGGTGCCGCACCGGACCGGCGTCACACCCGCCGGGCCCGGGCCGTCGGCGGGTTTCGCCGCGCGCCGCCCGGGGCACCCCGGCGCGCGGGCAGCGAGCCCGCGGCTGCTCCGTCCGGGTGCCCCGACGCGTCCCCCGGCCGCGGGCGCCGGGCTGCCGGACCGACCGTCGTCACATACGGTGCGCGCCGCGCACGGAGCGTCGTACCCGGGCCGTACGTCCCGGCGACGTGCCGGGCCGGCGAGGCGACTGAGAGGTGGCAACCGATGGATTCCGTCCCCGGCACCCACGGGGTGCCCTGCTGGGTCAGTCTCACCACGGGGGACCAGCGGGCGGCCGAGGAGTTCTACGGGCCGGTGCTGGGCTGGTCCTTCCAGGACAGCGAGCTGGGCCCGGAGTTCCGGGTGGCCACCCGGGACGGCCAGCCGGTGGCCGGGTTCAACGAGACGTCCGTCTCCCGTCAACTGCCGGTCCGCTGGACCGTCTTCTTCTCCGTCGACAGCGCCGACCGGGCCGGTGAACGCGTCAACGAGCGCGGGGCGACCGTCGCCGTCGGCCCGCTGCGGGTCGGCGACGGCCGGGCCGCCGTGGCCGCGGACCCCTACGGCGCGCCCTTCGGCCTGTGGGAGGGCGAGGTGCCGGAGGGCTGGACGGTCGGCGCCGGCCAGGCACCCGCGTGGCTGGAGCTGCGCACCCCGGACGCGTTCGCCGCGGCCGTCTTCTACGGCGAGGCCCTGGAGTGGTCCAAGAACGCGAACCAGGGCGTCGGTTACGAGGAGGCGCAGGACGAGGTGCACCTGCTGGTGGACGGGCAGACCGTCGCCGGGCTGCGCGGCGGCGGCGTCGAGGCGGCCCCCGACCCGAACGTCCGCACCCGCTGGGACGTCTTCTTCCGCTCCGCCGACCTCGACGAGGCGCTGGCCGCCGCCGTCCGCGCCGGCGGCGAGGTCATCTCCACCTCCCGCGAGGCCCCCGAGGGCCGCGCCGCCACCCTCCGCGACCCTGCGGGCGCCCTCTTCTGCCTGCTCGGCGAGTAGGCCCCGCCCGAGGACGAGCCGGGGGCAGACCGAGGCCGGGCCCCGCGGCGCGCTCAGCCCCTCGCCCGGTGCTCCGCCAGCCAGTCGCGGGCGAAGGCGACGGCGTCGCGCAGCGGGAACAGCCGGGCGTCGGCGGCGCCCACTCGGCCCCGGGCGACGGGGCGGACGGCCTCGAACGCGGCGCCGAGTTCGTCGAAGCGGTCCGCGCTGACGGAGGTGTCGCGAACGGTCGTCCAGCGGCGCCCCAGCGGGGTGGCCACGGCGAACGACACCTCGGTACGGGGCGCCGGGACCCGGTATTCGGCCAGGTGGAAGGCCGTGCAGGAGGCGTAGCCCGCGCCGAGCAGGAGGATGCGCGCCCCGGCCTCCTCCAGCCTGGCCAGCGGGCTGCGTTCGCCGAGCCGGCAGTCGAGCGCGTGGCCGTCGACGACGGTGCGGGCGCGCGCCCCGAGCGCCGCGAACGAGGTCTGCGGGTGGGCGCTGCGGACGGCGCCGGGCCAGGTGCGGACGGTCTCGGGGACGATGCCGACGCCGTACGTGGGCGTCGTGTGCGGGTCGTACCCGGGCATCGCGTCCCGGATCGGCTGCCACCAGGACTCCGGGACGGGCGGGGCGCTCCACTCCGCGGGGTCGCTGTTGTCGCCGGAGTGTGCCGGTACGACGAGGGTGCCGGTGTCGCCGAGGACGTCGAGCAGCGCCCGGACCACGGTGGGCGCCCCGCCGCACACCCAGCCGAGCGCGCTGAGCGAGGTGTGCACCAAGGCGGTGTCCCCCGGGCGCAGCCCGAGTGTTCGTAGTGCGGCGACGAGCGAGGCGCGGGTGCACAGCGGGCCACGCGGCTCCCTGCACGCGCCGGAGCCCGAGGCGCGGTGCTCCGAAGCGCCGGACTCCGAAAGGTCGGTGGACATGTCCGCAGTGTCCCCCGTCGGGCGGCGGAGGCCCAGCGGATTCACCGGCCGTGCGGGAGGGACGCGTCGCGGAGAAGGCGGCAGAGCGCGCGGAGGAGGGACGGGAGCGGGCCGGCCGAGGTTCGGCCCGCTCCCGTCGGCCGCGCCGGCGCCACGTCGCCGGACACGGCAGGCGACCGCATGCCTGGTCGCCGGTCGGTGGGGCTACGCCCGGCCGCGCTTCCCGTAGCGCCGCTCGAAGAGCTGGACGCGTCCCTCGGTGTCCACGACGCGCTGCCTGCCGGTGTAGAAGGGATGGCTCGCCGAGGAGATCTCCACATCGATCACCGGATAGGTGTGGCCGTCCTCCCAGACGATCGTGCGGTCGCTGGTGGCCGTGGAGCGGGTGAGGAAGGCGAAGTCCGCTGCGGCGTCGCGGAAGACGACGGGGCCGTAGGAGGGATGGATACCGGGTTTCATCGTGTGCTCCGGGCGCGGTCGGTGGCGGGTGTCGGTGTGCGGGCGGGCCGGCCGGACGGGGCCGGTCCCGCGTGGTCGCCGCGAACGCTACGATACACAGAAACGGGAACCATTTTCATCTAGCGAGGAGGTCCCCCTTGGCAGCGCACTGCCAACTGACCGGCCGGCGGCCCACGTTCGGCAACAACGTCTCCCACTCCCACCGGCGCACCCGGCGACGCTTCGACCCCAACATCCAGACGAAGCGCTACTGGCTGCCCAGCGAGGGGCGGCACGTACGGCTCACCCTGAGCGCCAAGGCGATCAGGGCCGTGGACGCGATGGGCATCGAGCGGGCCGTGGCACGGATCCGGGCACGCGGGGAGAAGGTCTGATGGCGAAGAAGAGCAAGATCGTGAAGAACGAGAAGCGCCGGGCGGTGGTCGCCCGGTACGCCGAGCGGCGGGCGGAGCTGAAGGAGCTGGTGCGCCGGCCGGACACCCCGCCCGAGCGGCGAGCGGCGGCGCAGCGGGAGCTGGCCCGCCAGCCGCGGGACGCGAGCGCCACCCGGGTACGCAACCGGGACTCGGTCGACGGCAGGCCGCGCGGGCATCTGCGGGCCTTCGGGCTGTCCCGGATCCGGCTGCGCGAGCAGGCGCACGCCGGCTTTCTGCCGGGGGTCCGCAAGTCCAGCTGGTAACCGGCGCGTTCGGTGTGCCCGGCCCTGCCGGGGCCGGGCACACCCGCCGCCGGAACAGCTCAGGGCTTGCGCGCGACCCCGCCGTAGGTGGTGACGGGTGCCGGTGGGGCCGGGTCGGGGTCGGGCCGCCACTCGGTGACCGGCACCACACCGGGCTCCAACAGCTCCAGCCCGTCGAAGAGTTCACGCAGCGTTCCGGGCGAGCGCAGCTCGTAGGGGGCCGCCCCGCTGCTGTTGTAGCGGTTGTGGGCCTTGCGGCGCTCGGCGCTGACGTCGGTGCCGTCACTGAGCGTGAGATGGCTCCCGGGCGGCAGCGCCTCGACCAGCTCGGCGACCAGGGCACGCGCCTGCGCGTCGTCCGGCACATGCCCCATGACGCCCAGCAGCATCAGCCCCACGGGCCGGTCGAAGTCCAGGGTCCTGGCCGCCGCTTCGAGGATGTCGGCCGGCCGGCGCAGATCGGCGTGGATGTAGTCGGTCGCGCCCCGCGGTGTGGAGGTGAGCAGGGCGCGCGCGTGGGCCAGGACGAGCGGGTCGTTGTCGACGTAGACGATGCGGGACTCGGGCGCGACGCGCTGAGCTATCTCGTGTGTGTTGTCGACGGTGGGCAGTCCGGTGCCGACGTCGAGGAACTGGCGGATGCCCACCTCGCCCGCCAGGTGCCGTACGGCGCGGGCGAGGAAGTGCCGGGCGCCGCGGGCGGCGTCGACGATGCCGGGGAAGATCCGGGCGAACTCGTCGCCGGCGAACCGGTCCACGGGGTAGTTGTCCTTCCCGCCCAGCCAGTAGTTCCAGATGCGCGCCGAGTGCGGGACCGTGGTGTCCACGAGGTCGGCGGCCTCGTGGGCGCGGGGTTCCGGGGCCATGCTGCTCCTTCTCGGCTCGGGCCGTCGGTCGGACGAGGGCGCACGGAGCCGGGGCGCGCATCTCCCCGTCCCCGCACACCTGAACGGCCGGAGCAAGAGACGGTACCCGGCAGCCGTCGTCGCAACCACCGTGCGGGGGGCCGCCGTTCGGCCCGGGACCTCGGACGGCGGGGCGGCCCGGCCTGCCGGTCGCCGTCGGACGAACGCACGGCCCGGCGATTCAGAGGCCGTCGGCCGGGGCGGTGTCCGGCGCGGTTCCAGGGGCAGTGCCCGCATCCGGCGCGGTCTCCCGGGCGGCCTTCGGGGCGAGGTCGCGGGCGATGCCGTCGAGGAGCATCGTCAGGCCGTGCTCGAAGTCGTCGGTGCCGAGCCGGAGATCGGGGTGGGAGCCGCTCAGTGCGGCGGACAGCGCGGGGTGGCGGGCGAGTTCGGCGGAGTCGGCGGCGAAACCGGCGCTGGCGGCGGTGAACGCGGCGCCCATGGCGTACGACTCGACGAGCAGCAGGGCCCGGGTCGCCTCGGGCAGGCCCCAGCCCCGGCCCAGCAGGACGGCCAGCATGTCGTCGATCCCCGCGAGCGAGGCGCGGCTGCGCAGCGGGCGGCGCATCACCAGGGCCAGGGTGTGCGGATGGCGCCGGAAGGTGAGGCAGTAGCAGCGGGCCACCACGGACAGTTCGGCACGCCATCCGTCGAGGTGCTCGGTCTCGCGGGTGATGGCGGCGTTGATCCGGCGGGCGACCGCGTCGGCGACGGCGTCCAGGAGGTCGTCCAGGTCCCGGAAGTGCTTGTAGAGCGAGGGGCTGGTGACGTCGAGGCGCTGGGCGAGGCGGCGCATGGACAGCGCGCCGGGGCCTTCCTCGTCGAGGATGCGCAGCGCCGTGGTCACCGCCGCTGTGCGGGAGAGCCGGGGCGGGCGGGGCACGGTTGCTCCTGACGGGAGGGGACGGCGGGCCAGGCGATTGTAGGGAGCCCCCGTGGGGAACCACCGCCGCCCCGCAGAAGTACCGTTCTGCGGATTCCGTTGTCGGGCACGCGATCGCCGGATGGTTCCGTCGTCACACCTTCGATCCGCAACGGAAATTCATGCCGACCTCTTCCCTGGCGACGGTCGTGGGGGTACGTTCCCCCAAAGCTAATCAGGCTAACTAACGATGTTGGCCGGCCGGCTCGCCGCGCTCCCGCCGTGGCGCCGCTCCCGCCGCCCCTCCGGCGCACGAGCCCCTCCGCACCGTGTGCCGCACCGAACCCGGAGGACCCGTGGGCAACCGACACCCCGACCCCACCCCAGCCGCCGAACCCGTCACCCCCGCACCGCCGTCCGGCATCGCCCCGGGGCCCGGCCGTGCGTCCGGCGCCGCCGCCACCGGCACCGCGGCGGAGCCCCCGCCCGAGGGCGACGGCGGGCTGCGGGCAGGCGCCATCGGGCCCGGTGGCGCGCTCGGTGTCACCCTCTCCAACATGGCGCCCGTCAACGGGGCGTTCCTGACCGCGCCCGCGGTCGTCGCGGCCATGGGGACCCAGGCACCGTGGGCCTTCCTCCTCGCCACGCTGGGGCTGCTGGCCGGTGCCGTCACGGTCGCGGAGTTCGCCCGGCGCATCGTCTCCCCGGGCTCGTTCGTCGCGTACGCGTACCACGCCTTCGGCACCGTCTCGCCCGGGCTCGGGGTCCGGCTCTCCAGCGGCGTCTTCTACTGCACGCTCTTCTCCGGGCCGTTGACCATCGGTGCCGTCGCCGTCTTCGCCGGGCACTGGATGACCGCCTCGCTCGGGCTGGGCGGCGCCTGGTGGCTGGTGCTCTCGCTCGCCGTGCTGGTGTTCTCGGCCGCCGTCGTGCTGCGCGGAATCGTCGCCTCCAGCCTGGTCTCCTCGGTGCTGGCCGCGGTCCAGATCGCCGTACTGCTGGGTTTCGCCGCGCTGTTGCTGGTGCGTTCGGGCTCCGCCGCGACCGTTCCGCTGCACGCCGACGGCGGCGACCCGGGCGGGCTCGCCGGGCTCAGCGGGCTCACCTTCCCGCTCGCCGTCGCGGGCATGGTCGGCTGGGACAACTCCGCGAGCATGGCCGCCGAACTGCGCAGCCCCCGCCGCGTGGTGCCGGTCACCGTGCTCGTGTCCGTGCTGGTCGTCGGGGTGACGTACACGCTGTCCACCTGGGCAGGGCTGGCCGGTTACGCGGGCTGGAAGGGCGCGGGGCCGGGCGCCGACCGGTTCGGCGACCCCGCCAACGAGGCGCCGTTCCTCGAACTCGCCGGCCACTACCTGCCGCAGGCGCACGCGGTGCTCGCCGCGGTCGGCGCCATCAGCTCGGTCGCCTGTCTCGTCGCCGCGCTCACCGCGATGTCCCGGATCTCGTTCACCGCCGCGCGGGCGGGGATGCTGCCGGGCGCGCTGGGCCGGGCGTCGCGGCGGCGCGGTGTCCCGGTCGGTGCGACCCTGCTGTGGGTCGGGATGATCGGCGCGTGCATCGCCGTGCCGCCGCTGGTGACCGACGCGCCCCCGGCGACCGTCTCCTCCTGGGAGGCGGGCATGGGCACGGTCCCGCTGCTGATCAGCGTGCTGGTGACGCTCGTCGGGCTGCCGCTGTACCTGTGGCGCACGGACCGCCGGGGGCTGCGGCCGGTGCGCCATCTGTGCGTGCCGCTCGTCGGCGTCGCCGTCATCGGCTGGGGCGTCTACGGCAACGTCCGGCCCGACCAGCCGCCGCCCGGCGACACCTACTGGGTCTGCACCGCCCTCGTCCTGGCGCTCGCCGCCCTCGGCGCCTGGGCCTTCGCCCGCCGCCCGGGACGCGATCTGAGCGCCCTCGGGCTGGGCGAGGCGCCCGCCCAGGACGGCTCCCGCGCGGACGCGGACGCCTCCGCGCCGGCCGCCCCCTCCCCCTCGCGTGCCACGGACCCGGCCGGCACCGCCGCCGGGCCCCGGCCGCCGCACGCCCCCTGACCGGACGGCGGTTCCGCCGTCACCCACGGCGGCGCCGGCCCGGCGCCGCCCCGCACCACAGCAAGGAGCAACGTGTCCCGCATCAGTGCCGACTTCGCCGTCCTCGGCGCCACCGTCCACACCCTCGACCCCGGCCGCCCCGCGGCCTCCGCGCTCGCCGTGCGCGACGGCGTCCTGATCGCCGTCGGCGACGACGCGGAGGTCCGGCAGGCGTGCGACGCCCGCACCGAGGTGATCGACGGGACGGGCACGACGCTGACCCCCGGGCTCACCGACGGCCATATGCACCCCGTGCACGGCGCCCTGATGGCCCGGGGCCTCGATCTGTCGGTGTGCCGGGACACCGACGCGCTGCGTGCCGCGCTCGCCGAGGCGCGGCGCACCGCCGAACCCGGCGCCTGGATCCGCGGTTTCGGCCTCGACCCCAACATCCTGGGCGGCCGGCGCCCGCACCGCGACCTGATCGACGACGTCCTCGACGGTGCCCCGGCGCTGCTCACCCTCTTCGACGGGCACGCCGCGCTCGCCTCGGGCCGGGCGCTCGAACTGGCCGGTGTGACCGGTCCTGTGGCGCTCGCCGGCAACGCGGAGATCGTCTGCGACGCGGACGGCGTGCCCACCGGCGAGCTGCTGGAGGACCCGGCCAAGGAGTGCGTCGAGCGTGCGGCGCCCTCCCTCGCGCCGGAGGAGGTCGCCGCCGAACTGGCCGCGCTGACCGCCCGGATGAACGCCTGCGGCCTCACCGCAGGGCACGCCATGGACCTCTCCGACGGCAGCCTGCCCGCCCTGCGCCTGCTGGAGGAGCGCGACCGGCTGACGCTCCGGCTGCGGTGCGCGCCCTGGGCACAGCCCGGTGTCGACGCGGACGGGCTGGCCGAGATCGTCCGGCTCCAGGGCACCGGCGGCCGGCTGTGGCAGGTCGCCGGGGTGAAGCTGTTCATGGACGGCACCATCGACAACGGCACCGCGTGGCTGCACCACCCGGACTGCCACGGCGAGTCGACGAAGCCGTTCTGGCTGCCGCCCGAGGAGTACGCCGCGGCCGTCGACACCCTCGCCCGTGCCGGGGTGCCCACCGCCACCCACGCCATCGGCGACGCGGCCGTCGGCTACGCGCTCGACTGCCTGGCGCCGCACAGCTCCCCGGACAGCCGCGCCTCGCGGCACCGCATCGAGCACATCGAGACCGCGCCGGACGAGCTGATCGCCCGGTTCGCCGCCTGTGGCGTCGTCGCCTCGATGCAGCCGAGCCATGTGCAGTACACCCGCGCCGACCACAGCGACAACTGGTCCACCCGACTGGGCACCGAGCGGGCGTCGCGGGCCTGGCGGTGCGCGGATCTGCTGCACGCCGGTGCGCCGCTGGTGCTGGGTTCGGACTGGCCCATCGCGCACTTCGACCCGCGCGAGGTCCTGGCCACCGCCCGGCTGCGCCGGCTGCCGGGCCACGGCGACCGCGATCCGGTGGCCCCGGACCAGGCGCTGACCGCGCGCGAGGCGCTGGAGGCGATGACCGTCACCGCCGCACTCGTCGCGGGCGAGCAGGACCGGGCGGGCCGCGTCCGGGAGGGATTCCGGGCCGATCTCACCGCGTTCGCCGCCGACCCGCTGGCCGTCCCGCCGGGTGAACTCGCGGAGACGCCGGTCACGTTGACGGTCGTCGACGGGCGGATCGTGCACCGGGCCTGAATGGCCGGACGCCTCCGCGACGTCGGGTTTTACCGTCCTGTGATTGACGTGCATTCACTCGACCCCCAGTCTGAATGGATCCATGCAAGGGGGTTCCGGGGGGCGAGTGGAGGCTGCGCATGTCAGGTGTGGTGGAACGGCGGTCGATCGACGTCGTGCCCGACGAGGAGCGGTACGGCACGGCGTTCAGCCAGTTCACGCTGTGGCTGGGCGCCAACCTCCAGATCACGGCCGTGGTCACCGGGGCGCTGGCCGTCGTGTTCGGCGTCAGCGCCCTCTGGGCCCTCATAGGACTGCTGATGGGCAATCTGCTCGGCGGCGCCGTGATGGCCCTGCACTCCGCGCAGGGCCCACGGCTCGGCCTGCCCCAGATGATCTCCAGCAGGGCGCAGTTCGGGGTGCGCGGCGCCGTCGTCCCGCTGCTGCTCGTCATCGTGATGTACATCGGGTTCTTCGCCAGCGGCACGGTGCTGGCCGGGCAGGCCGTCGGCGAACTGACACACCTGGGCGACACCGCCGGGATCGTCCTCTTCGCCCTGATCACCGGCGTGGCCGCGGCCATCGGCTACCGGGTCGTCCACGCGCTGGGCCGCATCGCGGGGCTGGTGTGCGCCCTCACCTTCGTCTACCTCGGCATCCGGCTGCTCCAGCGCGCCGACCTGGGCACGCTGCTGGACGACCACTCCTTCTCGCTGCCGATGTTCCTGCTCGCGATCTCGCTGTCCGCCTCCTGGTAGCTGGCGTTCGGCCCGTACGTCGCCGACTACTCGCGCTATCTGCCGCGCTCCACCTCCTCCCGCGCCACGTTCTGGTGGACGCTGGGCGGCTCGGCGCTCGGTTCGCAGTGGTCCATGACGTTCGGCGCGCTGGCCGCCGCTGCCGCCGGTGACGCGTTCGTCGGGCACGAGGTCGGCTACATCGTCGGCCTCGGCGGCACCGGCACGCTGGCGACCTCCTGTCTGTACTTCGTCATCGCGCTGGGCAAGCTCACCATCAACGTGCTCAACACCTACGGCGGCTTCATGTCGGTGGTGACCGGCGTCAGCGGATTCCGTGGCCGGCGCACCCTCTCCCCCGCCGGACGCGCCGCCTACATCGCGGGCATCATGATCGCCGGGACGATCGTGGCGCTGCTGGGCAAGGACAGCTTCCTGTCGTCCTTCAAGGACTTCCTGCTCTTCCTGCTCACGGCGTTCACCCCGTGGTCGGCCATCAACCTCGTCGACTACTACCTCGTCGCCAAGGAGCGCTACGACCTGCCCGCGCTCAGCGACCCCGAGGGACGCTACGGCGCCTGGCGGTGGCGGGCACTGGCGATCTACGGGATCGGCGTCGCCGCCCAATTCCCGTTCCTGGCCACGAACTTCTACACCGGCCCGCTCGTCGCCCCGCTCGGCGGTGCCGACATCTCCTGGCTGGTGGGGCTCGCCGTCCCCGCCGCCCTGTACTGGCTCTTCGCGCCCCGCGACCGGACGCTCGAACAGGTGGCCTGAGCACGCCCGGCCGCCCCGCCGCGCCCCCGCGGCCGGGCGGCCGTCCTCAGCGGCTCGCGCGAAGGGAGTAGGAGAGCGGGACGCCGGGCACGCCCGCCGGGTAGCGGTACTCGCCGCCGTCCCGCTCCAGCACCGGGAAGCGTGCGAAGAGGGTGCTGGGCCGCTCGTGCAGGAACTCCACGCGCAGCCCCGCGCGCGCCAGCGCGGTGACGACGTCCCCGACGCCGTGCTGCCACTGCACCGACCGGGTGCTGGTCAGCTCGTGGTCGGTGCCGGTGTAGCTGTGCGGGGAGTCGAACTCCTGGGCGCGGCGGTCGAAGTAGTCGTACTCCACGGTGCGTCCGTCGTCGCCGAGCACCTCGGCCACCGGGTGCAGCTCCACGAGGTAGAGGAAGCCCCCGGGCTTCAGCAGCGAGGCGACGGTCCCGGCCCAGCGGTCGAGATCGGGCAGCCACACCAGAGCGCCGATCCCGGTGTAGACGATGTCGAACCGCTCCCCGGCGAGCGCACGGGCGGCCTCGTGGACGTCCGCGACGACGAAGCGGGCCCGCCCGGAGAGCCCGGTGTCCGCGGCCAGCCGGCGCGCGGTGGCGACGGCCCGGGCGGAGAAGTCCAGGCCCGTCACCCGCGCGCCGAGCCGGGCCCACGACAGCGTGTCCTGCCCCATGTGGCACTGGAGGTGCAGCAGGCTGCGGCCCGCCACCTCGCCCACCTCGCCCGGCTCGTAGGGGCGCAGGGTGGAGGCGCCCGCCCGGAACCCCGGAAGGTCGTAGAAGGCGCTGCGGGCGTGCACGTCCGCCCGGTCCTCCCAGTTGGCCCTGTTGATCTCGCGGGCCTCGCGCGCTTCGCGGGTCCCGGAGACCTCGGGGACCGCGCGGGCCTCGTCGGCCTCGGGGGCCGGGTGGGCCGGGTGGGTCCCGGCACGTCCTCCGGAGCCGTGCTCCTGCTGCTCGCTCATGGGCCCGACGCTAACCACCCGGAGCGGAACGGCGCGCGCCCTTTACGCGCCGCGCCCGCCGAACTCCGGCGGCACCGCGCGTACTTGCCCACGGCGTACGGAGCCCGGCCCCGGGGCACCGCACCGGCCTCCGGCGGCCCGGGGCCGACCGAGTGGCTCGGGGTGCGGCCCGTTTGTCGCCCGCCGGGTGAGGCAACCGGAGCGATATGCATCCGACAGCACGCGAGGACACGAAGGACCACACAGCCGACACCACCGACACCGCCGGGGCCTGCGGGGCGCCCGGCGCCGACACCCTCACCGGGCGGCTGGAACAGCTGCCGCTCTCGGCCCCCGTCGACGCGCTGGCGCGGGCCGACGCCCTGGACTCCGTCACCGGCCCGCTGCGGGACGCGGTGCACGCGCTGCCCCTCGGCACCGTCCGCGACCTGCTGCGCGGCCGCTGGCTCGGGCATCCGCTCCACCCCCTGCTGGTGCAGGTGCCGATGGGCGCCTGGCTGTCGGCCGGGGTGCTCGACCTGCTGCCGGGAACGGAACGGGCCGGGCGGGTGCTCGTCGGCACCGGCGTGCTGGCGGCCCTGCCGGCGGCGCTCGCCGGCTGGACGGACTGGGCCGACACCCGCCCCGAACAGCAGCGCACCGGCGTCGTGCACGCGGCGGCCAACTCGCTGGCCGTCGGCCTGTACGCGGCGTCGTTCGTGGCACGGCTGCGGGGCCGGCGGTGGCGGGGCCGGGCGCTGGGCTACGCGGGCATGACGGCGGCGAGCGTGGGCGGGATGATCGGCGGTCATCTGGCCTACCGTCAGGCCGTCGGCGTCAACAAGGCGGAGCCGGTGCCGCACGTCGTCCCGGAGGGCTGGCACCGGCTGGGCTCGGTCTCCGACTTCCCCGTCGGTGAGCCGTCCCGGTTCCTGCTGGGCGAGGTGCCGCTGCTGGTGGTGCGGGAGCCGGACGAGGCCGGGGGCCGGGTGCGGGTGCTGGCCGACCGGTGCAGCCACCAGTCGGGCGCGCTGTCCGGGGGCCGCGTCGCGGACGGCTGCGTCACCTGCCCCCTGCACGGCAGCGTCTTCCGGCTCGCCGACGGGGCGAACGTGGGCGGCCCCGCCACCGCGCCGCAGCCGGTCTTCGAGACGAGGACGGCGGACGACGGCGGCCTGGAGGTACGGCTGCCGTAGCCGCGGCCGGGTGCCGGAGGTCCCGTGGTGGTACGCCGCTTGAGTCGTGCCGTCACCCGGCGCGGCGTATCCCCGGGCGCGCCCCGTTTCAGCCCGGCACCCGGCGGTACCCCTGCGGGGTCCGATCAGCACCGCAGCAGGAGGAACCGCCATGGCAGCGCGCCCGCCCCACGGACAGCACAGCGCAGGTGGCAACGGCTCCGAGCCGGAGATCCCCGGCCGGCCCGGCGTCGAGCCACCGCAGCTGGAGGAGCCCACCGAGCCGCGCGGCCCCCTGCCGCCGAAGGCCGACCAGACGAAGCCGGAGCCGTACTCGGCCACCGGCGAGGAAGTGGACACCGACGCGAACGTCCGCGCGCAGACGGGCCCGTATCTGACGACGGCGCAGGGGCTGCGGCTGCCGGACACCGATCACTCGCTCAAGGCCGGGGACCGCGGCCCGGTGCTGTTGCAGGACCACCACCTGCGCGAGAAGATCATGCACTTCGACCACGAGCGGATCCCCGAGCGGGTCGTGCACGCCCGCGGCGCCGCCGCGCACGGTGTCTTCCGCGGCTACGGGTCCGCCACCTCGGTCTCGAAGGCCGCGTTCCTCGGCAAGGACGTCGAGACCCCGGTCTTCGTCCGTTTCTCGACGGTGCTCGGCTCGCGCGGCTCCGCCGACACGGTCCGCGACACCCGCGGGTTCGCAACCAAGTTCTACACGACGGAGGGCGTCTTCGACCTGGTCGGGAACAACATCCCGGTCTTCTTCATCCAGGACGCCATCAAGTTCCCCGACATCATCCACGCGGGCAAGCCGCACCCCGACCGGGAGATCCCCCAGGCGCAGAGCGCGCACGACACCTTCTGGGACTTCGTCTCCCTGCACACCGAGGCCGCGCACCACACGCTGTGGAACATGTCCGACCGGGGCATCCCGCGCTCGTTCCGGATGATGGAGGGCTTCGGCGTCCACACCTTCCGGCTGGTCAACGAGCAGGGCGGTACGACCCTGGTGAAGTTCCACTGGAAGCCCAAGCTGGGCGTGCACTCCCTCACCTGGGAGGAGGCCCAGATCATCAACGGGGTCGACCCGGACTTCCACCGGCGGGACCTGGCCGACGCCATCGAGGCGGGCGCCCACCCCGAGTGGGAGCTGGGCATCCAGACCTTCCCCGACACCCCCGAGCAGACCTTCGAGGGCATCGATCTGCTCGACCCGACGAAGATCGTCCCGGAGGAGTGGGCGCCCGTGCAGCCCATCGGGCTGCTGACGCTGAACGCCAACCCGTCGAACTTCTTCGCGGAGACCGAGCAGGTCGCCTTCCACCCGGGCCACCTCGTCCCCGGCATCGACATCACCGACGACGCGCTGCTGGCCGGCCGGCTCTTCTCCTACCTCGACACCCAGCTCACCCGGCTCGGCGGCCCCAACTTCGCGCAGATCCCCGTCAACCGGACCCACGCACCGGTCAACGACATGCTCCGCGACGGGCTGCACCAGACGGGGGTGCACCAGGGCGTGGCGCCGTACCACCCCAACTCCCTGGACGGCGGCTGCCCGTTCCAGGCCGCGGCGGCCCAGGGCGGCTACGTGGAGGTTCCCGTCGAGACGCCGAAGGCGGCCAAGGTGCGCGAGGTGCCCGCCTCGTTCGCCGACCACACCAGCCAGCCCCGCCGGTTCTGGCTGAGCCTGACCCCCGTCGAGCGGGAGCACGTGGTGGCGGCCTACACCTTCGAGTTGAGCAAGTGCTACGAGAACACCGTCAAGGAGCGGGTGCTGCGGACGCTGGCCGACATCGACCCCGTGCTGTGCTCCCAGGTCGCCGACGGGCTCGGGCTGCCCGCCCCCGACCCGTCCGGACGCCTCGCCGAGGTCGACCCGAGCCCGGCGCTCTCCCAGGTCGGCAACAGCTGGCCGACGCAGGGCCGGATCATCGGCATCATCACCGACGGCGGCTCCGGCCTGGACGCCGTGCGGACCGTCCGGGACGCGGTCGACGCGGGCGGCATGGTGCCGCTCGTCATCGCGCCGGCCGGCGGCCGGTTCGACGGTGACGGGGGCGAACCGGTCACCGTGCAGCGGACGTTCGCGAACGCCCGCTCGACCGAGTTCGACGCGCTGCTGGTGGCCGGTGCGCCCGCCCGCGGCTCCGACGCCTACGGGGCGCGGGACGCCAAGGCCGGGCTGGGCCCGGCGACCGGCGGCGGCGAGGGCGCGAACACCGACCCGCGGGTGCTGCACCTGCTCTCGGAGGCGTACCGGCACGCGAAGCCGCTCGGCGGCTGGGGCGCGGGCGCCGCCGACGTGCTGGCCGCGGCCGGCTGCGCCGCCGGCTCGGCGGGCGTGGTGACCGACGACGACCCGCGCGCGGTGCTCGGGGAGATCGTCGAGCTGCTCTCCCGGCACCGGGTGTGGGACCGCTTCCCCGCCGCTGCCGTCGTGTCCTGAGCCCGTGTCCTGAGCCCGTGTCCTGAAACCGTGCCCCGACCCCGACCGGGTGCCGGCGGTGCGGGCCGCCGCGGCGGGGGCGATCCGTGCCGCGCCCCCGGCCGCCGGTCCCGCGCCGCACGCCGCCCGGCGGCGGCCCGCACCGGGCCGCGCGGCGCCACCGCAGCAGGCACAGCAAGGGCCGGAGAAGCCGTCCACGTCCCCCGGAGAAGCCGTCCGGGAACCCGGAAGAAGCCGTACCGAGACCCCGGAGAACAGGAGCACGCCATGACCCCGCGCGACCCGGAATCCCACCCCTCCGAGCGGCACCCCCGGCCCGGCTTCCCCGAGCAGGAGCAGACGCATCCCGGAAGCACCGAGGAGATGCGGCCCCGGCCCGACCACGGCGAGGACAGCTACCGCGGCAGCGGACGGCTGACCGACCGCCGTACCGTCGTCACCGGCGGCGACTCCGGCATCGGCCGGGCCGTCGCCCTGGCCTTCGCCCGCGAGGGCGCCGACGTGCTCTTCACCCACCTGCCCGAGGAGACCGGCGAGGCCGAGGAGACCTCCCGGCTGGTCACCGCGGCCGGCCGGCAGGCGATCGCCGTCCCCTGCGACATCCGGGAGGAGGCCGCGTGCCGGCGGCTGGTGGAGCGCGCCGAGCGGGAGTTCGGGCGGATCGACGTGCTCGTCAACAACGCGGCGTACCAGATGGCGCAGCCGGACGGTATCGACGGGATCTCCACCGAGCAGTTCGACCGGGTGGTGCGCACCAATCTGTACGGCATGTTCTGGCTGTGCCGGATGGCGCTGCCGCTCATCCCCCAGGGCGGCAGCATCATCAACACCACCTCGGTGCAGGCGTACCGGCCCAAGCCGCATCTCCTCGACTACGCCATGACCAAGGGCGGGATCGTCACCTTCACCCACGGCCTGGCGGCCGACGTGGCCGACCGGGGGATCCGGGTGAACGCCGTGGCGCCCGGCCCGGTGTGGACGCCGCTGATCCCCTCGACGCTCCCGTCGACCTCTCAGTTCGGCGCCGGCAGCTCCTGGGAACGCCCCGCGCAGCCGGCCGAGATGGCGCCCGGCTATGTCTTCCTCGCCTCGGAGGACGCGCAGTACATCACCGGCGAGATCCTCAACGCGACGGGCGGGGCGTCTCTTCCGTAGCGGGAGGGCGGCGGGCGGCCCGCCGGCAGGTCACACGAAGGTCCCGGCCGCCAGGAGCAGCGGCGGTGAAGCGAGCCAGACCGCTGTGGTGATGCCTGACCAGCCGCGCAGCGCCGCCGTGCCGTCGAGCCCGGTGAGCCGGGTGACCACCCAGAAGTACGAGTGGTTGAAGTAGCTGAAGACCATCGCGCCCGTGCAGCACGCGATGGCCGCCAGCAGCGGAGAGACGTGCAGCTCCGGGCCGAGGGGCGCGGACACCGAGGCCGCCGTGATCATCGCGACGGTTCCGGAACCCTGCGCGAGCCGGACGAGGCTGGCCACCAGAAAGGGCACCAGCACGCCCGGCAGCCCCCAGGAGGCGATCACCGCCGCCAGGGTGTCGCTGACGTGGAACCCCCGCAGCACCTCGGCGAGCGCCCCGCCCGCCCCCGTGACCAGGATGATGAGCCCGGCCGAGGACGCCGCCTCCGAGAGCCAGTTGTCGACCTGGCTGCGGGGCGTCCAGCGCGGCAGCAGCACATAGACGGCGAGCACGAGGCCGACCAGCAGCGCCACGACGGGGCTGCCGAGGAACATCACCACCGACTGCGCGGCCGAGGGCGGGGTGTCCCCGCCGGACTCCGCACCCCGCTCGCCGACCGCGGTCACCACCGTGTTGGCGATCATGAGCAGGAGAGTGACCAGCAGGGGCACCATGGCCAGCAGGGGCCCCACCCGGTGCGGCTTACCGTCCCGGGGCGGGGTACCGAGCGCGGGAGCCGGCCCGCCGTCCGGTTCCTTCTCCCCCTCCCCGGCCGGCGCGCACGAACCGCCCGACGGTGCCCGGCCGTACACCGCTCTGCGCACCTCCGGCAGCAGCGAGCCCTCCAGCTTCGGCCCGATCCACCGCGCGTACCCGACCACGACGGGCAGCAGCACCACGGTGAAGGCCAGCCCGGCCAGCACCAGGCCGCCCACGTCGGCGCCCAGGATGCCCGCGACGCCCAGCGGGCCCGGAGCCGGCGGCACCAGATGGTGGGTGAGCGTCATGCCGCAGCCGAGGGTGAGCGCGAGCGTGACGTAGCCGGCGCGTTTGCTGCGGGCGATGGAGCGGGCGAGCGGGTTCATGATGACGAACCCGGAGTCGCAGAAGACCGGGATGGCCACCAGCGCACCGGTGCCGCCCATCGCCCAGTCCTCCCGGCCCGTGCCCAGCGCCCGTACGAAGGCGCGGGCCAGCGCGTCGGCCGCGCCCGACACCTCAAGGATCTTGCCGAGGCCCACCCCGAGTCCGATGACGATCCCGATCGACCCGAGCGTGTCCCCGAAGCCCGTGGTGACCGCCTCGACGACCTCCGCCACCGGCGCGCCCGCGACGAACCCCGTCACCAGCGCCGCGAAGAGCAGGGCGAAGAAGGCGTCGAGGCGGGTGCGCAGCACGATCACCACGACGGTGAGGATCGCGAGGACGAGCGCCGCCAGGAGCCGGGGTTCCACGCCGTGCCACCTCCGTTCGCCGCGTGCGGTGGAGGCGTCGGTGCTGCCCCCTGTCGGCACGCCCGCAGGAGCATCCGCTCGCGGCACCGGCCGGGGAGTGCTTCGCTGTCGGCACCCGCGGGCGGCCTTGCCCGTGCGGGGACGCGGTGTGCGGGATCACGTGGGGAAAGGGAAGTGCGTGCCGGGCCGGGTCCGGCGGCGCCCTGCCGAACTTCCGGTGGTGCACCGCCGGTCGGGAAGGTGCGTCGTGCGTACCGGGGTGCTCCCTTTGTGAGGATGAGGGCACCGGCAGGAACCGCGCCATCCCTCCGTCCGTTCCTCATCCTTTCGAGTGCACGGCCCCTGCCTCGGGGCCCGCCCGGCCGTCCGCGTCGGCCCGGCGGCCGCGGTGCACCGTCCCCCGCGGGCCCCGGCCCGGGACGCCGCGCGCGCCGCTTTCCGCCGCGCGCGCCGGTTTTAAAGGGGCGCGACGGCGGAGACCCGGGACGCGTGGCCGCGTACGTGAGCGTGGCAGCTGAGCGTGCGACGCCCGTACGGACACCGAACGGCACGAAAGGATGAGCGAGATGACGACGGCCCGCGATCTCATGAGCCCCGGCGCCGAGTGCGTCGGGAGCGAGGAGTCCGTCCAGCAGGCGGCCGAGCGGATGGCGCAGCTCGGCGTCGGCGCGCTGCCCATCTGCGGAACCGACGAGAAGCTGAAGGGCGTGCTCACCGACCGCGACGTCGTGGTGAAGGTGCTCGCGGCCGGCAAGGATCCCGCGACGACGAAGGCCGGCGAACTCCAGCAGGCCGAGGCCGTCACCGTCGGGGCGGACGACTCGGCAGAGGAGGCCATGGCCACCATGACCGAGCACAAGGTGCGGCGCCTTCCGGTGATCGACGGCACCACACTGGTCGGCATGGTCGCCCAGGCCGATGTCGCCCGGTCGCTCCCCACCCCGGACACGGGCGAACTGCTGGCGGCACTCTCCGCGGACTGAGCCGACTGAACCGCCGGACTCCACTGAACCGCCCGGCCGACCGGCGCGGCACCGCGCGTCGGCCGGGCGGACCTGCGCCGACACGCTCCCCGTCGCTGACCGCTCCCCGTCGGCGCCGTCCGTGAACTTCGGCGCCGTCCGTGAACTCGGTGCCGTCCGCGACCGATGCCTCCGGTCCCGGACCGATGCCTCCGGTCCCGTGAGCGATTCCGCCGGCGCCCTCGGGCTGCTCAGCCGCGGACGGTGAAGCGGAGGCCGAAGTGGTCCAGGGTCGCGGGCAGGGGCGCTCCGGGGACGGGGCGCGTCCGGGAGACGAGCCCGTGTGCCGGGCCCGCGGTGAGCGCCCCGGCCAGCCAGTTGCTCGCGGTCGACAGCACGACGTCGCGGCCGGGACAGCGGCCGGGCCCCGAACTGAACGGCACCAGCGCGGGGTTGGCCGCCGCCGTGCCGTCCAGCCAGATGTCCGGCGCGAAGCTGTGCGCGTACGCGCCCGCCGGTACGGAGCGGTGCAGATAGGGCGTGAACAGGACGAGCGCCGTGCCCTCCGGCAGATGGGCGCCGTCCAGGTCCGTCTCGTCGCTGCTCTCGCGCAGCAGCAGGGGCGTCGTCGGCCACAGCCGCACCGACTCCAGCACACAGGCCCGCAGGAACGGCAGTTCAGCGGGCTGACCCGCCGACTGCGCCGCCGGGCCCGCCCCGGCTCCCCGTACCGCCTGTGCCGCCTCGCGGTGGGCGCGGGCCGCGGCGTCCGGGTGTGTGGCGAGGAGGGCGAGCGTCCGCAAGGTCGCCATGCCGGCGGCGTCGTAGGCGAACAGCCAGTGGGCGACCTGGCCGTAGGGGTCGACGTCCGGCTCCGTACCGGCCGGATCCGGCAGCGCCGCCGCCAGGCTGCCCGGCTCGGCGCGGCCCACGGCCTCCCGGAGCCCGGCCACGAAGCGGTCACGCAGGGCACGCCTGCGCGGCGACAGGTAGGCCCAGTTCCCGGCCGCGCGCAGCCGCTCCAGGGTGCGGACCGGCTCGGCCTCCTCCCGGGCGGCCTCGCCGAACACGATCGAGCGGACCGCCCGCCACCAGCCCCGCGCGAACGTGTCCCAGTCCAGCACGCCGCGCCCGGCGGCCTGCCGGGTGACGGCCGCCGCCTCCGCACCGGCCACCGCGGCGATCCGGCCCGCGGCCCGGTGCAGCGGTCGCCCCGGCTCCAGCGCCGCCTCGTTGGCCCGGCGCCGCTCCTGCCTGACCCGCCCCTGGGAGATCAGCGAGCCGTGCGGCTGGAACTGGTCCAGCGCGGCACGCTTCTCCGCCGAGGCGGGGCTGAACGGCGTGGGCGTCCCCTCCAGTACACGGCGTACATGGTCCGGATCGCCGACCAGCGCCAGACGACGGCCGAACGCCCGCATCAGCAGCGGTCCCGAACCGCGCCGCGCGAACAGGCCGCGCACCGTGGCGACGGCCGTCGCCTCCCACTGGAAGCGCTCCGCGAGCGCCATGGCCCAGCGCCGGCGCAGCACCGGCCCTTCGAGCACGGTCGGCAGCAGCACCCGGGTCAGCACCCGGGCCGTGTCGGCCGCGCCGAGGCACCGGGCCACGCCCGGGGTGCGCCGCTCGACGGTGCGGACGGACATACGTCCTCCTGCGGATCGGGGTCATGGCTCGGGAGCCGGTGTCGCTGCCGGGTGCCCGGGCGGTGATCGGCGAAACGGGACGCCGGGACGACCGGGCCCGGGACGCCCGCGCCGGGCCGTGCGTCCCGGTGCAGGAGGCCGAACGGGCGGTGGGAGACCCCGGGTCAGGGGTTGCGGGTGGGGGTCTCGCGGGGGCCCTCGCCCACGGGGCCGGTGGTCTCGTCCTCGGCGACGGGCGCCTCGGCCTCGTCCTCGCTGAGGGTGCGGGTCGCCTCCTCCTCGGCGGACAGGCCGTTGCTGCCGGTCTCCTCCGCGTGGATGTCCTGCCGCCGGGGCGGCATCGCCTCGGCTTCCTCGTAGAGCCGGCCGGAGGTCTCGCTGGGGACGCCCGGAGTGCCGATGTCCCGTCCGGCTCCCGGTTCGGCCGCGGCGCGGGGGTCGGCCTCCGGTTCCTGCTGGGCGAGGCGCTCGTCCAGGCTCTCGCCCTCGCGGGACTCGGCCGGTGTCGGGGCGGCGCGGGTGCCCGCCGTCGGCAGGTCGCCGGGCACCGACTCCTGCTGCGGGTCGCTCGACCACTGCTGCTCGGGGGTGCCGTCCTGGAGGTTGGGGATGCCCTCGTCCTCCGGACTGACGCCCGGGTCGTGGGTGCCGGCGGGCTCGGCGTCGGTGAAGGGTTCCCCGTCGGGTGCGCCGCCCGGGGACGGGGGCGCGTCCTCCGCCACCGGGGGCTGCCAGGCCCCGCGTGCGACCCGCTCCCCCGGTTCGAGCCCCTCTGCCGGGCCCTGAGCGATCTCGGGCTGCTGGGCGTCGGTCCCGGACACGTTCTGGGTGTCGGCCTTGCCGAGCTTGGGCTCGTCCCAGCCGCGGCGCGGCGGCACGGGCTCGTGTTCCCTCCGCTCGGCGGGCTCGGGGCGCTCGGGGCGTTCGGCGTGCTCGGCGTTCTCGGGTGGCATCGCTCGCCTCCTTCGTTCGGGGCCCGGGTACCCGTGGTCCGGGCCCCGGGTACCCGTCGTCGGCGGGAACGTGCGTAGCCGGTGCGGCGGACGCGGAAACCCGCAGGCGGCACGGCCAACCCCGGCCGCGCTCCTCGCCCGCGCTCCTCACCCACGCTCCTCGTCCCCGGCGGCGTCCCCCTGCGGCGTCCCCCTGCGGCCTCCCGCCGACAGCCGCTGTCCCGTGCGGACGGCGCGCACCGACAGCGGGTGTCCCGTACCGGACGGTGGGTACCCGGCGACGGCCGTCGGTGACCGGCGGCGGCGGACGGCGCCCCCGGGCGTGCCCCCCGCTCCCGGGCGCTGCCGCCGCCCCGGCCGCCGGGGCGGCACCGGACACCCGTCGACGGGCTTCGGCCGCGGGCCCGTACCCCCATGGGTGCGGGCCCGAGCCGGCGGGTCTCGGCGTGAGACAGCGCGCCCCGGGCCTCCGGTGCGCGACGGCGTGCCGCGTGCCCCCGGCGGGCGGCGCACGTCGTCGGCCCCGGATGCCGGGCCGTGCGCCGCCGCGGGCCGCGGGTGCACGGGCGTGCAGCAGGTGCAGGCGAGTACGGGAAGGTGAGGATGCGGCGTCTGGCGCGTGGGGCGCGTACGGCGGGTGGTGCGGCGGTCGAACCGTTTCCCGGGGCGCCGGCGCCCTGGGCGTTGCGCGACTACGCGTTCCTCGGGGACGGGGAGCGGGGAGCGCTCGTCTCACCGCGCGGGGAGATCGTGTGGCTGTGTGCGCCGGGCTGGGCCGACGAGGCCGTGTTCTCCGCGCTGCTCGGCGGCCCCGGGGTCTGGACCGTGCGGCCGGCGGACGACTGGCACGTGTGGGGCGGCTACTACGAGGACGGCACGCTCGTCCATGTGAGCCGCTGGGTGACGACGCACGCCATCGTCGAGTGCCGGGAGGCGCTGGCGGTGCCCGCCGACCCGGCCCGGGTGGTGCTGCTGCGCCGGCTGCGGGTCGTGGAGGGCGAGGCGCGGATGCGGGTCGAGCTGGACCCGCGGCCGGGTTTCGGCCGTGAGGCGCTCTCCGTCCCTCGGCTGGAGGGCGGGGTGTGGCATGCGCGGAGCGAGTCCCTGACGGTGCGCTGGTCGGGGCTGCCCGAGGCACGGCCGGGGCCCGGGGGCGGGCTGTGCGCCGAGCGGGTCCTGGCGCGCGGCGAGGAACACGATCTCGTGCTGGAGCTGACCGCACGGAACCGGCCGGCGCCCGGCGGCGGCCACGGCCTGGACGCGGCCGGGTGGTGGGCGGCGACGGAACGCTGGTGGCGCGACAGGGCGCCGTGCGGCACCGGGCTGACCCCGGCGGGCGCGGCCCGGCACGCGTGTGCCGTGCTGACCGGGCTGACCGCAGCGGGCGGCGGCATGGTCGCCGCCGCGACGACCTCGCTGCCCGAACGCGCCTACGCGCAGCGCAACTACGACTACCGGTACGTGTGGCTGCGCGACCAGGCGTACGCCGGGCTGGCGGTCGCGGCACACGGACCGCATCCGCTGCTGGACGACGCCGTCCGCTTCGCGACCGCACGGGTGCTGGACGACGGCGAGGCCCTGCGCCCGGCGTACACCACCGACGGCGGCGAGGTCCCCGACGAGCGGCATCTGGGCCTGCCCGGCTATCCGGGCGGCGGGGACGAGGCGGGGAACAAGGCGGCACGCCAGTTCCAGCTGGACACCTTCGGCGAGGTGCTCCAACTGCTGGCCGCCGCCGCCCGCCACGACCGGCTCGACGAGGACGCGCTGCGGGCCGCCGAGGTGGCGGTGGCCTCCGTCGAGCGGTACTGGCAGCGTCCGGACGCGGGCCTGTGGGAGCTGGAGGAGCGCTGGTGGACGCATTCGCGGCTGAGCGTCGTCACCGGGCTGCGGGCGCTGGCGCGAGAGGTGCCGGGCCCGGCGGCCGGGCGCTGGGAGGAACTGGCCACGACGATCCTGCGGGAGACGTCCCGCCGCTGTCTGCGGACCGACGGCGCCTGGGGCCGGGCGGCGGACGACGCGGGTCCCGACGCCTCGGTGCTGGCGCCGCTGGCCCGGCGGGGGCTGGGCGAGGACGATCCGGGAGCGCGGAGGACCCGGCGGCTGATCGAACGGGAGCTGACGCGGGACGGGTTCGTCTACCGCTTCCGGCACGACGCACGGCCGCTGGGCGAGGCCGAGGGCGCCTTTCTGCTGTGCGGGTTCACGATGGCGCTGGCCACGCACCGGGAGGGCCTGCCGGTCGCGGCGGCCCGGTGGTTCGAGCGCACCCGGTCGGCGCACGGTCCGCCCGGACTGTTCGCCGAGGAGTACGACGTGGGGCAGCGGCAGCTGCGCGGCAATCTGCCGCAGGCGTTCGTGCACGCGGCGCTCCTGGAGTCCGCCGCCGGCCTGGCGGAACCCCCCGGCGGGGCGGGCACCCGGTGAAGCCCGGGCACTGACGACATCCCCGGGGCTGACGACATCCCCGGGGCTGACGACATCCCCGGGGCTGACGACATCCCCGGGGCTGACGACGTCCCCGGGATGGTGAAATCCCGGCGCTGGTGGGCCCCCGGCACGGGTGAAGCCAGCCGGCGCTGGTGAAGCCCCGGCGCTGGTGAACGCCCAGCACGGGTGAAGCCCCGGCACCGGTGAAGCCTCGGCGCTGGTTGAGTCCTCAGCGCGATGGCCGGGAGCGGCTCCCCCTGCGCTTCCCCTCGCCGCCCGGCGACGCCGCCGGGCGCCAGCGCGGTGGTCAACCCCCGGCGCTGCGGGCCCTGTTGAGCTGCCGGGCCGCGTAGCCGCCGAGGGTGGTGAGGGCCAGGGCGAGGCCCGCGAGGGTGCCGTGGTGCCGGGAGGCCCAGGACTGGGCGCTGCGGGTGCGGGCCTCGTCGTCGAAGGCGCCGTGTGCGCCGTGGTCGGTGCCGCCGGGGCCGTCGGCCGGTTCCCACAGGTTGACGGGGCGGTCCGGTGCGGGCGGGTGCTCCCGCTGCTGGGAGGCGTAGCCGGTGCGGGCGAGGGAGCGGTCCAGCAGTCCGGGCGCGAACTTGTCGCCGAGCAGGGTGGCGACGGTGGCCGCTCCGGTCCAGTACTCGCGGCGTCCGGGGTGCGCGGCCGCGTGCACCAGGGCGCGGGCGGCCACCTCCGGCTGGTGGACGGGCGGCACCGGGCGCGGGGCGCGGGGCAGCCGGGAGAGCACCCAGTCGAACTGGGGGGTGTTGAGCCCGGGCAGCTGCACCATGGTGACCCGGACCGGGCTGCGCTCGTGCAGCAGTTCGCAGCGCAGGGACTCGTGGAAGCCCTGGATGGCGTGCTTGGCGGCGCAGTAGGCGGCCTGGAGCGGGACTCCCCGGTAGGCGAGGGCCGAGCCGGCCTGGACGACGGTGCCCCGGCCGCGTGGCAGCATCCGGCGCAGCGCGGTCCTGGTGCCGTTGACGGTGCCGAGGAAGGTGACCTCCAGCGCCCGCCGGAACTCCTCGGGCCGGATGTCGGTGACGGGCGCGAAGACCGTGCTGAAGGCGGTGTTGACCCAGACGTCGAGCGGGCCGAGTTCCCGCTCGATCCGGTCGGCCGCCGCCTCCACGGCGTCCGGGTCGGAGACATCGGTGGGCACGGCGAGCGCCGTGCCCCCGGCCTCGCGCACCTCGCGCGCCGCCTCGTGCAGTCCCAGCTCGCCGCGTGCGAGCAGCGCGACGGCGTCGTGCCGCCGGCCGAACGCGCGGGCCGTGGCCCGGCCGACGCCGGCGCTCGCGCCCGTCACGACGACGACCCGGCGCCCCTCGCCCTTCCGCGTGGCCGCCATGGTGCTGCTCCTCCCTGTGTGCGTCCGGGCCGTGGGTGCGGCCCGGACGCCTCTCCGTCTCCTCAGCGTCCTCGGGCGTCCTCAGTCGCTCTTGCGGCCCGGCAGGTTCTCGTACATCTCGGTGAGCTTCTGCCGGAAGCCGCGGGCGGCGATGCCCGCGCGCTGCGGGTCCTTCACCCCGGCCTTGAGCGTCTTGACGGCCTGGTCCTTCATCACGTGCGGCGGAATGGGCGCGATCTCGCTGTCGACGACGAACTCCAGCACCACCGGGCGGTCCGCGGCCAGCGCCTCCTGCCAGGCGTTGGTGACCTCCTTGGGTTCCGTGCACCGGATGCCCTTGAGCCCGGCGAGTTCGGCGTACTGCGCGTAGGGGAAGTCCGGGATGTCCTGCGAGCCCGGGTACTTGGGGTCGCCGCCCATGGCGCGCTGTTCCCAGGTGACCTGGTTGAGGTCCTGGTTGTTGAAGACGCAGAAGATCAGGGGCGCCGAGCCGGTGAGCCGGTCCGCGTACCGCTTGACCGTGAGCATCTCGTTCATGCCGTTCATCTGGAACGCGCCGTCCCCGATGAACCCGATGACGGGCCGGTCCGGGTGGGCGAAGCGCGCGGCGATGGCGTACGGCACTCCCGGGCCCATCGTGGCGAGGGTGCCGGAGAGCGAGGCGTGCATGCCCTTGCGCAGCTTGATGTGCCGGGCCCACCAGTTGGTGGCGGAGCCGGAGTCGGCGGTGAGGATGGCGCCGTCCGGCAGCAGCGGGGAGACCTCGTGCGCGACGGCCTGCGGGTTGATGGTGTTCTGGAAGCTCTGCGCGGCCCGCTTCTCCAGCACGGTGTTCCAGGTACGCACGCTCTCCTCGACCTGGTCGCGCCAGGAGCGGTCCTCCTTGCGCTCCAGGAGGGGTATCAGCTCCCGCAGGGTCTCCTTGGAGTCGCCGACGAGGTGTGCCTCCATCGGGTAGCGGATCCCGATCATGCGGCCGTCGATGTCGATCTCCACACCGCGGCAACTGCCCTCGTCCGGCAGCCACTCGCCGTACGGGAAGCTGCTGCCGATCATGAGCAGCGTGTCGCAGTTCAGCATCATGTCGTCGCTGGCCTTGCTGCCCAGCAGGCCGATGGGCCCGGTGACGTACGGGAGTTCGTCGGGGACGACGTCCCGGCCGAGGAGGGCCTTGGCGATACCGGCGCCGAGCAGGTCCGCCGTCTGGAGAACCTCCTCCTCCGCGTCGGCGGCGCCCTGTCCGACCAGCAGGGCGACCTTGCTGCCCTCGTTGAGGACGCGGGCGGCCTTGTGCAGCTCGTCCTTGTTGGGCAGCACCCGCGGCCGGGACCATCCGACGCTGGAGAAGACCGCGCCGTGCTCCTTGGGCGGCGAGGGCTGTGCCTCGGCCTCCTGGACGTCCTCGGGCAGGATGATCGTGGCGACACCGCGGGTGGTCAGCGCCGTCTTGAAGGCGCGGTCGATGACGTGCCGCACCTGCCCGGGGTCCATACAGATCTGGCAGAACTCGCTGACGTCCGCGAACAGATGCTCCAGGGCCACCTCCTGCTGGAAGTGGGTGCCCTGCGCGATGCGCTTCTGCTGGCCCACGACGGCCACCACCGGCTGGTGGTCCAGCTTCGCGTCGTACAGCCCGTTGAGCAGATGGATGGCGCCGGGCCCCGAGGTGGCCGCGCACACGCCCACCTCGCCGGTGAACTTCGCGTGCCCGCACGCCATGAAGGCGGCCATCTCCTCGTGCCGCACCTGGATGAACTCGGGGTCCCCGTCCGCCCGGTCGAACGCGCCGAGCATGCCGTTGATGCCGTCCCCGGGGTATCCGAAGACGCGCCGCACCCCCCAGTCGCTGAGGCGTTCGAGAACGTAGTCGGCTACCTGCTGGGCCATGGTGCTCCCCATCCGCACGGTGACGTTCGGTCCGGTGCCCCGGGTCCCACGGCGCCGCACGGCGCAAACAGGACGCCGTTTCGTCCGGCGGTCGGGAGGTACCCCGCCAGCCGGGGGCGCTCGTCGCCGCCCGCGGACGCCCGCACCGGCGTCACGCAGGGCGCACACCGGGCGCGACCACCGAGGAGCACGAAGGACCCCGGAAGACCACCGGGAACCACCGGGAACCACCGGGAACCACCGGGAACCACCGGGAACCACACAGAACCACACAGAACCACGGAGGGTGACCCCTGGCGCCGAGCACACGACCGCCGCCGGCGGACACCGCCGAGCTCCGGGACGACGCCCCGGGCCCGGTACCGGTCGACGGCATGGACGTGCACGCCTTCCGGGTGCCGACCGACGGCCCGGACGGCGTCGAGGAGGACGCCACGCTGCGCTGGGAGGCGACGACGGCGGTCCTCGTGCGGGTGCACGCCGCGGGCCGCTGCGGGCTGGGCTGGACCTACGGGGACGGGCCGGCCGTGGCCGGATTCGCCGCCTCGCTGCTCGCGCCGGCCGTGCGCGGCGGCGACGCCCGGGCGCCGGCAGCCCTCTGGCACCGGATGAACGCCGCGGTCCGCAACGCCGGCCGCTCCGGCGCCGGCGCGATGGCGCTGTCGGCCGTGGACATCGCCCTGTGGGATCTGCGCGCCCGGCTGCTGGACGTGCCGCTCTTCCGCGCCCTGCCCGCCGTGCACGACGGGGTGCCCGTCTACGGCAGCGGCGGCTTCACGAACTACTCCACCGGGCGGTTCACCGAGCAGCTCGCCGGCTGGGCGGACGAGGGCGTGCCCCGGGTGAAGCTCAAGATCGCGCGGGATCCGGCGCGGGACGCGGAGCGGCTGACGGCAGTCCGCGCGGCGATCGGCCCGGACACCGAGCTGTTCGTGGACGCCAACGGCGGTCTGGGGCGCCGGGAGGCGCGGCGCTGGGCGGTGCGGCTGGCCGACGAGTGGGATGTGCGCTGGTTCGAGGAGCCGGTGGGCTCGGAGGACCCGGAGGGGCTGCGGCAGGTGCGCGCGGCGCGGCCGCCGGGTCAGGAGGTGGCCGCCGGCGAGTACGGCAACGTGCTGGGCGACTTCACGGCGCTGCTGGACGCCGGCGCCGTCGACTGCCTCCAGGCGGACCTCACCCGCTGCGGCGGCGTCACCGGTCTGCTGCGGGTCGCGGGGCTGTGTGCCGCGCGCGGTGTCGATCTGTCCGCGCACTGCGCGCCCGCCGTCTCCGCGCACGGCTTCTGCGCGGTCGAACGGCTGCGCCACCTGGAGTGGTTCCACGACCACGTACGGATCGAGGCCCTGCTGTTCGACGGCGTACCGCGGCCGGAGGGCGGGGTGCTGCGGCCGCCGCGGGACCGCCCGGGGCTGGGCCTGGAGGTGCGCTGGTCCGACGCCGAGCCCTACCGGGTGCACGGCAGACGCCCCGGCTGAGCCGGACGGCAGGCGGCACAGCGACGGCCGGGGGCGCCGGGGAACCGGAGGCCCGCCAGGAGCAGGAGGAGGCAGCGCATGGCCAGGTTCACGGGAGCGGAAGGCGACGACGGGCCGCGGGACGGCACGCTGCGGGTGCCCGTCGAGGTGGAGCCGGCCGAGCCCGGGCCGCCCGGCGGCCGGACGGTGCTGCCCGTCGGGCGGCTCGCGCGCGATCTGTGCGCGGAGGTGGAGGGCGAGGTGCGCTTCGACGCGGGTTCGCGGGCGCTGTACGCGCACGACGCCTCCAACTTCCGACAGGTGCCGATCGGTGTCGTCGTGCCGCGCACCGCCGAGGACGTCGTGGCGGTGCACCGGCTGTGCCACCGGTACGGCGCGCCCGTCCTCGACCGGGGCGGGGGCACGAGCCTGTCCGGGGAGACCGTCAACCACGCCGTCGTCGTCGACCACTCGAAGTATCTGACGCGCATCGGCCGGCTGGACACCCGGGCGCGCCGCGTCACCTGCCAACCCGGCGTGATCAACGAGGAGTTGAACCGGCACACCGGGCCGCACGGGCTGGTGTTCGGCCCTGACCCCTCCACGCACTCCCGCTGCGCGATCGGCGGCAACATCGGCAACAACTCCTGCGGTATCCACTCCGTCCAGTCGCAGCTGTACGGCCCGGGGCCGCGGACCAGCGACAATCTGCACGCGCTGGAGGTGGTCACCTACGGCGGCGACCGGTTCCGGGTCGGGGTGGACGAGGAGCGGGACCTGGACGCGATCATCGCCGCCGGGGGCCGCAAGGGCGAGATCTACGCCCGGCTGCGTGCGCTGCGCGACCGGTACGCGGACGCGATCCGGGCCGGCTTCCCCTCGGTGCGCACCATGCCGCGCCGCGTCTCCGGCTACAACCTGGACGAGCTGCTGCCGGAGAACGGCTTCAACGTCGCACGGGCCCTCGCCGGCACGGAGGGCACCTGCGCCACGGTGCTGGAGGCGGAACTGCTGCTCACCCCGGCGCTGCTGTGCCGCAGGCTGGTCGCCGTCGAGTACGGCTCGATCGCGGAGGCCGCCGACCATGTGCCGCGGCTCATGGAGCACTTCGCCCCGGTCGGCCTGGAGGCCCTGGACAAGGAGCTGATCACCGATCAGCAGCGGCAGAACATGAATCCGCGCTCGCTGCGGGAGCTGCCGGAGCCGGGCGGCGGCGCCTGGCTGCTCGTCCAGTTCGGCGCCGACACCGACGACGAGGCGACGGAGCAGGCGCGCGGGTTCGCGGCGTGGCTGCGCCGGACCGAGGGGTTCGCCGGCGACCGGATCACGGTGGCCGACGAGGACCCCGCGGGGGCGGTGCCGGCCCAGGACCTGTGGGCGGTCCGGGAGGCCGGGCTGGGCTCGACCGCCTTCCCGCCGTCCGGCGAACAGTGGCCCGGCTGGGAGGACTCCGCCGTCCCGCCCGAGCGGCTCGGCTCGTATGTGCGCGAGCTGACCGGGCTGATGGAGCGGTACGGGCTGCGGGGCGCGATGTACGGGCACTTCGCGCAGGGCTGCATCCACTCCCGGATCGGCTTCGACCTGCGGGACGCCGAGGGGGTGGCCCGCTACCGCTCCTTCCTGGAGGAGGCCGCCGCCCTCGTCGGCTCCTACGGCGGTTCCCTGTCCGGGGAGCACGGGGACGGGCAGCAGCGCGGCGAGCTGCTGAACCGGCAGTACAGCGGCGAACTCCTCGACGCCATGCGGGAGTTCAAGCTGATCTGGGACCCGCAGGCGCGGATGAACCCGGGCAAGGTCGTCGATCCCTACCCGCTGGACGCGGATCTGCGGCTGGGCCCCGACACGCACCACGCGCACCCGCGCACGACGCTCCATCTCACCGCGGACGACGACGACTTCGCCCACGCCACCCAGCGCTGCGTCGGCGTCGGCGCCTGCCGCAATCCGCGCGCCGCCGACCAGCAGACGATGTGCCCCAGCTACCAGGTCACCCGGGAGGAGAAGCACTCCACCCGCGGCCGGGCGCGGCTGCTGTACGAGATGCTCCGCGGCGAGGTGATCACCGACGGCTGGCAGTCCACGGAGGTCGCCGACGCGCTCGATCTCTGTCTGGCCTGCAAGGGGTGCACCAGCGACTGCCCGGTGGACGTCGACATCCCCAGCTACAAGGCGGAGTTCCTGCACCACCACTACCGGTCGCTGCGCCGCTGGCGCCCCCGGTACGCCTACGCGTTCGGCTTCATCGACCAGGCCGCCCGGGCCGCCTCGTGGCTGCCGGAGCTGGCCGACGCGGCCACCCACGCGCCCGGCGCCGCCCGGCTGGCCCGCGCCGTCGCCGGTATCGACCGGCGGCGCCCGCTGCCGGGGTTCGCGCCGACGACGCTGCGCTCCTGGTACCGGCGGCGCGGCACCGCCAACCCGGACGGCCGTCCCGTGGTGCTCTTCCCGGACACCTTCACCAACCACTTCCACACCGGGGTGGGCGTCGCGGCCGTCGAGGCGATCGAGGCGGCGGGCGGCCGCGTCCTCATGCCGGACCGGCATCTGTGCTGCGGGCGCCCGCTGTACGACTACGGCTTCCTGGACGCCGCCGAGCGCTATCTGCGCCGTGTCGTCGACGTGCTGCGTCCGCATCTGCGGGCCGGCACGCCCGTCGTGGGCATGGAGCCCAGCTGTCTGGCCGTCTTCAAGGACGAGCTGTCCTCGGTCCTCCCGCACGACGACGACGCACGCCGGCTGCGGGCCGGGGCACGCCATTTCGCGCAGTTCTTCCGGGACTTCGGCATCGAGCCGCCGCGGATGGCGCAGGGCGGCACCGCGCTGCTGTGGGGGCACTGCCACGAGCGGGCCACCGGCGGTGTGGCCGCCGAACGGGAACTGCTGGAGGGCATGGGCCTGCGCACCCGCGACCTGGCCGGCGGCTGCTGCGGGCTGGCCGGCTCCTGGGGCTTCGAGGACGGCAAGTACGGCATCTCCCTGGAGTGCGGCGAACAGGCGCTGCTGCCCGCGGTCCGCGAGGCGGACACCGGCACGGCCGTGGTGGCGAACGGCTTCTCCTGCCGCACCCAGCTCGACCACGCCGGCACGGGCCGCGCCGCCCTGCATCTGGCGGAGCTGATGAGGGCGGCGCACCGGGGCGAGGAGCGGCCGGCGGACACCCCGCCCGAGGAGGTGTTCGCGAGTCCGGCGCCGCGTCCCGGCGCCGGCCGCCGCGCCGCGCGGGCCGCGACGGCGGCGGCCGTGTGCGCGGTACCGGCCGTCGCCGCGCGGGCCGCCGGTCGGCGCGGCGGATCCTGAACTCCCTTACGGGGCAGGCCGATTGAGTAGGAGCGCTGAGTAGTCCGACTCAGGCGCTGAGCGACGGCGCCGGGGACCCTGGAGCCATGTCCACGTCCCCGCCGCCCGGCCAGGTTCCGGGACCGCCGTACCCGCCGCACCCCGGACCGCCGCCCCCGGCGCACGGCCGCGCGGACGGAGCGGCGCCCGGGGCACGGCAGCCGGGGGCCGCGGCGGACCCGGAGGCACCGGTGCACGACTACGCGCCGGACCGGGGCCGGTGCCCGACCACGGCGGGACACGGCTTCGCCCACCCGGAGGTCCTCGTCCCCGCCCCCGGACCGGCACCGGGGCACGGCCGCACCGCCGTGGCCCCCGCGCCGCTCCCGGGCACGCACACCCACGGGCCCGCACCGCACCCGTGCGCACACGCACATCCCGCACCCGGCACGCCCGTACCCGGCGACGCCGCGTCCGGTGCGCCCGCACCCCTCGATCCCGTACCGGGCGCCCCGGCGCCCGACGGCACCGCGCCCGACGAGCCCGCGCCGGGTGCGCCCGCCGGGACCGGCGGCGGCCCCGAGGCGGACGGCCCGGCGCTGCTGCGGGTGCTGCACGGCAGGCGGCGGGCGGCGGTGGCCGGTGTCGTCGGCGCCGTGGTGTTCGCACTGGCGGGCGCCGTCACGCTGGGCCGGTGGCTGGTGGCCGGCGAGCAGCGGGGCCCGCTCGCGGACCGGCCGCGGGTGACGGACGGCCGGGCCGGGCTCTCCTACCCGGTCCCGGAGGGCTGGACGCGGAGTGCGCCGGACGACCTGGTGCCGGCCTTCACCTCGTCCGTCACGGCCGGCGGGCGCGGGGACCCGGGCGGTCTCGTCGCGGCCGGCCGCTCCCCCGCGGTGTCCGGGGAACGGCTCCGCTCGGCCGCGGAGCGCGCCGCCCGCTCGAACGCCGCCTTCTTCTTCCCCGACGGCGGTTCCCGGCCGCTCTCCTCGCACCGCACGGAGGTGGACGGGCATCGCGCGCACACGGTGACCCTGCGCACCCGGGACGGCCGGGGCGGCACCGGAACGCTCCGGCTGACGCTGGTCTCCGTGGACGCGGCGCACGCGGCCTTTCTGCTCGGCGTCGCACCCGGCGCCGGTCCGTCCCCCGCCCCGGCCGGCGGGACCGCGCACCGGGCGGAGATCGACGCGGTGTTCGCCGGGGCGGAAGTGGACTGAGCACATGTCAACCAAGGGTTGACGGTGGTCCTGCTGTCAACCTACGGTTGCGGCATGAGCGAATCGACTCGCACCCCGTATCCCGTACGCCTCGACGAACTGATCGAGGCCATCAAGAAGGTCCACACCGACGCCCTCGAACAGCTCTCCGACGCGGTCCTCGCCGCCGAGCACCTCGGCGAGGTCGCCGACCATCTGATCGGCCACTTCGTCGACCAGGCCCGCCGCTCCGGGGCCTCCTGGACGGACATCGGCAAGAGCATGGGCGTCACCCGCCAGGCGGCGCAGAAGCGCTTCGTCACCAAGGAGTCCGATCCCGCCGAGACGCTGGATCCCTCGCAGGGGTTCAGCCGGTTCACCACGCGGGCGCGGGAGGCCGTGGTGGCCTCCCAGGAAGCCGCACACGCCGAGGGGTACCACCGGATCGACGTCGCCCACCTCGTCCTCGGCCTGCTGGCCGACCGGGGCTCCCTCGCCGCGAAGGCGCTCGACGCCCTGGAGATCCCGCCGGACAGGGTGCGGGAAGCGGCCACCGCCGCCCTGCCGCCGGTGCAGGAGGGCAAGCCGCCCGCGCTCGTCCCCTTCGACGCCGGTGCGCGCAAGGCGCTCGAACTCACCTTCAGGGAGGCCCTGCGGCTGGGCCACAACTACGTCGGCACCGAGCATCTCCTGCTGGCGCTGCTGGAGTTCGAGGACGGCACGGGGGTGCTCAGCGGCCTCGGTGTGACCAAGGACGCGGCCGAGGAGCAGATCACCGCGCTCCTCGCGCCGCTGCTGGCCGCTCAGGAGGAACAGGACCGGGCGGCCGCCGAGGACGCCCGGTCCTGAGCGGTCACGCCGGGCGCGGCGTGCGCACCGGGTAGGAGAAGAAGCCGTGCCCGCTCTTGCGTCCCGTCCGCCCGTCCGCGACGAGGCGGGACAGCAGCGGGCACGGCCGGAACCGTTCGTCGCCGGTGTGTTCCAGCAGCACCAGCAGCGAATCGCGCACGGTGTCCAGGCCGATGAGGTCGGCCGTGCGCAGCGGGCCGGTCGGGTGGCCGAAGCAGTCCTGGAAGACGCGGTCCACGGTGTCGGCGTCCGCCGTGCCCTCGTCGAGCACGGTCGCGGCCTCGTTGAGCGTGAGCATCAGCACCCGGTTGGTCACGAAGCCGGGGGCGTCGCGGACGACCAGGCCGTGCTTGCCGAGACCGTCGAGGACGGCCAGCGTCAGCCGCAGGGTCCGCTCCGCGGTCTCCGGGCCGCGGACGACCTCGACGGCGTCCTTGAGGGGCGCCGGGTTCATGAAGTGGGTGCCGATGACCCGGTCGGGCCGTCCGGTGAAGGAGGCGAGCCGGGCGACGGGGATGCACGAGGTGCAGGAGGCGAAGACCGTCTCCGGGCCGCACACCGCGTCGAGTTCGCGCAGCACCTTCTCCTTGACCGGCTCCTTCTCCGGGGCGCACTCCACGACGAACCCGGCGTCGGCGAGCACGGACAGCTCGCCGGACCAGGTCACCCGCTCCGGGTCGGCGGTGGGCGCGGCACCGGCCGCCGCGTCGCGCCGGCGCAGCAGCCGGGCCGCCCGCACCCCGTCGCGCAGCCGGCCGGGCGCGCTGCGCAGCGCCTCCTGCACCGGGTCGACGACCACCACGGTGTGCCCGGCGGCGGCGAAGCACTGTGCGACGCCGACCCCCATGGTTCCGGCGCCGACGACGCCGATGGTCCGCGGCACCGGCACCGCCGCCCCGCTGTCCGTGCTGTCCGTGGTGTCCGTCCATTCGCCCACGCCGGGCTCCTTCCGTCCGCTCGGGATGTCCTCGGCCGGCCGGGTGGCCGGGTGCCGCCGCGTCACCGGGCCTCGACGATCCGGGTGTGGCCGGGCGGGCGGGGCACCGCGCCACGCGGGTCCACGGCGAGCACCGTGTGCCCGTCCTCCTCGCCGACCGGTGCGAAGCCCGCGAAGCGCAGGGTGACCAGCATGTTCCGGTTGACGTCCGTGGGCACGAAGTGGGCGACGGGCCGGCGGCCCGACTCCAGGGCGCGGCCCACCAGATGCCCCAGCAGCACGCCGCCGACGCCGCGCGAGGCGACCCGGCAGGACATGAGCATCAGCCGGAGCACGGCGTCGTCCCCGTCGAGCCGGGTGACGGCCAGGCCGATGACGCCGTAGTCGCCGAACCGGTCGCTCAGCCGCGCCACCAGCACCTCGTGGTCGGGGGAGCCGCTCAGCTCGCGCAGCTCGGTCACGTCGTAGGTGAGCCCGGTGCTGTTCAACTGGTGGGTGCGCACGGTCAGTTCGCTGGCCCGGGCCAGATCCTCCTCGCCGGCCGGCCGGACCTCCATCACCAGGCCGAGCGTGGCCAGGAACTCCTGCCTGCTGCCCGCGAAGTCCTCCTCGGCCTGCCGGCGCTCCCACTCCGTGCGGTAGAGGCGGCGGCGCTGTGCCGCGACGGCGGTGACGTGCTCCGGCCGGAACTCGGGCCGCTCCGGCAGGCGTCCGGCGTCCTCGGCCGGATAGCAGCGGACCATCGGCAGCACGGCGGCGACCTCGGCCCGCTCGGCGGGGTCGTTGTCGATGAACGCGACGGTGTCCAGGCCGATGTTGAGCGCCTCGGCGATCCGGCGCACCGCCTCGGACTTGGCGCCCCAGCCGGCCTGTACCGCGCAGAACCAGTCGTCGAGCCCGTGTCCCGCCAGGTGCCGGGAGACGGCTGAGGGGTCGCTGCGGCTGGCGGCTGCGTGCAGGATGCCGCGCTCGTCGAGGGCGCGGAGCGTGCCGACGGCCTCGGGGAAGGGCTCCGGCTCGTCCTGTTCGAGGACGACGCCGTCCCAGAGGGTGTCGTCCAGGTCCCATACGAGGCATTTGACGACGGGCGGCGCGGCCGGTGCGGGGGCGTCGGCGGCGGTCATACGGGCCTCCGTCCGTCGGCGGCGTCCGGCGCGGCGGGCCGCGCGCCCGACCCGTGCCGGCGCAGGAGGCGCTCGGCGATGTGGAGTTCGGACACCTGCTGTGCTCCTTCGATGATCTCCATGACCTTGGCGTCCCGGAAGTGGCGCCCGCACCTGCTGTCGGGCTCGCAGCCGGCGGAGCCGAGGATCTGCACGGCGTCCCGGGAGGTGTCGGCTGCCGCCTCGGCCGCCGCGTACTTGGCGACGATGGTCTCGGTGACCCCGCGACCGGGGCCCGGCGCCCTGGAGCGGCCCGCGCGGGCGGCGAGTTCGCGGGCGCCCGCGGTGCGGACGGCGGCGCGGGCGAGCAGGGAGCGGACGAGCTGGTGGTCGGCGAGGCGCTCGGCGCCCTGCCGGCGGCTCGCGGCGTGTGCGGCGGCGTCCGCGAGACACGCCTCGGCCATGCCGACGCAGCCCCAGGCGACGGTGTACCGGCCGTGGTCCAGCGCGGTGGCCGCGACATGGCTCAGGCCGGCGCCGGGCGGTGCGACGAGCCGGTCGCGCGGCACCCTCGTCCGGTCGAAGGTGACGTGCGCGATCCCGGCGGCGCGCATGCCCAGTTGGCCGCGCACCGGCTCGCGGGTCACGCCGCCCCGGTCGGCCTCCACCAGGACGGTGGCGGGCCTGCCGTCGAGCGTGCCCAGCACCAGGAGGACATCGGCGTCCTCGCCGAAGGTGATCCACTTCTTGTGGCCGGTGACGGTCAGGTGGCCCGGCCCGCTCTCCTCGATCCGGGTGCCGACCTCGCCCAGCGCGCTGCCGGCGCCCTGTTCGGTGGCGGCGAACCCGGCCGTCAGCGCGCCGCTCGTCAACGCGGGCAGCCAGTCGGCGCGTTGGGCGCGGGTGCCCCAGCGGGCGAGCGCCGCCGCGACCATGCCCTGCACCGTCAGCAGGCCGCGCAGCGCCGAGCACACCCCGCCCAGCGAGGCGGCCGCCTCGCCCAGCTCGGCGGGGCCGAGGCCGGCGCCGCCGTACTCGGGCGCCACGTCGGGTGCGAACAGCCCCGCCTCGGCCATCCGGCGGCGCACCGGGACGGGCAGCCGCCCCGCGCTGTCCCAGGCGGCGGCCGACCCGCCTGCCTCGGCGGCCAGTTCGGCCGCCGCTGCCACGGCCGCCACGGCGGTGTCGCCCGCGGCGCTCACCGCGCGCCCTCCCCCGGACCGCGCGATCCCCCCGGCCCCTCCGGGCCGACCTCGACGAGCACCAGGCTCCAGGCGGCCACCGGGCTCGCGTTGAGGAGGACGACGCGGTCGCCCGGCGCGAACTCCCCGCGCTCCAGGGCCGTGTACAGGTTGAGGAAGACGTCGTTGGGGCCCAGATGCCCGTAGCGGCGCAGGTTCTCCCGGCACACCGGGTGCAGCGCGATGTCCAGGGACTCCTCGGTGAAGGTGAAGCTGCCGGCCGAGAGGTTGTGGCTGACGTAGCCGCTGATGTCGGCGCGGCCGAGCCCGTTGCGGCCCAGGAGTTCCTCCAGCAGGGCGGCGAACCGGCTGCGGGTCTCCAGGGCGAGCCGGAAG
Source organism: Streptomyces cacaoi (assembly GCF_006539165.1). Taxonomy (GTDB): domain Bacteria; phylum Actinomycetota; class Actinomycetes; order Streptomycetales; family Streptomycetaceae; genus Streptomyces; species Streptomyces cacaoi. The sequence goes on along the minus strand of NZ_BJMM01000001.1, from coordinate 11,249 downwards.
GAGTAGGTGCCGGCGTCCGTGCACTCCTCGCGCCACTGCTCGGTGGGCAGATCGCGGTAGGCGACGTGGAAGAGGTCCCAGTAGCGTCCGTCGGTGCGCTGGAGGAGGTCCAGGACGCGGACGCGGCCGGGCCCGCGGTCCAGCAGCAGCGCCTGTCCCCCGTCGCCGTTGACGGTGACCGGATGCCGGTAGCGGGTCGCGGCGGCGGGCTTGCTGCCGTGCACGGCGAGGACGTACCGCACGTCCGGGTCGGCGGCGAGCAGCCCGCGGGCCGCGAGCAGCGCGGGCGTCACGGAGACGCAGCCGAGCCCGCCGACGGTGAAGGACGTGGCGCGGGAGGCGCCCAACGTGTCCTGGAGCCGGGTGACTTCGGAGCTGAGCAGGGTCTCGGGGGCGCGGGACTCGACCATCACGAGCGCGTCCAGCGCGTCCGCCCCGATCCCGGCGCCGTCGAGCGCCGTGCGGGCGGCCCGCTCGCACAGGTCGACGGCGCCGAGCTGTTCGTCCGCCCGTACGGTCTCGATCCCCATGGCGGCGCGGGTGGTGCGTTCGGTCTCGTCCCGTACGGCCAGTTCGTCCACCGGCACCTCGCGCTCCGGCAGGTACCAGGCGGCGCTCCGCACGGCGAGCGGGACGGGCGTTCGGGTGCGGTGGTCGGTCACGGGCCCTCCCTGACGCTCTCGCCCGGCGACAGGGGCGCGGGGCCGCCGTGTGCGGCGTACCCCACGGCGGTCGGGACCCGTCCCGGACGCGACGGCCCCTCCCCTGGGCGGCGACGAGGAAATCCCGGGCGCCCACGGGTTTTCCCGGCCGTTTCAGCGGCACGGAGAACAACCGCGGATTCCGGCGTCCGCTCCGGAGAACGGAATCCCGAATTCTGCACCGCGGTTTCCCGGACCCGGCAGGTCGTCGACGCGAAACGGCACGTCACCGGCCCGCCATAGGGAAGGATCCGGAAATCCTCGGGCACACTGATCTTTTCTCGTCGCGGCCACTATAGGAACAGCGCACCGGCGACTCTCAAGAACATTCACTGTGGCGCATATCACAACGAAGAATTTTTCCGGAAGTTGAAGATCCGATTCCTTGGCGGTGCATCGAAATCGCGCCCCTCTTTTCCGTCCCCTCCTCCCCTCTCCCCTTTCTCACCACTCGGCGACGGAACCGTCCTCACCACTCGGCGAAAGAGCCGTCCGGTTGCCGCCAGACCGGGTTGTGCCAGGGCCGGGCACGGCCGTCCGCCGCGCGCACCGCCCGCTCGTCCACCTCGACGCCGAGGCCGGGGCCCGTCGGCCGCAGCAGATGCCCCTCGTGGAACCGGAACACCTCCCGGTCGACGACGTAGTCCAGCAGCTCGGCTCCGCCGTGGTAGTGGATGCCTATCGACTGCTCCTGGATGAGGAAGTTGGGGGTGCAGAAGGCGAGTTGGAGACAGGCCGCGAGGGCGAGCGGGCCCAGCGGGCAGTGCGGGGCCACCACCACGTCCCAGGTCTCGGCGAGGGCGGCGATACGGCGGCACTCGGAGAGCCCCCCGGCGTGCGAGAGGTCGGGCTGGAGCACGGCGACCCCGGCCTGGAGGGCGGGCAGCACCTCCGTACGCGAGTACAGGCGCTCCCCGGTGGCCACGGGCGTACCGGTGGCGGAGGCGACCCGGCCGAGCAGATGGGTGTACTCGGGCAGCACCGGCTCCTCCACGAACAGCGGGCCGTACGGTTCGAGCGCCCTCACGGCCTTCAGCGCGCCGGCGACGGAGAACCGGCCGTGGAAGTCGACGGCGAAGTCGCCCGCCGGGCCGAGGGCTTCGCGGGCCGCCTCGGCACGGGCGGTGAGCGCGCGCAGCTCGGCGCCGTCCGGCAGCCGGCCGGTGCGGCCCGCCGCGTTCATCTTGACGGCGGTGAACCCGGCCTCGCGCTGGGCGGTGATCTGCTCGCTCACCTGGGCCGGTTCGTCGCCGCCGACCCAGCAGTAGGCGCGGACACGCTCGCGCACGGGCCCGCCCAGCAGCTGGTGCGCGGGCGCGCCGTACGCCTTGCCCGCCAGGTCCCACAGCGCCTGGTCGAGGCCGGCGACGGCGGAGGAGAGGACGGGCCCGCCGCGGTAGAACGAGCCCTTGGTCATCAGCTGCCAGTGGTCCTCGATGCGCAGCGCCTCGGCCCCGATCAGGAACTGCTCGGCGAGTTCGTGGACAGCCGTACGGACGGTCTCGGCGCGGCCCTCGATCACCGGCTCGCCCCAGCCGACGAGGCCGTCGTCCGTCTCGACGCGGCAGAAGAGCCAGCGCGGCGGCACGGCGAAGGTCTCGACCCGGGTGATCTTCACTGCTCACTCCTTCACGCTGCCCTCGGTCAGTCCGGTCCGCCAGTAGCGCTGGAGGACGAGCATCGCGACGGCGAGGGGGATGACGGAGACGAAGGCGCCCCCGATGGTGTACTGCGTCAGTTCGGGGACCCGGTCGGCCGCCTGCTGCCAGGTCACCAGGCCGAGGGTGATGGGGTACTTGTCGTCCTCGGAGAGCATCACCAGGGGCAGGAAGTAGTTGTTCCAGATGTGCACGAACTGGAACAGGAAGACGGTGACCAGCGCGGGCGTCATGAGGCGCAGCACCACCGTGAAGAAGATCCGCTCCTCCCCCGCCCCGTCCACCCGGGCCGCCTCCAGCACGGTGTCGGGCACCGCCGACTCCGCGTAGATCCGGCACAGATAGACGCCGAACGGGCTGACGACGCTGGGGATCAGCACACCCCAGTAGGTGTCCGTCAGACCGATCTTGCTGAACATCAGATACAGCGGCAGCGCCAGTGCGGTGGACGGCAGCAGCACCCCGGCCAGCACGAACTTGAAGACGGCCTCCCGGCCGCGGAAGCGGTACTTGGCGAGCGCGAACCCGGCGGCGGCCGACAGCAGGGTGGCCAGCACGGCGCCGACCCCCGCGTACAGCAGGGAGTTGAGCGCCCAGCGCGGATAGATGTGGCCGCCGTAGGAGAAGACCCTGCCGAGGTTGTCCAGCAGCCGGGGCGCGTCGAACCACAGGCCGAAGCTGCCGTAGAGGCTCGCGTTCGACTTCGTGGCGGCGATCACCAGCCAGTAGACAGGCAGCAGGAAGTACAGCGCCGCCAGGGTCACGACGCCGACCAGCACGATGCGCCCCGGCCGCAACGTACGGCGCGGGGCCGGGCGCGAAGCGGGTCGGGAGGCGGCCGGTGCGGGCGCTGCGGGCCCGGTGCGGGGCGCGGTCGTGGCGTTCACCGCTCGCTCCTCTGCTTGCGGTTGACGAGGCTGAGGAAGCCGAACGACAGCACCATCGCGGCGACGGCGAGCAGCACCGACTTCGCGGCGGCCAGATACATGTTGGCGTTGGCGAAGGCGTCGAAGTAGGCGCTGAGGTTCGGGGTGTAGTCCTGGGTGACGGCGGGGGCGATCTTCTTCAGCACCAGCGGTTCGGAGAACAGCTGCATGGTGCCGATGATGGAGAAGACGCAGGTGAGGATCAGGGCGGGCCGCACCAGCGGGATCTTGATGCGCAGCGCGGTCTGCCAGGGCCCGGCCCCGTCGATCCTCGCGGCCTCGTACAGCTCCTGCGGGATGGACTTCAGCTGCGCGACGATGATCAGCATGTTGTAGCCGGCGAACTCCCACACGACGATGTTCGCGATGGACCACAGCACGTTGTCGTAGCCGAGGAAGTCGGGCTGGAACCCGAACTCGCCGAGCACCTCGCCGATCGGGCTGATGCCGGGCACGTACAGGAAGCCCCACAGGATGGTGGCGATCACGCCGGGCACGCCGTACGGCAGGAAGTACGCCGAGCGCAGCAACCCCGCCCAGCGGTCGGGCAGTTGGTCGAGCAGCAGCGCCAGGACGAGCGCGAGCAGCAGCATCACCGGCACCTGCACGATGCCGAACAGCAGCACCCGTGCGAAGCTCTCGACGAAGGCCGTCTGGTCCAGTGCGAGCGCGTAGTTGTCGAGCCCGGCGAAGCCGATGGACGGCTTGCCCAGACCCGTCGGGCCGGAGCGCTCGACGGTGAGCATGCTCTGGTAGACGGCGTAGAGGATCGGCAGGATCATCGCGAAGACGTAGACGAGCAGGAACGGGGCGAGGAACCGCCACGCCCTGCCGTCGGGCCGCGCGGTGCGCCCCGAACGCCGCCGCGCGGGTCGGCCGGTCGTCGTCATGAGGCGGCCCTCGCCTTCAGCCCCTTGGCCCGCAGATCGTCGACGAAGCTCCGCTCGGCGTCCCGCAGCGCGTCCCGCAGGCCCCCGTGCCCGGCGAGCACCCGGCCGAAGTTGTCCTGGATGCGCGCGTAGGACTGGGTGGTCGTCGGGGAGAAGCGCCAGCTGGTGTCGACATGGCGGTCGGAGCGCTGGAAGACGTCGTTGTAGCGCTGGCCGCCGAAGAACGGGTCGGGTCTGCCCAGCGCCGAGCCCGCCAGCTCCAGCTTCGCCGCGGGCCAGCCGTAGCCGGCGGCGACCAGCAGATCGATGCTCTCCGGGGCGCTGTTGAGCCAGTGCGCGAACTCCAGCGCCTCCCGCGGGTACCGGGTGCCCTGCATGATCGCGGTGGCGGAGCCGCCCCAGTTGGACGAGGCGTGTGCGCCGCGCTCCCACTGCGGCAGCTCGGTGACCCGCCATCTGCCCGTGGTGCCGGGCGCGTTGCCGCGGATGAGGGCGTCCTGCCACTGGGCTCCGGGCCAGCTGGCGAGCCGCCCGGTCTGGAGCGCCTTGAAGAACGCGCTCTGCGAATCCTGGGTGGGGAGCACCAGTCCGTCCCGCAGCAGCCCGTTCCAGAAGTCGGCGACGCGCCGGGACTCCTCGCCGGTCAGGTCCACGATCCAGGTGTCGCCCTCGGTGCGTATCCAGCGCGCCCCGGCCTGCCACGGGAAGGACGAGAACCACTGGGCGTTGGCCGGCGGGAAGGCGCTGATGTACGAGCCTCCGCTGCGCTTCTTGATCTTGCGCGCGGCGGCGCGGAACTCGTCCCAGGTGCGCGGCACCTCCACGTCCCACTTCTCGTAGAGGTCCTTGCGGTAGAAGAACCCCATGGGGCCGGACGCCTGCGGCATGGCGTAGGTGGCGCCGGCGAAGACGCCCTGCTGCCACTGCCAGTCGACGTAGCGGTCCTTGAGCGTGTCGGCCCCGTAGGCGCTGATGTCGGTGAGGGCGCCGGAGAGCATGAACTCCGGGAGCGCCCAGTACTCGATCTGGGCGAGGTCGGGCGGGTTACCGGCCTGCACCGCCGAGTGCATCTTCTGGTATCCGCCCGAGGTGTTGGCGGGCACCATCTGCACCGTCACCTGGATGTCGGGGTGCTTCCGGTTCCACAGCGCGACGGCCTTCCGGAGCGGCACCCACGTCCACATCACCAGGTGTGCCCGCTGTCCGGGCCTGCGCCGGCTCGCCCTGGTCATGCGCGCGGCGCCGGCCGTCTCACCGCAGGCGGCGAGCCCGGGCCCGGCCGCGGCCGCCGCCGCGCCCCACGCCAGGAGCCTTCTTCGGGTGGGCATCTGACCTCCTTGTCACATGTCCGCGGCGCCGCCGCACCGCTCAGGCGCGCAGCAGCGCGACGCCCCGGGCGGGCAGCGGCACCGCGGTGGCCTCTTCCTCGACGGCCGCGGGACCGGCCGGCACCAGCCGCCGGCAGGCGTACGGCAGGGGCACCTCGACGGGCGCCTCGGTGTGGTTCAGCAGGAAGACGAACCGGCGCGCGCCGTCCGTGCTCTCCCGGACGGCGGCCTGGACGCCCTCGGGCAGCCCGTCGAGCACGGGGCCCGCACCGGCCTCGGCGCGGACCCGGTCCAGCAGGGCGCGCATCAGCCGGGGCGCGGGCCGGGTACCGGCGTACCAGGCGACGCCGTCGCCGAGGGCGTGCCGGGTCAGCGCCGGCCGGCCGGCCAGCTCGCCGCCGTCGAACTCGGCGACGGCCTCGGCCCCTTCGAGGTCGATGACCTCCGACCACAGGTCGGCCTCGCCGGCGAAGTCGCCGCGCAGCGCCGTGACCGCGCCCTCGTCCAGCGGCCAGAACTCCTCGACGCGCAGGCCCAGCACCTCGCGCAGGGGCGCCGGATAGCCGCCGGGGTGCACCCGGTCGCACGTGTCGCTGATGCCGGAGAAGCAGGAGACGAACAGGTGCCCGCCGCCGCGTACGTAGGCGGTGAGCCGTGCGCCGGTCTCCTCGCTCATCAGATACAGGTTCGGCACGACGACCAGCCGGTAGCCGCTGAGGTCGGCGTCGGGCGGCAGCACGTCGCAGGACACCCCGGCGGAGAACAGGGGCTCGTAGTGGCGGAGCATCGTCTCGCTGTGGTCGAAGGCGGAGGACGGGTGGGAGCCCTGCTCCAGCGCCCACCAGCTGTTCCAGTCGGCCAGCAGCGCGGTGTGCGCCGTCTGCCGGGTGCCGGCCAGCTCCGGGACCGAGCCCAACTCGCCGCCCAGTGCGCACACTTCGCGCCAGATACGGGTGCCGGTGCCGCCGTGCGGGACCATCGCGGAGTGGAACTTCTCGGCGCCGCCCCGGGACTGCCGCCACTGGAAGTACAGGACGGCGTCCGCGCCCTGCGCCACCGCCTGCCAGCTCCACAGCCGCATCGTGCCGGGCGGCTTGGGGCTGTTGCGGGCCCGCCAGTTGACGGCACCCGGTGCCTGTTCGAGCAGCATCCAGGGGCGCCCGCCGCCTGCCGAGCGCGCCACGTCGAAGGCGAGGCCCGCGCGTACCTGCGGTGCGTCCTCGAAGGGGTCCTGGTAGTAGTCGAGGGCCTGGACGTCCTCGTGCGGGGCCCAGGCGAAGCGGTCGACGGGCTTGTGCAGCGGCATGTGGTTGGTGGTCACCGGCACCCCGGGCGTGATCCGGTCGAGCACCTCCTTCTCCGCCAGGTAGCACTCCAGCAGGGCGTCGCTGGAGAAGCGCAGATAGTCCAGCCGCTGGGCGGGGTTGGCGTGGGTCGGGGTGGTGCGCGGCGGCTGGATCTCGGCGAAGGAGCCGTAGCGCTGGGACCAGAACGTGGTGGACCAGGCGGCGTTGAGCGCGTCGATGTCGCCGTAGCGTGCGCCGAGCCAGCGGCGGAAGTCCTCGGCGGAGACGTCGCAGTAGCAGACCGGGTTGGAGCAGCCGTACTCGTTGCCGACGTGCCAGGTGTCCAACGCGGGGTGTGTGCCGTAGCGTTCGGCGACCCGCGTGGCGAGCCGGACGGCGTGTTCGCGGTAGACGGGGCTGGAGGGGCACCAGTGCTGGCGGGAGCCGGGCCACTTGCGTACGCCCTCCGTCGTCTCCGGGAGGATCTCGGGGTGCCGGTCGGTCAGCCACGGGGGCGGTGAGGCGGTCATGGTGGCGAGGCAGACGCGGACACCGGCGTCGCCGAGGTCGTCCATGACGCGGTCGAACCAGTCGAAGTCGTAGGCGCCGGGCCGGGGTTCGACCAGCGCCCAGGAGAAGATCCCGGCCGTCACCATCGAGACGCCGGCCTCCTTCATCAGCCGGATGTCCTCGGCGCGGACCTCTTCGGGCCAGTGCTCGGGGTTGTAGTCGCCACCGAAGTGGATGCGGGTGCGGTCTGCGGTCATGGGTGCCTGCCCCTCGCGACTCGTCGGTGATGACGCCGCACCGTACAAGAACTCGTTATTTATGAATAGTTCTTGACGGCCTCGTTTCCGCGCCGCACTCTCGACCTCATGGTTTCTTCCGGAACTCCGCCGCACGCCCGGCGGTTCGCGGGGCGCACGGCCGTCGTCACCGGCGCGGGGGCCGGCATCGGCGCCGCGACCGCGCACCGCCTGGCCGCCGAGGGCGCCACGGTCGTCGTCGCCGACATCGCGGCGGACCGGGCCCGTGCCGTGGCCGCTTCCGTCGCCGAGGAGGGCGGCAGCGCCGTCGCCGTCGCCGCCGATGTGGCCGACGAGGAGGGCTGGGCGCGGATCCTGGGGGCCGCGCACGCCTCCGGGCCGGTCTCGGTGCTGGTCTCCAACGCGGTCGCCGTCGAGGTGGCCCCGGCGCACGAGACCCCGCCGGACTCCTGGCGCCGCCAGCTGGACGTCGGCCTGACCGCCGCCTTCCTCGGATTCCGCGCGTGCCTGCCCGATCTGCGGACGGGGTGGGCGGTGGAGGAGACGGCGGGCAGCGTCGTGCTGGTCTCCTCCGTGCACGCCCGGCACGGCATCCCGGGCCATCCCGCCTACGCCGCGGCCAAGGGCGGGCTGCTGTCGCTGGGTTCGCAGCTCGCCGTCGAGTACGGGCCCGAGGTGCGGGTCAACACGGTGCTGCCCGGGCCCGTCCTCACCCGGCTGTGGGACAGGGTGCCCGAGGAGGCCCGCAGGGCGAGCGCCGCGCAGACGGCGGCCCGCAGGCTGGGCGATCCCGCCGAGGTGGCCACGGCCGTCGCCTATCTCGCCTCGCCCGAGGCGTCGTTCGTGACGGGGGCCTCGCTGGTCGTGGACGGCGGCTGGAGCGTCGTAAAGTCGTCGGCCTGACGGCGTCCGGAACCGCGCCGGACGGCGGGAACAGCAGGATCAGAAGGAGAGGTGCCCGATGCCGGGCTATGCGCGCCGGGGAGTGCACGGCCAGACCGTGGAGGCCCTCGCGCACCGGGTGCTGGGCGGGACGCTCGCCGAGGGCACGACGCTGGATCTGACGGCGCTCCAGCAGGAGTTGGGCGTCAGCCTCACGGCGCTGCGCGAGTCGCTGAAGGTGCTCGCGGCCAAGGGGATGATCGACGCCCGGCAGAAGCGGGGCACCTTCATACGGCCGCGCACGGACTGGAATCTGCTCGACGCCGACGTACTGCGCTGGCAGTTCCAGATCGCGACGGCCTCGGCGGGCGCGTCCACGGGGGCCGCTCCGGGCGCCGGCGCGGAGACGTCCGCCGCCCTGCCGCTGCTGCGCGATCTGGAGGAGGTGCGCGGCATCGTCGAACCGGCCGCGGTGCGGCTGGCGGCACAGCGCCGCACCGCGGAGGACCTGGCGGCGCTGGACGACGCGCTGGCGGCCATGGGCACGGCGGACGACGGCGCGCAGGAGGCGGTCGAGGCCGATCTCGCCTTCCACCGCGCCCTGTTGGCCGCTTCCCACAACGAACTGCTGGAGCGCATGGAGCGGGTGATCACCACCGGGCTGGCCGCGCGCGACCGGCTGGTGCACGGCCCCGGCCACCATCCGGTGGACCCGGTGCCCAGCCACCGTGCGGTGCTGGACGCCGTCCGCGCCCGGGATCCGCGGGGCGCCGAGACGGCGATGCGCCGGCTGCTGGCCCAGGCCGCCCAGGATCTCGCGGAGCTGCGCGGCACGGGCCACGAGCACTGAGCGTGCGGCCCACCCCCCGCCCCCACAACGCGGAGGGTGGGGCCTGTGCCGGCCGGTGGCGCCGCGCGTTCCCCGCCGTGCGCGGACAGCGCGGCGCCCGGCCGGGGTTCACTCCTCGACGACCAGCGCCGGCGTCTGCCGGGTGAGCACCTCGCCGCGGAAGAAGGCCGGGCTGCGCCGCCGCATGACGAGCATCAGGACGAAGCCGAGCACGAGCAGTCCGACGCCGATGACGAAGACGGAACCGACCCCGAAGACGGCGGAGCCGCTGCCGTAGGCCGGGTTCCACATGTCGGTCAGCGTCTTGAGGAAGACGGCGGTCAGCAGCACACCGCCGAGCACCGGGAAGACCCCCTTGAAGGCGAGATCCCGGGCGGAGCGCCGCAGTTCGGCCCGGAAGTACCAGGCGCAGGCGAAGGCCGTGAGCGCGTAGTAGAAGCAGATCATGAGGCCGAGCGCGTAGATGGTGTCGGTGAGGACGTGCTCGGAGACGAGGGTCATGACGGTGTAGAAGACGCCGGTGGCCACCCCGGCGGTGACGGTCGCCCGGCCGGGGACGCGGAAGCGCGGGTGGACCCGGGCGTAGGAGGCGGGCAGCGCCTCGTAGGCGGACATGGCCAGCACGGTGCGGGCCACGGGGATGAACGTCGTCTGGAGGCTCGCGACGGCGGAGGCGAGCACCGCGACGAACAGCGCGATGCCCAGGCCCGGGCCCATGACGGGTCCGGCGAGCGCGGCGAAGACGTTGTCGGAGCTGTCCGGGTTCGCCAGGCCGAGACCCCGGGTGCCGGAGCCGACGGCCATCTGCGCGGCCACACCGGTCACCAGGTAGGAGCCGACGAGGACCACCATCGCGATGAGGGCGGCGCGGCCGGGGGTGCGCGCGCTGCCGGTCGTCTCCTCGTTGGCGGTCAGACAGGTGTCCCAGCCCCAGTACATGAAGATCGACAGCGAGAGCCCGGCCGTGAAGGCGCCGAAGGACTGCACCGCGAACGGGTTGAGCCAGGAGAGGGAGAAGTGGGCGCCGGTGGAGAAGTCGGGCCCGCCCGAGCCGGCCTTGGCGAACGCCATGGCGACGAACGCGGCGAGCACCGCCAACTGGAGCCCCACCATGGCGTACTGGACGCCCTTGGTGGCCTGCATCCCGCGGTAGCTGACGGCGGTCGCGACGGCGATCAGCGCGAGACAGGTGACGATGTGGACGGCCTTGTTCCCCTCCAGCGCCGCCACGTGCTCGCTGCCGGTCAGCTCCCCGGCCAGCAGCCAGAAGTACGAGGTCGCCACGCCCGCGAGGTTGGACAGCACGATGATGGTGGCGATGACGAGGCCCCAGCCGCACATCCAGCCCAGCCGGGGCCCGAACGCCTTCACGGTCCAGGTGAAGGAGGTGCCGCAGTCCGGGACGGCCTTGTTCAGCTCGCGGTAGGCGAAGGCGACCAGCAGCATCGGCAGAAAGCCCGCGAGGAAGACGGCCGGCATCCGGAGGCCGACCTCCCCGGCGGTGGAGCCGAGCGTGGAGGTCAGGCAGTAGACGGGAGCGACCGTGGACAGACCGATGACGGCGCTGCCGAGCAGCCCGACGGAGTTCCCGCTCAGCCCCTTGCCGCGTACGCCGTCCCCGTCGGGGACTCCTCCCACCGTGTCCGAGACCTGCGCTGCCGGCCGTGTGTCCAACCCACTCATGGGCAGGACGTTAGGCCCTGCGGTTTCCACATCCGGAGCGCCGAAATCCGAGAGCCCTCCCCCTGGTCTCCTTTGATTCGACGGGCAATTCAGGACGTTCGCTTTGTGAACAGCAGATGAAGTCCTCGGGATCCGACCATCGGAAGGCGATCGACATACCGACCGGCATGCGGGTTTCGAAGCGCCGCCCCTTTTGCGGCATTCCAAATTTTCCGCCGCCGACCCCGGCACGCCCCCTCGGACCACCGTCGCCCCCCATCGGCCCCCCCCCCCCCCCC